>NZ_JBMVQY010000002.1:0-732743 GCF_049537125.1 Limisphaera sp. VF-2
GGGGGACGGTCCGCGCGGATGGGCCGCGACAAGGCGTTCCTCGCCCGGGCCGGGCAGCCCCTGTTGGCTCATCAGTTGACGAAGCTGCGCGCGGCCGGTGCCGCGGAGGTCTTCATTTCCGGGCGCCCCGACGCGGATTACGCTGCGTTTGACTGTCCGGTCCTGCAGGACCGGTTCGTGGACGCAGGACCATTGGCGGGGGTCGAACGCGGCCTGGCAGCGATGACGACTCCCCTGCTGCTCGTGTTGGCGGTGGACCTGCCCTGCGTGGAAGTCGAGTTTCTCCTCGAGTTGCTGGCGCGCTGCGAGTCGGAGCGGGGCGTGGTGCCCGTGTGGCAGGGCCGGTTGGAGCCCTTGCTGGCCGTGTACCCGCGCCGGGCGCACCCCTGGGCCGTGGCGCAACTGGAGCGGGGCCAGCCTGCAGTGCACCGCTTTGCGGAGCAGTGTCAGCGCGAGGGCGCGGTGATCTTCTGGCCCGTCCCCGTCGATGCAGGCTCGAATTTCAGAAACTGCAATGCCCCCGAAGATTGGGCGGCACTGACCGACCCGGCACGCGGTAACGGGGCCAGGCGCCAATGAGGGACACGCCCCCACCCCGGAACGGATGCACCGGCATCCACCCGTGACCTGCGGGACGGCAGGTGGTGACCCGCAGCGGAGGGTGCCGGGATTCAGGGGATGGGGGCGGGTGAACCCGGTTCACCCGGCTGGCCCTCTCCCTCCAGCCGTTTAAGGGCTTCCTGCACGCGAGGCTGCGAGCCCGCGATGCGTCGCAGGGTTTGTGCGGCTTGGTCTCGAATGGCAGGGTCGGGATCTTCCAGCAGCTCCAGCAGTACCGGCACACCGGCCCTTGGAGGCGGCGGATTGCGCTGCAGGGCTTGCATGGCTTCCCGGCGCGCATTCGATGGGCCCGCCTGCGCAGCCGCCAGAAAGATCCGGGACGGTTCGTGGCTGACGCGGCCCAGTGCATCGGCGGCGGAGGCGCGCACGGCTCCTTCCGGGTGGCCGAGCGCCTGGATGAGCAGGGGTGCGGCTTCTGCCGCGGCACTGCCCATTTCGCCGAGGGCGTACACTGCGGGATGATGCAGGCTCAGATTCGTGGCGGCCAGCAGGTCGACGCAAACGCGCACCGCGGCCGGCGTGGCGATGCGACCCAGCGCGGTGGCGGCGGCCCAACGTTCCGCGGGCTGGCCGCGTCGAAGCAACTCCGCCAGGTGCGGCACGGCCGGCTCCGCCTGCGGACCCAGGAGCCCCAGAGCGTACGCGCCGGCGATGCGGGCGGCCGAGGCGTCGGCGGGCCGAATCCGCAGGCGCAGGAACCGGACGATCGGTTCGGGCAACCGGCCCTCGGCGAACTTCAACAGCGGGGTCAGGGGAGGATCCGGGGTTCGGACCATCCGCACCAGGTCGCGCACGGCGCCGTCTTGGGCGGAACGCAGTACCTGAGCCGCTTCTTCACGCCGTGGGGCGTCCGGCCCGAGATACGCAAAGGCCCAGGCCCGCACCGACCGGCCCTGAAGGCGAGTCTCCCGGGCGTCGAGCCAGACATACAGCCCCAACCCACCGGCCAGAAGAATCGCAGCCAGTGCGGCCAGCGTCGGAATCGAAAGGGCCCGCCTCATGGGAGCAAAGTGGCGCAGGTTCGCGGGGTGGGCAAGGTTGGGAATGGGACTTCAGCGGGCGTCGCGTTTGCGGCGCAGGGCACGGCGGAGTTGGGGCAACGGCAGGGTGTTGATGACGTCTTCGCGACGGAGCCAGCCTTTGCGGGCGACGGCCACGCCGAGTTTGAGGTAGGCGGCGTGCTCGCGCCGGTGGGCATCGGGGCCCAGCACGCAGCGCACCCCTTTGCGAAGTGCCGCGGGCCAGTGCCGCCAGTCCATGTCCAGGCGTCGCGGGTTGCAGTTGAGTTCGATCCAAGTGCCGGTTTCGGCACACGCATCGATGACCGCGGACAGGTTCACCGGGTAGGGTTCGCGTTCCAGCAACAGCCGGCCCGTGGGGTGACCCAGGGCGTGGACGAACCGGTTTTGCGCGGCCCGGATGAGGCGCCTGGTGTTTTCGGCCTCGCTGTTGGCGGGCACGTGGAGACTGGCAATGACAAAGTCCAGCTCGGCCAACAGGTCGTCGTCGAAGTCGAGTCGATCCCGGAGAATGTCCACCTCGGTGCCGGCCAGCAGGCGGAAGTCGGAACCCTGGTCTTCGAGGCGGCGATTGATGTCGCGGATGGCCCGGATCTGCTGGCGCAACCGGTCCGGGTCGAGTCCGTTGGCCTGGAAAGAGGAGCGGGAATGGTCGGTGATGGCCCAGTAGGAAAGGCCGAGGGACTGGGCCAGTTGAACGATTTCCTCGAGGGTGTTGTGACCGTCGCTCCAGGTGGAGTGGTTGTGCATCGAGCCCTTCAGGTCGGTCCATTCCAACAGCCGCGGCAGGGGACCTTTCTCGGCGGCTTCGAACTCGCCCAAATCCTCGCGGAGCTCCGGGGGGATGTAATGCAGGCCGAGCTGTTGAAAGACCTCGGCCTCGTCCTTGCACGGGATCAGAAGTTTGGGGTCGCGCGTCTCCTCCTTGGAACGGAACAGGCCGTATTCGTTCAGGCGCAGGCCGCGTTCGATGGCGCGTTGACGCATGACGATGTTGTGCTGTTTGCTGCCGGTGAAGTACATGAGGGCGAAGGGGAACTCCCGATCGGAGACGACGCGCAGGTCGGCCTGCAGTCCGCCCTCCAGCAGCACACTGGCCTTGGTGTCGCCCTTGGCCAGCACCTTGAGAATGCCGGGCTGGCGGGCGAAATCGTCCAGGACGGCGGCGGGTTGTTTCGAGGAGGCCAGCAGGTCCAGGTCGCCAACGACCTCCTTGCTGCGGCGGAGGCTGCCGGCGGGGCTGCAGCGGATGACCTGCGGGTGCTGGCGCAGGAACTCCAGCAGCGGCTCGGCCGCCGCCCAAACCTCGCTCAACAGATGTTGCGTGGCGTATTTGCGCCGGCGCTCGATGCCCTCGAGCAGGTTGGCCTGGGTTTTCTCCCCAAAGCCGGGCAGGGCCGCCACCTTGCCCTCCCGACAGGCCTTCTCGAGGGCTTCCACGGATTCGATGCCGAGTTTTTCGCGCAGGGTGAGGATGCGTTTGGGCCCGAGGCCCGGGATCTCCAACAGCTCGATCAATCCCGGAGGAATCGACGCTTTGAGTTCCTCGTAGTACGGCAACCGCCCGGTGGTGACCAGTTCGGTGATCTTTTGCTGCAGACTCTCGCCGATGCCCTTGATCTGGCCCAGCCGCTGTTCGGCCACCACGGTTTCCAGCGGCTCGTCGAGGCTTTCGATGGCGCGGGCGGCGTTGAAATAGGCGCGGGTTTTGAAGGGGTTCTCGCCCTTGAGCTCCAACAAGGTGCCGATCTCGGTCAGGATGGCGGCGACTTGTTCCTTGTTCATCGGGGCCATGATGAGCGAGCCGGTGGCGCTGGCAAGGGCAATGCCGGAGGCCGCGGCCGGGGCGAGCCGTCACGGCCGGGGCTCACTCCTCCGGGGATTCCAACCAGCGCCGCGTGAGACCCTGGTAGGCGTCGATGCGCCGATCCCGCAAGAACGGCCAGTGCGTGCGGGTCACATCCACGGCTTCCAGGTCCACCTCCGCCATGAGGATCTCCTCCCGGTCCACCGGGGCCTTGGCCAGCAGCTCCCCGGACGGACCGGCCACGAAACTTTGCCCCCAGAACTCGATGCCGTCTCCGACCGCGCCGGGGATGCGTTCGTGGCCCACGCGGTTGACGGCGGCCACATAGCAACCGTTGGCCACGGCGTGGCTGCGCTGGATGAGTTCCCACGCCGCATGTTGTTTCTCGCCGTACTCGGCCTTTTCGGCAGGGTGCCAGCCAATGGCCGTGGGATAGAAGAGGATCTGCGCCCCCTGCAACGCCGTCAGCCGGGCCGCCTCCGGGTACCATTGGTCCCAGCAAATCAGCACGCCCACCTTGCCGTACCGGGTGGACCAGGCGCGAAAGCCCAGGTCGCCCGGCGCAAAGTAAAACTTTTCGTAGTACAGCGGATCGTCGGGGATGTGCATTTTGCGGTATCGACCCAGCAGGGTGCCGTCGGCATCGATCACCACCGCGGTGTTGTGATAAAGACCGGGGGCCCGCCGTTCGAACAGGGAGGCGATCACGACCACGCGGTGGCGTCGGGCCAGGTCTTGAAAGGCCCTCGTGCTCGGCCCGGGAATGGGCTCGGCCAGACGAAAGAAATCGTGGTTCTCGCACTGGCAGAAATACCGGGAGCGGAAGAGCTCCTGGGTACAAATGATCTGGGCGCCCTGCCGCGCGGCCTGTCGGGCCGCTTGGAGCGTGCGCTGCAGGTTCTCGTCGGGATCCGCAGAGGCCGCGCGTTGCAACAAAGCCACACGGATTCGTTTCGGGGAAGCGGGTCGCGCCATAACTTCGCGGGTTTCAGCGGGACTGCGACGAATGCCGGACTCGAGCCTCCAACCGCGTGCTCTCCTCCATGGCCGGCGAGGGCGCGGGCACCAGCTGGGTGTCCACGTCGAACAACTCGCGGATATAGCGGCCGAGGGTCTCGTTGGTGGGCCCGTAGCCGGCGTGATAGATGTAGTGTTCCAGATCGTAAAGCAGCTCGTCGGCCGAGCCGTAGCGTTGCTTCAGATCCCGGGCCAACGCCTTGTGCAGAATGGCGTTGAGCCGGTCGTCAATGCGCTCGTCCAGGGTTCGAAAATCCGGAATGGGCAGCTCCAGAATGCGCCGTCGGGACTCCTCCGGCGTCGCCGCCTTGAAGATGTTGTAGCCCAGCAACAGATGGGCCAGCACGATGCCCGCCGAGAAGAGGTCGGAGCGCTTGTCCGTTTTCTGAAAGCTGGCCTGTTCGGGGCTCATGAAGTCCGCCTTGCCGGCCACCACTTCGCCCTCCTGATCCGTGAGATAGCCCCGGGCCTTGGCGATGCCAAAGTCGGTCAGTTTCACGTCCCCTTCGAACGCAATGAGAATGTTCTTGAAACTGACATCGCGGTGGACGATGCCGAGCGGACGACCGTGACGGTCCGTCTTGGCATGGGCATAGGCCAGGCCGCGGGCCACCCGGCTGACAATGAACACGGCCAGTTCCTTGGGCAGGCGACGCCGGCGCTGGACATGTTGCTGGGCAAACTGCTCGAGGTTCACCCCCCGGATCAGTTCCATCGCGATGAAGTAGACGCCATGGGCCTCGCCCAGGTGATACGTCTGCACGATGTTCGTGTGAATAAGGTCGGCCACGAGCTTGGCCTCCCCGATGAAATTGGCGATGAACTCCGGCTGCCGGGCGTACTGCTGCCGGATCACCTTGATGGCCACCCGCTTGACGAACCCGTGCGCGCCGAGTTGCTCCGCCTCATACACGATCCCCATCCCGCCCTCGGCCAGCTTGCGCACGATCTCATAGCGGCAATCCGATTGGATGGTAAACAGCGCCACACCGGGATGGTGAGACAGAGTTTGGGCCAGTCAAGCCGCGTTGCTGCTCTTTTTCATGTCGACCGGTCCGGCATCCCCCAGCCGGTTTCGACCTCGGGATGTGCGATTCCGATTCCCGGCTCTCCCGGCCCCTTCATCCCGGGCGGATCGCGCCCGGGGCTTTCTCCGAACGCCACGCAAAACGCGGGAAAGGACCAGTTCCATCGCCCGCAGTTCGGTACGGCGGCATGGCCGCGTCACCCGACCTCAGGGCACCAATCGCACCCGGTAATAGGCCTGCGTGTCTGGAGGAGCCGGCAGCGCAAGCTGCAGGACGCTGGTCGTGGCGCGGACCGCCGCTCCCGCGGGCTGCCAGTCATGAAGATCCACGGACTGTTCACACTGATAGGTCTTGCCCGGGACGCTGTCGATGCGCAGGTACACCATTCCGCCGATCACCCGGGCCAGTAGCAGCCGGAGGGCACTGGCGGCATCGACCGGATCCGTGCCTGCCCAATACTCCTGCCAGTTCCGCATCCCGTCGCCATCGGGATCCGCCGTCGGCTCGGCCGAGCTGGGCCCGCCAAAAAAGCGTTCCTCCCACCAGTCGGGCAGGCCATTGGCATCACGATCGGTTTGCGGGTCCACCAGGGTGATTTGCCCTTGCGCCAAGGCGGCGCCGGGGGCGCCCGGCAGCGGCCGACCATGCTGGCCGTGGAGCCGATAGTCGGCCACGGTCAGCGGCGCGGTCAACCCGGCCACGGTGCCCGGACGCGCACGAAAGGTCACCACCGCCAGAATCCCCGAGGATTGCGCCAGGCCGGTCTCCCGCGCCGCCACGATCTGCCAGGTGGTGTCGCGCACAGACGACGCCACGGCAAACCCAGAGGACGCATCCGGAGCGGACACACTCACCGGCTCCACCAATCCGGGATCGAACCGCAGCGTGACTGCCGCAGATGCCACGCCCGGCGCGTTGGTAAACCAAATGGGGACCCGCACCCGGTCTCCGGGCAGCACCGCATGTTCTCCGATGAACACTTGAGAAGCCAATAGGGGTCCCGCCGGGCTGCTGGACAAAAACCACGCCAGCAGCGCCCCCAGGCCCATGGCAGGGCGTCGGACGGAAGTCGCCTTCCGGGCGGCTGCGTGCATGGCGCCCGGGTCATTCTGGGTTCGGATTCCGGCCATGAATCATCCGCAGGATTTGATGAGCATCGTCCTCGTCCGCTACGCCGTTCCCGTTCATGTCCAGCGCAGCCAGTTCCGCTGCCGTGGGAGCGCGCTGCCCCGCCGCCAGCCGCAGGGCCAGCTCGAAATCTTGCGGGTCGAGCACGCCGTCGCCGGTCACGTCCCCGGCCCAATACCGGTCGGAAACCACACACACCGCCGGGCCCACAATATGCACGGGCAATTCGACCCCGGCCGAATCGAACAACCGGGCGGCCACCACGACGTTCGTGATCCGGGTGCCCGGCACGGCGTCGGGACTCAGTTGGAAGTGCAGGTCAAGCAGGTTCCCCCGGCCCTGCAGGGGCCCGCCGCCCTCTCCCCACAACACCAGTTCGCCGGCGGCCTCCGCGGCATTGTCGCGGAGGCGCAACGACTCGGTCAGGGCCGTTCGTTCCACCGTTGGCCGTGAGGGATCGATCTGGCTGCGCGGCCGCAGCCGGCTCGGATCGTACCGAACGCGGATTTCCAGGTTCGTGCCGGTGATCCCCGTGGCCAGAGGCGTGTTGATCTGCAGCACCACGTTCGAACCCGGCGCCGCGAACGTGTCGGACATCCCCAGGGTGAGCCCTCCCGGCACGACACTGACGATGTCAGAAGGCCGGCTCTCCACGACCAACTCTGCGCCGGTCCCGCCGCTTGTGCGCACGCGCACAGCCGTGACGCGATAGTGGTGGGTGACCCCGGGCGTCGCTTGCTGATCTTCGAAGCGCGGGACCGGGAGCCATTGGGAGGTCAACCGTTCGAACGCCTGCGTGGACCCCACACTGCGATAGACATGATAACCCGCCACGCGGAAGTGCAGGTCCGGCGCCCATGTGAGGAGCACCGTGCGAGGGCCGACGGTGGCCTGCAGCCCCGTCGGGATCGCGTTGCTCGGGTCCCGCAGGGCCAGCAGTGCGCCCTCGGCGGTGCCGCCAATCAAGTCCAGATCCCCATCCCCGTCCACGTCCCCCACGGCGATACCCTGCAGCAAAGCGAACCCGGCGCCTGTTCCCGCCCACACCTTGCTCACCAGGCGGAACTGCTCCGTCGCGGGATCGCGATGAAATTCCCAGATGCGGCCCGAGCTGTCGGCCACGAGCACATCCACCTGACCGTCATAATTCACATCCGCGACGGCCAACCCGCTCGGGCCCGGCACCGGCTCGGGTAGCAGCGGGCTGCGCGTGGCAGGGGACGCGAAGGGTTGGGCCGGGTCCCGGCGATTCAGATACAGGTCCGCCGTCCCCGTGCTCCGAAGAACCAGCAGATCCGCCCAACCATCGCCGTCCACATCCCCGAGGGCGGTGCCTGCGATTTCGGATCCGGTGGCAAAGCTTCGAACCGGTGCCGGTTCCTGCGGCGAACCAAAATGTCCTGTCGAAGCCACCAACAGCAACGTATCGCCACTGCCACCCACGACCAGATCGTCCCGCCCGTCGCCGTTCCAATCGCCCAGGGCGGGAACGGGGCGCCTCCAGCCCGACCACAAGGGCGCCAGCAGGGCAAACGCTGCAGTTCGTTCGCTGAGATGGAGATTGTAAGCCGACCCGATGTTCTCCCAGATCCGAAGCTCGCCCGGAGTGTGACCGATGAACAGATCGAGATCCCCGTCGCCGTCCCAGTCGCCCAACGCCGGTGCAGCATCGGTGCCGAATCGGACGCCGCCGCTGCCGGACGGGCCGGCAAAGAAGTTACTCGTCACTCCATCGATCAGCACGAACTGCATCCGTTCGAACGGCTGAAGGTCCACCCACAACGCCGGCGTGCGCACGATCGTCACTCCCCCGGGCACCCACACATCCGCCAGCTTGGGGACGGTGCCCAACAGTGACTCTTGCGCCAGAGTCCACCCATCCCCATCGGCGTCCGAAGCCCCGTCTTGCAACTCCAGCGACGGGAAGTACGTCAGCTCGAACCAGTCCGGGACCCCGTCCGCGTCCTCGTCTCCGCGGACCGGGTGGAAGTGCGCCGTGAGAAGAACGTTGCTGACGACAGGGACCTGCACCATCCCCAGGGCGATGCCGAGGCTGTCCTCTTGCCGGATGCCATCGAGCGACCAGAATGCAAACCGGTATCCACCCATTTCTCTGCCCCAGAGATCCGGCGTCCGAATCACGGTGCCCGGGGGCACCAGGTTGCTCTGCACGAGCAGTCCCGGAGGCTGGCTCAGGATCTGGTACCACGGCCAGCCGGCAAAGTTGAGCACCACGGCCGCGCTGCGCACCACGACCACTCCACCCGGAACGAGCTCATCGGCCAGTCGGGGCACCGTTTGCTGAAGATACTCGTGCCGGAGCGTCCAGCCGTCCCCGTCGGCGTCCGACCCGCCGTCCTGTACTTCGAGCGATGGAAAGTACATCAGTTCGAACCAGTCGGGCACGCCGTCGGCGTCCCGGTCCTCCTGCAGCGCGTAAAAGTGAGCGGTAACCACGGTGTTGGTGGTGACGGAAAAACGGATCCTGCCCAGGGCGATGCCCAGGGAATCGGCCTGTCGGATGCCGCCAATGTCCCAGAAGGCAAACCGGGATCCCTGGATTTCGTGGTTCCAGTAATCCGGGGTCTGAACGATCGTACCCGGAGGCACCAGGTTGCTCTGCACGATCAACCCGGGTGGCTCACTGACGATCTGGTACCACGGCCAGCCGGCGAAATTGACGGCCACCGCCGGACTCCGGTGCACGGTGATTCCCCCGGGGACGATTTCATCCTTCAACCGTGGATGCGTCCCCGCAGCCAGCTCCTCGAGCAGCCGGTAGCCGTCCAGGTCGGTGTCGGAGGCGGCATCCGGACCGAGATCGCCGTAATACTCGATCTCGAACCAGTCGGGCACCCCGTCGCTGTCACTGTCCTGCTGGGCCGGCAGGTAATGCGCCACGGCGATGGTGGGTTCGTAAATCGTGAAGCGCACCGGGTTGAGTGAGCGCCCCGTGAAGTCGTTGGTGCGCACGCCGTTGATCGTCCAGTGCGTAAACCGCAGCGTCCCGGCCTGTGCCGGCGCCGTCCGCGTCACCACCACCAATGGCGTGGACACCACACTGGTGGATGCGAACAGCGTGGGTGGATCGGACATCTCCACATACTGCACCGTGGCGGCCGAGAGCCGGACCAGGCCCAGGCAGCCGATCAGGCCGGAGACCAGCCATCGGCCCATGGCCGGACCGGGTCTCCGACGCGTGCGCGCTCGATCTGCCGGAACCGGTGCCATGGCGGGCGAGGGCGAAGGGTTAGGGCGTCTTTTTGTCCACGAACACCATGTAGTCCGCGGCGCAACCGTACCCCAGGAGGTCGATGCCCGAGAAGAACCCGACCACACCCGCGGGTTCCGGCGATGCGCCCCAGGCCACCGCCCGTCCATCCGCCCGGAGCGCCACACTGTGGATCGGACCTGCTGACACCGCCACGACGTTGGTCGCCTCGGCCGGCACATTCGTCTGGCCACGCGCATTGTCCCCCCAGGCCACCACCGTGCCGTCCGCGCGCAGCGCCAGGGTATGATGCAGCCCCGCCGCGATGGCGACGATGTTGGTGGCCGTGGGCGGGACCTGCAGTTGTCCCTTCGAATTGTCGCCCCAGGCCACCACGGTGCCATCGGCCCGCAACGCCACACTGTGCTGCTCACCCGCGTTTACCGCGATCACGTTGGTTGCGGTGGGCGGCACCTGACATTGACCCCTGTCGTTCCGCCCCCACGCCACCACCGTCCCGTTGCTCCGTACTACCAGGTTGTGATACGCCCCTGCGGCGATAGCCATGGCCGGCATGGCCTGAGGCGGCACGTCCAGCTGACCGTACTGGTTCGGCGCGCCATCCAGATGGTACGTGTCCCACGCCAGCACGGAACCGTCCGCCCGCAACGCCAGCGCATGCGTGGCCCCGGCGGCAATGCCCATGACGTTGGTGGCCTCCGCCGGTGTGGACGTCGTGTTCAAAGGGACCAACCCGTCGCGCGTCAATGCGATCGACCATGCCGGCCCAAGGGACAGCGCCCGCGTACCGCGCAGAAACAGCGTGTGCAGGAAAAACCAGCCGCGAGGCGACCACTGTGCATATTTGTCTTTCCACGCATGTGGGCCACCGGCCACGTAGGCGCGATCCACCGGGTCGTCCCCGCTCACGCGCACATACGAGCTGGCAATGCCGTATCGCGAAAGGTCTGGCCGGCTTTCCTCGGGCCGCGCCACTCGCAGACCCAGCCGGTCATAGACGTAAGCCAGCGCAGCCGGATTGGCTCCAATGTAGGCATCTGTACTGGTGACCAGGTCCTGCGCCAGCACACAGTACGAGGGCAATCCTCCGGCGGCCACCAGCCGCGGACCTGTGGACTGAATCACAAACGGAGGGTCGCCCCCGTAACTGATGACGCAGAAATTGCTCAGCACGCAATAATTCCGCTGGATCGTCAGCTCCGGGTTGCCCAACGCCAGCTCCCACAGGAGAATCGAGATGACTTCGGCCTCGCTTATCGGCCTGCGCAGGTAGGTCGTGGCCGGATACGCACCGTCGGCCGGCACCGTGACCCAGTGCAAGGGCAGGGGCGATCGCCGGTCCTTGGCCCGAATCTCCACCTGCACCGAAGCCACCGTCAGATCCGAGTCGGCCGCAATGTTCCACGTCAACCGCAACGGGCGATTGGCCGGGACATTCACACCCCGGTTGGTGTGCGTGCCCTCGACCAGGGCTCGAATGGGGATCACGTGCTCCAGCCGTGTGCCATTGTTGAGCCAACCCAGGGCGCCGACCTCCACCGTCTCATCGTCGGGATCCACCACACGAAAGTCCACGTCGATGTATGTCGTGCCGGGCCGCAACGTCGTGCTCAGGATCTCGACGGTCGGCGGCTGGTTCGTTTGGCCCGACAGCATCAGCTCGCCACCCAGCAGCCCGGCCAAAAGGATCCACACCGGCCGACCGCAGCCGCGGGTCTGTGCCCATGTGCGCCCCCGGCCGAGACGGGGCCGACGAGAAACCGGTTGGGAAAATGCAGTGCGCGCCGGCGGCTCTTTGGCCGGGCCGATCCGGTCGCGTGGGCGGTCCGCCTGATGCGGCCGGCGCTGGATCCGGGCGCCCGGGGTTGGGAGGTGTGGAATGACCGGAGTGGGATTGCTTGGTCTTGAGCCGGGGAACCGGAAGTCGTCCTGCATGGTCACCTCCTGCACGTGTTTAACGGCTCTGCGAGGCTACACTGCCTTTAGCAAACGCCCGTGAGCCCGATCTGTCAAGGCCCTGCCCCGCAGCCGTTTCGAGACCTCCTTGCTTTGACGGCATCAGGGATGGAAAGACTTCCGCTGCAGTCGACGCTGTTCCGCATCCCCGAGACGGACGCAGGAAAACCCGGGCCGGGGGAAAAGCGTCGCCACGGGTGGGGGGGTGGGCTCGCCTGTGGACTCTGCGTTTCGATGGTACCGCCGGTATGCGGCAGGGGGAAGGAACGCGTCCCGCGTTTTGGGGTTGGCCCGAAGTTCAATCAGACGGCTGGCGGCGTTGGTGGACAGCCTCGCAGGCGGCGCCGTGGCGACCTGTGACGGTCCGGGTTATAGCTGCAAGGGATTGCGCAGGGGAGGGCCGTTCGCGGAGGAGGAGGTGGTTTGTCCGCAAGGGATAAAGTCGAGAATGGCCCCGCACCTGCTTGCCCGGACTGCCCCGGGCATGGGGCCGTCGCGAGTGGACATACAAGGTACGGTGTGGCTCTTTATGGCCGTGCTCCTCGGGGGCTCGAGGTACCCCATCGAGGCCGCCCCTGCCCAGGCTCGGCAGGTCGGAAAAGGCAGACTTGTCCGGGGCAACTGTTGTGTCTATGGTGTGCATCGCATTTGCCCTGGTGGGATGCGTTGTGAAAGCTGAGCGTGCCAACAGTGAGGAGCGAGCTCAGGGCGCGGGAGCTGTGGCTTCTCGGTTTGAGCACGGCAGTGGGGTCCCCGGGTTCGATTTTCAATCACCGTTCGTTTGCCCTCCCGCTCGGCTGGTGGGTCGGGATAGACTTTTGGCTGCGGTTGCCGGGCCGAATGTGGGCGGCACATTGCGGGGGCAGGCAGTCAGGGTCGGGCAAGCGAAGCGTCGCATCCCCGGGGGGAAAGGGCGGTCGCTGGTGTCCCCAGGAACGGAGCGATCCGCCGGCTGTATCTCGCGATGTCCTCGATGGATCTCAGGGGGCTTCACTCGGACGGTCATCGGATGGACACGGCGACTACGCAGCTGCGTGACTTGCGAGCCGGACGTGGGTAGTAGCGCGGTCATGACTGTCCATTTGCGACGCCCTGTTTGGCACCCTCAACCCTCCGAGGATCGCCCACGAGCCTTGGCCATTGGCCTTTCTCGTCTCTGCCGACATCTCGACCACACATCCGGACAGCTCTGTGAGCTGGGCGAGGCCCACTCTTGTGGTGTGCGGCCACCCTCCCCGGCCGGAGAATCAATCGGTATGCCGCTGGGATTGCGGGTGTGGATCGGACGGTCTTTTGTGGCAGCCGTCGTCTCAGGACGATCGGGGCGAATTGTGGCGGCGGGTTGGGAACCTCCCTCGGTTCCCGACCTTCGCCTCGGCATCTCAGCCATACGGAAGTCGCGCAGCACTATTTGCGGCTGCAGTGTTGATGTTCAATTGCCCCGCTCTGGTACGGGTATCGGTGGGGCAAGGTGGAATTGCCGGCTTGAGGTGTATTGAGCACTAGGTAGATGGTGTATGGAACAACTCCTTGCCAGGCTTCGGAGATTTGATGCCCTGAGGGACGGGTCTGACGGGGGACGAGGAGACATTGTACTCACCCGGAAGCTCCCGTGTAAGCCACCTGATTTTGCTCCGGAAAGCTCCCTTGGCCGTCTTCCCGTGGCGATTCGGCGAGCGCTGAGCAGCTTGGGCATTCGCGCTTTGTACGCGCATCAGGCTCAAGCGATCGAAAGTATCTTGAGCGGCGAGGATGTTGTACTCGAGGCCCCGACGGCCAGCGGCAAGACACTATGCTTCAACATTCCCTTGGTTCTGGGCCTGTTGGAGTCGCCTCACTCCCATGCGCTGATGGTTCATCCGATGAAAGCCCTGTCGAACGATCAGCGCCGCCAGTTCGAGGAGCTTGCCGGGGCAGTCGAGGCAGCGTCGGCACGGCGGTTGGAATCGTGGGTGTTCGATGGAGATCTCGACCCCGAACATCGCAGATTGCTCAAGGCGCATCCACCGGCCGTGTTGTTTACGAATCCGGAGATGCTTCACCAAAGCTTCCTTGGATGGCAGGAGCAGTGGACTACATTCCTTTCCCATC
The DNA here is from genome assembly GCF_049537125.1 of Limisphaera sp. VF-2. Taxonomy (NCBI): domain Bacteria; kingdom Pseudomonadati; phylum Verrucomicrobiota; class Verrucomicrobiia; order Limisphaerales; family Limisphaeraceae; genus Limisphaera; species Limisphaera sp. VF-2. The sequence goes on from NZ_JBMVQY010000002.1 coordinate 13,900, forward strand.
TGCGACTGGTCATTCTTGATGAGATTCATGAGTACCGGGGGTACTTCGGCACGAACGTGGCGCTTCTTTTGCGAAGGTTCTTCGCAAAACTAAGTCAGCTTGGCGTACGTCCTCAGATCGTGCTCGCAACGGCGACCTGCGGAAATGCCGAGGAACATGCCTACCGGCTCACAGGACGGAGGTGCAAGGTTGTGCGGGCGGCGACAACCATGCGTCCTGAGCGTCACTTCGCGTTCATCGATCCCGACATTCCCGACTTTCGGTTCTACGAGATCTACCTGCTGCGGATTGCACGAGCAGCCCTGGCATGTGTCAGCGAGGGACTGAGCACGTTGGTATTCTGTCCGTCCAGGAGATTCGCAGAAGAAGCCGCCGTGCGAGCCAAACGGGACGCTGTCGAGTATGGAATCGACGCCGGGAGAATCGCACCGTACCGCAGCGGTTACGAGGCCGCCCTTAGGCGGGAGATCGAGGAGGGACTCCGCACAGGCCGATTTCAGGCCGTTTTCTGCACGAATGCCCTGGAGATTGGGGTGGACATCGGCCGATTGGACGCTTGCATCCTCGCAGGCTTCCCCGACAGTGTGCTTTCCGCCTGGCAGCGTATCGGCCGCGTTGGGCGGAGTTGGGAGAAGAAAGCCTACGTGCTGTTTTACGCGCTCAACAATCCTTTCGACAAGTTTTTCGCGAGTAATATTGATGCGTTCCTTAACAAGCCACTCGACGAGATTTTGATCGGAATCGACAACGAGGAGCTCATGAGCCGGCATCTGCCGTACCTGGTGCACGAGTGCGGCGGAGAGGTTACCCGTGAATTGGAGCAGACTCTCGGATCCTGCTTCTACAACTTCAGTCGCAAGGCGATGGCGGGCAAAAAGCCGGTTAGGGGCGTCAAGCCGAACTATCAGCAGCTGAAGATCCGCGGGGGATCCGGCATGATGTATCGGCTGCTGTACAAGGGCAAGGAAATCGGCGAGATTTCCGACATACACCTTTTTCGAGAGGCGTACGTGGGTGCGATTTACAACCACTTCGGTCGGCCATACAAGGTAGCCGCCCATGGTGCGGCGGAAGTTCTGCTGGAGGAGGCCGACCCGCATCTTCGTACGGAGGGCGTTTTCTGGACGGTCATCCATGGGCCTGAAATCCTCTCGGGCCGTCGCTATGCAGAGAGCATTGCAGCCTGCTACGGAAAGCTCACGGTGTTCGAGAACTTCGGGGGATTCAAGCTAATTGACACGCATTCGGGCCAAGTTGTGAGGGAGGAGCGTGGGCAGCTTGCTCGCTCTTCGAGCGTCAGAGGTTTCTGGCTGGAGCTGGCGAATCTTTCGGCTCTGGGTGGCGATTTTGAGGCCCGAGACCTCGTTGGGTTGGAGCAACTCCTGCGAATTGGGGCGCCCTTCGTGGTTCCCTGCGACAGGCATGACCTCAGCACTCACACGACACTCAGGGACCCCCCAACGGTATACTTGTACGAGAGCGTGCCGGGTGGCATTGGTGTGGCGGAGAGGGCCCTGGAGTTGTGGCCCAGGATCATTGAGACGGCCATTCGAATCGCCGAGAAGTGCCCCTGCAAGCGTGGATGCCCGAGCTGCCTGATGCCCCCGCGACCGCCTTCAGGCTTTGAGGAGCCCAAGAAGGACCGGGCGATGGCACTGGCCAGGCGGCTTCTAAGCATTGCAGAAAAGGCCGCGCTTGAGAAGTTTGATCCGGGATCTCATGCATGGGTTCCCGCGTCGTGAAAAGCCGATTGCGATGGACCGACAAGTGCACCAGAGAATACCGCAGACGTCCGGAGGTGATGGAGAAGGGTGCATGACAAGTCGGCCGCGATAAGTGGGGCCGACCCGTTGAGGATTGTGGAAAAAGTCAGAGTGAACGTACCCACGAGTGGGCTCGCGGGCCAGCGGGCGGATGGCTCAGAGCGCGGCTTCGAACATATTGTGACCACCGAGGGTGAGCTTGCCCTGTGCCGCTGGTCCGCCGCGGCCGGGCGCGAGCAAATGACATGTGAGGCGTGATCCTGCATCACCTGAGGGTCCGGTTCAGTAAGCGCTGCGAGGACTGCGCGCGTGGGCTTCGCAGCCAACGATTTCGCTGCCAACGGGCGGGCTGCGAGGTCGTCCGGTTGGGATACGAGGTGTGCGGGTTAGGAAGGGGTGTGAGGAGAGGGGGCAGGGAAAGACTTTGTGGCGGGAAGCCGGGATAGAGCTCATGGAGCTTTCGGTGGCGTGCAAGGGGCAGGGGAAGTCAGAGCGCAAGTTGAGGGGGCCCATAAGGGGAAAGCAGGTCGCTGTTTGACGGAACGATGTCGGAAGCGGTGGCAGAGATCGCTGGGCGGATGCATACAATGTTAAGGGCACGGCGCAACCGGCATCGGGGCCGGGACTGAACGCGGGTGTGGGCTTCTTGGAGGTTCTCGCCGGCGGCTTGGTGCGGCTGGCGCAGCGGCGCCCGACACCGGGGTGCTGAACTGCGCACTATGGATTGGCGACGGCCGCAAGGAGGCACCAATAATCGGCGGCTGCCTCTCCGACCTATTGCGCGCTGTACGAACGACCAGAACAAAACCGCTTGCACCTTGCCCCGTAGAGCCCACAGGACTCCGCAGTACGCTACGACTCGGGCAACCTCCTCTTACATGCCCAACGGAGGCAACCGGCAGTTGCGGGAAGGACATGGCGTCGAGCCGCGGCTTCGAGTGGAGGACGCCCAAGCAGAAGTGCTCCGGGTGAAACGGATCGCCAAGGGAGACCCCGCTGAGGCGGCCGAAGCGGCCACGATCTGCCGCTCGCAGGGTAGGGCCCACCGTTGCGGGCAGGGGCGCCGGTGGCGGGATTCTGGCAACCGAACGGCTTTCACCCACCAGGGTCAGACCAATAGGCGCTGCAGCACGCAAGACGAATCGGTCTGCTGGTGTCCAGGTCGTGGTCGAGCGGCTTTCGTGCTGGTTTCCCTTGGACCAAGCCTGCTGGGGACTTTAGGCGTGGGGTCCGGCTGCGTGGGTGGTGTTGCCGGTGGCTTGACGGCGGGCGGGGGTTGGGGTTCTTTCGCCTGCCGCATGAGCGAAGTGTCTCCGCGGGCAAGAACCGGGCCGTCGGCCTGGTTGCGTCGGTTGTATGAGTGGACGGTGAGCTGGGCGGAACGGCCGGGTGGCGCCTGGGCGCTGTTCTGGATCGCCTTTGCCGAGTCGTCGGTGTTTCCCGTGCCGCCGGACGTGCTGCTGCTGGCCCTGAGCGTGGGGGCTCCGCGGCGGGCGCTGTTTTTTGCCCTGGTGTGCTCGGTGGGATCGGTGTTGGGCGGAATGTTCGGCTATGCCCTGGGTTACGGGGCGTGGCAGTCGGTGAAGGGGTTTTTCATCCCGTATGTGTTTTCCCAGGAGGCGTTCGATCGAGTGGCCGCCCTGTACGAGCAGAACGCGTTTTGGGCGATTCTGACGGCGGCGTTCACGCCCATCCCTTACAAGGTTTTCACCGTGGCGGCAGGGGTTTGTGAGGTGAGTTTTTGGACGCTGGTGGTGGCGTCCGCGGTGGGACGGCCTGCTCGGTTCTTTTTGGTTGGCGGGGCGATTTACCTCCTGGGGCCGCAGGTGAAGGGGTGGATCGAGAAGTACTTCGACTGGCTGGCCTGGGGGGTGTTGGTGCTGGGCGTGGCCGGATTTGTGGCGCTGAAGTATCTGCGCTGAGCGGCGGAAGCCGGGAGGCGCGCTCGCGCACGAAGGCCCGGGCGTGGAGCGAGGACGGCCCCGTTCGGAGCCCGAGGCCAAGCAGGGCGAGGATTCGACGGATGCGCATTTGTGTGATTGCCAATCCCGCGGCGCGGGGCGTGCGTCGGTGGCGCCAACACCTCGAAGGCCGCGTGGCGGCTTCGGGCACGGTGCAGTGGACGCGCGTCGCGGGGGAGGGTCGGGTGCTGGCGGCGCAGGCGGTGGAGGAGGGGGTCGAGGTGATCGTGGCGGCCGGTGGGGACGGCACGGTGCACGAAGTGCTCAACGGCATCGGCGAGGTCCCGGACGGGTTCGAGCGGGTGCGCCTGGGGGTGTTGCCGATGGGGACGGCGAATGTCTGGGCGCGGGAGCTGGGCTTGCCGCGCTCGGGGCTGCGGGCGTGGGACCGCGTTGTGGCGGGGCGCGAACGGCGTTGGGATCTGGGATGGACGGAGTGGGATGGGCCCGGGGGTCGGCAGCGCCGGTATTTTGTGCAGATGGGCGGGGCGGGTTTGGACGCGCGGGCGATCGAGCGGGTGAATCCGCAGTGGAAAGCGCGGCTGGGGCCCTGGGCGTATGTGTGGGCGGGCTGGCGCGCGGTATGGGCGGGGGTGGATCGCGTGCGTTGGGAGGGCGGGTCCGCATGTTTGGAGGGCGGGCTGGTGTTGGTGGGCAACGGGTGTCTCTACGGGGGAAGGTTCGTGCTGTTTCCGGAGGCGCGGCCGGATGACGGCGTGTTGGATGTGTGCGTGTTTCCGCGAGTGACGCCCTGGCGGGTGGTGCTGTGCGGGCCGTGGTTGCTGCTGCGCGGTCGGGTGCCGGAATGGATGGTCGTTCGGCGTCGCGCGACCGGGTTTCGTTTGGCGGCGGAGGCGCCTGTGCCGTTCGAGTTGGACGGAGAATGGGTGGGCCGGACGCCGGTCGAGTTCGGGGTGATCCCGCGCGGGTTGCGGGTGGCGGTCTGATCCAGGGACGAGCCGCGAGGGCCGGGCGGTGGCGCGGGGCAATGGGGCGCCCGGCCGACGGACGGACTTGCGGGGGCGGGCGCCGGGCTCGGACAAAGGAAGGGTTGAGTCCGGGCTTCAACGGATTGCACAATGGCGGCCATGGAAACGAATCGCACGGCCCCGGCGGGCCTCCCGTTGGCCGGGCAGGTGGATGGGGAGAAGCTGCAGCAGGAGGTGGCGGCGCTGCAGGCGTTGGAACGGCTGCCGTGGCCGGAGCGCGCCCTGGGCTATCTGAAACGGACGGGGCCCGGCTTGCTGCAGAGTGCGATGACGCTGGGGGCGGGCAGCGCCGTGGCGTCGGTGGTGGCGGGGGCGTCGTTCGGGTACGATCTGCTGTGGGTGCAGCCGGTGGCGATGTTGTTGGGGGTGTGCATGCTGGCGGCGCTGGGGCAGGTGGTGCTCACCACGGGCGAGCGACCCTACCGGTTGTTTGCGCGGGAGCTGCATCCGGTCATGGCGTTCTTGTGGGCGCTGGCGACGATCGTGGCTTCGGTCATCTGGCATTTTCCGCAATACGGACTGGCCGCGGGGGCGGCGCGGGATCTGGCGGAACTGGCGGGGCTGGAGGTGTACGCCACCGACGCAGCGGGGGCACGTTCGTTGACGGCGACCGGTTATGCGGTGAGTTTCGGCATCGGGTTTTTGTTGTTGGGCGTGGCGATCTTCACGACGTGGAACTACGGTCGGCGCGGCGCGGGCATCCGGATCTACGAGTGGTTCCTGCGGGGCGTGATCCTGGCGGTGGTGCTGGCGTTTGCCACGGTGGTGGCGTGGACCGGGGTGGACTGGGGGGCGTTGTTGCGCGGGTTTTTCGGGTTCCGATTGCCGCAGAGCCCGGAGGGGATTCAGACGGTGTTGGGCGCGATCGGGGCGGCGGTGGGGATCAACATGACGTTTCTGTACGGGTATTCGCTGCTGGCGAAGGGTTGGGGGCCGGCGCACCGGACGTTGTCGCGATGGGATCTGGTGATGTCGATGTTCGTGCCGTTCGTGCTGGTGACGTCGCTGATCATCATCGGGATGGCCAACACGATTTACGACCCGACGCAGGCGGGGTTGGTGCGGACCGATTTGCGACCCGTGGATGCGGCGCAGGCCCTGGTGCCGGTCATGGGGGCCAATGTGGGGCGGGTGGTGTTCGACCTGGGATTCATTGCGATGACGTGCGGGGCGATCAGCGCCCACATGGTGGTGTGCGGATTCACTGTGTGCGAGATGTTCGGGCTGGAGTACACGGTGAAGCGGTATCGGATGTTCACGTTGGTGCCGGTGGTGGGATTGCTGGGAGTGGTGACCTCGACGCCGTTGTGGCTGCCGGTGGTGGCGTCGGCGATGGCGTTCACGATGCTGCCGATTGCGTACGTATCGTTCTGGATTTTGTACAATCGGCGTTCCTGCGGCGGGCAGCCGTGGTTTGCGAGCGGGAAACGACTGGTGTTCAACGTGGTGCTGGCGGTGGCGGTGGCGATGTCGGTGGTGGGGGCGGCGATTCAGTTGAAGACGCGCGTGTGGGACCGATTGCCGGCATTGCTCGGGCGCACGACGGCGCAGGTGGTGCCGGGCGAACCGTGGCGCGGGGTGCCCGCGGAGAGGGCGCCGTTGCGGCCGGCTTGAGCGGGGCTCGCGGGTCGGGTGCAAGGTTCCCGGAACTGATGGGGCAGGTTTGGGCCGACGGGGCATTCCTGGCCGGAGCCTTCGGGGCGGCCCGAACGTTTCCGCAATGCCCCGACCGGAATCGGAGGCCCGCGGCCTGCCGGCCGAAGGAGAGCCGGACAGGGGAACTGAAGCACGGTGCTTTGCGCTTGCTGGGCGGAGGCGATTGCGCGTTGAATGCGCCGCAATGGAATCTCAGCAGCAGCATGGAGCCATGAACATGAAGAAAGTCGTGATTCGGCCGGCGCGATCGCCGGCCGCGGTGGGGCCCTACAATCATGCGGTCCGCGTGGGCGACCTGTTGTTTTGTGCGGGGCAGATTCCGGTGGATCCGGCCACGGGGGCTCTGGTGGAGGGAGACATTCGCGCGCAGACGGAGCAGGTTTTGAAAAACATTGGCACGATTTTGGAGGACCAGGGCCTGGGGTTCGAGCACGTGGTCAAGAGCACGGTGTTTTTGACTGATCTGAACGATTTCGCGGCGATGAACGAGGTGTACGCCCGATATTTCACGCACGACCATCCGGCGCGATCGACGGTGCAGGTGGCGGCGCTGCCCAGGGGGGCGCGCGTGGAGATCGAGGTGATTGCGCATTATCCGGGGCCTTGAGGCGGCGCCCGGTCAGGCGGCCGGAGGCGGTCCCGAGACGCATGCGCGGCCGCGATGTCGGGCGCGAGAAGTCGGCCGGTGGACGATCGTGTTATGGAATGGCTGCTCGGATTTGGCATCGGCGCAGGGGTGGGCGGGCTGGTGGGTTGGTTGTGGGCCCGGGCAAGAACCCCGGTTCCGGACACGCGGCTGGAGCAGGAGTTGCGGGAACAGGTGCGGCTCCGGGAGGACGAGCTGGTGAGGTTGCGGGCGCAGGCGGCGGAGCTGGCGGCGGCCCGGGCCGCGGCGGAGGCGGCGCGCGACGCGGCGCAGAAGTTGGCGGCGGATCAGCGGGAACTGCACGAGCGGGCGTTGCGCGAGGTTCAGGAGGCAAGGGAGAAAGCGCTGGCGGAGGTGCGCGAGGCGTTTCGGGCGCTGAGCGCGGAGGCGTTGAAAGAGAGCGCGCCGGCGTTTCTGCAACTGGCGGGCGAAATGCTGGGCAAACTGCAGGAGGCGGCCAAGGGGGATCTGGCACAGCGGCAGGAGGCGATTCGCGCACTGGTGGAGCCGTTGCGCCAGCAGTTGGAGGCGTATCAGCGGCGGTTGCAACAGGCGGAGAGTCAGCAATCGCTGGTGCTCGGGGAGGTGAAAAAGCAATTGGAAGCGCTCTCGCAACAGAGCCAGATGCTGGCGCAGGAGACGCAGCAGTTTCGGATGGTGCTCCGATCGAGCCAGGCACGGGGCCGGTGGGGGGAGGAAACGTTGCGCCGAGTGGTGGAGGCGGCCGGCATGAGTGCGCACTGCGATTTTGTCGAGCAGGCGTCCGGTGAGGAGGGCAAACCGGACCTGATCGTGCATCTGCCCGGCAACCGACTGATCCTTGTGGACGCGAAGGTTCCGGATCTGGAGTTCCTCAGCGCCCTGGACGAGGCGGATCCCGTGCGGCGGGCTGCAGCCCTGACGCAGCACGCGGCGCGCTTGCGGCAGACGATCCTGGATTTGGCGAAACGGGATTATCCGCGACAGTTCCCGAACGCGCTGGACCATGTCGTGTTGTTTCTACCGGCGGAATCGCTGTTCAGCGCCGCGTTGGAGGGGGATCGGGACCTCATCGTGTGGGCGGCGCAGAGGCGAATTTTGCTGGCCACGCCGGCGTCGTTGATTGCGTTGTTGCGGTCCGTGGCGGTGAGCTGGCAGCAGCATGCGCAAACGGAGAACGCCCAGCGGATTGCGCGGGCGGCCCAGGAGTTTTACGAACGGGTGGTGGTGTTCACGCAGCATTTGGACCGGCTGCGGACCGGGTTGGAGCGGGCGAATGCGGCGTTCAACGAGGCGGTGGGCAGTTTCCAGTCCCGCGTGCGGCCGGCGGGGGAACGCCTGGTGGAGCTGGGCGGGGGCGTGCCGGGCAAGGAACTGGCGGACCTACAGCCGTTGGCGGGGCAGTTGCGGTTGACCTCGGCCGGAGGCCCCACCGCCATGCCGTCGGGCGGGTCGGACTGAGTCGGGTCTCGCGAAAGCCGGTGCGCGCGGCAAGCCGCTCTGGAGGGGGCTCCCGCGACGCACGGGGCTGCCGACCCGCGACGGACCCATCACAACGCGGTTCCATCGGCGCGACGCGATCCACCGGCCGAACCGAACCCGCACTGATCAAAGTCCGGCAAACCGGGTCCGCCCGGGCTGTGGGACCGGATAGGTGCCATCCGGACCCGGTTGCGTTGGCGGTTCCATGTCGTCGCGGCAATCCTCCGGCCTGGGCGGGTAGAAGAAATTCGATGCCTGGACCTGCTCCCAGGTGATTTCCTGGCCGGTGTAGCAGGACAGTTGGCCCATGACGGCGATCTGGGTGCTGCGAATCATGTACTCGCCATTGTCGAGGACCCGGCCGGCGCGAATGGCGGCAAAGAGCTGGTTGTGTTCTTCCTGGTAGGGATCGCACTGACCCTCCCAACGCCAGGGACGGGCACCGGTGATCCGGCAGGCCAGAATGTTGGCGCGCCCCTCGGTGCCGTACACGATGCTGGAGTTTTCATCGTAGCAACCCGTGGTGGTACGGCAGAACGCGTAAATCTTCACCCCATCGGCCATTTCATACACCACGGCGTGGTGATCGAACACATCGCCGTAGCGCGCTTCGATCATTGTGGAACGACCCCCCAGACCGTGGCACTTGACGGGCGCGGCTTCGCGGAGGATCCAGCTCGCTCGATCCAGGTTGTGCACGAGCGATTGGACCACGTCGTCACCGGACAGCCAGCGGAACCGGTACTGGACGTAGCACTGCCATTGGAGTTCGGACAGGCCCGGGGGACGCTCCAAAATGCCGTAGGGCGCGCGAAGGAAATTCTCCTCGAGAGCCACGATACGGCCAATGGCGCCATCGTGGATGCGCTGAATGGTTTCCCGATAGCCGGTGTGGTAGCGGCTGTGGAGGCCGGAAACCATGCAGAGCCGTTTCTTGCGCCCCAGGGCCACGGCACGTTCCAGCATTCGCAGGCCATAGGGGTCGATGGCGTGGGGCTTTTCGACAAACACGTGTTTGCCGGCCTCGACGGCCGCGAGCATGTGGAGGGGGTGAAACTTCGCGGCGTTGGCGATGAGGACCACGTCGCTGAGCTCGATGACGCGCCGATAGGCGTCGAAGCCGGTGAAACAGTGGTCGTCGGGCACCTGGACCTGATCCGCGCGGCCGTCGCGGCCCAGCTCGGCCCGAATGACGTCGCGGGCACGGCGGATGCGGTCCAGGAAGATGTCGGCCATGGCGACGAGGCGGGCGCCGCGGTCGGCGTGGAGCGCTTGCGCGCCGGCGCCGGTGTTGCGGCCGCCGCAACCGATCAGGCCCACACGCAGGGTGTCGCTGCCCGCGGCGTGGGCGAACCGTGCAATATCCAGCGTGGCCAGGCCCGCGGTAGCCGCGGCGGAGGTTCGAAGAAAACTCCGGCGTGACAGAGTCCGTGCAGGGCTGGGTTCGCCGGAAGTGGAGGCCTCCGAGTGGGTGGTGTGATTCGACATCCCGGAGTGCGGCGCGCAGTCCGGTGTTTGCTTCGTGTGCATACGTCGAGTGTTCATGGTTGGGATCGGGTCCGGGTTGAGGGTTGAGTTCGGCATGAGTGGGAAGAGGTTCCGGAGGGGTCGGGATCGTTCGGGGATTGGCGCTGGCGAGGCCAACTTCGGCCCCTGACCGGCCAGGCGGATGGAAAGGCGGAATTCATGGCGGTGGCAGGCCGGCGGCCCACTGGCAGCCCTGGCGGAGGAGTTGGGGCACGAGCGCATTGGTCAGGGCCGGTACATCATGGCCCAAAGTGGTGAAAAAGACCCGACCGGCGCCGTAATGGCGGACCCACGCCATGGGATGGGACCGACCGTCCACGCGGGAGGTGGCCTGCGCCAGCACGCGAATCGGCGGTGTGCCCTCGAGGCATGTGTACAGTTCATCGTCGGTGACAAAGTTTGTCAGACCGCGGGTCACGGGATGGTGGGGATCGGTGATTTCGACGGTGAACGGGCCGCGGGGATCATGTTGGGACCTGCCGGGACCGCTGCCGTGCCAGACGCGGCCCAGCAGTTCCACGAATGCGGGCCACTCGCCGTGCCAGGCGCCGCAGGCGAAGTGCACGCCGGCCAGGCCGCCGCCGCGTTCGACGAAACGGCGAAGGTTTTCCCTGGCCTCCGGCCCGGGCCCGGGTTGTTCCCAGTTCATGAAATGCAGCACGACGAGTCGGTAGCGCTCCAGCCCGGGTGCGGCCAGGTGCTGCGGGTCTTCGGTGATGCGGACCTGGAAACGGGCATCGGCTTCCAGGATGTGTCGAAGCACGGGGGCGGTTTGGCGCCACGGATGAGCGGGATGGTCCTGGCCGGTGACGAGCAACACCGGGACGGGATCCGCGCAGAGCGCGAAGGCGGCGAGGACGGGGCCGAGGGCCACGATGGTCCGGACAAGGTGAATCGCCCGAGGAGAAGCCCCGAGTGGATGGCCATTCCGCTGGGTTGAGGTCCGGTTCATAAGGGCTGGGCGACTCTCGTGAACGGGCCCGGCGCCCGTCCAGAAGTATGAGCACTGCGGCAGACCGCGCAAGCCCCGCGAAAGCGGCTGGGAGGAGGGAGCAGGAGGTTTGTGATGCGGCGGCTGAGAGGCTCTCCGCCCTTCAAAAGCCGACTCTTGGTGGTCGATGCGGAAACGCAGCGGAGGGTCGCTGGTGGGCGTTTCCGCCGACTTTCGTCGGCGGCTACGGGAGGCTTGGTAGCCGCCGCCGTGAGGCGGCGGACCCAAGATGCGAATGCAGATCCGCACCCCGGAGGATGGCCATTGCGGAAACTCTGTGGCTCACTGGATCAAGGCGCCGACTTCCGCCGGCCGCTGCAGGGGGGCGGTGGTTTGCAGCTCAATCCGCCGACTCCCGTCGGCGGCTAAGAGTGAGCCGGGTCCGGATCCGGGAATACCAGCCCAAAGCCCCCACAGAATGAACGGCCCACAGAGAACACAGAATGCGCAGAGGGAAAGCGCACCGAGCAGGCAGAGGACGCAAAAGGCGACCCATGGGCAAGGTCCGCCTTACAAAGTCGGGGGCTTGGACCCGGGGGACGTTGCGAGGTGCGAGACAGGCTCGAGGCTTCGAGAGAGCGGCGGCGCCGGAATCCGCGGTTTGACTGATACGGCGTTCGTGGGCCCGCGGGAAGCTCCCTCGAACCGACAAAAGCCGACGCAGGTATCGAGCCTTCGACCTTCCGAAGCCTGCTCGGAGGAGACTCAGCGTGTTGGCACGCTCAAGGCGCCGGTGGGCGCGGATGAGCGCGGTTCCACTCGATGACTGCGTTGTACTTGGGGGATCCCGTTTGGCTGGCGCCTTCCAGGAGCCCCCAACTGCCCCATTTCGAGGAACTGCTGACGGAGGAGAACAAACAGCAGAGGTCGCCGCCGGCTTCGCGAAGCCAGGCATCCAGATAGGTCCTGTAGAACTCGCCCATGGCCGGGTGACGATTGGCGGCCTGGAGCGAGCGGGTCAGATCCTCGAGGTTTTCTGCACCGCCGGTGCCGACGAGGTGTTGGCCGGCCTCGTAGGCGATCAGGCGCAGCCCGTAGCGGTCGGCCAACTTGCGGTGTTGTCGCATGTGTTCGATGGCCTCGGGCAGGGCGTGCTGGCGCACGTGGTCAAGGAGCCGCTCCAGGGGCCAGGTGGCGACCTCCGCCGCGGGTGGCAGGGTCTTGGATCCTTGCAGGGAAACGATGGGGCCGAAATACGGTGCGATGGCGAGGGCGTCGAAGTGGCGGGCGCTGTCCTGGAAGGTGAGAATCTGCTCGGTGACATGGGGATTGGCGGCCTGGGAGGCGATGACGCGGACCAGCCGTTCGCGGCCGCCGAAGGTTTCTTCCCAGATGCGGTGAATCTGGCGCGAGCGCCAGGCGGTGTAACGCCAGGCGGCTTCCCAATCTTTGTCCGCGAAGCCGAGTCGCCGACCTTCCGCCGCGGCGTAGTGGTGTTGGGCGAACATGGAATTCCAGAGTTCGTTGGAGTACTCGACGTACACGTGAAGGTCGGGGCGGAGCCGATCCCGGACCATGCGGGCGAACTGCCGGACGTAGTCGTCGGTGGCTTGATGCGGCATGCAAAACCAGGGATGGGCGCCGAGGCGGTTGCAGAGGTCGATCATGATTTCCAGCGGCACACCGCGCTGGCTGTAGGTGGCATGGGCGGGGGTGGGGCGATCCGACCACTCGCGTTGTTCGGAGTTGTTGGTTTCCATCCAGTCCATGAAGCGGAGGGTGTTGAATTCGCGCCAGCGTTGAAGAAAGGCGGGGTGAAACGGGCCGGTGGGACCGTCCGGGCCGCAACCGGGCATGAAGAGGCGGATGTTTCGCACGGGACGCTCGGGATGGATCTGGCGCAGTTGGAGGAACAAAGGGCCCTGGGCGGGGTCGAGTTGGATTTCGAGGCGACCGGGCTGGCGCCGCAGCATGCGGCCGCTGCCGCCCACGTCGAGACGGCCCTCGCCCTCATAGAGACACAGGTAAGTGCCGGCCGGGGCGTGGCCGTGGGTGAAGAGCAGCGTTTCGGCCCAGCAGTCGGGCTCGAGGCGGCGCACCCAGCCGAGAGAATCCAGGTCCAGTTTGGGCCCCTGACCCCAGGGCGCACCGGTGCGTTGGCTGATCCAGGGCCGGGCCGTTTTGAAAGCGTCGGCGAACGGGTGCTCGGTGTTCCAGTCGGCGATACCGCTGAGGTTGATGCCCAGGCGTGAGCGGGCCGGGGCGATGGATTCCGCGGCGGCGGCGGCGAGCGCGCCCGCCGCCATCAGGGCCACCAGGCCCAGCCAGGGACCCGCGGCCCAAAGCGCCCCGGGACGTCCGCAGGGACTGTCGGGCGCAGGGTTGGCTCGACCCGGTCCGGAAAGCACGGGGAGCGTCCCGGTGGAAGGCGTCCCGGGGTGGGGTCGATACAGGCAGGCTGCGATGGCGCGATACTCGGGGCAGTTGAGGGTCGCACTCATGGTTCGAGGGTTATGAGCTAAGAGAGCGGGACGCGGCGACTTCGGCCCGGGCCACAAGCCAGACGCTGCGTGGATTGAATCGGGTGGGCCGGCCCGGCGCGATCTTGGGCGTGTCGAATCCATCGGCCGGGCGGGAGCTTAGCATGCGAAGGAGGGCTCCATGCAAGCGTGAGAGCGCTTACCGCGGATGCGAGGTCCACGAGTTGCGGGGGACGGCAAAGTGTGGGACCCCGAGATTCCGCACTGGCCAACCCGGGCCGCAGGCGGTTTTCTGGTTTTGGTACTCGGACAAGGGAAGCCTGGTTTGTGAGAGCGAGAAAGCCAAAGGGTAGGGACCGTGCGGGCCGCCGGGGTTTGACCGGCTGGCGCGGCGTGGGCTGGCTGGCCGGGTGCGCGCTGCTGGGCTGGTTGCTTTGGAGCACGGCCTGTGCGGTTCTGCCGGCGCGTACGGAGGCGGGGCAGTCGCCTGCCGGGCGGCAGTTGCCAGCCGGGCTGAGTTATCGGGTCGAGATTCGGGAGCAGCCGCGCCCGTTGCGCATTCACATACTGGTGGTGGAGTTGGACCAGCGGGCCCTGGAGCTCGCCGTGGCAGCGGGACCGGACCCGGACGGGCCGGGCGGTGCCGAATCGCAGTTGGTGGAACCGACCATGTTGGCTGCAGAAGCGGGGATGGTGGCAGCAGTGAATGCGAACGCGTTTGCGTGGTTTGGCGGGGAGGAGGCGACCTCGCGGTCCGCACGATGGCGTGCGGGGATGGCGGTGGACATTTTGGGCTGGGCACATGATGGCCGGCGGCAGGCCAGTCCGCCGGAGCCCGGTTACTGGAGCGTATGGCAGGAGACGGGCGGGCGGGTTCGTCTGGGTCAGGTGCGGCAGGCGGCGCCGGTGCGCTGGGCCGCGGCCGGATTCGGTGCGCTGGTGATGGCGGGGCAGGAGGTGCCGTTGGAGGATCGGGCGCGTCATCCGCGCACGGCGGTGGGGGTGGATCGGACGGGTCGACGGCTTTTCTGGGTGGTGGTGGATGGACGGCAGCCGGGTTACAGCGAGGGGATGACCCTGCGGGAGTTGGCGGCGTGGATGCGGGGGCTTGGCTGTTGGGAAGCGATCAATCTGGATGGCGGGGGGAGCAGCGCAATGCTGGTGCGGGACCCCAGGGGCGAATGGGCGGTCCTGAATCGGCCGTCGGAGGGACGACTGCGGCCGGTCCCCGTGCTGTTGGGGATTCGGGTGCGGGGGACGGCTTCGGGGGCGCGAAGCTCTCCTTCGGCCCGCTGACTGCGACGGGCGGGGCGGCGCCTCGCGGAACGGCCGGGGGCGTTGGAACCTCCGCGGAATCAAAGCCGGCCTGCAGCGGCTGGGCCGTTACTGGGACGAGTCGTTCCGCCAACCCAGGGCCACGGCGCATTGGCGCGCGAGGGCCCGGAAGGCAAGGGCGGCGCGAGTGCGATACCTCAGGTTGTGGAGCAGGAGGTTGATTTCGCGGCGTGGCTGGGGCGCGCTCAACGGTAGGAGACGACATCCCCGGGCCTCGGCCAGCGCGCCGAAGGACCAGGGGGCCAGAGAAACCCCAATGCCGTGGGCGACCATCTCGATGATGGTCCCGAGGTGGGCGGCTTGGAACCAGACCTGCCAGCGCACGTCTCGCGCCTTGCAAAGGTCGTGGACCTGGCGGCCCAGGCAGTGGAGTTCACTGAGCACCAGGGCCTTCTCCTCTTTCAGGTCGTCCCAGTGGATCTGACGGTGTCGGGCCAACGGGTGGTTTCGGGGGAGCAGTACTCCCAGCGGCTCGTGGCCGAGCGATTCCACATGGACGGCGGATTCCACTTCGACGCTGGAAACCAGCGCCAGGTCGAGTTCGCCCTCCTCCAGACGCCGCAGCAGACGTTCGGTGAGGTCTTCCACGACTTCGAGTTCCACGCCCGGGTGTCGTTCGGAAAACGGCGAGAGCAACCGGGGCAGCAGGCCGGGGGCAATGGTGGGGATGGCGCCGACGACCAGGCGCCCCTGGAGCGGTTCGCGGCAGTCGGCGACACAGCGGGTGGCGTCGGCAACCTCGGCCAGGATGCGGCGGGCGCGCTCATAGAATCGGCGCCCGGCGTCCGTGGGGATCACGCCCCGCGGGAGACGATCGAGCAGCGGTTGACCCAGTTCCTGTTCCAGTTTGGCGATCTGCTGGCTGAGCGACGGTTGCGCAACATGCAGGCGCGCCGCGGCGCGGGAAAAGCCGCCTTCCTCGACCACGGCCACGAAATACCGGAGTTGGTGCAATTCCATAGGTTTTGCCTATGGCAGGCATCGTAATTGGCTTTTGGAGGGGAGACAATCCGCGGCCTACGTTCGGAGTGGTTCGCACTCCCGGCCGGCCATGTGGGGCCGGCCCGGGAGCACGGAGATTCAGGAACAACTCGAGATCACGGGAAGGAGAGATCGACCATGTTCCTGCGCATCGACAAGCTGCAGATCGAACTGCCGAAACCGAAGGAGGCCGATCCCAACGCGGCCGCCGCGGTTCAGGAGTTGTTGGGGGGACGTTTCGGTGAAATGTCCACCCTGATGAACTACATGTACCAGTCGTTCAACTTCCGCGGACGCGAGAAGTTGCGACCGTACTACGATCTGATTGCGAACATCGCGACCGAGGAGCTGGGGCACATCGAACTGGTGTCCGCCTCGGTGAACATGTTGTTGAACGGGCCGCGCACCTCGGACACGCAGCCGGTGGATCCGGTGAGCGCGCCGCTGGAGTCGGCCAAGGACGTGCGCAACACGCACCACTTCATTGCCACGGCCCAGACCACGCTGGTGGGCAACTCCATGGGCCAGCCCTGGCGCGGCGATTATGTCTTCGCCAGCGGCAACCTGATTCTGGACCTGCTGCACAACTTCTTCCTGGAATGCGGGGCGCGTACGCAGAAGCTGCGCGTTTACGAGATGACGCGCAATCCGGCCGCGCGGGAGATGCTGGGGTATCTGTTCGTGCGCGGCGGCGTCCACGCGCTGGCCTATGCCAGGGCCCTGGAAACCCTCACCGGTGTGGAGGTGAAAAAGATGCTGCCGATTCCGAAACTGGAGAACTCGATCTTCCCGGAAGCGCGGAAATTCGAGCAGCTGGGCGTGCATCGGAAGCTCTACCGGTTCAGCCCCGACGACTATCGGGAGCTGGCCAAAATCTGGACGGGTCCATCGCCGTCGGGTGATGGGGACCTGGAGGTGGTGGACGGCCCACCGCCGGGCGGGCCCTTGCCGGACCTGGCCGATCTCTCGGCCGAGTTCGCTCCGGAGTATCACCCGGCGGAAATTTACGAAATCGCGCAAAAGCTGACCGCAAAGGCCAAATAACCGGCCGGCGTGTGCCTGCAGCCGCCTGCCGGAAGGGGTTCGAGCGCCCCGCCGGCAGGCGTTTTTTTATGGGCGGGCCGGCTGAGATTCCGGAGCGGCTTCCGGAGGGGTTCGAGAAAAACCCTGCAGGAGCCGGCGGGCGTCTTCGAAGCGAAAGTTGGCCAGGGCATCGGCGGCGGCGTCCAGGTCGGTTTGCGGATGGGCTGCCCGCCGGGCGGCGCGGCGCAGCTGGTAGAGCTGCCAGACCATCGCCAATTCGTTGGTGGTCGGAGGAAAGGCCGGGTCGATCCATTGCCGGCGCAACTGCTGTAGCAGGGCCAGATCGCGAAAGCCGAATTCCCGGGTGGGTTCGATGAGGGTGCCCTCGCCGAAATGGTTCCACGTGGCGATCATGACCATGGGGATGGCATTCGTGAGCGCGCGGGTCAGGGTTTCCCGGAAGGTGTCGCCGCCGCGGTCGCCCAGGTAGCCCCAGTAGGGACGCGTGCCGGCTCGGGCGTGGATGTCGTGGAACCGGGGAAAGGCACAACTGATGGCGGCGGGCCAGCGCTGAGCGGCCTGTTCGAAATCGCCAAGGTAGCGATGGAGCGCGGCCGCAGAGAGCACGCCACCGGTGCCCGGGGCCTGACTGAGCCACATCGGCGGCCAGGCAAAGGCGCCGACCGCTCCCGGCGCGGGAGTGTTGATGGTGAACAGAGCGGGAGGGGGGTCGCATTCACGCACCAGGGCCGGCCAGTCCTCCGGGTTCCGGAGGACCTGCGGACCGAAGTTGAGCAACACGGGTCGGTCCTTCCAGCGGAGGTAACAGGCACGACCGAAATACGCGGAGCAGGCGTATTGGAGGGCCCGACGGGCGCGATCCAGCGCGCTCGGTGGAGGATGCCCGGGGTCGGGCGCGGGCGCCTGAAGCGCGCGGTCTTCGTAGCAGAGGACCAGTTTCAGTCCGGTGCGCTCGAGGTACGGGAGGAGTTGGTGCAGTCGTCGGTCGATGGTGGCGTAGTCGAAGACCGGTTCGGGGCCGAACCAGTTGACCACGACGGCATCGGCACCGGCCAGGCGCATGAGAAGGGCGTGGTACTCGAGCACGACCGGATCCCCTGAGTCGTAGGTCCCGATGAGGGGTTGGTACCATGAAGCGATGTCCTGCTCGCCCAGTGCGTTGGTGCGATCTGGGCGGAACCGGTCCATGGTCCAATGCCAGCCCCAGGTCGGGCTGTGGGGCGGGGCGCTGAACCAGAGGTGATAATAGATCAGCACGGACTTGGCCTGGGCCGGCAGGAGGACCGGGACAAACCCCAACCAGACCCACAGGCCGGCGAGGATTCGAAAAACCCGGGCTCGGAGATCAGGAGCGCAGGTATTTGGCGACGGCTTCGGTCCGGGACTGCACATGGAGTTTTTCGTAGATGCGGCGAATGTAGGTCCGGATGGTTTCGATGCTGATCTGGAGCTGATCGGCGATCTGCTTGTACGTGAGGCCGCGCGCCAGACCCTCCAGAACGGCCTGTTCCCGAGGGGAAAGAGCGGGATGGGAAGGACAACGCGGGGCGGTTTGGCGGAAGGAGGCGACGACTTTGCGGGCGATGGAGCTGGACATGGGCGAGCCGCCTTCATGGACCTCGCGGATGGCTTCCAGGAGTTTGTCGGGCGTGACCCGCTTCAGCAGGTACCCGGTGGCGCCGGCGGCCAGGGCGGCAAAGATCCGGTCGGCATCCTCGTACACCGTGAGCATCACCACCTGGACATCGGGCAGGATCTGCTTCAATTGCTGCACGCAGGCGATGCCGTCGCGGCCGGGCATGTTGATGTCCATGAGCACCACATCCGGCGGGTTGCGGGGGATGCCCTCGAGAGCGGCGGCGGTGCTTCCGTAGGTGGCGATGCACGAAAAGCCCGGCGTGGCATTCAGAAAAGCGGCCATGGTCGCGCAGAGGGCGCGGTCATCGTCCACGAGGGCAACGCGGATGACAGGGTTCATGGTTTCCCTGGCGGTACAGGGTTGGGAGGGGGCCATGGCAGGCGCAAGCAAACTTCGGTGCCCTGACCGGGGAGGGAGGTGATGCGACAGGTCCCCCCGAGCTCGCTCATGCGATGGTGAAGGTTGGCCAGTCCCTGACCGGGATCTGCACCGGTGGCCGGGGTTGCCGGATCGAATCCGCGGCCGTTGTCGCGCACGATCCATTCCATGCCCTCCGGCGTGCAGCGCAGCCGCAACTCGGCCCGGGTGGCGTGGCTGTGTTTCAGGATGTTGGTGAGCGCTTCGCGTACGGCACGAAACAGGTGATGCCGCACATGGGAGGGCAACATGACGGGCGGTAAAGAGGCCGGCAGGTCCACCTCGCACTCCACGGGTGTGCCCTGGAAAAAGTCGTGGGCGTACTGCGCCAGGTAGGAGGCCAGATGCTCGAGGGAGTCATTGGCGGGATTGACGGCCCAGACGATTTCATCGAGAGCCCGGAGCAGCTCGCGAGAGGCTTCGGCGATGGCCGCCACGGCCGATTCCCGTTGAGCCGGATCGATCTGGCTGCGACGGGCTTGTTCACTGAGGAAGGAAATGCGGCAGAGTTGGCCGCCCATTTCATCGTGCAGGTCGCGGGCGATCCGGGCGCGTTCGCGTTCGAGGGCGTGTTGGTGTTGCAGGGCTGCGAGTCGCCGGCGGGCGCGCCGTCGTTCCACCGCTTGGGCGCAGGCCGCGGCGGCCAAGAGGAGACCCAGGCCCAGCGCGGCGGCCGTGCCGGGCCGTTGCCAGAAATGCGGCGGGATGACGAGAGCCAGTTCCGTCTCCGCCGTGTCGAGGCTGAAAGAGCGGCTCTGGGCGCGGAGGCGGAAACGGTAGCGGCCCGGGGCCAGCGAACCGTACGTGACGGTGCGGAGCTCCCCGGCGTCGCGCCAGTCCGGGTCCACGCCTTCCAGCCGATACGACACGCGCACGGAGTCCGGTTCGGTGACGTGGAGCACGGCAAACTCGATCTGTACCTGCCGGGCTCCGGGCGTCAGGTGCACCGGGCGGTGTTGGTCGGGTGGAGGATCGCGAGGCGAAGCCGGGCCGTTGCTGTAAACGGTCCGCCCATTCCCCCGAACGGTTTCGACCAGAACGCGCGTGGGCCGGCGGTTTGCCGGTGCCCGGGTTGTGTCCACCACGATGAGTTCGCTGCCGCGGGCGATCCACAGCTCACCGGAGCGGGTCCGCAGCATCGGAAGAGCGGCATTGGTCTGGAGAGGGAACGATCGGTCCGGTTCTGCGGATGAGTCCCAGGGCCACCAGGCGGTGCGCGGGATCGAAAGCTTCTGTTGCGCGGAATCCGGTCGCCAGCAGGCCAGTCCGGGCGAGCTGGCCAGCCAAAGACGACCGGAATCGTCTTCGGCGAGCGCCAGAACCGGGAGCGGCGGGAGGGCTTCGAAGGCCACGGCGATCCACCCGAGGGTGGCTTTGCGCCACAAGCCGGCCTCCGTGGCCACCCACAGGGTGCCCGTACGAGATCGCAGCAGGGCGAACACCCGCCTGGCCGGCAGCCGGTCCACTGGTTGTGGAGGGTTCGTCGCGTGTGGGGTGAGGTGGAACAACCCGGCGCCCAGGGTGCCGATCCAGAGGCCATCGGGTTCCCACAGCAGGGTGGAGACGGGCACTTGGCCCCAGGGCCGTGGCTGCTCCTGCCGTTCGCCGTGCTGGAGCCGCCAAAGACCGCCTCCTACGGTGCCGACCCAGAGGGCCCCGTCGGGGGCTTCTGCGAGCGCATGCACGGGGGCCTCGGGCAGGTGCGTGTCTTGCACCTCATCGGCCACGGCCTGCGGATCTTTGAACCGGAGCAAACGGGATCGGGTACCCACCCAGCAACTGCCGTCCGGGGCCGTCCAAACGAACTCGGGCGATTCTCCCCGGGCGGAGAGCCCGGCTGCGGAGAGTCGGGCGAAGTTTTCGCCGGTCCAGCGCAGCAGGCCGAGATCGGCCTGGGCGATCCAGAGGAGTCCCGGCGCGACCTCAGCAAGGCCGGTGATCGGCGTATCGGCCAAACCGTGTTCCGTACGGTAGATCACGCGCCAGCGAGGGCGCACACGGTACAGTGTCACGCGGTCGAGCACCCACATCGTCCCCTCCGGATCCGAGATGGCAACCATCGGGCCTGCACCAGCGGACAGGACGCGCAGGCGTGGGCCCGGAGAAGCCTCCGGCCCGACTCGAACCCAATGGCCCGAGGACAGGAGGATCCAGACGCCGTGGGACCGATCCGGGAGCAAACCCACGATGTGCTCGGCGTCCGATGGCTGCCACACGGATTGCCAGCCAGAGGTGTCCGAGTCCACGGAGGCCCGCCAGAGGCGGTCGGAGGTGGCCAGCCACAGGCGCCGAGAGCCTTCGGCGCACCAGGCGATCCAGCGTGACGGATCCGGCTCGGGCGGGGCGGGCAACGACCGTGATCCAGTGGTGGTCATGAGGGTCAGCGGGCCTTGCGCGGGAATGAGCCAGAGATCGCCCTGCGCACCAGGGATCAGCGTCTGGATTTCTCCGGCGGCACCTTCGGGTCGTGGCCTCCGGATCCATTGGGATTCGTCCCACTGCCAGAGTTCGGTGGCTGTAGCCAACCAGACCCGGCCCGGCTCATCGGCTGTCAGGACCCGCACTGTGCGATTGCTGGCGGTGGGAGGCAGGGGCAGGCTTTGCCAGCGGTCGTCAGCCCAACGGCCCACCTCGTTTTGATCCGTGGCCAGCCACAGGCCTCCCCGCGCATCGACGGCGACATGGCGAAGGCCGCCCTGCGGAGCGTGAGGCGGAGTGACGCGATTGAATCGGCGCCCGTCGAAGCGGAACAGGCCGTTATCGGCGGCAATCCAGAGATAGCCCTCTGCCGTGAGTGTCATCTTCAAGGGTGGGAGGGGCGGCTCAAGGGAGGGCAGGGGCCACGTGGCGACCTCGAGAATCGGCGGGTGTGGGGCGGCGATGGCCAGAGCGGGGAAATGCGCGCTGCTGATTTCCACGAAGTCGGTAAACGTGGTGCCGATGGCCAGGTCGCTGAACCACCAGGGGGCCGTGCTGTTGCGGTTACGCAGACAGACCCGGTCGAAGGAAGCGTCGGCGTAGAATCGGGTCGTCAGCGTTTCCGGCTGGTACAGCTCGTTGGCGCCGGGACCCAAATCGGGATCGAGCCAGACCGTGATCACGTCATCGGCGTTGGGGACGAACTGGATTTTGACGATGAGGGTGCGTTCGCTTCCCCGCCGCGGCACTTCGAAGCGTCGGGCATGCTCCCCCGCCGCGGGCTCGGGTCGGGCCGAGTTCAGGTCGCGCATCTCCCAGGTGGGTGGATTTGTCCCGGACGCCGATGTGGGGAAGTAGGCACTGTAGGCGGCCGCCCCGCGGGCTTTGCCGATGCCCAGGTGAGGTTCGTCGCCGTGCCAGAGCTCGAGGCCGATTTCGGCTTCCGGTTCCGGCTCCTCGTTCAGCGGGCTCACGCCGAACCGCAGGTAGAGGGTGTCTGCGGCCCGGGCGTCCCGATGAACTGCGCCGGTCATGAGGACAAGAGGTGAGTCGGCGGGCCGGACCAGAAACGGACCGGAAGCGCTCCACAGGATGGCCCCGGCGGCGAGGTGGGAAACGGCGACGCTCAAGAGGCCAACCGCCAGTCGGCAAAGGAAGCCGTGCGCCGGAGCTCGGGGGTCGCCGGCGCAGCGGCGCCAGCGGAAGGCTCTGAGTGGTGCGGCCCCCGGATTCATAACGGCAGCGTTTTCAGTATGCGTTGCCGGGGACGGCGAACAAGCCCGGCGGATGCGCCCGGACCCGAGTTCGGCAGCGCGGGGCCGGCCTGACCCGGGCTTGCCTGCTGAACGCGGGCGATCGCGGCGCTTACCGGGTGGAGTCACGTGGGGCGCGGATGGGAGCGGTGCGGGGGGCGGGTGCCGACGGTGGGGCGTTGGTGTCTGAAGGCCGGGTTCGGAAGGCGGAGCGCAGGAGCCAATGACGTTTGAGTCCCTGAACGAACTCGTCGGCATGGCGGATGGCATCGGAGATGTGGGCGAGGAGGTTTGTATTGGCTTCGACCTGCTGGCGCAGGCTGGCTGTGATGGCGCCGAGGTGTTCGAGGGTGGACAGAAGCTCGGTGGTGAGCTGTTCGACAGATTGGTCTGCGCGGGCCAGGAGTTGGGTGGCGTGCTGGAGCGTGGCCGGGGCCGAAGCCAGGATTTGGCCAAGGTTGGTGCGGGCGGGCGGGTCCAGCAGCCAGGCGCCCAGGGCACCTTCGCCCCGGAGTTGGGCGCTGAGTTCACCGAAGTTGGTGAGGGCGGGGCGCAGCGCGGTCAGGGTTGCGTCGAGGTTTCGGGTCAGTTCGGTGGCTTGGGCGAGGGTGGCCCGGACGTCGTTGGTGAGGGCCATCAGACCGGGCAGGGCGGCCTCGACCTGGCGCACGAGTTGGTCGAGCCGCTCGGTCAGTGCGGGCGTTTCCTCGGCGCGCAGCCAGTACGGTTTGGACTGGGGCGTGTAGGGGTCGAACCGACCTTCCCGGTCGTTCCAGATGCCGGTGAAGAAGCGGCGCGTTTCCCGCGTGTCCAGCAGCCGGACCCGGGTGCGACCGATTTCCTGAAGGGTCCGGATCACCTCGGGGCTGAGTGGCGATTGTGCATGGACCAGAATCTGGGGTGCATCCGGCGCGTAGATGTCTTCGGCCAGTTGCCACCGGGCGGGATCGGGAAGTTCCGTCAACGCGGCCACCGGGACATCGCGCAGCGGATGGAGAATGTAGGTGGCCGTGCCGCCGGTGCCCTTGGTGACCTCCAGTTCGCGTTTGCCCCAGAGATCGGCCGGGGTGACGCGCACCCGGGAGCCGGTGGTCCAGAGATACCCGTGGTAGGGCGCCCGAACCTCGAATTCGACGTAGACGTTGTAATAGAAGTCCTCCGGCGGCTGGGCCTCGATGCGGGTGATGCGACCCACTTCGAACCCCATGAGTTTGACCGGGTCGCCCACCCGCAGGCCCGTGGCGCGGTCCAACAGGGTGAAGTAGCGCGCCTTGATGACGAACCAGCCCTTGCGTTGGGCCGTGTGGTACGCGTAGTAGCCGAAGCCCAACATCAGCAGGGCCAGCGCCAGGAGGACGAACCAGCCGGCGAGCCGTTCCAGCCGGCTGAGTCGGGTGCGCAGTTCGGGTGTCAGATCCTGCAACGGCATCGTCTGTCGAGTTGGCCGGGGCGCGGGGCGACCCGCGGGGCCAGACCGGGCACGACGATTTCAGAAACCCGCCGGGTCGTCAACGCGGGCCCGGCGACCGGCGGGACAGCGCGGGTACCACGTGGCCTCGCAATCGTGAAGATCGAGGTCATGAGAGGCTCCAAGACGAAAAGCAACTTCGCAGGCGGTCGTATGACGGAAGGAGCGGCTTGAAGTCTCCGAGGAGACCTTTCCTCGGGGCGACCGGCGATTCGGTCCGCGCGCCGAACCATGCGCGTCGATTCATGCCGCTTTCGGGGAGGGCTCCGCCCCCGCGCAAAGCGGCAGGCTCTCTGCGCTCGGCCACGGACCGGGTTCGCTTCCCCAACCCGGTTCATAAACCCTTTGCCGTTGGGAGCTCAACGAACGCTCTTCTTTGGCCGTGCGTTGCTGCCGGTGCCGGTCGAGCCGACGCGGCCTCGTGCCACCGTTCCGTGACGTGGGGAGTTGTGATGCACCCGGCTGTTTGCGGCCACCGAACGAGGCAGGCGTGACACGGGTGCGGGGTCGGGCTGGGTCAGGGGTGCCGCTGTGCTCGGACGCGCAGAGAGAGGGACGGAATCCACCGGGCTGCGGCGACCGTCGGATCCGGTTTTGGCATGGACGGGCCGGGTTGGCATACTGACGTCGTGAACGACCTGGCGCTTTGGGCAATCGGGGTGGCCGTGGTGGCCACCGCCGGCAGTTTTTTCTTCGCGTTGGCGGAAACGGCCCTTTTCTCGCTCAGCAAGTGGCAGGTGCGCCGCCTGGCCGAGGCCCAGGGGGAACGCGGGCGCCAGGTCGCGGCCTGCCTGGACGCCCCGGACGATCTGCTGGCCACGATGGTCCTGGGCAACACTCTGGCCAACGGGGCCTTGCTGGGCGCGGGCTTGTGGATGGCGGTGACGGGGCATTGGCCCTGGGGCTGGACAGTGGCCGGAGTGTTGCTGGTGGCCCTGGTGTTGGGCGAAGTCCTGCCGAAGACCCTGGCCGTGCGGCGCCCGGAACGGTGGTCGGTGCGGATCATCCGGCCGCTGACATGGATGCACCGGGGATTGCGGCCGTTGCACCGGTTGGCGCAGCGGATCAACGGGACGCTGTTGCGATGGTGGTTGCGGGAGGCGCCTCCGGCCGTGCCCGGTCTTTCCGACGAGGAATACCGTGAGCTGGTGGAGCTGGCGTATCGTCAGGGCACGCTGGCGCGCGGCCAACGCGACTGGTTACTGCAAATCATTAGCCTGGACCGTCGGATGGCGCGGGAGGTCATGGTCCCCCGGGCGCAAATGAGCTGGATTCGCGACGATTTGTCGGTGGAGGAGATGATCCAGGAGGCGCGGCGCCGGCGGTACCGTCGCCTGCCCATTTACGACGAGGAAGCCGATACGGTGGTGGGCATTCTGAACGTGCGGGCCTTCCTGCTCGATCCGTATCAGGATCTTTCCGAGGTGATCGAGTTCCCGTCGTTTGTTCCCGAGACGATGAATCTGCTGCAGTTGCTGCAGAGCCTGCAGCGGCAGGGACGCGGCATGGCGATTGTGCTGGACGAGTTCGGGGAAGTGGCCGGTCTGGTCACGCTGGAGGACATACTGGCGGAGGTGGTGGGCGGCCGGCGTCGCGCGGTGCTGAGGCGGATGCGGGTGGAACGGCTGGGTCCGGGGCGATGGCGCGTGGACGGTTCGGTGCGGCTGGAGGAGTTTCGACAGGAGTACCCGGCGCTGGGAGAAGTCCCGGAGGTGGAAACCATGGCCGGACTGATGTTGAGCCGGCTGGGGGTGGTCCCCGCCCGAGGGGAATCCGTCGTGTTTCGCGGGTTGCGCATGACGGCGGAGGAGGTGGACGAACGACGGGTCCGGCGAATCCTGGTGGAGCAGGTGCGCCGATGACCCCGTGGGGCGGTCGCCGGGGGCAGCACAGGAGGCCGGGACGATGAGCGCAGACGGTGCCGTGTGGGCGGGCGTGGTCGTGGCACTGGCCGTTTCTTTCCTGTTATCCGGGATGGAAGCAGGCCTGTTTGCGTTGAACCGCCTCCGCATCCGGCACCAGGCGCGACAGGGCCGCAGCTCGGCGCAGCGGTTGCTGGAGTACCTGGAACGGCCCGAGCGTTTCCTCTGGACCATCGTGGTGGGGAACACACTGGCCAATGTCGTGGTGCTGGGCTGGATGTTTCTGGAGGTGCATCGGTGGACGCGCGGATCCGTCGCCGGCCTGGCCGTGGGTTACGCAGCCGGCGTGTACCTGTTTTACACGTTCTTCGATTTGTTGCCGAAGATGTGGTTTCGCACCCGGCCCAACCGGCTTTGCACCGCATGTGCCCCGGTGTTCCGCCTGGTGGACCTGCTGTTGCGGCCGGCGGTGTACGGACTGGAAGCCGCTTCGCGCCTGCTGCTGCGCTGGACCGGCGGCCGGGCCGCAACCGGCCGGCTGTTCGGGAATCGCGAGGAGATGCGAGCGATCATGCTGGAATCGGCCCAGGCCATGACCAGCGCGGAGCGGGCGATGATCCTGCGGGTGTTGGAGCTTTCGACGCTGACGGTCCGACAACTGATGCAGGATTGGGATCGGGCGCCCTGGATCTCGGCCGAGACCCCGGTGGGCCAGCTTCTGGAGCGGGCACGCCGCGAGGGATGGTCCCAGGTGCCGGTGCGCGGTTCCGGGGCCCGGCGGGATTCGGTCCTCGGCGTGGTTTCGGTGGACCACATCCTTTTTGCGGGGGAACCGGATCCGGACCAGTCCGTGAGTGGATGGTTGGAGCCGCCCCTGTGGGTGGAGGAGAATGAACGACTGGAAGTGGTGCTGCGCCGGATGCAGGGCTCGGGTCAGGTCCTGGCCGTGGTGCGGGACGGCAACGGCCAGGCCGTGGGGGTTCTTCGGCGCGAGGACATCCTGAGACTGATCTTCGGGGAGTTGCGCTTGTGAACGAGTCGTGGGGCTGGTTCGTCGTGTTGTGGAAGCTGCTGGCCGTGGCGGCGTTGGTGCTGCTGAACGCCTTCTTCGTCGCCACGGAGTTTGCGCTGGTGAAGATCCGGCCCACGCAACTGGCGCCGCTCCAGAGTCGCGGGCAGCGACGGGCCCGGATGGCGTTGCACCTGGTCCGGCACCTGGACGCGTACCTGAGCGCCTGTCAGCTGGGGATCACGCTGGCGAGTCTGGGGCTCGGGTGGATTGGCGAACCCGTGTTCGCGTACCTGTTGCAGCCGGTGTTCCGTTGGTTGGCGGTGGAAAGTCCGGCGGCGCAGGAGACCCTGGCGTTCGGGGTGGGGTTCAGTGTGATCACCTTTTTGCACATCGTGGTGGGGGAGATGGCGCCCAAGTCGCTGGCCATCCGTCGGGCGATGCCGGTGAGTTTGTGGGTGGCCTATCCCATGCACTGGTTTTACGTCGCGATGTACCCGGCGATCTGGCTGCTCAACGAGAGTGCCCTGTGGTTGCTGCGGTGGGTGGGGATCGAGCCGGTGGCGGAAGGGGAGGGCATTCGCTCCGAGGAAGAACTGCGGCTGGTGCTGGCGGCTTCCCAGCAGCAAATGGGGGTCTCGGCCTTCAGTCGGGAGCTGGTCCAGAACGCGTTGGATTTGCGCCATCGCGTGGTGCGCGAGGTGATGCGACCCCGGCAGGAGATTGTCGCCCTGGACACGACCGCCAGCATCAGCGCCTGTCTGGAGGTCGCCCAGCAGTC
Organism: Limisphaera sp. VF-2; assembly: GCF_049537125.1. Classification (NCBI taxonomy): domain Bacteria; kingdom Pseudomonadati; phylum Verrucomicrobiota; class Verrucomicrobiia; order Limisphaerales; family Limisphaeraceae; genus Limisphaera; species Limisphaera sp. VF-2. The sequence goes on from NZ_JBMVQY010000002.1 coordinate 41,521, forward strand.
CCGCTACTCGCGGTTTCCCATCTGCGACGAAGGCGACCTGGACCGCACGCTCGGGGTCATCCACATCAAGGATCTGTATGCAATGCGCCTGAAGGCGCGCACGGCGGCCGAACTCCTGCCGGTGGCGCATCCGCTGCTCTACGTGCCGGAGACGGGCAGCCTGGAACGGCTGCTGCGACTGTTCCTGGAGCGGCGGTTGCACATGGCCATCGTCGTCGATGAATACGGCACGACCGTGGGATTGGTCACCCTGGAAAACGTATTGGAGGAGCTCGTGGGCCCGATCCAGGACGAGTTCGACCAGGAAAAGCCCGTTCTGACGGCCGTGGGCGAGGGCGTCTGGGAAGCGGCGGGCACCCTGCCGCTGCATGAGTTGAGCCAGCTTGTGGGCGAGCCCATTCACGCACCGGGCATCGCCACGGTCAGCGGCTGGATTACGCGACAACTGGGCGGGTTTCCGCAAAGCGGGGACACGGTACGCCTGGGCAATTGGGTCCTGCGTGTGCTCGAGACCGAGGGCGGTCGTGTGACGCGCCTGCGCATGGAACGTGGTGCGGAGGAGGGAAAAGCCCCGGCCCGGCAGGGCGCTTCCCCGGGCAGCGAGCAGTCGCCTCCGGCCTCCTCGTGAAAGAATCGAGTGGGGAGGAGGCCTGTGGCGGGCCGAAGGGCAGACTGCGGTCGAGGGGAGCCCCCGGCCGGTCCCGCCGGTAACCGAGCAGTGGTTGCCCGCTTCCGGCCCGGCTTTTCCGCCCGGCTCGAGTTGCCCTTCCCCGACCTTCACTCACCTCGGAGAGGGGATTGCCCCGCGGGTCCGGCCTTTACGGTGGCAAAGCGGTTTTTCACACTGGGCCGCATGCTGTTGCTGGGCTCTCTGGCCTGTTTCATTGTGGGTTACCTTTTGGGCTCGATCCCCACGGGCTACCTGGTGGCCCGGGCCCGCGGGGTGGATTTGCGCCAAGTGGGAAGCGGGAACATTGGCGCGACCAACGCATTTCGTGTGCTGGGCAGGGGCCCGGGACTGGTGGTGCTGGCGGGGGACGCCCTGAAGGGCTACCTGGCCTGCACGGTGGGTTACCAGAGTTGTTTGAGGCTGCTGGAGGCCTGCGGGGTGGCGGCCGGGGCTTCCGAGGTGGCTCGCGTAATGGCCGGCCTGGGTGCGGTGCTGGGCCACACGTACACATTTTGGCTCCGCTTTCGCGGGGGCAAGGGCATCGCGACCAGCGCAGGGGTGTTTGCCGCCCTGGCGCCCTGGGCGTTGGCGGTGGCCCTGGCGGGTTGGATCCTGGTCCTGGCCTGTTTCCGGTATGTGTCCCTGGCGTCGATCGCGGCCGCCGTGCTGTTGCCCGCCATGGTTTGGGTCATGCGGGAGCATGCGTTTCTGTGCTGGGTAACGACCCTGGTTGGGGTGCTGGTCATCGCGCGGCACCATGCCAATCTGAAGCGGCTTTGGCTGGGAACGGAACCGAAAGTGCAGTGGCGCGGAGGGCATCGGGCATGAGAATCACCGTGTTGGGGGCAGGAGCCTGGGGAACGGCGCTGGCACGGATGCTGGCCGAACGCGGTCACGAGATCACCTTGTGGGATTACTTTCCGGCCACGCTGGAAGGGATTCGACAAACAGGCAGCAACGAACGGTACCTGCCCGGGGTGGTCTTGCCGAAGGGACTGGGCCTGGAGCCGGTGGCGGATCGGGCCGTGGATGGAGCGGAACTGGTGGTGGTGGCCAGTGTGTCGCGGGCGTTTCGTGCCGTGACCCGTTGCCTGGGCGCGTTCGACGGCGTGGTGGTGAGCGTGACCAAGGGAATCGAATTCGAGACGGGTCTGACCATGTCCGGTGTGTTGCGCCAGACCGCACCGCGCGCGCGGGTGGTGGCGCTGTCCGGGCCGTCCCTGGCGTTGGAAGTGGCGCGCGGGGTGCCCACGGCCGTGGTAGTGGCCAGCGAGGACGCCGAGGCGGCCCGCCTGGCGCAGGCATTGTTCCACGGACCGACGTTCCGGGTTTACACCAGCAGCGACCTCGTGGGGGTGGAGCTCGGCGGCGCCCTCAAAAACGTGTTCGCCATCGGTGCAGGTGTCTGCGACGGGCTGGGTTTTGGCGACAATTCGAAGGCCGCCCTGGTGACGCGCGCCATTGCCGAGATGCGACGCCTGGGGGTGGCCTGTGGCGCGCGGCCCGAGACCTTCTCCGGCCTCAGCGGCATTGGCGACCTGATGGTCACGTGTTTTTCGCCGCTGAGTCGGAATCGGCAGTTTGGCGAGCGGCTCGGCCGGGGCGAGTCCGTCGAGCAGATCCTGGCCACCATGACCGCGGTGGCGGAAGGCTATCCCACGGCCCGGGCCGCGCATGCCCTGGCCCGCCGACTCGGGGTGGAAACGCCCATCATCGACGAGGTTTACGCCATGCTCTACGAGGGCAAGGATGTGCGGCGCGCGGTGCAGGACCTTCTGGCGCGCGAATCGAAACCGGAAGACTGAACCCGGGGCGCGCCGGCGTGACGCACGGGCCGCAGCCCGAGGCCCTGTCGGGGGCCGGCGGCCATCGCAGCCGAAACGTCATCCACCACGCCAGCTCCCTGGTCGAGAGTTGGAATCCACGGCCGCTGTGCTACGTTGAGCGCCGACGCTTGTTCCACAACGGAGTCGGAACCATGAACTGGAAGACACCAGACCTGCGAGTTCATCCGCCGCGAAGCCCCCGGGTTCGATTGGGCGGATACGTGATTTTGCCGCGCATGTTGGACAAGGGGCGGGCCCTGCTGGCCGGCACCAACGGCGAGTACAACTACAATTGCCCGCTGGATCAACAGTTCCTGACCTTCACCGGGCTGGATGCCGAGGCCTTGAAGGCGGAACTGGCGGCCGGCAAGAGCGACGCAGAGATCCTGGCGTGGGTGCAGGCCCACGCGCGGCCCCGCTCCCCCGCCGAGATTCTGGCCTGGTCGGCCTGGCAGGAGCAACGGGCCCCGGACAACCCGGAGGCACGGGCTTTCTTCAACGAGATCCACCAGAAACTGGCGCCCCATCGCACGGACATCGTGACGTGGTTCGATTTGCTCGATCTGGACGATTACGTGAGCTTTGGCGGCCGTCCTTGAAGGACGCGCACCGACGTCCGTTTTGGAAGGGAAACTCCATGGCGCCCGAATGTGAACTGCCCCGTTTTCAGCCCTCCTCCGAGGAGATTCGGGCCTTGTTGGCCCGCGCACGCACGATCGCCGTGGTGGGTCTGTCGGACAAACCGGATCGCGACAGCTACCGCGTGGCCCGGTATTTGCTCGACCAGGGTTACGAGATCATTCCCGTGAACCCGAACATTCGGGAGGTCCTGGGACGCCGGGCCTGGGCCGACCTGCGCGAGGTACCCCATCCGGTGGACATCGTGGACATTTTTCGCAGGCCGGAGGCGGTGCCGGAGATTGTCGAAGCCGCGATCGCGCGCCGGGACGGCGCCATTTGGATGCAGGAAGGTATCGTCCATAATGCCGCCGCGGAACGTGCCCGGGCGGCGGGACTGCTAGTGGTGATGAACCGCTGCCTCCTGAAGGAACATCGGCGGTGGCGGCAAGAAAGCGGCGCGCAAGGTTGAACGAACCAAGGCCACTCGACCCGCTCACGGCGCGGGTCGGCGCGGGCTCCTTCCGCCCGCACGGGGGAATTGGCAAAGCGCGACCGGCATCCGCGGGTTGCGCCGCTGGCGAGGTGCCGGTGTTCCGGTCCGTCATGCCTCCCCGCTTCGCCCGGCCCGAGAGCCCGGCTGCGGGCGGACAGCTTGGGGAACAAGCCCTCGCGCGCCATTCAATGCTCCTTTCGATGGTCCTCTTCGACAGGAACGGCGTCTGAAGGATCCCGGGAATTCCGCGTAACACCCCCGGGATGGTTCGCTGCAACGCCCACTGAGGTGCGGCGGCTGGATCGGACTGGCGGGTCGCTTCGTCCCGCTTTCCACTGTTCCGTTTTCCCCCGGGGTCCCGGCCGGCTGCGCAGAGCAGGAACGAGTTCCCGAGGTCGCCCGGACTCTGTTGAATAAGCGAGGCGGCGCGGCGTCAGTAATTTTTTGGACTTGGAAAGCCTCGGGGTCGTGGCGGAACCCGGTTTCTTTTTGCGCATGCTGAGATGGTCTTGTAGGTTGAGCCGTACAGAATCGAACCATGAAATACGTTTGGGTCCTCTTATTCGTGGCAGGGTTGGGTGCCGGAGGCTACTTCATCTGGCGCCAGCAGGCGACGGCAGGGGCGGCTTCGAGTCAGCCGCGGCGGCCGACCACCGCGATTGTCATTCAGACGAACATCAGCTTTGCGGTGAATGCGGCCGGCGAGATTACCCCTGCGGAGCAGGTCTCCGTGCGCCCCGAAATCACCGGTCGCATCGAGCTTTTGCCGGTGGACATTGGCGACTTCGTAAAAAAGGGCGACCTGCTGTTCAAACTGGACGACAAGGAGCTGCAGCAGCAACGGGCCTCGAATCTGACGGCGGTCGAACGGGCCCGGTTGGAGCTGGAAAAGGCGGAGCGGGATTTGCGCCGGGCCGAGCAGCTTTTGGCGGATCGTCTGATTTCCCAGGAGCTCTACGACGACACGCGCACGGCGTATGAACTGGCGAAGAACTCGCTGGCGCGGGCGGAGCGGGAGCTGGCGATCGTGGAGGAGCGCCTGACCAAAACCGAAGTGCGGGCCCCCTTCGATTGCACGGTGCTGACGCGGCCGGTGTCGGTCGGGCAGGCCGTCTCCGGATCGGGCGGGGTCAGCGGCGGCACCGAGGTGCTCACGATTGCCGATCTGAGCACGATGGTGATCAACGCGCACGTCAACCAGGCGGATGTGCCGCGGCTGCACGTGAACCAGAAGGTGGAGGTCACCGTGGAAGCCGTCCCGGGCCTGGTGGTCACCGGGATTGTCGAACGGATTGCCCCGCAGGCCACCATCCGGAACAACATCAAGGGCTTCGCCACCCGGATCGTGTTGCGGGACGTCGATCCGCGCATCCGACCCGGCATGACGGCCAACATCCGCATCCCGGTGGCCTCGGCCTCCAACGTCACGGCGGTGCCCTTGTCCGCCGTGTTCACGGAAAAGAATCCGGAAACCGGCCAGTACGAGCGCTTTGTGTACGTGCGCAAGCCGGACGGCGCGGTCGAGAAGCGCAACGTCAAGGTGGGCGTTTCGGACTTCTTTTACGCCGAGATTCAGGAGGGCCTTTCAGCCGGGGAAGTCGTGATGTTGGAGATGCCGCGCGAGGAGCGTGAACGGCGGGCGCGGCTGGCGGCCGGTCAGGGTCCCGGTGGCGGGCCCGGTGGACCCGGCATGCGACCGGGCGGCGGGCCCGGGGGCGGACCGGGCGGACGGCCGGGGGGCGGCCCCCGGCCCGGCGGCGGAGGCGGGCCGCGACAGGGCGGCTGAACCCGCGCGGAACGGAGGCGCCATGGCACTGGTGGAACTGCGCAACGTCAGCAAGATCTATCACCTCGGCGGCGAGGAAATTCGCGCCCTGGACAACGTCTCGCTGGACATCGAGGAAGGCGAGTTCATCTCCATCATCGGCCCGTCCGGCAGTGGCAAATCCACCCTAATGCACATCCTGGGCTGTTTGGACACCCCCACCAGCGGCACGGTGAAGTTGGACGGGATCATGATCCAGGACGCCTCACCGCGGGAACTGGCGGCCATTCGCAACCGCAAGATCGGCTTCGTGTTCCAGTTCTTCAATCTGCTGCCCAAGCTGAACGTGCTGCAGAACGTGGAGTTGCCGATGATCTACAGCGGCGTGCCGGCGCGCGAACGACACCGGCGCGCCATGGCGGCGCTGGAGGCGGTGGACATGGCCAACCGGGCCAAACATCGCCCCAGTCAGCTGTCCGGGGGCCAGCAGCAGCGGGCGGCCATCGCACGGGCGCTGGTGAACAATCCGCGCATCATCTTTGCCGATGAACCCACGGGCAATCTCGACTCGCACACGGGCGAGACGATTCTGCAGTTGTTCCGCCGGCTGAATGCCGAGGGCCGGACCATCGTCCTGGTGACGCACGATCCCGAGATTGCCGCGGTCACCCCGCGGCGCATCGAAATCCGGGATGGACGCATCGCGCCCAAGCCGGACCTCCGACTGGCGGGTTTGCAGACCAGGCAATGAACCGCACTCCCCAACCGGATCCAGTTGCGAAGACGCGCTCCGTGTGGTCGGCCATGGGTCCGACCCTGGTGGCGGGGCTGCGGGAGATTTGGGCGCACAAGTTTCGATCGCTCCTGACGATGCTCGGCATCGTGCTGGGGGTGTCGAGTCTGGTGGCGATGTCCGCCCTGGTCACCGGCATGGAACGGGGGGCCAAGGAGGCCCTCATCGCCATCGGCGGGTTGGCGCGCATTCGCATCGAGCCGGCGGAGCTTCCGGCCGAGCAGCGGCACCTGGCCGACCAGGCCGTCGGCATCACCTTGCGGGATGTGGAGGCGCTGGAACAGAACATCCCGCTGGTGACGCTGACCTCTCCGGAGATGCGCATCCCGGTGACGGTCTCGGCCAACGGGCGCACCTTCCGGCCCTGGCTGTGCAGTGGGGTGCGACCGGCGGCCCTGGAGATGTTCGAGCACCGCATTGCCCACGGTCGGATGTTCAACGAGATCGATGACGAGCTGGCCCGGAATGTGTGTGTCATCGGCACGGCGACGCGGGACGAACTCTGGGGTTCGCCGGAGGACATCGGCCGGGAAATCATCCCGGTCGGGGAGACCCTCTACATCAACGGCGTGCCGTTCGTCATCATCGGCATGTTCGAGCATTACGAAAGCGAACAGGAGCGGCGCGAGCGGGAATTCCGTCAGCGGCAACAACCGCAACCGCAGGCGCAGACCGGCCCGCAGCGGGATCGGGGGTGGGGACGAAGACCCGGCGGATTCGCCTTCCGGCTGAAGAACTCGACGATTTACCTCCCTTTGAACACGGTCTGGATGCGGTTCCGCGGTCTGGTGGCGACGACGGGGTTCGGTCCACCCCGCTTGCAGGCCACGAACGTGGTGCCGGACCGGGCCGAGCCGGTTCTGTCGAGTTTGGAAGTGAAGCTGGCGTCCATCGAGGACCTGCCCGAGACCCTTCAGCAGATGCGCAATGTCCTGATGGTGACCCACCGGGGCATCGAGGACTTCCAGTTTCGCACCCAGGAGGAATGGGCCGAGCAGATTGAAACCTTTGTGCGCAACGCGCGCATCAGCGGGGGCCTGATTGCCGGCATCAGTCTCCTGGTGGGCGGCATCGGCATCATGAACATCATGCTGGCCAGTATCTCCGAACGGGTGCGAGAGATCGGCATCCGAAAATCCGTGGGTGCTTCGGACGGTGACATTTTTGTGCAAATCCTGGCGGAGTCCGTGGTGATCTCCGTGCTGGGCGGGTTTTTGGGGATGGGCGCGGCCCTGGGCTTGGTGCGGCTGGTCAGCCAACTGTCGCCCACGGGCAACGAGCCCATCGTGACGCCGTTGGCCCTGGGGGTGGCGTTCGGTTTCAGCGTGGTGGTCGGCATCCTGGCCGGGCTGTACCCGGCCGTGAAGGCGGCCCGCCTGAATCCCATCGAGGCCCTGCGTTATGAGTGAGTTGTGGCGTCAGCACCGGTCTGCGGCCCTGATCGCCCGCGGGAGGTTCCAACCATGACCCTTTGGACGTCCTTTCTGGTGGGGCTCAAAGAAGTCTGGGCCCACAAGATGCGGTCCCTGTTGACCATGCTGGGGATCATTCTGGGGGTTTCGAGCCTGGTCGGCATGGCGGCGATCATCAAGGGCATGGAGAACGGCATGAAAGAGACGATGATCGCCATGGGCGGGGCGGACAAGGTGCTGCTGGAGGAGAGCGACGTGCCGGCCGAGCAGGAACATCTGGCCGATCAGGCCCCGGGACGGACCATGGCCGACGTGATTGCCCTGCAGGAGACGGCCCCGCTGATCCGGTTGGTTTCTCCCGAGATGCGGGTGAACAACGCCATCCTGACGCGCGGGGGCCGCATGACGGTACCGAGTGAGTGTGTGGGCGTAACGGAAGCGGCCCTGGAGATGAACCTCCACACCGTGGCGCACGGCCGCTTTTTCACGGAACTGGACCAGGAACTGGCCAATCCGGTCTGCGTCATCGGCACCGCGATCCGCGACGACCTGTTCGGCTCGCCGGAACGAACCGGACGGGAGATCATCCCCATCGGCGAGACCATCTTCATCAATGAACAGCCCTTCACCATCGTGGGGATGTTCGAACATTACGAAAGCGAACAGGATCGCCGACGGCGCCTGGCCCAGCAACGACAGGGCACTCCCGCCGTGGCCGGTCCGGAGCGGGCTCGGGGGTTCGGACGCGGCAACTGGGCTTTCGAACGCAAAAACCGCACCGTGTACATCCCGCTGAAGACCGCCTGGCTGCGGTTCCGCGCCTCCTCCGACCGTGGCGGCATCCCCGACCCGCGCCTGACGGATGTCGATTTGAAAGTCGCCAGCCTGGACCAGCTCGAGACCGCTCTGCAGCAGGCGCGCAATGTCCTGATGCTGACCCACCGGGGCATCGAGGACTTCGAGTTCCGCACGCAGGAGAACCAGGTCGAGAACATCAATCAGCAGATTCGCAACGCCCGCATGAGCGGCGGCTTGATTGCGGCCATCAGCCTGCTTGTCGGAGGCATCGGGATCATGAACATCATGCTGGCCAGCATCAACGAGCGGATCCGCGAGATCGGCATCTGCAAGGCGGTGGGCGCAACAGGGTTCGCCATTTTCACACAGGTCTTGATCGAGAGCCTGGTGGTCGCCCTGCTGGGAGCGGCCCTGGGCGTGCTGGTGTCGTTTGGGTTTGTGCATGTCCTGTCCTGGGTGACCCCGACGGCCAACGAACCGGTGATCACGCCCATGGCATTGCTGGTGGCCGTGGCGTTCAGCGCCGCCGTCGGGATTCTGGCCGGGCTGTTCCCCGCTTTCAAAGCGGCACGGCTGCACCCCATTCAGGCGCTACGCTACGAATAGGAAAGGTCCGCCCCCTGCCGTGCCCCCTGGCAGCAGACCCGGGGGCTGCATGTTCCAACACAAATGGGCGGGCCTCCGCGGAAGGGCCGGTTCCACGGATCGCCCGGCCCGGAGCCGCAGCCTACCAGACGCGCGCCCAGATCACCTTCAGATAGCGGCCCTCGGGGCAGTTCGACATCACCGGATGATCCGGCCCTGCTCCGGTCCGATCCAGGATTTGGAGTCGTCGGTTCAGCCGATGCACGGCGCGACAGACCCATTGTTCGAAGTCTTCCGCGGTGACCAGGCCGGAGCAGGAACAAGTGACCAGCAGACCGCCCGGGGCGACCAGCGCGGCCGCCAACCCGTTGAGATCTTCGTATCGACGCCGGCCCTCCTCCCGTTCCTCCCGGCTCGGCACAAACTTCGGCGGATCGACCACGACCACGTCCCATTGCCGGCCGTTGCGTTGCATTTGCCGGGCATAGCTGAAGGCATCGCAATGGACCCACTGGACCCGCACCTGGTTCAGGTTGGCATTGCGCCGGGCCCGGGCAATGGCTTTCTCGTCCAGGTCCACCCCGGTCACGTCTCCGGCCTTCCCCAGCACTGCGGCGGCCAGGGCGAATCCGCCGGTGTAACAGCACAGGTCCAGCACGCGCTGGCCGGGCCGCAGAAGCCGGGCCAGTCGCACCCGGTTGTCGCGTTGATCGCAGAAGAACCCCGTCTTGTGGCCCTCGGCGAAATCGACTTCGTAGAGCACCCCGTGTTCGCGAATCCTGACCCGCCGGGGCGCGAGATCGATCGGAGATTCCGGAGCCGGGATTCGCTCCACGCGGCGGGCGAGCTCGCTCACCTCCACGACCGCGTGGCGCGTACCCAGGCGCCGGTGGAGATGGGGCAGCCACTGCGGCAGCCGCTGCCAGATCCCCAAACTGTGGACCTCGATGCTGAGCACGTCTGCGAGCTTGTCCACGATGAGGCCGCTGAGACCGTCTCCATCGGAGTGCACCACGCGAAATGCGTCCGTAACCTCGGGCAGCCGCAAAACCTCCACACGCAGCTCCACAGCACGATCGAGCAATCTGACGAAGTCTTCTTCGGTAAACGGTTGCGGGCCGTGCTGCAGCATCCGCAGCGGCACCCGGGCGTGCGGATTGTAAAGGCCGGTGCCAAACCACCGGCCCGCCTTGTCGTACACGGTCACAAGGCTGCCGGGTTGAGCGTCCGGGGAGGCTTTCGCGATCATCGCCGGGTAAAGCTGGGTCGAATAGCTGATGTACTTCAGCTGGACCCACGGCCGGATCCGCTCGGCTTCGGGAGTTCCGCCGACAGCCGGGGTGGGTTCGATGACAGACGCCTCCGGCTCGGCGGTTTGCCTGTCAGGCAACGACGCCGGCGTGGTGGGATCCCGAACCTCGCGGGCTTTTTGGGTGGTCGCGTGTTTGCGCATGCTGCCGGGGATTTTGCGCCGAGGTGCGGGCGTCGTCCACCCGAACGAAAGCGGCCCGGGGCATGTGTCGGTTTCGGCGGCCGACAGAGCTCGCGGGCAGCTCCGCGCGCAAACCAGACGGGCCGATTCTTACCACCCTCGGTTGACCCGCAGGCGATAAAGTCTGCCCTCTGGCGTTGCGGTGGTGAGCGAAATGGTGGAAACGCCCGGGGCACCGGTGCTGGGCGCCGACCAGACCTCTTGCCAGCCCTCGGCGGGGCCCGGGCCGGGCAACGGCCGGCCCTCCAGAGTGTACTGGCGGTCGGGGACGGTGCGAAACGTGATCTCGACCTGGCCGGGGCGTGGCGCGATCTGGAGCGTGAACCGCGCGCCCGAGTCGCGGGGATCGGTACCGGCGAGGAATTCTGCGAGGTTCGGAGAACCGTCGCTGTCCGGATCCTGCGCGGCATCCTCGGAGTTGCGCGGGTCCAGACCGTGGATGCCCTCCCAGGGATCCGGCAGTCCGTCCTGATCCGTGTCCACGAGGAACGAGCCCACGGGCGGCAGGGCGCCGAGAGTGGCTCCGTCGGTTCCTGCCCCGATGGCCGGGGAGTCCGGCTGCAAGCGAAAATCTTCCGCCAGCGGGTTGCGGAATCGGGGATCGGCCGACAGGTTCCCCTCGCCGGGCCACGGCGCGGGACCGTCCGTGTCCGAATGATGCAGGACGAGGGACGACAGATCGTCCAGGGTCACGGGCGAGCCGTTCCCCCAGAGGATGTTGTTCCACGCGACCGCGTGGCCGCCGCCCTGACCCGCGGTTTTCTGGTAGAGATGGAAGCCGTGCCGGGTGCGGGTGACGGTGTTGTGGACCAGTTCGGCCGTCGACGAATCCTTCACCGCCACGCCGCTGTCCACGTCATGGATGACACAGTGGCGCACCACGATGTTGGTGGAGCGTTCGCCGATGGAGACGCCCTTGTCGAAGGGAAAATCGTGAATCCAACAGGCCTCGACCACCACGCCCTCGGACTCGCTGCCGAGGTCGATGGCGTCGACATTGGTTGCGGCGCCATGTCGCAGGGTGCAGCCGCGGATGACCGACCCGGGGCCGGCCGCGTCGAAGTCGATCCCGTCGCCGCGAATCCGTTCGAAGAGGCTGTCCTCAATGACAATGCGGCCATATCGGAAGAGGGTTTCATAAAAGTTGGTGAAATGACAGGCACGCACGTGGGTGAAGGCGGCCCGCTCCGCGAGCAGGATGGGGGTGCCGCTCGTACCGGAAGGGAAGTCGCGGAACGTGACGAATTCGAACCGGCCCTGGGCGCCGTTGCGGACGGCGGTTTGGCCGCCGGCAATGTCAGTGTGGCGCACGAGGAGTTCGGCGTTCGTGCCGGAAGCGGTCAGGTCGGCCCAATCAGCACCACTCAGCGGGAGGAGTTGGATGCGCCGGTCGGGGGTGCCGACCAAAAGGATTCGCCCGCCGGCCTGGGCCCGGAGGGCCACGTTGCTGCCCAGGTACACCTGCGTGCCCGGCTCGATCGTCAGTGTGAGATTGGCGGGCACGACCACCGTGTTGGTCAGGTGCACCGGACGGTCGGCGGTCCATGTGGTGTTGGAGAGGAGCGTTCCGCCCCAAACCAGGGGGGCGGGCAGGACCGTCCAGGTCTTCGAGACGGTGGGGCGGTTCGTGTCCTGCCACCTGCCGGCGGAGTCCAAGCCCAACACCCGCACGGTGTAGCTGCCGGGGGGCAGATTGGACAGGACGATGGGGACCGCATCGTCGAACAGGGTGGGACCGTAGCGGAGGCTGTTGGTCAGCGGGAGGACTTCGCTCCAGGGCCCGTCGTTGAGTTGCCAGCGATAGGCCACGATTCCGGGGCCGGCCACGCGCAGCACTGCCCAGTTCTGTGTCGTCGGCGAGGCGGGTTCACCGGCCACGGTGGCCCCGGGCGGCACCAGTGCGCCAAGATCGAGGCCGTTGGGTCCGGCGCCGCGGGCCGGGGAGTCGGCCTGCAGGGCAAGGTTGCTGCGGATGTTTTGCCATGTCATCGGCTCCGCCAGACTCACGAACAATGGGTCGTTGGTGAAATTGCCCTGGCCGGGCCCGCCGGGGAACTCCAGCGTGGGCAGCAGATTCGACCGGACCAGCAACCGGGTGAAGGTATTGGTGAAGTTGAGGAACAGGCGCTGGTCGGTCACGTCCCAGATGATGTTTCCCTCCAAAAGGGCCGCCGCGCCGGGGGTGACCCCGGAACGGGGCTCGTAAAAATTCACAACGGCTGCCACCGCGGCGGCCGGTGCGTTGGTGCGGATGCGGACGATGGTGTTGTTCTGGAGCACGGCACTGCCGCCATCCTTCAGGAGGAGGGCGTGGTCGCAGTCATAGAAAATGTTCCGCACGATCATGAGCTCCGAGGTGTTCGTGCCGTCGGCCCCGGTACTGATGGCGTTGGCCGTGCTGGAGCGCGCGGCGTCCTGGTGAACGTGCAGAAAGAGGTTGCCCTCGATGTGGGCGTCGGTGCCGTCCAGATCGAAGCAATCGTCCACGGCGCCCAGAAAGACGTTGTCGAGTAGCTGCAAAATGGGGCCGGGCCGGTTGCCGCCCGTGATATCCAGGATGTCGTTGTAACCGGTGGTGGTGCCAAAGACGTTGCCCTGAATGACGATGTGGCCGTTGGGCGGCATGCCACTGATGTGGACAAGCTCGTCGTTCTGAATCGAAGGCAACCAGCAATTCCGCAGAACCAGGGAACACTGGGTGAGGTCGAGCAGCTGCACCGTGGTTTGAGACCACACGATGTCTTCGAGGTAAAGGCTCGTCTGGTTGCCGCGGATGGTGCCCGTGCCGGCCGCGTATTCGATGTCGGCGTGCGTGATGCGCGATTCCTGGGCACCGGCGGTGAAATCGAGGCGGCTCCAACTGGTGGCTCCGGTGGCTTCGTTGCGGGTGAACCGGATGCGTTGGCCGGGCGTCCCTTCAGCGATCAGCCGGCCTTGAATCGTCATGCGGAGACCCTGGTTGAACCGGACCTCGACGCCGGGCTCGATGGTCAGCGTGACCTGGGGCGCGACGGTCAGGTTGTTGGTGATCACAAACGGCGCCGCGGCAAGGGTCCAAACGGTGGAGTTCGTGAGCGTGCCGCCCACCTCGGTCAGGGCCGGCCCCGACCACGGAACGAGGAAACAGGCGAGCAGACCGAGGACCGGCCTGGCGGTCGAAGGTACGGAGCCGAGGGAAAGCGGAGGCCGAGTTTTCATGGTTCAAGTTGGACCTGGAGGCGATAGAACCGGGGTTGGATCGGTGCCCGGGGATCGACGAGTTGAATCGTTTCAGGAAGTTCAGCCACGAGGTTGGTCCATGCGTACCAGGGACCGGTCGGTCCTTCGTCGCTGCAGAGCACGTGGTACCGGCGCCCCGGCGCGGCGCGGAACGTCAGCACGAGGCCGGAGGCGTTGGGGTGTCCCGCCGTGAGGTACAGGAAATCGGATGCGTTCCGGGGATCGCTTCCGGTCACGAGCTCGGCGCCGTTGGGCTGGCCGTCGCCGTCGGGATCCCCGTTCCAGCCGTCCATGTCCGTCCCCCTGCGCGGATCCAGACCGTGTTGGCGTTCCCACCAGTCGGGCAGCCCGTCCGCGTCGCTGTCGGTTGCGGTGGTCCGACCGGCCGAGGGCAGGTCGGCGATCCAGTACAACGGTTCGTTCCCGAAGCCGGTCAGGCGGGTTCGCTGGAGGGAGATCCCCGCGGTGAAAAGGTCCAGCGGCCAGGGGGGCTCGGACTGGTACTGAATGCGCTCGACCAGGACATGGGGCACAAACCCGGCGTCGGGACGGGGTGGCAGTTGCGGGGGATCGGGTTTGTAAAGCTCGAGGATGCCGGCGCGTTCATCGAGTTCTCCGGACCATGGTCCAAGAATCGGCACGGGGGCGGGGACTTCGTAAGCGGCACGGAACCAGGCGAGCTCCTCCGGCTGCGTTGCCGGATCGAAGTCCACCACTAATGCGAGGCCCCTGGGCGGCAGGCTGAATTGCGGGGGGAAAACAAAGTCAATCGAGCCGGCCAGACGCCATCGGTTGGTGGGGGCGTCGGGATCGTAAAGGAGCAGGGGCTGGTCGCTCAGATTGCAAAGTTCCACGAACTGGCCCGAGCCCGGGCGCGTAGAATCGAACTTTTCGACCGGTCGGCAGTGAATCTCGCTGATCACCAGCGGCCCCACCAGGGGTGCGGAGTTGGGCGCGCCCCGACCGGTGCGGAATTCCTCCAATGTGGATGGATTGTCCGCCCCGAACGACCTTTGCCGCAGCGCGACGAATTCCTCGCGCCAACTGGTCCGAATGCGGCCCAGGGAAACTCCGTTGGCGGCGGCCCCGAATGCCGCGCGGGCCCGGCGCCCGGTCAAGGAGCCATCCGGGTTTACCTCGCTCAATACCACCTCGCCCCCGTGGGCGGAGTCGAGTTGGAAGGGCACGAGCGTGTCTTCCTGGAGCGGATTGCCGAACTGGTCCTGATAAAACACAACGAACCCTCCGGCCGGCAGGACCGTACCCGGCGGAATCCGAAATTTGCGCGGCACGACCGGGTCATCGCTGAGGTACCAGCCGCTCAGGTCCACGGGTTGATGGGATGCGTTGTACAGTTCGATGGCGTCTTCCAGAGGCGGATCCGTGTGGGTGAGGATTTCGTTGATTCTCACGGTGGGCAGCAGCACGTAATTCGGTCCGCCCGGACTGGCCGTGTCCGGAAAGGCAGCGAACGCGGGGGCGCCGTCGGGAAGTCGGCCCTGAGATACCGCGAGGACCTGCGGCCCGTATAAGATGCCGTCGATCTGCTGACCGGTGGACAGATACAGACCGATCCACCCACCCTCGGCGGCCAGTCGAAACCGTGCATGATCGGCACCTCCTGTCTGGCGACCCTCGGCATATACAAGCCAGTAACTCTCGGGCCCGATGTACGAACGAGCAGGGAAAGGCGAGCGGGCGCGGTCCGTGGGATCGTCACTCAGGGCCATCCCGCTCAACTCCACCGGTTGCGGTTCGGGGTTGTAGAGTTCGATCCAGTCCTCGCCCTGGTCGGGGTGGGCCATCCACTCGTTGATTCGGACCCGGGCGGGATTGCCCAGGCTGGCGGGGACGTTGAGGTCGCCCGGGGTGGGCAACGCCAGAAGCCAGTCCCCCATTCCGTCGGGGATTCTGGCCAGGCTGAAGTCCGCGGGCTGGGCGCCGTAAAACACCGCATCGAGCACGGTACCCCCTTGCTCCGGCGCGTTGAACAAGTACACCGCACCTCCGGCGGCGGCCAGGCCGAAGCCCGTGTTTTGGGCCGAGGGCGGCAGGTCCGGATCACACCACACGACGAGTCGCTCGCCACCCCCCAACCGCGTCCCCGGCGGAAACACCCATTTCCGCGGCTGCCGCAGGTCATCCGAAAGACTCAAACCCGTCAGATCCACCGGATGGACGTCCGGGTTCAGAATCTCCAACCAGTCGGCGCTGCGGCCAAGGTCGTTCGTGATCCGGCTGTTTCGGGCCTGGAGTTCGTTGAGCACCACCAGGGCAGCCCCGCAGTTGGTCAGCGTGCGAACCGCCACGATGCTCAAACCCCAGACAATATCCGAACTGTTGGTGGCCTGCTGATGCACGGAGACGGCCACCGTGTTGGTACCGTGCACCACGAGCGAAGCCGGCAGAAAAAACGACTCCGGTTGGGTGGCCTCGTCCGAGGAACCCGGCCCCCCCGTGGCCAGGGTGGCGGGACTGACAGGGCCCTCGGGCATGCGGATGCGCACGGCTTCGCGGCCATTGAGATAGATGACCGCTCCATCGTCCAAATGGGTCGAGGCCTGAAAGAGGAACTCGTCAGGGGCGTTGGTCAGCAGAAAGGTCGTGCGAAAATAATAGGCATGACCGGGCAGCAGCCCCGAACCGGCAGGGGGCCGGCGCGGATCCTGCAATACCGTGTTGACCAGACCAGTGATGGCCGGGTTGCTTTCGTAGGCCAGCAACCCCGGGCCGACCGGCCAATGGGAGTCGTCGTAATCCGGCCGGGCCCAGTCCTGCGTGTCGAAACCGGCCGTCTGCTGGTAACGCCAGAGATTGGTGTAGGTGAGCAGGGGGATGGAGAGTACGGTGACCACGCAGGGTGGCGGG
Organism: Limisphaera sp. VF-2; assembly: GCF_049537125.1. Classification (NCBI taxonomy): domain Bacteria; kingdom Pseudomonadati; phylum Verrucomicrobiota; class Verrucomicrobiia; order Limisphaerales; family Limisphaeraceae; genus Limisphaera; species Limisphaera sp. VF-2. The sequence continues at coordinate 58,063 of NZ_JBMVQY010000002.1, forward strand.
CCCTCGCTGTTGGCGGCACCCGGGGTCGGCAACGTGAGATTCTGAATGGTGGTGCCGCCGTCCGGCACGCGTCCCTGGGCCACGTCGATCTGCTGCGGCCCATAGGCAACGACATCGATGAGGCTGAGGTCGTTTCCCAGCAGCGCAATCAGTCCCTGCTCGGCGGACAGTTGGAAAGCGACGTGATCGGCGCCCTGTTGCGGATCGTTGTCGGCCCAAAACCGCCGGAAACCCTGCGGGCCGATGAAAGACAGGGGAGCGATCCGGTGGCGACGGGGGAGGCCGATGGGGTTGTCCGTCAGGTACAGGCCCCCGAGGGCCACGGGCAAGGGTTCCGGATTGTACAGCTCGACATAATCGCGCGGCGCCAGTTGCTGCGGTCGGGCCAACCATTCATTGATGCGCACCTTGTGGGGATCTCCGAGCGGCTGGACCATGTTGGTGCCTCCCAAGGTCGGTTGGGTGAGAACAAACTCGCCCGTGTTTCCGATCCTTCCGATGGAAAGATCGGGCAGCTGAAGTCCAAAGGTTACTTGGTCCAGCAGTGCGCCCCCGCGGCTGGGTCGGTCGAACAAATAGACGCCCTCGCCGTCCTGATTCAGGGCAAACCCCGTGTGCAGGCCCGAAGTGCCGTCGGGATTGTTGGCCCACAACACCAGATACGAGTGGGGCGCCAGCACCGTGCCCGCAGGGAAGGTAAACTTGCCCGGCGTGGCCGGGTTGTCGGTGAGCCGCATGCCCGACAGGTCCACGGGTTGCGCCGTCTCGTTGTAGAGCTCGATGGCATCCGGATAGGTGCCTTCGTGGGCGACGGCCGCGCGGTTGTTGGCCAGGACCTCGTTGATCCGGACGCCGGGCCAGTTGGTCAGCACCACCCAGCTCGCGGAAGGTGTGGGTTCCGATTCAGCCTGCCAACGGCCTTGCGCGTCCGCCCCGAGTACTTCCACCCGGTTGGTGCTGCCGTGCGCCAAATCGGTCAGGACAATCGCCTGCTCCACGGGCTGCGGATCGCTCCAGACGCCGCCGTTGAGACGGAAGCGGTAGGCGACCACGTTCGAGCCGCCCACGTGCAGCGTGGCCGTGGTCAGCGGAGTGGGCGAGCGGGGCTCGCCGGAGATCCGGGCGCGCGGCAGGGGCGGGTTGGTTTGCAGATGCGGCGCGATCTGGGCCGCCAGATGGCTGCGCCGTGCAGCCATCCACTGTTTCAACGCGTCCCGCACGGGCCCCGGTACGAAGTCGCGCAAGGTCTGGTCCACCGTCAGGTCGAACTCCGCCTGGCTGAAGGCGGTGCGGAGCAGCCGATCCAGCGTGTGATAAAACAGCGCCGGTGTCTCGGGCAATGACCACAGCCGCTGCAGTGCGGGCAGGTCCGCGTCTCGCGTCCACTGGAGGAAATCCAGCGTGGGGCTCCCCGGATGGTTGCCCTGGCCGAGGATCGTGTCCAGGTCGTAATACATGAGCCGGAACCTCCGATCCGAAGCCCCGGCGTACAGGACGTAGTCGTCGTTGTAACCGTTGTACAACGAGGTTTCGCGGTTATCGAGCAGGGCCATGACCGCGAAATAGGTCATCCATTGCTCCCAATGGATCACCGAGCGAACCGCGTCGGCGGTCAACAGGTCGTTGGTGCCCAGGATTCGCAGCAGCGTCAGCAGGTCCGACCAGTCGTTTTCGCTGTTGTTGGTCCATTTGAACCATGTGTTGGTATAGGCCAGGTAGTTGCTGCCCCGCCAGGTGAAGGAAGAGGGGGCAATGTCCCGCAGCGCCCGATACACGTTGCCGGCCGGGTCCTCCGGAAACCAGCGCTCCGCCCAGTCGCTGTTCACCACTTCGTTGGCTGCGTAACACCCCCCGTAGGTCTGCGGGCCGTTGTTGGCCAGGTTGCGGTTGTTGACCCGCACCTGCACGGGGCGGGAAAAGGCGCCTGCCAGACCGGCTTTCAAGGCCAGCGTGGCCCCCAGAATCTGCAGGTGCGTGTACTGCGCATTCAGATTGAGGGCGACGACGCCCTGCCACGGCTCGTCGCTTCGAAAATTGACCCGATAGTTGTTGGGCTTGGCGGTGCGGCTGCCATGCCCACGGTTGCGTACCCCGATCAGGTACCGGACCTGCAGCCCCGTGGCGTCCTGACTGATGAAGGTGGCATTCATCTGGGCATCGGACAGCGCCGACCCGTCCGTGGCAGAACCGATGTAGGCCAGCTGCCGACGTTCTGCCTCGGTCAGGACGATCTTGTACAACGGGAACGGGCCGGCATAACGGGTGTCGTCCACCTGATAGAGGGCATTGGCCACGGGGCCCAGAATCACGCCGTTGGTCTCGACCGCGGGCGCGGGCCAGAGGCGCACCTGACCCAGGTCATCGCGCGCCTCAAGATAGAACTCGACCACGGCGTCGTTGGTCTGCGGGGGAATGGCCGCACCGAATCGGCCGTCGAACGGGGCGCCATCCTCGTGTTGCCCGTCGTCGTGCATCGGAACCGTCTCGAAAGCCGGGCTGCCATCCAACCGCCAGTATAACCGGAGCGTGGCGCCGCCCGGTTGCTCATCCAAGAGTCGGGCCGTGATCCAGACCGGATCCGTCGAACGCGGCACCGCCGGCCAGTGCTGCACCTGCACGATCATCGGGGCCAGATTGGTCTGCGCCACCGAATTGGGTCGGCCCGGCGTGCCACCGGCAACCCGGCTGGGAGCCCAGTTCTGGCCGGGGTCGTTGGACAACGCCGGCTGCATGAGTTCCAGCGAGGATCCGCCACCGTCGGCCGCCGACTTCCATGTCCAGCCGCGCTGGCCACGGTCGGGCGGGCTCCGCAGTCGCACGGCCCAGTCCCCCTCGTCGGCGTAGGTCACCGCGTCCACCAGCTCTCCCCGCGCATCGACCAGCTGCAACGTGTCGCGACTGTTGCTCAGGCGACCGGTCCAGTTGCCGACCACGTTCGTGACGTCGGGATACAGGCTCGAAAAGGTGGCCAGATCCGCGGCCACCACGCAAAAGCCGCCCGGTGGCAGTGTGACCGCCGGGAAGGTGAACTCCACGCCCCGCGTCAGGCGCCAACCGGCCAGGTTCACGGGCTCGTTGCCGGCGTTGTAGAGCTCGATGAATTCTTCCCGAACATCTTCGGACGCCGGGTGAAAATGGATCTCATGAAACACAACCGAGGCCTGCAAATGCCCCGCGATCGCCATCGCCAGTGCAGCACCGGTGGCGCGACGACGCCGACCGCCCGGGGGAGCGGGTCGGCGGATGATCCCCGGCAGGGACAAGATGTCCACGCTCTAACCTCTATCACCGCCTGACCAGACGGGCAATGCCGGCCACGCCTCCGGAAGCGCCGCGGCTCGGGCCGGTCCCCCGCGGCCCAGAAGGTCGGGACCTCCTGCCCCTTCCAAGGGTTGGCACTGCCGCAATGGCCGGCTCCGGCCTCGGGGACCGACGCCGTGGGTCAACGATCAGTCGGCCCCATGGCCAGGCCGACGGCGACGGATCGGGAGTGCGAAGGCCCGATCCATGGGACGGCGCCTCCGCACTCGGAAGGGCCGAAAAGCGCGCTGATTCTCGGCAACGCCTCACCCGTGGGGAGAAGGGATGGGCCGCCTTCCACTGCACGGAGGAAGCTCCGTTCGTTGACACCGCAGCACCGGATTCCTAGGCTGCGGCGGATGTCGCGATTGCCGTTTGAGCTGCTGCTGGCGCTGCGGTATCTCCGGCCCAAGCGCTCGTTCGTGTCCGTCATCACGCTGATCTCCGTGCTGGGAGTCACTTTGGGAGTGGCCGTGTTGATCATCGTCATCAGCGTGATGAGCGGGTTCGATCATGATTTGCGCGAGCGCGTTTTTGGCTTCAACGCGCACCTCAAGGTCCTGCGCCGCGACGGGGCCATGCCGGACTGGCAAAGCGTGCTGGCGCAGGTGCAAACCAATCCGCTCGTTCAGGGTGCTGCGCCCTTTGTCCTGGGCCAGGTCCTGGTGGAAACCCAGCCGCCCTTTGGTCAGCCCCGGGTCTTTGCCCCCGTGGTGCGGGGATGTGCCCCGGAGCTGGAGCCCCGGGTGAGTGCCCTGCCGCGCAGCGTGGTGTCCGGCGGCTTCCAGCTGGGACCGCGCGACCTGCTGGTGGGCACCGTTTTCGCGGAGAACATGGGCCTGGCGGTGGGGGACCGCGTCACGCTCTACTCGTGGCAGGAGTTGCGGCGTCTGAAGGAAAGCCATGAGCGGCAACAACCCGAGGCGATTCTTCCGGAAGAGTACACCGTGCGGGGGATCTTCGACGCCGGGTATTACGAGTTCAACGCCAACGTGGTGGTGACCGGTTTGGAAGATGCCCAGGAGTTGTTCGACCTGGCCGGCGACGATGCGGTGCACGGCCTCATGGTGGCGCTGCACGATCCCCTGCAGCCCCAGACCGCCGCGCGCACCCTGCGGCTCCAACTGGGGCCGGAATACGTGGTGACCACCTGGATGGAAGACAGTCCCCTCATGCTGGCCGTCCTGGTGGAGAAGAACGTGATGCTCTACATCTTGTTTTTCATCGTGATTGTGGCGGCCTTCGGGATCACCTGCACGCTCATCACCTTCGTGGTAATGAAGACGCGCGAGATCGGAGTGCTCAAGGCGCTGGGCGCCACCCACCGCCAGGTGTTGTGGGTGTTCCTGGGCCAAAGCCTGATCGTCAGCATCGGTGGCGTGGCCGCCGGCGTCGGTCTCGGACTGACCGCCATCGCTTACCGGAATGAATTCCTCGCCTTCCTGCGCCGGGCCACCGGGTTCGAGTTGTTCCCCGCCTCCATCTACGGCTTCGATCAACTGCCTGCCCTGGTCCTGCCGCGGGATGTGGCCATCATCTGCGGCGGCTCGCTTTTGATTTGTCTGCTGGCGGCCGCGTTTCCCGCGCGGCACGCCAGCCGGCTCAACCCCGTGGAAGCCCTGCGCCATGAGTGAGTTGTTGTCCGGGCCGAATCCCACCGGGCGGTCTTCCGCTTCCCTGGAGACCGGCCCGGGGGCCGTGGCGACTCCCGCGGCGGCGCTCACGGCGGAGCCACCGATCCTTCGGGCCCGCGGCCTGGTCAAACGATATCGGATGGGCCGCCGCCTCTTGGAAGTCTTGCGGGGCGTGGATCTCGTCGTACCGCGAGGTGCGTTCCTGGCGCTCCGTGGGGCCTCGGGCGCCGGCAAAAGCACCCTCCTGCACCTGCTGGGGGGGCTGGATGTGCCGGATGCGGGCGAGATCTGGTTTCAGGGACAGAACCTGGCTGCGCTTCCGGAGACGGCCCTGACCCGCCTGCGGAATCGGCACATCGGGTTTGTGTTTCAAGCGTACCATCTCCTCCCGGAATTGGATGCTTTGGAGAACGTCTGTTTGCCGGCGCGCATCGCGCGGCTCGATGCCGCCACGGCCGTCCGTCGCGGCCGCGAACTGCTGGCGCGCGTAGGCCTGGCCGACCGCATGGAACACAAACCGACGGAACTCTCCGGGGGCGAACAACAGCGGGTGGCCATTGCCCGGGCCCTGATCAACGAGCCCGACCTGATTCTGGCCGACGAGCCCACGGGCAACCTCGATTCGCACACCGGCGAGGAGATCCTGCGCCTGTTGATGGAAATCCGGCGCGAACGTCAGGTCACGCTGGTCATGGCCACCCACGACCACCGCGTCGCGGCGCATGCACCGATGATCGTGGATCTGGTGGATGGGCAAATCCACAAGCCCGGTGCGATGCCCTCGGCGCCGGCTTGAGCCTGTGGGGCCCTGATCCGATGAACCTCGCCCCTGTCCATCAACCGGATTACTGGGAAAACCGCTATCAGTGCGGGGATACCCGCTGGGACAAAGGCGAGCCCGCTCCCGGTTTGGTGGATTTCCTGCGAGCGCATCCCGAGCTGCCCCGGGGCACGGTACTTGTCCCCGGCTGCGGCACGGGCCACGACGTGGTGGCCTGGGCACGGGCCGGTTTCGACGTCGTGGGCATGGACTTTGCCCCATCGGCAGTGGCTCGCGCGCAACAACGCCTGGCCGGAGCCGGGTTGCCCGGAGAGATCTGGCTCGGTGATTTCTTGCGCGATCCGCCCCGGCGAGTGTTCGACTGGATCTTCGAGCATACGCTTTACTGTGCAATCGCGCCTGCAGACCGGGCCCTCTACCTCGAAGCGGTGTTGCGCTGGCTGTCGCCCGCCGGACAGTTGCTGGCCATTCACTACCTCATCCCGGACGCCGGCCCGGAACCGCCCTTTGGCACCACGCGCGAGGAGGTCGTGGATCGTTTCGGGCCGCATTTCGAACTCGTGGCGGACTGGGTGCCGCGGTCCTACCCCAACCGGGTCGGCCTCGAGCGGATGTTTTGGTGGCGACGAAAGCCGTGAGCGGGAGGAGCTCTCGCTCCCGACTCTGGCGCAATCCCTTCCCCGCACCACACCGCCGGGAGCGCGCCCAAGGCCGGCCGCGAACGAATCCGCGCGAGGCAAGGGCAAACGGTCCCCGAACAAGCCGGCGTCGGAGCGTCCCCACGGCTTCGGACACCGGCGAGTTTTCATCGGGCCCACCGGCCCGGGGGAGCAAGACACGCAGTTTACCGGAGGCGCACATCCATCCATGAGTTCGGCAGGGCCTGGTCGGCAACGTTCGACCCGACGCACCGGGGGCCGACTCCACGGTCGTGAAGGGGGCAGTCCGGGAGTCACCGGACTGCCGAGGCGAGGGAAGTGGGGATCGCGAGGGAAAACCCGCGCCCGAGCGATCCGCTGCCCGGGCCGCACCACGTGTTCTTTCGCGGCCTGGACCCCGCCCACAAGACCGTTCCGACGTTGACGCGACCAGGTTGTGACCGCAGCGATGAGCCGCGACTTCTCCAGGGCCACGTGCCATGGCCCCGGGCCGAGGATACAGCGGGGGAGAGCGGGCCCCGTGCCCCCGGGAAGCCGGAGCCGCTGCCGCGTTGCAGACGGATTTGTGGGCCGGTCCTGTTTGCGGGCGGGCACGGCTCACTCCGGCGTTGCGGGCGGGGCGGGGCCGTCGTTTATTGGGCCGGCAACGGATCGGGTCTCATGGAAGCGCATTGGGAAGAATCTGGCAGTCCGCACGAGAAGGCGTTGAGGATCAATCTCGATGCCCGATGGTACGGCACGTTTGCCGAGATCGGCGCCGGTCAGGAGGTGGCGCGCTGGTTTTTTCGCGTGGGCGGGGCCTCCGGCACGGTGGCCAAGACCATCTCGGCCTATGACATGGCGGTGAGCGACGCCCTGTACGGGCCGGCCGAACGATACGTCAGTCGCCAGCGTCTGCAGGCGATGCTGAATTACGAGTTCGATCTGGTCGTGCAACGCCTGGACCCGATCAGAGGGGCCGACCGCAACTTTTTTGCCTTTGCCGACACGGTGGCAACGCGGAGTTATTCGCGGCCAGAAGATGGTCACGGCTGGATGGGCATTCGCTTCCAGCACGCGCCGCGGCAGCCGCCGTCCGACCTCCTGATCCACGTCCGTCTGTTGGACAAGGAACCGGTGCGCCAACAGGAGGCCCTGGGGATTCTCGGCGTGAATTTGTTGTACGGAGCGTTCTACCTGCGGGAGCAGCCCGACCGGCTCATTCACTCACTGCTCGACCATTTGACGTGGGAGCGGATCGAGGTGGACCTCATCCATTTCTCGGGTCCGGCCTTTCGCCACGTGGACAACCGGTTGATGGCCCTGCAACTGGTGGAACAGGACCTGACCGAGGCGGCCATGTTCACCGCCGCGGGCGAACCGGTGCAGTGGGCTGAGGTCCTGTACAAACGGCCGGTCCTGGTGCAGCGGGGCAGCTTCCGCCCCTACACCAACGCCGCCCTGGATGTGTTGGAACGGGCCTACGACCAGTTCGTCCGGGAACCGGAGCTGGCCGGCCAGACGCCGGTGGTGTTGCTGGAAATGACGCTCCGCCATCTGACCACCGGCGATGCCGTGGATCATCGCGATTTTTTGCAGCGTGCCGAGATGTTGCGGGCACTAGGGAAGCCGGTGCTGATCTCCAACTTTCGGCGGTTCCATCGACTGGCCTGGTACCTGAGTCGTTATACAAACCGCCCCATCGGGCTGGCGCTGGGCGCCTCCAAGCTGTTCGAGATCTTCGACGAAAGCTTCTACAACAACGCCGAGGGCGGGTTGCTCGGCGGGCTGGGTCAATTGTTCAAGAACCCGGGCCGACTGTATGTGTACCCCAGCCTCGACGCCCGCCTGGGCCGGGTAGTGCGCGTGGAGGACTTTCCCGTGCCACCGCGGCTGAGGCTCCTGTACGCGTTTTTGTGCGAGAACCGGTATCTGGTGGGCTTGACGCCCACGGACGAGGCCTTCGTGTCGATTCGGCGTGCCGAGATCCTGGCCAAAATCCAGCGGGGCGATCCGGACTGGGAGGCGTACGTGCCGCCCCCGGTGGCGGCTGTCATCAAGCGCGACCGATTGTTCGGGTATCGACCGCCGGTCACAGAGTCGGAGGGGGCCACAGAGCCGGAGCGTCGCGTGTCACCGTAACCTCCTGAGGGAAGCCGGCGCATGGCTCTCGCTCCGAACAGGCAATGGCTTGGCCGGGCAGGCCCGCGGCCCCTGACGCCCCTGCGGGCCGGATTGGCGTTGCTGGTGGCCCTGGCGGCGGACTTTGTGCAAATCGGATTGGGCCCTCTGGGGGTCACCGGGTTGGATGACGTATTGGATTTGGTGGTGGCTGCGCTGGAGATCGGGTTGTTGGGATTTCATCCGCTCCTGTTGCCCACGTTCGTGCTCGAAGTCCTGCCCATTGTCGAATTCATGCCCACATGGACGGCGTGCGTGCTGGCGGTGATGCTGCGACGGCCGCGGGCCCCCCGCCCACCCGGAGGTGCCACGCGAGAGCCACACTCCGCGGCCGGAGAAAGCCGTGGGCCGGTGATCGACGTTTAGTCCGCGTTACACGGCTGGATGCGCGGACGGGTTGTCGGCGGGCCGGTATTCGCCGGGAAACCCCTGCTGGCGGAGCGCCTCGAACAAAACCACGGCCACGCAGTTCGCCAGGTTGAGAGATCGAACCCGGGGATGAAACATGGGCAGCCGGAGCCAGGCAGAGGGTTGACCCTCCAACAGAGCCCGGGGCAGACCGGCCGTCTCCCGACCGAACACAAGGTAGTCTTCCGGGTGGTAACGGACCTCGGTGTAAAGGCGAGGTCCGCCGGCCTCGATGAACCAGAGTCGCGCGTCGGGCGGCAGGGCCCGGGTGAAGGTGGTCCAATCGGGCCAGCGTTGCCACTGCAGGTGGGCCCAGTAGTCGAGTCCGGCCCGCCGCAGGCTGGGTTCGTCCAGGCGGAATCCAAGCGGTTCAATGAGGTGGAGACGGGTGCGCGTGGCGGCGCACAGCCGGGCGATGTTGCCGGTGTTGGGCGGGATCTCGGGCTCGACCAAAACGACATTCATTCCGGCAAAGATTCAAGATCCGCGGTGGTTTCCGACATGGCACCGGCCGGCGGCCGGCTCGTGCGGGACCGCGGCGGGTAGAAAACCTTCCACAGAATCAAGCCGTGCGCAGGGGCGGTCATGCCCGCCACGCGGCGATCCCCCGCGGCCAGCATCCGGGGAATGTCGTCCGGTTGGAATTTGCCCAGACCCACTTGAACCATGGTCCCCACCATGCCCCGACACATTTTGTACAGGAAGCCGTCGGCCTCGATGATGCACGTCAGCAATGGACCCTGCCGGCGCCATTCGCAGCGGCGCACCGTCCGCACGGTGGAGCGCCGGGGATAGCCGGGGTTGGCGGTGAAGGCGCGGAAGTCGTGGGTGCCCAGGAAATGGGCCGCGGCGGCGCGCAGGGTGGCAACGTCCAGCGGTCGGGGTACATGCCAGGCCGTAAACCTCAGCAGCGGGTTCATGGCCGGGTGGTTCCAGACCTGGTAGCGATACTGTTTGCCGATGGCACTGAAGCGTGCGTGAAAATCCGCCGGAGCGCGCTGGACACGAAACACCCGGATGTCCGGTGGCAGATGGGCATTGATGGCCAGGACGAGTTTCCGCAACGGAATGCGACACTCCGTCCGGGGCACGTCGAAGTGCGCCACAAGCCCGAGCGCATGTACGCCCGTGTCCGTGCGACTGGAGCTGTGCACGCGCGGCCGGCTGGGAAACAGCGCGGCCAGGGCGGCCTCGACCTTTTCCTGGACACCGGTGCCGATGGTTTGGACCTGCCAGCCTTCATAGCGTGTGCCGTCGTAGGCGATGACAAGTTTCAGGCGCACGAGGGAGGTCGGCGCAGACATGGACGGCCGTGGCGCGGGCATGGGCTCGGCGGGGCTCACGCGACTCGGTCCAGATAGCTTTGCAGCAGGATCGCGGCGGCGGAGCTGTCCACCCGTTGGCGACGTTTCCTTTCGGAGTGACCGGCCTCCCGCAGCCTTCGATGCGCCTGAACGGTGGTTAAACGCTCGTCCCAGAGCATCACGGGCACCGGGAGGTGGGGTTGCAATTCGGCGACCCAGGTCTGTACGGCTGCGGCCGCCGGGCCGTACGTCCCGTTCATATTGCGCGGCAATCCCACGATGATGCGCTCGACCTCGTGCTCCTGAATGAGGCGTTGAAGGGCCGCGACCAACTCCGGGAAGGGCTGAGCCGGCAGGGAACCCAGCGGCCGTGCCAGCACACCCAGGGCGTCGCTAATGGCCACGCCGACCCGGCGTGTCCCGTAATCGAGAGCCATGACTCGCATCGTGGCCAGCATGCCGCAAACGGGCCGGTTCTGCCACTGGCAAATGCGGCGCTCATCGGCGGAGCGCCGGAGTCGGGCCTCGTCAGGAGGGCCGGAAGGGGCCCGGGTGAAATCGCCGCGCCAGTTCCTCCCGCGTCCAGGCTTTGCACTTCCAAATCGGCACGTCCTGTTTGAGCCGGTCCATGAAACGCGCCAGCAGGGAGAACGCCTCCTGGCGATGGGCGGCCAGGACGCGAACGATGATCGCGGCTTCCCCCACGGGCACGATCCCGAGCCGGTGAAGGACCTGCACCGTGTGACAGGGATGAGCGGAGCCCAGTTCGTTCAGCAGTCGCTCGATTTCACATTCGGCCATCGGCTGATAGGCCTCGTACTCGAGCGCCGCGATCGGACGGCCGTTTTCCTCGCTGCGCACGATGCCCAGAAACTCCACCTGCGCCCCCACGGGCCCGGCCGTGGCCGGCGGTCCCGGCAGCTCTTCCAGCCGCTGCGTGGTCAGTGTCACCTGGGTGATCATGGACGCGGATCAGCCGCCGGACACCGGGGGAATGAGGGCCACTTCATCCGACGGCCCGAAGCGGGTGTCCGGACCGGCATAACGGGCATTGCAGGCCAGACGCACGGTGGAACGGTACGGGCCCAGGCCGGGATACCGTTGCAGCAGCGCATCCCACAAACCGTCGGCGTCCACTTCCCCGCAGTCCAGCTCCGTGTGGGCGCAACCCGTCACATCTTTGAGGTGGGCGAAAAACAGAACGCGCATGAGACAACCCGGGCGAGGGGCCGGGTCCCGGCCGATGTCACACGGTCATGATCTCCTTCTCCTTGTGCGCCAGGTGCTGGTCGATTCGGGCGATGAAATCGTCGGTGAGCTTTTGGAGCTCCTTTTCGGCCTGTTTTTCCTCGTCCTCCGTAATGCCACTGTCGTGCTTGTGCTTGCGGAGTTCCTCCAGCGCATCCCGGCGAACGTGGCGGATGGCCACCCGCGCGTCCTCGGCCATTTTGCGCACGATGCGCACGAACTCCAGGCGTCGTTCCTGACTGAGCTCGGGGAAGTAGAGCCGGACCGTTTTGCCCTGGATGGAAGGGGTGAGCCCGAGGTTGGCCTTCTGCAGGGCCTTCTCGATGGCGTGGACGAGGCTGGCATCCCAGGGTTGGATCACCAGCACGCGCGGCTCCGGCGTGGTGATGCCCGCCAGCTCGCGGATCCGCATCTGGCCGCCGTAGGCTTCCACCATGATGTTTTCGACCAGAGCCGGCGAGGCCTTGCCCGTGCGTACGCCGGCAAACTCGCGCAAGACGATCTGCTCCGTCTTGGACATCTTTTCCTCGGCCTCCAGCAGGATCTCGTCAAGTGTCATAGTACCGCAAACGCTAACAAAAACCGGTCGGGCTGTATAGGGGCAAGCGACAAGAGGACGGGCGGGTTTCCCGGGTCTGCCGGCGCTCCGGTCGAGGGCGCGATGGTCGTCGGGTCGAAGGCGGGGCCGTGTGGAGCAGAATGGCCGAATTGCGAGCCGGGCTGAAGTCAACGGTGCGCGATCCGGGGCCAGCTGCCTGCCTCCGGACCCACGAGCTAACGCCACGCAGGGGCAGGGTTCGTCACCGGGGGTTCGAAGCGAATCACCGTTTCGCCGGGCCGGGCGTACCCGAGTCGTTCCCGGGCCAGCCGTTCCACCACTTTCGGATCCTCCCGTAACGCCTGAATGGCCGCACTCATTTGCCGGCCCTGTTGTTCTTCCTGCTGGATCTCCTGGTCCAGCCGCAGCAGCTCCCGACGCATCCGCTCGTGCTGGCGGATCACCGGTAGATACCACTGGGCCGCCAGGACCAGCACGCCCAGAACCACGGCAGCCACCAGCAGGCGCGTGGTCCATCGGATCAAACGATTCCAGATCCCCGGCTCGGCGTTCACGTCCTCAGTTAAACCCCGCATGCCCGATCCGAAAAGCCCAAATCTTGCCGCCGTTGCCAACGGTTGAGGACTCCATGTTCTCTGGAACGAGAACGCGCCGGGCAGCCGGAAGGGTTTCCAGACGGCTCTGTGGGGATCGGCAGGTCGCTGAGGATCACTGTTGCCGGCAAAACTGCGAACGCCCGCAAAAAACTCCGAGGTCGCCCTCCGAAAACGCCGCGGCCTCCACCGCTCGTTGGGTCCTGCGAGGGTCTCGACCGGGGCCGGGGATCTGGCACGAGATCGTGTTTAGCGAGTCCTTTCCCTTTCAGCCCCAACACGGTGTACGTCTTTGCACCTGAGCGACGAAGAAGCAACGGGCCTACGGGAATCCGGAATCCCGGCGAAGGCACCGATCCTTGCGCTCCTGTTGCGCGGCACGGCGGGGGCTTGCGATGGGGGCAGCGGGTTGCGCCGGTTCCGGGGGCGGTGCGTTTGGCGGACCGAGTTCCCGGAGTGTGCCCGGGGCTGGTGGATACGATGCGGCTTCGGCGCGCCGTGGATTCGCCCCCCGAGGGGGCCGCGATTCGTCGGCCCGGGGCGACGCTCCGGTTAACGGGCTTCCTCCGAAAAGACCGGGTTTTACTGATACGCTCCCGCCACGAGCGGGATTGCCGCCGCCATGAAAGTGCAGGATTTCGGTCTGGCAGGCTTGGGGAATAGAACGTCGAACCAAGGAGCGTCCAGTAAGTTGTGGAAAAGGTCGTGCGAGGACCTTGCCAAAATGGATGGGAGCAGTCCCGAACCGGCATGCGTGGAACTCGGTAAGCCCGGGCCCAGTGTCTCTTTTTCCCAACCTCAGTCCCCTGGTTCCGACCAATCGTCACCTGTGTGCCACCAAGGGCCGCACGGGAGCCATGCTCAAAATTACAGCTCTGCGGCATGGAGGAGGTCCGCAGAGCACGCAGAACGCGCAGAAAGCAAGGCCCAGAGAGCGCGCAGAGTACGCAAACGCGGGTTGGTGGTCGTCAGGAGAAACCCGCGGGAAATGGTCCCACGGGCTGTATCCCGACGCCCTGTGGAGTGGGCGCGACGCGACGACGAACTGTTACGAAGGACGGCCTCCGCAGCCGCCAGGCTGCACGAGCCGGTACCTTCGGGATGGGCGTCCGGTTTCTTGATGCCTGGGCAAGCGGCCTGACGGCGGCAGCCGGCGCCTCCAGATGCATGGGCCGCTGTGGGAGTTGGCGGAAAGTCCATCCGGAACGTATGCGCCGCGTTTACGCGGCGGCTGCCCCGGCTTCCACGGCGGGGCACCCGTGGACGCACCGCGTTACCCCGGCGGCTGCCTTTTGGGAGGGAAGGCTGTTTTCAGGTCCCTCGTTCGCTGCCTGATCGCGGCGGATGGCAACCGCTGGCTGCCGCCCGACCCCTGAGGACCGGCAGCGGTCCGGGGCGCAGAAGCCCTGCGACGACCGGCGAGCGTGCCGTGGCAGGGGTTCGGGAGTAACCCGATAAGAGGTTGTGGCTTTCCCGATCCTCGAAAGAGGCATGCGTCAGGAACGTGACCTCCGGTGGTTCAAGAGAGGCTGCATGCTGGTTCGTACAAGGATGGATCGAACACCTTGGCAAGGGCATCCCGATTCAGGATGGAGCCATTTGAATCCTTTCAGGGGAACGAACGGCGCTGATTTCAGCGGCTCGGCAGCCCTTCATCAGGTCGATCATGGGTTGTTGCAATGCGTGGCCGTTGGAGGGGCAGGGGGTGCCGGTGGGTCCGGCGCGAGGGCGGAGCGGGAGGACGACGACGACCTTTCCCAAGATGCCCTCCCGGGGTACGACGGCATGCAACGGAAGAAGGTCGGAGACCGTCCGGTTGTCGCCGAGCAGGGCGTAATGGTTGGGGCGCAGCCGGCCTTTGCCGAGGCGCAGGTTGCCCTCGAGGAGGGGATGGGTCTCTTGCAGCGGGCGATCGTTGATCCACACGCGTCCGGCGCGCAGCTCGACCATTTCTCCGGGCAGACCAACGATCCGTTTCACGAGAAGTTCGTCGCCCCATCGGGCGATGACAAGGTCACCGCGTTCCGGGGCGGATCGGACATAGGCGCGGGTGTCAATGACCAGCAGATCGCCCGGGGCCAAAGTGGGCAGCATACTTTCACCTTGGACCACGGCCAGCATGAAGCGGAACCTCAGCACCGCCAGCGTCGCTCCGACCGTCATGGCGACGGCCAGCCACCTGCGCTGCCTGCGGGCTCGGGCACCTGCGGTGGCGTCAGAGGGGTGGCTCATGTTCGGCAGGCACCGTACTTGCGGGCGCCGGGAGGTGCGCCAGAGGCGCCTGTTCGTAAATCCCGGCCAGGTAGGGTCCCGGAACTTGTTGCAGGTAGCTCAGGGCGCGCTCCAGCTCGGTTTGCCGGCCGAGGCTCTGGCCAATGCGCAGGGCGTCGTTTCGGAAATCTGCGGCCAAGGGATGAGTGGGAAAGCGGTAGGCAGCCTCCAGGTACAACTCCAGCCAGCGGTCGTAACCGCCGGCGTGTTTGAGGGCGAGGAGGAGCGGCCGCATGAGTTCGGGCTCCAGACCCGTGCCGCGGAACTCGGCCAGGGCTTCTTCGAGTTGTTCGATGGCTTCCAAGAGATCCCGCTGGGATGCGGCGGGCGCGCGGTTGCTGGCGGAGTTTCGATCGAGCAGGGCACGTGCGATTTTGGTTTGAGCCTGCAGGATGTACTCTTGGGCGATGGTTTCGAGCGTGGCGCGGGCCAGGTCCACTTCCGAAAAGGAGCGCCAGGCCACGCGCGGATCGATTCCTGAAGTTGGCTGAGGCTCGGGCCCCGAAGGGCGGAATGGCCAGAACAGACCGGCGGTGAACCCGAGCAGGCCGGCCACGATCAGGGGACGCCATCGTTCCAAGCCGCTCGATGGTCGCCCGGCTCTCGATTTGGAGTTGAGCCCACTCATCGCACCTGCTTACGTCTGCGTCCGCGATCGGGTTACGCGAATCAGGCGGTTCTGCCGTTTGGTTTTTGCTCTCACGCCCTTTCATGCGCAAAGGAAGCGCTGATTCCGCCACTCCCGGGCACGCGCCGGGGAGGGACCTTGACCGGCTGGGAGGGCGGTTTCATGTTACGGCCCGTGGGCACGGTGACTGAACTTCTGCAAGCGATGCGGCGGGGGGAGCCGGAGGCTGCGGATCGGTTACTGGCGCTGGTGTACCAGGAGCTGCGGCAGATGGCGGGGCGGATGCTGGCGCGGGAGGCACCGGGGCAGACCTTGCAACCGACGGCGTTGGTCCACGAGGCGTGGTTACGGATGGTCGGGCCGGGGCAGGAAGCGCCCACGGGGCGGGCGCACTTTTTTGGGGTGGCGGCCGAGGCGATGCGACGGATCCTGGTGGAAGCGGCGCGGCGTCGCCGGGCGCAAAAGCGCGGAGGCGGAGCCGAGCGGGTCGAACTCCAAGAGGGTTGCGCGGTCACCGACCCGCCGGCGGAGGAGGTTCTGGCCGTGCACGAGGCCCTGGATGCGCTGGCTGCGGAAGATTCGGTGGCGGCCGAACTGGTCAAGCTCCGGTATTTTGTGGGACTCACGATGGAAGAGGCCGCATCGGTGGTGGGGCTGCCGGTGCGGACGGCGGAGCGTCGCTGGGCCTTTGCGCGGGCGTGGTTGCGACGCAGGTTGCAGCCGGAGAACTGAACCAGGTTCGTTTGCAGCGTGGCTTCGGGCTCAGGGTGCGGAGCTTTCCCAGCGCGCGATTTCCTCGAAGGAGGGTGCCCGCCAGATATGGAGAGTGCCCTGCATGTTGCAGGAGACCAGGAGATTGCCATCGGGCGAAAAGGCGGTTTGGTTAAAGATCGAGCCCTGTCCGGGCAGAGTGAGCAACTCCTGCAGGCTCTCCACGTCCCAGAGTTTGACTGCCTCGTTGCCGTTGCTGCCGATGGCGATCCGCCGTCCGTCCGGAGAGAAGGCAACGGAGTGAGCGCCCTGCAGGAAGCCCTGGACGGGGGCGGACACAAGTTGGCGCTGCCGATCGAACAGCAGCCCTGTGCCCTGAAGGCTGACGGCAGCCAACCAGCGCTGGTCAGGAGACATTGCCGCGGCAGTAATCTGTCGAAGAGGCAGGGAGACCGGTTGCTCGGGTCCGTCCGGCAAGAGACGCAGAAGGATCGAATCGTCCGGGGCGAGACTGATGAGCCACGGGCCGTGGGAGGAGAGCTGGACTTTGGTGGGGCCTTTCCATGGCGGTGTGTGCCACTCCCACAGCAGCCGGCCGGTGGACGGGTCCCATCCGCGGTAGAGCGCTGCAGAGGGTTGGACCGTGATCAGGTGGTTGGAAGGACTCAAAAAGCCGACGAGCCGTTCCCGGTTTTCCGGTTGCCCGAGTTCGATGAGGAGCTGGCCCGTTTCGAGTGACCAGACCTGAACCGAGCCTTCGGACGTGGTGACGGCCAGAAGACCACCGTCGGGGGAGAAATGGGCCGGGCCGCGCGGTGGCGATCCGAGGTTTCGCAAGGGCAGGGACAGTTCGAACGTGGACCCCGACCATCGGACCACGTGGCCAGCCTGGTCCAGGGTAAGAATGGCGTCGCCCGCCGGCGTAAAGGTCCAGGCTTCGACCTGTGCGGGAAGCGTGATGGGCAACTTGCGGCGCTGAGGCGCCTGGGTGTCCCAAACGCAGATTTGGCCGTCTTTGGCGCCGCTGACGAGGATGGTTCGGTCCGGGGCCAGGGCGAGGCTCCAAACCTCGAGGCGATGCCCGCGCAGGGTGGTACGGGGTGAGAGCACCCAGTCGGTGCCGGCCCCGGCGAGGATGCGGGGGCCGGACGGCGAGTCAGGTGTCAGGGAGTTGGGCCGGGCCAGGAGCGGGCCGAGGTCCCAAAGATGGATCGTTTGATCGCCGCTGCCGGAAGCCAGCGTTCGGCCATGGGGCCAAAAGACGAGGGTGCGTACGTAGGTGCGGTGACCTTCCAAGCGGGCCACGGCCTGCCCGTTGGTGGCGTTCCAAAGACGGACGGTGGACTCTACGAACCCGCCTGCCGACGCGAGCCATTGGCCGTCCGGGGAGAGTGCCAGGGCGGTGACATGCTCTTCGGCCACGCGGGCATTCCACAGTTCGCGGCTGGTGGTGAGGTCGAGGACGCGCACGTGTCCGTCGCTGATCGCTTGGGCGGCCAGCGCGAGGTCCGGGGTCACCGTGGTGCGGCTGCCGAGCACGGGGCGATTGCCCGGGCCCCTGGGGTACGGGAATTGAAACCGGGCCACGGGGGAGGCGTCGGAGATGCGCCAAAGGGTGAATGTGCTGTCGTCGCTGACGGTCAGGAGGCGATCGCCATCGGAGGAGAAAGCCAGCGCGGTTACAGGACCGGGCAAGGAGAGGCTGCCGCGGAGGGTTTGCGTTTGGATGTCCCAGAGATGGACTTCGGTGGTGGTGCCCCGGCCGGGCGGGGCTGGTTGCTCTCGCGGGGAGACGAAAGCCAAGAGGGGTGCCGTGGGGCTGAACACGAAGGGTTCGTCTGCGGTGTCCGGGGGGAGATGGGAGTGTTGTCGGCGCGTGCGCAGGTCCCAGAGCAAGATGCCATGGCGGCCCTGCTGGCCGATGGCGAGCCACCGGCCGTCGTGCGAGATGCTCAAGCGGGTGATTTCGTGCGGGAGTGTGACGAGGGTGAAGAGGGCGTCGCTTTGACAGAGCTGCCACAGGTATCGCCATTCCCATCCGCGAAGGTCGCGCTCCGGCCTGGCAACCGGGGGCACACTGCCGGGGATGGGGCTGTGGGGGCCTGTCGGGGTGGCGGGCCGGTGTCGGTCGAGCAGTTCGCGGGCACGGCCGAGGTTGTTGGCAACCAGGGCCTGGTGGGCGAGGTTCATGTCCGCGGCGTAGGCGTGAAGTCGGGCCAGATGGGCACGCAGCTCGGCGTCTTGACGTGCGGTTTCGGCTTCCTGGCGGAGGCGCGCTTGTTCCTGTTCGGCCTGCAGCGCGCGTTGGTAGGCGAGATCTTTTTGGTGCGCCTGCCAGGAGGTGAGGGCCAGGCCGAGGAGGAGGGCGAGGGTTGCCGCGGCGGCGGTGGCGGAAACGAGGCGGTGTCGGCGGATGATTTTACGGAGCCGGTAAAGGGTACTGGGCGGTCGCGCCTGAATGGGCTCGGAGTGGAGGTAACGCTGAATGTCCTGGGCGAGCGCGTGGGCGGTGGTGTAGCGTCGGGAGCGGTCTTTTTCCAGGGTTTTGGTGACGATGCAGTCGAGGTCGCCTTTGAGCAGTTTGGGCCACCGGTGAGGGTCGATCCCGCGCAGGGCCGCCAGGGCGGAGCGTTTTCCCAGTGGCAGGGCGAGCAGCCGCTGGGACGGCGGGACGGGGTCGCGTTCCAAGATGATGCGGCGCATGCCGTCAAGGCCGGCAGCGGCCAGTTCCTGTTCGTCGAAGGGGGTCAGGCCGGTGAGCAATTCGTAGAGGAGGACGCCGAGGCTGTAGATGTCGGAGCGGGTATCGATGTCGGGGCTGCGGAGGTCGGCCTGTTCAGGGCTCATGTAGGCGGGGGTGCCGAGGAAGGCGCGCAATTCGGTGAAAAGGGTTTTGTCGGTGAGGGGGTGGTCGAGCGCCTTGGCAATGCCGAAATCGATGACCTTGACCCGTGGCGATCCGTCCTGGTGGGTGACGAGGACGTTGGACGGTTTGATGTCACGGTGGATGATGCCTTTTTGGTGGGCATGTTGAATGGCTTCGCACACCTGGATGAAGAGCGCCAGCCGTTCTCGGAGGGGCAGCCGGTGTCGATCGCAATAGTCCGTGATGCGCAGGCCCGGGACCAGCTCCATGACGAAGAAGGGGCGGCCGCTGGGGGTGGTGCCGGCATCGAACACGCGCGCGATATTCGGATGGTCCATGAGGGCCAGGGCCTGGCGTTCGGATTCGAAGCGGGCAATGACGGCGCGGGTGTCCATGCCCGGTTTGAGGACTTTGAGGGCGACGCGGCGCCGGATGGGGGCTTCCTGTTCGGCCATGAAGACGATGCCCACGCCCCCTTCGCCGAGGGGCTGGAGCAGCTTGTAAGGACCGATGCGGTCGCCGGGCTTTTCGGGGACTTCCGAGGTCGGTGAGACGAGGCGGATGGGGGGGCCCTCGTGGGTGGCCAGACGTGCCAGGGCGGGGGTCTCGAGGAAGTCGTCCTGCTTGTGGTGGCGGAGCAGCGTCTCCACGGCCGCGCGGAGGGCGGGGTCCCGGGCGCCGACCTCCTGCAGGAGTGCGGCGCGGGCCTCGGGAGTGGGCTGCTCCAGCGCCTCGAGAAAGAGCTCGCATTCGGTTCGGGGTTTTGGGTCTTGCGCCGGTTTCATGGCGGTCTGTTCCCTTAGAACATGCGCCATTTGGACCGGATTTCCGCCACGGATTCAAGGTGAGTTGGTTGCCCCCGCCGGCGTGGGCCCGCTTTGGCAAGGGTCTGGCGACCGGGAGCATGCAGGAAAGAGCTTTCAGGCGGGTGACGCCTCGTTTTAGCCTGCGGGCTTGATGAAAGCGGTTCCTGTGGTTGCGTTGTCCCGCAGGGGCGGGCTGGTTCCCCGGGTCTGGCGTCGGGACGTGGCCGCGGTGTTGATCCCGGAAGAACGCCTGGCGCGTCGGGTGCGCGCGTTGGCGCGAAGAATTCAGAAGGATTACCAGGGGCGAGATTTGGTTCTGGTGGCGTTGTTGAGCGGGACGCTGGTGTTTCTGGCCGATTTGATTCGGCATCTGACCCTGCCGCTGCGGCTGGATTTCATCGGTGTGTCGAGCTACGGAGCGGGCACGGTGCCGGGTCGGCTGGTGTTCACAAAAGAGCTGAAGCTGGATGTGGCAGGGCGGGACGTGTTGGTGGTGGATGACATTTTGGACACGGGTCGGACGCTGCGACGGGTGCTGGAGAAGCTGGAAGCGCTGCGGCCAAGGTCGCTGCGGGTGTGTGTGCTGCTGGAGAAAAAGGGGCGTCGGGTGGAACCGGTGAAAGCGGACTACGTGGGTTTCGAGATCCCGGACCTGTTCGTGGTGGGCTACGGCTTGGATTACGCGGAGCGGTACCGGCACTTGCCGTTTGTGGGGGTGTTGCATCCGCAATTATTGGACGGGGCCGAGGTGGTGGAGACCGAGAGGGGTTCGGCCAGGAACGGCCCGGCGGCGCGCCACAGCGCCGGGCGCACTGCCAGGCGGGTGTGACGAACCACCCGTTGTCCCGGAGTTGTATGGAGGCGGCACCCGGGAGGATCTCCACTTGGGCATGGTGACCGTCGAACTGGTTCACACGGGAACTGAACTGCTGCTGGGGGCGCGGCTGAACCGGCATGCGTGGTGGTTGAGTCGCCGGCTCACGGAGCTGGGGTACATGGTGACTCGGCAGACCACGGTGCCGGATCAGGCGCGAGCCATTTGCGACGCCGTGGCAGAAGCGTTGGGACGGGCCGACCTGGTGGTGGTCACGGGCGGGCTGGGGCCCACTTCGGACGATTGCACGCGAGAGGAGATTGCGCGGTTGCTGGGTCGGCCGCTGCGGGAGGATCCGGAGGTGCTCCGGCATTTGGAGGCCTTCTATGCGGCGCGAGGGCGGTCAATGCCGCCGCGGAACCGCGTGCAGGCGCTGGTTCCGGAAGGGGCCCGTGTCCTGCCGAATCCCCACGGGACCGCTCCGGGGTTGGCGTTGGAAGTGCGGCCGAATGTTTTTCGGCAGCGGGCGAGCGCAATCATCGGGGCGAAACCGGCGGACGCAGAGGCAGTCGGAGACAGGGCCGCGGGGAGTTGGGTGCTCCTGTTACCCGGGCCGGGGCGCGAGCTGTACCCAATGTTCGATGAGGCGGTCGTGCCTTTGCTTCGGCAGGTACTGCCGGTGAGGGACGCGTGGGCCGGCGTGACGTTGCGCACGGTGGGCTTGGGGGAATCGGCTGTGGAACAACAACTGGCGGGGCCTTTGGCGCGGTGGAGAGAGATGGGGGTGGAGGTGGGGTATTGTGCGATGGCCGGGCTGGTGGACGTTCGGCTGACGGCGCGCGGTGCGGGGGCGCAGGAACGGGTGGCGGGAGCGGAACAGGCGGTGGTCGAGGCCCTCGGTCCGGCGGTGTATGGCCGGGGGGAAGTCTCCCTGGAGCAGGTGGTACTCGAGCTGTTACGCAGCCGGGGCGAGACCCTGGCCGTGGCCGAGTCGTGCACCGGCGGTGGGTTGGCGCACCGGCTGACGAACGTTCCCGGAGCCTCGGCAGTATTCCTGGCCGGTTGGGTGACGTACAGCAATGCGGCCAAGGTGGACTGCCTCGGTGTGGAACCGGCCGCGCTCGAACGGCATGGCGCCGTGAGCGAACAGGTGGCCCGTCAAATGGCCGAAGGCGCGCGGCAAAGGGCGCGGAGCACGTACGCCCTGGCCACGACGGGCATTGCCGGGCCCACCGGGGGGACGCCGAACAAACCCGTGGGCACGGTTTACATCGCTCTGGCGGGGCCCGCGCCCACCCGGGTGATCCACAGGTTCAACCCTTTCGATCGGGAAACATTCAAGGCCGTCACGATCACGCAGGCGTTGGATCTGTTGCGTCGGGCCTTGTTGGAGAAGGCCGAGGGGCTCTGAACGGCCAGAAAATGAGGGTGGTTCGGGCCCCCTGAGCCGGGTCAATGATTGCGCTCTGAGGATGCCCCGGCCGGCTCAATTGCGGCCGGGTTTTGGAATGCGGGGGAGCGACGAGATCCCCGCAGCCAAAAGCGCGCAGCACCGGGAACGGCCAGTGAAATCCGGTGATCGGGTTGCGGGAGGGGAGGAACAGCAAAACGCCCGCGGGCCATCAACGCTTGTGACCCGCGGGCGGAAAAGAGTGCCGGAACGCTGCAGCGGGATTGCAGGCACTTATTGATCTCCGTCGTCGCCGATGGCCTCGACGGGGCAACCCTCCTTGGCCTCTTTGCACTGGGCCTCTTCCTCGGGGGTGGAGGGCTGCTTGTACACGTAGGAGTACCCGCCCTCCTCGTTCCGACGGAAATTGTTGGGCGCGGTTTCGCGACACAGGTCGCAATCGATGCACTGGTTGTCCACGTAGTATTTGCCGGGGACGTTGTCCGGATACTTGTTCGCTTTGTCTGCCATAAAGCCTGTTCCTTTCGGTTGCGGCATTTATAGAGGCGGTTGGCCCGAATGGCAAATGCCAAAGAATCGAGGAAAGTGCGGTCCCGGAGCCGGAATCCGGGGACGGACCACGAGCTGCCCGGGGCCGGCTTCATGGTGGGGCGTGGCGTTGCCTCGCGTCGGAGAAGGCCTTATGGTGGGGCCATGAGCACTGACTGGCGGTGGTGGGTTCTTGGCGCGGCGATGACGCTGGGGCCCGGTGTGGGGTCGGCGGGGGCCAAGGGACCGGACGTGGTGGAGTTGCGGAACGGCAACGCGGTGCGGGGGAGCGTGCTCGCGGAGAGACGCGATGCTTTGGTGGTGGACCTGGGATTTACGGTATTGGTGATTCCGCGTCGGGAGGTGGCGGCCTGGTACCGCGGCGCGGCGGAGGGAGAGCGGATCCGGTCCGGCGCAGGGCCGTGGGCCGAGCCAGAGGCTGCGGATCTGCCAGAGGGTGCGGTCGGGGAGGATGGGTTTTATCGGGTGGGGTCGGCGCGTTTGCCGGTCCGGAATGTGCGTGAACTGGCCGCGGAGGTGGGCGAGGCGGTGGTCCAGGTGCGCACCCCGTCCGGACTGGGCTCGGGTTTCATTCTGAACGAGGAGGGCTATTTGCTGACCAACTTCCATGTCATCGAGGGCGAGACGGACCTTGCGGTGGAAGTGTATCACCAGCGGGGAGGACAGCTCGAACGGCGCACGTATCGCAGGGTTCGAATCGTGGCGCTGAACAAGTTCTTCGATCTGGCGTTGCTGAAGATCGAGGACGAGGGCGCGCCCCGGTTTCGGGCGGTGCAACTGGGCAGCTCGCGACTGTTGGCCGTGGGCGAGCCGGTGTTCGCCGTGGGAAGCCCGCTGGGTCTGGAGCGCACGGTGACCGAGGGGATCGTCAGCACCAAGACGCGGGAGTTGCAGGGCGTTTTGTACCTGCAAACCACGGCCCAGATCAATCCGGGAAACAGTGGCGGGCCCTTGTTCGACTTGCGGGGACTGGTTGTGGGGGTGACGAACATGAAAGTCACTTTTGGCGAGGGGTTGGGCTTTGCGATCCCCGTGGAGCGGGTCAGGGAGTTTCTGGACCATCGGGACGCCTACGCCTACGACAACAGCAATCCGAACAACCCGTACCGGTATTTGCCGCCGCCACGGCGTGCCGAGCGCAGCCCGGAAGCGCCTTGATGTCCATGACCGTCGCCCTCCCATTGCCGGCCTGCCAGGGCCATCGCAGCGATCGGCCTTCGACCCGGTGAAGTCCAGAGAGGCCATGGCCGATCGCTCGGGAAAGCATCCGCGCGACCACGGGTGTCCGGTGGGCAGTGGGTGCGAGGCCCGGACGACGGGGAGGCCATCGGTGGTCAAGCCCCGCACGGGCTCCGGACACTGGTGGCTCGTGGTGAGCGCGTGGCTGATGATGGCGAGCGGCGCCGGGACGGTCGCCGTCGAAGGCGCCCCCGGCTCAACGGTTCAAGCCGATCCGGCCGCGGCCAACCCGCCAGGGTCCCTTCCCATGGCGCCCGCATGGTTGCCCGCAGAGACGGTTGCCTGGGTCACAATTCCAGACGCTCGGCAGTTTCGCCAGACCTGGAATCGATTGTCGTTGATTCGCTTGTGGGCCGATCCGGCCATGACCCCGTTTCGAGAACACTTCCTGAAAGCCTGGCGGGAAGCGGTGCTGCGCCCCATCGAACAGCGATGGGCGATCTCGTGGACCGAGCTGGCGGAGTGGCTGCAGGGGCAGTGGACGCTGGCGTGGGTGGATGGTTCGGCTGTGAACGGCGGACCGCCCGGGGGCGTGGTGATGGGGTTGGAAGTGGGCGACCGCAGAGAGCAGGTGCGGACGAATTTGGCGGCCTTGCAGCAGCGGTGGGTGGCTGCGGGGCGCTCCGTGCGCACGGAAATGGTGCGAGGGATTCCCTGCCTGGTATTGTTGCTGCCGGGCGGAGGTTGGACCGAGGCGGTCTCGGCTGCGTTACACGATCGCGCGGAGTTGCCCCCGGCAGAGCCGTCCAGTGCCGCACCCTCGGATTCAGCAAAGGCGCAGAAACCGTTCGAGCTTGCGATGGGCTTGCACGGCGGAGTCCTGTGGATGAGCGATGACTTGAGCCTGTTGGAACGGATCCTGGCCGGAATCGACGGCTCCCAGGTTCCTTCGTTGAAAGAAAGCGGGCGGCTGGGGCCCGGCGACCTCGACGCGTTGCGGGGATCGATGGTGTTTGGGGCGTTGTTTCCCGATCGTTTGCCCGGGCTGGCGGAGAGAGAAGCCGGAGCAGCAGCCAGGGAGGGGGACGGTTTTGGATGGGCGCACCTGCTGCGGGCGGCGGGTCTCAGCGAGGCGAAGTTGGTGACGTTTCGGGTGGTCGGTAGCGGAGCAGGGCTGCGATGCGAAGTCACCCTGCACGTCCCGCAAGAAAAGCGACAAGGACTGGTGCGCGTCCTGGACTTCGAGCCGTTGGACGCCCTGCCTCCGGAGTGGGTGCCGGCCGGGGTGCTCCGCTTTTACCGGGTACGCTTGAACGGTCCCCAGGGTTGGCAGCGGATGGAGGAGTTCCTCGCGCAGTTGAGTCCGGCGTGGAAGCGGACGTGGGACTTTTTGGTCGAGACGGCCCAACAGGCGGGCCGGCAGCAGGATCCCGGTTTCGACGTGCGCCGCGAGGTGGTGGAGAAGTTGGGAGACGACTGGGTTTATTGGCAGGTGACTCCGCGGGAGCAGGGCTGGGACGGTCTGGAGCAGGCGCCGTCGCTGCTGCTGGTAGGTTCGGGTCACAGCGAGGCCCTGGCGGCGAGCCTGGCCAAGGTGCTTGCCGGGGCTGCATTGCGGTCGGAGGCGATGACCGAGCGCGAGTTTCTCGGCCGGAAGTTGTACTCGGTGGTTCTGCCCTGGGCCGTGCGGTCGGCCGATCCCTCGGGCGCGGCGCCGCGGTTGCATTTTGGGGCTTCCGAACGCTACGTGGGATTCGCGTTCAAGCCGGGCCTTTTGGAGGATTGGCTGCGCAGTTTGGACACCTCGGGTGCCTCGGCGGCATGGCAGGGAGGCTGGCGCGAGGCTCTTGCCGAGATCCGAGGAGGCCGCGGATGCGTGGGCTATGAGGACTATGCGGCGGTGCTGCAGCATGTTTTGCAGGCCGCCCGCGCCGATCCGGAGAACCTGCACCAGGCTCTGATTCCCGGCCCCCTGGGGTTTCGGATTCACCTGCACAGCGACCCGGAGCGGCTGCGGCGGTGGGTCGATCCGCAGGCCCTGCCGCCGTGGGAGGCGGTGGCCCGCTACGTGGGCTTTGGATTGCTGAGCACGGAACGGGATGCCGATCGCATCCGGTGGACCTTTTTGATGTCGGCCGGCGGGAGGGCACCCTGAGCTGCCGGAGCGGGCCCCCGGCTTTGGGCTCAGCTGGAGGAGGTGGGCTTCTGAATGCCCAAGCGCTCCATCAACTCGTAGAGGGTGGGCCGGCTGATATCGAGTTCCTGAGCGGTGGGGGCGATGCGCCACTGATTGCGTTGCAGGGCATTCAGGATGGCCGTGCGTTCGGCGGCATCCCGGATTTCGCGGAGCGTGCGCAGCGGCGGGGGTGCCGCCCCCGGATCGGCCAGCTCCAGGTCTTCCGGCGTGATGGCGCGGCCTTCGGCCATGATCACCGCGCGTCGCACCCGGTTCTCCAGTTCGCGCACATTGCCCGGCCAATCGTGCCGCTGGATGGCCCGCAGTGCGGCCGAAGTGAACTGGGGGGCCGGCGTCCGCTTCACCTCGGCGGCAAAGCGACGCAGAAAGGTGCGCGCCAGTAACACCACGTCGTCGCCGCGTTCGCGCAGCGGGGGCAATTGAATGGTCACCACGGCCACCCGGTAGTAAAGATCCTCCCGAAACCGGCCCGCTTCCATGGCCTTGCGCAGGTCCACGTTGGTGGCGGCGATGACACGGGCGTTGACCGGGATGGTTTCGCGCCCGCCCACGCGTTCAATGGTCTGCTCCTGCAGGTAGCGGAGCAGTTTGACCTGCAGGGGCAGGGGCAGTTCGCCGAGCTCGTCCAGGAACAACGTGCCGCCCTCGGCCATTTCGATCCGCCCTTTGCGTTGCACGTGCGCTCCGGTGAAAGCCCCGCGTTCGTGTCCGAACAGCTCGCTTTCCAGCAGGTTTTCCGGAATGGCGCCGCAGTTGATGGGGATAAACGGACCTTCCCGGCGCGGGCTGCGGCGATGAATGGCTCGCGCCACCACCTCTTTGCCGGTACCGCTCTCCCCCAGAATCAGCACCGGGGCATCCGAGGGAGCCACGCGGCGAATGGTGTGAAAGACCGCCTGCATGCCGGGGCAATCGCCGATCAACCCTTCGAAGCCCTCCCCGCCGTAGAGGGCGTGGAGCTGGCGCAATTCGCGCTCCAGATCCGCCAGGTAAAAGGCGCGGCGCAGGATCACCCGCAGCTCTTCCAGCTCCACGGGTTTGGTAAGAAAGTCATAGGCCCCTTCGGCCACGGCTCGAAGCGCGTTGCCCTTTTCGCCCTGACCCGAAACAATGATGACCTTCACGTTGCGGTCCAGCTCCAGCAACGCCGTCAGTGTGGCCAGGCCTTCGTCGGGATCGGCAGGGCGGGGGGGCAGGCCCAGGTCCAGAAGCACCACGGGGAACCGATGCTGACGCCACAACTCCAGCGTGAGCAGGCGATCCCCCGCCGAGTACACATTGTAGTCGTCCGCCAGTGCCCAGCGGAGCTGGGACCGGATCGCCTCGTCGTCATCCACGATGAGCAGGTTCGGCTTCATGCACGGTTCGATCAGCTGGAATCAGCGGCAGCCAGACGCGGAACACTGTGCCGCGGCCGGGCTCACTTTGCACTTCCAAACGTCCGCCATGCGCTTCCACCAGGGTGCGCACCTGGAACATGCCGATGCCCAGGCCGTCCTTTTTGGTGGTCTGGAAGGGCTTGAACAACTTCTGCGCGATGAACTCGGGGCTCATGCCGCAGCCGGTGTCGGCGACCCGCATGCAGAGCCAGTCGCCCTGCACGGCCACGTCCAGGGAGATCCGGCCGGGCGGCGTGATGGCATCGCGCGCATTGAGGAGCAGATTGGTGAGGATGCTCTCGACGGCCCGGGCATCGAGGAGCAAAGGGGGCAGCGCCGGCCATTGAGTGTGAACCTCGATCCCGGGGGGCTGTCCCAGCGCGGTCAGCGCCGCGCGCAACACGGACTCCAGGTCGGTCGGCGCGCGCTGGATGTGGAGCTTCTGACGCAGGCTGGTCAGGCGGGTAATCAGTTCATTGATGTGCTGCATGCAGCGGGTCAGGCTCCGGATGGCATCCTCGCGGAACTCGGGCTTGTCGAAATGAACCGGCAGATTCCGCAGCATCAGATTGAGCGTGGAAGCGGTGTTCTTCAGGTCATGCACCAGAAAGGCCGACATGGCCTGAAAGGCCTCCCATTCGCGGGCCTGGGCCAGTTGTTCGGAGAGGTTGAGCGTGCGCAAAGCGCTGCCGAGTTGTTCGGCCAGGCAGGTCAGCAGCTCGAGGTCCTCCGGACCGTACGGCATGCCCGCCACCCGGTCGCCGGTGACAAGAAAACCGACCACCTCGCCTCCGGAGACCAGCGGCACACACCAGCGCGGGCCTCCCTCGACGAAAAAGGAGGGATTCAACTGCCGCAACACCCGGCACCAACGTTCCGAAGAACGTTCCAAATCCACCGGCTCCGGCGTGCGCCCGGCCAGTTTGCCCAGTTCGGGAACCAGCTCGCCCGCATCCACGGAGGTCTGGGTGCCGGCGGGCAGGGAGGTGGAAGCCGCCAGCACGAGCCGCCCGCGCGTCGGATCCAGCAGCCAGACGCTCACCGACAGCGCTTCGAAGGTCTCGGAAATGAGCCGGGCCACCTCCCGACACAGCTCCGCCCGGTCCAACCGCGCCGATGTGCGCTCGGCAAACCGCGACCACACCTGACGGTAATCGTGAAACGGGCGACGGAAATGCCGGCTGACGAACCGGCGCAGCCGCTGGCGCACACGATCGGACATCCAGAGGACGCTCAACCCCACCGCCGCCAGCAACAGCAGGAAGGCGACAATGGGGAACGCCTGTTGCCCGCCCGCCCGTGTGACCCAGCTCGCCAGCAGCCCCACCACAACGAGGTACACACCCGACAACAAGACCGTCAGAGACCGGTGAATGGCCACGGCCGAGGGATACAAATCCAGGGCTGCCAGGCGCGATCGGTACAGGGCCAGTCCCACCAGGAGACAGCAGAGCAGCAACGCGGCCGCATTGAGCAGGGCCAGCTGGAAATTCGGCCCCGCATACAACAGCGCCTGGCTGCCGGTATAAATCCGCGTGCCGAACAGCAGGGCCAGGCCGATCACCGCATACTTTACCCGCCACCGGCCCGTCCCGACCGCGGCGCGAAACGTCCATTCAAGCTGGGTAAGGACCAGCACTGCGCCCGCCACGGAACCCGCGTAGAGCAGCCGGACCACGGGATGCCCCCGGAAATACCAGTTGCCCGGGGGCGGCAGAGGACCTGCATCCTGGATGAGGGCCGGATAAAAACCGAGCATCAATCCGGGCAGGCCCAACCCCAGCCCCAGCAGAACCCATCGCCACCGATACAAGTAACGGCCCGGTTCCCCGCGCGCGAACGTCAGACTGAATCCCAACCACACGGCCGGCAGCAGCGCGCTGACCAACAGCGCGCCCCGTTGCCAAGCGAGCATGGCTTCGCGAGACGGGGCTCGATAGCTGGCGTGTTGGCAGAGGGTTTCGATGACCAACAGGGCGAGCCCGGCCGCCAACCAGCCTTGCGCCGGGTGTCGGGGCCTGACCAGGAGCCCGGCCACCGCAAGCCCCACGCCCGCCAGGGCCGCCGCAATCAAAATGGCAGGAAACCAATCCATGTGCCGTTGCGGATTCGCACGAATCAGCCGGCCATTCACCGAGAGGGTGCCCGAGCCCGGCGACTCAGGCAACCCAAAGCTGGGGTTTGGGCTTCTGCGTCCCGGCCCCTGCCTCCACGGGCCCCGCAAGTTGACCGGTGATGAAACCTTCGCCGGCAGTGGTGGCCCGCGATCTCACCAGCTCAGTTCCAAGCGGTAGAAGGCCGCGGGCCCGTCGGGCGACACGGGCAGCGGCCAGAAGCTTGCTTCGGGACTGGCCGACCACGTCGTCACCGGAACCCATTCCAGGAGATTGGTGGACATCCAAAGGGTGCAGGGCACTGGCACGGGCGGAAGCTGCAACGACCAGCCGCCCTGGTCGGGATCCTTCACGACGGAGAGCACCGGAGCGCGGACGACGACCAGGTGAATCGGTGCACTCGTGGTGGCCCCTGCCGCGTTCGAAGCCACCAGATGATATCTTCCGGCATCCTCAATGCCTACGAAGGGCAGGAAGAGCACCTCATTTGTGGCCCCGGGCAAGAGGTGGCCGTCCCGTAGCCACTGGTATTGGATCGGTGCAAAGGCGCTGCAGGCGGTAAGACGAAACCCTGCCGACTCACCCTCTTTGCGCACCAGGGTTCGAACTGAGACCTCGGGGAAGAAGGGCCGTTGCCGGACCAGTCTGCTGAGCCGCAGATCAAACCAGAGATTTGTGGACGGGGAAAGAATCCGGTTGCGCACCCCGAGCGTGAACAATTCCGCCCGTTCCGAGGCTGAAAGCACGCGGCGGTAGAGGAACACCTCGTCCATGGCGAAACCGCCCTCCGAACGGTTCCGCCGCAGGGCCCGGAGGGGATTGGAGGTGGGGGAGGGGAGCTCGGCGGTCGTGCAATAGACGGGCCCTTGATCGACCTGGATACACGCCTGTGTGCCGTCGAACCAGGCGACGACAAAGCGCCACTGGCCCGGAAGCGTTCCCGGTGTCTCGTCCTGCACCTCCACGGCGCCAACCGCAAACCGGTAGCGGTTTGTGCGCGTTCCGGTGTAGTAGAGCCGAAACTCGCCCTCCTTCTCCAGAGCGACGCCGGGAGGATCATCGCCGGTGCTCCAGCCATAGGCAAACCAGCCGCCGACGGTAAAGGGGCCGTCGATTTGAAGCGCGGGTGTGCTCGCGGTTTCCAGCCACGTGGACGCCGAAGCGGCGTTCGATACGCAGGCACCGATCCGGCCCCCGGCACTCACCCAGCCGGTCCCCATGGGAACAAAATCGTGTCCGCCGACCAGATCCCGCCAGGGTGGCTCCGCCTCGTCCAGAGTCCAGAATGCCGTGGGGCTTGCGGAATTCCTGAAGGCGTGGAGCTCCACCGCCAGGGAATTGGGTCCTGCCCGCAAGTTCCCCGCAGGAATCTCAAAGGCGACGGTCGCAGGAGGCGCGGTGCCCTCGAGTGGAGACAACGCAGGGGTGTCCCATCGCAGCGGGCCCTCGGGCATGTTGATGCGTCGGATTTCGACGCCGTTCAGATAAACCACCGCCCCCGGGCCGGCCTTCAACTGCACGAGCAGCGGAGCTTCCCACTGCTCCTCCCCCGGCTTGAACATCCCCCGGAAATAGGCAACGTCCACGGGCAGCAGGCTGCGCGAGGCCAGGGGCGTCCGACAGGGCAGTGCCCCCTGACCGAACGGGGCCGAGCCTTCTTCCCAGTCGTTCGTCATGCTCCCGGGCTCCCGCCACCTCTCGTCCTTGACGGGTTCGGTGCGGTATTGCCACCGGCTTCCGAAGGGAACCAGGGGTTCCAATTCCCACGGGCTCATCACCGTCAGCCTGGCGACCGCGCTCGTGGCGGTGCCGTACTCGTTGCTGACCACGACGTGATACAGCCCGCCATCCAGAGGACTCAGATTGGTGAGAAGGAGCAGGGGTCGCGGGCTCCAGCCACTGCCGAGAGTCTCGCCATCCTTGAACCAAAGGTAAGACTTCGGTTCGGCCCCCAGGGCAGTCACGGTCAAGGCCGCCCAGTAGGATTGCGTTCGCACCAGGGATTGGGGATCTCCAAGGAGGCGGGGATGGCGCACCCAGCGACCGAGCACCCGCGCGAGCCGACTGGTCGAACGGCCATGAAGATTGGAAGCCACCACGTGATAAATCCCCTCGTCCGATGGGCCCATGGCTGGCAGCTGCAGCGCGCTTCCCGTTGCGCCCGCGGCCGCATCGGGCCCTCGGCTCCCTGGCGGAGCGCCGAGGCGGAGTGGTGAATCCTGTCCCATCAGAGCGCACCGCTCCTTTTGGTTCGCCGGTGGAGGCATCAAGCCTGGAAGCGGGAAAGAGTGCCGGTTGCGGACGCCGCGACAACGGGGTTGTGGGCCGGGCGAGCGAACTCTACGTCGCCGGCTGCGAAGACAAGTTGGCTTCCGTTCCCCGGGATTGGCTCCCCTCCGATCGAGCTCGAGATGTCCAGCCCACCTACCTACATCCGCCGCACGCATCGTGGGTCGTGCAAGTGCCCTTTGGCCAGTTAAGTCTGATTTCATCGGTCCACCAAACCGTGCGGATCCCATGGCCGGCCGGCTTCCAGGGACGACGCAAGGTCCAGCGTGGCCGGATCCCGTCTCGCACGAACGCGGACAGACTGCACAGGAGGTCCTACCGGCTCACTCCTGAATGCCAAACGCTTTCGGCTGGGCGCAGTCTCGCGTGGGCGCTCCAGAGGCAGACGAGCAAGCCCGTCAGCGCTTGCGCCAGCAGGCGAAACCATCCCCCCCAAATCCAGCTCAACCCGGGCCCGTATCGGGACTGCGGGGAAAGAAAAGGGCGGCTCGGGATCCTTTTCGACCATGGAAAGCCCGGGGATGGGGAGTGATGCCGGATGGCTGTTTCAATTGGGCCGGGACACGGGCGAAAGCCGAGGTCGCCGTCTCGGACACGGAAATCCTTTTGGTCGGAACCGTTTCTTGCACGACCGGTGTCCGAGACCGTCAACAGTCCCGTGACGGATTGAACCGGCGGAAGCCGCAAGCCCGCTCGCGGTCAAAGCCACGCCTGAAGTTCGGCCCGCAGAATCTGCCGGGCGCGGTAGAGGCG
Organism: Limisphaera sp. VF-2; assembly: GCF_049537125.1. Lineage (NCBI taxonomy): Bacteria > Pseudomonadati > Verrucomicrobiota > Verrucomicrobiia > Limisphaerales > Limisphaeraceae > Limisphaera > Limisphaera sp. VF-2. The sequence goes on from NZ_JBMVQY010000002.1 coordinate 90,676, forward strand.
GGATTCCACCGCTTTGGCGGTGGTGCCCAAGATGGCAGCGGCCTCGGCTTGGGAAAGCTCCTCCCATTCACAAAGCACAACGGCTTCCCGCAATTCCGGGGGTAACTTCGCGACGGCCTGACGCACGGCCTCCGCGCGTTCGCGGCTTAAAACAATGTCTGACGGGGAATGTACAGGCTCCACGCAGTCCGGGCTGCGACCCGTACCGGCCCAGGGATCCTCGGGCCCGGTGGGATCCGGTTCCCACGGGACCGTGGGATGTCGCCGGCGCCAGCGGATGCGATTGCGGGCCAGGTTGGTGGCGATGGTGAACAGCCAGGGGACAAACCGGTCGCGGGACCGGAACCGGCCTCGGGCCTGGTACACCCGCACGAACGTTTCCTGGGTCAGGTCGAGGGCGTCCTGTGGGTCCTGGAGGAGCCCCAACAGCAGGCGGTGGACAGCTCTGCCATGGCGCTGCATCAAGGCATCCAGCGCGGCATCGTCGCCGGCGACCAGACGCTGCATGTCCGCGCGATCCTGGGCGTCGCTCTCAGGGGTGGCCATGTCGGTGAGAGGCGGCGGGGGCCATGGCCTGCTCGGTTTGCTCGTGCGCGGTCAGGGTGAGCCGCAGCATTTCGGCCAGGTAACGGCGGCCCTGCTCGGGGGGCATGGCCCGGCTGACTTCGGTGAAATGCTGGAGCATGCGGATTTGGCACTCGGCGCGCAGTGCGACCACTTGGCGCACCAGCTCGGCAACCCGCGGGGTCAAGTCCGACCCACGCGCCAGCTCCGCTTCCAGTTCCGCTTTGGCGGCGGCGATTTTGGCGCACCACTCGCGGCACTGGGGCAGGTAACCCTCGTGCAACTGGCGGACGCGGGTCAGCTCCGCTTGACTCAGGCCGAATTCACGTCGGAGCCATTCGAGGTCGTCATGAGGGTTGCTAAAGCGCTCGGCGGACCAACGGGCCACCAGATGAGCACTGCTGAAAAAGAGACCGGCGGCCAGCAGGGCTGCGCAAAGCAGGGCCCAACCTGCGAGTCGAGGATTCATGGCCAGGGACTCAGCGGACTGACTGCGGCAAGGTAGCGCTGCCGCGCCAGTTCTTCGGATTGTTGCCAGCCCAGAACGAGCCCCGTGACGGCGCCCAGCAGGGCGATCCCCCCCAACAGCGCCAGGGCACGCCGTGGCTCGCAAAGAAACCCCGCGGCTTCCATCAGCCAGGTGGCCCAGGCACCCGCGGAGGTTGCTTCGGTTTGTTCGATGCGCCGCCAGACTGCCGCGGCGAATCCCGGCGGCAACGTGCCCTCCGGCCTGGCCGCCCGCAACAACTGTCGCAGCGCGATGTCGTCCGAATCGTTCGTTTTCATGAACCCGTCATCATGGTGGCGGCCGCGGCTGTCGGGTCCGGAAGCCTTTCGCCTTCGGGTCAGCTTAGGGCAGCCCTCCGGAGCCGGCAACGCCCAGCCGCGACCGGCCCGCTACTTGATTCTACCCCGGCCCTCCGAAATTCCCGCAGGAACGATCCGCATCTTTGCCGCTCGAGGTCCCAACGGCAGTTTCTCGGGCCGGAGGCGGGGACCCAGGTGGGGGTGGGCGGGAGCCGCCCCGGCCGGGCCCTGCCCCCAAAGGCCCAAGTACGTTGAGGCGCCCTTCGCCTGGATCGTGCATCTCAGCTGCCGGCGATTCGGATTGGGCTCCCTGCCGCGCTTGTCTGCGTTGCTGGGGCAAGCCCCGGAGGTTCGCGGAGCGTTTGCGTTCCGGCCCGGGCACGGGGCGACCCGTGGAAAGTTTGCGGGATTTGCTCGGGTTCGGGGTAATGCAGGTTGACGGGCAGCCGCCGCTGTGTGGCGAACCGGCCGCCCGTGATTCGGTATTGAGACACAAGACGACAAGTGCGATGAAGACGAAACCGATGCTCCTGCTCGCGGGATGGGTGGGCAGTTTGGTGCTGACGCAGGCCCTGGTGGGCTGCGGTTCCGGCGGATCCAGCGCCAACGCCAAGCCCTATCCGTTGGATGTTTGCCTCGTCTCCGGAGAGAAACTGGGCGGTCACGGTGCTCCGTACGTGTTTGTGCACGAGGGCCAGGAGATCAAGCTCTGCTGCAAAAGTTGTCTGAAAGACTTTCGGGCCGAACCGGCCAGGTATCTTCAGAAGCTGGCATCCGGCGGCGGAACGGACGGGCCAAATCCCGGCCATGCCCACTGAGGCGGTCGGCCTGCCACTGCACCGCGTCCTCGCCACTGCGGCTGCGGAAGCGTCGTGGAACCTTCCGCCCGACACATCAGGGAAAGCGGGGCGGGGGAGGTGTTGGCCGCGCACGTCGACCGGAACGGGCACGAAGCCCGCGGGGGGAGCGCGGGGTGGTCAACGGCGTGGGTCGGGCCGGCGCGGTCCGGGAACGAGGCGGGCGATTCGGTCGCGGCAGTCGGGCCGGGTCGGGAGTGCAAAGAGTTTGCGCTGAGGGTTCCTGCTGCGGGACTTCGAAAGGAGAGGCGGGTTCCGGCACGGGTTCCAAGGCTGAGTGCGATCGCGGGTCAGCCGGGCGGAGAGCTTGCGACTGCGGGTGCGAACCGTCCAAGAGGCAGAGCCGGGCCGGGTGCAATGACATCGAAATCTGAAGCTGGGCGGCAACGGATCCATGGCCGGGCCATGCGCTGGTGGGGTTGCCGCTGGCTGCGGAGCCCGGGCAGCGTGGTCCGGATGCGGTCGACAGCCCTCGGGCTTTCGATGACCCTGGGCCTGGGGTTGGCCGGAAGCGGATGTCGCGGCATATCCACGCCACCGGAGGTTCAGGCCCGCGCGGAGTTGCAGCGGGTGCGGGTGCAGTGGGAAAGGGACCCCACCAACGGCCCGGCGTCGGCGTTGAGCCCCTCTGCCACGTTGCCCGATCTGGTGCTGTTTGCGGTGCGCAATCACCCCTCGGTTCGAGCGGCCTATTCGGAATGGGTTGCGGCTGTGGAGCGCATCACGCTTGCGCGGTCGCTGCCCGATCCTCGCCTGTCGTTCGAATCGGACATCGCGGATGTGGTGATGACCGTCATGCCGGGGGTCATGCAGGAGTTCCCCGGCCCGGGCAAGCTCCGCGCGGCGGCCGCGGTGGCCGGCGCCGAGAGCCGGGCCAAATACTTCGCGTTCGAGCGGATGGTGCTGCAGACGGCTTATGAGGTTCAACGGGCGTATTACGAATGGTGGTTTTCGGAGGAACGATTGCGCCTCCTGCGCCGCTCACTCGAAGTGCTGAACGCGCTGGAGGCGGCTGCGCGCGCGCAAAACGCTGCCGGACGCACCTCCATCGAGGCGGTTTACCGGGCCCAGATGGACCGCGATCGCGTGGGAACCGAGATCGCGAACCTTGAGGACTTGCGTCGGGCATGGCGCGCGCAAGTGAAAGGCGCGCTGGGCCTCGGGCCGGAGCTCCCGGACCCTCCGCTTCCTGCCCGCTTCGAAAGCACCCCGCTGGAAGTCGATGCCGAGACGCTTTTGGAGACGGCCTTTGCTCGGAACCCGCGGCTCCGCCAGATGGAGGCGGAAGTGCGAATGGCCGAGGCCGACCTGACGCTGGCCGCCAAATCGCGGGTTCCGGACTTCAGTCTGGGTGTGATGTCCGATTTGAAGGCGGCGCCGGTGATGTTTCGACCCTTGGCCGGGATGACCCTGCCGGTGTGGCGAGACAAAATCGCCGCTGAAATCGCGCGTGCTCAGGCGCAGAAGGACGCGGCGCAAGCCCGCCTGAATGCCGAGCAGATCCAGCTCGCGGTGGACCTGGCCGTCAAGAGCTTCGAATACCGCCAGTGGACGCGAAACCTGACGCTGCTGCAGGATCGCCTCCTGCCCAGGGCCCGGCAGACGTTGGAGACCGCCCGCGCGGGCCTTGGGGTGGGACGGACGGATCTGATCGAGGTGTTGGAAGCCGAACGCGCGTGGCTGGAGCTGGGGTTGCAGGAACTCGAAGCCCGAGCCCGTCGGGAGATTCTTCTGGCGGAGTTGTCTCTGCTCATTGCAGGCCTGCCTCCAGCAGGTGCGGAATGGCTTTCCTCATCCGCTGAGGCTCGGGGGCAACCAGCCGCAACACGGGCTGCATTCTCAGAATTCTCGCAAAAAGCCCCCGACACGGGCGCAGCGTTGCCGCATCAAGAAACCAGCCCATGAACGCGAGACCTTCGATGGAGCTTGTCTGTCAGACCGGGAGATTCCTCCTGCTCGTTGTGGTGTTGGGATTGCTGGCATGGGCCGGGGTGGGTTGCCAACGCCCGGCCGGCCCGGCCGGACAGAAATACCACTGCCCCATGCACCCCACCTACATCACCGATCGGCCCGGCGACTGCCCGATTTGCGGGATGCGCCTGGTTCCGATCAAGGACGTGGCCACCGCGGGTCCGGCCGGCGGGGACTCCTCGGGACACGAACCATCCGCCGCCCTGGCGCACATTCAGCCGGGCCAGTTTTACTGCCCCATGCATCCCGAGGTGGTCCAAGACGGACCGGGCCGCTGCCCGAAGTGCGATATGCACCTGGTGGAAAAGAAGGCGGACGAGGGCAGGCCGGACCAGCCGCCGGCGCCGCCCGCTTGGGCGAAGACCGTTCCCGGACGCACGATGATCCATCTCTCTCCGGAAAAAAGGCAGTTGATCGGACTGACCCTCGCCCCGGTGGAACGGCGCCGGTTGGTGCGAACGCTCCGCACGGCGGCCGTCGTGGAGCACGACGAAACTCGTTTTTACCGCGTCGCCCCTCGGTTTGCCGGCTGGGTGCGCAAACTATACGTCAACTTCACGGGCGCACCGGTGGAACGCGGCCAGCCCATGCTCCGCGTGTACAGCCCGGAGCTGTATGCCGCGCAAAACGACTACTTGGTGGCCTGGAGGGCGTGGCAGCAGTTGCCCCCGGATGCCCACGCGGAAACCCGTGCAGCGGCCCGGGCCTTGTGGGAGGCTGCCCGCCTCCGGCTGGAGCTGCTGGAAATGGAGGAGACAGAAATCCGCGCGCTGGAGGAGCGAGGCCAGGCCGCCGCGGAGATCGAGTTCCGCGCCCCGGTGTCGGGTCACGTGGTGCAAAAGCGCGTCGTGGAAGGACAGGCGTTTCAGGGAGGGGAGACGCTGCTGGAGGTGGCCGACCTGTCCCGGTTGTGGTTGCGGGCGTTTGTGTTTGAGATGGATCTGCCGCGCATTGCGGTGGGACAGCCGGCCCTCGTGCGGTTTCCCCAATGGCCGGACCGGACCTATCCGGCCCGGGTCAGCTTCGTGTATCCGCACATCGAACCGCGGACGCGCCGGGCCGAGCTGCGCCTGGAACTGGACAATCCCCGCCATGAAATCCGGCCCGACATGTGGGCGGACGTGGAACTGGTACTGGATGCAGGGGAGCGACTGGCGGTGCCAGCGAGTGCGTTGATTGACACCGGACTGCGGATGGTGGCGTTTGTGGATCGCGGGGACGGACATTTGGAGCCGCGGGAGGTGCAGGTGGGATGGCGCACGGAGGATTTTTACGAGGTGCGATCCGGTTTGGCGGAGGGCGAGCGGGTGGTGACTCGGGCGCTGTTCCTGGTGGATGCGGAAAGCCAGCTGAAGGCTGCGATGGCCGCCATGGGGGCCCATGCGCATTGAGCCGGGAGCGTGTGGCATGAATGCTTCGGGACAGGGTTCGACCGGGCCGGCGGCACAGGGCAGCCTCATCGAAAGGCTCATCGAGTGGAGCGCGCGCAACCGGTTTCTGGTCCTGATGATGACCGGGGCGCTGGTCTTGTGGGGGCTCCACGCCATGCGACACACGCCGCTGGACGCAATCCCCGACCTCTCCGATGTCCAGGTAATCGTTTTCACCGAATGGCCGGGGCGCAGCCCGAATTTGGTGGAGGACCAGATCACTTACCCGATCGTGAGCCGACTGCTGGCGGCCCCTCGGGTGAAGGTGGTGCGCGGGTACTCGTTCTTCGGTTACTCGTTCGTGTACGTCATCTTCGAAGATGGCACCGACATTTATTGGGCGCGGTCCCGCGTCCTGGAGTATCTCCAGGGTCTGAGCGGTGGCCTGCCGCCGGGAGTGACGCCAACCCTGGGGCCGGATGCCACCGGGGTGGGCTGGGGGTTCCAATACGCCCTGGTGGACCGCAGCGGCCGCCATGACCTGGCCGATTTGCGGACCTTCCAGGATTGGTACCTGCGCTATTGGCTCGAAAGCGTGGAAGGGGTGGCCGAAGTGGCCACCTTCGGCGGCTTTCAGAAACAGTATCAGGTGGAGTTGGATCCCAATCGGTTGCTGGCTTACAACGTCACGGTTCCCCAAATCATCGCCGCCATTCGGGCGGCCAACAACGAAGTGGGCGGACGGGAGCTGGAGCGGTTCGGGACCACCTACATCGTGCGCGGACGCGGGTACATCGGATCGCTGGAGGATTTGCGCGACGTGGTGGTGGGCACCGATGGCCGCGGCACGCCATTGCGATTGCGTGATGTGGCCCGGAATATCGCCCTGGGACCCGAGATGCGCCGCGGTGCCGGCGATTTGAACGGCGAGGGCGAGGTGGTGGGCGGAATCGTCGTGGTCCGCTTCGGCCAAAACGTCCTGCAGGTTATCGAGCGGATCAAGGCCCGACTGGAGGAGATCAAACCTTCGTTGCCGCCCGGGGTCGAGCTGGTGATCACCTACGATCGCTCGGACCTGATCCGACGCGCCATTCAGACGCTGCGGCGGACCCTGATCGAGGAATCCATCCTGGTCGCGATCATCGTGATCGTTTTCCTGCTCGATTTCGGCGGAGCAGTCCGGGCCATCGTGACGCTGCCCATCGCGGTATGCCTGGCGTTCATCCCCATGTATTACATGGGTTTGACGGCCAACATCATGTCCCTGGCGGGCATCGCGATTTCCATTGGCGCCATTTGCGACGAGGCGGTGGTCATGGTCGAAAACGTGCACAAGCACCTGGAACATGCCCCGCCCGGGCTGTCGCGCCGCCAGCGGCAGGAGATCATCATTCGGGCCTGTCGGCAGTTGGGCAAACCGCTGTTCTTTGCCCTGCTGGTGATCACGGTGAGTTTTCTGCCGGTGTTCACCCTGGAGGCCCAGGAGGGCCGGCTGTTCAAGCCGCTGGCGTTCACGAAGACGTTCACCATGGCCTGGGCGGCGTTTTTGTCGGTCACCCTGGGCCCGGCGTTGATTGTCTGGCTGACCGGCGCACGCGTCATTCCGGAACACCGGCACCCGGTCAGCCGGCTGCTGCACCGGCTGTATTACCCGTGGGTCAGCATGCTCATGCGGCGGCGGCTGCTATCCATTGCGCTGGCCGTGCTCGCGGTGGGTTCCGCCTGGCCGATCTACAAACGCCTGGGCTCGGAATTCATGCCGCCGTTGAACGAGGGATCCATCCTGTACATGCCCACCACCTTGCCCACGATCTCGATCACGGAAGCGACCCGGTTGATGCAGATCCAGGACCGGATCCTTGCCCAGTTTCCCGAGGTGTTGACCGTGCACGGCAAGGTGGGCCGATCGGAAACCGCCACGGACCCGGCGCCCCTGGAGATGTTCGAAACGGTCGTGGTGCTCCGTCCCGAGTCCGAGTGGCGTAAGGTGCCGCGGCCACGTTGGTACTCGCAGTGGGCACCGGAGTGGCTCCGCGGTGTGTTGCGTCGCATCTGGCCGGAAGAACGGCCCCTCCGCTGGGAGGAACTGATTGACGAGATGGATCGGGCGCTGCAAATCCCCGGCCAGGTCAACGCCTGGACCATGCCGATCAAGGCGCGGATCGACATGCTCACCACCGGGATTCGGACGCCGGTGGGGATCAAAGTCTTCGGGCCGGACCTGGAGGTGATTCAGCGGCTGGGCGAGCAACTCGAGGTCGTGCTGCGAGGGGTCCGCGGCACCCGCAACGTCTATGCCGAACGGACCGCCGGCGGCTACTTCCTGGAAATCGTGCCACGGAGGGATGAAATCGCGCGTTTGGGCCTGAATGTCGAGGACGTGCTTATGATGGTGGAAACGGCCATCGGTGGCATGGCCGTGGACACCACCGTGGAGGGCCGCGAGCGTTACTCCATCAACGTGCGCTACAGCCGTGAACTGCGTGACGATGTGGAGAAGTTGCATCGCGTGCTCGTGCCGGTTCCCCCGGCAGGGACAGGGGCCATGGAAGGCATGGACAGGGCCGAGGCCATGGCCAATGCCGCAGCAACGCAGGTGCCCTTGGCCCAGTTGGCCGAGATCCGGCTGGTCGCAGGCCCTCCGTTGATTCGAAGTGAAGACGGGGTCTTGACCGGATGGGTCTATGTGGATGTGGCCGACCGCGACATCGGCAGCTACGTGGCGGAGGCTCGCCGGGCCGTGGAAGAGAAGATCATCCGGGCCGGCCTGCTGCCGGCCGGGTATCGACTGGAATGGTCGGGCCAGTACGAACACATGTTGCGGGTCCGGGAGCGGCTGAAGTTGGTTGTCCCGGTGACCCTGGTGCTGATCTTCGTGCTGCTGTACCTGAACTTTCGCAGTGTGGCGGAGACCCTCATCATCCTCTTGTCCGTCCCGTTTGCCATGACCGGCAGCGTATGGATGCTCTGGCTGATGGGCTATCATTTGAGCATCGCCGTATGGGTCGGGATCATTGCGCTGGCCGGACTGGCGGCCCAAACCGGCACGGTCATGATCATTTACCTGGACGAGGCCTTCTATGCCTGGCAACGGGCGGGGCGAATGAGGACGCAACACGATCTTTTCGAGGCCATTACCTACGGGGCGGTCCAGCGCGTGCGCCCCAAACTGATGACCGTGGCGATGATGACCCTGGGCCTCGTGCCGGCCCTGTGGGCGGAAGGCGCAGGGGCCGAGGCCATCCAACGGATTGCAGCGCCGATGGTCGGCGGCATGATCACCAGCACCGTCCTTACGCTGGAAATCGTGCCGGCCATCTACAGTCTGTGGCGCGGCCGTCAGGTCGAGTGGGTCAAAGGTCCTCCGCCCCCGCGGAAGAGCTGGGAGGAGCTGAGCCGCCAGTTTGCCGAGTGGGAGAAAAGCTGGCACGGCACTGCGTCGTCCTGAAGACGGGCGCAAAAATACCGGCTTCTTCCTGGCACCCGGGCCGGGTCCAACCGGTGGCGTTTCGGAAGTCGCGCCGCCGCCGTTCCACGGCCTGGCAGGAAGACCCTCCCGTTCCTGTTTCCAAGGTGAACGATGACCGGCTTGAGTTTTGTGGGCGCTGAGGCAGCGCTGAGCCGGCAGTAGCTTCGACGAAGTCAGGGGCCCTGGGCCGGCTCTTCCCGAAAGGGACCAGTCGATCCCTTCCCGGCAAGCCCCGCCCGTCGTCGAAGACTTTTCGGCCCGTGCCCTGAGGGACCAGGCCGTGGGGGCGACAGCGGCTGATCAGGGCCACCCCCGTTCGTGCCTGTCTCACGAGACGTCCCCCAGTGCTGCTGCGGCACGGCGCAGTGGCATCTCCTCCAGATGCCCGGGCGGTGAGGTCTCGGAAGCGGAGTGACGTCCCCCGGCGGAGAGCATTCGAAGGTTGCGGGGGCCTCTGGACCCCGGGCTGGCTCATCCTGATTCTCAAGTGGATCGGCTGGAAATGGGGGCCGCCCGAGGGCTTCCGAGGCGCTGAGGAGCGCTTTTCAAAGAAAAACAGAGCTTTGTGATCAACGACTTGCGGTGACGGTTTTAAACGCCTGAGGCCCTGTTTGGGCCCTTTGTGATGGCCCCGCAGGCCGGCCTTCACTGACCCGGGCTGGGCGAACGCGGGGGAGCTGTGCGGGGCGGCGTGCCTGGCCCGAAAGGCCGGTTACGGTGGCTCTTCCGTGGCTTCGCGACGCTGCCCGGCGGCCGGTTTTGCGGCCGGTCCAGTGGATCAGGCCACGGGCCGGGTGCACATTTGACAGCAGGGAAGTCGGGCGATTAGTCTCTTGTGTCCTCGAAACGAACGGGGGAATCGACGACGTCACGCTTGTGGCTGAAAAAGACGATTATTTGATCGATTTGCTGGTGGACCTGGGATTTGTCACCAGTGACCAGGTCGAGCAGGCCCGCAAGGAGGCGCAGGCCGCCGGGGTGGGGGTGGTGGATTACATGGTGGCCAACGGCATCCTTCGGCCGGCCGACGTGACCCAGGCCAAAGCGGCGCACTTCGGGGCCGAGGTCGTTCACCTGGCCGGCATGCAGATCGACGACCAGGTGCTTGCTGCCGTCCCGCGCCATATCGCCAAGAAGTATCGCGTGGTGCCGGTGTACCTCCACGACAACACCCTTACCGTGGCGATGTCCGATCCCTCGGACCTGGCCACCATCGATTCCCTGACCCACCTGTTGAACAAGGAAATTGTGGTCATGGTGGCCTCGGAGCCGGAAATCGAGGCCGCCTTGTCCAAGTACTATGGCGGCCAGCGCAGCGTTGCGGACGACGAGCGGTTCAAGGGCGTCATCGAGGAGCTGACCCGGGAGCATGTGGAGGCCACCCCGACCCTGACGGAGGACGATGGCACGGCGGTGGACGCGGACGCGCCGCTGATTCGGCTGGTCAACTCCATCATCACCGACGCCGTGAAAATGCGCGCGTCGGACATTCACCTGGAGCCTCTGGAAAAGCGGTTCCGCGTCCGCTACCGCATCGACGGCATTCTGCACGAGGTCAAGGGTCCCCCGAAGCGGCTGCAGGCGGCCATCATCAGCCGGATCAAAATCATGTCCAACATGTCCATCTCGGAGCACCGGATCCCCCAGGACGGCCGCATCCAGACCAAGGTGGGCAACAAGGTGTTGGACTTGCGTGTTTCCTGCATCCCCACGACGCACGGCGAGAGCATCGTCATGCGTATTTTGGACAAGGAGGGGCTGCGGTTGGGCCTGCCCGAGCTGGGCTTCTTTACCGACGACCAGCAGACGTTCGAGCGTTTGATCACGTTGCCCGACGGCATCCTGCTGGTGACGGGGCCGACCGGTTCGGGCAAGACCACCACGCTTTATGCGGTCCTGCACTTCATCAACCGGCCCGACCGCAAGATCATCACCGTGGAAGACCCCGTGGAGTACATCCTGGCCGGGATCAACCAGGTGCAGGTCAACGAGGCGGTCGGGTTGACCTTTGCCACCGCCCTGCGCTCGATTCTCCGTCAGGCCCCCAACGTCATCATGGTGGGGGAAATCCGTGACCTGGAGACCGCCACCATCGCCATCAACGCCTCGCTGACCGGTCACCTGGTTTTCTCCACGCTGCACACCAATGACGCCCCCAGTGCCGTGACCCGGTTGATCGACATCGGAGTCAAACCCTTCCTGGTGGCCTCTTCCACCCGGGCGATCATGGCCCAGCGGCTGGTGCGAAAAGTTTGCAAGAAATGCGCCGAGCCGCGGCAGCCGACCGAGGCGGAGATCCGGCAGTTGAATCTGGACCCGGAACAGCTGGCCACCGCCAAGTGCATGGCCGGCCGGGGCTGTCCCGAATGTTCCAATACCGGGTACCGGGGTCGCATGGGGATTTTCGAGATTTTCGTCGTGGACGACGAGGCGCGGAAGCTGATTTACGAGAAGGTGCCGGCCTCGGTCTTGCGCAATCGGGCCCGGGAGATGGGCATGCGCACGTTGCGCGAGGACGGCGTCCGCAAAGTGCTGGCCGGCCTGACGACGCCGGAGGAGGTGATCCGCGCCACGGTGGGCGATGAAGCCTGAGGCTGGCCGGTCCGGGTGGGAGGAGCCCGCCCGGCTCGGCGCCCGCGCCGGTCCGTAACCAGGGAGAGACGAAGCAAGCCATGTCCTACTCGATGTCTGATCTGCTGCAGTTGGTCGTGTCCGAGGGCGCGTCCGACCTGCACATTCGCGTGGGGACCCCGCCGGTGATCCGGGTCCACGGCATCCTGCACCGGGTGGAGGGCCCCGCGTTGAAACCCGAAGACACCGAGGAGTTGATGCGCAGCATCACCTCGGAGGAACACATCCAGCATGTGCGCGAACGCGGCGGTGCCGACTTCGGCTTTGCTTTCGGCGATCTGGCCCGGTTCCGCGTCAGCGTGTTCAAAGAAAAGGGGAACTTCGGCCTGGTGCTCCGCCAGATCCCCAACAAGCTCCTGACCATGGAGGAGATTGGCATCCCACCCTCGGTCAAGGAGCTGCTGTATAAGCCCCGTGGCCTGATTCTGGTGACCGGCCCCACGGGCTCGGGGAAAACCACCACCCTGGCTTCGATGATCAACATCATCAACGAGGAGCGGGAGGAGGTCCACATCATTACCATCGAGGACCCCATCGAGTACTACCACACGCACAAGAAGGCCATCGTCACCCAGCGCGAAATCGGCGTGGACGTCCCGAATTTCGCCGAGGCCCTGCGCCGGGCCCTGCGACAGGACCCGGACGTGATCCTGGTCGGCGAGATGCGTGACCTGGAGACCATCGACGCGGCCATCACCGCCGCCGAGACCGGCCACCTGGTGTTCGGGACCTTGCACACCACCGGCGCCGCCAAGACCATCGACCGTCTCGTGAACGCCTTCCCCACCAACCAGCAGGAGCAGATTCGAATCCAGCTGTCCACCGTGCTGCAGGCGGTCATCTCTCAATTGCTGATTCCCCGCATCGACAAGCCGGGCCGGGTCGCCGTTTTCGAGATCATGATCAACACCCCCTCCATTGCGGCCCTCATCCGCGACAACAAGACCTTCCGGATCCAGTCGGACATCCAAACCGGTGCCAAGTACGGGATGGTCACCCTCGACAGCTTCTTGCTGGAAAAGTACCAACAGGGCATTATTGCTCGGGAAGAAGTCATCACCAAAGCCATGGATCCCGTGACGGTCCAGCAGAAGTTGCAGGAGCTCGACCTGGCCCGGGCCGTGGGCGCCGAGGGCCATGGCAGGGCCCGGAAAGGCTGAAGGGACGAGTCATGGCCGAGGAATTCCACAGTCCGTTGTTGGCCCTGCTGCGGGAGCGCAGCCTCATCGACGACCTCCAGTACGAGGAGGTGGTGGCCGAGTGCAAACGCACCGGCAACCCGGTCATCCAGGTCCTGCAGGACTATGGCGTGCTGGACCTGGACTCCATCCTGCACGTCATGGCTGATCACCTGGGTACCGAGGTCGTTTCCCTTCGCGACCGCCAGATCCCTGCGGACGTCCTCGAGCTCGTTCCGGCGGAGACCGCCCGGCTTTACCAGTGCATTCCCGTCGAGGACGACGGCTCCACCCTGAAGGTGGCCTTCGCCGATCCCTTGAACCCGGCCCAGATCGACGAGGTCAGTTTCGTGGTGAAACGGGACATCCAACCCGTGGTGGCGGACCCGGCCGAGGTCCAGAAGGCCATCGAACGCCATTACGGCGAGGAAGCCACCAGCGTGTCGGAAGTCCTTAAAGAATTGGGCGCCGACGCCGAGCTGGCCCGGGAAGCAGCGGAAGCCAGTGAGGACATCTCCGTGGCCGAGGACCTGGCCAATCAGGCGCCCATCGTCAAATTCGTGAACCTGGTGCTCCAGCAGGCCATCTTGGACCGTGCCAGCGACATCCATTTCGAGCCGTTCGAGGACGAGTTCAAGATCCGATACCGGGTGGACGGTGCGCTCTACGAGATGACCCCGCCTCCGAAACATCTGGCGCTGCCGGTCATCTCCCGGATCAAAGTCATGGCCAACCTGAACATTTCGGAGCGCCGGCTCCCCCAGGACGGCCGCATCACCCACAACATCGGCGGACGGGTGGTCGATCTGCGCGTTTCCACCCTCCCCACCCAGTTCGGCGAGTCGGTGGTGCTCCGTGTGCTGGATCGGTCCACGGTCAATCTTGAACTCGAAAACCTCGGCTTCCCCAAATTCATCTACGACTACATGACCGAGGCCATCCAGCGGCCCAACGGGATCATCATCGTGACCGGCCCGACCGGCTGCGGCAAAACGACCACTCTGTACGCCTGCCTGCGGCGGATCAACACCATCGACTCGAAACTGCTCACCGCCGAAGACCCCGTCGAGTACGACATCGAAGGGATCATGCAGGTCCCCATCAACGAGGCCGTGGGCATGACCTTCGGCCGTGCCCTGCGCGCATTCCTTCGTCAGGACCCGGACATCATCATGATCGGGGAAATGCGCGACCTGGAAACGGCCCAGATCGCCATTCAATCCTCACTGACCGGGCACCTGGTTCTCAGCACGTTGCACACCAACGATGCCCCGGGAGCCGTTACCCGTCTGATTGACATGGGCACCGAGCCGTTCCTGATTTCGTCCACTCTGGTGGCGGTGCTGGCCCAGCGGCTGGTGCGCAAGATCTGTCGGGAGTGCCGCACTCCGTTCGAACCCACCGAAAGCCAGTTGGCGCTGTTGAACCTGTCCCCGCACGACCTGGGCGAGAAGGTCTTCTATTACGGCCGCGGTTGTTCCAATTGCAACGACACCGGCTACAAGGGCCGCAAGGGCATCTTCGAACTCCTTGTCATTACCGAGCCGATTCGGGCCCTGATCAATGAACGCGCGCCCACCGTGGTCCTGCGCCAGAAGGCCATTGAACTGGGCATGACCACCTTGCGCGAGGACGGCTTGCGGAACATCTTTGAAGGGGAGACCACCATCGAAGAGGTCGTCAAGTACACGTAAGACCATCGTCACTCATCCAGCCCAGGAGCCGCCATGCCCAAGTACAGCTACGTTGCCATGGACGCCCACGGCAAGGAGGTCAAGGGCGTCATCGAGGTCGCCTCCCAAAACGAGGCCATCGGCCGCATCCGCGAGATGAACCTGTTCCCCACGAAGATCGTGGAGGTGGACGGCGCGAAGGCGGCGAAAAAGACGGGCAAGGCCGCTCCGGCACGCCCGGCCGCCAAGGGAAAGAAACGGGGGGCCCTCGATATCCAGATCAAGATTCCGGGCCTGGGCGGTCGGGTGAAACCCAAGGTTCTCATGACCTTCACCCGACAGTTGGCCACCCTGGTGGATGCCGGTCTGCCCCTGCTGCGCGGCCTGCGCGTTTTGGAGAAACAGGAGCGAAATCCCACCCTGAAAAACGTCATCGGCGAGCTGGCCCTGGCGGTCGAAGGCGGCAGCACGTTTTCGGAAGCCCTGGCCCAGCACCCCAAGATCTTCAACCGCCTCTACGTAAACATGGTCAAGGCCGGCGAAATGGGCGGCGTGTTGGAAGTGGTCCTGAACCGTCTGGCCCAGTTCCAAGAAAAAGCCCAAAAGATCAAGGGCAAGGTGGTGGCCGCCATGTTCTACCCGGTGGCGGTGTTGTTCGTGGCTGCCACCATCATCACGGTGCTGACCGTGTACGTCATTCCGAAGTTCGAGGAAGTGTTTGCCGGCCTGCTGGAGGGGGAAGCGTTGCCCGCCTTCACGCGCCTCGTACTCAACATCAGCCGGGTGATCCGAGAGAACATCCTGATGACGTTCGGAGTCATCGTGGGCTTTTTCGTGCTTCTGAAGCTGGCCACCAAGACCAAGCTGGGCCGGCTGATCTGGGACAAGATCAAGCTCAAACTGCCGGCCATCGGCCCCTTGATCTCCAAGCTGGCCATTGCCCGCTTCACCCGGACCCTCGGGACCCTGGTCAGCAGCGGCGTGCCCATCTTGCAGGCACTGACCATTGTCAAGGAAACCGCCGGCAACGTCGTCATCGCCAACGCCATTGCCGCCGTCCACGACAGTGTGAAGGAGGGAGAGACCATCACCGCTCCGTTGGAAGCCTCGGGCGTGTTCCCTCCCATGGTCATCAGCATGGTGGACGTGGGCGAACAGACCGGTGCCCTGCCGGAAATGCTGCTGAAAATCGCCGACAACTACGATGACGAGGTGGACAACGCCGTGGCTGCGATGACCTCGCTCTTGGAGCCGATCATGATTGTCTGCCTTGCCGTCATCGTGGGCAGCATCGTCATCGCCATGTTCCTGCCGCTGATCAAGCTGATGGAGGGGGTGGGCGAAGCCGGCGGCGGTCGGCGCGGGGCGGAGGATTGACGCAGGGACGTCCGCCTCATCGGCTTGTGAGGAACGCCCTGTTCGGGGCCGGCGTGGCGGCGTGGTTGGGATGCCGCCGCAGGACGGTCGATGACATGGAAGGCGGCGCAGCAGGCTTCCATTGCCCTGGTTGACAAAGCGGAGCGGTGCCTGTAAATACAAAGTAGTGACAATGCATGGGCGATGGCATGACGATTGAACCGGAATGGAGTTCGATTGGTCCAACCCGCCCTTCGCTCTGAACAGTTCTTTGACTCAACGGGAGATCGAAGAATCCTTTGAAGATCCGTTTGCCGTCCGCTTGATGCCCGATTCGCCCCGCTTCGCCAAGCAGGCCCGGTTCTTCAACCTGGGCATGTCCGCCGCGGGGCGGGGCATCTTCAGCGTGTACCGCACCAATGGCAAACTGATCCGCGTGATCTTCGCTCGCCCGTTCGAGCCGGAGGAGCAGTTTTTTTACCAGCGCAAGATGCAGGAGAGCCTGAACCTGTAGAGCCCGCCGCAGCCAGGGAGGCGCGGGCCGAACAACTCTAGGTCGCCATGCGCACGTTTACCTCGTGGGAAGAAGTACCCCTCTTCGACAGCGAAGAGGCAGAGGCCGACTTTTGGTCGGAAAACCGACCCGATTTGCGCCTCATGGAAGGCGCCGTGGCCGGGAGCGGCGATCTCACCGAGTCCGTGACCATCACGCTGCGCATGGACCCGCGCATGCTGGCCCGGATCAAGCGGCTGGCCCGATCCCGGTACCTCAACTATCAGAGCATGATCAAGCAGTGGCTCAGCGAACGCATGGAGCAGGAACTGCGAGATCGCGGCCCAAACCGGCATCCATGAAAGCGCATCGCACCATGACGATGGCCCGCAGGGCGGCCTTTACGCTCATTGAATTGCTGGTGGTCATTGCCATCATCGCCGTGGTGGCCGGGCTCATTCTGCCGTTGAGCGCCGCCATCAAGGCCCGGGCCATCCGATCCAAAGCTCAGGCCGAGCTCGAACAGATCTCCCTGGCCATCGAGGCCTACAAGGACCATTACGGCCAGTACCCGCCCGACAACCCGGGCAACCCCGTCATCAACCCGCTCTACTTCGAACTGCTCGGGACGCGATATCTCCCGGACACACGCGTGTATGAGACGCTCGATGGCACCGTGCGAATCCGGGACACCGACGCCGCGTTCAGCGCGGTGTTCGGGACCGTGGACGGCCGGCCCGCCCTGCGCGGCTTCCTGAATACCACGAGGGCTACGGATCCCGATGACGCTGCCCGGGCGCGGTCGTTCCTTACCCAGGTGAGGCCCGGCCACTACCGGGAGGTGACGCTTGGAGGGCAAACCGTGCGCCTTCTGACCTGCTCCGTGAACTGGCCGGATACCCACCCTTACCAGCCCATCCCAACCGCGCCCGGGGTCAACCCGTGGCGATACGTCTCCCAAAACCCAACCAACAATCCCGGCGGGTTCGATCTCTGGGTGGATGTGCTCATCGGGGGCAAGACGAACCGCATTTCCAACTGGAGCCAAAAAGTGCAAATCGTGAGCCAACCCTAACCGTCAACCGCTTTTGCGTCATGTGTTTCGCCCTTTTCCAACGTATGCGGCAGGCCTCCAGACGGTCCGTCCCGGTGGCCTGGTACCAGACGAGGTGGGAACCTCCGGTTTGCGGGTTTCGTTCGGCCGGATCCCATTCGCGGCGGCCCGTGCCCGAGCCGGGTGCTTGCCCCGGGACCCTTCCCGACCACGGCGCGTCGTTCCGACGGTGTGCGCCGCGGCGAAGGTCCTACGAGGTCCGAGCACGGGGCTTCACGCTGGTCGAGTTACTGGTGGTCATTTCCATCATCGCCATTTTGGCGGGCCTCTTACTTCCCACGCTCGGACGCGCCAAACGCCAGGCCCTGGTGAAACGCGCCCAGATGGAAATCGCGGATTTGGTCCAGGCCATCCGACAATACGAAACCATGTACAGCCGCTTTCCCACGTCCACCGAAGCCCAACAAGCCGCCGCGAAACTCAACCCGCCTGACGACTTCACTTACGGCGGCCAGTTCCGGACGCCCGTGGGGGTCATGAACATTGGCACGCCCGGTTACACGGCGGGTGGCCCGGGCGTGGCCAACAACGCCGAGGTCATGGCCATCCTCATGGATGTGGAGTCGTTCCCGTCGGCGACCCCCCAGGTCAACCAGGTCAATGCCGGGCATCGGCGGAACCCTCAGCGACAAAAGCTGATCAACCCCAAGATGGTCAGTACGACCACCGACCCCGGCGTGGGCCTGGATGGTGTGTACCGGGATCCGTGGGGGAACCCGTACATCATCACGATGGACCTGAATTACGACGAAACCGCCCGGGACGCCTTCTATCGCACTGCCCAGGTTTCCGCCGACCCTGCCAATCCGGCCCGTGGCCTGAATGGACTGCTCCGCAAGACCGTCGCAAACCAAACCTTTTATGAATACAATGGCCCCATCATGGTCTGGTCGGCCGGGCCGGACGGCATGGTGGATCCGAATCAGAAAGCCGACCGGGGCGCCAACCGGGACAACATTCTGAGCTGGAAGGAATGATGAGGCCGGCCGAACGACAGTCGTCGAGTCACAGCAGCCTTGTTCGGCATGACTGGAGCCGCCATGGCCCGAACGGGTTTACCCTGATCGAGCTGCTGGTGGTGCTCAGCATCATGGCCGTACTGGCTGCCCTAACCGTCCCGGCCCTGAAGAACTTCGCTCAGGCAGAGGCCCAGGTCTCCGGCACACGCCATCTCATGGACGAGCTCGGCCGCGCCCGCCAACTGGCCATCAGCCAGCGCACGACCGTGTACATGGTCTTTGTCCCGCCCGAATTCTGGAGCGATGCGAGCGCCCCCGGCAACGCGGCTGCCTGGCAAAGCCTGCCCTCTGAAGAAAAGGCCAGGGCCGAAAAACTCTATGACAAGCAACTCATCGGGTACAATTTCATCACCGTCCGGAGCGTGGGTGACCAACCCGGGGCACGGAATCCTCGTTACTTGACCGCGTGGCGGACCCTGCCCGAGGGTGTTTTCATTCCTCCTTGGAAGTTCCAGTACAACGGGCCCCGGGTGCGGATCTACGATCCGGCGCCTCCGCTGCCACCCCGGCGCGTGTACGAAGTGGCGCCCTTCCGATGGACCACCCCCGACATGGGAATCCCGTTCCCTTCCGCCACGGGTTCGACCAACTTTCGGCTTCCTTACCTGGCCTTCAATCACCTGGGCCAGTTGGTATCCGAAGTCGAGCCGGGCGGACTGCGGGACGCTTACATCCCACTGGCCCGCGGGCGAGTATCGGCAGCTTACACCCGTGAGGGCGCGCCCTTGCAACAACCGCCCTCGGTGACCGAGCGTCCTCCGGGCAACAGCACCAACGCGTTCAATTTGGTTTGTATCGAATGGTTGACCGGTCGCGCGCGTGTCATTCGGCAGGAGGTGCAATGAGAATCGGTCGGCCAAGCATGAACCCGTTGGGGCGGAGCCCCACCGCGAAAAACGTCCGCGGCCGGAGGCAGGCGGCGTTTACCATGGTGGAAATCGCCCTGAGTCTGGCGATCATTGGGTTCGCCCTCGTGGCCATCGTTGGGGTGCTCCCTCTGGGTTTGCAGGTCCAGCGCGAAAACCGGGAGGAAACGGTGATTCTGCAGGACGCCCAGGTCTGGCTCAGTGCGATTCGTGCGGGGGCCCGCGGGTATGATGATCTGACCAATGCGGTTGAAACCATCACGGTCCACTGGGCCGACTGGAGCATGAACGGCACCCTGCTCGGGCAGGGACGCGACCTCTACACCCGCACCAATTCCGACATTACCAGCATTT
The DNA here is from genome assembly GCF_049537125.1 of Limisphaera sp. VF-2. Classification (NCBI taxonomy): domain Bacteria; kingdom Pseudomonadati; phylum Verrucomicrobiota; class Verrucomicrobiia; order Limisphaerales; family Limisphaeraceae; genus Limisphaera; species Limisphaera sp. VF-2. The sequence continues at coordinate 110,398 of NZ_JBMVQY010000002.1, forward strand.
CTCCCCCTCCGTTTCTTCCCCTGACCAACGGGTATACGATTGTAGGTGTTCTGAGCACGCCACGGTATGTTTATCTGCCCAACGTTTTCCAACCCGTGGCCTTCCGCAGCAACTACGTGGTGGCTCATGTGCGCGCCTTCAGCGGGTCGGCGGTGGAAAAGTTCCCGCAGCGGGATCCGGCGGTGGAGGAACTGGCCTTTCGGTATCGCATGGTTTCGGAAGTCATGCCCTACACGCATTGGGACACCAACTGGATTGCCTTCGATGCGACCGGCTTGTCCCCTGCGGAGATGGTCCAGCGCTCCAATTACTGGTGGGTAACCCGGAACCTGCACGTCAACCTGCACGAGGTGCGGCTGCTTTTCACCTGGCCCCTGCGACCCAACGGCCAGACGGGCAACGGTCGCATGGTGTTCCGCGGGGCCGTCAGCGGCGTGCGCAGCAATGCAGGCCCGCTGAACTTTTTCCACCCGGGCACCTTTGCGAGGTACCCATGAAGGTCACGACGCACCAGCCTCGCCCACGGCGATCAGCCACCGCCTTGCCGAGAGCGGCTCGCAGGGGGTTTTCGCTGATCGAAATCCTGCTGGTCACGGCCCTCCTGGCGGTGATCGTCCTCGGTCTGGTCGCGATGTTCGGGCAGACGCAACGGGCGTTCCGGGCCGGACTGACCCAGACGGACTATCTCGAGTCCGGCCGGCTGGTCACCGAGATGCTCGGTCAGGAGTTGGTCCAACTGGCCCCTTCCCGCCTCTCGGGAGTGCCCAACTTTTATGCCGAGATTCCGCCGCCGTTTGTGTATCAACCGCTTTACCAATCCCTTCCGGGCGACCAACGGCGAACCAATGTTTTGATGGACCTGTTTTTCCTGATCCAGGAAAACCGCCGCTGGCATGCCATCGGCTACCGGGTGGGCACGCCGGACGCGGGCGGCGGCACCCTGTTTCGGTACGCGGCCACGAATCTGGGTCCCGAGTCCTTGCGCGCGCAGTTGCTTCAGTTCATGAAGACACCCCTGACCAATTTCAACCGCGTGGCGGATGGGGTCGTCCATTTCCGCGTCCGCGCCTTTGACACCAATGGGGTCTGGATCACTCAGGACCTGCCCAACAATTTCAACCGGCACAAGACCGACATTCGCGCCTCGGGCGTGGTCCCGGGTGAAGTGGGCCTTTACGTGTTCAAGAGCAACGCCGTGCCGGCGGCCGTGGAAATCGAATTGGGCGTGGTGGAACGTCGCACCTGGGAACGGGCCGCGTCCATTCCCGACGCCACCGCGCGTCGCCAGTTTCTGGAACAACAAGCAGGCCGTACGCACCTGTTCCGTCAGAGGGTGAACATCCCCTCGGTGGATCCTTCGGCTTACCAATGAACCTGTCAGCAGCCAGACTCTCCCCTGTGCGAGAACTGCCCGCCTTGACCGCCGACGGGTCACCCCGACCGGCCGGCCTTGTTTGCCAACGGACCTCGCCCCGGGAGGCCTCGCGCCGGGGTGTGGCCCTGGTCGTGACGGTCATCATGTTGTCGGTCATTACGTTCCTGGCGGTGGCATTCCTGGTGCTGACCCGCCGGGAGAAAGGGGCCGTGACGACCAGCTCGGACCAGGCGCGGGCCCGATTGGCGGCAGAACAGGCCCTGGAGCGGGCGCAGGCACAGTTGCTGGCTCCCATCTTGGCGTTCACGAACCCGGCGCTCTACGACCTCCGTGTGTCCACCAATTACATCAATCCTTTGGGCTTCGATCCCCGGCAGAGCCCGCGCGGACAGATCCTGCCCCCGGCCCGGCACTGGCTGACCAACGTCAGTTACACCTACGCCAACGGCGCGCCACTGAACGTGGACGATTACCGTCAAAACCTGGCCAACCTTTATTACGACCCGCGCCCTCCGGTCTTCGTCACCAATGCCAATGGGACCGTGGAGTTTCGCTACTACCTGGACCTCAATCGCAATGGCAGATTCGACACGAATGGATGGCAACCCGTCATCACACCTTCTGGCGGGTATCTGGCGTGGGACGGAACGGAAACCACCAGCCTCAGCAACGCCGTGTTTCAATTCATGGTGGGAGATCCCGAGTGGATCGGGGTGCTCGAACGGCCCGACCGACCGCATTCTTCGACGAACCTGTTTGTGGCCCGCTATGCCTGGCTGGCCCTGCCCGCGGGCAAGACGCTCGACCTCAACGCGATCCACAACCAGGCCAAGATGTTGAATCCGCGCTGGGATGGCTTCGTCCGCAACATGGGCGTGGCCCCCTTCGAAATCAACCTCGCGGCGTTCCTGGCGGACCTGAACACCAACCTGTGGAACTTGGGAAACTTGCCCGGATTGGAAGAGTCGTATCCGGCGTCGGTTCCGTATTTGTACATCACCAACCTCGCGCAGCCGAGCCGTGGGACCGCCTTTGAGGATGCGGTCGCCCTGCTGAGTTACCGATACAACCTGAGCTACAACAACCTGCCCTCGGTCAGCCAGTGGTTCGGCCCCGCAGGGACCCTGTTCTTCAGCACGAACCGGATCGACGACCTGTTAAACGGTCCGTTGCTGACCGGGGTGCATTTGCCGCCGATCGACAATGACGGATTGCGGGTCAACTTCGCCTGGCCCGGCGCGGAGAATCCCCGGGCGTTTTTCAGCATGCAGGATCTCTTCGATAAAACCAAAACCTCGCCGGCTCAGCCCGATTTGTTCAGCTTTACCGACCGTCTCCTGGCGGTCTCGGCGAAAACCAACACCTATGACCGCTACACCTTTTACCGGTTGTTGCAGCAGTTGGGGACCGACTCGGAACCCGTGCCGCCGGAGCGCATGCATTTGACCTTCGACAACTTGACCACGGCCAACCCGGTTTCCGGGGTCTTCAGTCCGACCAACTATTATCCGTGGCGTCCCCTGGCGTTCTTTACCAACGCCGCCGATCGCATGTTGCGCGCGTACACGGCGGAATGGCTGCGCAGCAGCCCCGCCGACTACCTGTTGACCTATGGCACCAACCAGCCGTTCGGCATCACCAACATCCCGGTATGGATCAGCAACCGCTTCGTGTACACCCCGGCGGTGAACCGGCTGCTGCAGTTGGCCGCCAACATGTACGATGCCCAGAACACCAACCGATTGCCGTCCGTGTTCCGACCCCTCTTCAGCCGGCAGGGGCCCGATGTGTTCATCACGGGCTACGAGCAGGTCGTGGGCGATCCCACGCCGTACCTCCTGCCGCCCGTGGAGCCCTCGGAGGTGGGCCAGGGCTCCAACCTGCGCGTCAACGTGTACGGGGTGCCCTGGATCCTCGGGGCCAAGTCGGGCCTGCCCAATTTCAATGAATTCGCCATGCAAACCGTGTTCGAGGTGACGCGGAAAGTGAAGATTCGAAAGCCTTCGGTCAATGCCCATCACAGTCAGTTCCAGACCAACCAGCTTTACATCGTCAGCCTGACCAACGCGCTCGCGGTGGAGTTGTGGAATTCGTATCGGGTGGACTTTACCAATCCCGTGCACATTCGGGTCGTTGGGGACGTGACGATGGTCCTGACCAACGAGTACGGACTGATGCGGCTCAACTCGGGTGCCGTGCTGAGCAACCGTATTCCGTTTGTTGCGGTTACGAACCTGGTCCGGTGGCCCGGATACCGGGCGTTGCAAAGCCCCGAGCCGGCGTCGTTCGTCATCCCGGTTCGAACCAATATCACCTTCGTGCCGCCGGCCTTTTGGGAGAACAACTCCCCGAACCTGAACACCAACTTGCTGGGATTCCCCAACATCCCCGGCTTCCCGCTGCCCCGTTTTGGATTGCTCGTGCAGGCACGCTTGCGGGCGATCATCCAGTTGGATGGGCCCAGTGGACCGATCCTCGACTATGTGCAGTTGAACGGACTCGACGAACTTCGGGATCTTGCAGAGGAATTCAGCCGCACCCGCACGGATGATCCCAACGGCCTGGCATGGGGTTTGTTGTGGGACACCAATCGCATCGGTGGGAATACCGTCAACCATGTCACCCGCGGCATCAATTATCAGATCCGAATCTCTCTGGGTGACTATGGTGGCAATACGGTGGACTGGTTGAACTACGGGCTCCCGCCGCGGATGAGCCGCGAGTGGGAAATCGACTCTTTCCGGGCCTTTCTGGGACTGGCTCCGCTGCGGTACGGAGGCCTGGTGAATACCAACCTCGAACAACAGGTGCCCTTTACCCCGTCGCGTCGGATCTCTCGCCACCATACCTGGCAGGCGAACGATCCCCTGGTCCACGCCATGGCCTCGGACTTGCGTTACTGGCCGGCGGAGGAGGAGCTTCGCGATGAATCCATTCGTCCCGGCGTGCCGGTCCAGTTGCTGGAAAACATCGGTCGCTTGAACAACCGTTTCCGCCCCTGGGGCGGCCATCCGCTGGGTAGCACCGACCCGCGGGCGTTCGACATGGCCTTGAAGGATCCGGGCGTCCGGGCCTCGGACGACTGGGAGTTCCCCACCAACTCGCTGCCCAATATCGGTTGGTTGGGACGAATCCATCGTGGCACCCCGTGGCAAACGGTGTACCTGAAGGCCGGCAACATCTTGGCCGACGACGCCGGACGCACGTATTGGAGCAGGGATTGGACCGGCAACACGAATCTGTTCGACGCCATCAATGCGGCTCCGGTTTATGATCGGTTGCTGTTCGACCTTTTCACCACCGATTACGACTTGGTCTCGTCGCGGGGCAAACTTTCGGTCAACCAGACCAATCTTGCAGCCTGGTCGGCCATCTTCAGTGGCGTCATTGCGTTGACCAACAGCCTGCCCGACGACGAGGTGCGCTTGCGGTGGTTGCGAGACCCGCAACGGGGATGGCTCGCGGAGCATTACCAACCCTTCGTGATCGCCCCCGCGGGGATCTACAATCCGTTCAACACGAACACCTGGTCGCCCGTGGTCCGCCTGGTGTATGGCATCAATCAGACGCGGTCCAGCACGAATCTTTTCCCGCGACAGGTGTTCGAGCGGACGGGCGACATCTTGGCCGTGCCGGAACTCACCGACCGTTCACCCTTTTTGAACTGGTCCGCGTTGCAGCTCCAGTACGGATTGACGGATGCTGCCGTGGAACGATTGCCCCAGCAGATTCTGGGCCTGCTGAAGATCGACCAGCCTCGGTTCGTGATCTATGCGTACGGCCAGGCACTGCGGCCGGCGCCCAATAGCCGGATCGCCAGCGGTCCCTTCGCCGGCATGTACGACAACTACCAGATCACCGCGGAAAGCGCGCTGCGAGCCGTCGTGAGGATGGAAGGCACGCCGGAAAACCCGCGCATGGTTGTGGAACAATACAACTGGCTGGGCCCGGACTGAGGACTTCCGGGCGCCATGGATGGAAATGCTTGCTTGCAAATGCGGCTGCTTGTGGGAGTTTGAAAACGCCAAGGATTGAGGAGGCTTATGCGGGCGCGACCGTTCATCTGGTTGGCGGCAAGCTTGACGCTCTTCGCAGCGTCGTTGGCAATCTGGCGTTGGGCCGAGCGAGCCCGCGGAGCGGTCCCGCCCGCGAGCACCGGCGCTGCCGCCTCTTCAGCCCCCCAGGTTCTGGATGCCACGCCCCGCGCGTTGCGGCTGAGTTTCGGTGACCGTCTTCTGAGCAGCACATCGAGCTCGGGGCCCGCCCTGCCTTCCCGCAAGGAACTCCGGCTGCGCAATGCCAGCCATTTGCCCGAAACATGGCTGCGCCTGCCCACGGCCATCCTGCTGGAAAACGCTCTCGTGGACACGGCCGCAGGCCAGCCGCCGGCCATCCCGCCCCATCTTCAGGCACAGGGAGATCCCGGTGCCTACATTGTGCAGCGCAAGGGGGAGCTCACCGCCGCCTTCCAGGCACAACTGCGCGCGATGAACGCGGCCGTGGTGGCGTACATCCCCAACAACGCCTATTTGGTGCGGGCCTCGCGGGAAGTGGCGGAGCGGCTCCGGTTGCATCCGGACGTCCAAGCGGTTCTGGCCTATGAGCCCTACTACAAGCTGCGGGGCGAACTCTTGCCACGCGCAGTGATGCGGGCGCCCTTGCCGTTGGGCGAACGTCTCCACGTGGCGGTTTTCGAAGATGCGCGCGCTCAGGTCTCGGAGGCACTGACCGGCTTGGGAGCTCGCCTGGTGGCCGAGGAGCCGTCGCCGTTCGGTCCCGTGATGATCGTGGAACCGCCTCCGGACCGATGGTTGGATTTGGCGTTGCTTTCCGGGGTGCAACTTCTCGAGATCGCCACGGACCGGGTCCCGGCCAACGACTTGGGCCGGGTGACGCTCGGCGTGGCTCCGACCCCGGTCGCTCCGGACAACTGGTTCGGGCTGACGGGAACCAACGTGCTGGTCAATGTGAACGATTCCGGCGTGGACGCCACCCACCCGGATCTGGCGGGACGGATGCTGGCGTTGCGACCCGAGGACTTGAGTGATCCCAACGGGCACGGCACCCACGTCATTGGCACCATTGCCGGCACCGGAGAGATGTCCCCGACCGTGGCCAACGCCAGCGGATCCCCCATGCCGGCCGAGCCCGGACAGTTCCGAGGTGTGGCGCCGAAGGCGCGTGTGTTCGTCCAACCGGTACTGATGGAGCAGCGGCCCGCACGGGCGGGCGCCCGGCCGATCCTCCCCGATTCCGTGTTACAGGAGCAGGCGGCCCGGACCAACGCATTCATTTCGAACAACAGTTGGCACTACGGCGGCAACACCGGCTACGACCTGGCTGCCGCCCGTTACGATGCCGCCACTCGCGACGCGCTGCCGGGTGTCCCCGGTTCCCAGCCGCTGCTGTTTGTTTTTGCCGCTGGCAACTTCGGGAACGGCAACCCTTCCGGCCTGGGGGGAGAGGCCGACTCCATCCGGTCTCCGGGCACGGCCAAGAACGTCATCACCGTGGGCTCGATCGAGCAACCTCGTCAAATCGACGCCGAGGTGGTGCTCTGCCGCCCCTTCGACACGGGGACCAACAACATTGAATTGTGTGTGACCAACACGCCCTGGCGGGAGGACACCGACAGCCGGGACCAGGTGGCGGCCATGTCCAGTCGGGGCAACACCGGCATCGGCGTGGAAGGCGAGTTCGGTCGATTCAAACCGGACGTGGTGGCGCCCGGCCAATGGGTGGTTTCCACACGCTCCCAACAGTGGGATGAAGACGCCTATTACAATCCCACCAACGTGTACGGAGACGAGTTCACCGGGCTCGTTGTCCCGCCCGGGGAAGTCAACCGGTATTCGGTGTTTGTGCCGTTCAATGCCGTTCAGCTCGAAATCGAATTGCTCCCGCACCCGGAATCGCCGGTGCCGTTTCCGGGGCTGCCGATTTTCGTCCGTGCCGGCGAGTTCCCCACGGCGGCCGACCTGGCCGGCACGAACCGGGTCTCCATCCCCCCGGACCTGACTCCGGACCTGTCGCCGCGGGACGTCAGTTGGAACATCGGCGTGGGCAATCCCACCGCCGTGGCGGTCACCTTCAATCTACGCATTACGCTGCGCACGACCAACGACCTCGGGAACGAGCTGGAAGTGCGCCGTCAACTGAACGCCACCCTGGCTCCCTGGTACCGGTACGAAAGTGGCAGCAGTATGGCGGCGGCGCATGTGGCCGGGACGCTGGCCCTCATGCAGGAGTTTTTCGAAAGCCGCGGCCGCACCAACAGTCCGGCCCTCATGAAGGCCCTCCTGATCAACGGCGCCCGATCCCTCAACCCCGTCTATGATTTTGAAGTCCGCACGCTTCACAACTACCAGGGCTGGGGCCGCGTGAACCTGCCCACGACGTTGCCTCCGGCTCTGACCAACACCACGCCTCCCAATCGAGGCGCCATGATCCTCTATGACCAGAATCCCACCAACGCTCTGGTCACGGGCGACCGCCATCTTCGGCGCCTCACTCTCACCGAAGCCGCCCGGGCCCTGCCCTTGCGCGTAACTCTGGTCTGGACCGACCCGCCGGGGAACCCCGTGGCCGGCGTGAAACTGGTCAACGACCTCGACCTGGTGGTGACCAATGTGGATACGGGCGAGGTTTATTTCGGGAACGACATCCCGGGCGGCAGCGACTTCAACCAGCCCTGGCGTACCAACGAACCTCCCACGACCGACATGATCAACAACGTGGAGAACGTTTTCCTGGCCCCGCCCCTGGGCACCAATTACGTCGTGGCCGTGATCGGCCGTCGCGTCAATGTGAATGCCGTCACCGCACACACGAACAACATCGCCCAGGATTACGCCCTGGTGATCTCCAGCGGCGACGGCGACCTGGAGGATGCCATCACGGTGACCGAACTTCCGGGAGCCAGCTCGACCAATGCCAGCTTTGCCGGAACCACAAACGCCTTCAACTTCACCCCGGAAACGACGCCGGGTTACACCGGGATGTTGTTACTGGGTCAGCGGGTGGGCGCGAATCCGGCGCTGTTGGGGATTACCAACGGACTTCCCTCGCAATGGCGGTTCTATGTGCTTACGAACACGCAGAATTACACCAACGCGGCGTTCATCACCTTCCTTCCGCACAACCTCTCCATTCCACGGATGGGGGTGAATGAAAACGAGCAGGAGAACGCGACGCGCCTGGAGGCCGATATCGATTTGTACGTGTCGCGCAATCCGGCCCTGACAAACCTCGACCCGGCAGCGCTGGCCACGGCGGACAAGTCGAGAGGCCGCGGGGGCACGGAGATCCTCGTGTACTCCAATGCCGCGCCGGGCGGGGTGTACTACGTGGGGGTCAAGGCCGAGGATCAGATGGCCTCGGACTTCGGTTTCCTGGGCGTGTTCAGCCTGCTGCCGTTCAGCACGCTGGAGGAGGGCAACCAGATCGTGCGTGGCTTCCCCGTGCCGACGTGGATTCCGGACGGCAGCCCGGCGGCCCCCGGGGCTGCGTACGTCTTCGGCGTGGCCACGTTCCCCATGCAGGTGCGGCGTGTCGTGGTGACGAATGCCCTGACTCATCAGAGCTTTGGCGATCTTGTGGTGAGCCTCCACCACGAGAATCGCTTCGCGGTGCTGCGCAATCATACCTACCCGGCAGTGCCGCCTCCCCTGACCGCATGGACCGTCTACGAGGATCAAGGCGAACGCGACATTCCCGGGGCACAGCGGACGGACGGCCCGGGCAGTTTGCGGGACTTCGTGGGTGAGCAGGCCGCGGGACTGTGGGTGCTCCAGGCCCTGGACGATGCACTGACACAGACGGGAGCGGTGCAGCACCTCTTCTTGCGGATCGAGCCGCAGCGGCTGGATGAGACGAATGCGTGGCGCGGCATCCAACCGTTCAGTTTCTTTTACGAGGTGATCGATGTGCCCGAGGATGCCACGAACCTGACCATTTGCGTGACCACGACGAACGCGCCGGTGGAGCTTTACGTGCGCCACGGAGACTTCCCCACGCGCCAAGTGTACGACCATTTCTTGGCGGTTCCCGTGCCCACGGCCTGCCTCAGCATCGGGCGCAGCAGTGTGCCCCCGCTGCGGGCGGGACGTTACTACATCGGCGTGTACAATCCGCAGCCCTTTGCCCAACATGTGCAGATCGTCGTCACGCTGGACCGGGACCCGCGCGGGATTGTGCCCTTGGTGGTTACCGCCACTGGAGAGACACCGCTGCTGGATGATGCGGTCACCAATGCGAGTTTGCTCGTGACAAACCGTGGCCGGATCGGCTCGGTCGAGGTGGGGGTGCGGATCGACCATCCGCGGGTGTCCGATCTGGCCCTTACGTTGGTCAGTCCGAAAGGGACCCGGATTTTGCTGAGCGAGGCGCGCGGGTGGGCGTCCACCGCCGGCATGGGGTCGACCTATCTGATTACGAATATTGTGCCGGTGCAGTATAGCGGCGGAGCAGAGGCGGTGACGAATGTAGTGGATCTGGGCATCAACCAGGGAACAGTAACCATCGATTACGATTTCTATCAGCTCCCGGATCGGCTCAAGGTTTATTACGAGGGACAGTTGCTCCATGATACCGGAATGATCAGCGGGGCTGGACGGATCCAGGTCGATTACGGGCCCGGGGCTTCCACGCTTCTCACCATCACGGTCAACGAGGGGGGAAATCCAGAAACCAACACATTATGGAAATACGTTCTCACCTCCATACGAGAAGTGCACAACTACTTGATCTTCACGGAAAACACCAATCTCGCCCCCGGTCCGATCAAGTTCATTGCTCCGCCGTTTGCCCCGCCGACCAATCGGACCGAAACCTTCTTGGGCGGGTTCGAGAGCGTGTCGCCCGGGTGGTATGATCCCGGGCAGGTGGTGGAGGGTTGGACGGTCCTGGAGTCGGGCCCCGTACAGGTGGTGAGCAACGCGGCTTGGGCGCATACGGGGGCTCAATTTCTGGCCCTGCACGACGGCGGTTTGGCGCGGACGCTGTCCACGGTCAGCGGCCGCCATTACATGCTCCAGTTCGCATCGCGCGCTGCGCCCGCGCTGGAGGGAATCATCAGCTGGTGGCCCGGGGAGGATGACGCAGTGGACATCGTCAACCGACAGAATGGAGCCTTCCTCGGAACCGCTGCGACGCGCTTTACCAACGGGGTGGTGGGCCGCGCCTTTGGCTTTGACGGCTCCATCGATGCCATCCGGGTGCCGGTGAGCGACCTTCTGAAAGTGCGGGACGCCATCACGGTCGACGCGTGGGTGTACCCTCTGGCTCACGGGGCCTTTCACGACATTTTGACGCGCTGGGGCGCCTTCGGCCTTGACGATCGGAGTTTTGGGCTCTCTCTGGATCCTCTGGGCCGTCCCTACTTCGTGATCAGCACGAACGGGTTCGATTGCTCGCCCACCCCGTGCATGGCCCGGGCAACGGCACCACTGCCGCTCCGGACTTGGACGCATCTGGCGGGCACTTATGATGGTCAGTACATCCGCCTGTACGTCAACGGCGCGCTGGCGAGCGAGGTCCTTCTGCCGGGTTCGATCTGGCCCGGGAACAACGACCTGGTGATTGGCGGAGAGGTCTCCAATAACACTCTCTTGTCTCCCTTTGCCGGTTACATCGACGAGCCAACGCTGTACGGGCGTGCACTGACGGCTGAAGAGGTGCGCGCCATCTTCGAGGCCGGTGCGCGCGGCAAGTGTGGGCTGCCGAATCCACCGGCGGTCTGCGGCGGAGAAACCCGGTTCGCGGCCGCAGTGGCCGGGATTGTGACCAATGTGATCTACAACGCCTCGACCAACTGGGTCACCAACATGCTCTCCTTCCAGGCGCGGGGGCCGGCAACGACGATTGTTCTGGAATCGCCGCCCCAGGGTTCGCGCATCTGGCTGGACACCTTCACGCTGACGGAGTTCCCGAGTCCCATGTATGCATTGCCCGAGGAATCGCTGCGTGCACTGACCGGCGAGGAGGCCTTCGGCGAGTGGAAGCTGGAGATCTGGGACATGCGCGCGGGTGCCACGAATGTGCAGCCGGTGTTGCTGAGCTGGCAGCTCCGCTTCGTGTTCCAGAACGAGACTGCGTTGCCGGATCGGCTGGCCACCGGCCAGGCGTTGACGAATACACTGCCGGCCGGTCAAATGCGGTTCTATACGGTGGACGTGCCGGATTGGGCCCTGGCGGCCACCAACCAGCTCCTCGCAGCCACCCGGCCACTCAACCTGTGGTTCAACCAGAGCCAGCCGCCTTTTGGCACCAATGCCGGCGATTACCTGCTGTTGTCCCAGGTGACCGCCGGCAGTGTGACGCTCACACCCGGCAGCGTGCCGGCCCTTCAACCCGGCACCCGGTACTATCTGGGAGTGCAAAACACCAACACCAACGCAGTGACCTACAGCCTGCGCGTGGATTTCAACATCACGCCGTTGACCAACGGTGTGCCCCTCTACGGCGTGGAACCGCCGGGGCGGGGACCTCGCTATTTCAGCTTCGTGGTATCGCCCGCTGCGGCGGCGGTGGTCTTCCGGCTCGCGGAGCTGACCGCGAACGCAGATCTCGTGGTGCGGCGCGCCCCGGATTTGCCGAACCTCTTGTCCTTCGACTACGGCAGTTTCAACCCCGGCTTGGCGGACGAGGAAATCGTCATCCTCACCAATTCGGCCCCTGTCCCGTTGCGGCCGGGCGTCTGGTTGCTGGGACTCTTTAACCGGGACACGGCGCCCGCAGAGTACACCCTGCTGGCTCAGGAGCAGGCGTGGGCGCGGCCGATCATCACCTTGACCAACGGAGTGCCTTATTCGAGCACGGTGCCCGCCGACGAGGTGGATTACTACCGGTTCGTGGTCCCGGCAGACGCGGCCCGGGCGCAATTCGAGATTCGACAGCCCGGTGCGGATGTGAATCTTGTGCTCCGTCGCGGTTGGCCGCCGGCCACGATGGCCAACTTTGATTACCTGAGCGCAAACCCCGGCCGTAGTGAGGAGTACATCCTGGTTCTGAGCAACAGCGATCCCGTACCGCTGGCTCCGGGCGAGTGGTATGTGTCCGCGGTGAGCGCAGATGGCGTGCCGGCGTCGTACAGCGTGGTTGCCACGGCCTGGGCCGTAACCGGCCGGCCGGTGGTCATCACCTCCGTTTCCGCCACCGCGACGAATCTTTGTCTCACCTGGAGCTCGCTGCCCGGCGCGCGGTACTTCGTGGAAGGCGTGGAAGCCCTGGACGGCAGCTCGTGGACGCCGGTCTCGTCCACGTTGACCGCCACCTCGACGAATCTGCAGTGGTGCATCCCGTTGCCCTCGGAGTACTCCTTCTTCCGAGTGGTGGAGGGCATTGTGCCCGAACCCTGATTCCCAAGCCACGCCCGACGGCCCGATTGCGGTGGCTTCATCGCGCAAGGTCGTGATTCTGTGTGCCAATCCCGCCCTGGATGAGGAATGGGAAGTGGATGGGGTCCGCCGGGAGGAGAAGAATCGAGTCCTTCGCAAGCGGCAATGGGCGGGAGGCAAAGGGGTCAACGTGGCGCGATGGTTGGGGTGGCTGCGGGTTCCCGCGCGCCTGGTGCTTCTGGCGGGGGGAGAACCCGGGCGGACGTTGCTTCAGCTCCTGCGCAGGGAGGGGATTCGGTATCATTGCATTCCCGTGAGTGGCGCTACGCGAGTGAACGTGCTGGTGACGGATCCCCGGGGGCGCCAGTGGCGGTTCAATCCGGAGGGCCCCAGGGTCGGCCTTGCGGAGTGGCGGTCGGCCGTGGCAGCTGTGGTAGAAGAACTGCAGCGAAGTTCGTTGTTGATTCTTTCCGGAAGCCTGCCGCCGGGCGTTCCCGCTCGGGGCTATGCAGAGCTGGTGCGGCGGGCGCGGCGTATGGGCGTACGGGTGGTCTTGGATTGCGATGGGCCGACCCTCAGGCATGCCGTGCCGGCCGGTCCCTTTTTGGTCAAGCCCAACGAGGCCGAACTGAGGGAATGGGCCCGGACCTTCTTCCGCGCGGAGCTGTCCCTGAAAGATGCGGCCCGGCGGATGTCCGAAATGACCGGGGGTTGGGTGCTGGTCTCGCGGGGCGGTCGGCCGGCTCTCTTGGTGCACGCCCGGCTCGGGATCGAAAGGGCCATGAGACCGCCGCATGTCCGCCCGCGCAACCGGTTGGGGGCCGGGGATGCGTTGGTGGCCGGAGTTTGCCGGGCGATCCTCCACGATGGTCCTCCGGACAGCTGGCTGCGGTCGGGTCTTTTGGTGGGTTCGATGGCCACGCAGTATCCGGGCGGGGTGTTGCCGCCGCGCGCGAGGTTGAAGACGGTTCTGCGGGCCGCGGGAGGCTCGAGACCCCTGTGAGTGGAGAGGGCAGGGGTCTTTTGCCGGGGGAGGCCGGGTTCCAAATCAGCGGTGGCGGGGCGGGGGATTCGGTGTAATGTTGGAGACGTGAGGCGTGTGCGTGTGTGGGACCGAGCCGTTGGCTATCTGGGTTGGATCATGGGTGTCTCGCTGGTGAGTTGTGCGCCGTTGGATGAGCCGCTTTCCATGGTGGACCTGCGTCGGCGCATGGTGGAGGAACAGCTCAAGGCGCCGGGCCGGGACATTACGCATCCACGCGTGCTTCGGGCCATGGAAAAGGTTCCCCGGCACGAGTTCGTCCCGGAGGCGCTTCGCGCCCAGGCCTATGAAGATCGCCCCCTGCCCATTGGCTACGGCCAAACGATCTCGCAGCCGTTCATCGTGGCCTTCATGACCGCCCAGCTGGATCCGCAGCCCGGAGAGAAGGTTCTGGAAGTGGGCACCGGATCGGGCTATCAGGCAGCCATCCTGGCCGAGCTTGGGGCCCATGTGTACACGATCGAGATTCTGGAGCCGCTGGCCGAAACGGCCGCCGCCACCTTGCGTCGGCTGGGCTACACGAATGTCCAGGTACGCGCGGGCGACGGTTATCTTGGCTGGCCGGAGGCCGCGCCGTTCGACGCGATCATGGTCACCTGCGCGCCGGATCACGTGCCGCAACCCTTGGTGGAGCAGTTGCGCGAGGGCGGCCGAATGATCATCCCGGTGGGGCCGCCGGGCATGCAACAATTGGTGGTGTTGCGGAAAAAGGAGGGGAAACTGGAACGGCGTGCAGTGTTGCCGGTGTTGTTCGTGCCGATGACAGGTCCGCGGGCCCAGCCTGTCAAACCCTGAAGGCGGCGATGGAGCTTTCAGCGCAACACGGCCCGTTCAGGTTTTGGCCCCAAGCCGGGTGCTTGCGCGCGGCGGGAGGAAACCGAAGATTCAGTAGCACGCCCCTTTGCCGGTACGGCGTCACGCTGCGGGCACCGGGTCAGGCGGTCGCCAGCGTGCTGAGGCGTGTGCTGAGACGGGATTTGGCGCGAGCCGCTGTGCGCCAATGAAGCACACCCGCCTGTACGGCCTTGTCGACGGCCGAGGTGTATGCCCGGAGGGCCTCCTCGGCGGCTTTGCGGTCGCCGCTGGTCAACGCCTGCAGGTAAGCCTTTTGCAGCCGTCGGACGCGGGTCTTGACTGCCCGGTTCCGGCGACGGCGTCGTTCACTCACTCGGGCTGCGCGTGCTGCCGATCTTGTATTGGCCATAGCAAAACGGTCTCAAGCTTGCTCCGGTCGAATTCAAGGGCGGCTAGGGTACACGGCGACTGGATGATGTCAACGCCCTGTTTGGGGGTTCTGCGCGATGCGCCCAGTGGGATCCGCTTGGGAAACCCACAAGTGCAGGTCGTATCTGGCCCCGACCTGGTCTCCGGACGGAACGGGTTTTTATCTCCCGGTCCCTGACCGGCGGAGGTGGCTTCACACGGCCGCTGGGGCCGCGGTCGCGCAATCGCCTTTTCCCGCCGAGAGCGACCGGGTTGACCGATTTGGATGGGACTCCGGCCATGTCTGCTTTCGGTGCCTGCCGGCGAGCCCGCGGGTGGATCGTCGGGTTTGGCGCCGGTTCCGAAAGAATTGATTGCCGCCGGGGCTGTATGTACGGAGAGGCGTCCGTCTCCTGAGCGGCGGAGCGGGACCTGGGTGCTTCTCCCGCAGGCACTGCCTGCCGTAGCCGAGCGCGCCATCGGATTCGGCCATGGCTTTCCCAGGGAGCTTTGGCGATCAAGTTGTCGCAAGGGTCTGGGGATCGCAGGCTTGTCGTGGGTCCCCACTACACGGCCCTGGACCGACGCTGGTGGTAAAAGTCTTGTGCGGCCCGGGCGATGGCTCGAATGTTTTCCGGGCTGACGCCCGTGGTGGTGGCACCGGCGAAGGACAGGATGAGGGGATGATTCCCCGCTGTTTCCAGGGCCTGCCACGCCGCCGCATAATTCGCCTCCGGAGTTCCTCGCACACCTAGGTCCAACGGCGGCACGTTCCCCATCAGGGTCATTCGGCCCTGAATCCGTTGACAGGCCTCTGCCATGGGGGTTTCCACGCCCCAGTTGAGCACATCGAATCCGGTGTCGGGAAGAAGATCCAGGCAGGCCTTCACGCTGGCGTCGTTGTGGAAGACCTTGACCCAATGCGGCGGGAAGGCCTCCGCGTAACGCTTGAGAAACGGATGGGCAAACTGCAGGTAATGACGTCGGCCGATGAAGCCGGCCAGGTCGTCGAGGACCAGGATGCCCTCGACCTGTTCGCCGAGCACTTGCGCCTGGGCTTGCAACCACTGAATCCCCAGCCGGGTGGTGAGCTCGAGCAACTGCAGGGTTTGCTCGGGATGGTCGATGATGTCCTCCATCAATTGTGTGACGCCGCGCACGAACGAGGCGATCGTCAACGGGCCCCGTGCTGCCACCACAGGGACACAGCAGCCGGCTTCGGCAATGCGGTGTTTGAGTTTTTCGTAGCGGTAGAGGCACAGGGCCATGAACCCGTCATGGACGGCGTCCGGGGCAGTGGCCTCGTGCAGCCGCTCGACCGCCACCGGCAGGGGTTCGACATCGGGGACCCGATCATCATGGAAACGCAACCGGGCCCCGAGGGCGGAAGGTTCGGCCCCCATGCCGACCTCGGACCACCAGGAAGGGAACCAGATGACTTCGGGAAAATCCTGAATCACGCGCAGGTGGCAGCGAAACCAGGTGTCCGGGTCGAAGAAGTAATCGCGATGGCGGACGCCGCAATACGGCGGGATCCAGGGGCAATCGACGATGAACGCGACGGGCACGGGGCCCTCGAGAGGCTGGCGTTTGGCGGCGGCCTTGAATCGCTGCCATTGTTCAGGACGCATAAGATTTGCGCAGGTGGGGAGGATGTCGGTTGAGGAGGTTGCTTGGGCAGACACGCAGCTTCGACGATTGCCGGACCGGCGGTGGAGGCATGGAGAGGACAGCCACGGTTTCCGAAGCCAGGTTGCAGGGTCGTCAGATATCCAGAGCCACACGCCGCGCCCAGGCGTCGGCTTCCAGGATCTGTTCCAGCGAGGGATGATCGATGACCCGGTGAGCGTCCATGGTGCGGCGGACGCGCTCGGGGATTTCGGCAAAGGACAAACGGCCCTCGGCAAAGGCGGCCACGGCGACTTCGTTGGCCGCGTTCAACACGGCGGGCAGGGTCCCGCCGATGCGGCCGGCGCGACGGGCCAGCTCGAGTGCGGGGAACCGTTCCGTGTCCGGGGCTTCGAACGTCAGTGTCCCCAGCTTGACAAAGTCGGTTTGGACGCGCGCGCTGGGGACCCGCTCCGGGTAGGTCAGCGCATACTGGATGGGCAGACACATGTCGGGCGTCGAAAGCTGTGCCAGCCAGGAACCGTCCACGAACTCGACCATCGAATGGACCACGCTCTGGGGATGGATCAGGACTTCGACCTGGTCAATGGGAATGTCGAACAGCCACCGGGCCTCGATCATTTCGAGTCCCTTGTTGAAAAGGGTGGCCGAGTCGATGGTGATTTTGCGGCCCATGACCCAACTGGGATGTTGCAGGGCGTCCTGCAATGTGATCTCGCGGAATCGCCACTTGGGCCACAGGCGTGCATCGCGAAAAGGCCCTCCGGAGGCGGTCAGCCAGAGCTTGCGCACGGAGCTGATCGGCTTGCCGTCCAGGCATTGGAAAATGGCCGAGTGTTCACTGTCGACGGCCAGGACGCGAACGCCGTGGGCCCGGGCCTCGCGCATGACGATTTCGCCGGCCATGACCAGGATTTCCTTGGAAGCCAGGGCCAGATCCTTGCCGGCGCGAATGGCCTCCAGCGCAGGTCGGAGCCCGGTGGTGCCCACGATGGCCACCAACACAATGTGGGCATCCGGGAGTGTGGCCAGTCGGATCAGTCCCTCTTCGCCACTGAAAACCTGACAGTCGGCGCCCAGGGCGGTCGCCAGGTCCGCGGCGGCCCGGGTATCGCGCACGCACACGGCCCGGGGCTGATACTGCCGGGCCTGTTCCAAAAGGCGGGAAATGTTGCTGCCGGCGGCCAGACCCACCACACGCAGGCGGTCTCGGAGGTCGCCCACAACCTTCAAGGCGCTGGTGCCAATGGAGCCCGTACTGCCCAGAATGACAACGTTCTTCATGGCCGCGTCAGGACGTGGCGCAAATACAAATACATCAACGGCGCATTGAACAACAGGCTGTCCAGAAGGTCGAGCAACCCTCCGATTCCGGGAAACCATCGCCCCGAATCCTTCACGCCCGCCTCGCGCTTGAGCAGAGATTCGATCAGATCGCCCACCACGGCTCCGGCTCCCAAAAGCAGCCCCAGGATCAGCGCGTGGACGCCATTCATGCCGGGAAGATGGTTTCCCAGCACGGCGGCCAGCGTCAAACTGGCAGCGGTGGACAGTCCCAGGGCGCCGACCAGACCTTCCCAGGTTTTTCCCGGGCTGAGCCGGGGTGCCAGCTTGTGGCGTCCGCAGAGGGAGCCGACGACATAAGCTCCGGTGTCGCTGAGCTTGGTGACGACGATGAAATAGAGCACGTAGTACTTGCCGAGGTGATCAATGCCCGGGAAGAAGTGGATTTTCTGGATGAAGTTGAGCAGCCACGGCACGTACATCAGGCCCAACAGGCTGACCGCCAGTGCCGGCAGGCCGTGACCGGTGGGGCCGGCCACGAGCAGTCGGACCGCCAGACCGAGCACAAACACGATGAGGAAACTGGTCTCGAAATCATTGACCCGCGCGGGAGTGCCGTGGATGCCGAGCTGGCCCGTGCAATGGAGAAAGGTCCCCACCATGAGCAGCAGTCCTCCGGCCAGACCACAC
Organism: Limisphaera sp. VF-2; assembly: GCF_049537125.1. Taxonomy (NCBI): domain Bacteria; kingdom Pseudomonadati; phylum Verrucomicrobiota; class Verrucomicrobiia; order Limisphaerales; family Limisphaeraceae; genus Limisphaera; species Limisphaera sp. VF-2. The sequence goes on from NZ_JBMVQY010000002.1 coordinate 128,957, forward strand.
CCGCGAAAGCACGGCAGCCCGCGTTTTTGGGCCAGGCCGTAGAACTCCATCAGGCCCGCTCCGGCCAGCACGACCATGATCGCGAGGAAGATCCATTGAGCCACCGTCGGATGCTTGGAAAACAAGGCCAGGAGGACCGCAGACCACAGGAGGACCGACGAGGCCAGCCGCCGGAGAAAGGTGCGCGTTTTCGCGCCGGGGCCGTTGCCCGGGGATGCGACGCCGGTGCCGAGAGGCGCTGGTGAGTCCGCGTTCATGGCATTGCCCTTCGGAGCGCGCCTGCTTCCGGCAGAAGAGCCAGTCTGCCGCGTCGGCAGGGGGAATCACTGCGGATCTTCAGTCGCATACCCGACAGCGACGGTTCGGCTTCCGGGTGTGTCGGCTCAGGAGGCCCGGTTGGGGTAGGGCGGCTTTTGAATCCTGGGCGGTGGGTTCTGCTTGAGCGCCTTCAGGACTTCTTGCACAGCCCGTTCCAGTTGCGGATCGCCGCCCCGGGCCATTTCTCCCGGATCGTCCACCACTTCGATATCCGGGTCCACACCGTAGCCCTCGATGATCCACTCCCCGGTCTTGCTGTAGATGCCGAAGGTGGGAACCGTGACGGAGCCGCCGTCGACCAGGGGCGGCGCGCCGGTGATGCCGATCAGGCCGCCCCAGGTGCGCTGACCGATCAGCGGCCCAAGGCCCGACTGCTTGAAATAGTAGGGGAAACAGTCGCCCCCGGAGCCGCTCCAGCCGTTGATGAGCATGGCCTTGGGACCGAAATGGGCCACGGGCGGCCAGGCCCAGTCGCGTCCGTCGCGCACGCCCCAGAAATTGCGGAGGGGTCGGTTCAGCAGTTCCACGAAGCGATCGGGAATCTGGCCGCCGCTGTTGAAGCGCTCGTCAATGATCAGGCCCTCCTTGGTAATCTGCCCGCGCCACTGGCGCACCAGCTCGGTTTGGCCGTTCTGGCCCGTGTCGGGGACGTAAATGTACCCGATGCGGCCGCCGCTGAGTTTTTCCACGCGAAGCCGGTTCTCGTGGATCCAGGCCAGGTGACGGAGACGCGACTCTTGTGCCAGATCGAGGGTTTGCACCAGGACCTGCCGGGCGCCTTCGAACACGGGCTTGTCGTTGACGGTGAGAAGCACCGGTTGCCCGGCCAGGCCTTGGAACGCGGCCCAGGGATCCTTGGCGGGGTCGAGAGGTTCTCCGTTGACGGCGAGAAGGTAATCTCCGACCTGCACGTTGGTGACACCGGGCTCGCGCAAAGGCGAGCGCACTTCCACGTCCCACGGGGCAGCTTCCAGGATCCGGGCGATTTGATACGCCCCGTTGGTCAGGACAAAGTCACAGCCCAGATAGCCCACGCCCCGTTCCGGGGGACGCTCCGTGTCGCCTCCACTCCGGTAGGTGTGCGAGGCGTTCAGTTCGGCAATCAGTTCCCCGATGATGTAGTTGACGTCCCATCGTGTCACGGCGTCCTCCAGCAAGCGGCCGTACCGTTCGCGCATGGCGGTCCAGTCCACGCCGTGGAGGTTGGGATCGTAGAAATAGTCGCGTTGCAGCCGCCAGGCGTCGTTGAAGATCTGACGCCACTCGGCCACGGGATCGATGGTGGCCTCGAGCCGATCGGTGGCCAGCCGTTTGTCCATGCGCTGGTTTTCCTTCGGCTCGATGAAGGCGTAGTTGTTGCCCTTGCGCACTAGCAGCCTGGAGCGGTCCGCGGTCAGTTGGAGATCGTCCGCGTCGTCGAGGATCCGTTTGGTTTCGCGTTTTTCCAGGTCGTAGTACTCGATCGGGCTGGCGGTGGCATCGCTGCCCAAGCGGGGGAGCCACCGGTAGATCAACTTGCCGGACACCGCGGCCAGGTCGTCGTAACGACCCGGTTTGGTGGGCAGGAGTACGACGCGCGATTCGAATCCCTCCAAATCGATTTCGACGGGTTTGGGCGCCTTGCCCGGAGCGGTGTCGGGCTTTTTCGCTGCAGCGGGCGCCGCGTTGGTGGTGCCGGAGCCGGCGCTCTCGGCCGGGGGTGTGTTCGTGTCGGCGAGGACAAGGCCGGCGGCAACCGGCGCGAGTTCTTCGGAGACCCCGGCGGGATCCATCCCGGTCCCCCCGGACTTGTCCTCCTTCGGTTTGTCGCCGTCCTTGGGCTTGTCAGCCTCCTTTTCTTTGACGGGTTCCTCGTCGTTGCGAGGCCCCACCGGGGAGGGGACGTCCTTCCGCAGCGGCACGGCGGCCAGCCGGGCGCCGTTGGCGTAAATCCAGGTGTTGTCCAGTTCGCTGTACAACGGGGCAAAATGCCGCGTGGTGCGGAAGAACAGGTATTTGCCGTCGGGATCGAACACGGGGAGGTCGTCGTTGTAGAAGCCGCTGGTGACCTGATGGCGGCGGTGGTTTTGATAGTCGTAGAGGACAATGGCGGTTTGCCGGTTTTCGCAGTCGGCGGCGTAAGCGATCCAACGGCTGTCGGGGGACCAGCTCACGCGGAAGCGCTGGAGCGCGCCGTGGTACATCCACATTTGCTGGTCGATGCAGCGGTTGGTCCGGGTGTCGAAATCGTACACCCAGATCTTCATGGCCTGATCGATCCAGAGGATCTTTTTCGAATCCGGCGACCACTGGGGTTGGTAGCGGAACCCGGGGCCGAGCCGGGTCAGCGTGCGCGGTTCGGCATTGGTGCCGGGGCCGGGCTCGGCAGGCAGGAGGGTGAGCTCATATTCGCCGGTGCGATCGCTGAAGCAGGCAATCCAGCGGCCGTCAGGAGACCAGGCGGGGAATCGCTCGGCAGACCCGGAATTGCGGGTGAGGTTGCGGATGACGCCGTGCTCGGCCGGCACGGAAAAGATCTCGCCGCGGGCCTCGAACAGAGCGCGTTTGCCGGAGGGCGAGGGCGCGGCATTTTGAATGAAGTTGGAGACGTTTTGGGCGCGCGGCTTGAGGGTGGCGCGGTCGGTGCGGACCGTAACGGGGACTTCGCGGGTTTGCTCCGTGCGCAAATCCAGCAGGTACAGGCGCCCGCCGCATTCGAAGACGATGTCCCCCGGGCCGATGCTGGGGAACCGCACGTCGAATTCCTTGAAAAACGTGACCTGGCGGAAGCGGTCCCGGCCGAAGTCATAGGCCCATATGTTGAAGCGTTTGTCGGGGCCGCGATCGGACAGGAAGTACAGCGTTTGGCCGTGCCACATGGGGATGGATTCTGAGGCGTCGGATCGTGTCAGATTGCGCGCCTTGTACGTTGCAAGATCGAAAAGCCAGATGTCGGGATTCATCCCGCCCCGGTATCGCTTCCAGGTGCGGAAATCCACGCTGATGGGGTGGTAGGCAAGGGTGCGACCGTCCGGCCCGATCGCGCCGAATTCGCCGTAGGGCACGGGAAGTTTCTCCGGCAGGCCCCCTTCGGCGGGAACTTTGTAAAGCTGGTTGAACCGATCTTTGTAGCTGGTCATGGTGGTGGCGTAGAGGAGGTGCTTGCCGTCCGGGTACCAATCCACCATGCGATCCGGCGCGCCGTGATGGGTGACGCGTCGGGGCAGGCCGCCGGACACCGGCATGACGTAGATGTCCAGGTTGCCGTCGTAGTTGCCGCTAAAAGCGATTTGGCTGCCGTCGGGAGAGAATTTGGGGAAGGACTCTTCACCCCGCGGCGAGCTGAGTCGGACGGCTTCGCCTCCGCTCTTCGGTACCAGCCAGATGTCGCCGGCATACACGAACACAATGTGCGTGGCCGAGACATCCGGCTGCCGCATCATCCGCGCGTCGAGCGCGCGCGGCGGATCGTCAGCGGCGCGGAGCGGGGTGAACGCAACGCTCGCGGTGGCGAGCACGGTGAGGACCAATCCAAGGTGCAGCATACAAGACGGGCCTGAATGTGCGTCAGGCAAAGGGGAAAAACCAAGCCCGGAAATGCGGGGGGTCTCCGCAGGCCTCCGGGCGGCAGCGGAATTCGGGGGCGCATCCGTTCGTTGGAACTGGCCGAACCCTCATGGCCCCGGCTGCTGGTAATGAACGTCCACGAAGGTGAAGTAGATCTCGCGGGTGACCTCCCACGGCCAGGCCTGACCCTTGGCGTAATAGGCACCCAGCTGCGTCCAGCAGGGGACCTTGTGGCCCACCGTGAGCAGTTCGGAATTCAGGTTCGGGTCTCCCGCAAGCCGGCGCAGGAGATCGCGCAGGGGACCGCTGGCGAAGCGGGTGGGAGAAACGCGTACATCGGCCGTGTGCACGGTGTATCCGTACTGGCGCTCCATTTCCTCGCGGAGCGAGGTGGTGTCCTGAAAGGCGCGCAGGCAACGGAGGAGGTGCTGCGCGGAGCGGTGCATGGAACAACGACCGGCGCGGAAGGGAATCGACGCGTCGAGGAAACAGTCGTGCACTCCGAGCAGCAGCCGCCAAACCTCGCCGCTCTCGCCGCCCACGCCGGCACAGGTCTCGGCCACAATGCCTTCCAGCTCGGCCACCACGGCCCGGCGCAGCAGCACCAGCGGGACCCCGTCCATGAAACGGCCCAGCCAGGTGCTGTCGCAACCCCAATCGATCACCTCGCCGCTCTCCAGTTGGGCTCGCGATTCCACCTCGAGCAGCCCGGTTTGGCCGGTCCCGAGCCGGACCAGGTTGCTCGATTCCAACTGCAGCCGGACTCCGGTCCGCAAGGGCAGGCTCTGACCATTGCGGGTGATGAGCTGACCGGGCCGCGCGGTGCGCACCTCCCGGCCCGAGGTGCTCCGCACCTCCAAATCGGATTCGAGCAATCCCTGATGTCCTTCCCACGCGACACGGCTGCCGGCGGCCAGTACCAGCGGGGTGTCGGGCGCCAACACCCGTTCCTTTCCATCGGCCAGCCGCAACCGGGCAGACCAGGAGAGGGTCACTGGTTCGACGGTGAGTAGCGATTTTCGACATCGGACCCGGCCGCCCCGGTACAATTGGTCGTAATCCACACTCTCCAGGGGATTCAGGCCATCCATGGGCGAGACCTGGATGGCGCGGCCGACGCTGCCGGAAATGTTCTCCCGGGAAAGGCTGACGCGGAACCGGGGCGGGCCCAACAGGCGCGTGTGAACACCATCGACCAACAGGACGTAATGGTCCAGCTCCAGCGGCCGCAAGCCCTGTTTCACGGTTTCCACCGCCACCCCACAGGCCCGCTTCAAATCGCCCAACGTCGTCACCACGGGCTGGCTGCCGCGCAATTCCACGACTCCATCCTGCAGCCGCACGGTCCCGCCTTTGAGCAAGCCTCGCAGCCATTCCTCGATCTGTTGGGCGCCGCCCTTGTGGGGGGCTCCCAGGGCCACCAGTTGTTGCGCGTCCAGACGATGCATGCCTCGCGCCCCCAGTCTGTAAAGGGGCGCCTTCAAGGGCCAGTCCGGAGTGCCGTCCCGCCAACCGCAACGCCTCTGGATGTTCCGGCAGGAGGAAAGGCCCTGCGGGTCTTACCCGTTCGCTCGTTCCGCAAACGCGTGTGGAACTCCACTCAGGGGCGTGATCCAAGGGTCCGGCTCGTCAAGTGAGCACTACGGGCGTAAAGGCCCACCCGGGACATCTCCGGCTCGATGCGGGTCGTGTCTGGGGGAGGGTCCCTGAGAAAAATTCCTCGGCGAAGTATGAGTCCGGGGATTCGAATCGCCCGGGCAGAAGTGACCCCGGATTCCCCCATTCGCCAAGTGTCCGACGCCGCCCCGCAGGCTCGAGGGCGCGCCACGGCCCGGCCAAGAGCTGCCGGCCCGTCGGCCCGGGCAGAGCCGTTGAATGCATCCTGAGCGCCGGAGCGCAGAGCCCGATCCGCTTCAATGCGCCGACCCTGCACAACGGGCCGGCTGTTCTTCGGCGCCAGCCTGCTTGCGCAAGCCTCAGAAAGCCGGTCGATCCGGCCGTGCCCGATGCCGCTTCACGGCCGCTCGGCAAACCGGCGTGGTTTTCCAAACGGGCGTGGGGAAAACCTTCGCCTGCCGGGCTAGGCCTTCTTGGCAGATTTTTTCGAGGCTTTGTCGGTTTCCGGGGCAGCGGATTCTGCCGCTGCTTCGCCAGATCGGCGTGCGCCGGCCCGTTTCTCGGTCTTTGGCTCGGCCGGGGCTGGTGCGGCTGCAGTCTCGGCCGCGGGAGGCGGATTGCTGCTCTCCACGCGCACCTTGAGCGTGCCCTTGACTTCCGGGTGCAGCCGCAGCTCCACCTCGTATTCCCCGAGGCTCTTGATGGGGTGCTCGAGATGGATCTGCTTCTTGTCCAGCACCACGTCGAACTGGGTCTTCAGTGCGTCGGCGATGGTCCCGTTGGTGACGCTGCCGAACAGCTTGCCATCCTCGCCCGTCTTGACGGTGATGACACAAACGAGTTTGGCGAGGGAGCGGGCCAGTTCGCACATCGTGTTGTACTCCTGGGCCTCGCGTTCGGCACGGCGCTGCCGCAGTACTTCCAGCCGCCGCTTGTTTGCGGCGGTCAGAGGGATGGCCAGGCCGCGCGGGAACAAGTAGTTCCGTGCGTAGCCGGCGGCCACGGTGACCTGGTCGGATTCGGCGCCCAGGCCGACGATATTGCTGGTGAGAATGACTTGCATCTTGGCCATAAAGAAAACTCCGAAAAACCCCGGGTTGAGGGCTCAAAAAGGTACATCGTCTTCCGGGGGCAGCGGCTCGGGTTCGACCGGCTCGGGGGCCGGTTTGCCGGCGCCGGCATTGGCGTTCTCGGCGCGCCCGGAATCCAAAAACGAAAAACTTTCCAGCACGACGCTCAGCTTGGAGCGTTTCTGCCCGGTTTGCTTGTCCTCCCAGGTGTCGTAGCGCAGGCGTCCTTCGATCAGCACGGACCGCCCCTTCTTGAGGTATTGGGCGATGGTTTCCGCGGTTTTGCCGAAGGCGTCCACGTCCACGAAGGTGGTCTCGTCCTTCAATTCCCCGGTTTCGGTGCGCCAACGGCGGTTGATAGCCAAACCCAGGCGCGCGACGGCGGTGCCCTTGGGCGTGTAGCGCAGTTCCGGGTCCCGGGTCAGGTTCCCGGCCAGGATGACTTTGTTGAAATTGGCCATCGCGCACCTCCTTTCAGTGGTCAGGCGGCGGCTTTGACGGGCGGTGCCAGCGTGAACATGACGCGGAAGATCTCCTCGTTCAGGGCGAACCGGTTGCGCAGCTGGGCCAGCGCCTCTGGCGGCGCCTCGAAAATAAAGTTCACGTAGAAGCCCGAGGTGACCTTCTTGTTGGCCACGCGGGCGAAGCTGCGGCGATCCATTTTCTGAATGGTTTCGACGCGGCCACCCGCCTGGGTGATTTCGGCCGTGATCCGGTCGATGGCCTCCTTGATGCCTTCTTCGCGACCGGCCGTGTTGAGGATGAAGAGTCCTTCGTATCGTCTCACGTCTCGTCTGTCCTTTCGGCTGGGCGTTCGACCCATCCGTTATATCGGTTCATCGCCAATTGCAATCCGAAGTCCAGCCAGCACTCGATCTGGTCCGCCGCCTTTTCGAGCACCTTCTGCAGTCGTTCCCATTCGTCGGGGCTGAATCGGCCCAGGACGTAGTCGGTGATCTCTCGCGCACCGGGCTGGCGTCCGATCCCAATGCGCAGCCTGGGGAACGCGGTGGTCCCCAGATGCGCCGTGACCGACTCCAGTCCGTGATGGCCACCCGTGCCGCCCCCGGGGCGCATGCGAATTTGCCCCAGCGGCAAATCCGCGTCGTCCACCACAATGAGGACCCGGTCGACGGGAATTTGATGGTACCGGGCGACGGCGGCCACGGACCGGCCGCTGGCATTCATATAGGTTTGGGGCTGACAGAGCAAGACCCGGTTGGGGCCGCGCGGGACCCGCGCCAGCCTCGCCTCGAAGGCCCGTTCCCAGGTCCACTTGGCCTGCCACCGCTGCGCCAACCGCTCGGCCACGAGAAACCCCGCGTTGTGCCGGGTGCGTTCGTACGCGGGTCCCGGATTGCCCAATCCGGCCACCAGATACCAGGATTCCATGGACAGGCCGGGCTACAGAGACGGTTGGGCGCCGCGGTGCCATCGGCGACGGGGCTATTTCTTCTTTTCGGCTGCGGGTTTCTTCTCCGCCGCAGGCTTTTTCTCGGCGGGTTCCGGCGCAGCCTTTTTCTCGGCCGGCTCGGCGGCAGCTTCTTCCTTCTTTTCCTTGATCATCTCGACGGCGCCGGCTTCCACCGGAGCGGCTGCGGCCGCGGCTTCTTCCGCCTCCACCTTCGGCACGGCGATCGTGATGACCGGGGCGGATTTCTCCCCCAGGATCTCCACGCCCGGCGGCACCGGCAATTCGCCCAGATGAATCGTCTGGCCGGCCTGAAGGTTCGTCACGTCCACCACGATCTGTTCGGGCAAATCCTTGGGCAGGGCACGCACCTTGACCCGGAACAGCACGTGTTCGAGGATGCCGCCGCCGGTCTTGACCCCCACGGCCTCGCCCACGGTCTCGACCGGCACGTACACGGTCACCTTTTCGGTCTCGGCCACCTCGTGGAAATCGACGTGCAGGATGGCGCCCGTCAAGGGGTGACGCTGGATGTCCTGCAGAAGCGCCAGCCGTTGCGGCCGGGCGTCGCCCTCGACGGTGAGGTCGACCAAAATGTTGTCCGAGGCGGTGTGGTGCAAAAGATTCTCCAGTTCGCGCCGCGGCACTTGGAGGGTTTGCGGCCGGGTGTGCCGGCCGTAAATGACAGCGGGCACGTGCCCGGAAGCCCGCACGCGGCGGGTGCCGCTGCGACGCGTTTCATTGCGCGGAACTGCTTTCAGCGGTACGGCTTTCATTTCAGTGTCTCAGGTCTCGGGGGCGTTCAACTGGTACGCCCGCCCTTGAACTCGAAGAGCGAGTTGACCGATTCGTTGTTGTGGATGCGCTTGATCGCCTCGCCCAAGAGTCCGGCCACCGACAGCGTGGTGATGTTCACGCCGGTGATGACCGGACGCAGCACGGTATCAGTTGTGATCAGTTCGTCAATCTCGGAGTTGCGGAGCCGCTCGATGGCCTGATCGTTCAGGATGGCGTGGGACACGCAGGCCAGGATCTGGCGGGCCCCCTTGCGCTTGAGCAGCTCGGCCGCCTGCACCAACGTACCGGCCGTCTCGGTCAGATCGTCCACCAACAAGCAGTTCTTCCCGCGGACCTCGCCGATGACGGCCAGCGATTCCACCTCGGTGGCGCTGCGGCGGCGCTTGGCCACGATGGCCAGCCCGGCCTCCAGGGTCTGGGCGTAGGCATAGGCCATCTTCAGGCCCCCCACGTCCGGGCTCACCACCACCAGGTTGGGAATGTTCTTCTGGCGCAGGTAGGCGTACATGACCGGCGCCGCATACAGATGATCCACGGGGATGTCAAAAAAGCCCTGGATCTGCTGGGCATGCAGGTCCATCGTCAACAGCCGATTGGCCCCGGCCGCAACCATCAGGTTGGCCACGAGCTTGGCAGTAATGGGCACCCGCGGCTGATCTTTGCGGTCCTGTCGGGCGTAGCCGTAGAAGGGCACGACCGCCGTGATGCGTTGCGCGCTGGCCCGCCGCAACGCGTCCATCATGATGAACAACTCCATCAGGTTGTGGTTCGTGGGCGGCGAAGTGGGCTGCACCACGAACACGTCCTGACCGCGGACGTTCTCCTCGATCTTGACAAACGTCTCCCCGTCCGGAAAAGGCCGGATGGTGGCCTTTCCCAGTTCGATCCCGATGTACTGACAGATTGCCCGAGCCAGGGGCTCGTTGGCCGTGCCGCTGAAAACCTTCACGTAACCGTGTTGTCCTGATGCCGGGTTTCGCGCTCGGAGGCTTGCAAACCGAGCGGCTCAAAACAAAAAGCCACCGATCCTCGGTGGTAAAGGCGGCTTCCACTTTACCAGGATCCATGGTCCGTGCAAGTGGCATCTTCGGACCGGTCTGCCGTCGGCCGTATTGCAGGTTGCGGACGTGCCCCAAAAAGCCCGGCGCAATTCCGGGCGTCCCCTCGGCATGAGAAAACCGAGGGTAAAGGGCATTGCACCCGGGTTCTTGAATCCGGGGGCTCCAAAGCCGTGCGCCCACCGTGACCGCGGGTCGGTCGGGGTCGGGCAATGGCCGGTTCGGGTCCCTCCGTCGAAATCGGGCGTCTCGAGCGGCTGCTTCCGGATTTCTTGGGAGTCAGTGGAGGCGACGGTGACCGTCTCGATCGGCCCGGCTGGCTGTGGCGTGCAGCCGGCGACCCCGACCTGTTGGGGCCGCCGTTTGGCGGGTGTTGAGTTGGCTCCAAAGCCCGGGTTCGGTCGCCCACCCATGGGCGAGAGGCCCTTCCCCTTCGAGAGATGGATGTCATGGCCAGGGGGCTGGGAGTGGCCGTTCTCCTCGCCTCCGCGGAGCAAAACCCGGGACCGAACCGTCGCGCAAAGGGCGGCCGGGAAAGGGGGGCTGCATCGGCACGGCGGGTGGCGTATTGGAGTCTGCAAGGTTTCCCGGCCTCGAGATTCCGAGATGAAAGACTCGAGAGATGCGTCGGTTCGACATCGGAGACCGCTACTTCGAGCGCGCTCAGTTCGCGGCCCGACAGATGCTCCTGCGCGCGCTTGGCAATTCCTCGGGCTCGGCAGGGCTGGCCGTCCGAAGTCCACCACAGCCAATTTGGCCGGGGTTCGGGCCACGCAAAGTGTTTGGTTTTCCGACAACCCGTCGGCCAGGTTTACACTTTTGGTGGGTTGGCTGAGATTGCGGTAACTGGTTACAAGACAATCGGATGCATGGCCGCCATCGGGTCAACTACGGATTCGGTGGGGAAAAGTGTAATCTTTTCCTTACACATCTGTTGGCTGCCGCTTTCCACAGCAAATCCGTAACATTCTAATGTACAATTACTTACGATTGATATGCCGCGTTGGCATGAAATCAGCTCATGATGGTTTCAGCTGAAGAAAAGCGCGAAACCGTGAACCGAAAAGTTTGGAAAGGAAAGGTGGCCATGAAAAAGAACTTGAGAGCCCTGAGCGGCCTGATGTTTACCGCCGGCTTGATCACAGCGCAGGCAGCTGTGATGGCCCCACCCGAGATCGTGCGCCTGTCCCGAGTCGAGACTGTCGTGACTGACTTGGGGAACGGCTTTTATCATTACAGCTATGTCGTCTGGAACGACTCCGAACGCCAGAGGGATCCTGGCAATCGCAAGATGTGGGTCTGGCCCCAAATCATCGGTTGGGAGATCCCCTTGGACTCGCCGGGTGTCGTAACGGCAATTACTGCACCGCCCACATGGGATTGGCAAATCCTGAGCGCCGAAGAATATGTTAATCTGTACGGGGTGGAGAACCCTTTCGATGCCTTGTACGTTCTTCAGTGGTACGATGCTGAACTGATTCGCGGGATCAGCAGGAACAAGCGCATTGTGCCAACCGGGTATAACGCGTTTTTCGCCGAGAATCAGTATGAACCGTCTGCGGACGGCTTTGGGTTCATTTCACCCTTGGCTCCCGTGGACGGGCCTTATGCCGCGGTATGGTTTGATCGGTACCGTCAGCTTGGCGACCCCCCTCTGCCGGGGGGCGGCATTACTGGCGGTGGGTTGCCCTACACTCCTCGGCACCAAATGCCCGATGGGGGGACCACTGCGGTACTGCTGGGGTTGAGTTTGATCGGCCTGCAGATTTGGCGACGGTCACGGTAACGCGCTCCGCTGCCGCCCGCCTGTAAAGCGGGCGGCTTTTTTTTTACCGAAGCGGCTCGCTCGGACGGGGTGAGCCGCTTCTGCCTTCTTCTGAAACTGTGGATTCGCTCCCTGACTTCTGCCGATGTACCGACTGTATGGGCGGACTTTACCAGAGGCCCGGCAGCGACGCCGTTTGCCGTCGACCGACTCTGCAGATCACCAACGCCGCAAGTCCACTGGATCGCGGCGAGGGCGCGATGCGACAATGGTGTGCCATTCGTCGCGGAACAGGCCTTCCTGTGCGAGGCCACAGCCCTGTCGATCTCCCGTCCAAAGCCACCGGCCCGTGCTGCACTACTTTCCAAACTTGAAACAGGCCGTCGAAGGGTGCATTGCGGTGTTGGATGAACATTCGTCACAGGGCGCCTCGGGCGATCAGCTTCGCTTGGAGACCTGTCTCGGCATGGCTTGAGCTCCACCTGCGACCGGCTCGTGACCGAGTCCGACCGCGCGCGTTTACCGTGGTGCCCGCACGTCGCCCCGGGATTCAGTTTTTGCAGGGTTCGGGCCTGGCTGCGAGCCCGAGCAGTCTGGGCCGGTAACGTCCTTCGGAGGACAGGCTCCGGCTGAATTGAGCTCTCTCGAGCACCGAACACGATGTCCGGCGTGGATTTGCAGCAGAACCACCAACTTTGCGGCCTGCTCGAACAGTTCCAATTCCGGGCCGCGCTCGAGGTGGAACGCTGCGTGCACCAAGCGTAGCAGCGGCTGGGATGGTACACTCTTTAAGGGCCCCGGGCTGGACCGAGGAAAAACGAACGGGGGATGGCGCCGGGCCATCCCCCGAGGAGAAGCGATCAAAACCAGCTAATTGAGAGACCGGGCCTGGCGGGCCTGCCATTTCCTGCGCGCCCAACCACCCGCCAGAGCGAGACCGGCAAATGCGCCGGCCAGCCAGGTAGAAGCCTCGGGAACAGCCTCGACCATCATGCGTTGGGGATCTGATAATGAAGGTTCGCTCCAATTCCCCCCGCCAACATCATAATAGGAAAACCGGCTCGGGAATCCGGTTCCCGATGTGGACTCCGTGTAACCCCAGTGAATGGACCCGCTGAGCGGCTTAACAACGATATAGTAATGCCGCAGTTTGGTGATCGGCACATTGAGGCCGGTGATGCTAACGACGTTATCCTCGTTGTCGGTTATTGGATTGCTGAGCCCGCCAGCCAGCACGGCCACCATTGACCCCGGTCTGCCCCCGGCGCCCGAAGCGTTCCATAGCTCAACGTTGTACTGGCCTTCCGTGTCACTGTAGAGGTTTAAATGAACCGCTGCCAGTGCACCATAACTCCCGCTGAAGAATGACTGCGCCGCCCAAAAGGTAGTTGGGTCAAGTTCCACAGAGGCGGCAAAATCTTGATTCAGGTTGTCTGCAATCACGATCCCCGCGCGCAATTGGGGTGCACAGAGAGCTGCTGCGAGCGCCGTCGCTTTCAGAAGAGCCGTGATTTTCATGGCATCGCTGCGGCTTTTTTAGCAGAGCCCATGCGGCAGTCAACAGTTTTTTCAGGCCACGATTCTTTTTACCGGCGGCTCGGGAGACTCTGGATGAGCCCGCCGCCGTGGCTGCTTTTGCACGGTGCCAGTCCTGATGGGACGACTGTCGCCGGGTCGGTGGCCCGAATCCTCATCGGCCGTGGATGCCGCAGCGGCATGCGGCCTCAGCGCGAGAAGCAACGATGGTGGGAAGCGCTTCGGGCCGGCGGTGATTCCGAAGCATGCCGATTCCCCTGGAGTCATCCTGGCAAGCTATTGACCAGCAAGAACTTGGCGTTTTCCATTCCTGTATTTCGCCGGCCTGCGGGCCGGGGGCTGCGCCCTCAGAACCCGAGTGTCGCGGTTTTTGGACTGCTCCGGGCTTCTTTGGGACCGGTGGACCTGCGCGTGAGCGAGCGGTCGAAAAAAGGGGTTTCCCGAAAACGTGCTTCGATTCTCTCGAGAGCCCCCATGTCTTTTCCTGGCAAAACGGCTTTCCGGCAACCTCCTAAGGTCCCTGCGATTCCCGGCCGCGGGGGTCCCAGACCAGGTCCGGGATGGGACTGCCATCGGGTCGAAGGATCTCGATCCAAAAACCGCAGCCGGCGGTGTGTTGGGTGAGTTTGACGAGCAGAGTGTTCCAGCCGCGCTGCAGGTGAGCCGGGGCATGATCTTGTCCCCGGACCAGGCCGCGGATCGCGTTGTGGGCATGGACGAGCCGGCCGTTGATCCAGAGTTTGATCCCGTCGTCGCTGCCGATGCGCAAAAGCACCGGCAGGTTCACGGGCGCGTACACCCCGGTGCGGGCGTACAGCACACAATGGTCACCCGGCTGCAAGTCGGTCAGATCCACATGGCCGGGCTGATTGGGGGATGCGGCTGGTTTCGTTCGCCAAGCGATCTGCTGGGTCCCGGTTTCCTCTGGTGGGAAGGGCACGTCGAACAATGCCGGCCCCTCCCGGCCTTGCACGCGATAAGGGCCGGCCACCTGCCAGCCGGAATGGAGCTGGCGCAGGCGATCCGCCGCTTGCGCACGGATCGCGGGTGTGGTGCCTTCGGCGGCCAGCGTTGCGAGGATGTCCTCGGCTGGTGACCAGGAGTCTGCCAGGGCGCTGGCCAGTTGGCAGGAGGCCGATTCAGCCTCTGCCCGTACCGTCGGGTCGTCGCGGCGCAGTTGTTCGACCGCACGGAGCGTGTCCGGGTGCGGAAACCGGGGCAGGACCGACAAGCCCAACCGCCGCAGCGCGGGCGTGTCGGCCACGGCCAGCAGACGCAGCGCCGTTACTCGGGATTCCTCGGACTCTGGCGCCGTCGCAGCGTGCTCACTCAACAAGCGGATGGCTGCTTCGAACAAGCGGGCACGTTGTTTGGGATTCTGCGTTTTCTCGCATTCCCGAACCAGGTCCGGGAGCAGGGCAGGGTCGCGCGTTTGGGTCAGGGCTTCCAGGGCGAGGGAACGTCGGGCCGGGTCGGCGGCAGTCAATGCGCGGCGGATCGCGGCGCGGACACCTTCGTGGCGGAGCCAGCCGGCGATTTGGTGCAGCGCGACGGCGGTGTCTCCAGCGGTCGTAGTCATGGCCTCGAGCAACGGCGAGGGATCCAGGGATCGCGGGTCGAGCCGCTCCAGCCAGCGCTGAAAGAACTCGACGCCTTCGCGTCGGACCTCGGCTTGGGACACCTCGGCGATCCACCGGACCAAGGGAGCGAACTCGGCGGGGCCGGCCAGCTCGATCAGCGCGCGCAGTGCGGCCGATTGGGCAGACGCGGGGCCGGTTCTCACCACGTGGATCAGTGGCGGCACCGCTGCGGTGTCGTGTCGGGCGCTCAGAACCCGGACCAGCTCGAGTTGGACGCTTCCCGAGGCGCGCCGCAGCTGTTCGATCAGGGCTGGGGTGACTCCGGGGTGTGCCATATGGGCGAGGGCCCAGCGGGCGGCTTCCTGTTCGGCTCCGACCCCATGGGCGGCCCGTTGGAGCAGGAGCTCGGTGTCGCTTGCGTCTCCCACTACGGCAAGCGCACGAATGGCAGCGACACGGACGGGAGGCTCTCCCTCATGGATCAACTGGCGAACCGCGGGCGCAGTTTCAGGGCCGGCGCCGTACTCCAAGTGGGCCAGGGCGGCCGCCTGCGTGAGCGGGCCCGCTCTCGACAAGGCATGGATCGCCAGTGCAGTGCGGGCCTCCACCGGCCATTCCGGCCACAAGGCCAGCACGGCCGGGATGGCCTCCGGATCGGAGCCTGTGAGCGCCTGCGCGGCCTCCTCGAGGAGCCGGGGGCCGGCTGATCGCAATTTGCCGATCCAGGCAGCACGGCGGATGGCCGCGGGCTGGTCCGAACTCATCAAGCGCTCGAACCATGCCAGCGCTTCGGAGGTTTGCCCCGCGCTCCTGCGCATGTCTGCCAGCAGCAGGACTGCCGGCGCAATCAAGCGGGCCCCTTGTGGACCCAGCCGGATCCATGCCCTTTCCAGCGCCGCTTCTGCCTCGGCGGAACCGATGCGGGCCAGCGCCAGACTCGTCGCAGCCAGCAGAGCCGGATCCGACGGACCGAGCAGCGGCGCCAGATGTGCCGCGCTGGCCGGATCCCCCCGCAGCCCGAGCGTTTGCACGATTGCGAGGCGAACGGCGCCGGTGGCCTGGGCCAGGGCGGCATGCAGGGCGGCGGTGACCTCGTGGCCCGGCACCACCTCCAACGCATGAAGCGCGGCATGAGCGGTGAGCGGGTCCTGGAGCAGCGGAGTGAGCACGGGCACGGCCTCGGGGCCGGCCACGGTGCGCAACCGGGCGCACAGGTTGGCTTGTTCGGTTGCATTCGTGGTCGCGCGCAACCGGCTCATTAGCTCGGCCGGATTCTCCCGCAGTGTTTCTGCCCAACCGACGCTGGTTGCCCCCAACGAAATGCCCAAAACCCAGGTGCCCGCGAGGGATTTCGCGAACCGACTCCATGGTGGGCAGGCGGCAAGGTTCATAATCCCCAGGGTGGACGCGGGACGTAAGACAGAAACCGATTGGCTTCGGCGTCGCCCTCGAACCGGCGTTGGCTTCCGTTCCACCGCAACGAACGTTGAAGGGCCAGGGCGATGCCGCCGGCCAGGATGAAGTCCATGGTTTGCACCGCAACGACGGGATTGCACACGGGCGCGCGACGGGTGCGGATGCAGTCGAGGAAGTTGCCCGAATGACTGCTGGCGCTGTGCAGCCGGGTTTCTCCAGGTCGGAGGGGTGTGCGCAACAGGTCGGGCGGGTCGGCCACGATTTGCGACCGGTCGACGGCGATTCTGCCGGCCGTGCCGACGAAACAAACACCGCCTTCTTGTCCGACCGGCTCGCCGGGGTGGAGATCCGAATGAACCACGACGCCGCCCGGCAGGTGATATCGGACGGCAGGCTGCCTGCCGGGGCCGGTGGGCGGGACAAACTCGATCTCCACGGTGGCCTCCGCGGTCAGACCGGTGCCCCAGAGCACAATGTCGTAGTGATGCGGGCTCCAGTTGACGTCCCCCACGAAACATCCGGGCAGGGCATGGCCGGGCTCGCCGGCGTAGGGCCGCCAGGGCAGGGGCCCGAGCCAGAGGTCCCAGTCGAATCCCTCGGGCACGGGTTGTTGCTCGGTGGTGGTCCACGGCTGCGGCCAAAACGCGCCGGGCAGGCGATACGCGAAAACTTCTCGCAAGGTTCCGATGCGGCCGTTGCGCACCAGTTCGCAAGCGAGGCGGAAGCGTCCGGAATACTCGCAGCGCTGCTGGGTGCCCGCCTGATAGACGGCGCCCCATTGGCGGGCCGTGTCGAGTACCAGTCCGCCCTCACGGATCGTGATCGCGACGGGTTTCTCGCAATAGACATCCTTGCCGGCGCGCATGGCGAGCACGGACATGGGGGCGGCCCAGTGGTAGGGCAGGGCCAGCAGGACGGCGTCGATGTCCGGGCGGGCCAGGAGTTCTCGAAAGTCGGCGTAGGCCTCGACGCCGCGGTAGTTCGGTTGGCCGAGTTTCTCGGCGTACACTTGAAGGCAGCGCTGGCGCGCGTGCTCGCGTCGGTCTCTGCGGACGTCGCACACGGCCAGCACTTGCACGTCGGCACGGGCAACGTACCCGCCCGGCACATAGGTCCACGCGCCCCCCAGCAGGTGTCCCATGCCCTGACCGCCCAGACCGATGAAGCCCATTTGGATTCGCGCACTGGGCGGCCGCAGCCCGCCCCGGCCCAGGGCCGTCGCCGGGATGATCCACGGCGCTGCGCAGAGGGCGGCCCATCCTCGTGCGGCCGTCGCCAGGAACCTGCGTCGGGACACACCCGGGGACCGAGTCAGCTTGCGTTGGGTCATGAGCGGCCGGGGATGGGATGTGCGCGGCTGTTCCATTCTCGGTGCGAGGGGTTCGAGGGGGCCGCGCATGTTGAGGCAAAAAAGAATTGGTGCCGATGGAGGGAGTCGAACCCCCAAGCCCTTGCGGGCACCAGATTTTGAGTCTAGCGCGTCTGCCAATTCCGCCACATCGGCACCGACGACACTTTTAGCATACACATCTGCGCCATTCTGTAAACCCCCTGATGAAGTCGGGGCGCGGACGCACTTCAGCTCCACAGCTCCGCGTGCCGGCGGCGGACCTCGTCAACGGCGGGCGATGCGCTGTCGGGCGGCCTCCAGGATCTTTCGCTCGCGCGGGGTGAGGCTTTGAATGCCGTGCGCGGAGATTTTGTCCAGGATGGGATCCACCTCCCGGCTGAGGAACTCGTCGGGTGGCAGGTCATCCGGCAAACGCGGTTCGGGGGCAGCGGCGCGGGGAGAGGTCATCAAGCGGGGCGTGGAACGGGGCTTCGAAGAGCGACTCTGAAAGCGGATCCGCAGCCCCGGCCAGGACCAATCCAGCCCCCAGCGCGCATAGATCACGCCGGCCAGCATTCCGCCCAGGTGCGCCGCGTGCGCGATGGAATCTCCGGGGAAGAGGATCCCAAACAGGGCCAACAGCGCACTGATGAGCAGCAGGTACTTCGCTTTGAGCGTCAGTGGCAGCACGAAGAACAGAAGCAGGGTGAGCGGCCGCTCCGGGTGGAGCATGGCGAAGGCTGACATGAGGGCGAAAGCGCCGGCGGAGGCCCCCATCACGGCTCCACCGAACCACCGCGGAGAAATGGCGGCCGCCAGCACCTGCAACAGGCCGCCTGCGAACCCACCGATGAAGTACAGCGTCAGAAACCGGCGGCAGCCCAGCTCCTCCTCCAGGGCGCGGCCGAATACGTAGATCACGAACGCATTCAGCAGCAGGTGCAAAAGCCCACCGTGCATGAACTGAAAGGTGATCAACTGCCACACATAGCCGCGGCTCAATCCCTCGAGACTCAGCGCCAGCAGGGGATCCGTGGGGAAGCCCGGGAAAACTCGGTAAAGGACGTTCTGCACCAGGAACGCCACGGCATTGGCCACAATGAGCCACACCGCCACGGGCCAGCCAGTGCGGCCGTACGACGCGCTCCGCATGTAATCCCGGTCCTCGAGCATCCCAGTGCCAAGCTACCGTTTTTGAGCGGCCGAATCAAACGTGGTTTCGGGCTCCGACGTTGGACAGCATACGTTCGCGCCGTGGGACGGAGTCTTTGGCGAAGCTGGGTGCCGCCACAGGTTTTGGGACATCCGGGTTTGCGAGTTTGCCGCGTCCAACTCTGAATCCGAGGACCGCGTACCGCGGTGCTTCTGAAGCCAAGGGCTCCACCGTGTTGGGGCACAACGAGATGACAGACAGACCTGCGCCGGGTTCGTGACGAATCTGCTGCGTTCGACCTGGGGGGTGTGCAAGGCTGACGCCGGGCGATGGGGGCGCTATGACAAGTGATGGCGTTCCCAGTCAGGTCCGTAACCGGCGGCGCCGGATGGCAAGCAGCGGGGCGGGGACAGCCGGGCGGGATGGACAGCAGCAGTGCCGGGAGCGGTGGCACCTTGCACGGGCCTGCGAACACGGCCCTTGCGTGCCACCCGCACGGGTGAGGACCTCTCCAGGGGCCGTTGCGCTTCGGGGCATGCCAGGGCGCGGCCAAGGTTTGGACTTTTTCGGATCGGCCCGTCGGCGTACCCTGCGCGCCCGTTGCGACGGATGAAACTGTTCAACACGCTGACGCGAACGCTGGAGGAGTTTGTGCCGCTGGACCCGGGCGGCCGCCACGTGGGCATGTATTGTTGCGGCCCCACGGTGTATGACTACGCCCACATCGGCAACTGGCGCACGTTCGTGTTTGCCGACCTGCTGCGCCGCTACCTTGAATTCCGCGGCTATGGGGTCCGGCATGTGATGAACATCACCGATGTGGAGGACAAGATCATCCGCCGCGTCCGTGAGACGGGGATGTCCCTGCGCGAATACACGGCCCGGTACGAGGCGGCCTTCTTCGAGGATTTCGAGACGCTGCGGTGCCGGCGGCCGCATCTGACCCCGCGGGCCACGGAACACATCCCGGACATCATCGCTCTGATCGAGCGGCTGATGGCGCGCGGCCTGGCCTATCGGGCCGCAGATGGCTCGGTGTACTTCAGCATCGAGAAGTATCGCGCCGCCGGGGGCCACTACGGGCAGCTGGTGCGGGTTCAGTTCGATCAATTGCGCCCGGGGGAACGGGTGCGAAGCGACGAATACGCCAAGGAAACGCCGGTGGATTTTGCCCTCTGGAAGGCCCGGACGCCCGAGGATGGCGAGATCTTTTGGCCCAGTCCCTGGGGCGAGGGCCGACCCGGCTGGCACATCGAATGTTCCGCCATGAGCATGAAGGCCCTGGGGCCGAGTTTCGATCTGCATCTGGGGGGCGAGGATCTGATGTTCCCGCATCACGAGGACGAGATCGCGCAGAGCGAAGGAGCTGCGCTGCAGCCCCCCGGCCAGCGGTTTGTGAAGTACTGGCTGCACGGGGCGTTCCTGTTGGTCGAGGGTCGCAAGATGAGCAAGTCGCTCGGCAACTTTTTCACCCTGCGCGATCTTCTGGCGCGCGGGTTCAGCGGGCGCGAGATCCGTTACACGCTGCTGACGGCGCATTACCGGGAGACCTTCAACTTCACGCTGGAAGGCCTCCAGGCCGCCCGCGGCGCGTTGGGGCGGCTGGACGAGTGCCTGACACGGCTGCGCGAGGTTGCAGCCGCCGCCACCGGCAACGGCGCTCCGACCGCGGCGCAGGCGGTGTCGGTCCCGGACCTGGTGGGGCCGTTTACGGCGGCCATGGATGAAGACCTGAACATTTCGGCGGCGTGGGCTGCGGTGTTCGAGTGGGTGCGGCAATTGAATCGGGCCATGGCGGCCGGGGAACTGACGCCGGACCAGGCCCGGGTCGCCCTGGATCAGTGGCAGCGCGTCGATCAGGTCCTCGGGGTGGGCGAAGTGCAGGAGCTGCAAGTGCCGCCCGAGATCCAGTCTCTGGTGGAAGCGCGGCAGGCGGCACGCAAGGCCCGGGACTTTGCGCGCGCCGACGCCTTGCGGGAGCAATTGAGGGCAGCGGGTTGGCTGGTCGAGGACACTCCCAAGGGGCCCCGCTTGAAACGCATTCAGAGCTGAGCGCCGGTCCCGGCGGCCGCAAGTTGTGCGGGTCTGCCGGTGTGCACCCCAGGTTGTAACGAGGTTTGTGAAAGGGCTCTTCATCACGTTTGAAGGCACGGAGGGCAGTGGAAAGACCACACAAGTGGCCCTGCTGGCCCAGCGATTGCGCGAGTGGGGGCGACGCGTGCGCGTGGTCCGTGAACCCGGCGGAACCCCCATCGGGGAAGAGATTCGCCACACACTCAAGCACAGTCAGCACAACCACGCCATGACCTGGGAGACCGAGCTGCTGCTGATGAATGCCAGCCGGGCCCAGTTGGTGCGCGAGGTGATCCGGCCCGCGCTGGCGGCCGGGGAGATCGTGTTGTGCGACCGGTTTGCCGACTCGACGATTGCTTATCAGGGGTACGGTCGGGGCCTGGATCTGGAGATGGTGCGTCGGGTCGTCGAGGTGGCGGTGGGCGGTACGTGGCCGGATTTGACCCTTCTCTTGCACGTGCCGCCCGAGGTCAGCGCCGAACGTTTGCGGTCCCGGCAGGCCACGCTGCCTTTTGTGCGGGATCGAATGGAGGAGGCTGACCCGGCATTTTTCGAACGTGTGGCTCAGGGCTATCGAGCCATTGCGCAAGCGGATCCCAAGCGGGTCAAGGTCATTGACGCCACGGGTTCCATCGAGCAGGTGCGAGCGGCCATTTGGCGGGAGGTGGCGCCCCTGGTGGCCTTGAGCGAGCCGTGAGCCGGTCTTGCTGAGTTGGCCGGAGGAGCGAAAAGCCGCGTCGGATATCGTAATCGGAGATTTGGGATCATCGAAGATTTCTCATTAGCGGAGATTTTTCATTATCGGAGATTTTTCATTACCGGAGATTTTTCGTTATCGGAGATTTTTTTCATTTTTTCGCTTGCAACCCTATATATTGGGGATATCGTCGCGTCGTTGCCCTACAGGTTGGGCAATGAGCCTTTCCGGGCGGCTGGTTCGCCCGGGTAACGGCCCAAGTTTGAAAGCGTAACTTTTAGCAACCCCCGTCGGCTGGACCTGTGGATGCGGTGTCCCTGGGCCGGCCGGCGAACCCAAATGAACACAGCAGCCATGATCGAAGCACCGACTCCTGAAGTGGCGGCCCGACCGTCGCGTCATAGTTCTGTGTCCTCTCGCCCGGCCGGGGGCGAAGAATCGCCGGTGACCCCGGAGCGACGACCCCTGCCGTGGCCGCGGGTCTTCAGCGACCCGAATGTCAGCCCGTTCGATCAGATCGAATGGGAGCGCCGGACGGCAGAGATCGCCGACGATTCGGGCAAGGTCATTTTCAAGCAGGAGAACGTGGAGGTGCCCAAGAGTTGGTCGCATCTGGCCACGAAGGTGGTGGTGTCGAAGTACTTTTACGGCGAGATGGGCACCCCCGAACGGGAGACCTCGGTGCGCCAATTGATTCACCGTGTCTGCCGGACCATCGCGGACTGGGGCATCAAGGACGGGTACTTCACGCCCGAAGACGGCGAGGTGTTCTACAACGAGCTGGTCTGGCTGTGCCTGAACCAGTACGGGTCGTTCAACTCGCCGGTGTGGTTCAACGTCGGTTTGTACCATCAGTACGGCATCGGCACGCGGTCGGCCCCGGGCAATTGGTACTACAACCCCAGGACCGGCCAGGCGGAACGGGCGCGGACCCAGTACGAATATCCGCAGTGCAGCGCCTGTTTCATTCAGTCCGTGGAGGACAACATGGAGTCGATCATGCGGTTGGCCTATTCGGAGGCAATGCTGTTCAAGTTCGGCTCCGGCACCGGCACGGACCTGTCGCCCATCCGGTCCAGCAAAGAGAAGCTCAGCGGAGGGGGCCGGCCGAGCGGTCCGCTCAGTTTCCTGAAGGTGTACGATCAGGTGGCCAACGTGGTCAAAAGCGGGGGCAAAACCCGCCGGGCGGCCAAGATGAACACCCTGTATGACTGGCACGGGGACATCGAAGAGTTCATCGAAGCCAAGGCCAAGGAGGAGAAGAAGGCTTGGGCGCTGATCGAGCAGGGATACGACGGCAGTTACAACGGCGAGGCCTACGGCAGCGTGATGTATCAGAATGAGAACCTCTCGGTGCGCGCCACGGACGCCTTCATGGAGGCCGCCCTGGCCGGAGGCGAATGGTGGACGCGCGCCGTGACCACGGGCAAGCCGTTGGAGAAAAAAGACGCCGCCAAACTGCTGTGGAAAATCGCCGAGGGCACCTGGATTTGTGGCGATCCGGGGATGCAGTTCGACGGGGCCATCCAGAAGTGGCACACGTGCAAAGGGACCGAGCCGATCTACTCCACCAACCCCTGTTCGGAGTATGTGTTCATCAACAACACCGCCTGCAATCTGGCGTCGTTGAACCTGATGAAGTTCAAGCGGCCGGACGGACGGTTTGACGTGGAGCGGTTTCAGGCGGCCGTGCGCGTGTTCATTACCGCGCAGGACATCATCGTGGACAATGCCAGCTATCCCACCAAGGAGATTGCCGAGAATTCGCACATTTTCCGGACGTTGGGGCTCGGGTATGCGAATTTGGGCTCGTTGATCATGAGTTACGGGTTGCCCTACGACTCGGACGAGGCTCGGGCCCTGGCGGGAGCGATCACCGCGATCATGACGGGTACCGCCTATGAACAATCGGCCCGGCTGGCCAGGGCGCTCGGGCCCTTCCCCGGCCTGCACGATGCCCGATGCGCGCACGTGCCCAAGCCGCTCAAACCGGACAATGTCGAGTCCATGTTCGAGGTCATTCAACTGCACCGCGACGCCGTGGAGCAGATCCAGCCCAGCGCCGAGTTCGCCTATTTGAAGGAGGAAGCCCGCGCCTGTTGGGACCGCGCCCTCCAACTGGGCCGTTGTTACGGTTATCGGAATGCCCAGGTGACGGTCCTGGCCCCCACCGGGACCATCGCCTTCATGATGGACTGTGATACCACCGGGATCGAACCGGACATTGCGCTGGTCAAATACAAACTGCTGGCCGGGGGCGGCATGCTGAAGATTGTCAACCGCACCGTGCCGGAGGCACTGCGCCGGCTGGGGTACAGCCCGGCGGAAATCGAACGCATCGTGGCCCACATCGAAAAGTACGACACCATCGAAGACGTCGAAGAAAACGGCCAGCGCATCGCCAGCGGGCTCAAGCCGGAGCACCTGCCGGTGTTTGATTGCGCGTTCAAACCCGCCCGGGGCCGGCGTGCCATCCACTACATGGCACACCTGAAAATGATGGCTGCCGCCCAGCCCTTCCTCAGCGGTGCCATCTCCAAGACCGTCAACATGCCGCACGACAGCACCATCGAGGAGATCCGCGACGCGTACGTGCAGGCCTGGAAGATGGGCTTGAAATGCGTGGCCATTTACCGGGATGGGTCGAAACGCTCGCAGCCCCTGAGCACGCGCAAGAGTGACGGGGCGGGCAGCGGCGAGGAGGCCAACATCGCCACCCTGCGGCAGCGGATTCAGGAGCTGGAGGCCGAAGTGGAGCGCCTGCGCCAGCAGGTGGGCCAACCGATCCGACGCCGGTTGCCCGAAACCCGCACCGCCATCACGCACAAGTTCGACATTGCCGGCCACGAGGGCTATCTCACGGTGGGCCTTTTCGACGATGGCACGCCGGGCGAGCTGTTCATCACCATGGCCAAGGAGGGTTCCACCATCGGGGGCCTGATGGACGCCATTGGGACGCTGACCAGCCTGGCCTTGCAATACGGCGTGCCCCTGGAGGCGCTGGTCAAGAAGTTCGCGCATCAGCGGTTCGAACCCAGCGGATTCACGAAGAATCCCGAGATTCGCAACGCCTCTTCCATCACGGACTATGTGTTCCGCTGGATGGCGCTGCAGTTCCTGCCCGGCTACCGGGAACAACAGGCGGCCGCGCAACAGCCCGAGCTGGCCATCCCCGGTCTCATCGAGGAGCTGAAGAAGAAGATCAACCGCCCCGTGCCGGAGTTGCCCCGGACCGGGGACGACACGGAGGTGATGCCGGTGGCCGCTGCCGGAGCGGCAGCCTCCGTCGCACAAACCCCGGCACCCGGCGCCCCGGCGGCCGGGCCCCGCTCGCTGAGCGAGGCAGTGGCGCACTTCCAACTCGACGCGCCGACCTGCCCCAACTGCGGCCACGTCACCGTGCGCAACGGCGCCTGCTACAAATGCCTCAACTGCGGGGAGAGCCTGGGCTGCTCGTAATCGCAGCCGGAGCGGTCCGCAGGCTTCCCGCGAAAATCCGTCGTCCCGGCCCGCCTCCTCCAGCAGGAGGCGGGCCGGCGTGTTCTTCGCGGCAACCGCGAACGGGCCGCTTTGTCCGTGGACGGCACCCCTCCCAACGGGATTGGTGGCAACGCAAGGGGAGGCGAGGGGGATCGCCGCCAATGACCGGCTCGGGCGTGGCAGGGGCTGGTTTGCGGCAGAGCCGAATCGACCTCCTGAGCCCAGAGTTTGCGGATTGCGCGGCCGGTGTTCCCGGAGGGCTTGCAGGCACGACCAAGCCCCGGGCCGCGCTTGGCCGTGAGGGCAGGGCTCAAAGTGACGTCCGACCCGCTCCGGAAGCGCCGGCAGGGGGCGGCTGCGTCGGCCTCGGTTCGCGCCAATCCATGGCTTGCGATTGCGTCGGCGTGCGGACCGGATACAGCCCGGGGCAACATCCGTGGTATTCGTGAAACGCCTGGCTGAAGTGACTGAGGCTGTTGTAGCCGACCTCCAGGGCCACTTCGGTCACGTTGTAGCGACCGCTGCGAAGCAATTCGGCGGCCCGCTCCAACCGCAGCTGCCGCAGATATTGGGGAATGGTCCGACCGGTTTGGGCCGAAAAGATGCGGCTCAGGTAAAACGGACTGCAGCCGACGCGTCGCCCCAGCTCTTCCAGGGAAGGCGGCTCGGCCAGGTTTTGTTTCAGGATTTCGATGACCCGATCCACGCGTTCCTGAGCCAGACGCTGTTGGCGCGTGCAGAACAGCTCGGCCTCGGGCGGGGGACGGAAGAGGAAAAGCACCGCCAGCTCCACTGCCTTGCATCGATACCAAATGGGCTGGGCGGCGGCATAGACGGGGGGATGCCGGAGGGTCTCGACCATTTGCCGTTGTTCCACGGTCAGACGGCCCAACGGTCCCAGGGGGTTTTTGACCGGTTGACCCTCGATGACCGCCCGAACCAGGGGATGCAGCACGGATTCCGCCCCGGGCAGATGTTCCCGCAGGAAGCCGGGCGCGAATTCCACCGTCAAAAACTGGTGGCGCTCGCCACCGACACGCCGGGCTTCCAGGGGCTGTTCTCCGCGATGATAGAACGCGACGGTGTCGGGTTCGAACTCGAGGAGAGCCTCGCCCGTTCGCACGTATCCCCGTCCGGCCAGGTTCAGACAGACCTCGATGCTTCCCGGGTGGAAACTGGCCCCCCAATCCAGATCGCGTGCGGTCTGGAAGTCATGCCACTCGATGCTGTAGCCGGAGCCCTTGAAGCTGCCGAAGACCCGTTGCCACCCGTTGCCCAACGGCCGCCAGAACCTGGTTTCGCTAAAAGCGATCGGTCCGGTTCCCGGGGTTTCCGGAGAACCGGCGGAGGCGCCGCTGGCCGTAGGTCTTCCTTTCATGTGTGCTCCACCCGCGGTTTGCAGGATAAAGGTGATCCCCGCCCATTAGTTGTCCAGAAACGGACCCGGTGCAAACCCTCCGCAGGGAGGTTTCCTGCAGGGCCGGGGAGCTCGGGTTGGCAGCCGAAGCGCTTCCGGGGCTTTGGGAAACGCGCGTGGAGCGGTGCGCCCTGCCGCGCCAGCCGTGGCGGAAGCCGGGCCGCAATTCCGTCACCGGCGCCTGCGGCCGGGGGAGGTTTCAACTACGGGCAGCGACTTCAGCGGAGATCTCGCTGATTGCCCTTGGAGGTGGTCGGCTTTCCAGCCCTTCAACCTCTTGCGTGGAAACATGAACCCGCGGGCGAACTGCACGCCTGTAGGTCGGGACAAAAGAGGGACCGGGCGCCGTTTTGCCTGGGTGATTTACGCACTGGAGCTCAATAAAGGCATTTGGCGCCGGCGGGATTGGGTGCGTGCCGGGAACGTCCGGTCGTTCATTCGCCTCGGCGCGCACCTCGCACAGAACGCCGCGGCGACCGGGGATTCGCCATGTGGCCGGTCGGGCTTTTCCCGGGGGGCCGGAGCGAGTCAAAGATCCTGCGTTCGTACCCGCTTTTGGAGGTGTACGCGAGCGCCTGGAAGAATACCATGGGGTGGCGAATGAACGGCAGTTGGATCGCATTGCTCGACGCGTTGATCAGCGAATTGGAGCGCCGGAGATCGCTGGGTGTGCTGTATGTGGGTGTTTCTGCCCGGGCTGCGGCGCTGCTGGAACAATTGGAGTCGTTACCTACCGAGGCGCGGGTCGAATCGCGGGCGCGCCCCGTGACAGCGAGCGGGCCCGCGGCCGTTTCCAAAGAAGCCCCAAACCCGCCGTCGATGGCCGCGGCTACTTCGAGCCGGACCCAAGGTGTCACGGGGACACAGGGGGCGGAGGCCGCTGGGGGGGTGGTGGACGCTGCGGTGGCGCCGCCCGCCAGCAAATTGTCGCCAGAGCTGTTCCCTGGCGCGGCTTCCGTGTCGGGCGTGGCTGCGGGTTTGAGCCGGGAGGCGCGCATCGCCGCCCTGGCCGAACTGCGTCAGCGCGTTTTGCAGTGCGTCAAATGCCCCCATTTGGCGGCCACGCGCAAAAACGTGGTCTTTGGCGTGGGCTCCCCGGAGGCGGAGCTGGTGTTTGTGGGCGAGGCGCCGGGAGTGGACGAAGACGAGCAGGGCGAGCCCTTCGTGGGGGCTGCGGGGCAGTTGCTGACGAAGATCATCCAGGCGATGGGTTTCACGCGTGAGCAGGTGTATATCGCGAACATCCTGAAGTGCCGGCCGGATACCCCGGGTCAGACCAGTGGGAATCGCAAGCCCACGCCCACGGAGATGGCCACCTGTTTTCCCTGGCTGCGCGAGCAGCTGCTGCTCATTCGGCCCAAGGTGATTGTGGCCCTGGGCGCCACGGCCGTGGAGGGGTTGCTGGGCAAAAGCACCGTCGGCATCACCCGGCTGCGCGGGCAATGGCAACAGTGGGAGGGCATTCCCGTGATGCCGACGTATCACCCAGCCTACTTGCTGCGGAACCAATCCCTGGTTGAAAAACGAAAGGTGTGGGAGGACATGCTGCAGGTTCTGGAGCGGCTGGGACGACCCATTACCGAACGCCAGCGGAACTATTTCACACGGGCCGGCACGGAACGGACCTGAATCGGATCGCCCCGGCTGCGGCGGGGTCAGAAGAGGAGACGGTCTTGTTTGGATGCCCCGCAGAGGGGGCGGCCCTTGGCGCCGCCCCGGAATTCGCGCTGTCGGCGTGCGAACGAAGTTTTTTCGCGCAGACGTTGAATTATCCTGTTGACAAATCGGTGCTTAAGCCTAAAGTGGCGGCGACTGACAGAGCACTAGCAGCACAGTCTCGGAGAGCCTATGAAAACAACAGCCACGTGGATTAAAAGCTTCCTGGTCGCCGTTGCCGCCCTGGCCATTGCCGGTAGTGCGTTTGCAGAAACCAAGAATCTCACCGCCAAGGTCACCCGCATCAAAGGGGCTGCTCGTTATTCCACGGATGGGACCACGTGGAAGACGTTGAAGACGGGTCAAACGCTTTCTCCGGGCACGGTCATCCAGACGGCGGCAAACTCCATGGTGGACCTGGTTCTGGGGCCCGAGGACACCATTCGGCTGGCCCCGCAGGTTACGGAGAACATTACGGTCCTGCCGCCGGCAGAGGTCATTTTCCAGCCCATCACCGGGCCCGACACCGTGCGGCTTTATTCGGACACCACGCTGGCGATCGATCGGCTGATCTCGACGGCTACGGGCATGGATGAGGTCCGGGAAACGGTGCTCGACCTGCGTGCGGGCGCGATCTTCGGCAAGGTGAAGCGGATGACGGCGGCTTCCCGGTATGAGGTCAAGATTCCCAATGGCGTGGCCGGCATCCGCGGGACCATCTATCACATCAACGCCCAGGGCGTCGTGAGCGTGCTGGTGGGTACGGTGGTGCTCTCGGTGGTCGGCCAGGACGGTCGGGTCATTACCCAGGTCATCCACGCCGGCTACCAATATGATGTGCGGACCGGGCAGTTGACGCCGCTGCCCGACACGTTGGCGCAGGAGATGTCCACGGCAGCGCAAACCGTGGGCACGGGTGAGATGGCGCCTCCGACGGTTTACACGCAGGATCAAACCACCATCTTCGTGTCGCCCACCACGGGCAGCTCCGGTAGCGGGAGCAGCGGTGGCGGTAGCGGCGGTGGCAATGGCGGCTGATCCTCGTGGCTGAAGTGTCAGTCTCTCCAACGAAGGCCAGGGTAGCAGCAACGGTTGCCCTGGCCTTCGCGCTTTCCAGCGGGTGAGAATCGATTGGCGACATTGCATCGGGCCGGGTTTGGCCGCCCTGGTTTTGGTGGTCGTGGCGGTTCCGCTGCGGCTCCGCTGGGGCCCGTTGGAACGGGTGGAGGCCCTGACCTACGACTGGCGGGTGCGTTGGGCAGCGCGCTTTCCGCCGCCGGCGGTGACCAACCTGGGCTTCGTGGACATCAACGACGAAAGCATCCGGCTTCTCAAAAGCGGTGCGATCGATCCGAGATTCCGATTCGGCCTTTACTGGCCCCGCCACCTCTATGGCCGGGTCCTCCGGGAGTTGCATGCGCAGGGCGCGACTGCCGTTGGGCTGGACATCTTGTTTGCCGATCCCCGGGATGACCATGCGCCGGTCAAGTTGCCGGCCGGACAGGCGGCGGTGAACGACCCCTTTTGGCGGGGGTTGCCCGAGTTTCTGCGTCCTGCGTTGTTCGACGAGGAGGATCGCAAGATGGCGCTCGTCGAATCCGACGCCTTTTTCGCCTGGCAGCTGCATCGCACCGGCATTGGCATCTTGGCCGCGGATCGCGGTGTGCTCCCCTATTCGTTGCTGGCCACCAATGCGGCTGCCATCGGTGACATCTCGGCCGAGAAGGACATGGACGGCGTGCTCCGTCGGGCGCGCGCCTTTCAAATGTACCGGGTTTGGCACCCGCTGTTTCAGAAGGCCGCCGACCAGTTCGGCGTGGATCTTCAGCAGGCACGGATCGAAGCAGATCGGATTGTGCTGAGGCTCCCTGACGGCACCGAGCTGCCGCCCATTTCCCTGGATCGGGAGGGCCGCTTTTCCTTGTCCGATCTGGTGGGCGATACCCTGCCGGCGGGCTGGCCGGAGCGGGCCCGGCCTTTCGAGGAACGCCGGGTGTGGCATATGGGGATCGTGTTGGCGGCCCGGGCCCTGCAACTGGACCTGGAGACCGCCGAAGTGGATTTGAAGGGTGGTCGGATCGTTTTGCGGGGACCCGGTGTGACGCGAGTGATTCCGGTGGACCAGCAGGGCTTTTTTCTCATCGACTGGACCATTCAACCGAATCAACCCGGGCTGGTGGCCCGCAACTTCATCGAGGTTCTGGGTCAGGATCTGGCGCGGGAAGCAGGAGAGCCGATGGACCAGCCCGGGTTGTGGAAGGGCCGGTTGGTGGTCATCGGTTCCACGGCCACCGGCAATGACCTGACCGATTTGGGTGCCACCCCGCTGGCGCGCGAGACCTTCCTGCTGAGCAAACACTGGAATGTGGCGCACTCGATCCTCACCGGCCGGTTCGTACAGCGGAGCGGTTTTGGGGTGGATCTCTTGGTGTTGGCCGGCGCGGTGGCGGTGGCCGCGGCAATCACCCTGTTGGGGCGGCCGCCGTGGTCGCCCCTGGGGGTGCTTGGTGGCGGGCTGCTGTACACCGCGGCGGTGACGTGGGCCTATCAGGAGCACCGGCTCTGGCTTCCCTTGGTGGCCCCGGTGGCGGGCGGGCTGGGGCTGACCCATGGCGTATTGCTGGCGTACCAGGCCCTGTTCGAACAACGCGAAAAGCGGCGGGTGAAATCCGTCTTCAGTCGGATTGTTTCTCCGGATGTGGTGCAGGAGCTGCTCCGGGCGCGCGAATTGTCCCTGGGCGGCCAGCGTCGCGAGGTCACCGTGTTCTTTGCGGACATCCGCGGGTTTACGGAGCTGACCGACCGCGCGCAGGCCGAGGCCGAGGCACTGGTTCGGGAGCGCGGGTGGTCCGGTCCTGAAGCGGAAGCCTGCTACGCCGAGTGCGCCCGCGAGACGTTGACCACCGTCAACGAATACCTGGCCTGTGTGGCCGACGTGATCAAGCGCCACCAGGGTACGCTCGACAAGTACATTGGCGATTGCGTGATGGCGTTCTGGGGGGCGCCGACGGCCCGCAAGGACCACGCCGCCGCGTGCGTGCGGGCGGCGATCGACGCGCAGCGCGCCGTGCGTGCGTTGAACGAACGTCGAGAGGCGGAGAACCGCATCCGTGAGATGGAGAATGAAAGACGGCGCCAAACCGGTTTGCCGCCCCGGCCGCATCTGCCCCCCTTGCATCTGGGAACCGGCATCCACACCGGCGTGGTAACGGTGGGACTGATGGGATCGGATCAGCACCTGCTCAATTACACCGTGTTCGGTCGGGAGGTGAATCTGGCCAGCCGGTTGGAGAACATTTCCGGGCAGGGACGCATTCTCATCAGTCAGGTGACCTACGAACATCTGCTTCGACACGACCCGGCGCTGGCGCGGCGGTGTCGGCCCCTGCCTCCGGTTACGGTCAAAGGCATTCGGGAGCCGATCGCCGTGTACGAAGTCCTGTGGCAGGATGGTGACGATGAGGCTCTGTCAGCGGCGAAGTTGGACTCTCCACCGCCGGGACAGCGGCCCCGGGCGGCGTAGCAAGAACTCCAAGGGCTCCACGGGTGGGAAAGCTGTCCGATTCGAACGGGCCACTTCCTGATTCCGGAGGTGCCGGAAAGTCTTCAACGCGTCAGGCTACCGGGGGACCACACTCGTCGAATGGAGGCCTTTCATGTGCGCGCCGCCCATGGCAGGGCTTTTCCCTCCGCTCGCTGCGGGTTATGAAGTAAGACCGGTTACGGGGCGAGGCTGAGCCTGCGAGCGTAACGCGGCCGTGGGCGCAGGCATGCGATCGCCCCTCGGGTTCCGGTCGCCTTGGGCACTTTGTCCCCCGCCGTTTCCGGGCTCACCGCGACCGGGGACCGGCGGCCCTGGGCACTGAAACCACGACCGGGGCGCCATGCAACCGCATCAACCTTCCGCGGGCCTTCGCTCCACGATTTCAATCGCCGCACGGTTCTTTGCGATCCGATCCGCCGGAAGATAACCCCGCCAGTTGACGCAGGGATAAACCACGGCGCGACGCCCGAGGATACTGCCCGGATTCAGCACGGCCTGACAACCGACTTCGGCGAAGTCCCCCACCAGCGCTCCCAGTTTGCGCAGGCCGGTGTCGATGCGTTCTCCCTCCACCTCGACCCAGATGGTGCCCGGCAGCGAGCGGAAGTTGGACAGGATGACCCCGGCGCCCAGATGGGCGCGGTGACCCAGAATGGAGTCGCCCACGTAGTTGAAATGCGGCACCTGGGCCCCGTTGAAAAGAATACAGTGCTTCAGTTCGCAGGCATTGCCCACCACGCAGTTGTCGCCAATGAGGACATGTTCCCGAATGTAGGCGTTGTGTCGGATGCGGCAATTGCGGCCAATGATGGCCGGGCCTTTGATCATCGCACCGTCCTCCACCAGCGTACCCTCGCCGATGTACACCTTGTCCCCGATGTAGGCGACGCCGTCGCATCGGTTCTTCAGGATCGGCTGGACCCGGGCCTCGATGTACTCCGCCAGCTGCCGCAAGGCGTCCCAGGGATACACCAGGTCACGAAACAGATCTCGATGCTCCGTCTGGCTCAAGTCGAAGAGGTCTTCCGCTCGCAACATGGCGCCCAAGGTAGGCCAAGCCGGGGTTCCGGCAACGCCAATTTGGCTCGGGGCGGTTTCGTCACCGTTCCTTTGGACTCGGGTTCGAACGCGGCTGGCGGTTCCGGCATGCAACCGGTCCGTGCGCTTCGCCCTGGGGCCAGGCCGTCCGAAAACCGCGGGCGGCCGGAGGCCCGCCCGGGCATTCTCTCCGACGTCCGGAGGGGCCGGCATCCGACGGGCGGTGTTTTTGGAAAAGAACACTTGACATGTTACTGCGTATAATTAAACGGGTCTCATGACACAGAAGCTTTCCCGCCGCGCCTTCATGCAATCGGCCGTTTTGGCCACGGTGGCGGCCCCGTGGCTGACAGCGGCCGCGGGGACGGATGGTTCCGGCTCGCAGGGCAGCGATGCATCCAAGGGGAATGTGGAGGAGCGGCTGCCTCAGGGGCGAATCGGTTCCTGCTCGTTCAGCCGGCTGATGTTGGGGGGCAACCTGCTCTCGGGCCACGCGCACGCGCGGGACCTGGCGTATGTACGGGACTTGATGCGGGCCTACCATACCGAAGCCAAGATCCGTCAGACGCTGGAACTGGCCGAGAGTCACGGCATCGACACCCTGAATTCGTGGGTCATGGATGACAACCGGCCGTTGTTCGACCACTGGAGGAACGGGGGCCGGATGAAGTGGATTGCGCAGGTCCGCTTCGGGGGAGCGGACGGATTCGACCAGGTACGGCGCGCCGTGGCGGAGGGAGCGACGGCGGTTCACGTTACGGGGGATGCGGCAGAGCAGATGCTGTACCGGGAGCAATTCGACCGGGTCGGGGAGATGGTGGAGTTTATTCGGGCGCAGCGGTGCCCGGCCGGTATCGGGGCCCATGATTTGAAGGTGGTGATGGAAAGCGAACGGCGCGGGTTCCAACCCGATTTCTACGTGAAGACCCTGCACACGCACGACTATTTCAGTGCGCCCCGCGGTGGTGAAACCGAGGCGGTGGGACGCGCCGACAACTATTGGTGCCTGGATCCGGAAGCCGTGGTGAAGTTCATGGCCGGAGTCCGAAAGCCCTGGATCGCGTTCAAGATCCTTGCGGCCGGGGCGATCCATCCCCGCAACGCCTTCCCGTATGCATTTCAAAGCGGGGCGGATTTCATCCTGGTGGGGATGTTCGACTGGCAGATCCCGGAAAACGCTGCGTTGGCCCGGCGCGTCTTGCGAACCGTCCTCGCACCCAACCACAAGCGGACTCGTCCGTGGTGCGCCTGACGCTCCGCAGGGGCCGGCGGAGATCCCTGCGGGCCTTCCCGAATGAGTCGTTCTACCTGCGCAGCGCAGGTGCCTAAGGGCAGGGCCGGCTCCCGCTCGTCGGAACCGCCGGGTCCGTGAAGTGGGTGCGCTCCGACTTGAAAGCTCGCCGTGGGAATCGTTGCGGATCCTTCGCGCAGCGGAAACAGCGGCCTAAATGACAAAATCCATCAGCTCGCCCCGCTGCCGACGCAATTCGCGCGCCCGGTCGCACAGGGCCGCAATGCTCCATTGCTGCAGGGCGTGCAAAAGCGCCGATTGCGCCTGCGCCCACACCTCGTGCAGGACTTCATCGCTGGCTTCCCGGTTTCCCGGAGACGTGTTCCTGCCGGTGTTGGTGGCCCCCGGAACTTCGAGATACTCGACCACCTCGCGGACACTGATCGCGTGGGCGGGCCGGGCCAGTCGATAGCCGCCGGTCACACCGCGCCGACTTTCGACGAACCCGCCGCTGCGGAGGTCATTGAGGATCTGCTCCAAGAAGCGTTTGGGGATTCGCTGGCGCTCCGCAATGGCCTGGATGCGCAGCAAAGCGCCATCCGGCGCTTCGGCCAGCGCCATCAGGGCCCGCAACGCGTATTCACAGCGAACGGAAAGCTTCACGGAACCCGATGGAACGCGTTTCCACGGCTTGTCGTCAAGCCCGGCGTCGGATCGGGCCACCGGCCGCAGGTGAACCGTTCCCACCGTTGCGCCGGATTGCGGCGCCGGGATGCGGGTTCGAGTCGACCGGAACCCACCGCCAGACTCCCATGCGAGGGGAGGAGTCCCGTGGCTGCCGGCCCGTCATTCCTCGTCGAACTTGTCCTGGGTCGAAGGGCGCACCTCTTGGACGGTTTTGGGCAGCGGCTTGCCGTAGTAGGGGGAGTGCAGGTTGAAATAGATGCCACAAAGCGGGCGGTCCGTGTCGGAGACGCTCAGAATCACCGTCACATACTTGTCCAGCGCCACGCCGTGCCGCATGCCGGGGCCGCGGTTTTCGTAGGCCTGGATCGCCCGCGCCATCAAAGAGCGCAGCGACCGCTCGAAATCCGGCGTGGGCCGTTCCAGACACACCACGCAGCGGTCGTAGGCCCGAATCGCGGCTTCCATTTCAGGTTTGAAATCGTCCGGCGTCACATCCGCCAGATTAAACTGGAACCGGCGAAACTCAAGTGGCACCCCGAACCACCCGAGCGGGATCGTTCGCACGGTTTTCCGCTGCGACGGTCGGTTCGCTTTGTCCAGGCGTGGTAGCAGGTTTGTCGGGAACGCCCGGGATTCCGACGGTTTTCCGGGGCGTTTGCGCGGAATTCGGAAGGGCCCGAGGCTGTGGCTCGGGCTGCTGCGGATCCGCGATGATGCGAGCAGGGGTGTGGCGGGTCCTGTTTGGAGCCGAGCCCCCTCGGGTCCCGATGGAAACGGGCTGGCGCGCCGGTCTGCGCGGGCGCAGAAGCAAGCGGGGGCGAAACCTGTCAGTCGCCCGTACCGGGGTCCGCACCTTCCACCGGAATGGGTCGCACGGTTGAGGCCCGGGGACCGAAGAGCACCGTGCCGAGCCGGACCATGGTGGCACCTTCCTCCACGGCCACTTCGAAATCCTGGCTCATCCCCATGCTGAGGTGCGGGAGGGGCGCTCCGAGTCGATCCTCGCAAGCATCTTTGAGTTCCCGGAGTTTGCGAAACCACGGGCGCACCCGTTCAGGGTCGGGAGACCAGGGCGGTACGGTCATCAGGCCCTGGATCTCGAGGCGGGGCAACGCGTTCAGGGCACTGAGTTCTTCCAACAGACGGTCGGGCGAATAACCAGATTTGCTGGCTTCGCCGGCCACGTTCACCTCCAGGAGCACGGGCAGGCGCCGCCCGGCCTGTTCGGCCCGCCGCTGGATTTCCTCCGCCAATCGCAAGCTGTCCACGCTTTGAATCATTTCGAACAGGGCCACGGCGTCCCGCACCTTGTTGGTCTGGAGGTGGCCGATCAGGTGCCAGTGGATCGAGGAGGGGCAGTGGGGAATCTTGGCCTTCGCCTCCTGGACGCGGTTTTCGCCAAAGACACGCAAACCGCAGACGGCTGCGGCCCGCACGACCTCCGGCGGATGCGTTTTCGTGACCGCGACGATGGTGATCTGTGCGGGATCGCGTCCGGCGCGCGCGCAGGCGGCCCGGATTCGTTCGTTCACCGCAGCCAGGTTCGCAGCGATGCGTTCGGTCCAGTCCACGCCTGCATCGTATCGGGAGTTGGGGCCACTCGAAAGGCTGGAAGCGCGCGGCGTTTGGGTCAAAGAGACCCTGGGGCCGGCAACGTCTCGGGGCAGAGCCGACGGCCGGGCGGCGTCCAGGGCCTTGTCGCAT
Source organism: Limisphaera sp. VF-2 (assembly GCF_049537125.1). Classification (NCBI taxonomy): domain Bacteria; kingdom Pseudomonadati; phylum Verrucomicrobiota; class Verrucomicrobiia; order Limisphaerales; family Limisphaeraceae; genus Limisphaera; species Limisphaera sp. VF-2. The sequence continues at coordinate 165,082 of NZ_JBMVQY010000002.1, forward strand.
GGCGGGGCGTGTAGCGGGACGGCGATGCCGAGAAAGCCGGTCTTTCCAAAGCCTCACGCCCGGGGCGGTAGTGTGCTCTCGTTCTGAGCTCCCGGGTGATCTTGTGATTCGGAGGCTTCGATTGCTGAAGCGTGCAGCCCGTCGAGCGCCTGGCAGAGGTCGGGGAAAAACGGCTCCCCGTGCCAGAGGAACCCGCCCCACCGTGGAGCGCGGGCCGTGCGGACGTCGGAGGACGTGTCTTGGTTGCCGCGCCCGGGCCGCACGGCCCGAGGGGTGTTCGCGGGGCTCGAGGCGACGGCCCGGGCGTGCTGCGAGGGTTGCCCCGGACTGGAGCGGATGTTACGGTTGGCGCGAGCCATGTGAACCAGGGCTCGTGGCGGGAGACCGGCCATGCACATTCCGGACAACTTTTTGGATGCGAAAACCGTGGGCGTCACTTCGGCCCTGGCAGCCGGGGCGGTCGCCCTGGCCCTGCGCGAGGCGCGACGCCAGCTCTCCCCTGCGGGCGTCCCGCTCCTGGGCCTGAGTGCGGCGTTCGTGTTTGCGGCGCAGATGGTGAATTTTCCCGTGCTGGGCGGGACCTCCGGACATTTGGCGGGGGGAACCCTGGTGGCGGTCCTGTTGGGGCCGGCGGCCGCGGTGGTGGTGCTGACCACGGTGCTGGTGGTGCAATGCGTGTTGTTTGCGGATGGCGGGGTCACAGCCCTGGGGGCGAACATTTTGAATTTGGGCGTCGTGGGGGCGGTGAGCGGATGGGTGGTGTACCGTGGCGTGAGTCGTTGGATGCGCGGCATGGCGGGTCGGGTGGCCGGTGTGGCTTTCGGGGCGTGGTGTTCCATTGTATTGGCAGCGGTGGCATGCTCACTGGAGCTGGCCTGGTCGCGCACGGTGGCCCTTTCCGTGGCGCTCCCCGCGATGGTGGGGATTCACGCGGTGATCGGGCTGGCGGAGGGGTTGATCAGTGCCCTGGTGTATCGCGCGGTGATGCAGGTGCGCCCCGACCTGGGAGAAGGGACCGTGTTCACGGGCGTGGGGCGAAGGGCCGAGCCGGTGTGGGCCTGGGGATTGGGCGTGAGTTTGGTTTTGGCAGTGTTGCTGGCGCCGTGGGCGTCGAGTTGGCCGGACGGGCTGGAGCGGGTGGCCGAGAGGTTCGGATTTGCGGAGCGGGCCACGACGGCGGCCTGGGCGCCGATCCCGGATTACGAGCTGCCCGGCATTCCGTGGTCCGCATTGGCCGTGGGGATGGCCGGCTTGGTGGGGACCGCCGTGGTGTTCGGGCTGGCCATGTGGCTGGGTCGGACTCTCGCGCGGACCGAGAGTCGCCGGGCTGGCGGGCAAAAGCCGCCCGAGGCGTCGCCGCTCGTGTGACCCGACCCTGCGGACGGGAACCGATGCGTTTGCCCGGACACATCCACCCACGGCCGGTCAGTGGCGTGTACCGCTGGCCGGCGGAAGCGAAGCTGGCCGGCGCAATGCTGATTCTGTTGGGCACTGTGGTCCAGCCCCGCTTGACCCTGTTCTGGTTCGGGCCGGTGTGGCTGGTTTTGGCCTGGGCCTGGTGGAAGAGTCGGCTGCCGTTGGGCTTCGTGCTGGGGCGTTTGCTGTGGTTGTCGCCCTTCGTGCTGGGTGTGTTGGTGACGGGGATGTGGCGGCCGACAGGGGGACCTCCGTGGTGGGTGCTGGCGGGCAAGGCGGTGACGAGTTTGGTGACCGTGATTCTTCTGGCCAACACCACGCCGTTTGGGGAAATGTTGCGCCTGGCCCGGCGGTTGCGTGTGCCGGTCCTGTTGGTGAGCACCCTGGCGTTGATGCACCGATATTTGTTCGTGTTGCTGGAGGAGATGGAACGGATGCGGCGCGCGCGGGCCAGTCGGACGTTCCGGCCGGTGCGGCGTCGGGTGTGGGAGATCCAGGCCTCGGTGGTGGGGCATTTGTTTGTGCGGGCGCTGGCGCGGGCCGGCCGCATTTACCAGGCGATGCTGGCGCGAGGGTGGTCATGACTGCAGCCGTCGAGGTTCGGGATCTGTGCTACCGTTACCATGACGGGACGGAAGCCTTGTGGGGTGTGAGTTTTCGGGTGGAGGTGGGGGAGTGCGTGGGTTTGTTGGGGCCGAATGGATCGGGCAAATCGACACTGCTGCTCCACTTGAACGGCATCCTGCCCGAGGAGGGGCCGGCCAACGGACAGGTGCGAATCCTGGGCAGGCCGGTTCAGCCGGCGCATTTGCCCTGGATTCGGCAGCAGGTGGGGTTGTTGTTTCAGGATCCGGACGATCAGCTGTTTTGTGCCACGGTGGCGGAAGATGTGGCATTTGGTCCGCGCCAACTTGGCCTGCCCGAGTCGGAAGTACGCGCGCGCGTGGAACGGTCGCTTGCCGCGGTGGGGCTGGCGGGGCTGGGGGACCGCGCGACGCATCATCTGAGTCACGGAGAGAAACGACGGGCGTGTCTGGCCGGTCTGCTCGCATGTGAGCCTTCCATCCTGGTGCTGGACGAGCCGACCAGCGGATTGGATCCGCGGGGGCGGCGGGAATTGAAGGCCTTGTTGCGTCGGTTGCCCGGCACGAAGCTCATCGCCACGCACGACCTGGAGCTGGCGGTGGAGTTGTGTCCGCGCTGCTTGATTCTGGATCAAGGTCGCCTGGTGGCCGACGGGGCGACCTTGGAGTTGTTGAACGACGAGGCGTTCATGCTGGCCCACGGCCTGGAGCGGCCGCACATTCTGCAACACGTTCATCCCCATCCCAACCATGTTTGAAATGCCCCGGTTGTCCGCGCGTTCCAAGCCCGCCCGGTACAGGGCACTGGCGGAAGCCTTGCGAAGTTTGCTGGCGGGGGAACGCGATTTTCTGGCCAACGCCGCCAACACCGCGGCGCTGCTCTACCATGGTTTGCCCCGGCTCAACTGGGTGGGGTTTTATCGGTGGTTGGACGGTGAGTTGGTGCTGGGCCCGTTTCAGGGCAAACCCGCCTGTACGCGGATCCGACCCGGTCAGGGCGTGTGCGGCACGGCCGTAGCGCGCCGTGCCACCATTGTGGTGCCGGATGTGACGGCCTTTCCCGGGCACATCGCCTGCGACCCGGCTTCGCGGTCGGAAATCGTCATCCCGCTGATTGTGGGAGACCGTTTGTTGGGGGTCTGGGACATGGACAGTCCCGAACCGGGGCGCTTCGATGCCGAAGATCAGGCGGGACTGGAGTGCCTGCTGGAAATTCTGTTGGCGAACAGCGCATGGGAGGGCGCTCCGGCGCCCCGGGGGCGGTCGAGAGCCCGGGCTCGTCGCACGGACCGCGACCGGGTGGAACGATGAAACGGGTACTCGAACCGGAGCTGATGACCGAGAGGGCGCAGGCCCGAGCATACGCGGAGGCCGACTTTCCCGAGCCGCACAGCCGCTACGTCGCTTTGTTGCTGGAAAAGTTCCCCGATCTGCCGCCCCGGGGCCGTGCCCTGGACCTGGGATGCGGCCCCGGGGATGTCACGCGACGTTTTGCGCGGGCGTGCCCCGGGTACGAGATTGTGGCCGTGGACGGCTCGCCGGCGATGCTCCGCGAGGCTCGCCGGTTGACGCAACCCTGGCCCGATCTGCGGGCGCGGATTCGCTACCGGTTGGGTCGTTTGCCGGGAGCACGATTGCCCCGGGGGCCGTATGACGTCATCCTGGCTACCAGCTTCCTGCATCATCTGGCGGATCCGATGGTGTTGTGGAACGCCGTACGACAATACGGAGGCACCGGCACGGTGGTGATGGTGGCGGATTTGCGGCGGCCGCGCACCGTTCAAGAAGCCCGCCGGCTCACGGAACGGTACGCGGCCGGGGCACCGGAGGTCTTGCGGCGCGACTTTTACCGCTCGCTACTGGCGGCGTTTACGCCGGCGGAAGTAAGCGCCCAATTGCGTGCGGCCGGGCTGGGCGGTTTCACGGTCGAAGTCATCAGCGATCGTCATCTGTTCGTCAGCGGTCGGTTGAACGAATAGCCGGTGTGTCTCCCAAAGCGGCCGTTCAGGGAAACCGGCCGGGCCGGGGGGCTCACCTCACCGGAGTTCGATCCGAGGCATGTGTGCCCGTTTGGGCCCGTCCCTGCGAGGTCCGGGGCGTGGCCTCGGGCCGATTGCCCCCGCGGGGGTGCTTCGAGTGAACGGCCCTTCCTGGCGTTGCTAGCAGGCCGGTCTGCGGACGGCATTGCCTTGGACCGGGTGCCCCGCGTAGTGGAAAAGGCGCGATGCAGTGGTCGGAGACATGGCTGTCGGTTGCTCCCCGAGTGCGCCCGCCGCTGGACCCCGGCTTTCGTCCGATGGCGCTGGCATACCGAAAGTTTCTCGAAGCGGCGAGCGAAACGCCCGGGGCCCGTCCCGTCACCCTGGCGTTGGAACAGTTGGACGGCCTCGTCTCGCATCATCGGATGTGGATGTTTCCGGCGGACGATCCGCGGGCATCCGCGAACTTCCCCGTGCTGGAGCGGGTGGTGAAAACGCTGCTCTGGTCGCGGGGTGGCTGGCGACTTCACATTGACGGCCCGCCGGAACTGGTGGCGGCCTTGCAGCGGCACTACCGGGAATCCCCGACCGGCCGGTTCGACGAAGAGACGGTGGCGCGGCGCATGTTCGATCATCCCCTGGAAATCGTGGCCACCTGCCATCCGCCGCCCGAGCGTGCATCGAGCCTGCGGCTGGGTCGTCACTGGGAGGGCTGTCGCATCGGGTTCGACCTGGGCGGCAGCGATCGCAAGGTGGCTGCAGTGAAGGACGGCGAGGTCCTTTTCAGCGAGGAGACCCCGTGGGATCCGTATTTTCAGAAGGATCCGCAGTACCACTACGAGGGTATCATGGACTCGCTGCGTCGGGCTGCCGCGCACCTGCCGCGGGTGGACGCCATCGGAGGCAGCGCCGCGGGGGTGTACGTGAACAATCGCGTGAAAGTGGCCTCGCTGTTTCGAGGGGTTCCCCCGGAGCTGTTCGAGCGGCGGGTGAAGGATTTGTTCCTTGAGGTGCAGCGGGCCTGGGGCGGCGTACCCATGGTGGTCATGAACGACGGAGAGGTCACGGCCCTGGCCGGGTCGATGCTCTTGGGGTGCACGAGCGTGTTGGGAATCGCCCTGGGGACCAGCACTGCGGGTGGCTGGGTGAACCGGGAGGGCAACCTCACTTCATGGATCAACGAGCTGGCGTTTGTCCCGGTGGATCTCCAGCCCCAGGCCCCCCGCGACGAATGGTCGGGCGACTGCGGCGTGGGCGCGCAGTACTTTTCGCAGCAGGCGGTGGGCCGATTGTTGGAGCCGGCGGGAATCGAGGTTCCGGCCGCGATGTCGTTGCCGGAAAAACTCCGGCATGTCCAGGCCCTCCTGGCAGGCGGGGACGAACGGGCACGGCGCATTTACGAAACGCTGGGAGCGTATCTGGGTTACCAGCTGGCGTATCTGGCCGAGTTTTATCCCATGGAACACGTGCTGGTGCTGGGCCGCGTGACCAGCGGGCCGGGCGGCCAGGTCATGGTGGAACATGCCCGGCAGGTCCTGCACGTCGAGTTCCCGGCCCTGGCGACGCGATTGTCCCTCCACTTACCGGAGGAACGGTTCAAACGACACGGGCAGGCCATCGCCGCGGCGAGCCTGCCGGAAATTCAGCCCCTGACGGAGATCCCATGAGCACGCCGTATCACGAATGGATTCGAGACCTGGAAGGCTGGTGGCAACGGGGCGCGCAACTGCCCTGCGGCGGATTTACCCCCTGCGCGCGGCCGCCCTTGGCACCCGACGCGCCGTGCGTACTGTACTTCGCCCCTCACCCGGACGACGAGAGCATCATCGGAGCACTGGCCCTGCGGCTCTTCCGGGAGGCGGGCGTGCGCATTGTGAACGTCGCGGTGACGTTGGGACGAAAGAAGGAACGTCGCCAGGCCCGGCTCGCGGAGTTGCGCCAGGCCTGTGCGTTCCTGGGGTACGAACTGGAGCTGAGCGCGCCGGACGGGTTCGAGGAGGTGCACGTCGGCACCCGTCAGCATGAGCCGACCCGCTGGCAGAGCATGGTGGATCGGATGGCACAACTCCTGGACCGCTACCACCCGGTGGCGGTCTTTTTCCCCCATGACCGCGACTGGAACTCCACCCATGTGGGCACCCATTACCTGATCGTGGATGCGTTGGGCCGCATGGGACCCGGCTTTGGCTGCCGCGTGTTCGAGACGGAGTTTTGGGGGGCCATGGAGGATCCGAATCTCATGGTGGAGATCGCGCCCTCCCTGTTGGCGGACCTCATCGCCGCCACCACCTTTCACGTCGGTGAGGTCCAGCGGAATCCCTATCATCTGACCCTGCCGGCCTGGATGATGGACAACGTGCGGCGCGGGGCGGAACTGGTCGGAGGGCAGGGAGCCGCAGCGCCCTCTTTTCTGTTCGCCCAATTGTTTCGGTTTCGTTTGTGGCGCGGCGGCCGGTGGGAACCTGCGCCGTGGACGGAAAAGCTGTTGCCTGCGACGGTTTCAGCCGCCAAGTTGCTCGCCTGAACCGGAACTGAGAGCAGGACAACTGCCTCGAGGCGCCTTGCGGAGCGAGCCCGGGGCGCACGGATGTTTTCGCCGGAAGATTCATGGCCCGACTCCGATGTCATTTTCTGCCGGCCGCAGAGCCGGAATCACGGCGGCTGTTGCTGATGATGCACGGCCTGGGCGACAGTCACGAGGGATACCTCTGGCTGCCCTCAGCGTTGCAACTGCCGTGGCTGCATTACGCACTGCCCGATGCTCCGGACCCCTATTACGGGGGATACTCATGGTTCGACATCTTCGGGGATCCCGTCCCCGGGGTGCGTCGCAGTTATGCGTGGTTGGCCGAGCTGCTGGACGAGTTGCAGCAGCGGGGCTGGCCCGCGGACCAAATGGTCGTGGGTGGATTTTCCCAGGGCGGGTTGATGGCCCTGGAGGTGGCGCTGCGTTATCCGCACCGATTCGCCGGAGTGATTTGCATCAGCGGCGCGGTGTGCGATCCGGAAGGACTTCTGCGCGAGCAATCGCCGGTGGCGCGTCAGCAACGGATTCTGGCCACCCATGGTCGGTACGACGATGTGCTGCCCATCGAAACCACCCGCCGTCAGATCCGCCGGCTTCAACAGGGGGGCATCCCGATCGAATGGGTGGAATTCGAAAAGGCTCACACCATTGCGGGGGAAACGGAGCTGGCGCTGCTCCGGAGGTTCATCCAGTCGTGTTGCGGGGAGGCGGGAGTCGGTGCGCCCGGCCGGACGGGCGGCGATCCTTCCACCGAACCGGCGCGTGATTGAACGTGATTCGAGCCCGAGTGCGCGGGGTTGCCGGCATGGCGCGATCGCCCGAAGGCCCCGTGGTGAGGGGCGCGGCGGCCGGTTGCATCCCCGGGGCTGGTGGCGTCGGCCAAGCCGGCCCGCGAAGGCGTGATTCGGCCTGATGCTTGGCTGCGGCGCCACCGCTCGGCAGACGATCCGCCGTGCTCGCTTCATAAAAAATCGGGCAGGTGGGAGGGGGCGCGGGATTCTGGTGAGACGGATCCACGGGTCGGGCGCTACGTGAGCCCGTGCGGTGGGTTTTCGAATTGCCCGCGGAGGCGCGTTTCTCGGAGAGCACCCCCGGCCCGTACTCAACACCTGCTCACCACGAAACCGGGATGCTCAGTTTTTTACCCAGGCGATTGCGGTAGTACACATGTCCGTGCGCGCGTCCGTACTCGTGTAGCATGCGGGTCAGTTTCACGTCATAGCAGCAGTATTCGGCGATTTCGAGCAACCGACCCTGTTTGTACCATTCGAGGGCCTGCAATCCTTCCGCGGTTTTTTCCAGTCCGAAGGTGGCCGAGACGAGAGCATCCAGGGAAAGACGATGCTGGAGTTTGTCCTGCAGACTCACCAGCAGGTCGAGGGTGGGCAACTGACGCAGATCCAGCGGCGTGTAACCGTGCAGCACTTCGTAGTCGAACCGCAGGATGTTAAACCCGACCACCAGATCGGCCCGCTGGAGGTCCCGGATCAGCTCGTCCACGTCGGCCTCGGTGTAGATGCGGTATTCGCCCCGGGCGGTGCTGTAGGTGACGCCGATGCTCATGCCCATGCGACTGATGTGGTGCCAGCCGCCGACTTCGCCCGCGGACTTTTGCGTTTCGAGGTCGAAATAGACGATGTTGCTCACGGTTGGAGGATGAAAAACCGCCGGGCGCCGTGCAGGCAAGCATGGAGCGCACCTTCTGGAGGCGCGAAGAGCGGTGCGCGGGGTTCGTCGGGAGGGCGTCATACGACCCGGACCATGGCGCGAACTTGCCAAAGGGCCGCGGTTGTGAAACCCTTGCGCGCAAGCCGCCCGGAGCGAAGGAGCGCGCCGGCGGTGCGTTGTCTATGGGCCATGTGAAATTGCACATACCGGGTCCGGTGGAGGTCAGCGAACGGACCTTCCGGGCGTTTTGCCAGCCGATGATCGGGCATCGCGGGCAGGGTTTCAAAGACCTGTACGCCCGTCTGCAGCCCAAACTGCAGCAGTTGCTGTACACCAGGCGGCCGGTCTACCTGTCCACCTCGAGCGCGTGGGGGGTGATGGAGGCGGCCATCCGGAATCTGGTGAAGCGCAAGGTGCTCACCTGCATGTGCGGGGCCTTTTCGGATAAGTGGTACGACGTGGCGCTGCGCTGCGGCAAGGAGGCCGAACCCCTGCAGGTGCCGTGGGGCTCCCCCATCCGCGCCGAGGCGGTGGATGCGAAGCTGGCCACGGGCCGGTTCGACGCCCTCACCGTGATCCACAACGAGACCAGCACCGGCGTCATGAGCCCGATCGAGGAAATCGCGGCGCTGAAACGCAAGTACCCGGACGTGATGTTCATCGTGGACACGGTCAGCTCCATGTCGGCGGTGAAGCTGCCCTTCGACGAGCTCGGCATCGATGTGATGCTGGCGGGCACGCAGAAGGCCTTTGCCCTGCCACCGGGCATGACCGTGTTTGTGTGCTCGGAGGCCGCCCTGCAGCGGGCCGCCACCGTCCCGGATCGCGGCTACTACTTTGACTTCCTGGAATTCCAGAAAAACGCCGAACAGAACATGACCCCCAGCACGCCCAGCATCGCCCACGTGTATGCACTGGACGCGAAGCTGGACGAGATCCTTGCCGAGGGGCTGGAAGCCAGGTTCGAGCGGCACCGCCGAACCAACCAGATGGTGCGTGATTGGGCTGCCCGGCACGGTTTCACCTTGTTCCCCGAGCCGGGGTTCGAGTCCCGGACCCTCACCTGCGTGAACAACGGGGCCAAGCCGGGCGGCCGCGTGGTGGATGTGCCCCGGCTGCAGCAGTTGGTGAAGGAGCGCGGATTCTTGATCGACGGGGGTTACGGCAAGATCAAGGGCAAGACCTTCCGGATCTCCAACATGGGCGACGAGACCGAGGCAACCATGGCCGAGCTTCTGGCGGCGATGGACGAGGCCATGAAGCTGCTCTGAACCGCGCCTCCTCAGCGGGCATCCAGGCAGCGGCGTACGGCTTCCAGGAGTTCATGCGGGTTGGCCGGCTTGGGCACGAACGTCTGGCCGGCGGCCAGGTTGAGTTCGCGTCCTGCCATTTCCGCGCTGTAGCCGCTGGTGAAAAGGACCCGGAGGCCGGGATTGTCGCGGCGGAGGCGCGCCGCAAGTTCGTGCCCGTTGATCCCCCCGGGCATTACGACGTCCGTCAAGAGCAGCCGAATCTCCGGGGATTGGGCCCGCCAGATTTCCATGGCTTCCGCTGCGTCGCAGGCCGCCAGGACGCGATAGCCGGCTGATTCCAGGATGGCCCGCATCAACGTGCGAACGGATTCATCGTCTTCGACCAGGAGGATGGTTTCGGTGCCGCCGGGCGGCCGGGTTCGAGTTTGTGCCTCGCCCGCCGCCGCCTCTGTGGAGTGAAGGGGCAGCCAAACCTCGAAGGTGCTTCCTTCGCCCACCACGCTGCGCACGGTCACGGTGCCGCGGTGCTGTTTGGCGACGCCGAAAACCGTGGAAAGGCCCAAACCGGTGCCTTTGCCGGGCTCTTTGGTGGTGAAGAACGGTTCGAAGATTCGCTCCAGGTGCTCGGCCGGAATGCCCACCCCGGTGTCACTGACGCGCAGCAAGGCATAGGGGCCGGGAACAAGATCGGCGGGAGCTTCGGGGTGCCCGGGCTCGAGACGCACCAGATCCGTCTCCAGGATCAGCACGCCGCCCTGGGGCATGGCATCGCGCGCGTTGACCACCAGGTTCATGACGACCTGGTCCAGCATGCCGGGGTCGGCTCGCACGATGAGGGGGCGGGGGTGGAGTCGAAGTTGGAGTTGGATGTCTTCGCCGATGATGCGTTGGACCATTTTGACGAGGCTGGTGAGCAGCTCGTTGAGATCCAACTCGCGCGTTTGCATGATTTGCTTGCGACTGAACATGAGCAGCTGGCGGGTCAGGGTGGCCGCCCGCTCGGCCGCGGACCGGATTTGGTGAAGGCCATCGCGCACGTCCGCCGGCAGGGTCTCCTCCATGCTGAGCAGCTCGGTCTGCATCAGGATGACGGCGAGAACGTTGTTGAAGTCGTGGGCGACGCCGCCCGCCAGGCGCCCGATGGCCTCGAGCTTCTGAGCCTGGCGCAGTTGTTCTTCCAGTTGGCGCAGTTCGGTCACGTCGCGGGCATTCACGACGATCCCGCCTCCAGGGGCCAGGTCGGACACGAACCGCCCCACCGCCTCCAAGTGATGCCAGGTACCGCTTTGATGCCGAATGCGAAAACTCACCGCCACCGGGAGTCCGTCCTTCCGGGTGACGGCCCGTTCCAGGGCTTCCCGGACCGCGGGCAAATCCTCCGGGTGAACAAACTGCAGCGCCGACTGGCCCACGAGCGCAACGGGATCGTAGCCCAACAGACGCGTCACGGAAGGACTGCCGTAATGGATCGTTCCCCGAGCATCCACCACGGCGATCAGATCGGTGGCATTCTCGATGAGCTTGCGGAACCGCTCTTCGCTTTGACGCAGTTGGGCCACGGCTTCCTGGCGCTGCCGCTCCCGCTCCAGATTCTCCAGCGCCAGCGCCAAATCCGCCGTCAGTTCCTGGAACAACCGCTGCATGTCGGCGTCGAAAAACCCGGGTTGATCGGCAAACAGTGCCAACACGGCAACGATGCCGCCCGCGGTGACGACGGGGAAACATCCCACCGAGCGAAGGCCGAACCGGAGCACTTCTTCCCGGCACGGGGCCATCTCCGGTGCGGTTTGCAGGTCGCTGCAGATCGCCGGTGCCAGAGTGGTCCAGGCTCGCTCCACGAAAGCGCAACATTGATTGGAACCTGAACCGAGGATGCGGCAAAGCTCGGGTGCGTCCGGGTGAGTGGCGGCCCTGGCCAGTTCCTGCCACTGACCGGTTTCAGGGACGCGCCGGCCCAGCCAGGCCAGGGCCAGGCCGCCCGTTTCCACGGCAATTCGGCAGGTGCCCTGAAAGAGGACCGCCGGATCCCGCTCGCGCACGATCAGTTGATTGATCTCGCTGAGCAGCGCATACGTGCGGGTCAGGCGGGCGATGCGTTCCTCGGCGGCTTTGCGTTCGGAGATGTCGAGAATGCTGCCCCGGATGACGGTCCGCCCGTCGAATTCCAGTCGCAGGAGCCGCACCTCGCAAGGGATGTCGCGGCCTTCGGCGTTGCGATGCACCCATTCGAACGCGGGCGTCTCGCCCGCCAGCGCGGCGGCGATGAATTGGTGGGCTTTCCGGTCGGAGGGTTGTCCGTCCGGTTGCACCGGCGGGCTCAGCTCCACCGGGCCGTGGCGCAACAGCTCCCGGGCCGGCATTCCGAACAGACGCTCCGCTGCGGGATTGGCCATCACGAATCGGCCGGCGGCCACGTCCAACAACACGATGGCCTCGGGGGCAAACTGGATGAGCCGCCGGAACTGCTCCTCACTGCGCCGGACCGACTCTTCCAGTCGTTTCAGCTCCGTGATGTCCAGGGACGTGCCCGCGATGCGGACGGCTCGGCCCGTTTCGTCTCGCAGCACCTCCACTCGTGCTTGAATCGTCCGCACGGGCCCGCGGTCCGGGTGGGTGCGGTACTCGATCAAAAACGGAGCCCGCGCCTGAGTAATCCGCTGGTGGACCGCTCGCAGGCGTGCCTGGTCGTCTGGATGCACCAGTTCCAGGAATTCCTCGAAACTCGGAGCCGGCTTGTCCGGGTCGTAGGAATGGAGCCGGGCCATCTCGGCCGACCACTCGGCACGGCCCTCGATCAAATCCAGCTCCCAACTCCCGAGCCGGGCCCGGGCCTGGGCGGCCGCCAGCCTGGCCTCGCTTTGGCGAAGCGCGTCCAAGGTCTGGTGATGTTCCATGACCAGGCTGGCCAGATGGGCCCAACGCTCCAGGGTGCGAAACTCCTCCTCGGTGGGTCCCCGGGGCTGCCGATAGTACACCGCAAAGGTCCCGAGCACCCGACCCCGGGAATCGCGAATGGGAAAGGACCAGCACGCGGCCAACTGGTGGGTGGCCGCCAGCTCTTGATAGCCGGCCCAGAGGGGGCTGGTGGCGATGTTTTCCACGATCACCGGTTCATTCCGGTGGGCTGCGGTTCCGCAGGAGCCCACGCAGGGGCCGATCTGCACGCCATCGATGGCGCTGGAGTAGGCTGCGGGCAGGGAAGGAGCGGCTGCGGTATAGAGCCTGCGCCGGTCCAGCCGCAGCACCGAACACAATGCGCCCGGGTGAAGCCTTTCGTAAGCCAGGCACAGGCGGGTCAACCATTCCTCCAGAGGGAGGGCGGCGGCATGCTGTTCCAGCAACTGCCGTTCGGCTTCGCGGTGGCGTTGCCAGCTCCGCTCCGCCGTTTGATCGCGAAACACCAGGACCACTCCGAGGACCCGGCCGGCCGCGTCGCGAATCGGGGCCCCGGCGTCGCTGATGGGGATCTCGCGGCCGTCGCGCGAGCGCAGCACGGTGTGGTTGGCCAGCCCCACGACCACGCCTTCCCGCAGGACGCGCGTTACGGGCGATTCCACCGGCTGGCCGGTCTCCTCGTGAACGATGCGAAAGACTTCCTCGATGGGTCGGCCGTGGGCTTCTTCGGCCGACCAACCGGTCAGACGCTCGGCCACCGCGTTCATGAAATCCACCCGGCCATGCGCGTCCGTGGTCAGAACGGCGTCCCCGATGCTCTGGAGGATCGTCTGGAAACGCGCCTCGGTCTCGGGGACCGTGGCCGTGGAACCAACTGGTTCCGACAAAAACCGCACCAGCCGGCTGCCGTCGGGCAGGGGCACGACGCTGAGCCACCAAACCGTCTCCGTACCGTCGGGGCGACGCAAGCGAAGCCGCGACGGCGGGGTTTGGCCGTGTGCCGGGACCGGCATTCCCGGCGACGGTTCCGGAACGGCTGGGGAGAAGTCGCAGAGGTGCTCCAACCTGCGCCCCAGCACGGCCTCTTTGTTCAGTCCCGTAAGGGCACAAAAGGCCGCGTTTGCGTCGCGCACGCGGCCTCCGGCGTCCAGAAGCACCAAGGGGTGGGGGAACAAGTCAAACCCATGCGAGTCCGCGGCGGGGCGTTCCGGCCGCTGCGGATCAGGGTCCTGAGAATGCGCAAGATCGACATTAAAAGTCATTGCATTGTCTCACCGTTCGCTCCGCGGCTGCACCAGGAGTGACGCGAGAGCATTTGTGGAGATCGGTCCGTCTACTGTTCTGTCGCGTCGGGGCAACGACGTCTTCGGGCGAATGTTCCGGAAGACGACGACGACCTCCTTCCACACAACGGCCGGCGCTTCGAAGCGTTCTCCGCTCGGCACAAACCGGTTGGGCGGGTTTGTGGGGCGCTCGGACGGGCTGAGGCGCTCGGCAGTGCACATGCCACTGGCACGCTCAATCTGACACGGGTTGGGACGCTGTCAACCGGCGCCGTGGCGACCCTCAGTTCCCCAAACGGCGCGGTGGCGCTGGGTCAGGTGCAGAACGGTTGCGGGTCGAGGGGACCGCGCCGGCCGATCCGGGTAAAATACCGGCCATCTCCAAGACCGCCGCCGGCTTCGCGTACGGGGCCCGGGGACAAGCCCGCCCCACCCGTGTTCGGGGTGCGATGGCACTCCGGAGGCCTGGAGACCTCGTTCGTCCCACTGGAAACGGGCGCCAGAGAGCCTCCTCCTCCCGAATCCCGATTGGGGAGAACGCCGCCCTGGTGCTCTGGAAAAGCGCGATCCCGGCCGGCACCCCGGGGCCGGGGAAAAACGGTGACCACGCCAAGAATGGTTGGCAGAGGCGCAAAAAAAGTGTTGGCCTGCCCCGCCCGGGTCGGCACTCTGCAGGCACGTTCTTGTTTATGCAAAGGCAACATTCTATGCGCGCGCTGACAACAGTTCTGATGCTGTTCGGGGGCGGTTTGCTTTCCGCATGGGCCAGCGAAGCGGAACTGCGGCTGCCCAGTTTGCGTGAGGTCCATTTCCCCGGCCTGGGCGATGCCAGTGGGTATGCGCTGATGTTGTTGGGCATCGGGGTCTGCGCCGTCGGGGCTCTGTTCGGGCTGGTGCAATACCTGCAGACGAAGGCCCTGCCCGTGCACGAGGCCATGCGGAATGTCTCCACGTTGATCTGGGAGACGTGCAAGAGTTACCTGATCCAGCAGGGCAAGTTCCTCGCCCTGCTGTGGGCGCTGATCGGGATTTGCATCATTTATTACTTCGGTTCGCTGCGTCACATGCCGGCCGGCAGCGTGGTGGTGATTCTGCTGTCGTCGGTCCTCGGCATTTTGGGCAGTTACGGAGTGGCCTGGTTCGGCATGCGCATCAACACACAGGCCAACAGCCGGTCGGCCTTTGCGGCGTTGCGCGGGTTGCCGTGGCCGCCGCTGGCGATTCCGATGCGCTCGGGCATGAGCGTGGGTTTGTTGCTGATCAGCGTGGAGCTCTTCTTCATGATCTGCATCCTGATCTTCCTGCCGCCGGAGCTGACCGGTCCGTGCTTTATCGGGTTCGCCATCGGCGAGTCGCTGGGTGCCTCGGCCCTGCGCATTTGCGGCGGCATCTTCACCAAGATCGCCGACATCGGGTCGGACCTGATGAAGATCGTCTTCAAGCTGCCGGAGGATGACCCGAAGAACCCCGGGGTGATTGCGGACTGCACCGGGGACAACGCGGGCGATTCGGTGGGCCCGACAGCGGACGGGTTCGAGACGTACGGGGTGACCGGGGTGGCGCTGATTTCGTTCCTGGCGTTGACCCTGGGGGCGGAGGGACTCACCGGGGCCATTTGCGCCAAGCTGATCACGTGGATCTTCGTGATGCGGATCATGATGATCGTGACCTCGCTGGTCGCCTACGGGGTCAACCAGGCCATTTTCGGCGCCAAGTACGGTACGGCCCGCGACTTCCACCCGGAAAAACCGCTCACCTGGCTGGTGTGGCTGACTTCGGGCATTTCCATGGTGCTCACGTTCGTGGTGAGTTATTTGATGCTGGGCGATTTCAAGGATGTCCACGGGCGGCCGCAGCCGGATCTGTGGTGGGTGTTGTCCATCATCATCTCCTGCGGCACGGCCGCGGGCGCCCTGATCCCCGAATTCACCAAGGTCTTCACCAGCACCAACGCCCGGCACACGCAGGAAATTGTCACCGCGTCCCGACAGGGTGGCTCGTCGCTGAACATCCTCTCCGGGTTCGTGGCCGGGAATTTCTCGGCTTTCTGGGAGGGACTGCTGATGCTGTTCCTGATGTTGATTGCAGCCGTGATGGCCGGGCACGAAGCCTTGCAAGCCATCATGCCGGAAGGGGTCGGATTTGCCGCGCCGATTTTCGCGTTCGGCCTGGTCGCCTTCGGGTTCCTCGGAATGGGCCCGGTGACCATTGCCGTGGACAGCTTTGGTCCGGTGTCGGACAACGCGCAATCGGTCTATGAATTGAGCCAGATCGAGTCGGTCCCCAACGTGGAACAGGACATCCAGAGCAAGTTCGGTTTCAAGCCCGACTTCAAGGCGGCCAAGCACAACCTGGAGAAGAACGACGGGGCCGGCAACACGTTCAAGGCCACGGCCAAGCCGGTGTTGATCGGTACGGCCGTGGTGGGGGCGACGACGATGATCTTTGGGATCATCCTTCTGCTGGACAAGGAGTTCGGCGACGTCATCAGCAAGCTGTCGCTGGTGCAGCCGGAGATCGTTCTCGGCTTCCTGATGGGCGGGGCGGTGATCTACTGGTTTACCGGCGCTTCGACCCAGGCGGTGGTCACCGGCGCCTACCGCGCCGTGGTGTACATCAAGGAGAACCTCGACCTCACGGCCAAGGCCGCCTCCATCGAGGACAGCAAGGAAGTGGTCCGGATCTGCACCGTGTACGCGCAAAAGGGCATGATCAACATTTTCGTGGCCATTTTCTGCCTGTCCCTCGCACTGGCCTTCTTCAACGCCTACTTCTTCATCGGATACCTGATCTCGATCGCGTTCTTCGGGCTGTTCCAGGCGATCTTCATGGCCAATGCGGGTGGGGCGTGGGACAACGCCAAGAAGATCGTGGAAGTGGACCTGCGGCAGAAGGGCACGGATCTGCATGCCGCGACCGTCGTGGGTGACACGGTGGGAGATCCGTTCAAGGACACCAGCTCCGTCTCGATGAACCCCATCATCAAGTTCACCACGCTGTTCGGGCTGTTGGCGGTGGAAATTGCGGTGGCCATGCAGAAACAGGGTCAGACCGGCCTCAAGACCGGCATTGCGGTGGTTCTGCTCCTGATCGCGCTCACCTTCGTGTACCGGTCGTTCTACGGCATGCGCATCCCGGAGGAGAAGTAGGCAGAGCCTTCAGGTTCCGGCTGCCCGAGTCTTGAACCCGGCCGGGTCGAAGGGCCCGGCCGGTCGCTTTTTCGGATGACTCTTGGGCGATGTAACCGGGCACGGGTTTTGGGCACTTCCGGGTGGCTCTGCGTTTCCAATCATTTCCGGTCACGGGCGCGAGCTTCCTTCAAGGGCCCAGTTCGTTGGTGAGGACTTCTCAGAGGCTGATTCGGGGTGTGCAGCCGGCCTCTCCGGAGTTTGACCTCGATTCCGGGGGAGGCGTTGCTGGCTGCAACAACGGGGGAAGGGTCGGATCCCTACCTGTTGCCGTCGGGCCGATGGCCGGGAGGGAACCCCTCCCGACCCCAACCAACCAGTGCGGCGGATGCAGAAGGTTGCGGCTCCACGGTGAGGCGAACTTGTGTGCGCGTACGGGGGCCGGGCGCCGTGACTCGCGTTGCGTTCAGGGACGCGGGAGAAGTCGGCAGCCGCTCATCTCCACCACATTGCCCCGGAGACCCTTGACGCGTCCCTCCACCGTCGCCGTGTCCCCGAGGCGCAACAGCGGGCGACGCTGACCGGATGCATCCGCGACCATGAGCACCGTGCCTCCCTGGGCCACGTAGGCGCCCCGGATTCCCTGGGGCGGCTCCACGACGGCACGAACGCGGACGGCGGGTTGATCGGTCTCGAGCAACACCTGGTAATTCCGGGTCAGCCATGGCTTTTCAAAACCGACCACACGCCCGATGACTTGCAGGTTTCGGTTCTGCAGGCGGGCAGCAGCAGTGGCGGGATCGCGCAGGAAATATTCGGCCAGCAGAGGAGCGG
Source organism: Limisphaera sp. VF-2 (assembly GCF_049537125.1). Taxonomy (NCBI): domain Bacteria; kingdom Pseudomonadati; phylum Verrucomicrobiota; class Verrucomicrobiia; order Limisphaerales; family Limisphaeraceae; genus Limisphaera; species Limisphaera sp. VF-2. Next base: position 182,649 of record NZ_JBMVQY010000002.1, read on the forward strand.
AGATGCGGCCGTCTTCGGGAAGGGGCGGCAGGTTGGCGGCACCCGGGGGAGGCGAGGACTTCGCCGCCTCGCCGCTGGCACCTGCACCGGGGAGTAGCGCGCGCGTGGCGCCGGTTGTGGCACTCGGGCGGTCGGGGATGTCAGGGGTCAGCTTCGCCCGCAATCGCGCCAATTCCTCTTCTTTGCGCAGAAGCTCCTCATACCGTGCGCGGGGGATGGTGACCGTTTCGTCCGTGCCTGCTCGGAGTGCGGCAGCGATCAGGCAAACGGCGAGCAACACGAGCGCCGCGGGCCGGCATCCTGGATGTCTCATGGGCTCCGAATACACATAGCCGGGCCGGGGTGTCAAATCCCGCTTCCCGCGGGTCCGGAAATCCATCCAATTTCGGAGAGCCGACCTCCGGCCTGCGGGCTTTGCAAGCACCGGCTTCGTAGGCAGGTTCGGACCCATACAGCCGGGCGGAACCAGGCACCTGGAATCATGCGGGCGGTTCGACGCCTGCGAACAGATCGTTCAATCGGTTCAGCGCGGGTTCGGGTCGGGGGTTCAGCACCTGGCGCAGGTATTGAACGGCGTCTTCGGTGGTGCGCACGGAGCGGGGCAGGGTGGCCGCGGCGGCATTGGGATGACCACCGCCCTGGAGTCGTTCGGCCACCGCCAGGGCTTCGCCGTGCCGACTGCGCAGACTCACTGCCAGCGATCCGTTCCCCCGGCGCACCGCCGTCATGAGCACGGAATACCGGATGGCCGGATCGTCCAGCAGCGCGTGCACGATCAGGTTCGGATTGCCCACCACCGTCTCGACCAGCCCCACCGTGGGCGTGATTTCAATGACGTTGGAACGGCTCCAGGCCAGGCCGATGGGGTTTTCCACCTGACGTTTGACGGCCATGACCTCCAGCAGGGGATGGTTCAGGAGCCGCTCGATTTGGCCCTCGACAAGGGTGAGCAGGTTCCAGAAGCCGTAGATCTTGACCAGGTTGGCATAGTCGGTGGCGACGACGAAGTCGGGGTCGTCGTCGCGGAACAAATCGGCCACATCGCTGAGATGCACAAGGCGATCGAGTTCGGGCGATCCCAATCCCGCAGCCTGGCAGAGCTCGTAGCAAAGGCGGCCGGCGGACTTGTGGGGATCGTGGATCAGCACGGCGTTTCTGGGCGGTGTGTCGAATGCGTGGTGATCGATGATGACCCAGTTGGGCCGGTCCATGCGCGGGTCCAGGGCCAGGTCGGCCACCCAGGCCGACGGTTCGTGCAGGGGACGTTGGCGCAGACCGTGATAGTTCCAGGCTTCCAGACGGGGGCGAACGCCGAACTCCGCTTCGGCCAGGCGCTGCAGAAGCACACCCGAGATCAAACCATCCAGGTCGCTCTCATGGGTGAGAATCACATCGGGCTTGGGCAAAGGCGCCATGGCGGCAACGTAGAGTAGAGGAGACCGAATGGCCAGCCCGGAGTGGCGTCGGCGACAGCGGCCGTTGACAGGCTCGAGCCGGCGTGGGACTTGGGGATGGCCGACACAAGATTGCGCAAGGCTCGCCTGGTGAATTCACGCCGGGCACTTCGGGGGCATTTTGGGTCTCCGGAGTCCCGGGTCCGCGTTAGCAAAAGGTCACGGCGCCGAGGCACGCCGGACACTGAGACGGAAGTAACGCGGGCCGGGAACGGAATCCCAAGAGTTGGTCCATGAAGCCACGGACTCGGTCAAATCCACCGCTCCGGGAACCGGGGTAAACTCTTCCGAGGGGTCCGCTGCTTCCCAAAGCGTGTACAACCGTCCCGGCTGCGGATGCCAGCGAAGGATCACTGACGTGCCGGGCTGCAGGGGGACAATGTCCAACTGGAATCGGCTCTCCGGATCCAAGGGGTTCAGGCCGGCAATGTAGGACTGCCAAAGCGGAAGTCCGTTGGCACCCACCGAGTCCACGGCGGCTTCGAAATCGTTCGTGTAGCCGTAGCTGGCCAGCCACCAAAGTGGGGTCGGATGGTTGGTGGTCAGCCGTTCCACGAAAACTGCCGTCAGCGAGATGTCCTGGGTCAAAACAAGGCTCAGAGGGTTCTCGGTTCGGACCACGGACCCGGTCCAGGTGACGAAGTCAAACCACGGCCCCGGCAGCGCGCGGATCTCCACCAGTGCGCCTTCAGCAAATTCGCCCTCGGCGGGCTCGACGGTTCCCCACTCGGGCGGCTGCGCGGTCACCGTCAAGCGGAATACACGATTGCTGAGGACCTCGAGAATGGCCAGCCGCGCGGCATTGCCCTGACCGGTGGTGGCGTTGAGAAAGCTGATCGTTGCCGTGTGGGTGCCGGCCGGCAACTCGGTGGCCGTGGGGGTGAGGGAGAGTTGGATCGGTTGCGCCTGTCCGGGGGCCAACGATCCCGTTTCGGGATCTGCGGTGAGCCAGTCTGCGCTGCTGCTGACGGTGAAGTGCAGGGTGGAGCCGCCGGCATTGGTGAGGATGTAGACCGTCGTTCCCGGCTCGAAGGGGCCTCCGACCGGCCCCGAAACGGTCCAGTCAGCATCGGGCCAAACGGCGAGGATGCCGGGTTCGGCAGCCGGGATGTTGACCTCGAATGTGCCCAACACGGTCTGAGGGGTGGCGTGGCCCCACACGTCGTCCACGGCGCTCTCGACCAGGGTCACCGTGTAGGTGCCGTTGTGCTGCGATTCCCACGCCCCGTTGGGGGGCGGAATGGTGTAACTGGCTGTCACCTGGGGGGCGTCCATGGGCACGTCGGCAGCCACGAACTGGGCATACGCCTGGTACCCGTTCGGGCCCGTTATGAGCAAATCTTCCGAGTCGAGTGAGCCCAGGCGGACGGCGGTCTCATCCGTGAACTGCACACTGCAGGAGTGAGCAATGGTACCGGCGAGGGTGATGTTGGCGACACTGAGGGCGGGCCTTGGCGGCGCGTTGTCGAAGACCCCCTGCCCGAGCAGCTCCACGTCGTCCAGGTGCCAGCCGAGATCGGTTTGCGCCTGGTTGGAAGCCAGCCCCCACCGGATCCGCAACGTGGGACTGCCGACGACAGCCGGCGGCAGATCATATTGGACTCGACGCCACGAGTTGTCGGCCACCTGGCTGGTGGTGGACCAAACCGTCTGCCAGTCGAGCCCATTGGTGGAGACCTCGATGGTGGCGGTGTCGCCCCGGCGGAGGCGCAGCCATCGTTGGAACCGCAGCGTCAGGCTTGTGCTTCCCAGGGTGTTGATTGCGGGAGTCGTGGCATGGCGCGGGGCGAGGTTGTTCTCGTAGGTGCCGTTGAGGTTGTAGCCGACGACGTTCGTGCCGGTCGCTCCCGCGCTCGGGCCCCCGCTGGGATAGGCGGGTTTTCCGAATTGCCAGAGGGGATCCAGCGACCAGCCCGGGTCCGCGTCCATGCGCGCCTCGTAGTACACTACCGGGACGGCCACGCGAAACTCTCCCAGTTTTCCGGGGACCACCCATTGACCTTCGGTGTCGGCGACTTGTTGTCCCGCCATCCACACCTCGTAAACCCCGTTGTGTGCGGCGGACCAGACGGACCCCTCGGGCGGTGCCACGGCATAGACCGCGGTGCGCGGCGTGCCGTCCGTGAAATCATTGAGGCTGACGAGCCGGGCAATTTGGCTGAAACCGTTGGGGCCGGTGACCCAGAGATCGCCGTCTCCGATCGTGGCCACCTGAATGGCCAGGTTGTCGGAGTACGTAACTGTGAGGAAGTGTTGCGATTGTCCGGTCTCGGTCAGATTCGTCGTGTTCAACTCGGCCACGGGGGGAATGGCGACCCCCTGGGGATCGGTCACCCAGCCGCTGAAGAAATACTGGCCCAGGCTGCCGTACGCGGTGTAACCGGTCGGTGTCGAGCTGAAGGGGTTGCCCGCGCCGCTGTTGCGGACGGCCACGAAATACAGGCCCGCGGCCAACTGCGTGGACAGGGTGGCGGAGGTGGTTTCGGGGGGGTTGTTGGTCAACAAGAGATTGCCCGTGGCGTCGTACAGCTCCAGGCCAAGGTCGAGATTCCCGCCGCGCGTGCCACTGGGCATGACCCAGGGACGCGCCGTCAACCCGACGGGGCCGGTGCCCGTAACAAACGAGAACCAATCCACGTCGTCGGTTTTCTCCATGATGCCCTTGTTGACCTGGTTCGTGTTGGCCGGGTCGGTTTCGGGCGTGGTGGACACGACGTTGGTGCCGCCAGTGAGAACCAGGGGTGTGGCCGTGCCGGGCGATGAACCATGATCGTCGGCCCGGTAGCTCAGCTTGGACGCCACGATGGCCAGGTCGTCTTGAGTGTTGTTGGCGAGGTAGTACTCGCCCTTGGACCATTGGGAGACGTTGCGATTGTAGCCGGTGCCCATGATCGGCCCCCAGGAAGTGTCGCCGGTCCCATGGCCGCCGTAATACTCGATGCCGTCCGTGCGGCCGTCGTGGCTGAGCCCCAGATTGTGCCCCGCTTCGTGCGAGGCGGCCTCCGCGATGTACGATTCCACGTTTCCCAGATTATTCGCGTATACCCACGCGGGCCGATACTTGGCGTAGAAGACGGTGCCGAACACGTTGACGTAACTGACCCCACCCGAATCACTGGCCGGGTTGGGAAGCCCGTTGGCATCCGTGTTCCGGGTGATGAGGACCACGGCGGTGCGATTGTTGAGCGTGGCAGGCCGCTCGGTGGTGACGTCCACATCGAACGGGGCGTAGTCCTCGGCCACCCGCTGCCAGACCGCACGAATCACAGCCTGTTCGGTCTCGCTGTAAGTGGCGTAATCTCCGTCCATGCTGAACGGCAGCGCCGGGATTTCGGCACGGCCGAGATCGGTGTTCCACTGGGTGTTGGTCACCGTTTCGCCGGCGAAATTCAGGTAGATCACGTTGGGTGCGCCGGGCCGGCTGTGAAACTTCAGCGAATCCGGAAAGGGCGACACCGGCAAAGCGGCCGCACCGGGCTGCGGCTCTGCAGTGGCTGCGAGGGCCGCGTGCGCGTGTGGCACCCGCTCGAACCGGCACGCGTAGTAGATGCCGCCTTCGTGATCCGCGTGCAGCGAGGCGACGTCGTGGGCCGGAAACTGGAAACTCTGCAACCACTGCCGGGCGCGTTCACGAGCAACCTGCGGCAGCAGATCGAGCTGGCTACGGAGCCGACCCGCAGGCAGCTCCTCCAACCGGGTCCATTCGCCCGGCCGGAACACCTCCGGGCTGGAGGCCCTTCCGGGAAGCTGGGGTTGAGCCTGCGAAACCGCACCGGAGAGCCAAAGGCACAACAGGGCCGGCCGGAGGAGACGCATCAAGGAGGAGCGCTTGAACGCGCGCTCCCGCCGTGCCAACGCGCCACTCTTCCAACCGCGGTTGAAACGGTTTCGCCTCGATCCTGTGCCCACGGTGCGACTTTCCCTCAACGGGAGAATCGGCGCAACCTCGGTCGAACTTGAGAGATTTTTTCCGCGCCGGCGGGATGCAGCGGGGCACATGATTCGTCAGGTTACCGGGGTGTGCCGGAGGCCATGCTCCGAGCCCGGGAGCCTGCCTTCTCCCAATGGGCGCGACTGTTTCGTCCGGCGGCGGTCGGGCACTTCAAGGCCCGGATGTAAAGTTGTTCCAATGCGCTGTGGGCAGGCCCCGCAGGGTCCCTGGTTACCCAACGGCGCGTGGGTCCGGGCGAACCGGGACCCGCGGCTTGCCCGGGCCCTGATGGACTCGCAGTTTCCGGCGCGGCCTGAGGATCCAGGGCGGGGTCCGGATCCGCGGGGTGACATTCCCGTTCCAACCCCTGTTTGTGAAAGGGAGCTTGACGTTCTGGCGTAACCGGGGATTGTAAGGCACAGAGCGTGGTTGGTCCCATGAACACGGCACCGCCAGAGCCGGCTGGATCCCAGATCCTCGACCCCGGGCCCGATACCTCGGCGCGGCAGGTTCGGCGTCCGCGTGCCAAACCAACCCGCCCGCTCGGCATTCCGCGGGTCGCACTTCTGATCGAATCCTCCCGCGCCGCCGGACGCGCCCTGTTGTGTGGGATAGCCCGGTACGCGCACCACCACGGGCCGTGGTCCTTCTACTGGGAAGCCCGGGGGCTGGAGAATCCTTCGCCTTCGGCCCTGGTGCTGGACGCCGATGGGGTGATCATGCGCGACACGGGTCAAGTGGAGCAGGTTCTGGCCCGGGGCCTCCCGACGGTGGTGGTCTGTCATCGGCACGGCGAAATGGAGGGGGTCATCAGTGTCGTTACCGACGGCGAGGTCATTGGGAAGTTGGCCGCCGAGCATCTGCTGGCCTGCGGGATGCGACACTTCGCCTTTTGCGGGTACAAGGACTGTACCTGGTCGGAAAGCCGGTGGGAGGCCTTCCAACGCCGAATCGGTCAGGCCGGATTTGAAGCCACAGTCTTTCGCGTCCAGGCCGAGGTGACCGGAGCGCCGTGGCAGGATCAGCGTCCCGCGATCGCCCGCTGGTTGCAGACGCTTCCCCGTCCTGTCGCGTTGATGGCCTGCAATGACGACCTGGGCCATGAGGTGGTGGCGGCCTGCAAGATGGTGGGCCTGTCGGTGCCGGACGATGTGGCGGTGATCGGCGCGGACAACGACGAGGTCGTCTGTGGTCTGAGTGATCCGCCGTTGTCCAGTGTGCACATCAACTTCGAGCAGGCCGGCTATGAGGCCGCGCAGGTGTTGGATCGGTTGATGCGGAGAGGGCGGAGCGAGACGGGTCGGATCCTGGTCCGCGCCAGTCATGTGGTGCCGCGGCGTTCCACGGACATCCTGGCTGTGGACGACCCCGCTCTGGCGCGAGCCCTGCAGTTCATTCGGGATCATGCTCGAGAGCCTTTTCTGGTGGATGACGTGGCGCGGGCGGCTGGCATTTCCCGGCGTGCATTGGAAAAACGGTTCCGGCGCTTGTTGGGGCGGTCGGTCCTCCATGAGATTCGGCGTGTTCGCACGGACCAAATTGCCCGGATGCTGGTGGAAACCGACCTGCCCGTGGCGGAGATCGCGCAGCGGCTGGGGTTTACCGATGTTCAGCACGTGGCCCGATACTTCCGCGCCGCCAAAGGGATGAGTCCGCTGGCCTGGAGAAAACTCCATGGAGGGCGCCCTTCCTGAAGAGGCCCCGCAACTCGCGTTTTGGAATCCAGGCCCGGCCGGCTGACCCGCGGTTCCGCCAACGAGGCGGCCCGCCCGGCTTCCCAGACCACTCCCGTCTTTGGAAAGCGGGCAGCGCCAGGCCCTCCGACTATTCGGAGAATTGGCACCCGGCTGACCGCCCGGTTGCTGTTGGTCGTTCCCCTGTGCTTTCGGAGCTCAACAAACGCTCGAACCGGCTGCCATTCGCCGGCCCGGCGAAGGTGCGGTTCCAATGCAGGAGGGCAGCCACGCGGCCACTCCCTGGGAGCAGGAGAGGTGGACCGGGGTCAGCGCTAGGCGATCGCCGGGCCAGCCGTGGTTGCCGTTGCCACCCGGCTCCGGCGCTGGCCATTTTGTACCGCGAACCTCTCGTGCTTGTCGGTCTTGGGAACTGTGCTGCTCTTCGAACCGGAGCCTCGCGGGCCGGGGCTATCCGCACGTTCGCAAAATGGCGAAATCTTTACGCAAAATGGCGTTGCCACGATTCTTAAGAGTCCTTAGTTTGCTTTGGTGTGCTGGTGGGCCGAGCTCCGGCCGGCCGGCCAAACAACCAGACCGTTATGCGAGTAGGGGACCGATCCATGCCTGAAGTCCGCAGTGCTTACCGACGGCGTCATCACGCCTTTACCCTCATTGAGCTGCTGGTGGTGATTGCCATTATCGCCATCTTGGCGGGAATGTTGCTGCCCGCGTTGTCCCGCGCCAAGGAGCGGGCCAAGCGCGTTCAATGCCTCAACAATGTGAAGCAACAGATCAACGCCCTGTTCATGTACGCCAATGACAACAACGATCGGCTGCCCAGCTGGCAAAACAACGGCAACTGGCTCTGGGACATTCCCCAGGCGGTAACCGATCGCATGGGCAATGAAGGGGCCATTCGGGATGTCTGGTATGATCCCGGGTTCCCCGATCAAAACAGTGACGACTTGTGGGGATTTGCCACGAATGCCGCAGGCACGGGCTTTCGCGTCGTCGGCTACGCATTTACCTTCGATGGCACCGGGTTCAGCGGCCAGCCGATTCTTCATCCCACGAACGTAAACAAGCGGATCACGCCACAACCCATCACAGTGGGCAGTCTGACGCTGCCGCCGCCGTCGCCTTCGGAGCGCGTCCTGTTGGCCTGTGCGACCATCTCGACCGGCAACAACGAGGCCAATCGCAGCATCAACAACTACACCCGCATCATGGGCGGATGGAGCAAGCCGCACCGCTCTCCCCACCTGAACGGACCGATCCCCAGCGGTGGCAATGTGGGGATGCTGGACGGACACGGAGAGTGGCGCAAATTCCCTCCGATGCGTGTCCGGACTCTGTCCGGCCCCTATTTCTGGTGGTAACCCTTGCCCGGGGCCATGAGAAGTCCGTTCATCATCAGGCTGTTGCTTCCGCCATTGCCCTGGCCGGGCGAGCCGGGATTGGACCGATACGACGCCTCACCCCTTTCCGGGTTGCCTCCGCACTGCTCTGCCTTTCCGATTCGTCCGTCAGGAAACCTGAAACCCCAAAACCACCTGTGACTATGCGTACAACCAGTGTGAGCACTCGACTGATCCTCCTGGGCAGCGTTCTGCTACTGGGGGCCCATGGGACCCTCTCCGGGGCCACGTTGAAGAATCGCTACAGCTTCAACGAGCCCAGCGGACAAACCACGGCCACTGATTCGGTCGGTGGACGGCATGCCACCCTCATGAATGGCGCGTATTTCGACGGCGCAGGGTCGGTATGGCTGAACAGCACGATTCCTTCCAGTGATCCCAGCGGCGATTACGTGGCGTTGCCGGCCAACATCCTTACCGGTTATACGGCCGTCACCATCGAGGTTTGGTACACTCCTTATGCCTCGGCATTGTGGAGCCGCGTTTGGGACATTGGCAACAGCTTGAACAACAGCGGAGCGCAGACGTCGTACTTCTTCATGCGTTCCGGCGACAGCGCCTCTGGTGTCCTCGGCGACATCACCATCATGCAGCCTGCCCGAAACACGCAGCAGGTCGGCGGCCCCATTGTGCCACTCGGTTCGGAAACGCACCTGGTGTGGACCTCGGACGGCGCGTCGGGGATTGCTCGCATCTACGTGAATGGTGTCCTGGCAGGGGAGACGATTGGATTCACCAACACCCCGGCCATGATGGGGCCCACCACCAACAACTGGCTGGGCCGCTCACAGTGGGGCGCCGACCCGTACCTGTCGGCCAGTTATAACGAGTTCCGGATCTGGGAGGGGGCCTTGACTCCCCTGGAGGTGGCGGGCAGCTACGTTTCCGGTCCCAATACCGTAAGCACCGACTACGGCACCATCACCGCTGTGGAACTGCAACTGCCGGCGACTCTCTCGAAAGGCTCCGGGGCCAGCGCGCGCGTGCGCGCCAGCGCGTCTCGGTTGACCAATCCGGTGGATGTCACCGGCATGCCCGGCCTGACCTACCAATCTTCTGACCCGAATGTGCTGACCGTGGATGCCGCAGGCATGGTCCGCGCCGTCGGCTTGGGTACCGCCACCATCACCGTCACCTTCGACCATGGCGGGGTCCAGCGTTCCGATCAGCGGACGATCACCGTATTGAACCTGCCGCCGCGCCTGATCCATCGCTACAGCTTTAATGACGACGGCAGCATGACCGCCATCGACAGCGTCGGCGGGGCTCACGGCACACTGGACCTCATGGCAGAGCAGCGGGACGGCCAGGTCTGGCTCAGCGGCCAGGCCCTGTCTTACGTGGACCTGCCCGCCAACCTCATCACGGTGGACACCATCACCCGCAACGCCATCACCTTCGAAGCATGGGCCAGTTTCGGCGTGAACGGGAACTGGGCCCGGCTGTTTGACTTCGGCAACTCCGTCGGCGGGGCCGGAGGCAACTACGTGTTCTTCTGCCCGCGCTCGGGCGGCGGGGACACCCGGTTTATCATCTCCAACACGCAGCCGGGCTGGAGTGGCGGCGGAGAACAGGGTGTCTTTATTCCCGGGATCATGGACAATCAGACAAACGTACACATTGTGGCGATTCTTGATTTCGGTCGGGACCTGGCTGTGGTGTACACGAACGGCCGCCTGGCGGGCCTGAACGCCTCAATGACGCGGGAGCTGACCGCCATCATCAACAACTTCAGCTACTTGGGCCGCTCCTTGTATGGTGCGGACGCCTACCTGAACGGTTCGATCGATGAATTCCGCATCTGGGACGGAGCACTGAGCGCGCAAGAGGTCGTGGCCAGCTACCTGGCGGGGCCCAACAACACCAACAATGCGCCGGGCAACTTTGTCAGCCTGGATATTGACGTGCCCGCTCAGATCACGGCGGAGTGGCAAACCCGGGCGCGCGTGGTCGGCAACTGGCAAAACGCGCCCAACGTGGATCTCTTGGCGGATCCGGATTTGCAACTGACTTCGCTCAATCCCGAGGTCGCCACCGTGGGTGCCGGCGGACTGGTCACCGCGGTGGCCCCCGGCACGGCTACGATTCGGGCCCGTTATCAGGGCATCGAGGCCACCAAGCAGATCACCGTGGTCGCCCCCTCGGCCACCCTTGTGCATCGCTGGACGTTCAATGAAACCGAGGGTAACCGTGTGGCGGATGTCGTTGGTGGTGCTCATGGTTACATCACCATCGGCACCAACACGCTCGGCGTGACGAACGCCTACTGGACCGGGCAGGGCGAACTGGTCATCAACACCAACGCGGCCCTGGGAGCCACGGATGCATACATCGACCTTCCGGACGGCATCATCTCGCGGTTGACGAATAATGCGACCTTTGAAGTCTGGGTGACCACCTACAATGCCGATTACTGGTCGCGCGTCTTCGACTTCGGGAGTCTGCCCGGTGGTCCGACGTGGATTGCCGAGCCCAACCTGTTCTTTGCGCGCGGGTCGCGCCTCGACTGGGTGAGCGGTGGCATTGCGGGGGCGGCCCTGCCGACCGGTTCCAAGGTGCACCTGGTAGTGCTGTACAACGAGACGGAAAAACAGGCCAAGTACTACGTGAACGGCGTGCTCTCGCAGCAGAGCCAGCCCGGTCTGGCGAACCTGTCGCTGAGCCAGATCAACGACACGAACAACTGGCTCGGTCGGTCGCTCTACTCCGAACCGATGCCCACGCCGTGGCGGGATCCCTATCTGCAAGCGGCCTACGACGAGTTCCGGATCTACTCCGGGCTCCTTACCTCCGCTCAAATCGCGGCCAATTACGCCATTGGCCCGAATCCGCCCGCGGAGGCTCCGAGACTGGCCGCTCGCATCCAGGGCAACCAGCTGATCCTGAGCTGGCCCACCAGTGCCGCCGGTTTCGCGCCCTACTCCACCACCGCGCTGGGGCCGGGCGCCAGTTGGTCGCCGGTCTCGGGTACGCCCACCGTCGTGGGTGATCAGCTCGAGCTGGCCGTGCCGCTGGGCGACGCGCCGCAACGGTACTTCCGGTTGCAGCGCTAGGCTGTCCGGACTGAGAGCGCAGCCATGATTCCCAAGGGTTGCATGGAGGGCCGCTGACGGTCCCCCATGCAACCCTGCCTTTTTGAGGCGTCCTCTCATGGCCACCCGGCTTTACCCGACCTCGGACCGCCTGCGACTCCGGATCGCGGTATGCATGTTGGTGGGCCCGGCATTGGTCTCCGAGGTGTTTACCGTGCCGGGTACGGCTGCGACCGCGGGGAAGGTGGAAACGGCTCCGATGCTGCGGGGAGCCACCCGCATTCACGATCCCTCGACGATCGTACGCGACGGTAACCGTTGGTGGGTATTCGGCACCGGCCGGGGAATCCTGACCCTGTGGTCGAGTAACCGGGTGGACTGGGAGATGGGACCTTCGGTTTTGCGCGAGCCGCCGGCATGGGCGACGGAGTGGGTTCCCGATCACCGATTCCGCTATTGGGCGCCGGACATCATTCGCGTAAAGGATCGTTACTACCTGTACTACTCCGTTTCCACTTGGGGCTCGCGGCAGTCCGCCATCGGCTTGTTGGTCGGACGCCGTTTGGATCCCGAGGCTCCCGACCATGGTTGGGAAGATCGCGGCCCCGTGGTCCGCACCACGCCCCAGGACGACTATAACGCCATTGATCCCGCCCTGTTTCAGGATCGGGACGGCCGACTATGGATGGTGTTCGGCTCTTACTGGTCGGGAATCAAACTTGTCGAGCTGGACCCCGATACGGGATTGCGCAAGGAGCCGAAGGGAACTGTGATCGATTTGGCGTGGAAGGAGGCGATCGAGGCTGCCGCTCTGTTGCGACAGGGGGATGATTACTTTCTGTTTGTCAACTGGGGCCAATGCTGTCGAGGCACCAACAGCACGTATGAGATCCGGGTCGGCCGCAGCCGAAGCGTGACCGGGCCGTACGTGGATCGGGAGGGTCGGGACCTGCGCAAAGGGGGCGGCACCCTGTTGCTCGGGAGTTCGGGCCGTTTCATCGGGCCGGGCCATGCGGCCTTCTTCGAAGCCGATGGCCAGCTCTGGATGAGTTATCATTTTTACGACGGAGCCCAAGGCGGCCGAAGCGCTTTGGATATCCTGCCGGTGCAATGGGATGCCGAAGGCTGGCCCCAAGTGAAGGGTCGGCGCGACCCCTGACAGCCTGTTGGAAGAACTCTGTAGGGCCGAGAAGCGGCCTTTTTAAATTAACGACTCGCTTCCCGGTCCTTGAATCACGGTGCTCGAACAGCGGGCGAACACAAACTTGTTCCTCGTGAGATCAGGATCCCAAATACTCGTGCACGACCCGGCTCTGTAACGAGGCGCCTCGGTCAAAGAGGGCAGTGCAATCGTCATCCATACCAGCGGCCGGTTTGGCGGAGAGGGAGTTCGTCTCGAACGATTGTACATCCGGGATTTCGAACACTGCCCATGGACGGTGAATTGCAGCCCCCTCCAGGTACGTGACTCGGCTCTGCTCGTGGCCAAAGCATCCGTGGTGCGGACCGAGAGTCACGTGGACATCTTTCGCTTCGAATCCTGTAACCAAGGTTATGGCGCGAACTCTTCCGTCGACCCGTACGCATTCGGATCCGTGCCCATTTTCGACATCCGTGGCCCGGTGAAAAACCTCCAGATCCCGAACTGCGAGATCGGAAATGCGGCGCCCTTCATTCTGATGGCCGGCGGAAATTATGAAGGGCGGCTTACCGTCAAGGATCCCAACTTCGAGCGGATCTGCAAGCGGGCCCGGCAACGAACCTGATGGTTCTACGCGGCCGTTCTTCGTCGTAGTTTGTAAACAATCGGCTTACGCGGCCTGATTGGGCGGTGGCGATCCTCCGCGGTGCCGGCCCCGGGGAGCACAGGGGGTTGTTGCACGGCACCGCCCCCGACATCGGGACCTTCCATGGGCATGGTTTCCCGTAAGATGATGATGTGCGGGTTCAGGGGGAGGGGTGTCGACGATCCCCGATATTTGTAGAATCAGCGGAATCTTTCAGACAAGCGTGACGGTAGCCGGGTACGGAATGCCCCGGCGTGTCCGCGAAATGCGTTTTTCCACCGAAAGGGTCGCCTGCGGTTCAAGGACCTGCGCGGGCCCTTTTTGGGGACGCGGCCTTTTTCAACACCCTCGTGAGGAAAAGGCTGCGCTTGTTTGCGGGCAGGAGAAGCATCCGCAACGCCCGCGGACTCCGATCCCCTTGTGGAGAGCGGCATCACCGGGTTCTCCGCGCCCCGATGTCTGCGGAACGTTTCTTTGGCCCGACGGCGTTGGGGATGACAGGGCGCGGGCGGAAATGGCGAGGGTCGACCGGCCCAGTGGATCCGGCCATCCTTCAGCGGGCGGGGATCCTGAGGACGGTTAGCGAGTAAGGGGGTACCGTGTATGCGAAGTTCTCGGCCACCTCGAGGAAATTCGTCTGCGGCACCACACGATCGGGGGAGTCAAAATCGTTCACGATCAGCGGATCCTGATGGCCAAGGTGAATCACCGTTGCCCGGATGCGCGACGGAAGTCCGGGCAGTCCCACTTGAACAGAGCGGGCAGAGGGCCGGTTGTTTACCCATTTCAGAATCACGTCACCGGTGGCAGAGTCGCGGACGGCGGAGTGAGCAAAATCCGGGGGAGGCCGGAACCCCGCGTCTTCGATTTCCTGAACCAGATGACCGTTGAGGTAGCATCGTGCGATCATTCCATCGACTTCGACCCGCAGATCGTACCAACGACCCGGTTCGATGCGCCCGATCCTCTCCGGGCCAAGCTGTTGCTTTGCTCCGTCGGTGGCCTTTTCGATGGCATGGCGGGTATTCCCCCACCCGCCCAGATTCCACCAGAAATAATTCTGTGCGTCGTGGTACCGGAATCCGATGAGGAAACCCTCCGATCCGCCGGTTTTTCGCGCTTTCAGGCTGAATGTGTAACGAGAAGCGCCCGCCGGCGCTTTCAACAGGCTCAAGGCCGGGGTTTCGCGGCTTTGCTGCTGGTACACGCCATTCTGAAGCTGCCAGGTTCCGAAGATGGGCTCCCAACGGTCCGTGGGCCCGGAGAAATCCTCGGCCACCACCGTTCTTCCCTCGACCACCAGACGCACGTCGTCGAACTCGGCCTGCGTGTCCCAGGTGCCAAGGAACACACGGTCCTCCGCTGGGGAGGGGCGGGCGAAGGTCGTGTCCTCCGCCAGGGTTGCGGAAAGGTAGGTGTCCCCTGCGTGGACGCTGAACAGCTGCTGAACGTAGTAGTTGATGGTGCGCAGGATCTGTGTGTTCGAAAAATAGATCAGGTTGGGATTCCACTGGGTCCGGCCGCGTTTGCCGAGCAACGGTGCGTAGGAGGCCATGGCGACCACATCCCCGTTGCGCTCCAGGCTGGTGAGGTACGCCGCCTCCGCCAGCGCCGACCGCAAGGTGTTTCGGCGGCCTGCGTCGTGAGCTGCGTATTCGCCCAGGTAAACCCGGGAGCGCTGTCGGTCGTAGCGATCGTATCGCATCAGGTTCTCCCAAAACCATCGCGGAGGGACGTAATAGTGTTCGTCCACCATGGGCAGTCGCAGCTCGTCGGCAAAGGCCCAACCCGCGTCATAGTCGGGACCGCTGTGGGACGGCCCGACCGTGCCGATCACGGTGATTTCCGGGTGCTTGCGGCGCAGGGCTTCGTAGATCATGCGAAACCGTTCGCGAAAGACGGGCGTGATGTGTTCCTCGTTGCCGACGGCGATGTATTTGAGGTGGAAGGGCTCGGGATGCCCGGCGGCGGCGCGGAGCGAACCCCACTTCGAATCCGGCGGCCCCTTGGCCCACTCCACCAGGTCGAGGACTTCCTGAACATAAGCCGGCATTTCCTCCATGGGTAACCCGCGCTGGCCGGTGCCGCCCTGGTGATCGGCATTCTGGCAGCACACCCCGGCGGGCACGACCGGAACCGGTTCGGCCCCGATGTCTTCGCAGAACTGGAAATACTCCAAGTAGCCCAGCCCCATGGACTGGTGGTATCCCCAGAGGTTGGGCTGGCTGCGACGTTGCTCGACCGGTCCGATGGTCCGGGGCCATCGGTACATGTTGTTCAGTCCGTAGCCATGGACCAGGCAGCCACCGGGAAAGCGCACAAAGCGGGGTTTGAGATCCGCAATGGCTTGCGCCAGGTCGGCACGCAGGCCGTTGCGCCGATTCTTGAAAGTCGCGCGGGGAAAGAGCGAGATTTCGTCCACGGCTACGCCGCCCCGCGTGTGGGAGAGAAGGACGAGCCGGGCTTCGGATTCACTTCGCGACGGGACGAGCGTGGCCGTGGCCCGGTGCCATTCCCGCCCCCGAATGGCCACCGTGGCGGAGGCCAGGACCTCGTCCCGAGAATCCTGCAGCAGCACGGTGAACTCGGCCGGCCCGTCCAAAACCCCGCTGTTGCCCCAGCGGTTGCCCGTGAAAAGCTGGCGGCCCCAGAGGGAGAAATCGTAGGGCTTCCCTGCCTCCACCGCGATGCCGTCGTAACCCCGGTTCCTCAGCCCGAAACCACGGCCGGGCTGCCGGGTCTCGAGGACGACGTAGTGAGGGTTGTTGGGGTGGATGGAAAAGGCGTCTGCCACGACCACCGAACCTTCTGCACCGTCGCACCGCACGGTTTCCCATGCGGTCAGAGCCGTCCAGTCGGGGCGCGCCGTGGGCTGATACTCAAAGGACCGGTTCTGTACCAACTCGGCGTACAGTCCGCCGTCCGCCGCGTAATTGATGTCTTCGAAAAACACGCCGATGAGATTTGTGCTGATGGGCTTGCCCGGTTGGCGGAGATCAATGGTCAACCGAATTGAGGGTGTGCCGGACGACGGCGGCACGGCGGGCGAAGCTCCGGTGCCTCCAAAGGTTGGCCAGAGACACAGCAAGGATCCAGCGGCCAGAATTCTGTGACACCCTTTCATGATGGCGAGGCAGGGTAGGAATCTGGGCCGCGGCAATCAATGGTTTTGGGCGGGGCTGTTGGGGCTGCTGTACCCTGGCGGCCGGGTTATAGCCCGACATCCATCTTCGCTTCGTCTCGGGCGAGCTCTGAAAGTTGCTCCGAGTTTGTTGTCGAAGGACACCAGAGAGCCGAAGTCCTCCTCATGCCAACAAGGCGGGGCCTTCAGGAAGCGTTCTTTAGCTGAGCAAAGTCAGAGTCGGGTTTTCGCTCGCAAGGCGAAGAGCTTTCTCTGCCGGGTTCCCTTGCCGGCCCGCGATCGTGGGGCAATCGGGGGTTGAAGTGGAGCCACGGGGTGTCTCGGCTCGGGCCCGGCTCTGCGAAACTGGATCGTGATCTGTCGTTGCCTTGAACCGTTCCGTGGTTCGTGCGCGATGGGTGCACCGAGCGTGGCGCATTGCTTGAGCCGGATTCCCGCTCGCAAAGCACCACGAGACGGGGTTGTCCATCGCTGCCCGGGTCCAAGCTGGAGTCGTTGTGCGCGCCGGGGTAGAGCTCCAGAGAAGAGCCACGGCTCAAAGGTGGGCCGGCCAACCCTTGAGAGAGTCAGGCCACCCCAGCCATGAGCCTGTGCTGGAGACCGCTGCGCAAGGCCGTGTCACGGGCCCGATGAGGGATGCTCCCCGGGGACCTCTCAGGGGGCTGCTGCCAGGGTTTGCCAGCGGCCTCGAATCACGGCCCGGACGGACGGGCAGAGGGGAGGCAGCTTGTTGGGGTCCAGGAAATTGAGGTCGAAATGCCAGTTGCGATTCGGGGCATTGTACACCGAGCCCGTGCCCGGCCAGCGATTTGTAGCCATCTGGCTGGGGAAGAGCACAATCATGGATCCGTTGTAGGTAACAGTGCGTCCGCTCCAGTTCTCCAGAAACCGAGGGAAGTTTTCGACCCCTCCACTGTAGGCTCCGGGTTGCGTGGGCACGATACCGGCCATGAAAGCCGCGTTGACCGTCGTGTCCGACGCAGGGCGGTAGGAGATGGATTTCGAACTGTTGGCGTCGTTCCAATTTCCCGAGAGGATGGTGATGGCGTCGGCGATGAGAGCGGCGGGCTTGGTGAAGACGGTGTTGGTGGTGCCGCGGTAACCGTCCGGGGCATTGTAGTGGCCCTGGACGTAGAGCGGGTTGGGGGTTGCCACGGTGAGGCCGTTGGCCGGGAGGGTGGCACCGTTGACAAGACGCACGGCGGGAAGCACGCCCGACGGCGCCGAGCGAAGGTCGGCCACGTAAAGCGAACTGATGGGCCGCCCCAGCGCGGCGCGGATGGGGTTGGTGGTGGCCGACGCCCATGTGGCCAGTTTGCCGACGTCGATTTGGACGGCCCGGACGGTCTTGGCTTCCCGTTGGTCGGTGAAGGTCGCATTGGTGGAGATGAAGTTGGTGACCGCGGTCCACGGCAGACTGACGCCCGCGGCGGTGGTGAGGGATCCGCCGCGGATCTCCACGCCGGTATCCTGCAAAACGACGCGCAGATCGGCGGTGTTGAAGAAGCGGGCACGAGCCAACTCGCTGGAGAGCAACTCGCCGGGCGGCGCCGGCTCGATCAGAGCGCGCACCGAAAGCGGATCATTGGGCATGCCCAGCGGAACGTTGAGGGTCATCACGCCGCTGTCCGAGCGGGCCTGGAAGATCGTGGTCCCGAGGCCGCGTGCGACGGGATCGTCCGGATGTTTGTGCAGATACACCGTTCCGGCCGCCGTCACGTCGTTGAGGAACCGCAGTGTCACTCCGGAGTTGGGATTGCAGTAAATGTCCCGATTGCCATGCACACGGCCTCCGATGGTCATGGCGGCGCCCGGGTTGATCTCGAGGTCCAAGTTGTAAAAGATCGCGAACTGAAAGATCGGTACCAGGGCAAATTGCACTTCTTGTTGGACGGCGGCAGCGACCGCCGGGTCACGAGCGGTGTTGCGTGCGGCCGCGCGCACGCGGAAAGTGGCGGCGTACCCCGAAAGTCCGCGGTATTGGGATTGCAGCGCAGTCATCGTCCAGGGGGTGGCCTGTTCGACGAGCAGATCCCCGCCCTGGAGAGGATCGCCGAATTGAAACCTGGCCCAAATCGGGTGTTCCTCGGGCAGGGGAATGCGGAGGCGGTAGGTTGGTAGTTTGGCTTGAACCACACTGACGCCCTGGCGGTTGTAGTCCGTGATCATTTCGGCCAGGACTTTCTCCGTGGCTGCTTCGGCGGCATAAACAGCCTCCTGATAATCCAGGTTGCGACGGGTGAGACTGGCCGTGCCGGCGGTCCAGCTCATGGCGGCGGCAAGGATGGCGACCCCGACGCCACCGAACAGAACGACCAACAGCAAGGCCGAGCCGGTGATCGCTGCGGGTTGTAAGCGGCGAGTTTTCATGGGGCAGGGCTACTCCAGGGCGCGTCGTGTAATCCGGGTACGCACCTGATAGAGGTCGTACAGACTGCCCGGGCCGACAGCCATGGAGGGAAACAACAGTTGGGAAAAGTGCAGAGTCAGGCTGATGACCCGGTTGTTATATGGATTGGTCTGCACATTGCCGGCAAAGTCCTCCGCCGCAAAGGCCACCGAGTTGGTGACAAAGCGGGCCAGGGTGCACGCGACGCCCTCTTGGGAGTCGAGCCGCAGCAGGAGTTGCGTGTCCGGTTCGACATAGTAACGGATGAACCGATTCGTCACGGCTTTGTCAGGGTAGACTTGAATGGCATTGCCCTGCTGAGGTTGTCCGGGGGCCACCGGGGCAAATGAGAAGGCATCCCCGTTGCCGACTTGAACCCAGCCGGCCGAACGAATCTCCTGCTCGAGAATCCCGAGAGAGCGACGGGCGTCATCGGTGGCGGCCAATTTGGCGCGTCCGATGCGGTCCAACCGCAGGGCAAGCAGGTGGACCGAGAGCAGTCCTCCCACCAACATCAGCAGGACGGAGGATGTGACCATCAGCTCGGGCAGAGTGAAGGCTGCCCGGGCGTTGCGCGATGGGCTGCGGCATTGGCTGCGCGGGACATTCATTGGTCAGGGCCACGGTAGGTCACGACAGTGTTGGTGAAAGTGCCGCGGTGTTTGAAGCTCCACGTTGTGTCGACCCGAATGCACTTGAGCGGTGGGTTGCTGGACACCAGGGTGATCGTAACGGTGGAGGTGGCATAGGGAATGAGGGCACCGCTGATGGGCAGGTCCAGGATGTCCACGCGCGGAGGAAAATTGCTGGGAAGGAGTTGGTCGACCGGGGGAAACGCCTGGGTGTCCCATTTGGCCGCGCGGGTTTGTTCGAGGCGGTCGGTGGCCAGTGCCTGCGCTGCCAGCCAGTACGCCGTCCATTCGGCCCGACTGGTGGTGAGGATGTATCCGCTCAGAATCCCGGCATACAATAGGGCGCCGATGCCGAGGGCGATCATCACTTCGGCCAGTGTCAGGCCGTGCATGAATTGCCGTTGTCTTCCTGAAAAGACCAGTTTCATCCGAACGAGTGTTTTCCCGTTCTGCGCCAACGTGTTAAGCAGGAATTGTGCCGGTGCTGAGAGTAGTCCGGGATCGGCGTCTCATGTCCAGCCCTTGACTCGTCCCGTGGCGCGGGTGTCTCGGATCGGGGCATTCAAGCTGCGCTTGCGTATCTGCGAGAGCCAGGGCGACCCGTGTCCCAGGGCTCCAGGGCACGGCGGATTCACCTCGGCGAGACCCCGCAAGGTGCGCCCTCCGAGGGCCGGCGAGCACCTCGCTTCCGGCTCCGGACAGGAGTTCGAGACGGGCTGGAGCTCAAGGCCGGCGGGGGAAAGGGCAAACGATACCGGATGGAGCGTGCTTGCGTGCAGGACCCGCCCTGCGTAAGCAGATGGGCCATGTCAACCTGGGCGGCTGTGTTCGATTGGGATGGTGTAATACTGGACTCCTCGGCGGCGCATGAACGGGCCTGGGAACGACTCGCCGCGGAGGAGGGGCGGGTTTTGTTCCCCGGCTTCTTTCTCCGGAGCTTCGGCATGAAAAACGATCGCGTCATCCGGGAGTTGCTGGCTTGGACGCAGGACCCGGCAGAAATCGAAAGGTTGAGCTCGAGGAAGGAGGAGTTGTTTCGCGAGGAAATTCGGCATCGTCCCGTTCAGCCGTTGCCCGGGGTGCGGGCATTTCTGGAATCGCTGCAGCGGGCCGGGGTTCCCTGTGGCGTGGGCTCGTCCACTCCACGGGCGAACATCGAGTGTGTACTGGATCCGTTGGGACTGCGTGGATTCTTTCGAGTGATCGTGACCGGAGAGGATGTGCAGCGGGGGAAACCGGACCCGGAGGTGTTTTTGCGGGTGGCGGAGCGACTGGGGATTGCGCCGGCGCGCTGTGTGGTTTTTGAGGATGCGCCGGTCGGGATCGAGGCGGCGCGGCGGGCGGGCATGAAGGTGGTGGGCGTGGCAGGCACTCACCCGGCCGAGAGATTGAGCAACTGCGACCGCGTGGTGCGACGCCTGGATGAGTTGGGGGTCGGAGAGCTGGCGGGCTGGTTCGAGGGGCCGGTGGGCACGAGCGATTGAGTCGGCCGGGGAAAGAGCCGAGGCGCTGGTTCTGTTGCCGGGGCGGAGCAGGCCAAAGACTTCCTGACGGGACGGGGTACGGCTTCAAAGGGTCGATGTGTTCAGAAGGGCCGGCGCGGGCGGGCGAGATTTCGCGGAACCGGAGACGATTTTTCATGTTTATCTCGGCGCCCGGCTGGGTTAAGAATCCCGCCGCCATGCAGGGTTTGGAACAGCAAGTGGCGGTGGTGACCGGCGGCAGTCGGGGGATTGGCCGTGCGGTGGCATTGCGCCTGGCCGAGGCGGGTGCGGACGTGGCCGTGGTCGCGCGGACGGTGGAGGCGTGTGCCGGCACGGTGGAAGCCATTCGCGCCATGAATCGGCGTGCGTGGGCGGTGGCCGCCGATGTTTCTCAGGCGCCCAGTGTGGAGGCAGCGGCGGAGACGATTCTGCGCGAGGCGGGCCGGGTGGACATTTTGGTGAACAACGCCGGCATTACGCGGGACGGTTTGTTGATGCGCATGGGGGAAGGCGACTGGGATGCGGTGCTCGACACAAATTTGAAGGGGGCCTTCCTGTTTACGCGCGCCCTGGCGCGGACGTTTTTGAAGCAGCGGTCCGGTCGCATCATCAACATCACCTCGGTCATCGGTCTGATGGGCAATGCGGGCCAGGCGAACTATGCGGCGAGCAAGGCGGGTTTGATCGGGTTCACGAAGGCCTGCGCGCGGGAGTTTGCCAGCCGGGGGGTGACGGTGAACGCGGTGGCTCCCGGGTTCATTGAGACCGACATGACGGCGGTGTTGGCGCCGGAGCAGAAGCAGGCCATTCTGAGCCGCGTACCGCTCGGCGTGTTTGGCAAGCCGGAGGACGTGGCGCATGCGGTTTGGTTTTTGGCTCTTCCGGAGTCGCGCTACATCACCGGACAGGTTCTGGTGGTGGATGGCGGGATGGTGATGTAGGGCGAAGAGGGGAGGTTGGGAGAGTTTTTTTCGGGGCTTGACGGCCCCGGGGCCGTTCCATAGACACAAAGCAACGTTAGACCGAGCAATTGGAGACACCCATGGCGGACAACACCATTGAACAGCGCGTCAAAAAAATCATTGTCGAGCAGTTGGGCGTGAATCCCGACCAGGTCACGCCGGAAGCCCGGTTCATTGATGACCTGGGGGCCGACTCGCTCGACACGGTGGAGCTGGTCATGGCCCTCGAGGAGGAGTTTGGGCATGACATCCCCGACGAGCAGGCGGAAAAGCTGCAGACGGTCGGGGACGTCATCAAGTACATCGAAGAACTGCAGGAGAAGTGAGGGCCAACGACGGAAGGCCGGGGCAGTGGCAGCCGGAACCGGCGGGCGCTGCCCCTTTTTGAATTTATGGGTGGGAGCCTCTGTGAACGCCGGGTGGTGGTCACCGGACTGGGGGTGGTCACCCCGCTGGGATCCACGCTGGAGACCTTTTGGCAGAATCTGATCGCCGGCCGCTGTGGCATTCAACGGATCAGCCGGTTCGATCCGTCGCCCTTCGCCACGCAGATCGCGGCGGAAGTGCGTGACTTCGATCCCAGCCCGGCGTTCCCGTCGGCCAAGGAGCTGCGGCGCACGGATCGGTTTGCGCAATTCGGCATTTACGCGGCATGGGCCGCCCTCAAGGATTCGGGAGCCGATCTGGACAGGCTCAATCGCGATGAAATCGGGGTCATTATCGGGTCCGGTATCGGCGGCCTGGAGACCACGACCCAGCAGCACCAGGTGTTGCTCGAGCGGGGCCCCAATCGCCTCTCGGCGTTTATGATCCCGATGCTCATCAGCAACATGGCCTCGGGCATGTTTTCCATGTATTACGGGCTGAAGGGGCCCAATTACGCCACCTGCTCGGCGTGTGCCACGGCCAACCATGCCATCGGCGAGGCCTGGCGAACGATCAAGGCGGGCGACGCGGTGATGATGTTCGCCGGGGGAGCGGAGGCGACGATCGTGCCGATCGGCATTGGCGGATTCTGCGCCATGCGGGCCATGAGCACCCGCAATGACGACCCCCAGCGGGCTTCGCGGCCGTTTGATCGGGAGCGGGACGGTTTCGTCATGGGCGAGGGCGCCGGGGTGATCGTGTTGGAAGAACTGGAGCATGCCAAGCGTCGGGGCGCCCGCATCTATTGCGAAGTCGTCGGCTATGGGAACACCGCTGACGCCTACCATTTGACCGCACCGTCCCCGGGAGGCGAGGGGGCCGCCCGCTGCATGCGCATGGCCCTGCGAAATGCGCGCTTGAACCCGGAGGACATCACCTACATCAACGCCCACGGCACGTCCACCCCCGCCGGGGATGTGGCCGAAACCCAGGCCATCAAGGCCGTCTTCGGCGAGCATGCCCGAAAGCTCGCCGTGAGCTCGATCAAGGGTGCGGTGGGGCACATGTTGGGGGCCGCCGGCGCGGTCGAGATGGCCGCTTCCGTGTTGGCCCTGTGGCATGGCGTGGTGCCGCCCACCATCAACTACGAGGTCCCGGACCCTGAGTGCGACCTGGACTACGTGCCGAACACGGCTCGGGAGTTGAAGATCCACGCGTTCGTCAACAACTCCTTCGGGTTCGGCGGCCATAACGCCAGTGTGGTGGCCCGGCGATTCGAGGGCTGAGCCGGCTTTCCCCAACGCGTGGCCCGGTCGGCGGGGCTTGCTTCATGAAGGCCGTGGCTTGGATCGAGACCAAGCGCGATGGCGGCGCGCTGACCGAGGCCGACTGGCGGGCCTTCGTGCAGGGTGTGGTGGACGGATCCATTCCGGACTATCAGATCAGTGCCCTGTTGATGGCGATCTACTTTCGCGGAATGGATGCCGGCGAAACCGCCGCCCTGACCCTGGCCATGCGCGATTCCGGGCGCACGTTCCAATGGCCCGCCGATCCCCGCCCAGTGGTGGACAAGCATTCCACGGGTGGTGTGGGCGACAAGGTCTCCCTGCCGCTGGCGCCCTTGCTGGCCGCCCTGGGGTTTCGAGTGCCCATGATCTCCGGCCGCAGCCTGGGCATCACGGGCGGCACGCTCGACAAGTTGGAGTCGATCCCCGGCTACTGCACGCGGCTGGGGCCCGAGCGGTTCGTCGAGCAGGTGCAAACCGTGGGCTGCGCCATCGTGGGACAGACCGAGGATCTCGTGCCGGCCGACCGCAAACTCTACGCCCTGCGGGATGTCACCGGGACGGTGCCCAGCCTGCCCCTCATCACGAGTTCTATTTTGTCCAAAAAACTCGCGGAGGGGTTGGACGCGCTGGTCCTGGACGTCAAATGCGGCCGCGCTGCTTTCATGGATACCCCGGAAAAAGCGCATGCGCTTGCGCGGGCCATGGTGGAACTGGCCCATGCATGCGGCGTGCGAACCTGTGCCTTGATCACCGGCATGGACGTGCCGTTGGGACGGGCCGTGGGCAACTGGCTCGAGGTTCGGGAAAGCCATCGGTTTTTGGAAAGCTGCGCCCGGGCGGCCGGGGGGAAGATGCCGGCGGAGGACGGGTGGTCGGATCTCAAGACCCTGGTGGTCGAGTGTGCAGCACGGTTGTTGGTGCTGACGGGTCGGGCGCGAGACCCGGGCCGTGCCGTCGAGCAAGCCGAAGCCTGCCTGGGGTCCCGGGCTCCGTGGGAACGGTGGAAAGCCATGCTGCTGGCTCAAGGGACCCGGTGGGATGCCTATGAGGCCCAGTTGCAGGCGGATAGTCTGGCCCCGGTGGTGGCCGAAGTGTTGGCCGATCGGGAAGGCTGGATTGTGGACTGCGACGCCCGACAGATCGGCGAACTGGTACGGGATCTGGGAGGCGGGCGCAGGACCGCGGAAGATTCAGTGGATCCGGCGGTCGGGGTGGATGAACTGGCCCGATGCGGGCAATGGGTACGCAAAGGCGATTTGCTCGGCCGGGTCCATTTGCGCCAGGAGTCGCAGAAGGCCGAAGCTGTGCGCCGGTTGCGTGCGGCGTTTCGACTGGCGGACGCTGCGGCACCGCCCCCGCCGCTGGTGCGAGACTGCCTTTGGCCCGAGCCGGCTTCTGCTCGGGCTTGAGCAAGTTGGCCGGGGCGGTTTTCCATCCGGGGTAGCGGGGGCCCGGGTGGCCGGAACCTCGCTACGGGGAGGTCATGGGCGCAAGGAACGGCGTGCCCGCCGGGACCCGGGGTCGATCGGTTGCGGCTCCTGCGCGTGCGGAGATGAAATTTGATTGGAAAAACCGGCTTCTACTGCGGCAGATTGAGCGAGCATGGCACAGGATACGATCCAGGTCGGGAACGCGCCTTTGACGAGGGAAGAGCTCGAGCGAGAGTGGCCGGAGGTGCGGCTGCGGTTGGAGCAACTGGCCTCGCGCTGCGCGGTGCTCGAGGAGGAGGTCAAATCGCTGCGCCGGCTGCTGGAACGGGTGATTGAACACCGGCAGAAATCGCACGGGGAACTCGTGCTCCTGCTGACGGGCCTGGTGAGCAAGTTGCCCATTCAGGACGTCGGCGTGTTTGTCTCCCGACTCGTTGAACACAACACGCATGTCAGCGACATCCTGACCGCGTTGGGGAAGGGGCAGACCGACGCGGAGTTGTTGCGGCCGCCGCTGCTGGAAGCCCTGGAGGGCACGAAGAATCGGCTGCGGGAGGCGGCGCGGGAGGCGGTCAAGGAGCTGATGCGCCTGGAAACGCCCCTGGAAGTGGAGATGCTGCAGTCCCTCATCGAGGAGCCGGAACGGTTTTTCACCCCTCCGGTGGTGCGCGCCACGCGTTGCTTCGTCAAGGGACAGGTGCCCCGCGAGCGGATTGTCCGGCAGTTCGGCGAAGCAGCGTTGTTCTGTTTCCAGGACATGACGACCGATCCCAAGCTGAACCCGCGGCCCAAGCCGGAGGAGATCGCCCTGGCCTTCCGGCCGGATGCGGAGCAGTTGCTGCAGCAGGACAATCCCTTGAGCCCGCAACAACGCGCCGAGCTGCTGGAGTTGCAGCGACGAATTCAGCAGAGCCGGGGCAACAGCGCGGAGGCACTGGCCCAGCGCGAGGCGTTCACCCGGCTCTCCTTCATCCTGGATCTCCTCCATTTTTACGAGCACCAGTCCACCGAGCCGGTGGACGTGGTGTTCGCCCAGCGCCTGCCGGCGTTGGTGGAGCAACTGGCTTTCAACCGGCCCGGCGCCGAACTGGAAGAAGGGTTGGTGGCCAAAATCGAGGAGCTGCTCGGGATGGTGCTGAGTCCGGAACACCGCCTGATGATCATCAACAACGTGGGCAAGGCCGGGGGCCCGGCCCGCACTCTCAAATTCATCCTGCGTTTGCGTGCTCCGGAAACGACGGATTTGGACGTGATCATTCTGGACTTCATTCGCCACCTGTGTCCCTCCGGCGCAGGGGCCCCGCCCAGGGCCGCCCAGTGGGTTCCGTTGTTGCGCCTGTTGCCGCCGGAGCGGCAAAAGATGGTCGTCCGGGCTCTGATGGGGACCGACCGCCTTCCCAAGGAAAAGGCCCGCGCGCTGGCTCTGGAACTGGCCGCGGCGCTGGGACTGCCCCCGCTCGAGGTGCAAACGCCGCCCGCGGCTTTGCCTCCCGAACTGGAACGGGAACGGGCCTGGGAGCGGATTCAAGAGCAGTTGCAACATCACGCCGACCCGCGCGCCGTGGCCGAGGCGATTCGCGAGCGCCTGCATGCCCATTACAATGCGGATGAACTGCGCCAGAGCTGGCTGGCCCTGAGCACGGCCGACCCGATGACGCTGATCCGCGTTTGCTCGGCCCTGCCCTATACGAAAGACGGCAGGACCGATCCCATCGCCCATCCGGTCCTGCAAAGCTACATCAGCCGCCTGATGCACGACAAATACGCCGCGGTGTACCAGCGCGTGGTCAACAGCCTGCGCCAGATTCACAAGGTCCGGCCGGACAGTCCCACCTTGCAGAATTTTCTGGCGGTGGTGCGCTGGGTCGATCCGGCCGCCGCGGCGCGGCTGACGGCCGACGTTGGCCTGGAGAGCCAGCCGGTGCGGGCCTGAGCCCCGCGGTTCCCGGCCCGCCGGCCCGGCATGACGAGCGGGGGGGAGACGGCCACGCTTGCGTCCCCGGGCCCACGGGGGTCGGGGCCCCGCAGAACGTTTCGCCGGCGAAGGACGTTCAGTCCTCGCCCTGGGCCATGGTGAACCCGAGGCTGCCGTCGAATTCCTGCAGCTTCTCCACGTGCATCCAGCGATGTTCGGCCGCCACGCGCTGAAGCAGGGCGAACAAGGCCGCGTCGGTCACTTCCCCGGCGCCGTCCCGGAGCACGAACCGGCACCGCCAGTGATCCACACAGTCGGTGATGGCGCCGGTGGGCGGGAACACCTTGGTGCCGCGATTGGAGATCATTTTCAGCTTGAGCGGCGAGTCGGCCGCCAGCCGTTCCAGACTCTGGCCCAATGCCTCGGCCGACAGGGGCGACTCGACGAAGATATCGGCACCGATCACCCGCCGCTTCTGGGGTCGGACAAAGTCCGGCCGGGCGTCCACCTGGGGCAGTCGGAGGGGCTTGTAGTCGCGGACGCGGCAGCGTTCCGAGCGCCGACCCAGATTGGCAATCACCGCATCCGTGAAGGCCGTGGTCGAGGCACCCTTGTCATAGCCCACCACGTCGCCGGTGCGGACCTTGCCCTCCTCCAGGGTGACCAGGAGGGCGTGTTCGATCTTGGCGGCGACTTCGAATTCCCCCAGGTGCCGCAGCATCAGGACCGCCGAAAGGATCACCGCGGTGGGGTTGATGACGTTCTTGCCCGCATACTTCGGGGCGGAACCGTGCACGGCCTCAAAGATGGCGACGTCGTTGCCGATGTTGGCCGAGGGAGCAAAGCCCAGCCCGCCGATCAAGGCCGAGGTCAGGTCGCTGATGATGTCGCCGTTCATGTTGGTGGTGACGATGACGTCGAACTGCTCCGGCCGTTTGACAAGCTGGTGGGCGCAATTGTCGATGATGATGTGCTGGGCTTCGATGTCCGGGTATTCGGGGCTGATGCGCTCGAAGGTCCGTTTGAGCATGCCCTCGGTCAGCTTCATGATGTTGGACTTGGTGGCGCAATGAACGCGTTTGCGTCCCTCCGCGCGGGCCAGCTCGAAGGCGAGGCGTACGATTTTTTCACAGCCCTTGGCCGAGATCAGCTTCAGACACTGCGCCACGCCCGGCGTTTGCATGTGCTCGATGCCGGCATAGAGGTCCTCAACGTTTTCCCGGACCACCACCAGGTCAATGCCGCGGCCACTGTACGGGGTCGGGACGCCCGGCAGCTCGCGCACGGGCCGGATGTTCCCGTACGTCTCGAAGAGCTTGCGCAGCGTGACGTTGGCGCTCTTTTCGCCGAAACCGACGGGCGTTTCCAAGGGACCCTTCAGGACCACCCGGGTGCGCCGGATGGACTCGATGGTTTCGTGGGGGACCCCGGAGGCGATGCCCTTGCGGAACACGCTGGCACCGGCCTCGCATTCTTCCCACGCGATCGGCGCACCGGCCGCTTCAAGAATGCGTTGTGCCGCTCGCACACACTCCGGCCCGATGCCGTCGCCGGGGATCACTGTGACGGTTCGCTTGTTGGATGCAGTGAACGTGCTCATGCCTCTGTCAGGATGGTTGATTCCGATGGAATTGTGGCTGCCCGGTTCTGCCCCGCCGGTTCCTCCCGTGCCATCCGGGCTTCACGTACCCCGGGCACGCTGACACAGTTGGCGGTAGGTTGCCAGAGCCAGCAGCGGCCAGGCGTTCCGGTAGCTGTCGTATTTCAAATAGAAGACCTTCGGGAAGCCCGTACCGGTGGTTTCCTCCTCCGTCCAAGTGCCATCCGGATTCTGAGTGCGCAGCAGGTATTCAACGCCCGCTCGCAGGGAGGGTCGATGGGGATCGCCGAAGGCACACAACCCCATCACCGCCCAGGCGGTCTGGGAGGCGGTGCTGGGGCCCTGGCCCTTGAAGACAGGGTCGTCGTAGGTGTTGCAGCGTTCGCCCCAGCCGCCGTCCTCGTGTTGCACACTTTCCAACCAATCGCGAGCGCGCAACAGCCACGGCTGGTGCATGTCCATGCCGAGGGCATGCAAGCCGCGCAACACCTGCCAGGTGCCGTAGATGTAATTGACTCCCCAGCGGCCGTACCATGACCCGTCGGCTTCCTGCTGGGAGCGCAGATAGGCGATGGCCCGCCGGACCTGCGGATGATCGAGGGGGAATCCCTCCCTGCCGAGCAATTCCAAAATGCGCGCCGTGATGTCCGCGCACTCCGGGTCCAACATCGCGTTGTGATCGGCGAAGGGCACCTTCTCGAGGATGTTGTTGGTGCAGTCCTTGTCGAAGGCGGCCCAGCCGCCGTCCCGGCACTGGAACGTGAGCATCCAGTTCAGCCCGCGTCGGAATGCGGCATCCCGTCGGGCGGGATCCTCTGTGGGGACCAGGCGCAGGGCCAGCAGGACCATGGCGGTGTCATCCACGTCCGGGTTCCATTTGTTGTTGAACTCGAAGGCCCAGCCGCTGGGCTCCACCGGTGCGGGGTTTTTGTACTGCCAGTCCCCGCGGAAGCGGATTTCCCGGTCCAGCAGCCAGTTGGCCGCGCGCACGACGGCAGGGTGATCGGCCGGCAGACCGGATTCGCGCAGTGCGATCGTGACGATGGCCGTGTCCCACACGGGGGAGAAACAGGGTTCGATGCGGATGGAATCGGCGGTCTCGTGCTCGAGCTCCTTCAGCTTCTGGCGGGCACGGATGACCTCCGGATGGTCGTCGGGGTAACCGAGTGCCTTGAGGGCGATGAGCGAGTTGAGCATGGCCGGGAAGATCGCTCCCAGACCGTCCGAGCCTTCAAAACGCTCCAACATCCACTGCTCGGCCTTGCGCAGGGCGCGGCGGCGGAAGGGATGAATGCCCGCCCGTGCCCAGAGCTCGGCGAATTTGTGCAGTTTGTCCAGGCAGAGGAAAAAGTTGCGCCAGGTGAACCAGTCGGGATCCCGGGGCAGGCGCAGGTCGCGTTCGTGGAAGCCCTCGGGATACAGTTCATCCAGATCCACCCCACAGGGTCGGGTGGGCCGAAAATGGTTGATGATCGCCAGGGGCACGAGCATGGCGCGGGTCCAATTGCTCATGTCCCAGAAGTTGACGCGGAACCATTTGCCCAGGAGAAGCACCTCGCAGGGGATGGTGGGCACGTATTTCCAAGGGTACAGTCCCAGCAGCGCCAGATAGAGTTTGGAGAAGGTGTTCAAGCGGGGCACCCCCCCGAGGGACCGGGCCACCTCGCGTGCGCGCAACATGCGCGGGTGGGTGGGAGAAACGCCGGCCAGCTTCAGGGCCAGATACGCCTTGATCGTGGCGTTCACCTCCGCCGGGCCGCCGTGGTAAATGTTCCAGCCTCCGTCGGGCAGTTGCTTGTCGAAAATGTGACGGACCGCCTTGCGTTGCCAGGCCGGATCCACGCTGCGGTCCCAATGGTGAAACGCGACCATGTCCGCCACGAGCGTGACGTCCACGATCAACTCGCCGATCCAATACCCTTCCGGCTTTTGCTGGCCGAGCCAGAACTCCTGGGAACGCCGGATGGCCTCGTCGATCCGAGCCGACCACGTGTCTCCCGGAGCGGATGCCCCGGGCCGAACGGAAGACACCGGGACCGCGTTCATGGAACGTTGTGTCATCGCGCCACAGCATGCAGGGCGGCCGGGGCGCTGTAAAGCCTTCAAACCCGCCGGGGGCACCCCTCCTTACGGGGCGCATTTCAGGTTTATGCACGGCTTGGAAGCCTCGGCGGAATTCCGCGCGTCCCCGGCAGGGGAAGGCTGGGGGAAACGGGCGTTTCCCCGGGATTCGTGGATCCGGGCTCAAACACCAAAGTCCGCTCCTGCCTCGGGACCGCCATGGTGCAACGGGTCTTGCCGCGGCAAACTCGCAGGCGCGGCTGTCGGAAACGGCAACGCGGAGCCGAAGCGGCTGGTGGGGCATCCCGATCGGGCGGGGATGTTACTGCTGCCACGGCGCCAGCTGTTCCAACCCCCAAATGGCTTCCACCGGTTGGCGTTTGCGGACCAGGGCGGCACGAGAGCCAGACACCAGTACCTCGGCCGCCAGAGGCCGGGTGTTGTAGTTGGAGGCCATGACCGATCCGTAGGCCCCCGCGCTGAGGATGGCCAGCAAATCTCCTTGCCGCACGCGCGGCAGCGCACGGTCCTTGCAAAAATAGTCGCCCGACTCGCACACGCCGCCCACCACGTCGCAGACCACCGCCGGGGTCTTGCGGCGCCGGAGGGGCACGATTTCATGGTAGGCATCGTAAAACGCGGGTCGAATCAGCTCCGTCATGGCGGCGTCGACGATCACGAACGTTTTGGAACCGGTTTGTTTGATGTATTCGACCCGCGTGACCAGGACGCCAGCGTTGCCGGTCAAGAATCGGCCCGGCTCCAGAAGAATCCGCAGGCCCAGCGGTTCCAGCAGGGGCACGAGCCGCCGGGCGTACACTTCGGGGGTGAGCATGCGACGTCCCTGGGGCGACTGCCACCAGGCAGGGTCACCGCTGGCCAGCGCCTGTTCATAGACGATTCCCAGGCCGCCCCCGATGCTGAAGAACTCGATGCCGTAACGGTCTTTGAGACGATGCGCCAGCGGGGCAACCTTGCGCACGGCTTGTTCGAAGGGGTCGACCCGCACCAGTTGCGAGCCGATGTGCATTTGCAGCCCCCGCAACCAGAGATGTCGACGGCGGGCGGCCCGGGCGTACACGCCCTCGACCTGTTCGAAGGCGATTCCAAACTTGTTCTGGTACGTGCCCGTGGTGATCTTGGCGTGGGTGCGGGCGGCCACGTCCGGGTTCACGCGCACGGCCACCGGGGCCACGGTGCCCAGGTCGGCGGCCACCCGGTCGATCCGTTCCAGCTCGGGGACGCTCTCAACGTTGAAACAATAGATACCGGCCCGGAGTGCCTGAGCGATTTCTTTCTCGGTCTTGGCCACGCCGGCGAAAATGCAACGCTCGGCCTTCCCGCCGGCGGCCAGAACCCGCTGCAATTCCCCCCCGCTGACGACATCGAATCCGCCGCCCAGGTCGGCCATGACGCGCAACACCGCCAGGTTCGAGTTGGCCTTGACTGCGTAACAGGGCAGGTGTCGGAGCGGCGCCATGGCCTCGTCCAGCCGGCGGAAGTTCTGCTCCAGCGTGCGTTGGGAATAGACATAGAGCGGCGTGCCATACCGCCGGGCCAGGTGGACCAGCGACACGTCTTCGCAAAACAGCTCGTTGCCTCGGTAACGGAAAAAGTGCATGGATCGTGGGTTGGAGGAGGTTTCCTGGACCGCAGCAGCAGACGTCGCGTCCCGGGGCAGGGAAGTTTACCTGTGCCGGGTCGCCCTCACCGTTGCCGGAGGATCCGGGCCCGCTCCCGGTGGTATTCTTGTGGCGTGATCTGGTCGGCCTTGTACCGTTCGAGAAGCTCAGCCAGGCGGGCTTGTTGCTCGGCGGTCAGCGGCGATTCCACCGGAGGCAGAGGGGCCGGGGAGCCGGAAGGGGCAGTTGCGGGTTGTGGCTGCGCCGGGGCCGCTGCCGAGGGGACGCGCGATTCCGGGGGCGCTTGTCCTTCGTCCGGCTTCGACCGGGCCGTAGAGAGTTCCGTTCGAGTTGCGGGAGCCGCGCTCGCGTCCAGTGTGCGCCGGGCGCGCTCGGTGCCAAAGGGATGATGGGGTGCGTACAAGGGCCGTCGGGCGACGGACGCGCCCGCAGAGGAGGTTTCCGCGGCGGGCGTTCGCCCTGGCGCCAGCCCAATGCCTGCCACCCAGCCGAGCACCACCAACCAATGGACTCTCATGAGCCCAGTTACTAGGCCAAAGAGTTCGCCCGCGCAACCGATTTTCCGCCGCTGTTCGAGCAACCGAGGTTCCTCGGAGCCCGCCCCGACACCGGCCCGGGCGCGGGTTCTCACACCGGAGGCCAGGGGACTTTTCCCGGGCGGGTCGGTCTGAGCTCAAGGAGGAAGGAATCCGACCGGGCGGGACAAACGACGACCGGCCTTGGCGGGCTTGCGGGAGGATCGGGCAACCCCCCAACGGGATGGGCGCCTCGACCTAGTCGTTCGGAACCACCGTCCAATAGCCGCGCGGGTCGTTCATGGAACCACGGCCGATCGTGCGTTCCACCTTCAGTAATTCGCTGTGCCCATCGTGCAGCAGATAGTTGAACCGCCCGTTGTGGAGGAAATAGACCGGTCCTCCGTAACCGTCGAGTTGCACGACCGGGCTGGGCACCGCCGCCGGCCAACAGTTGCCGGCGATGTTGTTGGTCTTCGGGTTTTCGGCGATGAGAAACGTGGTGGCCGGCTGCAAAACCACGCTGCTTTTATAGCCGGGCTGATCCCAGTTGGGCAGGCCCGAGACGCCCCGCCACCAGTAATAGACCCCCACGCCCCGTGACGTGGGAGGCAACGGGTCCCCGAACCGGTTGACCGACAGGGACGCCTCAATCATCGAGTAGGTGCGCCGCTGGCCGTACTGGGCCCAGACCACGGTGTTCGGCACGCGGTCGGCGGGACACTTCAACAACTTCGGCACGTAGATGCTGTCCATGATGGCCAGGTCGAGTTCCCGCTGAGGCGCCGTGCCCCCCAGACTGCGATGCAGCAGGTCGTCCCAGGACATTTGGTACATGTAGTCGCCGGTGTAGATGGCGGCGTACGGGTACATGTCGCTGTTCTCGTTCACGTGCATGGCCATGGCGACGCCGATCTGCTTCATGTTGGCCATGCACTGGGTGGTGTGGGCCTTGGCCTTGGCCCTGGACAAAGCGGGCAAAAGCAGCCCTGCCAGGATGGCGATGATGGCGATGACAACCAGCAGTTCGATCAGCGTAAACCCCGGAGGGCCCCAGGCCCGGAGCGATTTGAGCGGGGCCGTTCGGGGAGAGGGCCGAAGAGGGAGACTCCAGCGATGGGGGATGGTCATGGTCCGCGCCAGATTATTGCTTGACCAAAAGCACTTCCAAGCGGGTCGGGTCGATGACGTAGCGCATGCCGGGCGGCGGGGGTGGCAGGACTTTCAGGTATCCCGCGGCGACCACTTCGTTGAGGTTCGAAGGGACGCGCCGCTTTTCAGCGCCGTAACGGCGCACGGCCTGGGTTAGCGCGTCCAAATCCACTGCGGGCGAGCCCGGCACGGAGGGGGAAACGTTGCCCTGGGTCTGCGCCGGAGAGGACCGCCCGCCCCTGCCTTGCACGGGCGCGTTGCCGGGTGCCGGCATCGCCGCGGGGGATTGTTCCGCTGCCGGATGCTGCGGCGTCACGGACTCTGCCGCGCCCGGCGGAGGCGCGGCGGGCACGGTTTCGTCCGAACCGCGCTCCCGGCAGCTCGTCAGCAGGCTCATCGGAACCAGAAGCATCAGCGCTCCCCTCGTTGCGCGACGCGACCAGGGGCGGGACTTGAATCGGTTGCTGCCGGTCATAGGCCAAGGACCCTTCGCGCCGACCCACCGGGCCGGTGTACGCCGCAACCTACGCCACAAGCGGGGTCCGCGCATGTCATGAGAATTGGGGACAGAACGGGGCCCTGCCCCTGAAGGATTCCCCGCGAGCGGACACGCGTGGCGTTTCCGGGGCTTCTGAGTTTTTTGAGGCTACCCCAGTATTTGTCCGACCCCCTCCGTTACGCTGGAGCCGCCAATGATCGGAAAGAGGCAACGCATGAAGACGATGACAACGCAACTGGAGCTGCCCCTCGGACGTGAAGCGCGCCGGCGCCACACGCCGGCCGACCGGCGGCGGGCCCGTGCGGCGTGGTGGTTTGCCCAAATGCGACGGGTGGTGGACGCGGCGGGCGAGCCGGTGCGGGGTTGGTCCCTGTCGCCCGTGGTGGGCGCTCCCACCCCGAGCGGGGTTCCGCGCTGATTTCGGGAGCGGAGCGGACCCTCAGGGAGAACGGGCCCTGCCGGACGTTCCTTCGGAACGAACGGTGGGGCCCACGCCCGGGGAGAACACGGTGCAGCCGGTTCTGCGCCGCAGGCGTCGGACGGAGGCACGGGGAGGCCCCGCCCCTTGCGTCAGATCACAAAGTCCGTGTACTCGAGCCGCGCCGGTTCCGTGGGCGGACGGAGCATGCCGGCGGCGACGGTGGCGTTGGTCCCCGGTTCGATGAGGATGAAGGAGCCGGTGAGCCGGTTGCTGGCGTAACCGTCGTAGATCAGGGGCCTGGCCGTGTGGATCCGGACCTCGCCGATGTCGTTGAGCTGCAGCTCCGCCGGGCAGGGCTGGGGCTCGAACGAGGCGATGTCGAGTCGGTGTTCCAAACCGGTGACGACCGCCTGGACGGTTTGCGTGGTGTGTTTGAGCAGAAACTTGCGGCCGGCGGTCAGCGGGCGGGGATGCATCCAGCAGAGCCGCGCGACGACGTCCTGGCTCATGCCGGGCAGCGCATCGACTCCCACGATCATGTCCCCCCGGCTGATGTCGAGGTCATGTTCCAGGACCAGCGTGATGCTCTGCGGGCAAAAGGCCTCGGGTTCGATCCCGGCCGGGGTCCAGATTTCGCGCACATGGGTTTTCCATCCCGAAGGCAGCACCAACACGGGCTGGCCGACGCGGACGATGCCGCCGGCCAGTTGGCCGCTGAACCCGCGAAAATCGTGCAGGCGCGGGTCGGTCGGACGATGGGGCCGGTTGACCCATTGCACCGGGAAGCGCAGTGCCGCGAGGTTCCAGTCGCTGGCGATGTGAACGGTTTCCAGGTGCCGGAGCAGCGTGGGGCCCTCGTACCAGGGCATGTGGGGCGAGGGGTCGACGACGTTGTCACCGTGGAGGGCGCTGATGGGGATGAACTTGACGTCACGAAACGCATCCAGCTTGGGCAGGAAGGCTTCGATGTCGGCCCGGATTTGCAGGAAACGCTCCTCGCTCCAATCCACCAGGTCCATTTTGTTGACGGCGAAGACAATATGCGGGATGCCGAGCAGGGCGGCGATGCAGCTGTGGCGACGGGTTTGCTCGGTGACCCCCTGCCGGGCATCCACCAGGACGATGGACAGGTTGGCGGTGGAAGCGCCGGTGACCATGTTGCGGGTGTACTGCACGTGACCCGGGGTGTCGGCGACGATGAACCGGCGGCGCGGGGTGGCGAAGTACCGGTAGGCCACGTCGATGGTGATGCCCTGTTCGCGCTCCGCCCGCAGCCCGTCCGTGACATTGGCCAGGTTGATCTGCCCGCCTCCGGTCAGATCGGCCGATCGTTCCAGGGCGTCGAGCTGGTCTTCCATCAGGTTTTTGGAATCGTACAGGAGCCGACCAATGAGCGTGGACTTTCCGTCGTCCACGCTGCCGCAGGTGTTGAAGCGCAGGATTTCAATGCTGGGGGGCGTGATCATGGCGCAACTCGAATCCGGTCTCAGAAATACCCAAGCTTCTTGCGGTCTTCCATGGCGGCCTCGCTGCTCTTGTCATCGGCCCGCGAGCCGCGCTCGGTCACGCGGGCCGCGGCGATCTCGGCGATGATATCGTCCACGCTGTCGGCGGGACTCTCGATCATGCCGGTGCTGATGATGTCGCCGATGGTGCGCACGCGCACCCGCAGTTCCCGGACTTCCTCGCCCGGCCGGGGCGGCAACAGATCCGTGACCGGCATCCACTGGCCCTGGCGACGAACGCAGAGCCGCTGGTGACTGAAGTAGATGCTCGGCACCTCCAGCTTTTCGCGGCGGATGTATTCCCAAACGTCCAGTTCGGTCCAGTTGGACAGGGGAAACACCCGCATGTGTTCGCCGGGGTTGACCCGCGTGTTGTAGAGGTTCCAGACCTCCGGCCGCTGGTTGCGGGGATCCCACTGGCCAAAGCTGTCGCGAAAGCTGAAGAACCGCTCCTTGGCCCGGGCCTTTTCCTCATCCCGTCGGGCTCCGCCCACACAGGCATCGAACCGGAACTCCTCGATGGCCGCCAGCAGGGTGGGGATTTGCAGACGGTTGCGACTGATCTCGCCCGGCGTGGGCACGGCGATGCCGCGGGCGATGGCGTCTTCAACGGTACGGACAATGAGGCGGGCCCCCAGCTCCCGCGCGCGGCGGTCGCGGAACTCGTTGAGCTCCGGGAAATGATGGCCGGTGTCGATGTTCAACAGCGGCATCGGGATGGGAGAGGGGCGAAAGGCTTTTTCGGCCAGGCGGAGCAGGCAGATCGAATCCTTGCCGCCGGAGAAGAGAATGCAGGACCGCTCGAACTCGGCGGCCACTTCGCGCAGCACGTGAATGGCCTCGCTTTCGAGATACTGTAAATGATCCAGGTGATAAGTCACGCTCATGGTCGATCAGCACCGCGGACCCGGCGGAGGGAAATGGACGGCCTCACGCGGAGGCGGCCGGCGCCCGCCAGGGGGCGTGCAAGCCGCACTCGCGTTTCTCATCGGCCTTGGCCGGGTCGTGGTAATCCCACTCGTTGGGAAGCTGATGGGCCTGGAGATAGGCTTCCATGTCGGCGTCGGTCCAGTAAAAGACCGGGCTGACTTTCAAGGTCTGAAATTGTTCGTCCCAGGTGACGATGTCGAGGGTGGCGCGATGCGGGTTCTGGACTTTGCGCAGGGCCGTGAGCCAGACGCGCGGGGCCAGCTCGCGCATGGCGCGTTGGAAGGGCTCCAATTTCATCAGGGCACTGAAGCGGCGCAGGCCCTCTTCATCCTCGGGACCGGGAATGGGACCGTACACGGCGTCCCGATGGGCCGCCGAGATGCGCGGCAGGTAGATCTTCAAATTGAGGTTGAGCAGGCGCCGCAGGGTCTCGGCATGCCGGTAGGTGGCCGGGCGGTTGTACCCGTGATCCACCCACACGACCGGGATGTCAGGCTGGGCCTGGACACACATGTGGAGGAGCACGGCCTCGTACGGACGGAAATTGGTGGAAACCACGGCGCGACCCTCCGCCTGGTCCAGGGCCCACCGGACAATCTCCGGAGCGGGCCGGTGACGGAGTTCTGCATTCCAACGTTTCAAAAGGTCGGGATTCATGCCACCAGGGCGGGTTCGGTCAGCTGGGGCCAGAGCTCGCGCACGGCCCAATCCCCGAACCGTTCGCCGGGGAGACGTTCCCGGGCGTAACGCTCGAGCAGGGCGCGCAGCTCCGCTTCCAGTTCGGTGTCTTTGACGGTGTCCTTCCAAAGCCGGTTCAGCCGTGTGCCGGCGACGTCGCCGCCGACCCACAACTGGTATCGACCCGGGGCCTTGCCCACCAGGCCGATCTCGGCCATGTAGGGTCGGGCGCAGCCGTTGGGGCATCCGGTCATGCGCACGATGATCTCCTGATCCTGCAGGCCGAGCTCGGCGACAATGGCCTCCAGGCGGTCGAGCACCGTGGGGAGCAACCGCTCGGATTCGGCCAAGGCAAGCCCGCAGGTGGGCAGGGCGGGGCAGGAGAGCGCGGCCGCCCGGATCACGGTGGTCTGGCGATCGGTGCGCACACCGTGCTCGCGCAGCAGTGCGTCGAGCTCGGAACGCGCCGACTCGGGGACATTGGCCAGGATGACGTTCTGATTCGGCGTGAGACGAAACTCGAGGTCGGGCCAGCGCTCTGCCACTTGGCGCAACGCAGTCTTGAGTCGCAGCCCGGGCGTGTCCTTCACGCGGCCGGATTCCACGTACACGGTGAAGAACCACCGACCGTCCACCTGCCGGTGCCACCCCAGCAGATCGCCCGTGGTGGTGAAATGGAACGGTCGGGGCGGCTCGAGGGGGAAGCCCGCACGTTTTTCGACCTCGGCCCGGGTCCAGTCCACGCCGCGCTCGGCCACCACGTACTTCAGCCGTGCATGTTTGCGATTGGTGCGGTCGCCGTAGTCCCGGTGGATCGTCAGCACTGCCTTGGCGACTTCGACGACTTTTTCCCGGGGCAGGAATCCCAGGACATCGGCCAGGCGCGGATAGGTTTGGGCATTGCCGTGACTTCGGCCCATGCCGCCCCCGACGGCGAGGTTGTATCCGACCAGCCGGTCGTTCTCCACGATGGCGATAAAGCCCAGGTCGTTGGTCAGGATGTCGATGTCGTTGATCGGCGGGATGACGAAGCCGGTCTTGAACTTGCGGGGCAGATAGCCGGGGCCGTAGAGCGGGTCCACGAAATCGCGGTTCCCGGGCTGATCGAGCTTCAACTCCACGCCCTCCACCCAGATCGTGTGATAGGCCGGGGTGCGGGGTTTGAGGGCCTCGGCGACCCGCTGGCAATCGGCCAGCACCTCCGCCCGCGCCGGGGTGTAGGCCGGCGTCGGCGGC
The DNA here is from genome assembly GCF_049537125.1 of Limisphaera sp. VF-2. Lineage (NCBI taxonomy): Bacteria > Pseudomonadati > Verrucomicrobiota > Verrucomicrobiia > Limisphaerales > Limisphaeraceae > Limisphaera > Limisphaera sp. VF-2. The sequence continues at coordinate 221,796 of NZ_JBMVQY010000002.1, forward strand.
GCCATCACATTGCGGTTTACGTCGCCGCAGGCCGCCAGAGTGGACAGCAGGCAGTCGTTGATGCCCTTGACCAGGGGACGCAGTCCCGCTTTCACCACGCCGTGAAACTGAATGCTCTGCCGGGTGGTGATCCGCAGCGTGTTGTTACCGTAGCGAGCCGACAACTCATCGAAGGCCAGCCATTGGCGGGCGGTCATGACCCCGCCCGGGATCCGACCGCGCACCATGAAGATGTATTTCTTGCCGGTTTTGCGCAGGTCGCGATCGTCCTGTTGGTAAATGCCGTGGAATTTGAGGAACTCATAGTCGTCATGACTGAAGTGGTCCTGCGCCGGGTCTGCCAGCGTGGGGGCGATGGTGCCGGCCAGGGTGGGGCAACCCGACTTGAGTTCCTCATTGTGGGTGAGAGGGGCGGAAGGGTTCGGTGCGCTCATGACCAGTGGGAGATTACGCTTGGACCTGACGGCGGGCCTCATCCGCAAGCGGCGTGCTCAGGTACCGCTCGCCCGTGCTGGGGGCCACCGTCACGATCAGTTTTCCTTTGTTCTCCGGGCGTTTGGCCACCTGCAGGGCCGCCCAAACGTTGGCCCCGCTGGAAATGCCGGCCAAAATGCCCTCCTCCAGGGCCAGCCGACGCGCCATGGCAAAGGCGTCTTCGTTGCTGACCGTGATGACCTCGTCGAGGATTTGCAGGTTCAACACCTTGGGTACGAAACCGGCCCCGGTCCCCTGGATCTTGTGCGGGCCCGGTTTGATGGGCTCACCCCGCAACGTTTGCGTGATCACAGGAGAATCCTTGGGTTCGACCGCAATCACCTTGAAATCTTTCTTCCGCGACTTGATGACCTCGCCGACGCCGGTAATGGTCCCGCCGGTGCCCACCGCGGCCACGAAGATGTCGATCTTCCCGTTCGTGTCGGCCCAAATCTCTTCTGCGGTGGTCCGGCGGTGGATCTCGGGGTTGGCCGGGTTTTCGAACTGCTGGGGGATCCACGAGGGTTGGATGTCGCGATGCAATTCTTCCGCCTTGCGAATGGCGCCGCGCATGCCTTCGGGTCCCGGGGTGAGCACCAGCCGGGCGCCCAGCATGGCCAGCAGGGTGCGTCGCTCCAGGCTCATCGTTTCGGGCATGGTCAGGATGAGCTTGTAACCGCGCGCCGCCGCCACGAAGGCCAGGGCAATCCCCGTATTGCCCGAAGTGGGCTCGATGATGGTGGTGTCCGGCGTGAGAATCCCGTCCCGCTCGGCCGCGGCAATCATCGAGTACCCGATGCGGTCCTTGACGCTGCTGAGCGGGTTGAAAAACTCGCACTTGACCGCGATGGTGGCGTCCAACCCGGCCGTGATGCGGTTGAGTTTCACCAGCGGGGTGCGCCCCACGGTTCCGACGATGTCCGGATACATCGGCATGGCTGTTGTCTCCTGTGTTCCCTGTGGTTTCCCTGCGACTAAATGCTGTAATCCTCCTGAGCTTTCACCCGGCCCAGGGGAATCCGATTCCAAACCCGCTCATGCAAATAGTAAAGGAGGATTTTGGTACCCAGCTCGATCACTCCAATGGAGACAGCGGCCTTCAGTTTTCCCGTCACCAGGAACGAGATGAAAATCGTGTCCAGCGTGCCGGTGATGCGCCAGGAAATTGCCTTGATCAGGCTGCGATACGGTTTTTCGGTAACTGCGTTGGCCATGAAGTTTCACAGCAAGGGGCACGCGGTTCATGCGTCGGTTCGTTGAAGCTTCCCTCCGGGCGCGGGCCCCCCGGCGGACCGCCCCAAGCCCGCCGGGAGAAAGGAAGCGGATGCCCGCACGGGCATCGCGTGGCCCGACCGCCGGCCACTGGAGGTGTACGAACTCATTTTCCGGACAGGCGTGTGGCTCGTCTTGCGATGGGCGACCCGGTCAAGGAGCCGAACGCCACGGGCCTCGGCGTTGTCCGGTTCAGATCGTGGCGGCTGGATCGATCGCCAAGAGGCGCGGATGGTGCGCACCGCTTGGCAGCTTGGTGATAAGCGGGTGGCCAGAACTGGCGGGCTGCAACGGCATGGGCGTTGCCCGACGCTCCGACGGCGGCCCGTCGCGGCCGGCCGAATTGCCCGTTTGGTTGGGATCAGTGTCATCTTTCTCGGCTGTCCGCACATCATCCGAGACAGAGCATAGTGAAAAACACAACAATGTCAATAGAGATTGTGCATTTTACTGAAAAAGCCTGTTCTTGAGCGCAAGTCATTGCATGCCAAATGGATGTGCGTCAGTCGGTTTGGGCGCCCGGTTTCGAACGACCCAATTCCTCCTGCCGAACCTCGCCTTTTCGCCACGAACCGACGCGCGCCCGTGGTTTCCTCAGGGTCGGAAGTGCATCGTCAATCGTGCCTTGTTCGAGAGTCCAAGTGTCGGTGCCTCGACTGCGGGATGTGTGCGCTTTGCATGGGCTCCCGGCCCAAACCCGTGGGCGCGACCCGGAGGCAGCCCGCCCATTGTTGCCCAATTCGGCCAGCACTTCTGGTTGAGCCGGGACGGCCAAACGCATCCGCAAACCGGAGATCGCCAGCCGGAGCAACCGCGGGCGCGGGCAGGAAGGGGACCGGGCCCGGGGGAGCCTGCAGATAATCCGACCGGAGGTCCGCAGTCCCGCCCGCCTGACTAGCCCGCGCGACTCCTCGGGGCAACCTCGCTCGAGGATCTCTCTGCGGACCCCTTGCGTCCGCTCGAGGTTTCCAGCGGCGGTACCACTTGGATGGGCCTTTGTCCCTGTCGATGACGGAATGCTCTGCGCCCTCTGGAACGTGTCCCGCAGGGCGCCCGCACCCGGGGTAAATGATTGTTGATGAAACTCGAAAGGGCCCACGGGGCGTCGAAGAGCCAAATTACGGCCCTTGTTGAACCGACCGAGCGAGGGCCTCTGAAGGCGCGGCTCAACACCTCCTTGCACGGAAACTGGAGGGAACAGCTCATTGGAGTTGGGAGACCCGACAAAATGGTTGCGGCTCTTTTCACAATCTCGTCCGGCGCCGGCCGAAGAACCCGAAGCCTGCGGAATGTGCGTGCGGGAGGGAAACCCTCTCGCCCGCTGAGGCACTCGGAGCCCGCTCGGGATCCGGTAATTCTCCGGATGGCCTTCGGCCCTGCCGGGTTCGGCTCTGCGCGAGCTCGACTCCAGTTCGCGGGCGGTGTCGGAAGTTGATCCTGGGAGCCGATAGCGGCGGACCTTCCGAGCGCCGGGCTTATCGCAGCCAGCGTTTCGCCGCGAGCCCGTCAAAGTGCAACCGAATAGAGCGGCTTTGCTCCGCAAGGGAAACGGGCGGGTGGACCACTCGTGGGAGAGCCTTCCCGCCGGGTTTGCGGTGGGAGCAGGCATGGGTTCCCGGGACACGAAGGACGGAACGACCGTGGCCAAGCCTCACAAACCCGTCGCCGGGGGTGTCTTCCGGGAAGCGCAGGGGAGTCGCGATTCTTGCGCAGGTCGCTGGGCCGTTGCCAGAGAAGCAAAAAAACGTATGCTGAAGGGCATGTTCGATGTGATTGCGACGCAGATTGCTTCGGCAGCGGAGAAGCTTGCGTATCTACGGAGGTTTCTTTGACGTGGCCGGGGCTCAGCGACGCCTCGGGGAGATCGAATCCCTGATGGCGGGGGAGAACTTTTGGGCCAACCGTGAGCAGGCCCAAAAGCTCATCGAGGAATCCAGTCAGCTTCGCTCGAAGATCGAGCCGCTGCTGAAGGCGGAAAAGCAACTGGAAGATTTGCGCCTGATGCTGGAGCTGGGCCGCGCCGAACCGCCTTCGGCTCAACCGGCCATTGCCGCGGATCTGGCGGCGGAGACCGAGCGGTTCTTGAAGGAGCTGGACAAGCTGGAGTTGCGGATTCTGTTGAACGGGCCTCACGACCATCGCAACTGCATCATGAGCATCAACGCCGGCGCGGGGGGGACCGAATCCTGCGACTGGGCCGCGATGCTGTTGCGGATGTACCAGCGCTGGGCCGAGTCGCGCGGCTGGGAGGTCGAAATCGAGGATATTCTGCCCGGGGAAGCGGCCGGCATCCGACACGCCACGCTGACCATCCGCGGGGAAAATGCGTATGGCTTTTGCAAGGCCGAACGCGGCGTGCACCGGCTGGTGCGCATCTCGCCCTTCGACGCCAACAAACGCCGCCACACCAGCTTCGCCAGTGTGGACGTCATCGCCGAGATCGAGGACTCCGGGGAAATCGAGATCAATCCGGCCGACCTCAAGATCGACTTTTACCGCTCGGGAGGCAAGGGCGGCCAAAACGTCAACAAGGTGGAAACCGCGGTGCGCATTACCCACCTGCCCACCGGCATTGTCGCGGCCTCCCAGAGCCAGCGGTCCCAGCACCAGAACCGTGCCACGGCGATGAAGCTGTTGATCTCCAAGCTCATGGCCCTGCGTGAGGACCAGCAGCGGGCCGAAATGGAACGGTTCTACGGCGAGAAAGGCAGCATCAGTTGGGGCAACCAGATCCGCAGCTATGTGCTGCAGCCCTATCGCATGGTCAAGGACCTCCGCACGGGGGTCCAGACGGGCGACACCGATGCGGTGTTGGACGGGGACCTGGACATGTTCGTACACGCATGGCTGCGGGCCGGCTGTCCCACCAAACGCCAGCAGGGCATCAAGGACACGGAAGACGAGGAATGATTCCCCCTCATACGGCGAGCATCCTGGACCGCATCGTGGCCCGCAAACGGGAGGAGGTGGCGCGCCTGCCGGGCGGGCCGGTGAGCCCGGAAGAACTGCAGGCCGCCGTCCAAGAGCACGGCCCGCGTCGCGACTTTGCGGGTGCGCTGCGCCGGCCCCGGCGGGGCTCGATCGCCCTGATCGCCGAGGTGAAAAAGGCCTCTCCCTCCGCCGGTGTGATCCGGCCGGACTTCGACCCGGTGAGCATTGCGCGAGAGTATGAAGCCGCAGGGGCCACCTGCCTGTCGATCCTCACGGATGCCCCGTTTTTTCAGGGGCAGTTGAGTTACTTACGGGCGGTGCGTGCCGCGGTGAATCTGCCTCTGTTGCGCAAGGACTTCCTTCTGGACAGTCGCCAGCTGCGGGAGGCGGTGGAGTGGGGGGCCGATGCGGTGTTGCTGATTGCAGCCATTCTTTCTGCGGAGCAACTGCAGCAGTTGCATGCCCTGGCCAGGAGCGCGGGCCTGGCCGTGCTGGTGGAAGTGCATGACGAGGAAGAGTTGGAAACTGCCCTGGGCGCAGGGGCGAATCTCATCGGCGTGAACAACCGCGATCTCCGCACGTTTCAGGTGGACCTGGCGACAACGGAACGACTTGCCGGGCGCCTGGCGATGCATTTTCCCAATGCGGCCCAACGCCCGTTGCTGGTTGCCGAAAGCGGAATTCATACTCGCGCGGACGTGGAGAGGGTGCAGGCGGCCGGCGCAGACGCGATTTTGGTGGGGGAAAGTCTGATGCGCAGTCCGGATCTTCGGGCGCAGATGCGTGCATTATTGGGAGACTGAGGTGCCGCAGCCTTCGGCGGCCTCTTTGTCCGGGATGAGACCGGTAAGAGGCGCCATCGAATTCATGGTCCGAGGGTGGATCGCGGCCCGCGGAAGGAGCGGCCAGCGGGTTTATCCACGGTCCTTGGCGCTGGGAACACGGCCCGAGTGCTGAACGCTTTCCGGCGCGAAACCCGGGGCTGGAGAGTTGGTGCTCCACTCGACGCCCCTGGAAGAGTGGCGCCTTTCTCTGTGGCTCTTGCCCAACCTGCAAACCTCCGGAGCGGCCGGCAAGGAGCTCCCAGGGCTTTGCCTGCAGCGGCGGATGCAAACGGGCATGCGTGGGCCATATGGCAAGAAACGGTGGCTGCGACGCCGAGGGTTCCGGGTTCGACGAGCGGTTGACCCACGGCTTTCGGGCCCCGACCTCATGGGCCCCCACCGATTGCCCGGCCCGTGATGCGGGGCTGCGCGAAAGTCATTTCAAGTCTGCGGTTCAGGGGGCGTTGCCTTTGGCCCGTTCATACTCGGCCAGTGCCTGCGGCATCCATTCCTCGAGCTGCCGGATCCGCGTTTCATCCAGGGGGTGCGTGCGCAACCACGCCGGCATCGCTGCGCCGCCCTGGCGGCGGTTGTACTCCGCGAAGCGCTGCCAGAAAGCGATGGCCGCACGCGGATCGTAGCCGGCTCGGGCCATGTAAAGCAGCCCCAAATGGTCTGCCTCGGATTCATGGAGCCGGCTGTAGGGCAGGATGGCCCCGATTTGGGTGCCGAGACCGTACGCCACGGTGGCCAGTTGCCGGGCCCGGGGATCGGCGTGCGAGATGCTCGCGGCCAGAACCTGGCCCCCCGCCTGCCGCAGCAACTCGTGACTCAGCCGCTCCGCACCGTGGCGGGCCACTGCATGGGCGATCTCATGGCCCAGCACAGTGGCGAGCCCGGCCTCGTCCTGCGTGATGGGCAACAGGCCGGTAAACACGCCCACCTTGCCGCCCGGCAAACAGAACGCGTTGGCTTCCGGACTCTCGAAGAGGACAAACTCCCACTGTGCATCAGGCAGGGGCGCGACAGCCGCGATGGCGCGCCCCACTTTTTCCACCATCGCCTGCGCCCGGGCATCCTTGCTGACCTTCAGCTCCTTTTTGAGTTGCTCGAAACTGCGCAGCCCGAGTTGAACCTCCTCGGCCGCGGAGATCAGACGCAACTGCTGTCGGCCCGTCTCGGGCACCGTGGCGCACCCGCCCAGAAACAGCAGCAAAATCATGAGAGCCACGGCCCCCACGGGACCGAAGACACATTCTTCGACTGGTCTGGATCGGTACCTCATAGTGCCTGCGCTGAGGCGCAAACATGGGAAGGACCGGCAAAATTGCAATTCCAAAACCCGACGAGCCGCAGCTGTGGCCTGGCGTGGGCCGGAGGTTCGAGTGGAGGGCGATCCGGTGGCCTTGCAAGTTGGTGTCTGATGCCCTCGCGCGCAGGAGAGAACCCGGCTGCACCCAGACCTGGCCTCCCCTGCAGGTCCCTGTGCGATCAGGTGGTCCTGATGCCGCGATGGCCGGGTCCGGTGCGTTGCTCTGACGGGATCCCTGGCATCCTGAGGTGTGCGTGACCGGCCGCGCGCCAACCGGTCCCGAAGGACGTGGGCAGGGGCGGGGCGGCTGACGCTGGAATTCAATCCCGCGGAGTGCCCGCGAGGATGTGTCGTTGGGCGGGTAAGCCCGGCAGGCGGTCCGGGCTCCGCGTCTTACGGGGACTTTCGTGGCGGCCGGGTCAGCCGGCAGCCAGCCGTCTGTGCGGCGGGGTGGTTGACCACGGGTGCGTCGGTGGGCTTTGCACTTCTCTGCCGGAGCCGGGGCGGATAGGTTGGAGCCATGGTTCTGCAGTTCTGGAAAATGAATGGCGCGGGCAATGACTTTATCCTGTTCGACAACCGCGCGGGGGAGGTCTCATTGACCCCGGCCTTGATTCGACGCCTTTGCGATCGGCATCGGGGGGTCGGGGCGGATGGCATCATTGGTTTGCGGCGCTGCGAGTCGGGCCGGGCGGACTGGGCATGGGAGTTTTACAACAGCGATGGGAGCTGTGCGGAAATGTGCGGAAACGGAGCGCGCTGCTTTGCGCGGTTTATCCAGCGGGTGACGGGTTGGGCTCGTGACACGCTGAGCTTCGAAACGCTGGCCGGTGTGGTGCGCGCTCGTTTGGAGGATGCGTGCGTGGCGGTCGACCTGACTCCGCCGACGGATCTGCGGCTGGGACTGAAACTTCACCTGAGTACCGGCCCGGCTGAAGTGCATGCGATCAACACGGGCGTGCCGCACGCGGTGCTCTTTGTAGAGGACGCGGACCGGGCGGCCGTCAGCACCTTGGGACCCGAGCTGCGATGGCACCCGGAGTTCGCTCCCCGGGGGACGAACGTGAACTTTGTCCAGGTGCTGGAGCCGGGCCGGATCCGGGTGCGCACCTTCGAGCGGGGCGTGGAAGGAGAGACACTGGCTTGCGGCACCGGGGTTACGGCATCGGCATTGATCACGGCGCTCCAGCACGATTTCGCATCTCCGGTTCGTGTCCGGGTGCAGAGCGGAGATACGCTGGAGGTTCGGTTCGAACGGCGGGGCGACTCCTTTGACACCGTGCAGTTGTCCGGGCCCGCGGAGTTCGTGTTCGAAGGACGGATTGAGCTGTGAAAACGCACGAGGTTTCAGCGAAAGAGCGACGGAGGAAGGCTGCCCCGGCCGGCTTCGGGCGGTGGCCGGGGCGGACCTGGATGGTATCGATCGTGTGGGTCCTGGCGCTTTGGGCCGTGGTGGCGTCGGGAGAAGCTCCGAAATTCCGGGTCGCCACCTACAACGTGGCCAATTACATCCTCCGGGAGGGGACGGGTCGCCCCGTCAAAAGTCCCGAATCGCGAGCCCAAGTATGTGCAGCGATCCGCGCGCTGGCGCCGGACGTCCTCGTGTTGCAGGAGATGGGCGGGTCAGACGCCCTGGAAGAGTTGCGGGGCCGTCTCAAGGGGGAAGGTCTGGATTACCCGTGGGCGGAGATTGTGCCGGGGTGGGACACGAACATCCAAGTTGCCGTGCTGAGTCGGTTTCCGATCGTGGCTCGCCGGCATCATACCAACGAGAGTTATCTTCTGGCGGGACGCAGGTTGCATGTCAGCCGCGGCATCGCCGAGGTGGACATCGAGGTGGCCTCCGCCTACCGCTTCACCTTGTTCGGGGTTCATCTGAAATCGCGGCGACCGGTGGGAGTTGCCGATGAAGCAGAAATGCGCCTGCAGGAGGCGCGGATTCTACGCGCAAAGATCGAGGAACGGCTGTCGGCTCAGCCGGAGGCGAACCTGCTGGTGGCCGGCGATTTGAATGATGTGAAGAACTCGCGCCCCGTTCGGACCATCCTGGGTTCGGGCCGCATTCGATTGACGGACACCCGGCCCGCTGAACGAAACGGGGACACGGTTCCCGCCCTGCGGCCTCGCAGCGATCCCCCTCGCATCACGTGGACGCATTTCTACGAGCCCGAGGATTCCTATTCCCGCGTCGATTACGTCCTGCTCAGCCGCGGCATGACGCGCGAATGGGTGCCGGAGGAGACTTACGTGCTTGCCTTTCCCGACTGGGGCCTGGCGTCGGATCATCGTCCCGTCCTGGCAACCTTCGTGGCCGAAGACCGTTGAGGACCCACGGGCGGCGGGGGAATTTGCCGGAGCCGGGACCGAGCCAGGAGGACCGGAGGCTCCGTGGTTGCTTCCGCTCGAGCCCGTGTCTCTGGCCGTTGACGGTCTTGCCTCAGGTCGAGGATCCGGCGCTGTTGGAAGGATCAACCTGTTCGGCGAAACCGGCGCCCACGCAGCCAGGGGTCGCGCTTCGGCCAATGGAGGTCTTCACGAGTGAGCCACTGGTGGTTTCGATCGGCCACCCGTGTCGTCGGGGAAAAAGTGCGGCCTGTTTCGCAGCCATATGGATCTCGGCAGCTCGGCGAGCAGGATACGGCCAGCCTTTTCGAGCGCTGCTCCGTCGCAAAACGGCACGCGGGGCCGCGGCAGCCTTGTCGGATTCCTGCCGGCTTCCGGCCGGGACCCGAACGGTTCCCGTCCGCGACGCAGCCCCGGCGGCCGTGCCGGGAATTCCAAGGGCGCATCCCCGTTCAAACGCCGTGGATGCCGGTGTCAGTCTGGCTGCCCGTGCTTGCTCCCGCTTCCCACGATTCATGTGAACCGTGGGGCACATCGCGGTATTTGCGAGTTGCTGTTTTGCTTGACAGCGGTTGGGATGCGCGGCGGGAAAAGATGCGCGGCAAGTGCCTGCTGCGGAGGGAGAGGTTGTACCGCTTGCGGCAAGCGCAACATCGGTTTCTCCCGATTAGTTGGTTATTGTTCTGAGTGCACGTTTGAGGAAAAACACCTTGTCTGCATCCCCGGCCTTGCAAGACATGGAAGGTCGCACTGGGTACCCGGGCGAACGGATCCCTTTGGAGCCCGGTGTTTGTGCGCGGAGAGGAGGCAGGATGGGCAGGATGATTGTTGGCAACTACTTGGAGTTCAATCCCTCATGCCCTTGTCCTCCGTTTCCCGTCCAGCGTTCTGGGAGAGAGGCCCGGGCATGTCGGAGCATCGCAGAGTGGTGATAAACGTCCCTTGCTGGAACGGGCACTCTTGCACATCGAACAATTGCGTGGGCGCTTTCTGCAATCCGGCCTTTTTCTCCATCCTGATCGCTGGTCGAATGAAGAGCTCCGCGGGATTGGCTGCCAAACAGGCTGCTTCCTCGAAAGCATCCCACCCAATCGACGACCTGCACAAGTGTTTTGGGGAAACGTGGCCTCGTTTACCAACCCGGAAACTGGATCTGCGCGGTTCGTGGCAAAGCCGCAGCCGGGAGCCTTGCCAGCAGCGAAGCCCGGGAAGGAGGCCGAATCCAACTTGGCCAACTCAAAGGGCCGGCCGCCCACAGATACTTGGCCGAACCATTCTCCACCCGCCGCGTTACCGGGGTGGCTGACGTCGGGGACGTGGGTCCGTGGTCGCATTCCGGATTGGCCGTCTTGCGGCGGCTCCCGTTGCTGCCGCGGCTACTGAATGGTCGCGGAGGACCGGTAGTGACCCTGGCCCAGAAACCGTTTCCGCGGCGGGCAAACGAGCCGCCGTGGCAAGCCCGGCCGAGCCGCCAAGAGCACTCGCTCACCCTGATCCGGGCACGAATAAGTCACCAGAGCTCAACCAAGTCGAAAACTCAGGGGCTTCGCACGCGCTCTTAGCATGAGGACAGACTTGGTGTGGTCGGAGGCGTGCCATCTTTGGGGAGCTTATGGACTTCGCTCCGCATGTAATTTTCTTGCTTGCCAAACCGGTGAGCCAGGGCTTTAACTGTCATCATGAATGCGGCACTTGCCAGTTTGTCCAGTGAGCAATTGCGTCGTGCAGTTGCCATCAAAGAACAGATCGAAGCCCTTGAGAAAGAGCTGAACGCACTGCTGAGCGGTGCGGCCACCGCCCCTGGCGGGGCGGCGGCTCCGGCGGGTGCGCCGGCGCGGGTGGCCCCCGGAGGGCGAGGGGGCCGCAGACGTTTGACGCCCGAAGCCCGAGCCCGTCTGGCCGAGGCAGCCCGACGGCGCTGGGCGTTGGCCAAGGGTGCGCCGGTTACCCCGTCGGCTCCGGCCGCTCCGAGCGCGACGCCGGCGGCGGTAGGGGCTCCGAAGCGTCGCAAGATCAGCCCCGAGGGCCGGCGGCGGATCATCGAGGCACAGAAACGCCGTTGGGCGGCGTGGCGCGCGGCCCGCAAGGCCCAGCAGGGCAAGGCTCAGCAGAAATAGCTCCCGTCAAGGCTTCCTTCATTTGCTCCGCGGGGCGACACCGAAAGGGTGCTCGCCCCGTTTGCTTTTTGGGATTGCGCAGCCAGGCCCCGCATCCCTGCGGCACGCGCGCGTAGCGTTTGAAGGACTGTGTCTGCTTGGTCCGCCACTGCCTGCCGGCGCCGGCCGCGGCCGCGGCCGACACGTCGCCGGATCGACGGTTGCCCTTGTACCCGGATAACCCGGCCCATGGCGCCACGGGAATCTACATGGCATGATTAGTCGATCTTCCCCCCGGTTCTTCCGGCAGGTGCGGATTCCAAAAGATGAAAGCACGGAAACCGCTGCGTGAACCCGTGTGCCTGCCGGGCGCCTTCCCTCGGAAAACGTTTTTCGAGAATGCGTTCCCGCGGCTTCGCTCCTCGTCAACGCCACCGGGACCGGACCCATGGGAAGTGGTTTGTCCCATCGTTGGAAGGCTCTTGAAACGGGGCAAATATGTAAAAACTCCTGCGGAGGTGGAGGCGCTCCCGGGACACGAGCCTCGAGGCACTCGTGGGTTCGACAGTCTGCTGAGTGCGCGTGGCTGAACGAAGTGCGCTTTGGCAAATGGCGCGTTAGAAATTGAACCGCTTCTCGGGCACGTGGATGATGTCGAAGGGTTTGAGATGGAAAGGAGTGGGATCCTGGCCCCGCAGCGCGTTCTGCAGGTTCAGGGTGTAGTGGCGTTGCTGGCCGTCTTCTTTTCGGATGACGACGACGGCGCTGGGCTTGGCACGGCGCAGATCGAACCCGCCGGCTTCCATGATGGCCTCAAGAGCGGTCATGGGACGGTCCAAAGGGATGCGGCCGGGTTTGAGGACAGCACCGGATACATACACACTGGCCGAGGAGGCCAACACGGCCACGGTAAGCTCATTGATGCTGAGCAGCTTTTCGTAACGCTTCATCAGATCGGCGCGCAGCTGTTCCGGGGTCAACCCGGCAGCTTTTACGGCCCCGATCAGGGGCAGCGTCACTGTGCCGTCGAGCTGCACCTTGGCGACGGTGGTCAGGTTGGTATCCGCTTCGAAGGCCACGCGGATGGTGTCGCCCTCGGTAAGGACGGTCGAGGTGTACGGTTCTGCCGTGGGAGGATTGGTCACCGCCGAGGGGGGCGTGGTTTGGCAGGCGGTCAACAGCACAGCCAGCGTCAAGGCGACCAAGCGGCAGAGAATGCCACCGGTTTCAACGGCGCGGGTGTGTGTGTCGCCGGGTGGGCGACCGGATTGCGGAGAGGTCGTGGCTTTCATAGAGCGTGTGAGGGTGTCGGGTTCGGGGGTTCAGGTCAGAAACGATAGTCCAGCCGGAGGCTGGCAAGGTTCATGCGGTAGTCGAAAGTGTCGGTTTCGGAGTCCTTCCAAGTAAACCGGTAGGCAACGCTGGCGAAGAAATGTCGGGTAAACTGCCAGCGGGTGCTGAGGCCGATGCCGTAGCGGTCATAGACTTCATCCACGCCGCCCCGGGGCTCGGAGCTGTGCTCGTAGAAGAGATCCAGTCCGGCCGTACCCTGTTCGTGGAACGCCCAGGTGGCGCGGTACTGGGCATTCAGGGTTTCGATGAAGTCGCTGAAATAACCGATCCCGCGGTTGACTCCCTGTTGGACGAGCCGTTGGACGGAAAGGCTGTGGACCAAATGATCGGTGAGCCGGTTTCGTGCGTCCAGGCTCAGGTACCAAGAATTCAGGCTCCGGTCGCGGGGCGTAAAAGCGTCGGCATCGAATTCGTAGTAGGTCGTTCCTCCGCGGAGGGTGAGGTCGGTGGCCTCGGTGATCTGCCAGATGACGTAGGGGCCGAGGCTGAGGTTCCGATTGTCGCCACGCAGTTCGGAGGAGAACTGCGTCAACGCGCCGCTGACCTCGATGCCGAACTGGGAAAGCTCTGCCCAACGATAACCCAGGCGAACGAACGCCTGTTCGGACGCCCGATCAAGATATTCGAAGCGGTCGCCGTCGGAGACGAAATTGTAGTGGGCATAGCCGAAGCCAACCACGTATTGGTCCGGCAGCCAGAGGGCGCGGAAGCCGACGGTGTTCTCGAATCGGGGGAATTCTGCCTGACCGCTGAGTGCGCCCTGGCTCAGGACGTCGGTGGAGTAGCTGGCTTGTTCGTACAGGGTGATGACCCAGTCGCGCACCGGCAGATCGTAGAACAGGGCCGTATCAGGCGTGACATAGAAGCGATCGAGGTCGCTGTGGTCCATGTATTTGCGGTAGCCCACGCCGGTGCCGACGCTGAGCACGGAATCCTTGGTGGCCTGCCAGGTGGCGCGCACCGTGGCTTGCGGGGTGTGGATCCAGTCGGATTCCCGGTTGTGGCGGCGGTAGAAAATGTTGTCGTTGAACTCCAGCCCGTACCCCAGAGTGACCGCGTAGGTGACCGGGCCGGTGCGCAGGCCTTCTTCCGGGGGAAGGAATCGTCCGGTGCTGCGCTGCTCATAGGAGCGATCGAGCTGGATGGCGGTTTGCAGGGCGTCCTGGGCCCATAGGGTGGTACTGCTCAATCCCAGGGCCATACATGCAGCCCACGGCCGGGCCGGGGCCCGACGCTTCCCGGGTCGGCCCGGCGCGTGGCACACGGAGGCGGGGGCAGTTTGGGTGGGCGACTCCGACGCTGTCTGACGCTCGCCGTGCAATGGTGTTAGCATAGAGACTTGGTGCTGTCCGTCCCCAGTGGAATAGCTGGCGAGGCGGAAGTTGGCAAGCGTTCGCTTGTCGCCGGAGCGCCGGGGCCGGGGTGGCCGTCGGAAAAGACCGCGACCTGGCGAGGGGACTTCCGCGGAGAAGACGGTTCCCAAGGTGGGCAGGAAAAGGCACATTTCCAGAGAGTTGCCCGTTGCTGCGGAGGCCGAGAATCCAACCGCGACGGGCGGACGTTTTCGGCAGCCTTCGAGGGTTCGCCCTTCGATGTTGTAAGCGGGGCCCCGCGTGAGCGACACGGGTCAGGCTCTCGGGTGAGTGAGGCGACGGTGGTCGCCGACCTCGGGCGCATCGGGATTGACCTCCGGTCCGAAGTATCGAAGGCAGACCAGCGGCTCGGTTTGGCTGGTGTTTTCGAAGCAGACGCCGTTGCGTGCGCCTTCTTCGCAGCAGAAGTACTCGTCCTCGGTCAACTCATGGAAGCGGATGAGCTTGGGTGAGTTCAGGGGCAGACCGTTGATGCGGCCGGTGCCCTGGACGCAAATCAAGCCGTAGGCACCGTTGTCGCGGATGGTACAGCGCACCCCGGGTTGCACGGTCAGCTCCTTGGCGGTGAAGTATTGGACGCCATCGATCCGGCCGTACACGATCCAGCGGTCCTCCCAACCTTCCCTGGCGGTGTCGGCCACCGGGATCGGTTCCAGGTAATGATGATCTTTGAAGTTGGGATCGGTATTGCCCTCCCAGTCGAGCTGATTGACCAGGTAATCCAGGTCCCGGTGGTATTGTTTGGGGACATCTTTGACCAGCAGGTCCCAGGGAACATAACGGCCTTCGACCATGCTCTGATACATGCCGAAGACGTCGCTGCCCCACTGCGGTTCGTACGTGCAGAGACTGCCCGGGGCGTGGAGAATGCAGGGCGGCACCAACCAACCGGTGCCGGGCTTCAATCGGTAAGCTTTCGACAGGTCCAGGATGCCGTTGTCGCCCCGGTTCCAGTTTTCCAGGCAGCGGCGGACCTGGTCTTTCGTGGTGCCCGGTTCCAGGCCGAAGAAGGTGTAGGGGAAGTTGTTACCCACGGGGTTGTGTTGGGGCGGGAAGTAGTAGCCCTCGGGTTTGCCCTCTTGGCCGACCAGTTTGGCCTGTTTGAAGTTCTGGTGCATGTGATGGGGGATGGGCCCCATGTTGTCGAAAAACTTGGAGTAGACGGGCCAGCGGCCGTACTTCTTCCAAATGTCCCGACCGACCAGGGTGGCGCCGCAGTCTTCCACGGCCTTGCGGAGGGTGAATCGTTCCCGGCCCACCACCACGTAGGAGAGGCCCTCGTCGGGGCGGCGTCCCTCGTTGGCCGCCTCCGTCGTGGAGGCGAACCAGCGTTCGTCGATCCCGCCCCGATGGGCCCCGAAGGCGTAGATGTCGTCGGGATGCAATTTCAACCGCAGACCGGGCTGCAGGAAGGAACGCGGCACCCAGCAGGGCGCCAGTCGCAGCAGCCCGCCTGTACGGCTGAGTTCGGCCTCGACTTTGGCCCGGGTGTTACCTTTGACCGTCTTCAAGTCGTGGATGGTGTTCATGCGAGTGGTCTGTGAGGGTTGGAGGATTGAACAAGTCCGGGTTTTTCTGCGTCAGGTTCTCACGGTCGAACCGGTCCCAGAAAACCGCAGCCGCGTTGCCGCGTCAATCGCATTGCCTCGGGCAGGACCCGCGGGTGGCGCGCCCGGCCGGCAGCGGTTCAAAAAACCGTTCAAGGCGGACGGAGTTTTGGCCGATATTCCATGGGGTTGGTGCCTGAAGGGACGAGCGAGTTCGTGCACCGGCCAAACGGTGGATCGTGGTTCGATCTGGTGGTCCTCCATCGCCCGGGCGCGAGGAACGAACGCTGCCGTCCGGGTGGACGGGTTGGGGGACGAGCACAAACCACGGTCACGTGCCGGAATTGTCACCGAAACCGCGGGCATGGCAACCTGGCCGGGCAGTGTCGAACAGCACAGGTCCGATTCATGACAACGAATCTCGTGCGGTTGGGTCGAACGTGTGGGTTTGCCGCCGTCTGGTTGCTTGTCACCACGAACCCCGTGGGGGCACAGCCCACCATGGGCATCCTGCGGCAGGTCTGGCTGGACATCGGAGGGGGCGTCTCGGTGGCCGACCTCACGAACGCGCCGACCTTCCCGAATCAGCCCACCTTCGAAGAGGTACTCACGAACGTTTTTGAGACCCCCACCGACGTGTATGACATGTACGGGCAGCGTTTGCAGGCCCTGATCGTACCGCCGGCGACGGGCAACTACCGGTTCTGGATCGCCAGTGACGATGCCTCGCAGTTGTACCTGAGCACGGACGACAATCCCGCCAACAAGCGCCTGATCGCCCAGGTTCAGGGGTGGACACCGCCGCGTGCGTGGACCGTGGAACCCGGGCAAAGCTCGAGCCTGATCCCGCTGACGGCCGGCCAGCGGTATTACATCGAGGCCCTCATGAAGGAAGGCTGGGGCGGCGACAATCTGGCGGTGCGCTGGCAGTTGCCCAATGGCACCATCGAGGAGCCGATTCCCGCGTCCCGATGCATTCCTTACGGCTTGGGCGCCCCCGTGATCACGGTGCAACCGACCAACGTGACGGTGGTCGAAGGCGGCATGGCAGGGTTCCGCGTCGAATTGGCGCGGGCACTGGGGGCGACCTATCAGTGGAAACGAAACGGCACGAACCTGCCCGGGGCCACTTCGGCCGCGTTGTGGTTCGGCCCCGTACGGCTCTCCGACAGCGGCAGTGTCTTTGTCTGCGCCGTCACGAACGCCTACGGCTGGACGAACAGTGCCGCTGCCGTGTTGACAGTGCTGGCCGATACCAACCCGCCCACGCTGACCGGGGTGCGGAACCTGGGCGATCCCACGTTGCTCATGGTCTCCTTTTCCGAGCCGGTGGAGCCCGCATCCGCGGGTAATGCAGGCAATTACACGCTCAGCCACGGGGTGGGTGTCCTGGACGTGATTCTGTTGGAAGATCCTGCGACGGTGGCGCTTCGGACCACCCCGATGACGCCCGGCCCCATTTACGTGCTGACGGTCAACAACGTCCGCGACCGGGCCCAGAATCCCAACACGATTCCGCCCAACAGCCAGCAGACTTTTACGCTGGGCTACACCCCGTTGGCTCCGGGCGTGGTGCGGGGAACCAACGAACCGCCCGGGCCCTCGAGCCGGCGGACCAGCCTGGCCATTACCGAAATCATGTACCACCCCACCAATCGGCCGGATGGACGCAACCTCGAATTCATCGAGATCTACAACAGCGGACTGTGGGCGGAAGACCTCGGCGGGTATCGCCTGAGCGGCGACGTGGATTATACGTTCCCGGCCGGAACCACACTGCCGGCACGAGGATACCTGGTTGTCGCAGCCAATCCTGCGGACGTCCAGGCTGTCTATGGTCTGACGGGCGTGCTGGGTCCCCTGACCAACGCCAATGCCGACCCCATGAATGTCCTGCCGAATGGAGGGGGGCGAATTCGGCTGCGCGACGAGTTGGGTGCAGTTCTTTTGGAGGTGAACTACGACGATGCGGATCCCTGGCCGGTGGCCGCGGATGGCGCAGGCCATTCGCTGGTGCTGGCTCGTCCCTCGTATGGAGAGGATGATCCCTGGGCATGGACCGCCAGTGACCGCGTGGGCGGTTCGCCGGGGGTGCGGGACGTGCCCACCTCGCATCCCTGGGCCACCCTCATGATCAACGAGATCCTGGCGCACACCGATGCGCCCTGGTTCGACTTTGTGGAGCTGTTCAATTACGGCAGCGGGGTGGTGGATCTCAGCCATTGCATTCTCACAGACGACCCGTCGACCAACAAATTCCGTATCCCGGCAGGCACGACGCTGCCGCCGCTGGGATGGGTAAGCTTCACGGAGCTGCAGATGGGCTTTGCATTGAACGCGGCCGGCGAGACCGTCTATCTGCTTACCCCGGATGGGAGCCGCGTCATTGACGTGGTGCGCTTCGATGCCCAGCAGAACGGGGTCTCTTGTGGCCGGTACCCGGACGGGGCGCCCTCGTTCCGCCGCCTGACCCAGCCGACGCCGGGTCAGGCGAACGCGCGCCCCTTGACCAGCCCGGTGGTCCTCAACGAGCTCTATTACCATCCCATCAGCGAAGACGACGACGAGGAGTTTGTGGAGGTGTGGAACCGGGGATCGCAGGCAGTGGACCTGTCCGGTTGGCGACTGCGCGGGGGCATCAGTTTTAACTTTCCCCAGGGCACCCTGTTGCCCTCCGCCGGGCACCTGGTGGTGGCGCGAAACCGCACGCGACTGCTGTCCGTCCATACGAACCTCGATCCCGCTCGCGTGCTCGGTGATTACGCGGGCCGTCTGGGCAACCAGCGGGATGTCGTCCGCTTGCAGATGCCTGATGATCTGGTGTCCACCAATTCCCAGGGCGTCGTGATTACAAACAAGATTCACATCACGGTGGACGAGGTCCGGTACCGGGACGGAGGTCGCTGGGCCCGGTGGGCGGATGGCGGCGGGAGCAGTCTCGAACGAACGGATCCGCGCGTGGACGGGAATCTGCCCGAGGCCTGGGCGGACAGTGACGAAACGGGGAAGAGCGCATGGGCCGTGGTCGAGCACACCGGGGTGCTGGACCTGGGGGCCATGGCCAATGCCAGCCAGTTACAGATTCTGTTGTTGGGAGCGGGCGAGTGCCTGGTGGACAATGTCGAGGTCATTCCCCAGGGCGGGGGCAACGTGGTACCGAATGGCACGTTCGATGCCGGTGCGGACGGCTGGTTCTGGCAGGGCACGCACCAGGACACGCGGTGGGAACCCACCGGCGGGTTCAGCGGCGGCTGCCTTCGCATTGTGGCTTCGGACCGGGGGGATACGGGCGCCAACCGGGTGCGTGCACCGCTGACGCAAACACTTTCGCCGGGCTCCGTGGCCACGCTGCGCGCCCGGGTTCGCTGGCTCAAGGGACATCCGGAGATCCTCCTCCGCCTGTGGGGCAATTGGTTGGAAGCCACGGGGCCCACCCTGGCCACGGGGGCGTTGGGCACGCCCGGCCGCACCAATTCGCAGTTCCGCCTCAACGCGGGACCGGCGATTGCACAAGTATCGCATGGGCCGGTGCTGCCCGCCGCCGGCCAGGCAGTGACGGTCACGGCTTACATCGAAGATCCCGACGGCCTTGCCGCCGCCACGCTCCGGTATCGTGTCGATCCCGATACCAACTACACCGCGGTGCCCATGACTTATCGCGGCGCGGGGTTTTTCTCGGCGACCATCCCCGGCCAGCCGGCCGGCCGACTGGTGGCGTTTTACCTGGAGACCTCCGATGCGGGAGCCCCGCCCGCCAGCCGGCGGTTTCCGGAGGGCGCGCCGCAACGGGAATGCCTCGTCCGCTTCGGGGAGCCGGCCAGCGCACCGCTCCTGGCCAGTTACCGGATTTGGATGACGCAAAGCAACGTGAACCGTTGGTCAGCGCGGGAAAAACAAAGCAATCACCCTCTGGACTGCACCTTTGTGTATGCCGACACCCGCGTGGTTTACAACGCCGGGACCCTGTACAGTGGCAGTCCCTGGCACACGCCCGGCTACAACGGTCCGCTGGGGAACCTGTGCGATTACGAAGTGAACCTGCCGAAGGATGACCTGGTCCTGGGTACGGATGATTTCGTGCTGGCCACCGTGGGCAACTTGGACAGTGATCCGACCTATCAGGGCGAACAAACCGCCTTCTGGATCGGGCGCAAACTGGGGGCACCCTACCTGCACCGGCGGCATATTCGTGTATTCCTGAATGGCCAGCAGCGCGGTTTGGTGTACGAGGACGCTCAACAACCCAATCGCGACGTGGTTTGGCAGTATTTCCCGGACGACGACGCCGGCAGTTTGCACAAGATCGAGGACTGGTTCGAATTCGACAATTCCGGCGACAACAAGCTCGGCTACGTGGATGCGACACTGGAAAACTTCACCACCTCGGGCGGAGCCAAAAAGATTGCCCGGTACCGTTGGACCTGGCGGCCGCGTGCCGTGCGGGAATCGGCCAATGACTTCACGAATCTGCTCGCGCTGGTGGACGCGATGAATGCGGTCCAACCGGAGCCGTACCGTTCCCAGGTGGCCACGCGGGTGGACGTCGAGGAATGGATGCGGATCCTCGCCATGGAGCGCATTGTGGGCAATTGGGACAGTTACGGGTTTTCCCGGGGGAAAAACATGTATGCGTACAAGCCGGAGCGCGGCCCCTGGGTGCTGTTGCCGTGGGACATTGACTTCGTGTTCCACGTGGGCGGCACCGGTCCCGAGCAGGCCCTGTTTGGCAGCAACGAGCCGGTGCTGGACCGGTTTCGGGCCTTTCCGGAATTCCAGCGCGCGTACTGGCGAGCCTTTGAGGAT
The DNA here is from genome assembly GCF_049537125.1 of Limisphaera sp. VF-2. NCBI lineage: Bacteria > Pseudomonadati > Verrucomicrobiota > Verrucomicrobiia > Limisphaerales > Limisphaeraceae > Limisphaera > Limisphaera sp. VF-2. Next base: position 242,124 of record NZ_JBMVQY010000002.1, read on the forward strand.
GCGCTGAGCGGCCCGCTGCAGGCCGCCACGTTCGCCAGTCGAGTGGACCGTGTGTACAGCGGGCTGATCAGTGCCGGCGTGTCGGCCGTCAATCCCCAGGGGCTCAAGGACTATGTCGCCGCGCGGCGCAATTACATTCTGAATCAACTGGTCAATGTTGCCGCGCCCTTCACGGTGGATGGTCCGACGAGCTTTGTGACCAACCGAAATCTCATCACGATCAGCGGCCGCGCGCCCATCACCATCGCCACCCTTACGGTGAATGGCATGCCCGTGCAGCCCACGTGGACGAGTGTGACGAACTGGACCCTGCGGATCGCCTTGCAGCCCGGCGTCAACAACCTTGTGTTGCAGGGCTGGAACAACAAAGGCCAGCCGGTGGGCGGGACAACCCCGACGCTGACGATCACCTATAATGGCGTGGTCGAGCCGCCCCAGGGCCGCATCGTCATCAACGAGATCATGTACCATCCGGCCGTGCCAGAAGCCGAGTTCCTCGAGATCCACAACCTTTCCACCAACACCGCTTATGACCTGTCGCGGTGGCGGCTCAACGGACTCGATGCCACCATGGCTCCGGGCACGATCCTGGAGCCGGGTGGTTTCGTGGTGTTGGTGCGGAATCCGGAGGTGTTCGCCCGGGTTTACGGCATGAACATTCCGGTTGCCGGGCTGATCGAGGGAAGCTTCGACCGCGGGGGGGAAACCCTCACGTTGATCCGGCCCGGCGCCACGCCCGACCTGGACGAGGTCATCGACGAGGTCACGTATGATGATGATCCGCCCTGGCCGGCAGCGGCCGACGGAGGCGGGCCATCCCTGCAACTCATGGATCCCCGGCAGGACAACAACCGCGTGGCCAACTGGGCCGCGGTGACCGTGGACACCAATGTCCCCGGGCCGGTGCGCGTGGTCGATTGGGGATCCACCTGGCGTTACAATCAAACTGACAACCTGGACGGGGTAAATTGGAAGGCCCCGTCTTACAACGCCTCTGCGTGGCCCTCCGGCGCCGGGGTCCTGGCAGACGAGGAGTGCAACTGTTTGCCGGAGCCGATTCGGACGCCCCTGGCCGACAACAGCGGTCGTACCGCCTTCTACTTCCGCACCGCCTTCGTTTACAACGGGCCGTTGTCGGGCGTTCAGCTGCAATTGAGCTGCCTGGTCGATGATGGGGCCGTGGTGTATTTGAACGGTCAGGAACTGTTCCGCATTGGCATGCCGGACGGGACCCCGGTGTATGCGACGCTGGCGAATCGCGTCGTCGGTGATGCAGTGATCGAGGGCCCCTACACGCTTCCGGCCACTGCCCTGGTTGCGGGCACCAACATCCTGGCCGTGGAAGTCCACCAGACCAGCGCCAACAGTAGTGACCTGGTCTGGGCCATGCGATTGGACGTGGTTCCCTCCGGGACGGGCGGAGGCGCAGCTCTGGCCACCCCGGGCGCCGTCAACTCGGTGCGCACCAACCTGCCCGCCTTTCCCACCCTCTGGCTCAACGAATTGTTGGTGCTGAACAGTCCGGCCATCACGAACGCGGTGCGGGACCGAGCGGGTGAGTATGATCCCTGGGTGGAGCTGTTCAACGGCGGCACCAATCCGGTGAGCCTTTCGGGCTTTTACCTGACCACCAATTATGCCCTGCCGACGCTTTGGTCCTTCCCGGCCGGGGCCACGCTGCAGCCGGGCCAGTTCGCACTGGTCTGGCTGGACGGAGAGCCCGGAGAGGGGAACGCCAGCGAGTGGCATGCGAACTTCCGCATCTCTCCCGGCACGGGCACGGTGGCGTTGGTCTACGTCCAAAGCGGCCGCACCAACGTGCTGGATTACCTGCATTACAGTCTTCAGACCGTCGGGCGCAGTTACGGCGGCGTCCCGGATGGGCGGGTCAGTGGCCGGCGCGTGCTGACCGTGCCCACCCCGGGCGCGTCGAACAACCCGGCCAGCCTTCCCATCGAGGTGTACATCAACGAATGGATGGCCGACAACGTCACCACGTTGGCGGACGCGGCCGACGGTCAATACGAAGACTGGTTCGAACTTTACAACGCCGGCGAGGTGCCAGCGGACCTGGGCGGCTATTATCTGACCGACAACCTTACCAACAAGTTCCAGTTCCGGATCCCGGACAATGGACAGTATGTCATTCCGCCGCGGGGGTACTTGTTGGTGTGGGCGGATAACGAGAGCAACCAGAACCGGTCGGATCGGCCGGATCTGCATGTCAACTTTGCCCTCAGCAAGTCCGGCGAGGCCATCGGCCTGTTCGGCGCGGATGGCACCCTCATCGACGCCGTGACGTTCGGGGCCCAAACCACCGACGTTTCGGAGGGACGCTTCCCCGACGGGGCCGGAACCGTGGTCCGGTTCGAAACCCCGACCCCACGGGCGCCCAACCGATTGGCTCAGACCAATCGTCCCCCCGCACTGGATCCGCTGCCGGACCGCACGGCTGACGAGAATCGCCTTCTCACCTTCCGGGCAACGGCCACCGATCCCGACGTGCCGGCCCAAGGTTTGACGTTCACCCTGGATCCCGGTGCGCCCAACGGAGCGACCATCTCCTCGGACGGCGTTTTCAGCTGGATTCCCGCCGAGCCGCAGGGGCCGGGCACTTACACCGTGACCATCCGGGTTACCGACGACGGCACGCCTCCCTTGAGCGATGCCCGCAGTTTCCAGGTCACCGTGCGGGAGGTAAACGATCCACCGACACTCGGCGCGTTGCCATCGACAAGCTTGCCGGAGATGGTGCCGTGGACTCTGCAGGCCCGGGCCTCCGATCTGGACCAGCCAGCCCAGCGCCTGACCTTCTCGCTGGATCCGGGCGCGCCGGCCGGATTGACGGTGGACCCGCAGACCGGACTGCTGAGTTGGACTCCTTCGGAGCTCCAGGGGCCCGGCACCTATTTCGTCACGGTGCGCGTCACCGACGACGGCGAACCGCCCGCCAGTGCCACGCACCCGCTGACGCTCACCGTGCTGGAAGTCAACCAACCTCCGGCTTTCGCCCCGCAGCCCGATGTCACCGTGCGGGCCGGGCAAACCGTCCAAGTGACAGCGGCTGTGGCGGATCCGGATCTGCCGCCCCAGAATCTGTTCCTGCAGTTGCTCAGTGCCCCGTCGGGCGCGACCTTCGATGCGAACACGCGGCGATTCTCGTGGCGCCCGGGAATGGCAGACGCGGGCACGTCGCATCCGGTGAGCTGGAGCGTTCGGGACGATGGCGTCCCGGCGCTGGCGGCCACCCAGAGCTTCCAAATCGTGGTGACTCGGCCAGCCCCGCCGCAGTTGCGCATACTGGGGTGGACCAATGGATGGCCCTGTTTCCAGGTGTCAGGGGAGGAAGGACCGGATTATGTGCTGGAGCGGGCCGCGGCCATCTCGGGCGCAGTCTGGCAACCCTTGAAGACGAACGAAACCCCGACGCTGCCGTTCGTGTGGGTGGATACGAACCCGCCGCCGGGACAGGCGTTCTACCGGGTTCGACTGGCGCCCTAGTCGGAGCCGGGCCCGCAATTTGCCCGTGCTTCCGCGGCTGAAGCATTGGAGCATGCCAATCCCTCGGACCCGACGTTGTCGGGAAACGGCCGAACCTCGAGGATTTCGTCTCCCTCACGCTGCCATTGCTGGAGGGGATCGCACGAACCCTTCTTGAGTCTCTGATACGCGTCCGGCAACCGACGCCGGGTCAATCGGTATTCCCGAACGCCGGAGGCGTCACAGGCCAGGATCAGGGCATGAGGCTTGTAAACGCGCGGCCTGCCGATGACCCGGACCGCATTCGGAGGGACGGCGGGTGCAGGGCGCCGATCCAACACCAGGAAGCTGACCGGCAGGCTGCGAAGATCGATGTTCATTTCATGAGCGAACCGTCCCCAGAACGGATCCGTGTAAATCTCGGGCGGGGACGGGGCGAAGTGGTGACACCAGTGGCGCTCGTTTTCCGGTGCCAGGATGCCGCAGCGTTCCCGGTGGAGGCAGGGAGCCACGACGTGCAACGTGGCGCGAAGCTTTTCGCGGACGGCAATCAGGGTGAGGCTGGCTTCATAGGTGCCGGGTTCGACCCAGACGGTCGCGGTGGCGCGGGCCACGAGATGGGTGAGTTGTTCGATCTGGGGCGGACTCAGCTCGCCCAACACATGGCTGATCAGGAGCAGGTCGGGTCGTTCGACCAGGCCGACCTGTACTTCCAACCCCGGGTACTTCGCGTGAACCCGGCGCCGGGCGTACGCACGGGCCAGACCGGAGCGATCCCAGAGCCACAGCACCTGGACCGAACCGGGGCCGAAATGGTCCAGGAACGCCCGGCTGGCGATGCCGGTGCCGCAACCCCAGTCGAGGACCTGTCCGGCCGGCGGTGACCAGCCCCGGCGCCGGAGTTCTTCCAGCACATAATCCCACTTCCAACCGATGCGCTGGGCAAAGGTGGCATCGTAACCCTCCAGGTCTGTTTCGCTTTCCCAGTAGTCGGGCAGGGGCGGCCCCGGTTGGAGAAATGCCGCCCGCAAGCGGTGCAGGGACTTCCAACTAACTTCCGGGAGTTGGTTCATGGCCGGGGATGGGCGCCAGGGGCGAGCTGCTCCGGGACCAGGAGCGGATCGAGAGCGTGATGGCGAATGCCAAACTCTCGTTTGAGGGCCAGGATGCCATCGCGCCGGGTCGGGTCGGTGAAGGGTGGGTGCCTGCGCACGGCGGCCAGGAGCAGGTTCTTCGGCGTGTGTTCGGAGGAGACAAACTCGATGGCCTTCACTTCGTAGCCGGCCCACTCCAGGAACAAAACACGGAGACCGTCCGTGATCCACTCTGCGAATCGCTCGGCCAGAAGGCCGTGCCGGAGCAGGGGCGCCCACAGGGGCGGTGCCCGGAGCTGGGGACGCACCTGCTGGTGGCAACAGGGAGCAACCAGGATCAAGCGGGCCTGACATTCGATGCCGCGCAGCAGCGCGGCGTCGGTGGCCGTGTTACAAGCGTGCAGCGCCACGAGCATGTCCAGATTCGGCAGTGGACAATCGAAGATTTCTCCGCAGACGAATTCCAGGCCTTCGGCCCCGAGGTCTTTCGCGGTTCGTTGGGCGGACTGGACCAGCTCGGATCGTCTCTCGATTCCCAGCACCCGCACCGGGCGACGGGCCACACGGTGCAACAGATGCCACAGGGCAAATGTCAGATAGCCTTTGCCGCAGCCGAGGTCTGCGATTTGCAGAGGTGTTGTGGGCGGCTCTGCCGGACGGGGCGAGACGACGGAGGACCTCGCGTCCGAGGGCAACTCCGTCCTCAGCCAGCCACAGGCGCGGGCCTGATGGCTTACGATTTCCATGTATCGCTCGATTTGGTGGTACTTGGAGATCATGGAGGGACGGGGCCGACCCCGGGCGTCCACCAGCCCCAGCGCATGCAACCAGTCCCGGGCGGCGGGCCCCAGCCAGGAGGCCTTGGGTTGGTCGTGGACGCGGGGCGGAATCTCGGTTTGCGCGGGACGATGCGTGACCAGACGCGGGCCGTTGCGGGTGGGTTGCCACTGCCAGTCCCTGTGGACGGTGCCGAGGAGCGCGCCGCAACGGTGGACCTGCAACTGGCCGGCCAACCATTCCAGGGCTTCTCCCAGAGCCAGGTTCCAGGTCCGATCCTGCGTGCCCTCGCGTGCCGTCAGCGAAAGATGCGGTCGGCCGCGCAGTTCGATCAGTCGACCAACGATGCGCCGCGCCGGGGCGGACTCCGTGGCATCCGCGGGCCGTGTCACCAGCAGGCGCACAAAGGTTCCGTCCGCCCAGCTCTGCTGGACGGCCCGGAGAAAGCGTTGCAAAAGCGGATCGGCTCCGGTCACGAGACGGCATTGTATGCCGGCGCGGCATGAAGGACAGGCCCAAACAAACCGCTCGTTCTTCCCGTGGCGCATCTCGGGTTTTGGGATACTCCGAGCGCCGGGCGGCTTCCGGCGGTCCTCAGCAGGGGAAAAGGAGGGAAAACACCATTGCTTTCGAACCCCTGCTTTCGGGGCTCAACCACGGAGACGGGCCCTGCTTGCCCGGCACCTGCACCGGAACTTGTTCCTGCTCGTTTCCGGCAAACCGAGTGGGTGCCGAAACCGGCGTTGGCGGTCGGCGCGGTTTCTATAAAATCGACGGCGGGGCCGCCGAGGCATGAAAGTACCGAGGAGCCAAAGGAAACATGCACAGTCACCGGGCGTGAACCAGGGTCGGATGGCGAGGGCAATCGGGCGCATCCTTCGCCGGAGGCACGACGGCTTCCGGCTGCGGGCACGGCGCATTCGGATTCATCCGAAGCGAGCACGGCAGGCGTGGCTGGTGTGGGTCTGCGTGCTTGCCGGGCTTGGCGGAGTTGGCGCCGGCGAGAGCATTGGGGGATCCGGGGTGCGGCTGGACCCGGAGTGGAAGGTGGGCGCCTGGATTTGGGATGCCCGGTGGTTTGACAAACAGACCTGCCGGTTCTGGCGTGGGATCGACATCCCGGAGGAGGCCCCCGTGGCCCGGGCCCGACTACGCATCACGGCGGACAACGGCTTCCGCCTGATGGTGGACGGACGCGAAGTGGGCCGGGGCAGCGACTGGCGGAGTCTGACGGAATACGACCTGACCCAGTTGTTTCGGCCGGGCCGGCACGTGCTGGCGGTGGAGGCCTTCAACGATCGTTTGGAGGCCGGCGTGCTTGCCGGATTGGTCGTCACACTGATGAACGGCCGGAGCCTTGAAATCGCCACGGACACCAACTGGTGGGTGGTGCCCGGAGAGGAACGTGGCTGGGAACGACGCCGACAGCCCCGACCGGGATGGCGGCCGGCCGTGGTGGTGGGAGGTTTTGGTACTGCGCCGTGGACCACCCGACCCCTGGCCGTGACGGAGATGCCGGCCCTGCAGCCATTGGAGTTGCGGTTCTGGCAGCGCGGCTGGTTCCAACTGGCGTTGCTGGCCTGCTGCGCGGCTGCGGTTGTCTCCAGTCTGGGGCTGATGATTCGCTTGACCGGACAGCGCGAGGCGGAGCGGTTGCTGCACCGCGAACGGATGCGGATGGCCAGAGACCTGCACGACGAGCTGGGGGCCGGATTGACGCAACTGCTCTTGTTGGCCGAGGTGGCCCGCAAGGAACCGGGCGCGGGAGATCGCGTGCGGGAATCCTTGGAGGCCTTGTGCAGTCGTGCCCGCGCCCTGGGGGCTGCCCTGGACGAAATCGTCTGGGCGGTGAATTCGCGCCGGGACACCCTCCGCGATTTCGTCAGCCACACCTGCAAGTATGCCGGGACCTTCCTGGAACAGGCGGGGATGCGTTGCCGACTCGACGTGCCTTCGGATTTGCCCGCGGGACCGTTCGCGCTGCCGTGCCGGCGCAATCTGTTCCTGGCGGTCAAAGAAGCGCTGAACAACGCCGTTCGGCACAGCGGGGCACCGGAGATCCACCTCCGGTTTCGACACGAGCGTGGACGCATCTCGGTGCAGGTGGAGGATGCAGGTCGCGGCTTCGATCCCGCTGGCGTGTCGGAAGACCGCAACGGTTTGGCGAACCTGCGGCAGCGGATGGCGGAAGTGGGCGGGCAGTGCGCAGTGGAAAGTGCACCCGGCAAGGGCTGTCGCGTGACGCTCGAGGTGCCGCTGCATCCACCTGCGGGCCGATGGTGGCGCCGGGGCCGGACCCGGGAGGCCGGAGCCGCGGCTCCGGTGCGAGTTCCGGCGGCCGGGACCGGCGACAAGGGTGGGACGGGCCCGGGAGGTGCAGCATGAACGCAAGCAAAGCGCCGGCGCAGGGTGAGGCGGTGCGGACGCCGTTGCGGGTGGCGCTGGTGGAAGATCAGCGGGACGTGCGGGAGAGTTGGGCGCGGCTGGTGGATTCGTTTGCCGAGTTTCGGTGCATCGCCGCGTGTGCGTCCGGAGAGGAGGCCCTGCGCACCCTGCCGGCGTTGCGGCCGGATGTGATTCTCATGGACATCTTTCTGCCGCGGATGTCGGGGATCGAATGCACGGCCCGGCTGAAGGCCAGCCTGCCTGAATCGAAAATCGTGATTCTGACCGCCTCGGACGACGATGAACTGGTATTCCTTGCCCTGGAGGCGGGGGCGGACGGGTATTTGCTGAAGCGGACCGAGCCGGAGTCGCTGCGTACGGCGTTACTGGATGTCTGGCAGGGAGGTGCGCCCATGTCGAGCGTGATTGCCCGGCTGGTGGTGGAGTCGTTCCGCCACAAGGGTCGAGGGAGTGCGGATTTCGTCCGCTTGAGCGCGCGGGAGGAGGAGATTTTGCTGCTTTTGTCCAAGGGCTATGCCAACAAGGAAATCGCCGATCGCCTCGGCGTCAGCACCGAGACCGTGCGCAGCCACCTGAAACACATCTACGAAAAGCTGCACGTGCGGTCGCGGGCGGAGGCGGTGGCCCGTTACATGACGGCGCGTCTGCCGCGCAACGAAGTCTGAAGAACCGGATCCCCCGGTCCAGTGCATTTGGCGCATTGACCGCCGCTGGTTCCCACCGCTAGGGTGGTTTCGGCCGGCCTGACAGAGCCGGGCATTGAACCAGAACCGATCATGAGAAGCGTCCTCGTCATGAACTCACAGCCTCACAATCCGGTCTCGCGTCGTGCCTTCCTGCGCACGGGCCTCGGCATGGTGGGAATTGCGGCGTTGAGCCGCGGGACAGAACTATGGGCGGCCGCGGAGCGGCGAAAGATCCCGGTGGGCGTGCAGTTGTACTCGGTCCGCGAACTGTGTGCCAGGGATCTGCCGGGCACGTTGGCCGCAGTGGCCAAAATCGGTTACAAGGGAGTCGAGTGGGCCGGCTATTACAATCGCAGTGCCCGGGAGTTGCGACGCATGCTGGACGACGTGGGTCTCGTCACGTGTGGTACCCACACGCCGTACGAAAGCATCCTGCCGCAGAACCTGGAAGCGACGATCGAGTTCAACCAGATCCTGGGCAACAAATTCCTGATCGTTCCGTGGATGCAGGGGAAAACCCGGCAGGAATGGCTCGACCGGGCGCGGCTGTTCAACGAGGTGGCGGAGAAGGTTCGGGCGCATGGGATGTACGTGGGCTATCACGCCCACGCGCACGACTTCGAGAAGTTCGAGGGCCAAACGGCATGGGACCTCTTTTTCGGGAACACGCGTCCGGAGGTGGTGATGCAACTGGATACCAGCAATTGCATGGCGGGAGGCGCCGACCCCGTGGAGGTCCTGCGACGATATCCGGGCCGGGCCATCACCATCCACCTCAAGGCGCACGGCGGAGGTCCAGAGGCGGTCTTTGGCGAGGACAAGGTGGACTGGAAGGCGGTGTTCGAGTGGTGCGAGACGCAGGGGGGCACCCAGTGGTATGTCGTCGAGCACGAGTCCAGCAAGGATCCGATGGATGCCATCCGGCGTTGTTACGCGGCGCTGCAGAAAATGGGGAAAGTGTGAACACGGCCCGGTCCGGGGGCCGGCTCTGTGCGTGGCTTGAGACGATGCGGGCGCGCCGTGGGCGGTGCGGCGGCGTGTCCCGTGCACTTCCTGGCCGGCAGGGCCTTGTCCGCCGCTTCGCTTGGGCAGAGTTTTGCAGGACGCGGCGGGGAGGGTGAAAAAGGCAGAAGCTCCTTACTTTTCCTTCAGCGCAGCTTCGATTGCCTGCACGAGTTCCTCTGACTCGGGCGCCACCCGCGAGTCGAACCGTTTCAGGATTCGGCCATCCCGGCTGACCAGAAACTTGGTGAAGTTCCAGCGGATGTCGCCGGGGTAGGGGGAGTCCGGACCGGCCAGCCACTGATAGAGGGGATGTCGGCCGGGGCCGTTGACCTCGATCTTGCTGAACAGCGGGAAACTGACCTGGTAGCGAGTGGTGCAAAACTCCTTGATCTCCTGGGGTGTCCCGGGCTCCTGATTGCCGAACTGGTTGCAGGGAAATCCCAGCACCACCAGTCCGCGGTCGCGGTATTTGCGATACAACTGTTCCAGTCCGGCGTATTGCGGGGTGAAGCCGCATTTGGATGCCACGTTGACGATCAACAGGACTTTCCCGCGATACTGGCCCAGGGTGGTCTCTTTGCCATCGATGTCCACCAGCTTCAGGTCGTACGGGGCCGAGGGACTGGGGCCGCCGACCACACCCGCCACGGCAGCAGACAGGACCGCGATCACGATCAGCGAGAGTTTCATGCGCGCGAATATTGGGCCGGCCGGACAGCCTGTCAAATCGGGCGCAGGGCGGACGCCGGCGTCGAGGGCGGATCGGCTCCGGGATCTGGATCCGCGGCATGGGTGTGGGGCGCTTCAAAAAGGCTCGCTTCCGGCCGGAACTCTGGCATTTAAGCCCCCATGACCGAACCACGAATCGGGATCATCGGCGGGACGGGCCTGTACGAGATGGCGGAGGTGACCGACCGGCGCTGGGTTCGGGTGCGCACGCCGTTCGGGGCGCCGTCGGATGCCCTGTTGACCGGGCGCCTGGGCGGTCGGCCGGTGGTGTTTCTGCCGCGCCATGGCCGGGGCCACCGGTGGTTGCCCAGCGAACTGAATCATCGGGCCAACATCTGGGCGATGAAAAAGCTCGGAGTGGCCTGGATCCTCAGCGTAAGTGCCGTGGGCTCGCTGCAGCGGCGCTATCGACCTTGCGATCTGGTGCTGGTGGACCAGTTCGTGGACCGCACCAAGAAAAGTGCCGAGCACACCTTTTTCGGGCGCGGGATTGTGGCGCACGTGGCCTTTGCGCACCCGATTTGTGAGGAGCTGCGGCGTCTGGTGCTCGAAGAGGCGCGGGCGGCGCGGATCCGGGTGCACGACGGCGGAACCTACGTTTGCATGGAGGGTCCGGCCTTCAGTACCCGGGCCGAATCGCTCACCCACCATCGACTGGGATATGATGTGATCGGCATGACCAACCTGGGGGAGGCCCGATGCGCCCGGGAGGCCGAAATCGCTTACGTCACGCTGGCGCTGGTTACGGATTACGACGCGTGGAGCGATGAACACGAACACGTCACGGTCGATCAGGTGGTGTCGTATTTGCGCCGCAACGCGGCCACGGCTCAGGAACTGATCCGACGCGTGGTCCCGCGCATCCCGACCGCGCCGGGTTGTTCCTGCCATCGCGCGTTGGACCACGCGATTCTCACCGATCGCGCCCATTGGCCGGCGGCCACGGTCCGGGCGCTCAAACCGATCCTGGCTCGGCACCTCGACCGGGAGTAGGCAGAGGTGTTTCCTCGCCGGCGGCGGCCGGCTCTTCTCCACGCGAAACGTCAGGGTGGAGATCCGGTCGCGTGTCATGCCGCCCGGGCCAGGGTCGCCGCAGGGAGGACGCGAGCGTTTGTCGCCGGCACGGGCAAGCCGGTCGGCTTGCGGCGCAGGCACTCCACGATCGCCTCGGCGGCACGCGCGCAGGCGCCGGGTGGGCCGAGGCGGGCGCGCACCTGTTGGAGGGCTTCGCGGATGCGCAGGCGGCGGGCATCGTCCAGCCACAATTCCTCGATCAGGGCCGCAAGTCGCTCCGGCGTGGCCTGATCCTGCACCAACTCGGGATAGACGGGTTCCGGCGCCAACAGGTTCGGCATGGCGAGGTGACGCACGTGGACCAGGTGACGCCCGACCCGGTACGTCAGGGCCGCGGTTTTGTAGAAAACGATGGCCGGCAATCCGGCCAGGGCACACTCCAGCGTGATGGTACCGGACTTCGTCAGGGCCAGGTCGGCCCGGCACAAGGCAGGCGCGGCCGGTCCGGCCTCGACGGGTACCTCTGCCGGCCACTCGGTTTGCCGGAGCATCGGCACCAGGGAGGGATCGGGCACCACGCAGCGGCCCTCGAGGTTGGGCCAACGCTGTCGCAACCGTCGCCAGGTCGCGGCCAACAAGGGGCCGTGGCGACGCAACTCGTCCGGCCGGCTGCCGGGCAGCAAGACCAGCCGGGGTGCTCCGGCGGTGCTGGGACGGTGCACGCTGGAGGCACCGACCGGCCAGCGGTCCACGAGCGGGTGCCCCACGAACCGCACTGGTAGTCGGGGCGCATGGTGCGCGAACCATTCCGGCTCGAACGGCAGGATGCTCAGCAACAGGTCCAGCGTGCGCTCCATCTGGGCGGCGCGCCCCGGCCGGGACGCCCACACCTGGGGCGACACGAACTGGACCAGCACGGGTTGCCATGGATGAAACCAGTCCTGTCGTCGTCGGAGGTATCGGCGGATGGCCGCGGCGAAGCGCAGGTTGAACGCGCCGTAGTCCACGCCGAGGATCACGTCCGGCTGTCGCTCCACTGCCGCCTGATAGAGCTGCCGGAACGCTCGGTAGTAGTGTTTCAGACGGGGCAGGACATCGAACAGGCCGATGCTGGCCCAGGGGGTGAGGTCGCAAAGCAGTTCCGCGCCGGCCTGCCGAAGGGCTCGGCCGCCGGCCCCGAAGAACTCGGGCGGCAACGCGGTGCGCCGGGGCAGGGTTTCCGGCGTGGGTTGGGCGCCCAACTCGATCAGCCGGGGCCGAAGCTGCTCAACCAGCTCGGCCGCCAGACGATCGCCGCTGGGTTCACCGGCAATCAACAGGATACGGAACGGGCGCATATCGAAACGCAGCGATTCGCTCAAGGCTTGGTTGACTGGATCTGACGGGTGATCTCCAGGGCAAGATCCAGGGCCGCTTTGGCGGCCTGACCGTCCACGCGCGGACTCTGCCGGGCACGGACGCATTCCAGGAAATGCCGCAGTTCGAGCTTGAGAGGCTCGTCTTTGTTGAGGGGGACGGGTTGGCGAACGATCTTGCGGCCGGCATAAGCGGTGACCACGGTGGCCTCTCGACCGGCCAGGGCCAGCAGCCGGCTGAGCGCAGAACTTTCGGGCTCGTCCGCACCCGCCAAGCGATAAATGAAGCCCTCCTGTGCCCGGTAATCGAGTGAGATGTAACAAGGGTCCGGCCCGGCGCTGAACACCCGGATCTTTCGCAACCGCTCCGGACTGACGCGGCTGGCGGTCAGGTTGGCCACACACCCGTTGGCGAAGCGAAGCCGTGCATTCGCAATGTCCTCCGAACCGCTCAACACCGCCACTCCCACCGCCTCCACGCTCACCACGGGCGCCGCTACGAACGCCAGCACGACGTCCAGATCGTGAATCATCAAATCCAGCACCACCCCCACGTCGGTCGAACGGGCCGGGTAGGGGGACAGCCGGTGGACTTCGATGAACCGGGGTTGGCGCGCCACCGACTGCAGGTAATCGAACACCGGATTGAACCGCTCCACATGCCCCACCTGCAGCACACAACCGTGTTGGCGGGCCAGTTCCACCAGTTCGGCCGCCTGCTCGGATCGCTCGGTCATGGGCTTTTCAACCAGCACATGCCGGCCGCGGCTGAGACAGTGGCGGGCCAGCTCGTAGTGGGTCACCGTGGGCGTCACAATGCTGAGTGCCTCGCAGGCCTCCACCAGCGACTCAAACGTGGGGAAGGCACGAACCCCGTGCCGGCGGGCGACTTCAGCGGCTGTCTCGGGCACCAGATCGTGGACCCCGACAAACTCCGCCTCGCCGGCGGCTGCCAGCTCGGAGTAAATCCGGGCGTGGTGCCGCCCCAACGCCCCGGTGCCGATGACCCCCACACGCAACGTGCGGTTCATGAACCCCAGTGTGCGTCGAAGCCCCTCGTTAAGGCAACCGACCATTGGATGGAGGCCGTGGAGTCCCTGACCGCATCCGCGCCGACAGTTGTGGCTTCGGCGGCAGGAAACCATGCAGCCGATTCCACATCCGCCCAAATCCGCGCGGGACCGAACTTTCCGGCAGCCTGAACCTTCGCAGGTGCCCGGGCTTTTGCCTCTCGCGCTCTTGCGACCGTCAGAGCCGGGGCGAGCCGGAGGGATTGCACTGACTCCGGGAGTTCCGAGCCCGTCGTTTGGCACGGCCGGCGGGCAACCGAGGCACAAGGCGAGCCGCCCTCATAAGGATTGCAGCGCCGGGGTTGGTGAGCTGCGTCGTCCCCGGAACCGCATTCCCGAAGGACGTTGAGTTTCAGATGCCGGGTTTGCCTCCTGACGGCGGCGGCTACCGGTTTCCCAAGCGTACCCGCGAAGGTAGGCGGCAGAAAGTGTAGCGACGCGCTCTCCCGCCGGGCACCCGCGGGGTTACCGACCAACTACTGAGGACCGGGGGTCACCGACCGTAAACATCCCCGGGGCCGCAGACAAACGTGCCGTGTTGAAGGTGCAGGACCCGGCAGAGCACCGGCCGCCGCGGATCCCGGGCGACAAGAACTCACCAGAACCCCGGCAGTCGGGAAACGGTGCCATTTTCAATGGTCGGCCGGCGGGGTGTTGACAAAGTGGCCTGGCCCACGAAGAACATGCGGATTTCCTGGATCAATCGAGGCTCATTGTCGCAGAAGACCCTTTTGTCATCACCCTGCCAAAGCACTTTCAGCTTGGCAGGGTGGGACCCACACGAAAGCCCGAGCGTCGACACCCATGCCGCCGGCTGTCAAGCGCGGCTGCCGGAGGGTCCGTTTGGAGCTTGCCGAGCGAACAGGGGCACTTTAGACGGTGATGTGTGAAGCCCCGAAGGCGGCAGAGCTTTTCCACCCGAAGCGCCGGAACCGCGGCCTTGACTGCGTCCACGAAGGTGCGGGGATGGAAGCTGTGGTTGGGGCGGTTGGCGTTGTCGGTCCTGGTCCCGGGGCTGTTGGTGGGGTTGGCCGAGCTCGGACTTCGATGGAGCGGTTATGGCTGGCCCACCAGCTACTTCGTCCCCGGTGAATCGGAGGGTCGGCCTTGCTGGGTGGAAAACGATCGATTCGCGTGGCGGTTCTTTCCCCGGGGGCTGGAGCGGCATCCACCGCCCACCCTGTTGCGGGCGGAACGTCCTCCCGGGAGTTGTCGGATTTTTGTCTTGGGCGAGTCGGCAGCCATGGGCGATCCCAGGCCGGCCTACAGCATGGGCCGATACTTGCAGGTGCTGCTCGAAGAACGTTACCCGGGGCGGCAGTTCGAGGTGGTCACCGTGGCGATGACGGCAATCAACTCGCACGCCTTGCTGCCCATGGCGCGGGATTGCGCGCGGCACGGCGGCGATATCTGGATTCTCTACATCGGGAACAATGAGATGGTCGGGCCCTTCGGAGCCCTGGATGTGTTGGGCCCGGCGGCGCCGCCCTGGCTCTGGGTTCGGGCTCGACTGGCCGCGCAGGAGTGGCGCCTGGGTCAGGCCCTGCAGGACACGCTCGACCGGTGGCGCCGCCGCCCTGTGCCTCCCGGGGGATGGGCGGGGATGGAAATGTTTTCCGCACAGCGGCTGCCGCCGGGTGATCCTCGGCGCGAGCGAGCGTATCGGAATTTTGAGCGTAACCTCCGCGACATTCTGAAGGTGGGCCTGCAGCACGGGGTGCGCATTCTGGTCAGCCCCGCTGCAGTGAATCTGAAAGATTGTCCGCCTTTCGCCTCGGTCCCGGGTCGGATGCGGTCGGGAGCGACGACGGAAACGCTGGAGATCTGGCTGGCGCGCGGGGCCGAGGCCGAGCGCGGTGGGCAATGGGCGGCGGCCGCGGAAGCCTACGGCGCCGCGGTGGCGCTGGCCCCTGAACACGCCGGCGCGCAATACCGACTGGCCCGGGTCCTCCTTCGGCTCGGCCGCCGGGAGGACGCGCATCGGGCCTTTCAGGCGGCTTGCGATTCGGATGCGCTCCCGTTCCGTGCCGACTCGCGGATTCAAACGCTGACGCGGCAGGTGGTCGAACAGATGCACACGGAGCGGGTCCGTTGGTTGGACGCCGCGGCGGTTCTGGCGGCACGAAGCGGGGACGGCATTCCGGGTCGGGAAAGTTTCTTCGAACACGTGCACCTGAATCCGGAGGGGAATTACGCGCTGGCGCGCGCGTTTGCCGAACAACTGGAGGACTGGTTACCCCGGGCGGCCGACGCTTCCGCGCCGCGAGAATGGCTGTCAGAGTCCGGGTGCGCTGATCGGCTCGCGTTGACGGACTGGAACCGGATTTCCATTTACGAAGATCTGCGCCGGCGGCTGAGGCAGCCCCCGTTCACGGCGCAGGCGGATCACGAGGCCGAGCTGCGCTGGATCGACTCGCAGTTGGAAGCCCTCCGGGCCCGCCGGGCGCACGCTCAGATCGAGCAAGCCCGGCGAGTGTACGCTGCGGCCTTGGAACGGCGGCCGGGAGACCACAGGCTTTACGAGAACCAGGCGGAGTTCCTGGAGGCGGTGGGGGACCTGGAGGCAGCGGCCGGGGCGTGGGCCGCAGTGACGCGCATCCTTCCGCACCATCATCTCGGTTGGTTCCAACAAGGTCGGCTCTTGGCACGTTTGGGCCGGCTGGAAGAGGCCGAGCAGGCCCTGAAAGCGGCTGTGAGCCGAAGGCCGGAGTTGAGCGAAGGCTGGCTGGAACTTGGCCAGGTCCTGCTCCGCCGGCAGCGGGCGGAGGCGGCCCTGGAGTGCTTTGCCCGGGCTCATGAGTGGTTGCCCCAGGACTGGCGCGCGCCCTTTCAGATGGGACGGGCCCTGCAACAACTCAATCGACGGGCCGAGGCCATCGAACAGTTTCGACTCGCATTGCGGCTGAACTCCGAGGCCGTGGAACCCCGGTTCCAGTTGGCCCAGGAACTGGCCTTCGCCGGCCGTACACCGGAAGCGCGCGAAATGTTCGAGGAGGTGTTGCGGCGGGATCCCTCTCATCTCCTGGCGCGGATTAATCTGGGGGTAGCCTTGGTACAACTGGGGCAGTTGGAGGCCGCAGCGGAGCAGTTTCGTCGGGCGCAAGCCCAGGCGCCCCAGAACCCGTTGGTGAGCAATTACCTGGCACAAGTGGAGTCGCGCTTGGGACGGCGCCCCTGATGCCTGCCGACTGAACAGCGCCTCCCGGGCGAAGCCCCGCGTGTGGTGTGCGGTGCCGGACCGTCACGTTCGCCGGTCGTGCCTCTGTTTGCGTTGAGGATCGCCGGGGCCTTCCGCGGAGGATTCTTGACCGGCCGCGGAGTCGGAATCGGTTCGGATGGGCAGGACCCGGGGCTTGGGTGATGGATGCGGCCCGTGGCGCGGCAACAGCCGGCTCAGAGCCAGGGCTCGTTCGACCTGCTCTGCCGCCAGCCAGCCTTTCGTGGTTCCACAAGCCAGCCGTAGCGCACCGAGCGCCCGCGCCTGCCGGGTGAAGAACCGTTCCAGCTGCGCCAGGTCGGCCTCGAATCCCCACCTTTTCCAGGCCCCGCGTTCCGCCCAGGCCACTGCTTCCTGACGCAACCAGGTCAGCAGTTCATCGCTCTGGCCCAACCAATACTTGCGCAGCCGGTCTGTCCAATGGTCGCGTTCCCTTTCTCCGCCGCGGTCTTCTGAAAAGTGAAACCGAACCAGCCTGGGCCCGGATCCCTCCCACCAACCAAGGGGCCAGTCTGGAATCTTCGGGCTGGCCGACCAAACCCGCCACAAACAGCGGGAGAGGATGCCGAACGTGGCCCGCTGCGTGAACGCACCAAACCATTCGCCCCCCGACAGAGGTTTGTCTGCTCGAGTCAGCAGGAGGTCCCGTCCCTGTGCGAGCATCCCGGCAAACCACCGGCTATGGGGATGTGTCCCCTGACGATTTCCCGGGGGATGATAGAGTTGCAGCAGTTCGGCTTCGTACCGTACGGCTTCTGCGTGGCTCGGGCAGGGCTGCCATCGGACCTCCTGGACATGCGTCAGGTGGCGGGCCAGGGCGGGAGGCAGTCGGCCTGGCGGGGCGACACGATACCCTGCCAGTCGGCGACGGAGATTCACCGCTTTGCCGACATAAAGAACCTGCAACCCGGGCCGCCCGGGTCGAACCCCCACGAACCAGTACACCCCGGGCAGCCGGGGCACGGCCCGCAGCCGTTCCGGCGTGAGAATCCGTCGCAATGGCCGCGGTTCCGGCCCGACGAACAACTCGATCTGGCCTTTCATTCGGTGTTGCGGAGCGCCGCCCTTCGGCAGCAGGAGGCACGCTTGCCGCGGGTGCGCTCGCCGGCATGTTGGGATTTGGCCGCGCTGGATAAAAGCCAACAGTGCGAGACGGTTGAAACACTCCGGCAGCCCGCGCCCTCGGCCGTTCGATGACTGCCTAACCTTTTGATGGAAAAGGACATCGCAAGGCGACGGCCATGCCCATGGGCCACTTGGCATTGCAGGTGCTCTTGTCCCGGCGACCGGTTTTCTGGCCGATCAGGCGGTGATGGCTGACCAGGTCGCGAAGTGTCGCGCTGGCGGTCTGCCCGCCGCGCCGGGTCGGGCCGGCTCTGACGTTATGAAGAAAATCGAAGCGATCATCAAACCGTTCAAACTCGAGGACGTCAAAGAGGCGCTGAGCGAGGTGGGCATCGCCGGCATGACCGTCACGGAGGTGAAGGGCTTCGGGCGGCAACGCGGCCACACTGAGATCTATCGGGGCAGCGAATACACCGTGGATTTCCTGCCCAAGATCAAAATCGAAGTGGTGGTGACCAACGCCCAGTTGGATGGCGCGGTACAGGCCATTCTGCGAGCGGCCCGTACCGGAAAGATCGGCGACGGGAAGATCTTTGTGTTGAACGTGGAGCAGGCAATTCGCATTCGGACCGAGGAACGCGACGAGGCAGCCATCTGATGCGCCGTCACGTCTCCCTTCACAACGGAACCATGAACCACTTGGAGAATTCTGGACTGATCATGAAAAGCTTTTGCACGCGACCGTTGGCATTGGCAGCGGCGGGATTCGCATTGCTCAGCCCTCTGGCCGCAGGAGCGGAAGAGGCCGCCGGTCCCGCACTTTCGGCCGGGGACACCGCCTGGATGTTGACCGCCACGGCCTTGGTGTTGTTCATGACCCTGCCCGGGCTGGCGCTCTTTTATGGCGGCCTGGTGCGCGCCAAAAACGTTCTGACCGTGTTGGTGCAATGCTTTGCCCTCGCGAGCTTGATCACGGTGCTGTGGGTGCTCTACGGATACAGTCTGGCGTTCGACACCACCGGCATGACCGCCAACGTGAAAAACATCCACTCGTTCATCGGCAGCCTGAACAAGGCCTTTCTCAAAGGAGTGGGACTGAATTCGTTGACGGGGACGATTCCAGAGTCCGTGTTTGTGACCTTTCAACTGACCTTCGCGATCATCACGCCCGCGCTCATTGTGGGTGCCTTTGCCGAGCGCATGAAGTTCAGCGCCATGCTGATCTTCACTCTGACCTGGTTCACGTTTTGTTACCTGCCGATCTGTCACATGGCCTGGTCCGGGGCGGGATCGCTGTTTGGGGACTGGGGCGTGCTGGACTTTGCCGGGGGCACCGTCGTACACATCAACGCGGGCATCGCAGGCTTGGTGGCCTGCCTGATGGTGGGCAAGCGCATGGGCTTCGGCAAGGAACCGCTCCCCCCGCACAACGTGCCCATGACCGTGATGGGCGCGGCCATGCTGTGGGTGGGGTGGTTCGGATTCAACGCAGGGAGTGCGTTGGCGGCCAATGCCACGGCCGGCATGGCCATGTTGGTGACGCAGGTGGCCACAGGGACGGCGGCTGCAACCTGGATGTTCTGGGAATGGATCCGCAGCGGCAAACCCACCGCGGTGGGCCTGGCCACGGGGGCGGTGGCGGGATTGGTGGCGATCACCCCGGCCAGCGGAACGGCCGGCCCTCTGGGAGCGTTGTTGATCGGACTTCTGGCCGGAACGGGCTGCTATTTTGCGGCCACCAGTCTGAAGCGTTCCCTCGGCTACGATGACAGCCTCGATGTCTTTGGCGTGCACGGTATCGGAGGCATCATCGGCGCCCTCCTTACGGGCGTGTGCGCCAGCAGCGCCCTGGGAGGCGCCGGATTGGCCGAGGGCGTCCGGATCCCGGGCCAGGTCTTTACCCAGCTCAAAAGCGTCCTGGTGACGATCGTCTGGAGCGGCATTGTTTCGGTGGTCGCGCTGACCCTGGCCCGGTTCACCGTGGGCCTGCGCGTGGCGCCGGAGGTGGAACATGCCGGACTCGACCTGGCCGAGCACGGCGAGGAGGGCTACCCCACCGCTCGCAGTTGACGATCCGGCGAGAATTGCACTGGACAGACCCTTTCCCCGGAGCCAAGCTCCGCGCCCGCCTGAGCGGACTCCGCGGCGCGGCTCCGGGGAACAACCGGAGAAACCTGAAAATCATCGCAGATCCTGTACACGCAGAACGCAGAACCACAACACGACAAACCCATGAGCACACCCAAACAAGTCATCGAGATGGCCCGCAAAGCCGGGGCCAAGATGGTGGACATCAAATTCGTGGACACCTTCGGAACCTGGCAGCATTTCACCTGCCCGATCGAGGAACTGACCGAGGAAGTGTTCACCGAAGGGCTGGGGTTTGACGGCTCCAGCATCCGCGGTTGGAAAAGCATTGAAGCCAGTGACATGCTGGCCATGCCGGATCCCGCCACGGCCTTCATCGATCCCTTTTGTGCGGTACCCACCTTGTCGTTGACGTGCACCATTCACGAGACCGGCACGCGGGAACCCTACAACCGGGACCCGAGAGGCATCGCGCAACGGGCGGAGCGCTACCTGGCCTCCACCGGCATCGGCGACACGGCCTACTTCGGTCCCGAGGCCGAATTCTTCATCTTTGACAACGTTCAGTACGACAACCGCGCCAACGGTTGTTTCTACAGCCTCGACTCAATCGAGGGCATATGGAACACCGGGCGGGAAGAGCATCCCAACCTGGGGTACAAAATCCGACACAAGGAGGGCTACTTCCCGGTGGCCCCGGCGGACACCCAGCAGGACATCCGCACCGAGATGTGCCTGACGATGATGCAGCTGGGCGTGAAAATCGAACGGCAGCATCACGAAGTGGCCACGGCGGGCCAGGCCGAGATCGATTACCGATTCGACACGCTGGTGCGGGCGGCCGACGCCATGATGGTGTACAAGTACGTGGTCAAGAACGTGGCGCGCAAGCACGGCAAAACCGCCACGTTCATGCCCAAGCCGCTGTTCGGCGACAACGGCAGCGGCATGCACACGCACATCAGCGTCTGGAAAAAGGGCAAGCCATTGTTTGCCGGCAACGAGTACGCCGGTTTGAGCGAGACCGCCCTGTATTTCATCGGCGGCCTCCTCAAGCATGCGCGGGCGTTGTGTGCCATTTGCAACCCGACGACCAACAGTTACAAGCGGTTGGTGCCGGGCTACGAGGCACCGGTCAACCTCGCCTACAGCGCGCGCAACCGCTCGGCGGCCATCCGCATCCCCACCTACAGCGAGAACCCCAAGGCGCGTCGGCTGGAGTATCGGCCGCCGGATCCGGCCGCCAACCCGTATCTGGCCTTTGCCGCCCTGTTGATGGCCGGCTTGGACGGCGTCCAGAACAAGATCCATCCCGGGGAGCCGCTCGACAAAAACATTTACGAGCTGCCCCCGGAGGAATTGAAGCGGGTGCCCCAAGTGGCCGGCAGCCTGCTCGAGGCCATCGAATGCCTGGAACAGGACCATGAGTTCCTGCTCAAGGGCGATGTCTTCTCCCGCGACTTCCTCGAGATGTGGGTCGCCGCCAAACTCAAGGAGCACGACGCCATCCGGCTCCGCCCGCATCCCTACGAGTTCTTCCTCTACTACGACGTCTGAGACGGGTGTGCTCCGTTGTCGTGGAGGGTGAGCGACGGCGCGGGCTGCGGCCCGCGCCGTTTGTTTCATGGTGGGAATGCGCCGGAGCCGCAGCCGACCCCTTACCGCGGATTCAACACGAAGTTCTCCAGCAAGATGACCGCGATGCCCATTAACGCCCCGCCGGCAATGACCCCGCCGCAAATCGGCTCCTGATTCTGGACAATCAGCCGGTGGGCCGGCGAGGTTTCGCGACGAATCCAGCGCTCCGCCAGCCAGAAGACAAACGCACCCAGGAACATCGCCAGACAGGTGTTGAACGGAATCACCGTGGCCAGGCCCAGGCCGACTGGCGAAAGCCAAAAGCGACCTTTTGTGATCAGTCGCACCCCTTCCAGCACCAGGCCCAGCACGCCGCCAACCAGCGCCGCCCAACGGGCCGACACCGGCAGCTGCGAAAGCCCCTGGGTCAGCGCCTCGGCTACGGCCTTCCAGATGGTGGCCGCCGGCATGGGATACTGCTCCTGGACCAGTTCAGAAGGCCCGCCCCGCAAAAACACCCAGTAAAACACCGGCACGGAGACGAGGGCCCCGGCCAGAATCCCCAGCACATGACCGATGGCCTGCTGGCGCGGCTTGGCCCCCAGCATGTAGCCGGGTTTGATGTCCATGAGCAGGTTCGACGCGTTACTGGCCACCTCCGCGGTGATCCCTGCGGTCATGAGATTGCTCTTGATGTTGCCCGGATCCAGCAGGCCATAGGTGAGTTGCGTCAGTTTGCCCATGGCCCCCGTGGGCGTAATCGAGGTCAGCGCCGTGGAATTGACGGCAATGAGCGTAAACACGAACACCAGCGGAATCGCCAGCGCCCCCAACCACCATTTCACATCGAAATAGGCGTGCCCGATCCAGACCACCGCAAAACCCGCCAGAGGGATCCCCAGCACAAAGACCCGCATCGGCAGCTCGATGTGGGCCAGCACATCCGACTGGGCCGACCCGCTCCGACGGAACAGACCTCGAAAGGCGCTGACCAACAATTGCGGCTTGGCAAAGAAAGCCAGGAGCGAGGCCGTGGTCATCATGGCCACCCCACCCCAGAGCGCCCAGGCGGTAATCGTGCGGAACCCGTAGTGGACCACTCCGTCCGCACCCGGGCGCCCCTCGATCGCCCCGATACTGATCGCCCATGGCACGAGGATCAGGTAGTTGAGGATGGCGCCGACCAGGATGGAAACCCCCACTCGGATTCCCATCAGGCCGCCCGCGGCCATCATGACAAAATCGGTGTCCGGCCGGACCGTCAGCTCCCTGAGGTCCACGCCCCGAATCTGCAGGGTCGTTAGGCGATACAACCAGCCATCCAAATACTCGGGAATGGTCAGCCAGCCGAGCCGCAGCTTTTCCATCACGGCGTGACTCTGCATCAACTTGGCCAGTGCCGACAAACCGCCCGCGGTCACCAGAACCTTCGCTTTGAACAGACCCTCCTGCGCGCCGCTGGAATGCAACGCATCCATGACGATCCCGGCAGCCCGTCCCTCCGGAAAAGGATGCTGTTCATCGTTGATGAACCGTTTCTTCAGCGGGAAGGCAAACAGCACCCCCAGAACCGAAACGGCAATCATCCAGGTGATGGTCACCCCCATGGGAATCACGGCATTGGTGACCATCATGTACGCGGCCAGGCTGGAGATGAGCGGCGCCGTCATGTAACCGGCGGCGGTCGCGATGGACTGCATGCAGTTGTTTTCGAGGATGGTGAACTCGCGCGCCAGGCCCACCCGGGCCATCACCTTGAACAGGGCGAACGCCAGAATGACCGAGGTGATGCCCACGCCAAGGGTCCATCCGGTTTTGGCGCCCACGTACAGATTGGTCAGGGAAAGCAGGCCGCCCAGGCCCATGCCCGTGAGTGCCGATCGCCAGGTCAGTTGCGGCATGTCACCGCGCCAGACATTTTCCAGCCACCAGCGATCTTTCTGTTCCAGCGTCCAGGTGCGAATCTGCTCCGGAGTCAGTTGTTTGAGGGCCATGGCTTGCGAGGACCGGGGTATGAAGGTGCGGCCAAACGGAGGAAACGACGAACCCGTGGCTTCTGAACTCAGTCGCCGATGATCTTCACCAGCACCCGTTTGCGCCGGCGCCCGTCGAACTCACCGTAAAAAATCTGTTCCCAGGGGCCGAGGTCCAGGCGTCCGCGGGTAATCGCCACGACGACCTCCCGACCCATCACCTGCCGCTTGAGATGGGCGTCTGCGTTGTCCTCGCCGGTGCGGTTGTGCCGGTACTGGCTGATGGGTTCGTGGGGCGCCAGCTTTTCCAGCCAAACCTCGAAGTCGTGAAGCAGGCCGTCCTCGGCATCGTTGATGAAGACGCTGGCGGTGATGTGCATGGCGTTGACGAGGCAGAGTCCCTCCTGTACGCCGCTTTTTTCGACGAGACGCTGGACCGTGTCGGTGATGTTGACGAACCCGCGGCGCTGCGGCAGTTCGAACCAGAGGTACTCGGTCAGACTTTTCACGCGCCCCCTTATGCCACGGGACGGGCCGGGGCGGCAATCCTGCGCATGGTGGGGTGTAGCGGGAGACGATTCGGGTGCGCTGCGCCCTTTGCAGCGTCTCGACGGGACCGGACCTGGCGAAAAGCCACGGCGGACGTCCATTCTCGCGTGGGGCGTGCCACCGCCTCACGGGTTGCTGCCCGGCAGAACTTTCGGGACAGATGCAGCGGCTCTGGCGGTCGTCGGGCCGCCGGTCTCAGTCGAGCCGTACAGATTCAGGCCAGGCAGTGGCCATGCGCTCTGCCGGGTGCTCTGGATGCCGATCCGCAGGTCCTGGTCCCGACTTCCCCTGCCCGGAGGGCGGACGTTGGCCTCCGTCGGAAGGCAGGACCCTCGATGTGCGGCTCTGCCAGACTCCACAAACAAGTTTCAAATCTCCGTGCTGGGAAGCGTGCGTTCAGCGCCCGCCCAAAAAATGACCCTGCCGGCAGGGAGGGGCTGCCGGCAGGGTTGCGGGAGGAGGTGTGGTATGCGTGGCAGGAAAACCGCCTCAAACCTAGAAATTGGGAACCCGCCGCCCACCGCGATATCGCATCCACCTCAGATCCGGATCATTGGCCGAGGTGGGAATGTTCAAGGTGCTGGTGTATCGCACCTGTGGGAACCGGGTCATGACGCCGCGCCACTTGTGGATCTCGGAATGCCCGTCGGCAAATGCAAACCCGGCCGCCATGTTGTGGTAGGTGGCCGGCAGGTCCACGAATTGGCTCGCATACGGATTGAAGAACCCGGCGTCGTTGATGCTGTCGGGGTGTTCATCCAGGTAAACCCACGTCTCGGCCGGACCCGGATAGAGGAAGTCAGACATTTTCCGAATGTGGTTGTAAATACTGTCCCATGGGCCGGTTTCGGCGTTGCCGTCCCCAACCCCGATGTTCCCGGAGATGCTCCGGACCCGATAGGGCCAACCGCGCGCCCGTTGCACCGGGCTGGCATACTGGTCCGCGGGACAATGGAAAATCTCGTGTTTCTTGCCGATGTACGGTCCCAGCGCTGCATAGCGCTCGTCGGTGAGGAAGAGAATATTCGTGTTGTCCGGCTCCAATCCCCAGGTCAACCAGCCCACCACCCAGGGGCGATTGCGCGGATTGTTGGCAGCCGCGCCGCCCTGCGCCTCGCCACCATGGAAGCTCATGACCAGGCGGTCGTTGTTGTCCGCGGCGTACATCTGCCAGGCCACCATCAATTGCTTCGTGTTGTTCATGCAATAGATGCCCTGGGTTTTGGCCTTCGCCTTGGTCAGGGCCGGCAGCAGCATGCCCGCCAGAATCGCAATGATTGCAATTACCACCAGCAGTTCGATCAGCGTGAACCCTCGCGAAGTCACCGGACCCCGGCGAACCCGAAGCCTGGTCACGAGGCGAGTCGTGGTCGGAAGAGGCGTTTTCATGTTGGTTGACTCAAGGACCCGTTAAGGTTTCCGCCCAAATCTCTATGCTTTCGGGCCTTGATGTCAACACCAAGTTTTGTTCATGGCCGGGCGGCAGAGCACCTTATTGGCCGCAAGCACAATCCGGGCCCCAAGGGCCAACGAATGGCCGCCCTCCGCCCCCTTCCGGCCGGACTTCCGAAGGTGCGGAATTCGGTGTGGCTCACCCCGTTCTTGGCGAGCGGGCATCGGGTTCGTGCCCTTTGAAGGGCGGCGGGTGTGGGGGACCGATTCTCCGGCGCATTGCCCCGGACTGACGGGTGGGATGCGCATTGGGCGCGGAGATCGGGCCGGTGCAATCCTTGGGCAGCGGGGGCGCATTTCAGTTTTTTGAGCCCCGTGTTCGTTTCCAACGAACTGCCCGATTCCCTTGACTTTGCAGCACCGAGGACACCTGAAACCCTGCCGAGTTTTCACGCACTGTCCAAAGCCTGAATTCCCCCATCACCCGGGGCGCCGCAGGATCCGGGTTGTTTGCACTTGCCGGGCCCGCTTAGCTTGGGTTCGTGGCACGACGAAGGCCTCAGAATTCCAAACTCCGCCCGCACGGCGTCGGCCGGACGCCTGCCGAACCAGCACCGGGACGGTCGCCGCCCGTGCTGATGCCCTTGGGCAAGAGGTGGCTCTTCCGCCTGACCGCCATGGTGGTTCTGCCCTTGGTCGTGGTGGCGGGGACTGAACTGGGACTTCGGTTGACCGGCGCCGGGTTCGATCCGCACTTCTTCCGACGGTATCAATCCGGGCCCCCGGAGACTTGGGTGGAAAACCCGGCCTTCGGGCGGAGGTACTTTCCGCGGGTGCTTGCTCGAGCTCCGCAGGCGCTACGGGTCACCCTGCCCAAGCCTGCCGGGACCATCCGCATTTTCATTCTCGGCGAATCGGCCGCTCTGGGGGACCCCCGGCCGCGGTATGGCGCCGGGCGATATCTCGAGGTTCTTTTGCAGGAACGCTTTCCCACCACCCGGTTCGAGGTCATCAACACGGCCATGACCGCCATCAACTCTCATGCCATCCGGGACATCGCCACGGAACTGGGCCGTTTCGAGGGGGACCTCTGGATTGTGTACATGGGCAACAACGAGATGGTCGGTCCCTTTGGCGCAGCCACGGTCTTCGGTCCCAAGGCCCCGCCTCGTTGGTTGGTGCGAATGACCCTCGGCCTGCAACGACTCCGCCTGGCGCAAGTGCTCAAGGATTGGGCCGATGCCGCCCGACAACGGCCGGGCCGGCCGCTCGTCTGGGAGGGGATGGCGATGTTCCTGGACAACGTGCTGGCTGCGGACGAGCCGCGCCGGGAACGGGTGCGACGGAGTTTTGCCGCGAACCTGGAAGACATCTTGCAAGCGGCCGATCGCGCCGGTGCGCAGGTGGTGTTGAGCACCGTGGCAGTAAACCTGAAAGATTGCCCACCGTTCCATGCGAGCGCACCCGCATTCGCAGATCCGGCGCAGCAACAAAAGTTTGCCGCGCTGATGGAGCAGGGGACGGCTGCCCTCCAACAAGGTCGTTGGGCGGAAGCGAACGACCGGTTTCGCGAAGCCCTGCAACTGGCTCCCCAGGCGGCCGGGGTGCACTACGGCCTGGCCCGGGCGCTGCTGGCGATGGGCCAGGTGGAGCAGGCACGGATTCATTTTCAGAAAGCCTGTGACCTGGACGGACTGCCGTTCCGGACGGATGGCCCCATGAATGCCTTGATTCGCGCCGCCGCACAACGCCGGCCAAGCCATGTCGTCTTGTGCGACGCGGCCGAAGCATTGGCCCGGCTCAGCCCGGACGGTGTGCCCGGAAGGGAGTTTTTTTACGAACATGTGCACCTGAATTTTGACGGGAATTATCAGCTTGCGCGTCTGTGGGCAGAGACCCTCCTGCCCCTGCTGCCCGGGTCCGTGCGTGCTTCCGCCGCGGCCGACTGGCCCACGCAGGAACGTTGCGAACAGTTGTTGGGCCTGACGGACTGGAACCGCCGTTCCGTGGTGGCGGAAATGATCGACCGCATCCAGCGCCCGCCCTTCGACCGTCAATGGGATCAGCTCGCGCAGCTGGCGGACTTGCGGCAGGCGCTGGCAACGATCGAGGCGCGCCTGGCCACCACGCCTCCGGAACAGGCCCGCCAGGTGTACGAGGCGGCCTTGAAACGCCGGCCCGACGATCCTGCCTTGCATGAAAACTACGCCGAGTTCCTCGAGGCCATCGGGGACGGTGCCGCAGCCGTGGCGCATCGCCAGCGAGTCTGCCAGCTTCTGCCTCATCACTACTTCAGTCACTATTGCCTCGGGACCTTGCTGAAAGAGCAACGCCGCCTCCCCGAGGCACAGCGGGCCCTGGAAACCGCGGCGCAATTGCACCCCGACGTGGCCGACGTCCACGTGGAATTGGGAGCCGTGCTGGCCGCTCAAAAAGAGTGGGAGCCGGCCCGACGAGCGTTGGAACGTGCGCGTCGGCTCGACCCCACGGATGCGCGCGCGGCCCTGTTTCTGGGGGCGGTTCTGGCGCAACTGGGACGTCCTGCCGACGCCATGGCGGCCCTCCGGGAGGCGGTGCGGCTCAACCCCGATCTGGTCGATGCCCGGGAGCGGCTGGCCGAACAACTGGCTCAAACCGGCCAGTGGCGTGCGGCGGCCGAGCAGCTTCAGGAAGTCGTGCGAAGGGCCCCCGATCGTTGGCGGGCCCGCTTGAACCTGGCGATTGCCTGGAGCCAGTTGGGCAATCTCCCGGGCGCTCTGGAGCAAGTAGATACGGTGTTGGCGCAGGACCCCAAAAACGGGCTGGCGTTGGAACTGAAAGCGCGGTTGACAAACCGGAGTCCGTGACCCTCCGCAAAGGCGACACGCACAGAGCTGAACTTGCCGCCAGACGCGCACGAAGGCCCGTGCGCGCTCCAGCCACGGGAACGCGGACCGAACCAAGGCAACCCCGTCGGGGCAAAAAACACACAGGGCGCCCGACGACAAACCCCCATCGGACGCCCTGTGGTTGGTTGAGGACCAAATCCATCCCGGGTCACGGGCTGCCTTCGATCTGCGCCGCCCCGCGGCCCTGCGCTTCGGCGTTGCCGGCCCTCATACCTGCTGACCCCCTACGCGGGCGCAGCCGGATTGGCAACTCCTGATAAGGCCGCATCGCCAGCCCGCCTTGCTAGATAGCATCGACTCTTGGCTGCCTTGCCGATTTGGGTGGACGGAAGCGGGCCACAGGTCCGGCCGTGGGTCGGCAATTTGGAACGCCGTGCGCCGGTCGGCTGCTCGACGGGGAGCTGGACCCGCCAGTTGCCCCGCGGCCGGGTTTGGCCCGACCCCCGGGACCAGTCGAACTCTTCGGACCATGCCTGGCCTTGCCATTGTGCCGTTGACGGGCCCAGTTCCAACGAGACCTCAGGAATCCGGCAACACGACAAGAGCCCACGGTGGGCCGCGGAGTGTTGGTGACGGGGCCTGCCCACCCGCTTCGCCGGCCCACACGGGTCGACGGTTCCGGAGCACCGTCGCTGCGGCACCGGTCAGGCTTGCCTTTGCCCGGGCCTTCCGTCATTACGTGGGCATGAACCGCCGCCAATTCCTGAAACTCGGTGCGACCGCGCTGGCTGCGGCCACTGCGGTCCGATACGTCCCCACGACCTTCGCCGCGCAAAAGCCACGTCGGGTTGGCTTGATCGGAACCGGTTGGTACGGCAAATCGGCCCTGTTTCGGCTGCTTCAAGTGGAGCCGGTCGAAGTGGTCTCGCTGTGCGATCCCGATTCGCGCATGCTGAACGAGGCCGCCGACATGGTGGCCGAACGGCAGCCCTCCAAGAAACGGCCCCGGCTGTACAAGGACTTTCGCGAGATGTTGCGGGAACGGGACCTGGACATCGTCATGGTCTCCACCCCGGACCACTGGCATTGCCTGCCCATGATCGAAGCCTGCCGCGCCGGAGCGGACGTGTGGGTCGAAAAGCCCATCGGGGTGGATGTCGTCGAATGCCAGTCCATGGTGGCGGCGGCGCGGAAGTACAACCGGGTGGTTCAGGTCAACACCCAGCGGCGCAGCACACCGCACTTGGTGGAGGCCCGCGACCGGTTCATCCGCGAGGGCCGGCTCGGCCGGATCGGCCTGGTCGAAGTGTACTGTTACTACCACATGCGCACCCGCGAGAATCCGCCCGACACCGCACCGCCGGAACATCTGGATTGGGAGTGGTGGACGGGGCCGGCGCCGATGCGCCCGTTCAATCGGCTGATCCATCCGCGCGGCTGGCGCAACTTCATGGAGTACGGCAACGGCATCGTGGGCGACATGTGCATTCACATGTTCGACATGGTGCGCTGGATGCTGGACCTGGGATGGCCCAAACGAATCAGTTCCAGCGGCGGAATTCTGGTGGACAAACAGAGCAAGGCCAACATCACCGACACCCAGACGGCCACGTTCGACTACGGCGATCTGGTGGTGGTCTGGACCCATCGCACCTACGGACACGCGCCCGATCCGCAGTATCCCTGGGGCGCCACGTTCTATGGCGACCGCGGCACGCTCAAGGCCAGCATCATGAGCTACGATTTCATCCCGCAGGGCGGTGGGGAACCGGTGCACAAGGACGTCACGTACGAACTGGAGCAGTATCCGGAAGACAAGACGGAGCGCGATCTTGAACGGCACGTGGCCCCTGCGCTCCGACGACACTGGCGAAACTTTTTGGAGGCCGTGGATCAACGCAGCCGGCCCGTGGCCGACATCGAACAGGGCGCCATTTCCAGCGCCTGCTGTATCTTGGCCAATCTGTCCATGCAGCTGGGCCGGTCCCTGACGTGGGACCCGCAGAACTGGCGCGTGGTGGGCGATGACGAGGCCAATCGGCTCTTGCGCCGGCCCTACCGGGCCCCCTGGAGCCATCCGGAACCGGACAAGGTTTGATTCCGGGCGGTCTCTTCGCGTGGAGTGCAGGGTGCGTGAGCTTCAAGTGAGTCGGCCCCGGCGGGATCGGAACCCGCCGGGGCCGGCGCAGCGCGCGAAGGATCCCTATT
This sequence comes from Limisphaera sp. VF-2, assembly GCF_049537125.1. Taxonomy (NCBI): domain Bacteria; kingdom Pseudomonadati; phylum Verrucomicrobiota; class Verrucomicrobiia; order Limisphaerales; family Limisphaeraceae; genus Limisphaera; species Limisphaera sp. VF-2. The sequence goes on from NZ_JBMVQY010000002.1 coordinate 272,638, forward strand.
TGAGATCGTTCAGGGAGGCGCCGAAGTTGATGTGGTACACCTGGCCGTTGAGCACCAGGGCGGGCACGGATTTGACGCCAATCCGCTCCGCCTCGGCCACCCGCTGCTTGTCACGACCCAGGTGGACCACCTCCAACTCGTACCGCGCCGGATCCAGCGCGCGCGCCACGTTTTCCTCGGCTGCCACACAGACCGGGCAGCCCGCATGATAGAAGACGGCTTTCGTTTTCATCGCCTTTCTCCTTGCTTCCGGGTTTTCGGTTCCGAGGTCGGATCGACCTCTGCGCCTGCACATTGGGGGTGTCTCGAGGGCGGCGCCAGAGGGCACATTTTGGTAACCGATTACCATTTGGTGACCCTTGGCCGGATCGGGCTTCGGAGTTAGAATAAACATGATGAAGCCCGGTTATCTCTCGTTGAAGGAGCGTACCGCGTACCGTCGATTGGAAGACGTCGTCGGCTGCAAGTGGTCCGCCGCCGTTCTGGCTGCCATCGCGCGCGGCGTCACCCGGCCGGGGCAACTCGAGCGGTTCATCCCCGGTATTTCCACCAAGGTTCTGAACGAGCGGTTGCGCAAGCTCCTCGACTACGGCCTGATCACACGCACAGAAAAACCGGGACGCGTGCTGGAGGTTCACTATCAGTTGACGCCGACCGGACAGAAACTCAGTGCCATCCTGGATCAGCTTCGCGAGCTGGACGAGGAGCATGCCCGACAGGTCGAAGCGGCCCGGGAAGGGGCCGCAACGGATGCGCCCACTCTCCCCGGTCCCGGAGCTTCCCCGACTCTGGCTCGCCCCCGAAAACGTCCACGATCTTGAAGTTCAGCCTTGGGACGGACCGACGCATGCCGGCTGACCCGGCTTGCTCAGAGGACTCAAGCCCACGAGGATGACCCAGGGAGCGCAACTCGCAGGCTCTGCCGTGCGGGCCTCTTCGAACCGCTTCCAGCGTTCTTCATTTTCCAACCCCGGCCAATTCGGGCAGGGCAGGGGAGCTGCCCGTGAGACGGAAGGGGCGGCGGTTCTGTGGTGAAGACGGTGGCCGCAGCGACCGAACCGGGCCCGAGCACGGTCGACTTGCGATGCCATCCAACCCGCCATGCGCCTACGTCTGACGGCCCGGGCCCAGCCGCTGCAGCAATGCCGTGGTGGATCGTCCGGGGACAAGCGGTAGGACGACGATTTGTCCCCCGAGGGCCTCTACGATGCGGCGTTCCTCCGGGTTCAAGCTCTCCAGTGTATAATCCCCACCCTTGACGTAGATGTCGGGCTCGGCCCTCTGGAGGAACCGACAGGCATCCACTTCCTCGAAGATGCAAACCCCGGTCACGGACTCCAGGGCCGCCAGCACTGCCGCGCGATCCCCCTCCGGGTTCACCGGGCGGCCCTCTCCTTTCAAAGCCCGCACACTGGCGTCGCTGTTCAACCCCACCAACAGGGCATCGCCCAATTGCCGGGCCGCCTCCAGATAGGTCACGTGGCCCAGGTGCAGGATGTCGAAACAACCGTTGGTGACGACCAGACGACGACCCGCCCTCCGGAGGGCCTGACGCCAGGCGGGCAAGTCGTCCCATGCGATGATCTTGTCTCGGTACCCCACGGAGCAGAGGGTGACTGCAGGACCCGGCATCGGGCAACCGGATTCCATCGGTTCCATCCGCTGCGCAATGCCCTGCCTTCGGGCCCGACGAGCCGGAGGCTTCCAGAGCAACGACACCACTTCCACCGCGGGCGGGACCCGGTCCAGAAAGCGAAGGCACCCCGCGTTCCTTTGGCCTTGCCGGGCTTCGGACCCGGACCATGGTCGGTGATGATGGCCGCCGGTTCGCGTGCGCGCTCCGGCCAGAGCGTCCGACGCATCACAATTGGATTCCCGCCCGGCCCCCGTGGTGGCAAGCGCTCTTGGGAGCCCAAAGCATCTGCGTGGTCCCATCTCCTCATCCCGGGTGACCGTCTCTGCGGCAGATGCTCCGCAAGCGGACAAGGATTGCCCGGTCAGGGGCTTGTCCCACGGAAACTCTTGCCGGTTCAACCCTCCGCGCCCTGCGGAAGAGGGCCTCAGGCGGCACTTTTGCCCGGCTGGCATCGCCTTTGCTCTGCACCGGCACTCGGAATGGTGCCATGATCGACGCGCTCTTCAATTCGACCAACTACGTGGCGGCCAAGAGACTGCTGGACGCCACGGTGGTTCGTCACGAGGCCATTGCCGCCAACCTGGCCAACTTGGAAACGCCGGGTTACCAGCGCGTGGACCTGTCCCGGTCTTTTCAAGAAGAGCTGCGTCGGGCTATCGCGTCCAAAAACACGTCTCAGATTGCTGCACTGAAACCGGCGTTGGCGCCGGATCCCACGGCCCTGCCCAACAGCCGGGACGGCAACACGGTCAACTTGGAGCAGGAGTTGCTGGAACTGAATCAAAACGCCCTGGTCCACGCCTTTCAGACCCAGTTGATCACCAGCCGGTTGCTCCGCCTCAAACTGGCCATCACTGGTCGCCCTGTCTGATGCCATGATCCAGATTCTCTCCGGCATTCAAAGCACGGCCTCGGCGCTCACCGCCGAGCGAACCCGCCTCGACGTCATCGCCGAGAACATCGCCAACGCCCAAACCACCCGCGGCCCGGACGGTCGGCCCTATCAGCGGCGCGTGGTCGTGTTCGAAACGGTTTTGCAGCAGGCCAGTGACCGCTTCGGTACCGCCTCTGCACCCGCGGCCGTCCGGGTGGCACGGATTCAAACCGACCCGCGGCCGCCGCTTCTGGTGTACCGACCTGGACACCCGGATGCCGACGCTCAGGGCATGGTGGCCTTGCCCAACATCAATGTTCATGAAGAGATGGCCGATCTGATTGCGGCCTCCCGCGCCTTCGAGGCCAACCTGGCGGTGGTCAAAAATGCCCGGGCCATGGCGCTGCAGACCCTGGCCATTGGCAAACGCTGAGCCCGTGCCCGGAGCCCATTGATGCACTCTCATGTCGCCGCTGTCGTCCATCCCAGGCACCCGGCCCCCCGTCGATTGGCCGACACTGCGACTGGATGCCGCCCCGGGATTGCCGCCGCTGGCCGCCCCGGGAGCCCCGGCCACCGTGCCGACGCCGGGTACCGCACCGGCCACGGGCCCGGCACCCACCAGCGACGCCTTCGGGCAGCTTCTGCAGCGGTTCGTGGCCGAGGTCAATCATCACCAGCAGGTGGCCGCCGAGACCGTCCATGCCCTGCAGCGGGGCGAACCGGTCCCGCTGCACCAGGCGGTCATCGCCATGGAAGAAGCCAGCGTCAGCTTTCAACTCATGGTCGAGGTGCGAAACAAACTGCTGGAGGCGTATCAGGAGCTGATGCGCCTGCAGATCTGAGGGAGGGCTCCAGCGCGGGTTCCCAGGGAGTCACCGGTCCATGAACGCCTCACTGACCCGACTTGCCTCGCAACTGGCAGACATTTGGAAACAGCTGGGGCCGGCCCAGCGCCTGACGCTGATGGCCGCAGGCCTGATCGTCCTGGGCGGCCTGGGGGCCGTGGCCGTCTGGTCCGCCCGCACCCCGTATGCCCTGCTGTATGGCCGCCTTTCCGAAGCCGAGGCAGCCAGGGTCATCGCCGCCCTCGACGATGCCAAGGTCCCTTACAAAATCGGTGCCGGGGGTGGCTCCATCTACGTGCCGGCCGACAAGGTGCACGTGATGCGCATGCAACTGGCCGGGCGCGGCATTCCGCGGGGAGACGGCGTGGGCTTCGAGATCTTCGACAAACCCAACTTCGGCATTTCGGATTTCGTGCAGCGCGCCAATTACCTTCGGGCCCTTCAGGGCGAACTGGCCCGCACGATCAGCCAATTGGACGAGGTCGAGTCCGCCCGGGTCATGGTGGTGCTCCCGGAAAACCGCCTGCTGCTCGACCGCGACAAGCAGCCCACCGCCTCCGTTTTCGTGCGCCTGCGCGGCAGCGGGCCATTGCCGCCGCAGGCGGTCAACTCCATCCGTTTCCTCGTGGCCAACGCCGTCGAAGGGCTCAAACCCAACCGGGTCACCGTCGTGGACAACTTCGGCAACGTCCTCTCCGAAAACACCGAGGACAATTCCCTGCCCGGCCTGACGGCGGCTCAACTGGCCGCCCGCCGCGAGCTGGAGCAATACCTGGCGAAAAAGGCCCAAGACATGCTCGAAAAAATCCTCGGGCCCGGCCAGGCCATCGTCCGCGTTTCGGCCGAGATCAACTTCGACACGCTCAGCCGCACAGAGGAACGCTACGATCCGGAGACCCAGGTGATTCGCACCCAGACCAAGAACGATGAGAACACCGACACGGTCACCAGTTCTCCGGTCATGCCCGTGGGCATCACCGCCAACACCGCCACGGAAACCAACACCGCCGCCGCGGCCACCCCGGTGACCAACACTCGCAACCGCAAGACCACCTCCACGGTGGAATACGAATTCGGCAAGACCATCAGCAGCCTGACGCAGGTGGCGGGCGGCATCAAACGACTCTCCGCCGCGGTGACCCTGGCCGCACGGGTCGAGGGCACCGGCGCCGAACGCAAGGTCGTCCCACGCAGCCCGGAGGAACTCGAAAAGATCCGGCGCATGGTGGCGGATGCGCTCGGCATCATCACGTCGCCCGACAATCCGCGCGGCGACAGCCTCACCGTGGAGGAGCTTCCGTTCGAGGACCAGTTCTCCCGCGAGCTGGTCCGCGAATTCGAACGCCAGCAGCGCTGGGAGTTTTGGACTTCGCTGGCCCGGCAACTGGGCTACCCATTGCTGGCCGTGGCTGCCGTGGTCGTCCTTTGGCGGCTCCTGCAACGCACCAGTGCGCCGGACATTCCCCTGGGCGTCCCCGTGGGCGAACTGCTGGCCCACGGCAACGGCAACGGTCACGGCCGATCCCGGCGCGGCCACGGTCTCCCCGGCCCGGGTGCGGCCGAGGAGGAGGAGCCGGAGCAGGTCGCCCTCGAGGCGCTCCACCGGCTGGTCAAAGAAAACCCGGTCAATCTCAGCCAGGCCCTGCGCGAATGGATGCACAAGGGCCGGGCTCCCGAGTGATCCCCCATGCCCGCCCCTGCAGCCACAACTCCTGCAGCTCCCGCCGAAGCCGCGGCCGAGAACGGCAGCATGACCCGGCTGCAGAAACTGGCTGCCTTCCTGGTCATGCTCGGCCCGGACAACGCCGCCGCGATCCTGCGGCAATTCCCGCCCCGCGAGGTCGAGGCCATTTCGCGCGAGATGGCCCGTTTCACGCTCATCACCCGCGAGCAACAGCAGGCCCTCCTGCGCGAATTGGCGCCCGTGATCCTGTCCGCTGCCACGGCCATGCCGGCCGGCCTCGAACTGACCCGCGCCACGCTGGAAAAGGCGCTGGGCAGTTTCAAGGCCAGCGACATCCTCGGCCGCATCGCTCCCAGCCGGCCCATCCCCGCCGCGATGCAGGACATCACCGACATGGATCCGCGCAACATTGCCAATCTCATCCGGGACGAGCACACGCAGACCATCGCGTTCGTGATCAGCCATTTGCCCCCGGAAAAGGCCGCCCAGGTGTTGAACCTCCTGCGGCCCGAGCAACGGGACCAGGTCATCGAACGCCTGGCCACCCTGGCCCCCACGCCGGTCGAGGTCACCGAAAAGGTCGCCGAGGTCATCAACGCCAAACTCGGCGTCAAACAGACCCGCGCCCTTACCCAGACCGGCGGCATCACCACCGCGGCGGACATTCTGAACGCGATGGACAAGAACGTGAGCCGCAGCCTGCTCACCAGCCTGGAGGAACGAAATCCCGACCTCTGCCAGGCCATCCGCAAAAAGATGTTCACGTTCGAAGACCTGCGCCGGCTCGACAACCAGGCCATCCAGCGCATCCTGCGCGAAATCGAGATGCGCGATCTGGTGCTGGCCCTCAAGAAGGCCAGCGAACCGCTCACGCAACTGCTGCTGTCCAACATTTCCCGCCGTGCGGCCGAGACCGTGCGCGAGGAAATGGCCTTCCTCGGCCACGTCAAACTGCGCGACATCGAGGCCGCCCAGTTCCGGATCATCGACGTGGTCCGCAAACTCGAGGCCGAGGGAGAGATCGACCTCGACGCCGCCCTTGCCCCGGAAGATGCCGTGGTCTGAAACCATCCGATTCGACCGACCCTTGCGCGACGTGCAATGTCTGGCGGGCACGCCGCCGCCGGACTGGCCGGCGTTGCTCGAGCAGCAGCTCCGTCAGGCCCACGAGCGCGGTCGGCTGGAGGGAGAACGCGCGCTGAGCGAACAACTCATTCACCAGCGGAACGAACTGGCCGAGCTCCAGCGCGGCGTGCTCGATGCCCTGCGTCGTGCCGTGCCCCAGGTGCTGCAGCAGGCCGAATCGCTCCTGATTCCGCTGGCCCTGGAAGCCGCCCGCCGCGTGGTGGCCGAAATGCCCATCACCCCCGAGCTGGTCGAACGCATCGTGCGCGAGACGCTCCAGCAGGCCGAAGACACCGCCGAAATTACGGTCCGGCTGCATCCGGACGACCTGGCCCTGCTGCGTCAGTACGGTTCCGAATTGTTGCAGGGCCTGCCCGGTCTCGGCCCCTTGAAGTTCGTGGCCTCGACCGACGTCGGTCGCGGCGGCTGCATCGTACAAACCCGGTTCGGCCTGATCGACGCCCGGCGCGAAACCAAGCTCGAGCAATTGCACCAGACGCTCACGCCATGAAAACCGCCGCTGGCCCTTCGCGAAGCCTCGACCAGGCGCTGGCCCGGATCCGGCAGGCCCGCCTGACCGAGACCTGCGGCCGCGTGGTGCAACTGATCGGCCTGGTCATCGAATCCGAAGGGCCCCTGGCCGCGGTGGGGGAGGTCTGCCGCATCGTTTCCCCGCGCCACGGCACCGAGACCCTGGCCGAAGTGGTGGGATTCCGCGAGCATCACCTGTTGCTCATGCCCCTGGGCGAGATTCGCGGGATTCACCCCGGCTGCGAGGTTCTGGCCACCGGCGCGCCCCTGCGCGTGGCCGTCGGCTCCGCCTTGCAGGGACGCGTGATCGACGGACTGGGGCGGCCGATCGACGGACACGGCCCCATCGCCGCCGAGACCACCGTGCCCTTGCAGTTGCCGCCGCCCCATCCGTTGCGGCGCCAGCGGATCCGACACGTCTTCCGTACCGGGATCAAGGCCCTCGACACCTTTGTGCCCCTCGGCCGCGGCCAGCGCCTCGGGATCTTCGCCGGCAGCGGCGTGGGCAAATCCACGCTCCTGGGCATGATCGCCTCCCATGCCGAGGCGGACGTCAACGTCATCGCCCTCATCGGCGAGCGCGGACGCGAGGTGCGCGAATTCCTCGAACGCGATCTGGACGAGACCGGCCGCCGCAAATCCGTCGTCGTCGTGGCCACCTCCAACGAACCGGCCCTCAACCGTGTCAAAGGGGCCTTCCTGGCCATGGCCATCGCCGAGTACTTCCGCGATCTCGGCCGCAGCGTGTTGCTCATGATGGACTCGGTCACCCGCTTCGCCATGGCCCAGCGCGAAATCGGACTGGCGGTGGGCGAACCGCCTGCGACCCGGGGTTACACGCCCTCCGTGTTTTCCCTGCTGCCCCAGTTGCTCGAACGCGCCGGCGCGGGCGAGCACGGTACCATCACCGGCCTGTTCACCGTCCTGGTGGAAGCCGATGACATGAACGATCCCATCGCCGACGCCGTCCGGTCCATCCTGGACGGGCACGTCGTGCTCAGTCGCGAGCTGGCCACCCAGAACCACTACCCCGCCATCGACGTGCTGGAGAGCGTGAGCCGACTCACCCGCGATCTGCTCACGCCGGAACAGTTGCGATTGACCGCCCGCGCCCGGGATCTGTTGGCCATTTACCGCCGCAACCAGGATCTCATCAGCATCGGCGCCTACCCGGCCGGCAGCAACCCGGCCATCGACCAGGCCATCGCATTGCACGAACCCTTGCGCGCCTTCCTTCGCCAAGACGTCCACGAAGGATTCAGCCTCGAACAAAGCTGGACACTCCTGCAACAAACACTCTCGGGTCCGGCTCCGGGCCCGACCGGTGCCGCAACCAACTCCGCCAGCCAGAATCCCGCCCCATGCACCGGACCCGGTGTCTGGCCGGGCGTCGCCCGACCTGACCTCGATCTGCCCACCGCCTCATGAAACACTTCCGTTTCAGCCTTCATGCCCTCTGGGTTTTGCGCGGCCAGCAGGAAGAGCTGGCCCGGCGGCGCCTTGCCGACAGCCTCCGGGCGGTCGAAACCGCGGCTGCCCGGGTGCGTGAGACCGAGGCCATGCTGGCGCGGGCCGCCGACGCGTTCCTGCAGGACCTCGCTGCCGCGGCGCCCGCAGGCGGCCTCCAGCCCCACCGGCTGTGGATGCAGCAACTTCAGGCGCTGCTGCGTCAACGCCTGGCCTCCTGGCAGGCGGCCCGGGAAGCCGCAGCGGAACGTTGGCAGGAACTGCTCCGCGCACGACGCGACCGCGAGATCCTCGACCGCTACCGCGAGCGTCAATGGCAGAGCTGGCAGCTGGCCTGCCAGCGACTGGAACAAAAACAACTCGATGAATTGGCCCAGCGACGGCGCGCGTGGACCGTCGCGCCCGCCGCGAAGCCCGCACTGCGAACCGTCTCTCGACCATGACCCGGCTCCTTCAAGCCCCATGGCTGGCCGCGCTGGTGGGCGGCCTGCTCTACCTGGGCGTCACCCTTGCCCTGTTGTCTCCCGCGCGCCTCGGCGTGCCGACCGGATTCACGCCCTCCTCTCCGCCGCGGGAACGACGTCCCCCCGACGACCTGCCGTCGTGGCGCTTCCGCAATCCCGAACTGCAGCAGTGGATCGCCGAACTCCAGCGCGAACGGGAGCTGCTCGCCCAGCGCGAGCAGCAGCTCAAAGACTGGGAAATCCGACTCCAGGCCGAACAGCAGGAACTTGCCACCATCACCCAAACCGTCGCCCGCCTCCAGGCCGAGTTCGATCGCAACGTGATCCGACTGCAGGAAGCCCAGCAGGAACATTATAAACGCCAGGCCAAACTCCTCACCGGCATGTCCGTCGAGGGCCAACTGGCCATGCTGCAACAGATGCCGGACGACGACATCGTCCGCCTCTTCCTGCTCATGAGGAACGACGACGTCAGTCAGGTGCTGGACGCCATGAGCAAGGCCGGCTCGGAGGAGGCCAAACGCGCCGTTCTCCTGATCGAAAAAATGCGACGGGCCCTGCCTCCCGCCTCCACCAACGCCACGGCGGCACGAACGTCCGCGCCCGGCCCATGACACCCGCCTCTCCATTCGAGTCTTGCCACCGTGCCGCGGCGTGGCTGCCTCGAGGTCCCGAACCGGAGCCCACACCGCCTGGACCCCGGGTGGCGGCCTCGACCCCGCAGCCCGATTTCGTTCAGTGGTTGGCTTCCTCGCTGAGACCTGCGCCCGCCTCGGAAATGCCGGATGAAACCGGCATCGTTGCCGAGTCTTCGAGTCGCTCCAGCGACCCGGCTGCGCGGAAACTCTCCGGCAGCCTCGCCCCCGGCGACGAGACAGCCTCGGGAGCAGCGGCCATCCCCAATCTTGCCCCACCTGTTCCGCCGCCTCCGATCCCCGTCGTCAGTGTCCCTGCCTCGGGCGGCCCGCTTCCGGGAGGCGGCGGCCCGGCGCCCTTGCTGGTTGATGCGGCCTCACAAACCGTTGCTCCCCCGGGCTCCGCTCCAATGCCAACGCCTTCACAGCCGGGACCTGCTCCGGCCATGGCGGCAGGCGGCGGACCAACCTCCACCGGACCACAGTCAGCCGGGGCCGCAGACCCGGGTCGGCTTCAAGCCGTCGCGGACAGGTTGGATCTATCGGCACTGGATTCTCACTCTCCCGCGGTCCCTGCGCCGGAAGGAGCGGAAGCGGTGGAGACGCCACTTTGGGACGGCGGCAAAACCGCCCGCGCATCCGGTCCTGAGCCCGCCCAGCCCACCCCGGTTTCCGTCCAACGGGCCCCTGCGAGCACAGCCGCTTTGGCGGTGCCCGAGACCGGTCCAGAAGCTGTGGAAGGGAACCTCGAGCTGCGCGGGCCGTGGACAGCCCCTCCGGAGGAACCTGCTTCACTGGTCGAATCTCTCGCCTCACATGGCACAACCCATGCTCCGCAAACAACCGGTATGAACAACGCCGTGCACGCGTCCAAAGATGCCGAGCTGAACCAGCAGAATTTGCCGGCCCAGCCCGAAGCCAGTGCGACGGCCGGCACTTCGCAAGCCCCCGCTGCCAGTGCCTCGTCGGCACCCCACGGTTCGGCCGCGTCGGTTCAACTTCTGTTCCAGGCGCTGGAACGCACGCATGATATTGTGGCCCTCCACGCCCTGCGGATTCGCGATGCGGGGGCCGATCACCTGCACGTCGTAATCAAACCCGGCGCCGGCGTGCAGCTGTCCATGGAGCTGCGACAGGAGGACGGACGCGTGCAGGTGCAGGTGTGGATGCACCGCGGCGATTTTGAGTTTTTCCAACGACACTGGAAGGAACTGCAGGAACGCTTCGAATCGCGCGGGATCCAGTTGGGCGATCTGCAGCGGCATCCCGATTTCCAGTCCGGCCCGCACCGCCATCCGTACCGGCCCGCGGAAGGCGATTGGACGGATCCGTTGATGGCGGGGGCCTTCGCCGAGTTTGCCCTGGCCGGGTCTCTCACCGAACCGCCCGGCCGGCGCGCGTTTCGCACCGCCCGCCAACGCGGTTGGGAAACCTGGGCCTGAACGGCAATCCTGGAGCACCATGAGCGTCACTGCGACATCCACTGCCGGCCTCGCGCCGTGGACCACGGACCCGGCGGCCGGGCGCGTGCCGATCAAGACGCTGTCCCAACAGGATTTTCTGAAGCTGCTGGTGGCCCAGATCACCAGCCAAAATCCTCTCCAGCCGAACGCGGACCTCGGCTCGATTGCCCAGATGGCCCAGTTCACCGCGCTGGAACAGGCCCGGCAGATGCAGGCCGACCTGCAGCAACTGCGCGATCAACAACAGTGGCTCCAGGCCGCCGCCCTGCTGGGCCGACCCGTCGCCATTGCGGGCGACGACACCGCGCGCATCGAGGGGGTCGTCCAGGCAATCCAGCTCGAGGCCGGGGAGCCCCGGCTGGTGGTGAACGATCAACTCTACCGGCTGGACCAGGTCGTCGCCATTTTAACCCCGCCCATCTCGTAAACGCTCCACACGACCACCCACTATGCTGCGATCCCTCAACTCCGGCGTGAGCGCTCTGCAACAGTTCCAGGAGCGCATGGATGTCATCGGCAACAACATTGCCAACGTCAACACCACCGGATTCAAGAGTGCCCGCGTGGATTTTGCCGACGCGTTCAGTCAAACCATTGGCAACACCGGCGGCAGCGTCCTGCAGATCGGTACCGGCGTGGCCACCAGCGCCATCCGGAACCAGTTCACCCAGGGCGCCATCGCCCGCACGGGAGTTCCTACCGACCTGGCCATCTCGGGCCCGGGCTTCTTTGTCGTCAGAGACCCGAACAGCAATGCACAGTACCTGACCCGCGATGGGGCATTCCAGCTGGACGCCAGCGGATATCTTGTGACCAGCAGTGGGCTGCGGCTGCAAGGCTATGCCGACAAAGATTTAAAGGAGAGAGGGGACCTGATAATCGACCCGACAGGTGCACCAGAAAGCAGCAATGAAGGTCAGGAAGGTAACGGCGACTCTTCGGAGTCCAAAAATCAGGTGCGTGGCGTTGCATCCTTTACGATTGACACGCAGGGGTACATCCGCGTGCGCCTGACCGACGGCACCGAGTTTGTGCGCGGGCAGGTCCTGCTCCAGAACGTCCAAAATCCCCATGCCCTGGCCAAGGAGGGCCAAAATCTTTATTCGAACATTACGGCTGCAGGTCCCCTGGCGCAGCCGCAGCCGCCGGGTTCGAGCGGGCTGGGCACCGTCATCAGCGGCGCCCTCGAGCTTTCCAACGTGGATCTGGCCCAGGAATTCTCCACATTGATCACCACCCAGCGCGCCTTCCAGGCCGGCGCCCGTGTGATCACCACCAGCGACGATATCCTGGCCGAAGTGGTCAACCTGAAACGTTGATGTCCCATGGCGGAGAAACCGGAGGAAACCCAGACCACTCCCTCTGCGGGTGAGGGAGCGGCGCAAGCCGCGGCGGCGGGCGGCGGACTCAAGACGTGGCTGCCGTTGATCGTGGTGGTCGTGCTCATGCCGGTCCTGGCGTACGCGATGACCACCTTCGTGCTGGTGCCGCAGTTGCAAAAGAGCCTGGGCTTGCAGCCCGCGGCGACCGAACACGGCAGCAGCACCGGTAAGTCCGCCAAGAAAGAAGGCCCGCGCGTCAGCGTCTCCATGAACAAGTTGCTGGTCAACGTGGCCGGCACCATGGGTTCCCGCTACCTCTTGGTGAGTCTCACGGCCGTCAGTCGGGATCCTTCGTTTCAGGCCAGGATGCAGGAGCACGACGCCGAGTTGCGGGATGTGGCCTGCGGCATTCTGGCCACCAAAACGCTGGCCGACCTCGAGAAACCCGGGGCGCGGAATCTGGTCCGCACCGAGTTGATCAACGCCTTCAACAACGTGCTGGGCGAGGCCATGGTGGAGGAGATCTACCTCACCGAATTCGCCATTCAGTGAGCCCGGCCTCCGGACAACGCATTGAACCATGGGCACCCCGTCGCAAGAATCCAGCTCCCCGGGTGCGGCCGCCGACGCCGTGGAGGTCCTGACCCCGCGGGGCCGCAGGGAACGCCGGAGCGTCGAGAGCATTCGGCCCCACGACTTCCGCCAGTCGGGCTTTCTCGCCCCCAGCGAATTGCGCCGGATCCGGCTCCGTCACGAACAGTTTGTCCGTTCCCTGGCCGCCCGCCTGGCCGTGCTGTTGCGCATCGAGTTTGCTCTCCACTTGGACCGCCTCTCCATCGTCGGCTATCAAAAGTTCACCGACAGCCTCCCGTTGCCCACGCACATCACCTTGTTCCGCACCGAACCGCTCAAGGGGGTGGGACTGCTGGTCATGCCCCCGCGCCTGGGCCTGGCCCTCGTGGACCGTTTGCTCGGCGGGTTCGGTCTGCCGCCGGAGGCCGACCGCGAATTAACCGAAATCGAAGTGGCCCTCCTGGACCAGATCAACCAGTTGTTACTCAATGAATGGTGCCTCCACTGGCCCGAGATGCGCGAGTTGCGGCCCGTGATTCTCGGCCACGAAACCAACAGCCGCTTTCTGCAGACGGCTCCGGCGGACGCAGCGATCCTGGTCCTCAGCCTCAAGGGCGGCCCGGGCGAGTACCGCGAAACGCTCCAGCTGGCCTTCCCCTACGCCACGGTCGAACCCTTGACCCGGCTGCTGGCTCCGCCGCTGACGGAAACCCGACCCGGTCCCGCCGGCGCCGCGGCCGTTTCCTGGAAATCCGAATTCGATGATCTACCCGTGCCGGTTTCGGTGGAATGGACCGGCCTGCAAATGGCCGCCGGCGAGTTGGGCCGCCTCCAGCCCGGCAGCGTGCTGGTGCTGGAACAGCCCGAGGTGTCCGTGCGTCTCAAACTCAACGGTGTGCCGCGATTTCTCGGCCGGCCCGGCTTGAAGGGCGGTCGGTGGGCAGTCGAACTCACGGCTCCTGTCTCTTCCTGAGGGTGTCCCATGAGCGCTTCGCCTCCGCAGAACCTGGACCTGGTGTTGGACGTGCCGGTGAATCTGACCATCGAGCTGGGCGGCTGTCAGTTGCCCATGCGCGAAGTGCTCCAGCTCAACGTCGGATCCGTCGTTCAACTGGACAAGCCGGCCGATGCACCCGTGGACCTCACCGTCAACGGCAAGCTCATTGCCCGCGGCGAGGTGGTCGTCATCGAAGACCGGTTCGGAGTGAAAATCACCGAGGTCATCACCGGCTCTCATCCGGGATGACCCTCTCGATCCGCGGTTCCATGGCAAAACCGGACCGTACCAAACCCGACATTGGGCGAGCGACTGCACCCGGACGACCGGGCGCCATCCTGGGTGTGCTCGGGTGCTCGGGCCTGCTCCTTCGCGCCGCTGACGAGGCCGCTTCGGCCACGGCACCCGCGCTGGCTGCGCCCGACCTGCCCAATCCGGGGTTGGCTCTGCTTCGGGTCCTGGGGGCGCTGGCCATCGTATTGGCCGTCTTCTGGCTGGGAGTCTGGCTGTACCGCAACTGGCAGAGGTTCTTCCTCCGCACGGGTCCGCCGCGATTGCGGGTGCTGGAAGCGCGGCCGCTCGGCGGCCGGCAGATGCTTTATGTGGTGGCCTATGAGCAGGAGCGGCTCCTGTTGGCCAGCTCGCCTCAGGGCGTCACTTTGTTGACCCACCTGCCGCCGGGATCCGAGGAAATCTCTCCCGTTGCAACGCCGGCACCCGCTCCGGCAGACCCCGCTGCATCCGGCTTCCTGCGCGTGCTGAGTCGCGCCCTGCACCGGCCATGAACGGCCTCCTTGCCAGCCCGGCCCGCCAGGCTCGACCGCGGCGGACCCGCTCCGCCCGCGGCAGGCGCGCCGCCTGGTGGATGCTCACGGTGCTTTTCCTGGCCGTGGCCTCCACCGTCGCACAAACCACCAATCTGGTCACCGGATTCGGTCCCATCCAGATCACCGTCGGCACCCAAAACGCGCCGCAGGACGTGGACGTGGCCCTCAAGGTCCTGTTGGTGATCACGCTGCTGTCGCTGGCGCCGGCCATTCTGCTGTTGATGACCTGTTTCACGCGCGTGGTCATCGTCCTCTCTTTCGTCCGCACGGCCCTCCAGCTGCAGGGCACCCCGGCCAACCAGATCATCGTGGGACTTTCGCTGTTCATCACGTGGTTCGTCATGGCGCCGGTCTGGGAACGCATTCATGCCGACGCGCTGGCCCCGTACCAGGCCCGCCAGATCAGTGCCGCGGAGGCCATGGACCGGGCCACCCTCCATCTGCGCGCGTTCATGCTGCGGCAAACGCGGCCCAAAGACGTCGAGCTCTTCATGACCATGGCCCGGATGGCACCCACCGAACCGGAAAAACTCCCCTTGCGCGTCGTCATTCCCGCCTACGTGTTGAGCGAATTGCGCACCGCCTTTCAAATGGGGTTCCTCATCTTCGTGCCGTTCATTCTGATCGATCTGGTCGTGGCCACGGTCTTGATGAGCATGGGCATGATGATGATGCCGCCCATGATGATCTCGCTGCCACTGAAACTGCTGCTGTTTGTCCTGGTGGACGGCTGGACCCTGGTGGTGCAGTCGCTGGTCCGCAGCCTGGGACTCTGAACGCGTATGAACCCCGAATTCGCGGTTGAACTGCTGCGCACGATGATCTTTCAGGCCCTGCTGCTGGCGGCGCCGGTTCTGTTGGCCGCCATGACCGTGGGCCTGGCCGTGAGCCTGTTCCAGGCGGTGACCACCATCCACGAGCACACACTCACCTTCGTCCCCAAGGCGCTGGCCGTGGTGGGCGTGCTGCTGCTTCTGTTGCCCTGGATGGTCCGCAGCCTGGTCGATTTCACCACCGCCGTGATCGAAAAGCTCCCGCAGATGACGCTTTGAGGCATGCCCACGGCAATCGAAATCCAGGCCGTTCAATGGATGCTGGTGTTCCTGCGGGTCGGGGCGTTCCTTCAGGTCCTGCCGTTCTTTTCCGCGATCAACTTTCCGCCGGTGATGCGCGTGGCCATGGCGGCCTTCATCGCTCTGCTGCTTGGGCCGTTTTTGCCGCCTTTCGACCCGGGACCCCTGACCCTGGGCCAATGGACGGCTCTGATGGCCCGGGAGCTTTGCATCGGGCTGTTGCTGGGCTTCGTGGCGCGCATGGTGTTTTATGCCGTGGACCTGGCGGGGAACATCATCGGATTGGAAACCGGCTTGAACCTCGGCGCCCTGATGGATCCCTTCCAACGGCAGACCATCGGCGCCCCGGGACTGGTGTTATTCCTCCTGGCTGCGGTCGTTATGCTCACCCTGGACCTGCATCACTGGATGCTGGCCGGGTTTTGGCGCACCTACAGCGTGCTACCCGTGGGGCAGATGAATTTGAATGCGCCCTTGTTCGAGACGCTGGTCCGGCACTCGGCCCTCATCTTCGTCGTGGCCCTGCAGATGGCGGCGCCGGTCATCGCCGTCTCGGCGGTGATCATGCTGGTCTTCAGTTTGTTCAGCCGGGCCGTCCCCCAGATGAATGTGTTTGCCGAAAGCTTCGCGTTTCGGATTGGCGGGGGACTGCTGGTCTTCGGCCTGACCCTCCATCTGACGGCCCAGTACGTGTTCAATTATTTGCACCGGTTGCCGGATGACCTTCTGGTGGTGGCCCGCTTGATGGGCGGCGTCTGACCGGAGCGGCGCGCCGTCGCCAGGTTGCCTCGCTGTCGTCACGTCCATGGCCGAGCACACAGGCGAAAAAACCGAACAACCGACACCGCGTCGGATGGAAGAGGCTCTGAAGCGCGGGCAGATCGCCCGGAGCGCCGAGCTTCAGACCGCTTTCGTCCTTCTGGGCGGTGCCGTGGCGCTCAGCTTCGCCGGCCGCGAAACCTGGGGGCGCCTCGTGGCCGCCATGGCCCAAACCCTGGGCCACTTGCATGACACGCCGCTGACCCTCGCCGCCCTGCCCGGCTATGCCATCAGCGGCTGCTGGTTCCTCATCCAGTGCGCCGGCCCCCTGGTGTTGGGCACCGCGCTGGCCGGGCTCTTGGCCGGGGCGATCCAAAACCGATTCAACACCGCCTCCGAGGCACTGACCCCCAACTGGTCGCGCCTGAACCCCGCCGCGGGTCTGAAACGCATCTTCTCCGTCCGCCAACTCCCCGTGACCGGATTGGTCCTGTTGAAGTTCGCCGTCATCCTGGGCCTGACGTACTCCGAAATCCGGGCCGTGTTGAACGACCCCATCTTCGCCACCTCGGTCAGCGTCGGGCGTCTGGCCGGGTTTCTCGGCGAAACGGCATTGCGCCTGTTGCTGCGCATCGCGCTGGCCCTGCTGGCCCTGGCCGTGGTGGATTACGCCTACCAGGCCTGGCGGACCCATCGCGACCTGATGATGACCCGCGAAGAGCTCAAGGAGGAACTCAAACACACCGAGGGCAATCCCCTGATCAAAGCGGCCCGGCGACGTCGCCGGACGCTCACGCGCGCCCAATCCCATGCCCTCGTGCCCAAAGCCGATGTGGTCATCACCAACCCCACGCACGTGGCCGTGGCTCTCCGGTACGATCGCAAGACCATGCGCGCGCCGCGTGTGGTGGCCAAGGGCCTGCGTCTGCAGGCCCTCCAGATCCGTCAGATCGCCCAACAACATCACGTGCCGATCGTGGAAAACCCGCCCCTGGCCCGGATGCTCTACAAACACACCCCGTTGGGCGGGGAGATCCCCGTTTCTCTGTACGCCGCCGTGGCGGAGGTCCTGGCCTGGGTCTATCGCATCAACCGCTACCGGTACTACGCCGAGGAACAGCAAGCGTGAGGCGGGCAAAGCTCCGCGTGTGCCCGTGCCCCGCAGGCAGGGGAGTCGGGAGCCCGCAGGGTCTGCGGGGGCGGAAGTGGCCCGGCAACGGTCTCTCCTCGGCCCAATTCACGTGCTCGGGCGGGTTCGATCCGTTCTCGAGCTGCTCCTGTGGGCTCTCTTTGCTGCGGGGAAGCGCTGCGGGCATTGGCAACAGCACTCGGGTCGGTGCGGATGGAATGCATTCCAGGCCTTTGGAAGCCTCCGCAAGCGCGGCCGAATCTGGGGCCTCGTCGGGGCGGGAGAACAGAACGAAACAGGGCGTTTCCCCGCAGTTTTGGATCCGGCGGTCAAAAAACGGGATGCACCTGCGACCGCGCACCTTTCCACATTCGATTTGTGAGCGGGATCGTCTTGCGCCAAGGTTGGGGTCATGCTGGATTTGCGGTACCTGGCCGGTTTGGTGGAGGAACATTCGGAGGCATTGGAGGCCAACGTTTCGCCCCTGAC
This sequence comes from Limisphaera sp. VF-2, assembly GCF_049537125.1. Classification (NCBI taxonomy): domain Bacteria; kingdom Pseudomonadati; phylum Verrucomicrobiota; class Verrucomicrobiia; order Limisphaerales; family Limisphaeraceae; genus Limisphaera; species Limisphaera sp. VF-2. The sequence goes on from NZ_JBMVQY010000002.1 coordinate 290,534, forward strand.
CCTGCGCGGGCGGACGCTCCCGTTCGGACAACGCCCGGTCCTCATGGGCGTCATCAACCTGTCGCCCGACTCGTGGTACCGGGAGAGCGTGTGCCTCAACCCGGAGAGTGCCGTGCGGCGCGGCCGCGTGCTGGCGGCGCAGGGGGCCGACCTTGTGGACGTGGGGGCCGAATCCACCCTGGCACATGCCGCTCGCGTGGAGGATGCGCTTCAGGAAAGTCGCCTCTTGCCCGTGGTCCGGGAGTTGGCCGCGGCCGGTTTGCTGGTGTCCGTGGAAACGTACTCGGCCCGTGTGGCGCGCGCCGCCCTGGAGGCCGGCGCCAGCGTCATCAACCTCACCGGCACCGCCGAAGCCGATGCCGTGTACGAACTGGTGGCGGCCCACGACGCTGCCGTGATTCTCTGTTACGTCCAGGGACCGCACGTGCGGGCCGTGGGCGATTTCGTTTTCACACCGGACCTCCTCCGCACCATGCACGAGTCGTTTGCCCGTGAAATCGAGCGCGCCCGCCACCGCGGCGTCGAAAAAATCATCCTCGATCCCGGCCTGGGATTCTATTACCGCAACCTGCAGGACAGCGCCGCGCGCGTGCGACATCAAATGCGGGTCTTTCTCCACACCTTTCGCCTCCGCACGCTGGGTTGCCCCGTCTGCCATGCGCTGCCGCATGCGTTCGAGTACTTCGGCGAAGAGGTTCGTTGCGCGGAGCCGTTTTTTGCCGTTCTGGCTGCGCTGGGACGCACCGACCTCTTCCGCACGCACGAGATACCCCGCGTCAAAGCGGTCCTGGATACACTGCAGATCTTTTGAGCCGGACCTCCGTCTCGCATGACGCATCGATCCGGCAACAGTGCCAGGAGAACGCAGGGGCCGGAATCCACCGGCAGCCTCGCGCGGACCCGGCTGCAAAACGGGCCTGCCGGGTGTAGATTGGAACGGCGGTCCGGCCGCCTCGCGCCGTGATCCACCGGAAGTGCGGCGCGACCGTCCAACCGGAAACCCAGGCCGGCCTCGGTGGAGGCAGGCAAAGGACATGGAGCAACTGCCATGGCGACTCGCTTGCATCCAACGGTGGCACGGATCCTGGCCGAGGCGCTGACACGACTGCGGCGTCGCCATCGCAAACGTTGGGACCGCGCGGCGGCTCGTCCCACCCCCGAACACGTCCATCAGTTGCGCGTGGAAACCCGTCGCCTCCTGGCCCTGGTGGAGTTGCTTCGATCCGCCGGGGTCGGCGACGGCGTGCGGAAACTGCGCAGGTCCCTGAAACGGCGCCTCGACGATTTCGACCCGCTGCGGGACCTTCACATCAGCCGGGAACGGCTCGTCGCCCTGCGCGACGACGTTCCCGATCGGGACGCCTTGCTCGAGCTCTGGACACAACGGGAACAGACCCTCAGTCGTGAACTGGCCGGCAAACTGACCTCGAAACGCTACCGCAAACTGAAAAAGCGGCTGAGCCGGTTGCAAACGGCCCTGAAATCCATGGCCCGCGAGCAGGCACGCGAATCCGTTGCCGGCACGGTCCGGACCCTCCTGCAGCCGCTCTACCAGCAGGTGTTGACCCGTGCGCAACATGCCCGTACGGCCGCCCAGGTGCACCGTCTGCGCGTGGCCTTCAAAAAGTTCCGGTACGCTTGCGAGATGCTGCAGGCCAAACTGCCGGGGCTCACCCGGACTGAACTGCAGGCCATGCGCCGCTTCCACACCCTCATGGGCGAGCTGCAAGACACGGTCGTCTTGCGGCAGGCATGGCAAACCGATGCTCCCAGGGCCGGTGTGCCGCCGACGCGCGTGCGGCAGGTGGATCGGCTGTTGCGCGAGCAGCAGCGCCAGCTTTTGACCCGCTGCCGGGCCGCGATCGCCCAAGTGACCCGTTGGGAGCCTTCCAGACTGGCACAGCGGCGTCGCTCGTGACATCCTCCGGACTCGTGAAGCTCTATCTGCTGCGCCACGCCGAGGCGGTGGACGCCACCGAGACCGCCTCCGGGAAAGACGAGGATCGGGCCCTGACGCCGCGCGGCCGACGCCGCGCCCGGGCCCTGGCCCACGCGCTGCGCCAGCGCGGAATCCAGTGTGACCTCGTCTGGACCAGTCCGCTGGTCCGCGCGCGTCAAACCGCCGACATCCTCGCCCGCGGATTGCGGCTGGGTCGCGCGCCCGTTGTCGTGGAATCGTTGGCACCCGACCAACCTCCGCGCCACCTCGTCGCCGAGCTGCAGGCCCTGCGGCCGTTGCCGGACGCCATGATGCTGGTCGGCCACGAACCGTTCCTGAGCCGGCTGGCAGCGCTCCTCTGTACGGGTGACCCCGACGGACTGGATCTGACACTCAAAAAATGCGGGCTTTGCCGACTGGAACTGGACAGCGTGCGAGCCGGCCGATGCGCCACCTTGGAATGGCTCATCAGCCCGCGCTGGTTCGACCCGGAGTGAACCGGGCACGAGCCTCCGGCCGCGCCCGGCACCCCGCCCCGGTGTTCAAGGAGTTGGCCCCGGCGTCATCACCCGATAGTACCGCGAGGCCGTTCCTGCGGGGGAGAGCTCGATCTCTTCCATCCGCCGCACAGTGCGCGCAGGAACGTTCGTGAGCGCTTGCCAGGCGCCCGACTCCGGGCGCGCCCCAACCAGCACCGTGTAGGAACGATGCGGCTCGGCCGGGAACCGCAGCCGCCATCGGCCCTCGTCGCGCACCACCTCCAGACACAGCCGGCTGGCCGGATCCCGTGGATCCGTGCCCGCCGCCCACTCGTGAAGATTGCTGGCGCCGTCGCCGTCGGCGTCACCCGCGGCATCGCCGCGATCCAGCGGATCGAATCCATGGGCCCGCTCGAAATAGTCGGGCATCCCGTCGCTGTCCGTGTCCGGCGCGCCGGCGCGATTGGGTCGGCCGGGCGTGGGAGGAGCCGAGCCCCAGTGCAGCGGCTCGTTGCCATACAGCCAGGGAAGGGCCTTCTGCAGGGAATGGCCGCCGCCGTCGGCACGGAGCGGCCACGGGACTGCGTCCGTGTAGGCGACCCGGTCCACCCGCACGTACGGGACGTATCCCGGCTGGCCTGAGTTCGGTCCCTCCGGCCGATCGGGCGCCTGCAGCTCCACTGTGTCGCCGGCATTGTCCAGCCGACCTGCGAAGGGGCCGTAGAGCGGAACCTCGGCAGGAATGTCGTAACGAGCTCGAAACGCCGTCGCCCGCACGGGATCGGTGTTTGGATCGAAATCCACCACCAGTGCGAATCCGCCGGGGACCAACAGGGCCCCTGGAGGAAAGGCATAAGCAATGCCCCCGGCCACTCGCCATGTGTTGGTCGGGTGCTCTGGGTCGTACAGAGCGACCGGCTGCTCGCCGAGGTTGTGCAGTTCGATCCACTCGTTCGAGACGTCTTCACTCTCGGCCGGATGGTAGTGCACTTCATTCACCACCACCGGCCCCACTTGCGGCGGGGCATTGGGACCGCCCCGACCGGTGCGAAACTCTTCCAACGTTCGGGGCTCCGAGACACCAAACGTGGGCCGGGCCAATGGCGCGAACTCCACTCCCGCACTGGTGGTCACCCGACCGAACGCCTGTCCGTTGAACGAGGCGCCCCAGCGCACCACATCCCGACGGCCGGTCTCCAGGCCCTGGCGCACTTCGGTCAGCCACAGTTCCTCCCCGTGCGTCGAACTCAACCCGAACGCGCGGTCTCCCAGGGATGGCGCCCCGAACTGCCCCTCGTAAAACACCACAAAACCCTTGGGCGGCACGACCGTGCCCTCGGGAATGCGGAACTTCAGCCGATCCGCCCCGTCGTTGCTGAGACCCCAACCGCCGATGTCCACCGGCTGATCCGTCGGGTTGTACAACTCGATGGCGTCTTCGAACGGCGGATCGCTATGGGCCAACACTTCATGGATGACCACGGTTGCGAGTGGGCGATAATTGCTGGCCCCGGGCGTGGCCGTGCCCGGGAATTCAACAAACGTCGGCCCGCCGTCGGGCAAGCGCCCCTGCGACACGCCCGGTGCGGCCGCGCCAAAGCCCACGTTGTCCACCACCACCCACACGCCATTGCTGATCCAGTACAGCACCAGCGCTTCTCCGGCCGCTTCCAACGCAAAACTCACATGATCCGCGCCGCGGCCGGGCTCGCCGTCTGCGATGAACTGCACGAATCCACCTGCCGCGATGTAGCTCAGCGGGGCCACGCGATGTCGCTCCCGTCCGGCCAGCGAGGGATCGTCCGTCACAATGAGACCACCGAGATCCACGGGCCAGGAGCTTGGGTTGTACAGCTCGAACCAGTCCAAGCCGGACAGCGGTTCGGCCATCCATTCGTTGATCCGCAGCACCGTGGGCGAGCCGAGCCGCGCAGCCGGGGCATTCGCCGCGCCCGGCGTCGGTCGCTCCAGCAAGGTCCGGACCGAACCGGCCACCCCCACGGACAAATCCGCCACCTGCGGCCCGTACTCGATACTGTCCAGTCGCCGGCCCAGCGCATCCCACAGATAGACCCCGCCGCCCTCCGCCGGCAGGCCGCGCCCGAGGTTGAACTGACCCGGCTCCATCGAAGGCGGCTGCGTCGGATCGCACAACACCACCATGAACTCGAAGGGACCAAGCCAACTGCCTGACGGGAAGCTCCACGCATCGGAGCCGTCTGGCTGCAAACTGAGCCGCATCCCCGTGAGGTCGAGAATCGTGCTGGTGGGATTGTAGAGCTCTACAAAATCGGCCACTCGCCCCCGGACCGGCACGGACCGGTTTCGGGCCAGAATTTCATGCAACCGCGGCGCACCGGCCACGGCGAGTTCGTTGCTGCGACCGGGCGTGCTGCTGCCCGGAAACGACATGATGGCATCGGCGCCGTCTGGATACCGACCCATGGCAACCCCGGGGCCGGCGGCGGTGTAGGTGACGCTGTCCAGCAAGCCCCCGGCCGGGTCGTACAGTGCCAGGCGTCCGGCGGCGGGCAGGGTGAGTGGCACCCAGTTCGGCCCCGCCCCATCGTCCAACCGGAGCAGCAGATGCGACTGCGGGGGCAGAAAGGCACGAACCCACAACGGAACCGCAGTTTCATCGGCGGCCAACCACAGACCTTCCAACGCCACGGGGAGATCGCTCGAGCGATTGAAAAGTTCCACCCAGGCGGGCTGCCCCATGGCCGGCCCGGGCAGCCACTCGTTCAGGGCGAGCTGGTCGGGATCCGCGATGGCCGCAGGCCGATTCGCCGTCCCCGGGGTGGGCTCGGTCAACGTCCACCGTCCCTGCCAGCGGCCCAGGGTACGGTCCGGCACTTGCAGTCCGAACACCACCGCATCCACGCGATTGGTCTGGGCATCGTACAGGAAGACCGCGTCCCCCTGGCGATCGAGCCCAAAGCCGGCGTTCAGTGCGCCCGGCGGCGCGCCCTGCGCATTGCACCAAACGACGAGATACCCGCCGGCAGGGAGCGTTGTGCCGGCAGGAAACACGAACCGCCGCGGATCGTCATCGTCGGTGAGGCTCCAGCCACTCAGGTCCACAGGTTGCCCTCCGGCATTGTGCAATTCGATCCAGTCCGGAAACCCGGCGCCGAGCGGCACCGCGCTGCGGTTGTCCGCCATGATCTCGTGAATCTGAACGAACCCGGGCAGGGCAGGGGAGTTGGGAGCCCCGGGACTGCCGCCCGCGGCGGCGCTGGCCCGCCAGTTGCCCGGATCCAGCGGATTCCCCCACGGATCCACCAGCTCGAGCGAAGGCCCCCCACCGTCCGGTTCCGTGGGCCACCCCCGCTCGTCGTCGAATTCGACTGCAGTGACCACGCGGCCCTGAGCATCGCGCAGGACAATGCGTTCGCCTCCGTTGGCGAGATTGCCGCCGAACCAGCCGAAGGGCATGACGCCGGGATACCGCTGGCGCCACGCGTTGGTATCCGTGTTGGACGCCAAAACCACGCGCGCACCCGGCGGCAGCACGCTGCCCAAAGGAAACCGAAAAGTAATCCCTTCGAACCAAAAGCCACTTACGTCCAGAGCCGTGCCGCCGAGGTTGGCCAGCTCCAAGAACTCTTCCGCACTGCCCCCGGCCGGATTGTAATGGAGTTCGGTGATGCGCAGAGGCACACCCGGCCCGCCCACACGAAACGTCGCCTCGCTGATCGCACTCCACGTGGCGCCCGCCAGCGAACGCGCCCGCACAGTCAAGTCTGCCGTGACCCGGATCGGCCCCGTGTACGGTCGGGCGTCGGGCGCCACCCCGCTGGTGAAGGGCACCCGCGGATCGCCCCCGTTGGTCGTGTAATAAATCACGCCCGCCCCGTTGTTGGTCATCACCAGCTCGAACCCCAACGGCACACGTCCGCCCGGATGGTTGAACCGCGGTGCGTTGGTGAAGTTGAACAGGCCCGCTTGAAGCAGTTGATTGGAGTAAATCGGTCCCCGCTCGCGGATCCAGTTGCCGATGGTCGGCGAGAAGTCGGGCATCAACGGTTCCAGCTGCTGACGCAGCTCGTTCAGCCGACGCCAGAGGTTGCTCGTGCTCAGGGCGCCTCCTTCCGAGAAATGCTTGTGCACCCGGTCCGCCCACAACAACCGGAATTCTCCGCTGGTCCGCAACCGCTGAAACATGCGGGCGATTTCCGAGCCCGCCGTGCTGCCCAGGCCGGAGTCCGTCGGACCGGGCCCGCTCAGCGTGAACGAGTTCAGCGTCACCGAGCGATTGGCAAACCCCATCGCCCACTCCGCGTCCCACACCACGAACCGCCACGGGCCTCCGGCACGATCCCGACCCGCCCGCCAGTTGTTCACCGGCCAGTCCCCCGTGGCCGCCCAGGTGTTGAGAATCAGGTAATCCGCGAAATTCGTCAGATCCAACCAGCGCGCCACGTTGCTGTACACGACCGGAGGAAACGTGGTCTGCGACCACACATAGTTCACCAGCGCATCGAAATCGGCCCGATCCCCGTCGATCACGCCCGGCGTCCCCGCGGTCTGCGCCCAGCCCGGCCCCACCACGTCCCACTCCGCTCCGCCCCCCAGGTGCTCCTGGAAGAACTCTTCGTGCACACGTTCGCAGGGATTGTACCAGGGCGAGCCGACGTAATAGCGCCCGTTCAAGAACACGATCGCCAGCGTGCCGTGCGAAGCGATCTGCCCCATGTCCGACGACAGCCGTCGCGTCAGCTCGTCGCGCACGAAGGGGTTGTCCGGTTCATTGAATCCCGCCCGCAACACCAGCTGATCGAACCGCTGCACCGGCGTCAGCGGAAACAGCGGATACTCCAGCCGACCCGGCCCGTAATCGCTGCGGAAATAAAGGCGGTAGGAGAATTTGCTCGTGGGGCGGAGACGCGGCCGCTGGTAGTCGCTGCCCTGCACCCGAATTCCGGCATCTGCTTGGAAACCGCGCCCGTCGCCCGGCTCGATCCACTCCACCGACACCGGCCGTTCCCAGGCCAGCCCGTGCTGCGAGGGGTTGTGATAATCGCCGGGTGCGACCGGCTGCCACGGCCCACCCGCATAGGTGCCTCCCTGAATGCCCAAAATCCCGCTCGGCCCGTACAAGTGGTTGGACGCCGTCACGAGCGAAAGAGTGGGCAAGGACCGCAGCGGTGCGGGCAAACCGAAGAAATAACTGTGCGTCACGACCCGCGAGGGCAAATGCCCGGGCTTGAACGCCGCCGCCCGAAACAACGTCGTGCGATCCACCCGCAGCCGCCCCGGAAACAGCGGGCTGTCCGGCGTCGGTTCGCTTCCGTCGGTCGTGTAGCGGAATTCGACGCCGGGGGTGGCGCACGACAAAACCAGATCGAACGGCACTTCGAAGTGGCCGCGCTGTACGTTCACCCGCACCTCCCCACATACCCCGGTCAGGCTGGTGAACCCGTTCGGGGCGCCGGGGGTCGGCACGTCGTAATAGCTCCACTGTCCCAGGGGATCCAATCCGTAGCTGACATCGTTGCGTTGCTCCGGATACCGGTCCCAGCCGCTGACCCGGACGCGCGGGGCATCCGGTGAGTAGAGCCCGAGCGGCTCGCCGCCCAACGCCAGTCGAAAATTCGTGTGCAACGGAACCTGCGGGTCCGCGGACCGCCGATCCTTGCCCGAGGCAAACACCACAAGGTACTGGTTCGGCCCCAACACCCGCTCCGGAAACACCCACCGACCCGGCACGGTCGGATCGTCGCTCAAGGACCAGTTCGCCAGGTTCACCGGCTCGGTCCCGCGATTGTAAATCTCGATCCAGTCCTGCAGCTCGCCATCCTCGTCCACCAGGCCGTTGCTTCGCACCGCCCCGGCCAGGATCTCCGTGATGACCAGGTCCGCCCCCGGCGCCGCCGGGTCCACTTCGTACGTCCAGGACCCGCCGCCGAACGCATTGGGCTCGGCTGCAGTGTCCGTGATCCCGTGCTGCGCGACCCATCGCACCTGCACCACCCCGGAGGCCGGCGGATCGAACGTGAACACGTAAACGCCTTCACCGCGACTGGCGACGTAACGCGCCGGCCGACCCCCCATTTCCAAATCCGCGGCGTCCAGACCCCAAATCGGCTCGCTGAACGTCACCTCGATCTCTTCCAACCGCCGCACGCGCAGTCCCGCCGGCGGATGCAACCGGACCACTGCGGGGGGCGTCCGATCCCGAAAATCGTACTCCCAAACCGCCCCGGCCGCCGCGCCATCGAACGCCAACGGCGGCTCTGCCAGATCGGTGATTCCATGCCCGGCCGCCCACTGAAAGCGCAACGTCCCGTACGGCGGCCTCATCCATCGGAACCGGTACACCGCGCCTTCGCCGCGCACTGCCAGCGCCGGAACACCGTTCAACCACAGATCATCCGCGTCCACGCCGGTCACCGGCTCCGAAAAGGTCACCACCACTTCGGTGAAGTCGGTGATTTCCCCCGGCGACGGTTCCACCCGCAGAATCACCGGCGGATTCGTGTCCAGATACACCCCCTCCAAACGGGCGTCGAAGCCCAGGTCCGAGCTGCCCGGGCTGGTGTTGAACACTTGCACCGCCAGCACATTCGTTCCCGAACGCAGGACCCCGGTCGGCACCGTCAACGGGTGGATCTCCCACATCACCGGCTCCGGCGCGTTCTGCGCCAGCGTGTTCACCGTCGGCTCGCCCGACGGCATGCGAATGCGCAAAACCTCCTGGCCGTTGATCCACGCCACCAGCCCGTCGTCTACGAACGTCCGCAGACGAACCTGCTGAACCATCGCCGCGTTGGTCACCACGAACCGATGCCGCAGGAAAATGCAGCGGTACCGGTTCTGCATGTCGGTCAGCTCCGTCCCGCCGGTTTGCGGATCGCCATACCAGAACGGCGCCGGAGCGTCCCGGAAACCCGCCGCGGCATCGTCGAATTCCGGCAACCGCCACAACCCGATCGGCGAAGAGGCTTCGTAGGTGCCGGCCCGAAACCTCCACACCGAACCTTCGGGGACCCAAACCACTGCCGCTGGCGCCTGGACTATAAACCAGCCCGCCAGCAAACAGACCTGCCGCCATCCCGCCGGACCCACGTGGCCGGACCTGCAACGACCTCGCGCAGGCTGGCGGCCGCGTGGCGCCGATGTTCTAACGGAACAACAGTGAAGCAAACTCCACCAGATAGTCCCGCCAGTTGTTCCACGTATGTCCTCCATCGGTCTCCTTGTACGTCACCGGCCAGCCCCGCTGCCGCAACAACTCCACTGTCGCACGACTCACCTCGACCAGGAAATCGTCCCGGCCGGTGGCGAACCACAGCACCTTCAAGCCCTCTCGTGCCTTGGCATCCTCCAACACCTTCCGATTCCGCTCCTCCCAGGTCGGCCCTTCCGGCGCCGGTCCCGGCCCGCCGCGCAACCCGAACACACCGGAGCTGAAAACCCCTGCGTACGCGAACGCCTCCGGCCGCTGCATCAACACGTTCAACGTCTGCATGCCGCCCATCGAAAGACCCGCGATCGCCCGGGAACCGCGCTCGGAGCGCACCCGGTACCGACGCTCAACCTCGGGCATCAGGTCATTCAAAAAATCGCGCTCGAACTCATCACTGAACCGCATGCCGAACCGAAACGGTCCCGTGTGCCCGTGCGGCATCACCACCACCATCGGCGGGACCCGACCCGCCGCAATCAGATTGTCCAAAATCACCCCGGCCCGACCCACCGTGCTCCACGAGGCATCCGAATCCGTCGCTCCGTGCAACAAATACAGGACCGGATACTGATTCGTGCCCGCCTCGTACCCCGGCGGCGTGTACACGTGCATTCGGCGGAACCGCTGCAGTGTGGACGACCAGTACCACACCGCCGACACCGCCCCGTGGGGCACCCGTCGCAGATCGAACCACTCCGACCCCGGCACGACCACCAGGCTCCAGGTCGTCTCGTTGGATTCACTGGTGGCCGGATTCCGGGGGTCCACCACCGGCACGTCGTCCACCATAAACACGTACCGGTACGCCCCCGGCGGCACCGGTCCCACCGTCACCGTCCACACGTCATTGGTGTCCCGGCTCAACGGCGGCAGCTCCCCCAAACCCGCCCCCTGCAGATCGCTGCTCTGCAATCGGACCCGCTCCGCCCGCGGCGCCCGCAACCGGAAGGTAATCTTTCGATCTTCGGTCACCTCCGGCGACCGCACCATTGCCTGGGGGTTGCCCATCGCACGTGGCGGAGGCGCTCCCGTCTGCGCGTTGGCCACGACCACCGTCATCGCCCCGAACACCGCCATCCCCGCCAGGCCAACCGCTCGTGTGCGGAGCCATCGCCCGAAACGAACACACCGCTTCCACCTTGCAGAACTCGCGACCCTGGGATGCTTCATAGAACCTCCGTGGATTCGTGCTGAATGCGAACGTGACAGCCCTTTGCCCGACGTGTCCGCACGGTCGTGCTCGGCCGAAACCCTTGCTTCCTGCTTTAGCACACGTGCGGGCCTTCGCCGGGCCGGCCCGACTCTGCCTCATCCGCGCCTGCCTGACCAGCCTGATTTCTCTTCAATCCTCGGTGATGGTCCGCAGCCGCCGCTCCAGCTCTTGCCGCAACGACTCTCGCTCGGTCTCCGAGGCTTCGCGCGGCACCCACAGCCGCGGCCCCAGCACCACCTCCCAGACCGAAAACGGCAGCGGCACCAGAAACCCGTCCCAGCTCCGCAACCGCACCCGCCAACTCAGCCGATAGGAGGCCGGCACGATCGGCAGTCCGGTCACCTGCGCCAGCGCAATGACCCCCTCCTGCACCACGTAGCGCGGACCGCGCGGTCCGTCGGGCGTGATCGCCAGATCGTACCCGCGTTCGGCCCACGTGGTCAGCTCCAGCAACGCCTGGGGCCCGCGCCGACTCGACGATCCCCGCACCGGTTGCACACCGTAACACTCCAAAACGGCGGCCAGAAACCCGCCATCCCGGCTCGCACTCACCAATGCGGCCAACCCCGCCGCGCGCGAGTGCGGCCGCGCAAACACCCGGTACGCTTCCAGACACAACGCCAGCCGGTTGTGCCACATGACGTAAATCGCCTGCCCCGGCCAGTCCGCACCATACCCGCCCCGGTCCAGCAGCCTACGGCGCAGCGTCCTCGTCAAACCGCGCCCCAGCAGGTACAGCAGCCGGGCCGCCCACCGCTGCCACGGCGTCGGCGCATGCGGAATCACCGGACCTCCCCGGTGTTTCCGCGCCACGGGCCCATCGGCTTGACGCACCGCCTCGTTCATTTCGCCGACACGCTCCGTTTCAACGCCGCGCGCACCAGTTCCTCGACCGTCGCTTGCGGGCCCAACGCCGCCGCCACCGCGCGCACCGCCTCCTGCGCCTCGCCCGACTTGTACCCCAGCGCCATCAGGGCCAGCACCGCGTCGTTCCATTTGGCGTCAGTCAGCCCGACAGAAACCCCGCCGCCCGTTCCGCCCACCGGCAGCACCGGCCCCAGCTTGTCCTTCAACTCCACCACGATCCGCTCCGCCGTCTTGCGTCCCACACCCGGAATCCGCGACAACGCCCGCACATCCCCTCGCATCACCGCCTCCCGAAACGCCGGCACGCTCATTCCGCTCAACACACTCAAAGCCGTCTTGGGCCCGATGCCGTTCACCGTGTGAATGAGGAGTCGAAACGTGTCCCGTTCCTCCGCCGTGGCGAATCCGTACAGCAGATGCGCATCCTCGCGCACGATCAGTTCCGTCAAGAGTCGCACCGGCTGGCCCACCGCCGGCAACTTGTCATACGACGACAGCGGAATGAACACCTGATATCCCACGCCGTGCACGTCCACCAACACCTCCGTGGGCGAAGCCTCCACCAACGTGCCATGCAAAAAGGCGATCATCGTGCCGTGAATCTGTGACTGGGTGCCGAACCGTCCACCCGGCCGCGTGCCGTGCAACCTGCCCCTGCCACCTCAGAGCCGGCGTTCGCCCGAGGCGGCCCACGGACGCCCCTGCGTCTGCCAGTGTGCCACCGCCAGGGCCAGCGCATCCGCGGCATCCGGCGCCGGCGTCTCCGGCAGCGACAACATCCGCTGCACCATTCGCGCCACGGCAAGCTTGGCCGCCGCTCCGTGCCCCGTGATCGCCAGCTTCACCCGCCGGGGCGCGATCTCGTAAATCTCCAAACCGAACTCGGCCAGCACGGCCAGCGCCGCTCCCCGGGCTTCCCCCATCACCAGGGCCGTCCGCACGTTCCGGGCATGAAACAAGCCTTCCAGGATCACCACCGTGGGCCGATGCACTTCCACAATCTCCCGCAGTCGCCGCGCAATCGCGCGCAAACACTCCGTCCGGGACCAGGCCCGCGGACACGCGATCGTTCCATAGTCCACCGCACGAAGCCCCGACCCCTCCCGCGCCACCAGCCCATAGCCGGTCCCCCGCAGCGAAGGATCCACCCCCAGCGCCAACCCCGGCGTCCGGTCCACGGGTCCGGCCACCGCCGGCTCGGCCGAGCCCGAGGGTCTTCGCAACCGCGCCTGCAGCTCGGCGTACGCTTTGATCGAAATCCCCATCGCGCCCAATCTGCCAGTCCCGAGCGTCCCGTCCAATGGCGAAATACCGCCCCGGTGCATTTCGCGCCTTCCGGGTCCGGCGATTTCCGTTGGCCCCGGCCCGGCCGCCTCATCCCGTGCGGCGCCTTCCGCCTCAATCGAACACCCACCGACACACCCACACCGACACCACCATCGCCACCACGTCCGTGGTGAGCCCCGCCCAAAGCGCATGCCGGATCCGTTGCACCCCGACCGCGCCGAAATACACCGCCAACACGTAAAACGTCGTCTCCGTGCTGCCGTAGAGCGTCCCGCCCATCCGCGCCAGCAAACTATCCGGCCCGTGCGTGCGCACCAGCTCCGTAAACACCCCCAGCGCCCCGCTCCCGCTCAGCGGTCGCACCAGCGCCAGAGGCAGCAACTCCGCCGGGAACCCCAACCACCCCAGCACCGGCGTCAGCCACCGACTCAACAGCTCCACACCGCCGGCCGCCCGAAACATCCCGATGGCCACCAGCATCGCCACCAAATACGGAATGATCCGGACGGCGACTTCGAACCCCTCCCGCGCCCCGGCCACGAACTCCTCGTACACCCGGACCCGCCGCAGGGCCGCGTACAACGGGAACCACGCCAGCAGAAACGGCACCGCCAGTTGTGACAGGCCCTGCAATCCCCGCACGGCCCAACCCGCCACGCCCGGGGCAGCCCCATCTCTCGGGCCCCAAACCTGCACCGCCCATAACGCCACGAAAAAAACCACCAATCCCCACAAAAGCAGCAGCCCCCACCATGCCAGCGGTGCCGGCTCCGGCTGCGCCTGTTCCTCCACAGGCGGACTCGCCGCCCCTGATTCCTCGTTCGACGTGCGCCGTGGCGACGTCGCTTCGCGGGGCGGGAGCCGAAACCATCGCAGCCGCTCCAGGACCTTCGCCGCCGTCACCGCTGTGACCGCACTGCACAACGTCGCCACCAACGCCGTCCCCACAATCGCCGTCGGTTCCCGTGCCTGCTGCGCCGCCAGCACCGCCATGGCCGTCACCGGCACCAGTTGCACCGAGCCCGTGTTCAACGCCAGAAAGGTGCACATCGCATTGGTCGCCGTGCCCGGCTGCGGATTCAGCTTGTCCAGCTCCCGCATCGCCCGCAGTCCCAGGGGCGTGGCCGCATTGCCCAGGCCGAGCATGTTCGCCGCCAGGTTCAACACCATCGCCCCCATGGCCGGATGATCCCCGGGCACATCGGGAAACAACCGTCGCATCACCGGCCGGAGTGCCCGCGCCAGGGCCTGCACCAACCCCGCCCGTTCCGCCAACCGCATCATCCCCAGCCACAGCGCCATTAGGCCCACCAGCGGCAACGCCACCTCCAGTACGGCCACACGCGCCATCTCCAGGGCCCGGCCCGTCAGCAACTCCAGCCGGCCCGACGCACCGGCCAGAATTACCGCTCCCACCAGCATGCCGAGCCACAGATAATTCAGCATAGACGCTCCGCTGCGCCTCCACGCGGTTCAAAACTCCGCCCCACCGCCAATCCACGCCAAACCGGCCCGGATCCACAAGGGCATCGTCACCAGCGAGACCACGGAGGTGCTCAAGACCACCTGCAACGCCGTCGCCACATCGCCGCCGTACTGCCGCGCCATCACGATGGGAAACACCGCGGCCGGCATCGCCGCCTCCAGCACCAGGACCCGCTGGAGTTCGGGGGTGCCGGGCAGCAGCCGCGCCAGCAGCAGAAACAGCGCGGGCAACACACCCAGCCGCAACACCACCGCCGTGCCCATCACACGCCAACCTGCGGCCGAACGGAACCGACCCAGGTGATCCGCCACCACCGCCCCGATCAACAGCAGGGCCGTCGGAATGGCGCACTGGCCCAGCCAGTGCAACGCCGTGCGCACCGGCACGGGAATCCAGGCCTGGCCCTGCACACTGTTGAGCAGCAGTGCCACCACGATTGCCACCAACGGCGCATTCAGCAACCGTCGCCAGTCGATCCGACCCGTCCCGCGTGCCGCCAGTCCCAGTACGCCCAGCGTCCACAACGCCGTTTCCACCCCCACCATGAACAAAAACAAAACCCCCGTCGTGGCCTTGTCGAACAACAACACCGCCAGCGGAATCGGCACGTAGCCGTAATTGTAAATCCCCACCGTCACCGTGAACGTGCGCACGGCTGCCGACTCCCTCAACCCGTGAAGTCGTCGTGCGGCCGCTGCCACCGCCATCCCCAGCGCCACCGTGACAAACCCCGTCAGCGGCGCCCACACCAGATTCCGCCACTGGCCCAGTGCCGGATTCCCCAACGCCGAGTCCAGCACCAGGCAGGGCACCAACAACTGAATCGTCACCCGCAACAGGCTTGCATCCGCTTCCTCTGTCAACCACTCCAGCCGCCGCACCGCAAAACCGCAAGCAATGATCCCGAACACCGGCAGCACCGCCGCCAGAATCGTCGGATAGGGATTCATCCGGCCCTCGTGGTTTCAACCCTGCCGGCCTGATCCCGCGCCCCCGACAAACGTGGCGAGCACGGCCTCGAATTCCGCCCGTTGCAGCGCCCGCGCCGCCTGCCCCTCGGCCGATTCCTCGCGCCCCTGCAGCTCCGTGCACAAATCGACAAACGCGTACGGATCCCACCGTCCCCCGGGCAACAGCCGCCGGGCCCAGCCCGCCGTTCCATGACGCTCCAACACTGCACCTGCCTCCCGCCCCAGGCGCTCCAATGCGGGATGCGCCCCGGTCCGACGCCACCAGTATTTCGAGTTCCACGGGTCCGGTTCCCGCCGGTGCACGATCGCGTGCACAAGCGCCGCGTCGGCTGACGGGTCCGACTGCACCAGCTCATGCGCCGCGTTCCAGTGATCGTGCCACAACAACACCAGGGCACGAATGACCACACTGCGCCTCCTGGCCGCGGGTTCCGCTTCTTCCAAAGAAACCAACCGCGCCAGGATCTCGGATTCCGACCACGTGCCCGCACGCCGGTCCGGCCCCAGATGCGCCGGCGTCTCCGTGTTCAGCAATTCAAACCAGTCGGTGCTCATCCCTCGGCCCTCTCTTGCGTGCTTGTCTCTTCCGCCGGTTCGACAGGCGCGGGCCTTGCCTCTCCCAGCCGGCTCACCAGATCCTCGATGACCCAGTTGTCCCGCTCTGTCTCCAGCTGATCCGCCACGGCCCCGTGTTGCCAGACCGCAAACCGCAGCGCCTGCAACGGATCGGCGTGCGACCACGGTTGCGCCAACCAGCCCGCGATGTACCCCGCCAGCACATCCCCGCTGCCGCCCTGCGCCAAACCCGGATTGCCCGAGGAGTTCACATACACCGCACCCTCGTACCGACCCACCAGCGTTTGGTACCCTTTCAACACCACCCATGCCCCGCCGAAGCGCTCCGACAATGCCCGCAATGCGCCCGCGCGATCCGCTTGCACCTGCGCGGCCGTGGTGCGCAGCATGCGCGCCGCCTCCCCCGGATGAGGCGTCAGCACCCGAATGGCGCCTCGGGGCACCGGCTCCGGCGGCACCCAGTCCAGGGCACTCGCATCCACGATCACCGGCACCGGGGCATCGCGCCACAACCGCCTACACGCCTGCACGATTTCCGCCGGCACATCCGGCGCTGCCAGGCCGGGACCGATCAACACGGCCGAGTAGTTGCCCGGCAACGCATGCGCCGCCGACCACGGATGCACCATCACCGACTGCAATTGCGAAGCCACCGGACCGTACACCGGCGCCGGCGTCAACAGCGTGATCAAGCCCGGCCGGGCCCGCTGCGCGCCCCGCGCCGCCAACACGGCCGCCCCGTGAAACCCCAAACTCCCCGCCACGATCGCCAGATGCCCGAACGTGCCCTTGTGCGCCATCGCCGGCCGGGCGGGCGGCCAGTCCTCGAAATCCTCCGGCAGGGTCCAAAGCCGGTCACTGGTCACAGGGCAGGGGACCAGCCCGATGTCCGGAATCACCTCCAACCGTCCCGTGAAGGCCGCGGCTTCCGTCCGCAGCAAACCTTGTTTGGGTGCCGCCAGCGTGAGCGTCCAGGCCGCCCGCACCGCCGCGCCCCAGGGTTCACCCCGATCCGCGTCCAGACCGGAGGGAACATCCACGGACACCACCCGGGCCCCCGCCGCATTCAAGCGCTGGATCAATGCACACCATCCGGCATCCAGGGGACGATTCAGTCCGATGCCGAACAGTCCATCCAGCACCCAGTGCGGCCGTCGCGTCAGCGCCGCTTCCAGCGCCGACATCGCCGCGGCCGGATCCCGCACCTCCAGGACTTCAACGCGTCGATCCGTGAGGTGCGGCACCGCGGCGCGCGCGTCGTCCCCGTTGTGCCCCTTGCCGGCCAGCACAAGCACGCGGTCCCCGCGCCGGGTGCGCTCCCGCAGGCGCGCAGCTACGAGCGCGCCCACCCGCGCGATCACACCCGCCTCGGTGCGACCCGCTGCCCAACTGGCTTGTTCCCACTGGCGCATCTGCGCCACACTGACGACAGGCACCGGCATGGTTTTGACCTGTTTCCCGCGTGTTCCCGGGAATCTGGTTGGCCTGTACTCGGTTTTCCCGGACTCCAACCCGGCAATGCCCGCGCCCCTGGAGAGGCTTCGCCCGGCAACGCGATTGGGCCTCTTGCCTCGAATCCAACGCGCGCGGTGTATCGCTCCCGCTTTGTACCGGGCCCGGAGTGGAGAAACAAGGTCGCGTTGGTCCGCCTGCCCCGGGTCACGGAGAAAGGCTCGAGCAGTTGCTTGGGCCACGATCCTGTTCGGCCCGATACTCCTGCGGACGGGGGAGGGCGGGATGAAACCCGGCGTACAGCCCGACCGCGGGCGGTCCAGAGGGCGGTATCCCGGTGATCAGCCTCGATGCCCCGCCTGCGGGCCGGAGCCCTGTGTCGCACCGGGGTGGACTCCAGTGTGCGACACGATTTCGGTTCGGTGCAGGACGATTCCCACGCGGCGTTTCCTGCGTTTCTGTGGGCTCGCCGGGATCCTGCCTACACGCGGGTCCCGGGTCGACCCCTACCGGCCGCCCGGCCCGGAACGGCTCGGAAAGCTCCGTGGATCGGGCCGCCGATTGGGTCCGTGAGAGCCGAGAGGCAGGCGATACCCTCAGCTTTTTGACATCCCCGAAGGTGCCCGGCACAATCAAGATGACGATGAATGTCTGGCAGGCATATGAGGAACTGAAAGAGGCGCTGGGCCCGGAGGCTTCCCGGAAGGTGGCCATGGTGCTGGATGCGCTGGCGCAGGAGCACGTGCGCTCGGAGGTTCGGGAAGTAATCGATCCGCTCCAGGTGGCGCTGCGACAGCTTGCCGAGGCACAGGTGCGCACCGAGCAGGTAATCCAACCCCTCGGCGAGCGAATCGAGGCCCTGGCCGAAGCCCAGCGGCGGACCGAGGAGCGGCTCGATCGACTCGCCGAGGCCCAGCGGCGGACCGACGAACGCCTGGAAGCCCTCGCCCATCGGGTCGAGCAGCTGGCCGAGGCGCAACGCCGGACGGAGGAGCGGCTCGGTCAACCCACCGAGCCTCTGCAGCGCACCGAGGAACTGCTGGAGGGGCTGTCGCGGCAGCTGGACGAGACCGATCAGCTGATCCGAGTGCTGACGATGACGGAAGGTTATACGCTCGAGAACACGGCCTACCGGACGCTGCCACCACTGTTGGAGAAGGATCATGGGCTGCGGCTGCGGGAGCGGCTGCGCCGGGATTTCGTGTTGGATACACGCGGCATACCGCTGGAGGTGAACATTCTGGGGCGCGGGGAGCGACAGGGTCAGCAGGTGTGGGTGGTGGGAGAGAGCAAGGCGCAGTTGTCGCGACAGGACGTGGACCGGTTCGTGGAGCGGCGACTGGGTCGGCTGGGCGAGCTGTTGGGGGGCCCGGTGTTCGGGGTGTTGGTGGCGCACATGGAAAGCGAGCCCGGGGTGCGGGACTACGCGCGCTCGAAGGGCGTGGCAGTGTACTTGTCCTACGAGTTCGACGCTTGAGGGCGGACCGGGTTGCCCGGTCGTTGGGACAGCCATCGGCGGTCGTGAGCAGGGCCGCGCGAGTACCATGGGCCGGTGCAGACCCTGCCTCCGAACTGTCCGGCTCGGCGCGCGTCATCCCGCCGGCAGTGCGAAGCCGGCAGCCCGACCTGCTTGGCCTTCTGAATCCCCGAAGCAAAGCAGCCCGGATCGGTGTCCGGGAGCCCGGGGACGGGACCGAACACGGCACGGAACAGTCCGAGCAACTGGACTCGCGGCACAGAGCAGGGCAGGAGGAAGCCTCCCCCGTGGGCGGGGCTGAGAGCCCGCCATGGTCGTCCGGATTCTCCAGCCGGCCTTTTGCGCCGCGGAGACTGGCTGCGACGGCGGGAACTTCGAATCCGGCGGGCCGAGCGCGGTCTGCCCAGTACTTGTATTCTTCTGCATGCTCCGTGGGCTTCTCCTCGTAGCCGCCGACGTGAGTCGGCGGACCAACTTCACATCCGCCGCGTTTCCGCGGCGGCTACCCGGTAACACCTGCATTCCCTGTGGGCTCTCAAACCGGTAGCCGCCGACATGAGTCGGCGGATCCCAATCGTGTTGGCCCCGACGTCAGTCGGTGGACCTCTCTCTCATCTGCGTGTCCTGCGTGATCTGCGGGCTTTCACTCGTAGCCACCGACGTCAGTCGGTGGATCATCTCCAATCTGTGTTCTGCGTGTTCCGCGGGCTCTGATTCGTAGCCGCCGACGGAAGTCGGCGGACCAAATTCGCATCCGCCGCGCTCCCGCGACGGCTACCAGTACGACGCGAGGCTTCCAGGCTGCCTGCACGGCACCACTCCGAGCGGCCTGAAAATGTCATGGCTGGTTCTGCGTGCTCTGGGTGCTCTGTGGGCTTTCAGTCGTAGCCACCGACGTGAGTCGGCGGATCCCTCTCTCTCTCATCTGCGTGTCCTGCGTGATCTGCGGGCTTTCACTCGTAGCCACCGACGTCAGTCGGTGGATCATCTCCAATCTGTGTCTTCTGCGTGTTCCGTGGGCTCTCTTCCGCGTGCTCCGTGGGACCAGCCCGCCTTCGGTGGGCTCTTTCGGCAGAATTGTCGTCTCCTGCGGATGATTCCCCTCTGTGGGCTTCACAGAGTTTCGGCCCCGGCATCCACGCCGGGATCCAAGCCCCGGGGAATCCCCGGGGGCACTGTCCGCCCGAAATCGCGTCAAAACCCCTGATTTTGGCCGTTTTTCACCATTTCTTGTCCCCACTCCAACGCCAAAACACCTCCGGCCGGCATCCGTAATCCACCGGACAACCCACGGCAATTCCCCAGGGCAAAGATCCGGGACCCGCCCTGATTGTCGGATTCTTCTCTTCTGCAATAGTGGTCGCGTGCATCGACGCAGAGGCGTGCGTCACGCGGGCACGCCCTGCCGGTCGATGCCGCAAACCAGGCATCCCGATGTGGGATGGTGCACGGCGGTTCGACCGGTCTTCGGGCCGCCGACACAAGGGCGAAAGCCTCGGGATGCACGTCCGGTCCGCCGGACACAAACGGGAACGGAGCCAATCGAAATGATCATGGTGGAGCGAACGGAATCCATGGCCCTGAGCCTGGAGCAGGAGCGGATCGAGTCGCCGCCCCTGCCCGCGTGGAAGCGTCTGCTGGACCTTCTGTGCATCGTGGCGAGCCTGCCGGTCACCCTCCCCTTGGGACTGGCCATCGCCGCCTACATCAAACTCACCTCACCCGGACCGGTCCTGTTCCGCCAGGAACGGATCGGGTACCGCGGCCGCCGATTCTGGTGCCTGAAATTCCGCACCATGCGGGTGAACGCCGACACCTCGTGTCATCGGCAACACCTGCAGCAGCTCATGCGGAGCGATGCGCCGATGATCAAACTGGATGTCAAGGGCGATCCCCGGCTCATCCGCGGGGGTGCCTTCCTGCGGGCCACCGGCCTGGACGAGCTGCCCCAGCTCATCAACGTGTTGCGTGGCGAAATGAGCCTGGTCGGCCCGCGCCCGTGCCTGCCCTACGAGTACGAGCAATACGATGCCTGGGCGCGCCAACGCTGCGAAGCCGTCCCGGGCCTCACCGGACTCTGGCAGGTCAGCGGCAAAAACCACACCACCTTCCGCCGGATGATCGAACTCGACATCCAGTACGCGCGAACCAAATCGCTCTGGATGGACCTCCGTATCATGGCGAAAACCTTCTCGGCCTTGGCGGCGCAGGTGCGTGAGACCCGCGCCGCTGTCCGCACCCCGGCGTCGTCATCCCCGACGACGCCGGCCGTTCCCGCCGCGAACGGTGCCGCCAAGGCCGCCTAAACTCTTTCGGCTCTTCTGCCGATTAATCAGCCATGGCAAAGCCTCTGACCGTTGGCGTGGTCGGATGCGGATATTGGGGTCCCAACCTCATCCGCAACTTCCGACAACTGCCGGATTGCCGGCTCAAATCCATCTGCGATGTCAGCCCGGAGCGACTGGCGCACATGCGCCGGCTCTATCCGGAAGTCCAGGGCACGCAGAGTTTCGACGAGATGGTGCAGGACCCCGAACTGGACGCCCTCGCCATCGCCACCCCCGTGCGGTTCCATTACCCCATGGCCCGCGCCAGCCTCCTGGCCGGCAAACACACCTTCATCGAAAAACCGATGGCCACCAGCGTGGCCGAATGTGAAGAACTCATCCAGCTGGCCGAGGAACGCGGCCTGATCCTCATGGTGGGCCACACGTTCCTCTTCTCCCCCGCGGTCCGCAAAATCAAGGAGATCATCAGCCGCGGCGACATCGGCCCGCTCCACTACATCGCCGCCCGCCGACTCAATCTGGGCCTGTTCCAGAAAGACATCAACGTCACCTGGGATCTCGCCCCGCACGACCTCTCCATCATCCTCTACATCATGGACAGCCTCCCCAGGACGGTCGCCTGCTGGGGCAACGCCCACATCACTCCGGGCATCGAAGACGTCACCAGTCTGCATCTGACCTTCGATCATCACCGGATCGCCATGGTCCACAGCAGCTGGCTCGATCCCAAGAAGGTCCGCGAGATGACCTTCGTGGGCACACGCCGAATGATCGTGTACGACGACGTCGCGGTGCACGAAAAAATCAAGATCTACGACGCTCGGGTCGAAGTGCCGCCGCATTACGACACGTTCGCCGAGTTCCAGTACTCCTATCACTACGGGGACATGTACGTGCCCTACGTGAAGCAGGAGGAACCCCTGAAGCTGGAATGCCAGCACTTCCTCGACTGCATCCGCAACGGACAGAAACCGCTCACCTCGGGGCGCGAGGGCATGGAAGTGGTGCGGATTCTCGAGCTGGCCTCCTGTTCCCTTCAACTCGGCGGCATACCCGTCGAGGTCAACGGAGCGGGTTCCCTTTCAGGGGCGAATGCGTCGGTTGGCCAGCGAACCAAATCGCTCCAGCCTCAACTTTCCCACCCATGAAACCCACCGGAGGCCGGGCCGTCTGGTGGCGGCGCCGCCTCCCGGGGCGGTGGCCCGCCCAATCCTCCAGCCGGGTCGGAGCCGGCCAGGCATCCGGCTGCACGGATCCCAACCTGGCCCGAAGGCTGCTCTTGCCTTGCGGCACGAAGTCAACAACCATATGAGCGACAAGACCATGCAACCCATCAAAGTCCCCTTCCTCGACCTCCAGGCCCATCACGCCCCGATCCTGGAGGAGGTCCGCGAGGCCATCGACCGCGTCATCCAGTCCAGCGCCTTCGCGGGTGGCCCGTTCGTCGCCGCCTTCGAAAAAGATTGGGCCGCCTTCTGCGGCAGCCGCTACGCCATCGGCGTGGGCAATGGAACCGATGCCCTCTGGCTGAGCCTGTTGGCGCTGGGAGTCGGTCCCGGCGACGAGGTCATCACCGTGCCCAGCACCTTCATGGCCACCGCCGAGGCTGTCTCGTTTTGTGGCGCGCGACCCGTGTTTGTGGACATCGACCCGCAAACGTACACCCTCGACCCCAGCCTGTTGGAGCGGGCCATCACCCCTCGCACCAAAGCCATCATCCCCGTCCACTTGTTCGGGCAGATGGCGGACATGGACCCGATTCTGGAGGTCGCCCGGCGCCACGGGATTCCCGTCATCGAGGACGCCTGCCAGGCACACGGCGCCACGTACAAGGGACGCAAAGCCGGCACCTTCGGCATTGCCGGCTGCTTCAGCTTTTACCCCGGCAAAAACCTCGGCGCCTTCGGCGAAGCCGGCGCGGTGGTCACGGACGACGCCGAGCTGGCCGCCCGAATCCAGAGCCTCCGCGACCACGGCCAGGTCCGAAAGTATCACCACAAATACATCGGTTGGAACGCGCGCATGGATGGCATCCAGGGCGCCGTCCTGCAAATCAAACTGCGTCGCCTGGCCGCAGCCAACGAAGCCCGCCGCACCCATGCGCGGCTTTACAACGAGCTGCTCTCCGACCTTGAGGAGATCGTAGTTCCCCAGGAGGCGCCGCATCGCACACACGTCTATCACGTGTATGCCGTGCGCGTCCCGCAGCGGGATCGGGTCCTCGACGCGCTCACCCGCCGCGGCATCGGTTGCGGCATCCATTATCCGGTGCCGGTCCACCTCCAGGAAGCCTACCACCCCCTCGGCCTGCGCGAGGGCAGCTTCCCCGTGGCGGAACAGTGCGCGCGCGAGTTCCTTTCCCTGCCCATGTACCCGGAGTTGCGCCCGGAGCAGATCGAACTGGTGGTGCGGGAACTGCGCGACTGTCTGGCGGAATTGAAAGTCAAGCCCCATGCCTGCGCAGCTTGAAATGCCGATGCAAAAGGTACGGACAGAGCCCCGGGACCCTCCGCCCGCCGGCTCTGCCCCGGCCCCGGCCTTGCGCTGGGTGGACCCGCTGCAGGTCCCGGATTGGGACCAGCGCGTCGCCCGGCTCCCCGGGGCCACGGTGTTTCACAGCCGCGGCTGGATCGAGGTCCTTCAAACCACCTACGGTCATCGCCCCGCCTACCTTTGCTTGGAACAAGGCGACCAATGGCTGGCCTGTCTGCCCCTGGCCGAGGTCTGTAGCCCCTTCACCGGCCGACGAGCCGTCAGCCTGCCCTTTACCGACCTGTGCCCGTGCTTGCGCACCGAGCTTGCCGCCGCACGCGCCTTGTGGCCCGGTCTGACCCGGCGCGCCCGCGAAGTGGGTTGGCAACATGTCGAACTGCGCAGCGCTGAAGTGGTTCCCCCCGGCACACCGCCGTCCCTGGAATTCCTCGGTCACGTCCTGGATCTCCGACCCGGCCCCGATGCCCTGCGCGCGCAGATGGACAGTGCCGCACGCCGCTCCCTGCGCAAGGCGCTCGACTCCAACCTGCGAGCCGATATCGCCACCGACCCCGCCGCCATGGCCGATTACTACCGGCTCCATTGCCGCACCCGCAAACGCCACGGACTCCCGCCGCAACCCTGGCGCTTTTTCCAACACCTGCAACGCTGTCTGGTGGACCGCGGCCAGGGCTTCGTCGTGCGTGTTCGCAAGGATCAGGCCGTCGTGGCCGCCGCGGTCTTCCTGCACTTCGGCAACCACGCCTTCTACAAATTTGGCGCCTCCGATTTGTCGGCCCAGGAATTCCGGCCCAATAACCTGGCCATGTGGGCCGGGATGCGCTATTGTTGCGAGCGTGGATTTCAGCAATTGCATCTGGGCCGCACATCCCTGTGGAACGAGGGATTGCGCCGGTTCAAATCCGGCCTGGGCGCCCGTGAAGAACGCATTCCGATCTTTTGCTGGAGTGCACGAACCGATCGGTTCCTCCCCCGGGAAGACAAAGCCAAAGGCTGGCACACCGTGATGTTTCGACTCCTGCCCCTGCCCTTGCTCCGGTTGGCCGGAGAGCTCCTTTACCCGCACATGGATTGACCGATATACTATGCGTGCAAGCAAAGACGAAGTGCCCCGATTATGAGTGACCCGATCCCCATCCAGGCCCGGCCGGCGCAGTCCGCGTCCTCCGGATTGAACGCGGCCGACCTGCAGTACATGCTCTTCCGCCACAAGTGGAAGATCCTCGCCTGTTTTCTGCTCGGCGTGGCCGCCGCTGCCTTCATCTATTTCCGAAATCCGCCTTCGTACGTCACCGAGGCCAAGATCCTGATCCGTTACATCCAGGAAAGCCGACCCACGGTGGCCAAGACCGAGGATTCCGACATCCGGACCCCCGACACCCGGGGAGAGAACATCATCAACTCTGAGCTCGAAATCCTCACGAGCCTCGACCTCGCCCTGCAGGTGGCCGACGCGGTGGGGCCGCGCAACATCCTGGCCGCCTACGGCGGAGACGAGGATCGCACCCGCGCCGCTGGGGTAGTGCGGGGCGGATTGGAGGTCGAGGTGCCACGTCGGAGCAACATCATCCGAGCGCGTTACCGACACCCCGATCCCATGATCGCGCGGCAGGTGCTCGACGCCCTGGTTCGCACCTACCTCGAGCGACACGTGGCCATCCACCAGGGCAGGGGAGTGTTGGACGATTTCTTCGCCCAGCAGGCCGATCAGATCCGGGCCCGTCTCGCACAGACCGAGGAGGAGATCAAGAAACTCAAGGCGGAGGCCAACATCATCTCTCTGGAAGAGTCCAAGCGGGCGCTGCTGGCGCAGTTGTCCCGGCTCCAGGACGAGTTGCTGGCTGCGGAAGCCGAGCTGGCCGAGCGCCGCGCAGCCCTCGGGCACCTGGCCGAAACCCTGGGCACCAACGCCATCCCCACCAACGCCACCCCGGCCGTGGCCCCCGACGTGGCCGAACAATACCGCATGGCCGTGGCGGAATTGGACGCGTTCCGGCGCCGCGAAAGCGAATTGCTCCTGCGCTTTGCCTCCGAGCACCCCTTCGTACGGCGCATCCGTGAGCAGATCGCGGTCGCAGATGAGCGGAAGCGGCAGCTTGAACAGGAGTATCCGGCCCTTCTCTCCACTCCGGTGGTGCCGCCGACCCTCGGCCTGAACACCAACGACGTCGCCCAAGCCGTGGCCCGCGTGCTGTCCCTCGAAGCCAAGCTCAAGGTTTTGTCCAACCAAATTACCCGCGTCAGCGGTGAAGCAGCCCGCGTGGCGGCTATCGAACCGCGCCTGGTCGAACTGGAACGCAAACGGGAGCTCGACGAGGCCAACTTGCGCTATTACTCCGCCAGCCTGGAAAAGGCCCGCGTGGAAGAATCCCTGGGAGCCGGGAAGATCACCAACATCAGCATTGTCCAAGCGCCTTCTCCTGCTGGCCGCGATCTGTTCGAGTTCGCCAAGCCGATGGCGCTTTGCCTGGGGGGCGGCCTGGCCCTGGGCCTGGCGCTGGCCTTTGGTTTGGAACGCATGTTCAATGTGGCCATTCGCCGGCCGGTGGACATCGAGCGAAACCTCCGCGTGCCGCTCATGCTCAGCATTCCGGTCATCCGCCGTCGCGGCGGGTGGTTCGGCTCCGGCCGGGCTTCCCGCAACGGACACGGTCCCAAGCCCGACTCGGGTGGCGGCTCGAGTCGTGTGGCCGGCGATTCTGCGCTTCCCGCAACGCCGGCGGGCGGCCCCTTGGCCGTGTGGTCGCAGAACGATCCCATGCGACCGTTCTTCGACGGCCTGCGGGATCGGATTGTCACTTACTTCGAAATTCGCAACATGACCCACAAGCCCAAACTCGTGGCCGTCACGAGTTGTCATCCCGGGGCGGGCGTCAGCACGCTGGCTGCCGGGCTGGCCGCCTCCTTGTCCGAGACCGGCGACGGCAACGTCTTGCTGGTGGACATGAACCTGGAACAGGGTGCCACGCAACAGTTCCAGCATGGCAAACCGGTGGTCGGGTTGGTGGAAGCCCTCGAGCAGGGCAAGACCGACGTCGCCATGGTCCAAGAGAACCTTTACCTGGTCTCGGCCGCCGAGACCAACGACCAGAAGCTGCCCCGCGTTTTACCCCGGCGCTTCGCGAACCTGGTGCCGAAAATGAAGGCCAGTCAGTTCGACTACATCATTTTCGACATGCCGCCCGTCTCCCAAACCACTCTGACGGCGCGACTGGCAGGTTACATGGACATGGTGTTGATGGTGGTGGAAGCCGAGCGCACCGGCCAGGAACTGGCCCGACGCGCCTATTCGCTGCTTCAGGAATCCAAGGCCAATGTCACGGCCGTGCTCAACAAAAAGCGGGATTACGTGCCGGAACGACTTCGGCAGGAACTTTGAGCCCTGATGGGCATGGACGCGATCCAGATTCGGATGAGGGTCGGGCTCGTGGTTGCATTGCCGAGGGACCTGCGGCGAGGAGTCCCCGGCCCGCAGCGCAACCCTGTTTCCCCGGCCGGTATCCGCCACCGGGCGCGTGGGAAGCCGTCTCGGGCCGGGGGGCCGGGCGTTGCTCGGCTCCAAAGACGGTCCATGCTGCGACGCAAAGGGCGGGTTTCGTTCTGTCCAGACAGTCGGTGCAGCGCAGGCTCGTGGGGTGGGGACGCGCAATCGGACTGGCGGCAGGCTGTCTGCGGCGCGTGAGAGAACGCGGGCGTAAACGGCTTTTAGAAGTCATCGGCTTCGGTCGATGAACCATTGCGTCGGCACCGGCCCGGCACGGGGCCGGAAGCCGATGCTTCGGGTTCGGTGGGCACAGGTCCGGCCGAACCCGGAACAAACATGAACGACAACGGAGTTGTCGGTGCCGGTCAATCGCAGCACTGCGAATTGACGGGGGCGGAGCCCGCCCTTCTGTTGTCCCGGCCAGCCGCCTCTCTTTCGCAGCGCCCCATTTCCGTGGCATATGTTCAATTCTGCGTAGTCTGCATGATCCGTGGGCTCTAATTCGTAGCCGCCGACGTCAGTCGGCGGATCCTAATCCGGTAGCCACCGACGGGAGTCGGTGGACCAGCTTCGCGTGCGCCGCGTTTCCGCGACGGCTACCCGGTGACTCCTGCATGCTCTGTGGGCTCTGACTTGTAGCCGCCGACATCAGTCGGCGGAAACTCCAGGCGTCGACGTGCACAACATCGCAACCCCATTCTGTCCGGTGATTACTCACCCCAAGCTTGATTCTGCGTGTTCTGCGTGATCTGTGGGCCATGATTTGTAGCCACCGACGTTAGTCGGTGGACCACTCTTCCATCTGCGTATTCTGTGTGTTCTGTGGGCTTTCACTCGTAGCCACCGACGACAGTCGGTGGATCGCCTCCAATCTGTGTGTTCTGCGTGTTCCGTGGGCTTTCTTCAGCGTGCTCCGTGGGCTTTCAGTCGTAGCCACCAACGGGACTCGGTGGACCAACTTCGCATCCGCCGCGTTCCCGCGGCGGCCACCGGATGAGGAGTTCCGCGGGCCCTCTTTGATCTCGCCAACTCTTGCGGACCCTCTCCGCGGGATTCGCGGAGTACCTTTTGGCCCATGTTCCGCAATCGCATCTGGTACACCCTGAAGCCGTTCCTGCCGCGCAGCCTTCGCCTGCGCCTGCGAAGGGCCTACACCCGTCGCCAACTGCGGCGTTACGGGGACATCTGGCCCATTCTGCCGGGCTCCGAAAAACCCCCGGAGGGCTGGTCGGGTTGGCCCGACGGCAGGCAATTTGCCTTCGTCCTCACGCACGACGTGGAGGGTTTCGACGGCCTGAGCCGGTGCCGGCGTCTCATGGAGCTGGAGCTGGAACTCGGGTTTCGCTCCTCTTTCAACTTCATCCCCGAGGGCGAATACCATCTCTCGCCCATGCTCCGCGACCAACTGGATCGGCACGGCTTCGAGGTCGGCGTCCACGATCTGCATCACGACGGACACCTCTTCGACAACCGCGAAGCCTTCCACCGGCATGCGGCCAAGATCAACCGTTACCTCCGCGAATGGCGCGCCGTGGGATTCCGCGCCGGATTCATGCTGCGACGACTGGATTGGCTCCACGACCTCGACATCGAGTACGACGCATCCACTTTCGACACGGATCCCTTTGAGCCCATGCCGGACGGCGCCGGAATGATCTTTCCATTCTGGGTCCCGGCGCCCGGATCTGCAGGGGATGCCGGAGGCGCCGCTCGGCGTGGCGGTTTTGTGGAACTCCCGTACACTCTGGTTCAAGACTCCACGCTCTTCCTGTTGCTCGAGAAAAACTCCCCGGAACTCTGGCTGCGCAAGCTCGACTGGATCGCCCAACACGGCGGCATGGTCCTGGTCAACGTTCATCCCGACTATCTTCGCTTCTCGGACGAACCCCAGGACCCCTTTACCTTCCCCGTCGAACACTACCGGCAGCTTCTTCAATATGTGGCCGAACATTATGCGGGTCGGTACTGGCATGCATTGCCGCGGGACGTGGCGCGGTTTGTTCGGAACCTCCCCCGGCCACCTGCTCACCGCCGGCCTCGCCGCGTGGCCATGGTCACGCACTCGGTGTACAGCCGGGACCACCGGATTATTCGCTATTCCGAGGCCCTTCGCGATGCGGGTCATGACGTGGAAGTCCTCGGTCTTCGACACTCCCCGGACCTGCCCCGGCGCGACACGGTGAACGGCGTCCGCGTCCATCGACTCCAGGACCGGTTCGGCAAACAAGAGAAGGGCCCGTGGCAACTGGCCAGGTCGGTGCTTGCTTTCTGCATCAAGGCCACTTGGCACCTGGTCCGCGAGCATCGCCGGCGCCCCTACGACCTGATCCACGTCCACAACGTCCCCGATTTCCTTGTCCTGACCGCGCTGTACCCGCGCCTCCGCGGCGCCCGGGTCATTCTCGACATCCACGACATTCTGCCCGAGTTCTTTTGCAGTCGTTTTGGTCGGCCGCAGACTTCTCTCTGGTTTTGGCTTTTGGCTTGGGCAGAGCGTCTCTCTGCCCGCTGCGCCGACCATATCATCATCAGCAACGATTTGTGGCGGCCGTTGTACGAGCGCCGCACGGGAACGAAGGGACGTTGCTCGGTCTTCATCAATCACGTGGATCTGGACGTGTTCCGACCCGACCTGCGGCCGGCTCGGAACGGATCCGAGGGGCCGCTGCTCATCTTCCCCGGTGGATTGCAGGAGCATCAGGGAATCGACATCGCGATTCGCGCCATGCCGCGGATCCGACAACGGTTCCCCTCAGTCGAGCTTCACATCTACGGGGACGGCCCGATGCGCGAACCCTGGGAGGCGCTGGCCCGGACTCTGGGACTGGCCGACGCGGTCAAATTCCACCTGCCGGTGCCGGCACGCGAGGTCGCGCAAAAAATGGCTGCTGCCGATGTCGGAGTTGTGCCCAAGCGCGCCGATTCCTTCGGGAACGAGGCCTACAGCACCAAGATCATGGAATTCATGGCCCTCGGCGTACCCGTGGTCGTTTCTGAAACACGCATCGACCGACATTACTTCGACGACTCTATGGTCCGATTCTTCCGCTCGGGCGATCCGGAGGCCCTGGCGGAGGCCGTGATCGAGGTCCTGGAGGACGCAGAAGCCACACGACGCAGAGTCGAGCGTGCGCAGGCGTATGCCCGGGCCCAGAGCTGGCAGGTGCGCAAGGCCGACTACCTCGCCCTGGTGGAGCACCTGTGCGGGGGCCGGGTACCGAACGGTCCTGACTCCGGAGCGCCCGCGGCGGCTCTGCCACCGGACACGGGCTCGACCCAAACTGCGCCTGCGGTCCCGGTAGCCGCCGAAAAGAAATGAAGGCAACCCGCCGAGTTCTGTGGGCTCCCAATATCGTAGCCGCCGACGGCAGTCGGTGGATCACCTCCAATCTGCGTGTTCTGTGTGCTCTGTGGACTTTCCTCGTAGCGCAGGCTTCCAGCCTGCTGGATCGCGGACTTCCGAGTCTGCGGGTATCCCGGCAAGGTGCGTGGCCTTGTCATTTCCGCGCCCGTAGCCGCCGACATGAGTCGGCGGATCACCTTCCATCGGTGTGTTCTGTGTGTTCTGTGGGCTTTTCGGTAGCGCAGGCTTCCAGCCTGCGGACGCCACGGAGTGGCAGGGAATCCAGCAGATCGGTGGCGCTGCCAGGGGTTGCCCGGGCTGCGGTGTGAGCTCGTGGAGGACTTCGGAACCGCCCGGTGTTTTGCGACGTCCGCCGGCTGGAAGCCGGCGATACGGCAGGTCGGAGACCTGCGCTCCTGAGGACGGCTCCCGCGGCTTTCATGGAGAAATCATTTCGTACCCGCATTGCCACATCATTCATCCGTTGTGTGGGAATTGAATGGCGGGATGCTGCGTATTCTGCGTGCTCTGTGGGCTTTACCGCGTGGCCGCCGACGGGAGTCGGCGGACCTGGGATCGTAGCCACCGACGGCAGTCGGTGGATCACCGTCTCGTCCGGATGTGGGCTTTCCTAGTAGCGCAGGCTTCCAGCCTGCCGTATCGCAGACCTCTGGTCTGCGAAGGCTACGGAGTTCCAGGAAAGCCAGCAGATCGGTGCCGCTGCCAAGGGGTTGCCGGGGCTGCGGCGTGATCTCGTGGAGGACTTCGGAACCGCCCGGTGTTTTGCGACGTCCGCCGGCTGGAAGCCGGGGTTACGGCAGGTCAGAGGCCTGCGCCACGAGCCTTTCCGTAGCCGCCGACGTCAGTCCGCGGACCCCTTCCAATCCGCGTGCTCTGTTTGCTCCGCGGGTTCTGCCTTCTGCGTATTCTGCGTGTTCTGCGGGCTTTTTTCTGCGTATTCTGCGTGATCCGTGGGCTCTTTAATCTGCATGCTCTGTGTGATCTGCGAGCTTGTGACCTGCGTGATCCATGGGCCTTGATTTCTGATTGCTCTGTGGGCTTTTTCTCCTGCGTGTTCTGCATGCTCTGTGGGCCCTGTCTGAAGACTCCGCGTGCTCGGTGGTGACCTCGCATGCGTTGGGATCGCTGGCTCTCGGTCGTCCTCGTCCGCCCTTGGTATCGGCGGGCGCACGAGCGCGGGCGCGTTCTCCCGGTGCTGATGTACCACAGCATCTCGCCGGATCCGGAACCGGGCGTGCCGCCTTACTACCGCCTCTGCACGCATCCCGTCCGCTTCGCTGCGCAGATGCAGTGGCTGAAAGATCACGGGTATTGTGGCGTAACGCTTTCCGAGGGCCTGACCTGGCTGCAGGACGGTCTGGGAAGCAGCGCCTCCGCAGCGCCAGAGCGCCCGGTGGCCATCACCTTCGACGACGGCTTTCAGGATTTTTACACCGCGGCCTTTCCGGTTTTGCAGCGACTGGGCTTCCGCGCCACCATGTATCTTGCGACCGGCTTCATTGGAGATCAGCGCCGCAACTTTCAACCGCGCGGCGCCTCCACAGTGCCGGGCGTGGTCGGCCGACCCTGCCTCACATGGTCGGAAATTGCGGAGCTGGCTGCTGCAGGCATCGAGTTCGGTGCCCATACGGTCACGCACCCGGAATTACCACGCCTTCCCTGGCCGGAGATCGAGTGGGAAGTGAAAGAGAGCAAGGCTACCTTGGAAGAACGCCTGAGTCGTCCCGTCCGCAGCTTCGCCCACCCTTACGCCTTTCCGGCCGAGCGACGCGATTACGCCTGTCACTTGCTGGACCTGTTGGGCAGGGCGGGGTACGAATCGGCCGTGACGACGCGCATCGGCCGCGTTCGGCCCACGACGCCGGCTCTGATGCTGCCACGTTTGCCGCTCAACGACGCCGATGACCCATGCCTCCTTGAGGCCAAACTCGCAGGTGCCTATGACTGGATGGGCAAAGCGCAAGCCTTCGCCCGTCTCTTGCGGCATCTGAAATCGGGTATGTTCGGTGGACACAGGACGCCTCCCAGTGCGCGGCCCGTCCCGGCCGCTCGTCAGGCCTTGCATGAGTGACTACGTCGTCATTACGCCGGTCCGGAACGAGGCCGACCGGTTCCCGCGCACTATTGCCTCGATGGTGGCGCAGACGCGCCGGCCGGCCCGGTGGGTGATCGTGGATGACGGCTCCACCGACGGCACCGGGCGGGTGGCCGAGGAGGCGGCCCGGGAGCATGATTGGATTCGGGTATTGCACCGGGCCGACCGCGGCCGACGTCTCCCGGGAACGGGCGTCATGGAGGCTTTTCACGAGGGGTGCGTTCTGGTCGCCGACCTGTCTTGGGAGTACCTGGTCAAACTCGATGGGGATCTGGCGTTTCCATCGGATTATTTTGCGCGTTGTTTGGAGCATTTCGAAAAAGATCCGCGCCTTGGGATCGGCGGAGGTGTGGTCTGCAAAAGGGTGGCGGAGCAGTTGATCGTCGAGGCTGCGGATGATCCGGCCTTTCACGTCCGCGGGGCGACCAAGATCTACCGTCGGGCCTGTTGGGAACAGATCGGGGGATTATTGCGCCTGCCCGGTTGGGACACGGTGGACGAACTGAAGGCCAACATGCTGGGCTGGAGCACGCGAACGTTCCCGGAACTAAAGGTCGAACAGCTCAAGGATACCGGCACTGCCGATGGTCGTTGGCGTAACTGGGTCAAGAACGGTCTGGCCAACTATGTGGCCTGCTATGACCCGCTGTTCATGCTCGCCAAGTGTCTTCGACGGGGGCTCCGTTGGCCCTATCTCGTGGGAGGGCTGGCCCTTGCCTGGGGATACCTGAGCGGTTATCTCCGCCGGATGCCCCGCGTGGACGATTCCGAGTTTCGCCGCTACGTCCGCCGCCATCAGAGAAACGCCCTGCTCGGCCGGCCCGGCTTGTGGTCCATCCGCCTCTCGATCGATCCTGAAGCGGGACCGTCATCCGCGGCAGTGAAGAATCGTTCCCCGTCATCCGCACCCGCTCCGATCGAGCGACGCTCTTAGGCCCACGGCTGCTTTTACCCGGGGGCCGACATGATCCATGCCAGACCTCTTCCTGGACACACGTCCTCCGGAGCGGCGTTCAGACGTGAACGTGGAGGCGCTCCTTTCGTGGTCGGATCGAATCCGCACCAAAACCTGGGAAACACCGGAATTTCGCCTGGTGCTCACGTGGGCCCCGCCCGATTCGCTTTGGGCTCCTTGCACGCTGCCTGACGGTGGCATTGCTGCGGTTGCCGGCTTCCTTGCTCTCGACGAGGCAGAATGGAGCACCGCAGAACGCGAAGTCCTCCCCGGTCTGGAGGGGGGTCTGGCCGGCCGGGCCGTCTGGCAACGATTCCGCTCCGACGATACCCGGGCCTGGGACGACCTGAGCGGTAATGCGGTGATCGTCCTCTATGATGCAGCGAGCCGCCGGGTGCATCTGCGCAGCGACCCCGCCGGCTGTTTTCCTTTGTACGGCTGTTGTCAGGATGGATTCTGGGTTTGGGCCTCGCATCCGGACGTTTTGGCCTCAGCGACGGGCCGCGTCGAGAGAATCGACCCGGTTTCTCTGGCCGAGTTCGTCATGGCCAGCACGGTCACACCGCCGCACACCTACTACGAGGGCATCCATCTTTGTTCCCCGGGCACCGTGTTCACATGGGACACCCGAGCCCGAACACTGTCGGATCGCACATATTTCAGGCTGGAATACCGACCCGAGCCGGCCGCCACGGAGGACGACCTGGCCAGTGCCCTGGCGGAAGCCTGGCGCCGCGCCGTCCAGCGGCGCACGCTGCCCCGCCTGGGCCGCGTGGCAGTTGCGCTCAGCGGCGGGCTCGACTCCCGGCTCGTGCTGGCCTGTCTGAGTGATCCCCGCAACGCCTTTGCGTTCACCTGTTACGACGTGCCCAACCGTGAGTTTCGCATGGCCCGGGCCATCGCCCGCGCTGCAGACGTCGAGTTCCTCCCGCTGCAACGCTCCCGTGATTATTACGGCGATCACGCCCCGGTAGGCGTCCGCATCTCGGGCGGGATGGGGACCTTCGCCAACAATCATTTCCTCGGGGTCCTGGACTCCTTGGAGCAGAAAGACGCCGGGATTCTGCTCACGGGCTGCTACTGCGACTATTTATTCAAGGGATTGCCGTTGAACCGCCGGATTCGTGTGTGGGACGGCCGTGAAACGCTGGCTTCGTTCGATCACGAGTTCTACTTCACCCGCTGGCGCTTCCACACCCCGCTCGCCCACGAGGCCGAGCAACGTTGGGAGCAGCGGATTCCACCCGCCCTCCGACAAGGCTTCGACGACGCCGCCTTGTTCCGCATCGAAACCCTGCGCACCTTCCCCCTCTGCTACGAGGGTGACAATGAGCAGCGACTTGTGCCCCAACGGCTCTTGGCTTGGTCGCCGCCGGTCACGGATTTGGAGGTGTTGCGGATCTACCAGCGAACCCCGTGGCGATGGAAGCTGAACCGCAAACTTTTCCTCAACACGGCGCGAAGACTGCTTGCCGATTCGCCCCTGTTGGCGGTGCCGGACGCCAACACCGGCGCACGGCTGGACGCGCCCGCGTGGCAGGAAGCCCTTTCCTGGCAGTGGTTGCGGCTCTGCCGAAAGATCCGCGCATGGCGCACGAGTCTTGCCTCAGACGGATCCTGGCCCAACTGGCGCTTCTACTATCGCCACAGCCCCGCCCTGGAGCGGCATTGGTCTGTGCCCACGCCGGAATTGGAGGGCCTCTTCCTCAAGGTCACCGGATGGCGGGAATTGCCCCGCCGCCCGGCCGATTTCCCGGTGGACCAATGTTTTCTGTTCGTGGCCATGCTGACACTCAAACTTTGGTGGCGGCACCGTGCATGCTCCGTCGGTTTCTCAAATTGATCCTCAGCGCGGCCCTGAATTGTGCCGACCGGGCCCAAGATGCGGTGCGCCTCTCGCGACACGACTCGCCGCGCGGCGTGGTTTTGTATTACCATGCTGTGCCTGCTCGATACAGGCGCTCGTTCGCAGGTCAACTGGACCTCCTGTGCCAGCATGCCCAACCCTGGGCGCTGGATGGATCGACGCCGATCGCGGGCTTCTGGGCAGGGATCAGCTTCGACGATGCCTATGTGTCCGTGCTGGAGAACGCAGTGCCCGAGCTGGTCGCACGGAAGTTGCCCTTCACCGTGTTCGTACCCACGGGGAGCCTGGGGCGACGCCCGTCCTGGGTACAGTCGCCCGCACACCCATTCTGGCAGGAGCAGGTGATGTCGGCAGAGCAACTGGCAGCGCTGGCCCGATTGCCGGGAGCCACCCTGGGTTCGCACACGGTGAACCACCCTCGCCTCACCCAACTCACCCGCGAAGCCTTGGAATGCGAACTGCGCGATTCCAAGTACGCTCTCGAGGACATCTTGGGTCGCCCGGTGACCTTGCTCAGCTTCCCGCACGGCGTGTGGAATCCGGCCGTGGTCGAGTGCGCACGCGCGGTGGGTTACACGCGGCTTTTCGGCATCGAACCGGTGTGCCTCGACGGCGGGGTGCTACCCGAGGTGATTGGCCGCGTGGCTGTGGAGCCGCATGACCTGCGCTGCGAATTCGTCCTCAAGCTTCGGGGCTGTTATCGGTGGGCAGCGGCTGGCAGGCGGGGCCCCGGGCGATCTTGGGGACCAGCTCGTAGCCTCGTGCGGAGCGCGCACAATGACTGAGGTCTCGGCCATCCATTGGCAAACCCGTCTCGAGCCGTTGGCTCCCATGCAATGGAGCGACCTTCTGGCGGAGTTTGCCGACGGGAATTTCTACCAAACTCATGCTTACGGCAGCGTTTCCTGGGGGCGCGCCTCGCTCACCCATTTGGTCGTTTGCGATGCGGATGGCGTCCGAGCCATCGCTCAGGTCCGGCAAATCCGTTTCGGACGATGGTTTGGAGTGGCCTACGTCCGGTGGGGGCCTTGCGTCCAGCGGCGATCGGAGCCCTGGCATGCATGCGCCTTTCGGGAGGCACTCCGATCCCTGGCTTGCGAGTTTGTCCACCGCCGCCGCTGGGTGCTGCGTGTGATTCCCAATCTCTTCCAAGAGGACGAACAGGCTTCTACCGCGCTGCAGGTACTGCAACAACTTGGCTTTCAAAAGGACGCGTCCGCCATCCCTTATCGAACCATTCGAGTGGACCTCGAATCGCCCCTTGAGGAAGTCCGCAAGCGACTGGACGGGAAATGGCGGAATCAACTCAACGCCGCCACGCGCAACGGACTTGAGATCACGGAGGGCAACGAGAGCTCGCTATTCGGCAGGTTTGTGGGACTGTACGATGAGATGATGTCCCGCAAGAGATTCGAAACCAGCGTGGATGTCCGGGAGTTCCTGCGTATTCAGGAGCATCTGGCGCCGCCGGAGAAAATGCGGGTGGCCCTCGCCGGGCAATCGGGACAGTTGCATGCTGGCGTAGTGACCACGGCTGTCGGTGACACAGGGATTTACCTCCTCGGCGCCACAGGGCAGGAAGGCCTGAAAAGCAAGGCCTCCTATCTTCTGCAGTGGCGCATGATCGAGTATTTGAAAAGTGTGGGCTGTCGCTTCTACGACCTGGGAGGAATCAACCCCGAAGCCAACCCGGGAGTCTATCACTTCAAATCCGGCATGGGAGGACTCGAGGTGCATCAACTGGGGAGGTTTGAACTCGGCGCGTCCGAGGCGAGACGGAGATTGTTACACTGGGCCGAGCGCTGGCAGAGGGCACTCCACTCATGGAGGCAGAACATCCTGCGATGATCCAGACGCTGCCATCGGTGGAATCCTCGGGACCGTCCCGCATGGAGCCGACCTCGTTGACCATCGTCATCGTCAATTGGAACGGGGGGGAGAAGTTGTTGCGCTGCTTGCGGAGCATTCGGAACAGCCGAACCACCTTCCCGGTCAAGGTGATCGTCGTGGACAACGACTCCCGCGATGGAAGCCGGGAACGGGCTGCGGCCGAGTTCCCTGAGTTCCAGGTCCTCAACACCGGCGCCAATTTGGGCTTCGGCCGCGGCAACAACTTCGCTCGGCCCTGGGTGGACACGCCGCTGGTCCTGTTCCTCAACCCGGACACGGAACTGTTTCCGGACACCCTGGAAAAAGCCGTGCGCTCCCTGTTGGACCGGCCCCGGGTAGGCATGTTGGGCTGCCAGATGCGGTACCCGGAGGGCACCGTCCAGGAATTGGGACTTCAGTGGTTTCCCACACCCGGGCGGGTTTTCCTCGAGCTTTTAGTGCCCGGGCTTTTGCGCCGCGGGCTGCTTTCCCGCTGGGTTCCCCGACACGACCCAACACGCAGTGGGCGCGTTGAAAAACTCTATGGAGGCTTCTTGCTGGTCCGGAAAGCCGTCCTCGACGCGGCCGGTTGGTTCGACGAACGCTACTTTATGTATGCGGAGGACGTGGATCTGTCTCGAACCGTCCGCGCGCTGGGCTGGGAACTGTATTACGACGCAGACTGCGCCATCATTCACGCCTGTGGCGCGACCAGTCGTAAAGCGCCCTCCGGGTTTTCAGTGCTCATGAAGCAGCGGTCCATCAACCAGTTGATTGAAAAGTATCGGGGAGCGGGAGCTGCGCGCCGGCACCGATGGGCCGTGGCTCTTGCTGCGGGCCTTCGGTTGGCGGCGCTCTGGCTTCCGTACGCCCTGGCCCGGGGATCGAGACGCGCATCGGCCCGCTTGGAAACTGCCTGGCAACGCACCCGCTTGCTGTGGCAATGGGCTTGCTGTGGTCGTGAGGCCGAAGTTCCCACCCAACCTCAGGGCCGTACCTCCCTTTCGTCTGCCCCCACTGCGGAGCCGGCAAGAGTCTCATGACGCCTCTGGCATTCACGTTCCTGTTGCTGGCCACGCTGGCCATCTGGGTCCTGCCCAGGCATCTGGCCGCGGTGCCGCTCTTGGCCGGCGCCTGCTACATGACCTTGGGGCAGGGAATCGAAGTGGCCGGCCTGAACTTTCCCATCATCCGGCTCCTCCTGCTCGCGGGAGTGCTCCGGGTCCTGGTGCGTGGCGAACGACCTGCAGGTGGCTTCATTGGGATGGACAAACTGTTCCTCGCCTGGGCGGCGTGGGCGATTCTGGCCAGCGCCTTCCACGAGAACCCCGGCGCCACGCTGCAGTTTCACCTGGGCATGGTGTACAACGCCCTGTGCATCTATTTCCTCATT
This sequence comes from Limisphaera sp. VF-2, assembly GCF_049537125.1. NCBI lineage: Bacteria > Pseudomonadati > Verrucomicrobiota > Verrucomicrobiia > Limisphaerales > Limisphaeraceae > Limisphaera > Limisphaera sp. VF-2. The sequence goes on from NZ_JBMVQY010000002.1 coordinate 329,281, forward strand.
CGCTGCTTCTGCCAGAATGAAGAGGAGATCTACGGTTTGATCCGGATGACCGCGTGGGTTTTGGTGCCCGTGGCAGCGGAGATGGTCTACGAACAACTGACCTGGCATAATTTGTTCTCCGTCTTCGGGGCCGTCCCGGAGGAACCGGCCATTCGAAACGGTCGGATTCGTTCTCAGGGCCCCTTCGCTCACGCCATTTTGGCAGGAACTGTTGGGGCGGTTTGCATTCCCCTGATGATCGGCCTGTGGCGAAGGTATCCAGTGTCGGCCAAGGTCGGCCTGGCCGCATGCGGGGTCATGGTCCTGGCGTCGGCTTCCAGTGGTCCCTTGATGAGCGTGATCTTCAGCCTGTTTGCGCTCGTCCTCTGGCGGTGGCGTCATTGGACCCGCCAAATGCGGATTGCCGCCGTGGTGGGCTACGTTCTGTTGGAACTGGTCATGAAGGCGCCGGCTTACTACCTGATCGCGCGAATCGATCTGACCGGCGGCAGTTCCTCATACCACCGATCGGCACTGATCGATGCGGCGATCCGGCATCTTAAGGAGTGGTGGTGGGCGGGGACGGATTATACCCGCCACTGGCTCCCATACGGGGTCCCTTGGAGCGAGGACCACGTGGACATCACCAACCACTACCTCGGCCAGGGCGTCAAAGGCGGGCTGCTCCTGATGAGCTTGTTCATTGCCCTGATTTGGTGTGGATTTCGTTACGCAGGCGCCGCCATGCAAGCGTGGCGGCAAGTAGACAGAGAGCGCGAATTCTTCGTCTGGGCAGTCGGAGCTGCCTTGTTCGCGCACGCGGCCAGTTGTGTCTCGGTTGCGTACTTCGATCAATCCATTCTGTTCCTTTATTTGACACTCGGCCTGTTGGCCACGTTGCGAGTGTCCCTCGCGGAGGGACCTGGCTGGTCCTCCCTGGAGGAGCCGATCGTTGAGCTCGAGACGCCTCGAGCGCCAGTGCCGCAGCCACCCCCCCTGGCGTGGCAGGATTCACCTTCCCCGCCCGGCTCTCCAGCGCAGCCAAAGCCGGTCTGAGCCTTGGTTGTGGATGGCGCAGTTTCATTCGTCCGGCACAAGGCCTGCTCTTCGCATGACGGAGGCAGACGGCCAAATTGGAATCCAAGATGGATTTGAGAATCCTGCTGCGAGGCGGCATGCAGAGGGTGGCGCGCGTAATGACGCCGCTGACACTGGCTTGTGTCGGGCTTAAGGGGGCGGTGGAAGCCGCCACCTTGCAGGTCCCTCAGGACTACGTGACCGTCCAGGCCGCGATGAACGCTGCCCAACCGGGCGACGTGGTGCTGCTCTCCCCGGGACGCTATGACGAGGCCGTGGCCAGTGTGCGGCCCGGCACCCCCGAGCAGCGCATCACGCTGGACGGCCAGGGAGGGGCCATCCTCCGCCAGTTCACCTTCCGGCACCCCTACATCACCGTGCAGAATGTCACTTTTACCGGGGTCACCCAGGCATATTCGCGCCTGGTGTACTTCGCCCATGGCGGGCATTTTGGAGTCTTGTCCAACTGCGTGTTGGATGCCGGATTCGCTCTGCGAGTGTACGGGATCGAATGGCAGGCCCCTCGGACCAAACCGTTCGGCGAGGGAGAGGCGGCCAGCCACTGCCTGATCGTGAGCAACGAGGTGCGCAACGTGCTCGGCATTACCATGCTCAGCGTGATGGGCGACTCGAACCGCGTGATCGGGAACTTCGTCCATGACGGGGGAGCAGTGGACTTCTTTCGGCTGTTCGGCCGAAACAATTACCTGGGCTACAACGTTTGCTCGAACAATTTCATCTACACGGGCGTGGGCAATCACCCCGACTTCATCCAGACCTTCGGCAACAACGGTGACGGCAGCATGGGACACGTCATCGAGGGTAACTGGGTCATCGGCGTATGGGGTGGACAACTCACGCAGTTGGAAGGCAACCTGGTGCCCGAAATCCGCGACTGGACGTTTCGAAACAATGTCTTCGTGGACATTGCCCTGCAGGCGAGTTGCACCATGCCCGAAGTGAAATACTACAACAACATCTTCCTTCGCTGTAACAAAACGAATGGCGGTCACGCCCTCTCTTTCGGCTCGAGGTACTACCCCAACACGTACGGAGGTCGTTCCGGGACAAATTATGCCCACGGGGCCCGGGTCATGAACAACGTGTTCCTGGATTGCGGAGATTCGCGAATTGCCGTTGGATGGTACGGATTCTCCTTGGAACTCACCAACGTCGTCGCTGATTACAATTATGTGGCAAAGGCAGGTTTTACTCCGGTGGAACAGGACCCGTTGAAGCGGCCCATAGGCAACCCGGGCGGTTGGGCCACCTGGGGCAAGTGGTGGGAACCAAACGGCATCAACGGCGGGGACCCGCGCTTTGTGGATTGGCAGCGCCTGGATTTCCGGTTGCTGGAGGGAAGTCCCCTGATCGGCCGGGGCTACAACCTGGGCAATGTCTTCGCCACGGACATCCTCGGGAACCCCCGAGGCACTACCTGGGATATTGGGCCTTATGCCTTTCGGGCTCCCCCTCCGGAGCGCTTGGTCCCTCCGCCCCGATTGCGTGCGGTCGTTCCGGACCCTTAGGGTTGTTGCCCGTACCGACCTCCAGGGCTCCCGGCTGACTCGCCGCGCCGCTCCTGGGCGCAAAATGTCCACGTCGTCGTTCGGCATTCGACGTCGGTTGGTTTTGTAGTCGCGAGGCTGGTGGACCGGCCGTCGTGGGACGCGGCGGCATGGCCGTTCATGGGGCAGCGGCGGACACATCGAACTTGAGTCCTCACAACCAGGTCTCCTTCGAGGGCGGCGCGGCCCCGGGTGAGGACAAGTCTCGTCAACCAGGGCTTGGCCCAAGCACAGCGCAACTCATGGATCCAACAACTCCCCCTTGTGCACCCGCGGACGTCAGTCCGGTCCGGTCCATAGACCCGGGCGCAGCGTTGCACCCTGGTGGTCCGTCGGGCGCCGTTGGAGGTGTACAGCTCACTGTCACCAATTCGTTCGAAAGTGCGGGCTTGGAGCCCTGTGAATGGGACCGAGCCGTCGAACGCCTGGGCGGGCCCATTTACATGACCTGGGACTGGCTCCGCACCTGGTGGGAGTTCTATGGTGGAGGGTGCGAGCTGAGGCTAATGATCTTCCGCAAGGATGGCGAGATCGTCGGGCTGCTGCCCGTGTACATGCAGCGGATCGGGTTGCCCCCACTGGCTCTCACCGTCGCGCGGCTTGTGGGCGCCAACATTCCTCCGAAAGTGTTCGACCCGCCGCTGGGTGGAACGTGGGCCGTTCAATGCATGCACCTGGCGTTGAGCCGGCTCGAGCAGGATGGTTGCGGTCTGTTCAGTTTGGGGCCCGTGTCGGAAGAGTTCACCCTGGCTCACCGTGATTTGGAGAGCGATCCAGAGCGCCCTGGGCGTTGGCGCGCTGAAAAGCGGAGCGCTGGCGTTTACACCTGGTTCCTGCTGCCGGAAACCCTGGAGGCATATCTGTCATCACTGGGCAAGAATGAACAGAAGAATCGCCGAAAGTACGAACTTCGGATGCTGCGAAAAGAGTACGAGGTTGTGGTGGAGGTGTTGGGACGCGGGCGTGAAGCTTTGAGCGATGCGTTCGAAGAATTCACGCGGCTGCACACAGCGCAATGGCGGACCGAAGGTTTACCCGGACACTTTGGGGCCTGGCCACGCGGTCTTGAGTACAACCGCGCGCTGGTCCGGGCGCAGGCCCGTCACCAGCGGGTTCGGCTCTTGCGGATTCGGGCGAACGGCCAAACCGTGTGCGCCCAGTACGCCTTCGCCTGGTCGGACCGTTGGTTCTGGGAATTGCCGGCCCGAGAAGTGGGGCCCGAGTGGGACCGTTTCAGCCTGGGCCCCACGGGCATTGTGGTCATGATCCAGGAGGCGATTCGGGAGGGCAGGAAACGTATTGAAGGAGGCTTGGGGCATTACCCTTACAAGCTGCGCTTGGGCGCCCTGGAGCGGCCGGTCTGGATCTATCGGTTCTCCTGTCGTTCACCACAGGAGCGGATTCGCCGGTGGTCGGCCCGGAGCGTGCGCCTCCTCCTCCAATGGGGTTACCATAAGCTGTGGTACCGCCGGATTCAGCCCCGGTTGCCGGAGCGTTGGAAACGCCCGCAGTGGAGCCTTTGGTTGCGCCACGATTTTTAGTTGATTCCAGAACCTTACAATCCCTCCCCGGGTAAAGTGAGGCAGCTGCAAAGACGCAACTTGGGCGCGGCGGTTTTGGCGATGGTGATCGCCTGGGGATCGTCCCTCGGGGGTGCCGTCTACCACGTGGCCACGACCGGCGACGACGCGAATCCCGGTACAGAGCAGGCACCGTGGCGCACCATCCAGAGAGCTGCGACTCTCGCTCAGCCCGGAGACCTGGTCTTGGTTCAGGAAGGAACGTATCCCGAACGTGTCACCACCGTTCGCGGGGGCACCCATGCAGCGGATCGAATCGTGTTTCGGGCTTCGGGCCGGGTGGAAATGCGAGGGTGGGTGGTGAGGCACCCGTACATTTCCATCGAGGGGTTCGACATCACACAACACTCTGCAGCATCCACATTGGACGCATATATCCGGGTTGAGAATGGTGCGAACTACTTCGAGTTGAGAGGTTCGAATGTTCGCGATGGGATCGAACTCGTGGATCAGGCAGTCGTGTTCGACTCCTCGAGCAACGCGGTTAGGGTGTCCAAGGGTGGATTTGTTGATGCGGGCTTTCGTCCAGGAACCTGTGTCGCCTTTTTTCCGGCTGCCCGTCCTCTGTCCCTCAGGAACAACGGTGTCTATTTGGTGACGGACGTTACAGGCGACACTCTGTGGGTTCGAGAATCTTTGCTTGAGGACGGCCCACGCCGATCTACATCACGGGAAGCTATTGCTTCGCCTTGTTCATTGAAAGTGACGTCCTTGGTGCGCTCGTACAGGGGAATCGCTTCAGCCGCCTCGCTTATGATGTCTAGATGGTGGGTGGTACGAATCACCTCCTCGAGGCCAATGTCCTCGAAGAGTGCGGCGGTTGTGACGCGATGCACTTCGGAGGCAGGGGCCACGTCTTCAGACGCAACAACATTCGGCAGAGACCACTCCGGGTTTTCCAAGTATCTCCGGATGCAATGGAGAACTACACACCGCTGCCGTATGCGGAGGTCATTTTCGAAGAGGATCTGGTGATCGGCTTTCCCGGCGTTATAGCCTCACAAAAGGGAGCTGGAACCATGTCTGGCTGGGTACTTCGCAGGAACGTATTCGTGGACACCGGCTGGTTGGATTTGACGCATCCGGGCACGATCCTTGAAAACAACACTTTTCTTCGCGCCGGGAGGACCAACACGCCGGTCACCATGGTGGTTCAGCACCCGATCATCGTCCGCTCGTCGATTGGAGCCACAAACGTTGTGATTCGGAACAACGTTTTCGTGGACTGCGGCGAGGCATCTCCCATCGTTGGACCGGAGGGTGTTGGCTTCTATTTCATTGACGGGCCGGCTGAGACGATCCTCGCGGAGGGTAATTTTGTCACGGGCTCGCCCCCCGGGTATGGGACGAAGACCAACTGGACCGAGGCCCCCGAGCGGAACGGAGGAGATCCGGGCTTTGTCAATATTGATGATCCGCTGGGACCGGACGGAGTACCGTTCACGGCGGACGATGGGCTGCGACCTAGGGCGGATTCGCGGCTGTTGGGTGCAGGCGTGGGGGGTGCAACCATCGGGGCCTATGAATTGCCTTACGTCGAGCGTGTCGCGCTCGAGGCCGAACGGATTGACACCGGCGCAATACGGATGCGATGGCCGAAGTCGATCTGGAACTGGACCCTGGAACAGGCACCCGATCCGGGCGGCCCTTGGGCTCCGGTGGCGGTGACCCCAGCGCAAGTGGGTCAGTTCTTGGAGGTGGAGGTTTCCTTGGAGAGGGCATCTGGGTTGTTCCGCCTGCGGCGTTAGCAGACATGGGGCCATACATTTGGTGCAAGCGGGTTGGCCGATCGGCAGGCCCCTGGCTTGCGGCCCAGGGCCGTCCCCGCGTAGATAAACTGTCTGCTAGTTGAAGCGACCAAGTGCAGCCTGGTCCATCGCCGCAAACACGTATTGTGTGAAGGAAGGCCCCGGGCCGTACAGGTCACATGCCCGGGGCGATGCGACATGATATTGCACCGCAGAATCCAGCCCCGTTTGCTGGCGAACCAGCGGAAACCCAGGTGGTCTGTGTGTCTGAAGCGTGACTTTGGAGGGTTCGGAACCGTTGCCGGGGTGGGAATTGAACCAGGACACACTTTCATGGTGCCCGCTGTACGGGGGAATCGGCCGACGGCTCCGGCGGAAGGGCCGCTGCGGATTCGCTTTGGGGCGATGGCCGGGGTCCCTCGGGTGCAGGAAGAAAGGAGATCCGGAGCGAATCCGAAGGGGACGTTAAGAGAAATGTGCCACGTAGTCATTCTCGCACGCAGGAATTGCTCGCTGGCGTTGAAGGTGATTCGGGCATTGGGACGAACCCGACGCTATACCATCATTGTCGTTGGTGATGAGAGTGTCCACGCTGTCCGGTGGAGCCGATATGTGGAGGAGTTTCGATCGGTGGGCATTGCCAGCGATGAGCAGGATCTCCTCACCGTACTGGGTTCCTGCGCAGACCGTGGCGAACGATGCATTCTCCTCCCGGTCAACAGCGAAGACTTCTACCTTTGCGCAACGCGGCGTGGCCGGCTTGAGGATGATTATCAACTGCCTCCACTTCCACCGGTAAACGCCCTCGAAATCGCTGCCGACAAATGGCGTCTCTACGCTGCGGCACGGGCGGCCGGCATACAAATGCTTCCCACTGTGCAGCTGCGCCAAATCGTGGAAGAAGGGTTTGAAGAGATTCCCTCCTTCCCCGTACTCCTCAAGACTCGCGCTCGCGGCGGTGGAGAGGGCTTTCAGGTGGCGGAAACGAGACACCAGCTCCTGGAGATGGCACGTACCTGCGGGGAGCGCGCAGAGGACTTCATCGTGCAACCTCTGATCAGAGGGGTGGATCACTCCTTGTCCGTGTTCTGCGTTGATGGGGAAATATTGGCCTACACATTATGGAGGGCCGTGGCGCCCGGAGGGGAGCGATTTGGAATGCCGGGGGTCATTGAGTTCGTAGAGCAGCCGCAGGTACTGGAGGAGGGCCGGAAGGCAATGAAAGCTCTACGGTGGAGCGGGGTGTGCGACATGGACTTTTTGGTGCAGGAGGAAGATCAGCGGGTGTGGCTGTTGGAGATCAACGGGCGCTTTTGGGGAACGCTTCCGGCCTGCACGGCCGCAGGGGTAAACTTCCCTTGGTTGATGTGTGCGTACGCAGAGCATGGGACCCTGCCGGCTGCCGTAACTCCGCCGGCGGGATTCCGTTACGCGAGACCGGGAGCGATCCTGCAGTGCCTGCGGCGGGCAGGCCCTCGAGGTTGGAGGGGCTGGGCCGCGGGACTGCGTCATGCCCTCGTGGATTTGGTGCGCGATCCGGCTCCGATGGTTCTGCACCAACTCGCCAGGCGGGTGGCCGGCAAACGGAGGAGAGACCGGGGGCAGCCGAGTTCCGCCGCAACCTGACGTGCTCGTGGCAGTCGTGTGAAAAGGGACAGACATCTCCGGCACCCGAGACTGCTGCGAGCCTCGGGGCTCGGAATAGCGGCTTCCCTCGGGGGACGGGTGCGCACACGTGAACAGCCAGTCACACTCATGGTCCGATGAAGAAGACAAAGTCAGCACCGGCCGCAGACGGAGCAGCGGCGACGGTTTCGTACATCAAGCGGGCCTTCCCGGCCTTTTGGCGCCTGGGAACATTTCTCCTCGTAGCTGCAGCATCAGGCGTACCGCCTTGGCTGTACGGTGCCGTTTGGCACGTGGCCCCGACCGGAGATGATGGTAATCCCGGGACGGAACTCGCACCGTGGCGCACCATCCAAAAGGGCGCTTCGATGGCCCAGCCGGGCGATGTGGTGGTGGTCCACGCCGGAACGTACCCGGAGCGCATCACGACGGTTCGCGGGGGCACCAGCCATACGAATCGTATCGTCTTTCGGGCGCAAGGTGTTGTGGAAATGCGTGGGTGGGTCGTTAATCACCCCTTTATCACGGTGGAGGGATTCGACATCACCGGGCACGCGACGACTTCCATGACGGATGCGTATGTGCGTGTCAACAACGGAGGGAGTTTCCTTGAAGTGATTGGTTGCACCATCCGCGACGGTATTGGAATCAAGCGGGATGACGTTGTGTTCGTTCCCCCGAACCAGATTCACAGCGCTGTGGGTGGCTTTCTCCAGGCAGGCTTTCGGCATGGACACACGATTCTGGTTGCAAGGGGCACCAATGTCACGGTCAACAACGCCGGCACGTTTGTGCTAAGGGAGGTTACCGACACCGTTTTAACGCTTACCAACCAGTCGTTGCAAGCCGAGGGGCCAAAACCCGCATACATCACGGCGAGCGCCGCTTTTGGCCTGCTGACGGCGGGCGGCACGGAGGGTTGCGTGTTCCGCAGCAACCGATTCTCGAACCTCAGCTTTGACTACTGCTTCCTGCAGGGAGTGGGGCACCGGTTGGAATTGAATATCTTCGAGCGCAACAATGGATGGGATATTTTGTTTTGGGCCGGAACAAATCACGTGATCGCGGGAAATTGGTTCCGGGACTCTGGCTGGGGGGTCTATGACCCCTCGCCTGACATCTTCGACAACTGGCCGGTTCGGTATGGGAATGTCACGTTCAGCAACAACTTCATTCACAGCTTCATAGGAGTGATCAACGCACAGAAGCGGAATGCAACCGCCAGCGGTCCTTTGTATATTCGGCACAACGTGTTCGTGGATGTCGGTTGGCTCAGTGTCGTGATGCCGTTTACGTGGATCGAGCAGAATACATTCTTGCGGGTTGCCCGACGGTCCAATGTCGCGGTCCAGCGAGAACGCCATCCCGTGATTGTGCACGTGTCGAATTATGCGACCAATGCCGTGATCCGAAATAACGTGTTCGTCGATTGTGGCGAGCCGGTTTGGCCCGTGGGGGTGGAAGGAACGGGGTGGTACGAAATCCTGGGGGATCGATCCACGATCGTGGCGGAGGGCAACTTCGTGGCCGGGGCGCCGCCCTCTTTTGGGGCGAAAACGAACTGGTCAGAGGCTCCCGAGCTGAACGGAGGTGATCCGGGCTTCGTCAATATCGATGATCCGCTGGGACCGGACGGAGTACCGTTCACAGCGGACGACGGTCTGCGGCCCAGAGCGGATTCGCGCCTCGTGGGGGCGGGCGTCGGTGGTGTGACGATCGGTGCGTACGAGCTGCCTTACGTGGAACGTGTGGCTCTGGGCGCAGAGCAGATGGGCGGGAACAGAGTGCGGGTGCGATGGCCGAAGTCGATTTGGCCCTGGACCCTGGAATGGGCATCCGATCCCGGCGGGCCATGGGAGCCGGTACCGGTCCCGCCCGGAGAGACGAGCGGTGCTTGGGCAGTGGAACTTCCCATGGAAAGTCCAGCAAAGTGGTTCCGTCTGCGTCGATGAATCCGGTCCGAGCAGGCGGCGCGTCGAAACTTCGTCCGGACAAGATGAACCTCTGGGTCATGATCCCACAGGCTGAGCCCATGCGGAAAAACCGCAACTGGAGTGAGCCCAGAAAGGCGGTAGGAACCACATGTTGAGAGGGACGACGCCTCTGCGCGAACAACGCAAAGATCAAGTGGAACCCAAAGGGAGAAGCGGCGCAGGAACCAACCGAGCTGTCACAGTGCCTGCAAGCATGCAGAAGCCCGCAAGGGAGGTTCTGCGCGTAGGGCACGGCCTGTATGCCCCCGGCGTACGTGGGGAGTTCGCAAGACCGCCCAAAGAGATCGGAGCAATCGCGCGTCTGGGAGTCCACGATGCCGCAGAGCTCCCGTCCGGGGGCCCCCACAAGCGAAGCAGGGGGCAGCATAACTGCCGCACTGTTCGAGCGGATACGCGATCGGAAAACGTTCGCCAAGACTCGAAACAAGGAGGTACCACGGCGGCTGTGCGTCCCGGTCAGTGAGGTGTTGCGACCTGTTCAAGCACAGCCACTGGTGGGAATCTGACATGCCCGCTCTCTGAGGGCAAGGCGTTCCCGGTGGCGTGCCAGCGCATCAGTCCCATGCGAGAGCGCGTTGGTTGCGCACCACAGCATGGCCGGCAAAAGAGCCAGGCCCCCAAGGTGCTTTGGGTACAAAGTGGTTGAAGCGCGGACGCCGGTGCCGTATAAAGTCAGAAGGAGTTCACCCGATTCGCCGAGCTTTTTGGGCTTTCGTCAGGCAGCTGCGAATAATGGCCACAGGAGAGTTTACCGCCCCGGGCTGGCAGGTTCCGAGGTTGGCTCGCAGGCAACAACCGACTGCGACGGGGCGGATCTGCATTCTCCTGTATCAGTGGCGCCTTTTGCGTCCGCTCTTGCGAGAAGTGCTGAGGCGGGTCGAGAATGGCGCGATGTTCTCACCAGCGTGGCGCGTGATTGCCCGAAAGTATTACTCTGTCGAGTGGGGTGAATACTCTTACGTTCCGGACTTCAGCCCCGGCAAGTTACCGCGTGGAACCATCGTGGGCCGCTTCTGCAGCATAGCCGAGGGGTTGGTCGTCCTGAGGCGCAACGATCCACTGGAATTCCCCTCGCAACATCCATTGTTCTACAGAGGCCGTTTTGGTCTGGCGGATCGGGAGGTGCTGCCGCCGGTTGAGGCCAATCCGCTGGTGATCGGGCATGACGTTTGGATCGGAGCGAGGGTGACGATCCTGCCCAAGTGCCGAAGCATCGGGAATGGCGCAATCGTCGCCGCCGGTGCCGTGGTGACGAAAGACGTGCCCCCGTTCACCATCGTGGGGGGAAACCCGGCCCGGCCCATTCGAAAACGTTTCCCGCCGGAGGTCGAGGAAGTGGTGGCGGCTTCTGAGTGGTGGTTGGAACCGTTGGAGAGGATCGTGAAGCATCTCGATCTGTTCACCGGGCCCCTGACCGGCGAGCGGCTCGAACGATTCCGGAGGGCTTTTCCTCCAAAGCGCCAAGAGCCGCCGCCAGCGGCACCGCACGCAGCATGAAGCCGCTATGGAGCACAGGGCCGCGAGCCCCGCAACTCCAGGGGCCGGGCCGGGGCGCATGCCCATCGCCCGCGGCCCCTTCCCACCAGGCGCATTCGGACCTCGCGGTTTCCCGTGCAGAAAAAGTTGCCTGTCTGCGCCATCAGGTGGCAGAGCCCCGGTCGGGCGTTTTGCTCGGACATAGGGGGACCGGCTGATCCGAAATCGTTCTGACATGTCGCTTCGGAAACAGGTCCTGAAAGGAACCGCCTCGGTGGCGCTGGGAGAGGGAATCGGCTACGCCGCTTCGTTCCTCCGGAACATGATCCTGGCGCGGCTCCTGAGCAAGGCCGACTTCGGCATGGCGGCGGTCTTCGGCATGGTCATGAGCCTGCTGGAGTTCACCGCCAAACTGGGGGTTGGGCGATTCCTGATTCGGGACAAGGAAGGAGACGATCCGACGTTCGTGGCCACAGGGCACACGGTGCAAGCGGTGGCGGCGGCGATCAGTGCCGCTTGCATACTTGCGTTCGCGCCTCTGCTGGCCCGCTGGTTCGGTATCGCCGAACATGCCTGGGCACTCATGATCCTCGCCGGGATTGTTCTGTTGCGTGGACTGCAGCACCTGGACGTTCAAAGATTCGAACGGCACCTCCGATTTGGTCCTTCGGCTGCGGTGGAAGCGGTCCCACAGCTGATCATCACCTTGGCGGCATGGCCGCTGGCCGTCTGGCTGAGAGATTACCGCGCCGTGCTGATCCTTCTCGTGGCCAAGGCGCTGCTCAGCTTCGTGCTCTCTCATTGGTTGGCGGAGCAGGAATACCGTTTGACCTGGAAACCCGAGTACGGCCACCGGATGTTGCAGTTTGGATGGCCGCTCTTGTTGACGGGCTTTCTGATGTTCGGGATCATGCAGGGCGACCAGTTCCTGGTGGCCACCTTCTACAGCATGTCCGACCTGGCACCCTACGCCGCGGCTGTGACGCTGGTCATGGCGCCGCAGTTCGTGTGGGGGCGGGTGTTCAATTCCGTCGCCTTTCCCCTGGTGGCACGGGTACAGGACAATCCGACGATGTTCGCGCTCCGTTACCGACAGGTATTGGGTGTCATGACCCTTTATGCCACGGTTTCTACGGCGGCGTTGATGACCGGGGCCGAGGCCCTGATGCGTTGTGTGTACGGCCCGAAATACATCGGGGCCGGTCTTTTGATGGCCTGGTTGGCGGCGGTGGCGGCCTTTCGTGCGCTGCGAATGGCAGTGGCGGTCGCCAACCTGGCCAAGGGCGATTCGCAGAGTCAGTTGCTTTCCAACCTCGGCCGGGCAAGTTCCCTCCTGCCGGCCTTTTGGTTGGCGTCCCAAGGGCAGCCGCTCTGGACGGTGGCAGCTTGTGGCCTGTTGGGAGAATTGGTGGCCACGGGGATCTGCGTGTGGCGGTTGCGATCGCTCTACGGTCTGGCCCCAGGCCTGAGTTTGGGAGCAGTCGTCGGCACCGCGGGGCTGGCCGCCGCTTGCGGCTGGTTGGGACACCAGGTGGCGACTTGGCCGTCATGGGCGGCTCTGGGTCTGGCGGCCCTGGCTGCTTTCGGTAGTGGCATCGCCACGGTCGCACTTAGAAGGGAGCTTCGGGCTGAAGTTAATGCCCTGCTGGGGCGTTTCCAATCCGTAGGGTTGCGAGCTGCTCTGCAGTCGTGGTGGACGATGAGCCGACAGTCTGGAGCGGCGACCGGCGCGCCTTCAGGCCAGTTGATGGATCGAAGGCAATACGTTGGCGACAAAGCCTGACGAAAAGACAGCGCCCAACACGGTGCGCTGGTTTAGGGCACTCGAGCGAAAGGCTTGCGAATGGATTTCTCATGGAGTGAGGCGCAGCGTCGGTTTTTCGACTCGATCGAGGCCCTTGCGAAGGCGGAAGTGGCAACCGATCTTGTGATGGCCGATCGGGAAGGCCGGTTCCACCGAGCCGGTTGGGACGCATGCGGGCGCGTCGGACTGCCCGGGTTGCCCGTGCCGCGCCGCTTGGGGGGGCTGGAATGCGACGCGCTGACCATGGTGGGAGCCCTCGAGCGGCTCGGATACGCATGCTGTGACAACGGCTTGCTGTTCTCCCTGCACGCCCATTTGTGGACGGTGGTCACCCCGTTGCTGGCGCTGGGGACAGAGGAGCAAAAACAGCGCTTTCTGCCCAAACTGGCCAAGGGGCAATGGATCGGCGGCAATGCCATGACCGAGCCGGAAGCCGGGTCGGATGCCTTTGCCCTCCAGACGACGGCGCGGCGGGAAGGCGATGTCTACGTGCTCAACGGACACAAGAGCTTCGTGAGCAATGCCCCGGTCGCTCATGTCCTCACCGTGTACGCGACGGTAAACCCGGCCAAGGGGCCGGCCGGTATCACTGTGTTGCTCGTGGAGACCGAGCGGGAAGGGCTGGAGATCGAGCCGGTGAACAAAATGGGACTGCGCACCTCGCCCACCGGCGAGGTTCGATTCCGGGATTGTCGCGTGCCTGTGGCCAACCGGCTCGGTGACGAGGGGGCCGGAACATTTGTGTTCATGCGATCCATGACCTGGGAGCGGGGATGTATTCTGGCCAGCGCGGTGGGCACCATGCGACCGCTGTTCGAAATGTCCCTGCGATTTGCGCGGGCCCGGCGGCAATACGGCCAGAATATCGGCAAGTATCAACAGGTTGCAGCCCGCCTCGTGGCCATGAAGGAGCGCCTCGAGACCTCGCGCCTGCTGCTGTATCGGACCGCGTGGTTGCTGGCGCAGGGAAGACCGGCCTATCTGGAAGCTGCCTTGACCAAGCGCCACATCAGCGAGGCTTGGGTGCAAACGTGCGAGGACGCGATCCAAATCCACGGCGGACTGGGCTACCGGGTGGAAACGGGCCTTGACCGCGAGCTCCGGGACGCGATCGGCAGCCGGCTCTATTCGGGTACGAATGAGATCCAATCCAACCTTGTGGCGTCTTTGCTGGGCCTCTGAGAGAGGACCGGCACAACGAGGTCCGGCGGTCGCCACGGGACGATAGCCTGGAATTCCCTATGGAATACTTGTTGCCGCATCTGTTGCAGCGGTCCGCTGAGCGGTGTCCGGATCGGCCCGCCGTGCGATTCCTCGGGCGCCAATGGAGCTACGCGGAGTTGGAGGCGCGGAGCAACCAGTTGGCCCGCGCCCTGCGCGAAGCCGGCGTTCGCCGAGGAGACCGCGTGGGATTGTGGCTGCACAAGTCATGCGAGTCCGTACAGGCCGTGTACGGCGTCATGAAATGCGGAGGAGTTTATGTCCCGTTGGATCCGATGGCACCGGTTCGCCGGGCTGCGTACATTGCGCAGGACTGCGGCATCGAGGTCCTCGTGACCGACGCGGTGCATATGGCACAACTGGCCCAACTTTGTGAAGCCGGAGCGCCCTTGCGGACCGCCATATGCCTGGAGGAAGCCCCGGCGGAAGGGGTGTGGAGGGGCCGCCTCCTCGCCGCGGAAGAGGTGCGGCATCAGTCATGCGCGCCGGTGGATTGCTCGGCAGTTGAAAGCGACCTCGCTTACATTCTCTACACTTCGGGCTCCACCGGCACGCCCAAGGGGGTGATGATCGCCCATCGAACGTGCCTGACCTTCGTCCACTGGGCATTCCACAAGTTCGAGTTGGGTGCGGAGGACCGGGTCACCAGCATGGCCCCGCTTCACTTCGACCTCTCCACCTTCGATCTTTACGCCACCGCCAAAGCCGGGGCAATGGTTGTCCTGGTGCCCGAGAAGCTCGCGGCGTTACCCGTCAAACTGGCGGACCTGTGGCAGGAAGAACGCATCAGCGTAACGTACATGGTTCCCTCCATTCTGAGCCTGTTGGTCCAATACGGCCGCCTCGAGGCTCACGATTTTTCCGGTCTTCGACTGATCTTGTTCGCCGGGGAAGTGTTTCCCGTGAAGTATCTGCGGAAACTTGTCCGTGCCATCCCGCAGGCGACGTATTACAACCTCTACGGGCCGACCGAGACCAATGTGTGCACCTATCACCGGGTCCGCCCGGAGGATGTGGCGGACGACGCTCCGGCCTCGCTGCCGATCGGGCGTGCTTGCGAGAATACGGAGGTGTTCGCACTTGATGAGGAGAACCGGCCGATAACACAACCGGGGATCGAGGGGGAGCTGTGGGTCCGCGGCCCCACGGTCGCCCAGGGTTATTGGGGGGATCCGGGCAAAACCGCACGCAGCTTTCAGCAAAACCCGTTGCACAACCGTTATCCGGATCCTGTGTACCGTACCGGAGATGTGGTCAAACTGGCGGACGACGGGGTTACGTGGCTCTTTCTGGGCCGCCGCGATCACATGGTCAAGAGCCGTGGCTACCGGATCGAACTGGGCGAGATCGAGAGCGTTCTATATCGGCATGCGGAGGTGAAGGAAGCCGCGGCCGTGGCGGTGCCGGATGAGCTGGTGGGAAACCGGTTGCATGCGTTCGTGGTTTTGACAGAAAATGCGCGTGTGACGCTCGGGCTGCTTGCGGCTTTTTGTCAGCAACACCTGCCCCCGTACATGGTGCCGGAGCGGTTCCATCTGCTGGAGGAACTCCCGAAAACCTCTACTGGAAAAACGGACCGGCCGGCTCTGGTGCGGGCAGTGGAGGAAAAAGAAACCCGGCGCGCGCGCGGTTCGGCGGAGGGGTGAGACAGGATGGCAAGGGGCGCAGCCGCCGCCCGCAAGGTCGGGTGAAGAAGAAAACGTATGGAGCTGAAAACCCAGATTGAACGATTCATCGTCGAGGACGTACTGGCCGACGGCCGGGACCGGCTGGAGCCCGGGGAACCTTTGGTGGGCATGGGCGGTTTGCTCGATTCGCTGGGGCTTCTGCGCCTCATCCAGTTTGTCGAGGAACAGTTCCAGATCCGGGTCGGCGACGGCGACGTGGGCGAAGAGAACTTCGGCTCCCTGGAGCGCCTGGTGGCCTTCGTCGCGCGGAAACAAGCCGAGGGGCGAGAGCAGTGAGTGGCGCAGCTGCCCCCGGCGGCAAAGGGTCAGGCTGTGGGGGTGAGCTGGTTTTGTCCTCGGCGGAGATGAGGGCGGGTCGCAGTCACGCATGAGCCCGATGGAATTTGATTCCCAGGGGGCGGGCAAACCGGGAGAGGGAGCGACCTCGCCGGTCGCCCGGTGGATCGCCCGGAACATGTATGGCGGGGCGCCGCCGGGCGTGCGCCGGCTTCTACGTTCCCTGGTCATGCGTTGGGAACGTGGACCCGTCTACTCTTGCACCGTGCGCGAACTCCTGGCGCGATACCACGGGGTGTCGGTGGGCCTCTATTCCATCGGCCCCTGTGAGTCTGGGCCCGAAAGGTTCGCACCCGGGACGGTCATTGGCCGGTACTGCTCCGTTTACTACACAGTCCGCGTTTTGGCGGAAGACGGCCCCGACCCTGAAATGGGGATTGGCCCCGCTTGGAATCCGTTTGCGCGCCATGCGGCGAGACTTCGTACGCCCGGCACCGGATTGGTCATTGGCCACGATGTTTACATGGGCCACAACGCGATCGTGTTGCCATCCGTGCGCAGCATCGGACACGGGGCGGTGATTGGTGCCGGTTCCGTTGTGCACGACGACGTGCCCCCGTATGCGGTCGTCACAGGCAATCCGGCACGCGTGGTCAAATACCGGTTCCGACCCGCCACCATCGAACGGCTGCTGGCAGAGCAGTGGTGGCTGAAACCAGTGGATGAACTGTTCCGCTCGGGGCTGCCAGTGCAGCGCCCGCTCGAAGAACCCTTGACACAAAGGTGAGCGTCCGCATGAACAGCCAGTCCAGGAAGACAAGCCATGGGCCGGCCGCGGACCTGGTCTATCGGGTGGCGTGGATCCTCCCACTGTACCGCGCGATGGCCAGTGAATCCCTGCGCAAGCATCTCCGTCGCTGGATTGTGAGGTGGGAAAATGGCCCTGCGTTCTCGGGCTCCATTCGGAAGCTGCTGCAGCAGGATTACGGGCTGGAGATCGGGGCTTACAGCTACTGGCCCTGGCGAGAAAAGCCTTCCGTGCTCCATCGAGGTACCCGCATTGGGCGTTACTGCTGGGTGGCGGACACGGTGCGTACATTCACGCGCAACCACCCCTTCAACCTTCTCTCCAGCCACGGATTCTTCTATAACCCGGAACTGGGGAAGGTCTCGGGGCCCTCTCTGTCTTTCGGCAGTTTGGAAATCGCGCACGGCGCCTGGTTGGGACACGGGGTCATAGTCGTGCCGCCCACACGACGCATTGGCATCGGCGCTGTGGTGCGGCCGGGTTCGGTGGTTTGCGTGGACGTGCCGGATTACGCCATCGTGAGCGGGTTTCCCGCGCGCGTCGTAGCGTGGCGTGCACCACGGGAGGAGATCCAGACCCTGTTGGCAACCCGCTGGTGGGAACAGACGCCGCCCAAACTCCCGCATATGCAAGGGAGTGTGCCCTTGGTTCTCGAGCAATCGTAAAAGTCAGTCCAAGGTCCCTGTTCCTGAAACCTGTGGCCAGCCTATTGATCGGCGCTGACGTTTGCCCCATCGGCGAGAACCGTCGCTACTTCGAAGTGGCAGACGTGGACGCTTTGTTCCACGATTTACTGCCGCTGTTTCGCGGTGCCGACCTCGTCGTGGCGAACTTGGAATGCCCGCTCATCCAACGGCCCTCGCCCATCCGCAAAACCGGGCCCGTTTTCGGGGCCCCGCCGGTCTGTGCCGAGGTCCTTCGGACGGCCGGATTCCAACTGCTGACTCTGGCCAACAACCATATCTTGGACCACGGGGCAGCAGGTCTGCGTAGTACGCTGGAGGCATGTCGGAGGGCAGGAATTGCCACGGTGGGTGCCGGGGAGAATCTCGCGGAGGCCGCCCGGCCCTATGTCTGCGAATTGCAGGGGATTCGAGTGGCCATCCTGGCCGTGGCCGAACGAGAATTCTCGGTTGCTGATGCGCAGGCTCCGGGCGCGAATCCGGTCGACCTGATTACGCTGGTGCAAACGGTTCGTGAGCAGGGTGGAGACTGGGATCATTGGATCGTGCTGTATCATGGCGCGGCGGAATTCCAGCCGGTGACGCCCCGGGTGCAGCGACTGTGCCGGTTTCTCATCGAACTGGGCGCCACTGCCGTGATCGTCCAGCATCCGCATGCCCTGGGGGGCTGGGAGCGATACCGCCATGGCTTCATCGTTTATGGCCAGGGAGCGTTGGTGATGGATGAAGAAATCTATCGGAACAAACCAGGGTTTCACGAAGGGTTTCTGGTCCGACTGGAGCTCCTCCGTAGTCGGGAGGCGAGAATGGAATGCATTCCTTTTCGTCAATCGAAACCTCCGCCCGGGGCGAGGCTGCTGCACGGCGCGGAGGCTGAGGAGTGGCATGAACGGATGGCGCAGCGGAATGCGTTGGTCTCGGACCCCGCGTTCGTGGACGCAGAGTGGCTTCGATTCTGCGAGCAGGCCAGACACGATGCCCTCAGTGAAGTGCTGGGCCACGGCCGCTTGCTCCATTGGCTGAACCGCACAGGCTGGGTGGAACGCTTCTGGGTCGGGGAGAAACGGTTGCGAGGCGTCCGGAACATGGTGTTGTGCGAAACGCATCGGGAGCTGCTGCAGACCGTCTTCGACCGGTGGTGGTTCCGTCCCGGCGGCACACCGCTTTAGGTATGCTGGAGAGCACGGACCGTCTGCGATGAACGCCCTCGCGAATGAGGTCTTGATGTGCAGAGGCGACGGTTTGTGAAGCGTGTTTCGGAGGATTTGTGAACGTCGGCATCCTGGGGACGCCGGTCAGCTCCGGCAATCGGGGCGTGATGGCCCTGGGCGCATCGCTGGTCCGGTTGTGTGCGGAGGCGGGCGCCACGAGGATCGTCATGTTCGTCGGCCACCACAAACCGTGCGAAGTTGCATTCCGAGTGGGGGACAGGGACGTGCGGGCGCAGGTGGTCAATTATCGGCTCTCGCCCCGGGCCCGGCCCTGCGAGCATCTGGTGTGGATCGTGCTGGCCTCGCTGTGCTACCGGTGGCTTCCCCATGCTCGCGTGCGGCGCTGGCTGAGCCGCCATACGCCCTGGATTGCGGCCATCGAGGAGATGGACCTGGTGGGCGATATCCGCGGGGGCGACAGCTTCAGCGACATCTATGGCGGGAGGCGCTTTTTGCTGGGCTTTCTGGCGGCTTGGTCCGTAGTGCTCGTGAAAGGCAGCCTCGTCCATTTCCCGCAAACTTACGGTCCCTACGGGAGACGGTGGACGCGTTGGCTGGCACGGTACCTTCTGCGCAGGGCGCCGGTAGTCCTGGCGCGGGATCGGGAGAGCCAACGGGTGGCCCAAGAACTGGTGGGCGAAAAGCCAGAGGTGCGGCTGAGTCCGGATGTTGCCTTCGCTCTCGAGGCACGGGCTCCCCGGAGGATCGAGACCGACCCTCCGCTCGAGGAAGGAAGAGAGGTGCTGACTCTTGGCGGAGTCGGGCCGATCGGGCTGAATGTAAATGGCCTCATGTACAATGGCGGTTACACCCGCAAAAACATGTTCGAGCTGAAACTGGATTACGTCGCGCTCCTGCCGCGGTTGATCGAGGCTTTGTTTCAAGAACATTCTGGTGAGCTATGGTTGATTCCCCATACCTATGCTCCGCCGGAGAGTGTCGAAAGCGATCCGGAGGCTTGTCGGCGGGTGCGAGCCGCCTTGCCACCAGCCCTGCAGGCGCGGGTCCGTATCGTGACCGGGGAATACGACTGTCACGAGATCAAAGGGGTGATCGGCCTGTGCGGCCTCTTCATCGGATCGCGCATGCACGCCTGCCTTGGCGCTCTTTCCCAGGGCATTCCCACGGTGGGCATTGCCTACAGCCGCAAGTTCGCGGGTGTGTTCGAGTCCGTTGGCATGCGCGATTGGGTGATCGATGGACGAACGACCGGGGAGGCGGAGGCAGTCGCTCGTGTCATGGAGCTTTATCGGCAGCGCGAGGGGGTACGTGACCGCCTCGCGCTTGAAGCCGAAACGGCACGGATTCGTCTTAGAGAAATATTTGGCGAACTCCTCCGGCGCGCGGTTCCGGAAGGAGCGCCTCTGCAATTGGAAGCCATGGGTCCGGCAGTTGGGGGAGCGCTGGAACAGCAGTAGGAAACAACGCTCCGGGGTCGTATCGGACCACGAGAGCTAATGGGAAAGGCCTGTGGCATGCAGGAGGTTATGCCCTGCTGATTGAGCTCGTGCTGCTGGAGATTTCCATCCCCGGTTGGGTGTGAGATGGGGCGATGCATCCCAAGAGGATTGCGTGGCCGGTATACTGGGAGGCAGCAGGAGCATGCGGGCGTTTTCGAGAAGTCACGACTCGGGCCGGGCATGGCCGCGCGGAGCCCTAGAGCTCGCCGGTGGACCAGAAGCGAATGTGGATTTACGCGCCGACCGGGGCCTGGGGTTGGTCGCACGAGACTGTCACGGAGGGCCGGGCGTCCGATCGTGAAATCAGCCAGTAGGCGTCACGGTGTCCAGGATGCCGGCGGAGTGAACGAACTGCGGCAGCATACTGTGTGGCGCCCTCTTCAAGGGAACGGCGTGGCTCCGGGGTCAAGGCTCCAGGCCTTATAGGCCTCCATGGCTGGGCGCCGGGCGCCCCCTCACCGCGTTCCTGGGGTTCCTCGTGGATTTGCAGCGGCGACTCTTGATGCTCAGGGCCGTTGCGCCCGTGCGGGAGCCTATCGAGCTCCGACCCCATCAAGGTAGCATGTAGGCATGAAGCCTGCTTTTCTGAAGGACGATGCGATTCGGGAACGACGAGTGCGGGGCTGTTTGTCGCAAACCCGCGAGTGCTAGGCTAGAAAAGGTGAAGCATTGTCGCTGGAAGACCGGACAATGGCGAGCGTTTTGGCTGGGTGTGGCGGCCGCGGTAGCCAACGCCCTGCTCCCAGCCCTGGGGGTCGACATTACCTGGCAGAGTTCCCAAGTCCGGGGGGAATGGCTGGAGCTTTGGAGCGAACCGGAGGGCAATGCCCGCGGAGAGGCGGGCGTTTTCCGCCACCACAGCAGCGATGCGTCCATGCTGTTCTGGAGGGCGGCTTCGGAGCCCTTCGGATGGTCTGCGGCCCAGGGCGCGCTGGGACCGTTTTCGCTCTGGATGACAGCGTACAGCGCCCCGTCCGATCTACCGATGGCTGGCGGGGCCATGGGCAATCTCGCCGGCAGCGGCCTGAGCGTGGCAGCAGAATCGAGAACGCGGTTCGTGGCCAGTGCGCCGACCCTGGCTTTCACGCTTCAGGCCGAAGCATACTGGAACTACAGTGCCCAGGAACAGGACATGAGTCTGGTGCTGCGTGACCTGACGCTGGACGAAGTACTGCTGCGCTGGCAGCTGGCGGACCATCCCGAAGCGACGGTTGCGAGTTCGTACAGCTTCACCATAAACCCCGCTCATGAGTACGAGATGATCCTGAGCGGCTGGGTGAACGCCTGGGACGCCAAGGACGCCTGGCTGCGGTTGTGGGTCGGGTGGGACACGCCCGGCGGGGCGCTGCGAATCGCCCGGGTGCCGGACGCCGGCAGCACCGCCGCACTGCTGATCCTCGGGGCGGGCGGGTTGTGGGCCCTGCGCCGCGTTTGGCGGAGCCCTTCCAGCTGAGCCGGCGACGTCAGTCGGCGGACTCTTGCGGGGTCCGCCCATCGTTGCAGTGGGTATTGAACTCCGGCTCCGCAGCCAAGGAAGTGGGGCGGTGGAAGCGACAGACCGGGATTGCCCGCCGCGTCCCCGCGGCGGCGATTGTGGATTCTCCTGTTGAGCCCGCAGAACACACAGAACACCCAGAAAGCTGGACTCAAATGTTCGTGCCGAATCCGCCGCCTTGCGACGGCCGTCAGCCAGCTGTACGTCCGTAGCCGCCGATGTGAATCGGCGGATCGGTCTAGGGCGGTTCTGGAGACCCACCGTGTGAGGATGGGCCCGATCTTGGGTCTGGATCTGCCGCAGGCCGGCGGCGGCTATGGAGAGAAAGGTGGCCACGGCAGCGGGTCGGATGTCGGCAGTATGGGCGCCCGGGAAGACTGTAGCTGCGAAGGCGTTTCTCCGGTGGCCTCCCCGAAATCCGTTGTGGTCTCATGCTTGGGGCAGCATGTGGACGACTGTGCCGTTTCAATTCTCCGGGCGCTGCGTGTCACCTACGGTTTTTGTTCTGGATGGTCTGCGCCCTCTGTGGACTTTACCGCGTAGCCGCTGACGGGTGTCGGCGGATTACCTCGAATCCATGTGCTCTGTGGGTTTTCCTTCTGGGTGTTCTGCGTGACATGTGGGCTCTCCTCGTAGCCGCGGACGGCAGTCCGCGGACCACTTCCAATCTGCCGGTTCTGTCTGCTCTGCGGATTTTCCTTCTGTGTGCTTTTTTCGGGCTTTTTTCTGCGCATTGTGCATGCTCTGTGGGCTTTTCCTTCGTAGCGGCCGACAGGAATCGGCCGATGTTCAGGTCGGGACTGTCCGCCGCGCCACCGTGGCGGCTACGGCACGCTTGAGGCTTTCGAGTCGAAGGCGCCGGGTGCGCTGGCCGGGGTTGTCTGGAGCCTGCCGAGACGATGGCTGCGTGGAGGCGCCTTTTCGACCGGCACGGTCGGTGCGGGCGTACCCGAACCGTGAGATCCAACGTCTGGAGGATTTGGTTCGAGGCTTTGGCCGAGGTGGCTTGGCTGGCGGGGTTTTGGGTGTTGCGAGTGTAAACTTCGCCGACTCGGGCGTCGGTGGACCTGACAGCTTTTTGGTTCAATACAAGGTCTTGTAATTCAACGCATTGCGTAGAATCCGTCACCGTCTAGCCGGTCCAAATCAAGTTCGAATGTCGGTGGATTTTACACTTTCGAACTTTTTGGCGGTTGAACGACTTGGGCGATTTCAGCATGTGGCTATTGTAACATGTTGATGGGCAACGAAATGTATATTGTTTCAAACTGTCCCAAAATCTGATTTACTCGATGGCACGGAAGGTGCTAGTTAACTTTCGTAGAAACGGTAACGCAGTGTGAAGAGAAAGGACATGAACATGATGAGCGCATGGAAAAAGCAGTGCTTGGTGGTGGCGATGGCGGCCACGATGGCCGGTAGCGCCTCCGCCATTGTGACGGTCACGGTCAGTCGGACCGCCGGGTACTACGACACGACGTACGGTGGTGGTGAGTTCACTTTGAAGGGGTCGCCTTGGGCCAATCCGGCTCACTACAGTCCCAAGACTCTGGTGGCAGGTGGGTTCCAGACCTTTTGCCTAGAATTGAACGAAGGCATTTCCGGCCAGCCTTTCGCCGCCGAGTTGAACCTGGCTGCCGTCAACGGTGGGCTGGGCGGCGGCAGTCCGGATCCTCTGTCCATCGGCACGGCTTGGATTTACAAGCAGTTCGCCGAGGGGAACCTCGTGGGTTACGATTACACCCCGGGTCCCGGTCGGGCAGCGTCCGCGCGGGCGCTGCAGGAGACCATTTGGTGGCTGGAAAACGAGCAGGGGGATCCAGGTGCCGGCAATCCGTTCCGGAACCTGATCCTCAGCAAGTTCGGCACCGTGACTGCCGCCAGGGCCGACTACGACCCGTCCACGGCCGGGTTCAATGTTCGCGTGGTGAACATGTACGGGATCGACAAGATTACGGGCCAACCGGACTACACGGCCAGAAAGCAGGACATGCTCGTCTACCTTCCGGATGGCGGGGTGACGCTGGTCCTGATGGGCGGTGGCCTGTTGGGGTTGGCCATGCTGCGCCGGAAGGATTGATCGAGCCAAGCTCGCAACGCGTTATCGTCTGTGGCGCCCCAACTGGGGCGCCACTTGCCTTTTGGCAGCATGCTTGGAGCCGCCGCCCTAGCCGCCGGTGGTGTTGGCGTAAACCCCACGCGGCAAGTGTCCGCCGCCCTCCGGTAATTGCTACCGAGGGTTGTTCTTTCGAGCCTACAGAACACACGGAACACCCGGAAGGGTGAACTGACATGTTCGTGCCGAATCCGCCACCTTTCGGCGGCCGCTACGCGGTGGGTTCTGCGAGCTCTGCGTGTCCTGTGGGCTCGCCTTCGTATCCGCCGGCGTTAGCCGGCGGATGGACTCAAGTTTTTTTCCGTGTGCTCTGTGTGTTCTGTGGGTTGTTTTGGGCGCATTCCGCGTGCTCTGTGGGCTAAATCGGCGTAAAGCGGATGCGGGCGATAGTCCGCCGCGTCCCCGCGGTGGCTACTGGATGAGATGCTCAGGGGGCCTGTGGAATCGCGCAGTCCTCCGGCCCTGAGGACCTTCGGTCGAGGATCTTTGGGAAACGATCGGTTGCGAGAATTGCGGCCTGAAAGTAGAAGCGCCATCGAGGGATGCAAACAGTGATCGAGTCCATGACGCCCGCCGAGCTGGCGTCGTATGAGCGCGCCATGGGGGCCCGGATCGTGGAGTCGGGCGGGGTTTTCTGGCGGCGCGTCCGGCCGCTGTTTTACCGGCCGCTGATTCCGTTCGAGGTGCTGGATCCGGCCGCGGTCCGGCCCCCGTTGGCCGCCAGATGGGGGGCCTGGCAATATGCCGTCGGGGATCCCGGTAGGGCGAATGGATCGATCGCCTGCCTGATGTTTCAGAACGCGGCTGACTACTCATTGGAGTCGATGGATAAAAAACGCCGTTGGGAGGTTCGGAGAGCGCAGCACGAGTTTCGGGTCCGTCCGTTGACAGAGGTCCATGAACTGCTCCGTGCCCACCCTGTGTTCGCCGAGTTTCAGCAGCGAACGGGATACCATTATCGCGCGGATCGCGTCCGTCCCGACCGGTACCGCGCCTGGGCCGAGAAGGTCTTCGAACACCCAAAAGTACGCGTCCTGGGTGCTTTCGACAGCTCCGGCATTCAGGCAGTGGGCATCGTGCAACGGGTGGCCGATGCCCTGCTCTACGCCACCTTTTTTGCAACCGACGCGGCTCTGCGAAAGCAGGTGGCCAGCTTGATGTTACACGTCGTACGGGAACTGGCGGCGGCCACATCAGGGGTGCATCGCGTGCACGCCGGCCTCCGCAAGCAGGGTGCGGATGCGAGTGTGGATCAGTTCTACCTCTTGCGCGGGGCAGAGGTGGTGACTCTGCCGGCCTTTTGCCGAATTCATCCCCTGCTTGCCTGGGGTTTGGAACGGTTCCGCCCCGATCTGAAGAAACGTCTCCTGGGTGAGCCGTGGAGTGCGTCGGCGGGAACCGTGGCCCGGGTCGCGAACGTGATCAGCCAGGGAATCAACCCATGAGCATAGGCAAGACCGGGATTCGCGCTTACCCGGCGCCGGGCTTGGAGGGTAAATGCATTGCGCCCGAGGGGCCGCTGGAAGAAATCGCGTGGGACTGGGAAGAGTTCCTCCTCGGCCAGCCTCGGGGCCAGTACCAGCAGTCGGTCCGCTGGGCGCGCGTCAAACAGGGCGATGGCTGGCAGGCCTGGCTTTACACTTGGGGGGCGGAGGGGCGAATCGAAGGTGGCTTCCTGATGCTGATAAAAAGCACTCGCCTGGGACGGATCGGGTTCGTCAACAAGGGTCCCGTGCTGGCGGGAGAAGGTCCAGAGTCCGTCCCCGACGCGTTGCGCCGGGTTTTGGATGCCGCCCGAGCACAACGTTTGCGTGCGTTGATCCTCCAACCACCCGACCGGAGCCGCATTCGCTCCGAAGATCTGCGGCGCTGCGGATTTTGCCGGAATCCTGTTCCGGGCATTATCGATGCGACGCTGATCGCCAGCTTGGAGGGTGGCAGAGAGGCGATTCTTGCGCGCGTGGGACGAACGGCACGTCGAGAAGCCCGACAGGCCGTCGAAAAGGGGGTACAAATCGTCGAAGGGGGCCGATCCGACCTGCCGCGGTTCTTCGACTTAATGTGTCATACCTGCCGGAGACAGGGCGTGGCGCCGAATCCGGCCAGCGTAGATGCACTGTATCGGCGCTGGGATGCTTTCGGTCCGGATATCAAGGTCCTGTTCGCTCGCGTACGCGGGGAGCTGGTGGCTGGTCTGTTGCTCCTGCGTTTCGGCAAAACATGCACTTTCGAAAAAAAGGGGTGGAACGAACAGGCGCCAGAGGCCCATCCGAACACCCTGCTTAACGTAGAAGCCCTGCTGCGGGCATCGGAGTGGGGCTGCGAGTCTGTGGATTTTGGAGCCATGGACCGGGGGTTGGCCGAGCGCATGTTGAAGGGCGAGGAGGTGGAGGAAGAGCTTTCCCGCACGCGGCACGTTTTCAACGTCCGGCTGGGGGCCAGACCCGTGCTCCTGCCCCCGGCCCAGGTCTGGATGCCTTACGCATGGCAACGACCTGGGGTGGACTGGATCCTGGGTCGCCGATGGCTCTCGCCAGGTATCTGGAGCACGCCCTCGGGCGCTGAGTGCGCGAGGAAGCGCGAGCTTCTGGGGTCAAGGCTGCCAACCAACACGGGTTCCGGAGAGGACCGCAGTCTCTCCGAGGCGCGGATGAGTCGTTGGCCTCGTTCGGCAGTGTTCGAGCTGAAGTTTTCCGGCATCCGGTTCGGCCCGTGGACCGGCGCACAAGTCCGCCCATGCTTCCGCGTCGCGACTTGGTGATTTGCCAAGATCCGGGTTCCCAGCCGATTCGCGACACGCAACCCGTTGCACCCCAGCATGCTACCGACCAACCCATGGTCGCTCGGTCCAAGGCGTGCGGGAACGGGTCTGGCAGGACTGGGGCCGCCGGGCCCGAGAGTGTAAGTTTTCCCAGAATCCGTGTCGGCAGAGTTGACATTTTTGGAAGGCTCTACAAGCGCCTGTTGATTAAAGAGTTGCATGAGAACCGGCTCGCAGTTGCCTTCGAATCGCCGGGTTTTCGTCGGAACCATTTACACTTTTCCAAAGGCTGTCGAGCCCTTGTGGAGGCTGGACTGCCGGTGTTCGGCATTTGGAATCTGCATAAGCCTTTGATGAAGGCGGAATTGGGCAAAAATGGCTGGATACCCGGTAATTGTTGCCGATTGGCTGGCATGCGCGGTGCTATTTTTTCAGACAGCAACGCGGTATTTGAGGGTGAGCCATGAAAACCACAAAATTGGCGAAAACACTGGTGGCGGCTGCGGCGGCGCTCTTGGTGGCCGGACAAGCGTCAGCTACACTCGTGACCGTTGTCCGGACCGCCGGGTACTACGACCCCACTTACGGTGGCGGTGAGTTCACGTTGAAAGGCTCGCCGTGGGCGAACCCCGCTCACTACGCCTTGGAAACGTTGGTGGACGGAGGGTTCCAGACATTTTGTTTGGAAGTGAATGAGTTCCTCAGCGGCCAACCGTTATTGGCGGTGCTGAATACCGTGGCCGTCATGGGCGGAAAGGGCGGAGGATCCCCCGATCCTCTGTCGATCGGCTCCGCCTGGCTCTACAAGCAGTTCGCCGAGGGGAACCTGGCCGGGTATGATTACACGCCGGGAGCGGGTCGGGAGGCGTCCGCCCGTGCCCTACAGGAGACAATCTGGTGGCTCGAGGATGAACAAACCTCTTTGCCCAGCGACCTGACATTCTACAATTTGGTTATTGCCAAATTTGGGTCAGCGGCCGCCGCCAAACAGGATTACACTGTGGTCAATCCCAACTATCGAGTCGCTGTGATCAATCTTTGGGGAAAGGATGACCAGGGAAACTGGACGGTTCCCAAACAGGACATGTTGGTTTACCTGCCAGACGGCGGAGTGACCCTCGTGCTTTTGGGTAGTGGCTTGGTCGGTTTGGCGGTGTTGCGGCGGAAAGGTTGATCCAAGGCCTTTGCTCTTCACCTGGTGTTGCCTTCCGTGGCGCCTCGCAGTTGGGGCGCCACTCTTTTGTTCGGGTTCCCCGCCGGCTCGGACTGCTCCGTGCAAAAGCCGGGTCCCGATCGGCGGCCCGCGAAACTTATCCTGCTTTCGAACCGGATCGTTTTACAGCCGCGGCTTCGCGCCGAGCCGCCCCGAGACCACGGAACACGCGGATCAACGCGACCTTTGGAAGCCCACAGATCAGGCAGTCCACGCAGAAATCTAAATTCTTGAATGTGCTGTCGACTGGAAGCCTTCCGATTTGAAACGCCTCTCGAGAAGGGATGGTCGCAGGCATTTCTTGCGTCGCGAATGGGAAAAGCGAGTTTTGTGTGTTCTGACTGCTCCGGAGGCTTTGCCGCGTAGCCGCCGACGGGAATCGGCGGATCACTTCCAGTCGGCGTGTTCTGTGTGCTCTGTGGGTTTTTCCTTCTGCGTACTCAGCGGGCTTTTCCTTTGTGTATTCTGCGTGCTCTGTGGGCCTTACGGCGTAGCCGCCGACGGGAGTCGGCGGAAACTGCAAGGCAAGATTTGTCCGCCGCCTTCCGGCGGCGGCTACCAATGACATCCATAGCCACCGACGTCAGTCGGTGGACCGAGTCGCGATCCGCCACGTTCGCGCGGCAGCTCCCGAATCACGTGCTCTTTCGGGCGTTTATCTCTCCATCTTTGGACCGCAGTCCGGGGCATCCTGCGTTTTCGATGGCCTTCCCCGGCGGGCCCTCAGGGGTGCCCTACGAGCTTGCGGTCGGGATTGTGTCAAGTCTCCTGACAAGCCGTCGGTGGAGTTTACACCGGCCTCAGCTCTCACAACACATTGTTAGTCAATTGGATGCTATTGGATCGGTCTGTGGCGCCGTCGGATGGATTTACACTTTCGTGCGTGGGCGGCCGTCAACCGCCAATGTTAAGGATGTCATTTGAAGTTCTTGATATGTAGGTAGATACAACCGAATTGGACCGTTATGCATCACGTTGGCATGTCTCCTGCGTTTCCCGTGGCGAAGCTCGACAACCTTGGATCTGTCCCGATGGGGCCAGGGCCCGGGCTGGACGACGCGATATTTCCCAGGGGGCACCCCGGGTGGGGTGCGGCAGCCGGCCCGCCCTGTCGGTGGGCGGTCCAATCGAACACGGAGCTGCCGCATGAGCATCCGAATCCTCGCTTACATGACGTGCCTGGGGGCGGCCGTTTGTGGCTTGGCCGTCCCTGTGAGCATCACGGACATCATGACCCCCTACACCCAAAACTTCGACACGTTGGCCAATTCCGGCACGGACAACACGGCGCTTCCGCCCGGATGGGCCATATGGGAATTCGGCATAAATGCCAACCAAGAGTACCGCGCGGGCACGGGGAGCTCAAACATTGGAGACACGTACAGCTTTGGTGATTCAGGCAGCACCGAGCGGGCGCTGGGGAGCCTGCAAAGCGGCAACCTGTGGACGGTTTTCGGTGCACAGTTCCGGAATGACACGGATCACGTCATCACGGCCATTACGATCTCCTACTGGGGCGAACAATGGCGGGTGGGTGCGCTGGGCCGCCGGGACCAGCTCACCTTCCTTTACAGCCTTGACGCGACATCGCTTTTGGATGGTATCTGGGCATTCGTTCCTGAGTTGGACTTCGTGGGGCCGGACCAGGGAGGATCCGTGGGACCGAGGAACGGGAACGACACAGATCATCGACGCTTCGTAAGCTACACAATCGAGCATCTCGAGATTCTGCCGGGACAGGAGTGGTGGATCCAGTGGCGGGACTTCGACGCCAATGGTGCCGACGACGGCTTGGCGGTGGACGATCTTGTGATGTCATTTCAAGGGTACCGGATCGCGAGAGGCATGCCCGACGCAGGTGGAACGGCAGGATTACTCGCGTTGGGCCTGCTCCTGTCCGCCTGGTGGCCTCGCCACGCCCGCCGGCGAAGCTGAAATCTCTCCGCGCTGCCGGCGACCGTGCCGTCGGGGTTCGTGGAAGACCTGGAGGAAATCAGCGACCTCGAACTCGGCCGCTTGGTGGCCCGAGGATCCCGCGGCAGGGTACGACCCTCGAAGATCATTCCGAAGAAAATCCGGGCGTCCATGCGCAGCAGCGGGTTGAGAACTGATGGTCCTGCGAAAATGACCCTCGATTCTTCGAGATCATTCGCGTGTTTTTTGCGAGTTACAGGACCTTTTCGACGCCCTGCCTGGGAACCACCGGCTTTTAGGGCTCAGGCACCGTTTTCAAGCCCTGCGAAAGCACAGAGGCCAGAGGGAAGTCAGAGTTGTCTCGAAGAGGGCCAATGAAGTCGGGCAGCGCGAAGCACTCCTGACGCCGGGACCGCGCCGGGGCGTTTTGTGCTTTGTTTCCGTGGTCGCGGCGCCCGGGTGCCAGGTGTGGCTCGCGCCATTCATGGGCTCAGCTTGTGAGCACTCCGGGTCCCGTTCGAGCTTCGAAGGGGAGCGGGCTGTTCGACCCAGCATACTGCGGGGCCGGCGATGGCGCGGGCTGTGGGAGCGCCGGAGCTTTTGCCCCCGCCACAAGAGGTCGACGACTTTGGGTGCCCGCTCGTGAGAATCACCCGGGACGGGTCGCGCGCCGATCGCAGGGCCGGAAGAAAGGCCCCATGGAGGTCAGGAACGCTTGGAGCCTCCCGGGGTGGCCCGGACCGACTGCTCCCCGCCGGGGAGACGGTGTTCAGAAGAGTCAATCGTGCGGGATGACCCGGTGCCCTTTGACTTCTACAGGGTTGCCCGGCAGAACCAAGATGACGATGAATGTCTGGCAGGCATACGAGGAGCTGAAGGAAGCGCTGGGGCCGGAGGCTTCCCGGAAGGTGGCCATGGTGCTGGATGCGCTGACACAGGAGCACGTGCGCACCGAGGTCCGGGAGGCGATCGACCCGCTGCAGGCGGCTTTGCGCCAGCTGGCTGAGGCGCAGGTGCGCACCGAGCAGCAGTTGGCCGAACTGGCGGGGGCCCGGCGGCGTACGGAGGAGCGATTGGAAGCCCTGACGCAGCGGGTCGATTAGTTGGCCGAGGCGCAACGTCGGACCGAGGAGAGACTCAACCAATTGGCGGAAGCCCAACGGCGGACGGAAGAAGCAGTCCAGCCATTGTCGTGGCGGTTGGACGAGACCAATCGGCAGGTGGGCGGGCTGACGATGACGGTGGGTTACACGCTGGAGAACGCGGCCTATCGGGGACTCCCGCCGCTGTTGGAGCGGGATTGTGGGCTGCGGCTGCGGGAACGGCTGCGTCGGGATTATGTACGAGACGCGCGCGGGGAAGCGGTGGAGGTGAACATTCTCGGGCGGGGGGAGCGGCAGGGGCAGGAGGTGTGGGTGGTGGGGGAGAGCAAGGCGTAGTTGTCGCGGCCGGATGTGGATCGGTTCGTGGAGCGGCGGCTGGGGCGGCTGGGCGGGTTTTGCCGGGTGGCCTGTGTTTGGGGTGCTGGTGGCGCACATGGAGAGCGAGCCCGGGGTACGCGAGTATGCGCGCTCCAAGGGCGTGGCGGTATACTTGTCCTACGAGTTCGACGCCTGACGGCCGAGCCGGTTGGGTGGCTCAAAGGAGTGTCAGCACGTTCCGTGCGCGGGCTGGCGCGAGTACGGTGGGCCGGGGCGAGCTGTCCGGCGTCGCGCGGGTGACGCCGCAGGCTGCGGGACGGGTGCATGTTCTGAGCCAGTGGGCTCGACCATGACGGCGCAGGCCTGATTGTGGTTGCACAAACCGCGCGCTGTTTTTCTCTTCCGCATGTTCTGCGTGTTCCGTGGGCTTTATTGCGTAGCCGCCGACGGGAATCGGCGGATCACGCCCCGTCTGCATGTTCTGTGTGCTCCGTGGGCTTTTCTTCTGGGTTGTTTGTGGGCTCTCCTTCGTAGCCACCGACGTGAGTCGGTGGACCCATCTGGCTTCCGCCGCCTCCCGGCGGCGGCTACCGTTGGAGGGGCTCCGCGGGCTTTACACGTAGCGCAGGCTTCCAGCCTGCCGGATCGCGGACTTCCAGTCTGCGTGGAGTGGGAAGCCTTGGGGCGGAAGTTGTAGCCGGGCGGCCTCTGCCGGCTGGAAACCGGCGCTACGGCAGGTTCAGAAACCTGCGCTACCATTGCGTGCGCGGAGGGCCCGCCAGAACCGTGGCTGCTGAGGTCCGACTGTTGCTCCACAACAAGTCTGCCGTTTTTCCCTTCTGTATGTTCTGCGTGTTCCGTGGGCTTTTCCTTCTGCGAGCACCGTGGGCCTTCGACATCGTAGCCGCCGACGGGAATCGGCGGATCACTTCCAGTCGGCGTGTTCTGTGTGCTCTGTGGGTTTTTCCTTCTGTGTGTGCTGCGTGTTCCGTGGGCCTTACCGCGTAGCCGCCGACGGTAGTCGTCGGATGCCCAGGTTGGGATTGTCCGCCGCGTTCGCGCGGCGGCTACTGCATGATCGATCTCGCGGCATCTGCCGGCTGGAAGCCGGCGATACGGCAGGTTGGAAACCCGCGCTACGGGGTCCGTCGGTTTACGCCGGCGGCTACCGGTTCTGGAATCCGTGGCCACCGACGGGAGTCGGTGGAGTCATCTGGTTTCCGCCGCCTGCCGGCGGCGACCGAGAATCTGCGTGCTCGGTGGGTTTTCTTTTTGGCGTGATCTGTGGGCTTGTGTCGTCCAGCTCCAGCGTCTGAGCCGCTGGATCGCCGAGCGCCGCTTTGCAGTCCCCAGTTGCCAACAGCCCGGACGATTGAACACACTACGCGCCATGCACATCGCCATTGTCGGTCAAGGGTACGTCGGCCTGCCATTGTCGCTGCAATTCGCCCGCTCCGGTGTGAAGGTCCTCGGGTTGGACATCGACCCGGTCAAAGTGGAGGTCTTGAACCGCGGTCAGAGTTACATTCATCACATCGCCGCCAAAGACGTGGCCGAGCAGGTGTCGGCGGGCCGGTTCTCCGCCAGCACGGATTTCTCGCGTGTCCGCGAGGTGGAGGCGGTGATCATCTGTGTGCCGACACCGCTCAGCAAGAATCGGGAGCCGGACATTTCGTACATTTTGAACACGGGCCGGGCCATCGCCCCCCATCTGCAGCGCGGCACGCTGGTGGTGTTGGAATCCACCACCTATCCCGGCACGACGGACACCGACCTCCGCCAGGTCCTGGAGGCGGGGTCAGGGCTGAAGGCGGGTCAGGACTTTCACCTGGCCTTTTCGCCGGAGCGTGAAGACCCGGGCAATCCGCAGAGCCGGGTGGCGGAGATCCCGAAGGTGGTGGGAGGCTTGACCCCGGCGTGTCTCGAGCGCGCCAGCGCTCTGTATCGGCGGGCGATCAAGACCATCGTGCCGGTGTCGTCGTGTCGCGCTGCGGAAGCGACGAAGCTGATGGAGAACATCTTCCGGAGCGTGAACATCGCGCTGGTCAACGAACTGAAGCTGGTGTACAGCGCCATGGGCATTGACATTTGGGAGGTGATCGAAGCCGCCAAGACCAAGCCGTTCGGGTTCATGGCGTTCTATCCGGGGCCCGGGTTGGGTGGACATTGCATTCCCATCGATCCCTTCTACCTGACCTGGAAGGCGCGCGAGTACGGCAAGAACACTCGATTCATCGAGCTGGCCGGAGAAATCAACACTTCGATGCCGGAGTACGTGGTGCATCGGGTGGCCGACGCCTTGAACGAGCGCACCCGCTCCATCAAGGGGAGTCGGATTCTTATCCTGGGTCTGGCGTACAAGCCCAACGTGGACGATGACCGGGAGTCGCCGAGTTACGTTTTGATGGACCTGCTGCATCAACGGGGCGCCATCGTGGAGTACCACGATCCCTATGTGCCGGTGATCAAACCCACCCGCGAGCATCCCCACTGGGCGGGCAAGAAATCGGTTCCATGGGACGAGGCGACGATTCGGAGTTTCGACGTGGTTCTGATCGCCACCAATCATGCCTGTGTCAACTACCGTCAGTTGGCGGAATGGGCCGACTGCATTGTGGACACCCGCAATGCCATGGCGGGGTGTCCCACGCGACCCGGTCAGGTTTGGAAGGCGTGAGAGGAACTGTCCCCGCCCGGTTTGGGTAAGCGGGGGAGGCGGATGGCCGCAAGCGGCGACTTGATTCCGCCGGGGAGGCGGCCACAGCCAGGTGGATCCCCGCAGGTTTCAAGGGGGTGTCCAAGCGTACGAAGCATGTGCTGGTGACTCGGCATGTTACCTGCTACGCCGTTCGCGGTGGAGCGGGCGTGGGTGCGTTGTGAAGCGGCCCGCGTGGATGTGCTGGACTTGCTTTTGGGCCAATCCGCAGCATGCTGAGTTTCGCATGTGCCAGTCACCCAGCGGTGTGGAGCTGCATCCGCCACCGGGGGCGGCAGAAGGGGGTCAAGTCCGGGGCGAAACGGGATGGCACCACGAGGGGGTGGAGCACGGCTCGACGTGGACGCGGGCTCGAACCGGTTGCGTTAAAACCAGGGAACCTCGGCCGGGGAGTGTGCCGAGGTTGCCCGCGGCTTTGTGTGCTTATAGATCGTGTCGTCAGGGAGACCTGCTGTGAGTGATCAGACCTCGACCTCACTGTTTTCCCGAATGTCGGACACCACCCGATGGCGCCGATCGGCTCCCGGTGTGCCATTGGAACGTCCGCTGCGTTGGTGGGTGCTCTACGCGGTGGTGCTGACGGCGGTCTTCGCCAACCCGCTGGGGGAGTACGCCCGCTTTGCCTGGAAGACCGAATTGTACTCGCACGTCTTCCTCATTCCTTTCATCACGCTTTATCTCATCTGGCAGCGGTGGGGCGAACGCCCGGCCCAGGTGCGGGGCGCTCCGGTCCTGGCCGTGGTCCCGGCGATGCTCGGTCTGGCAGCGCTGCAGGCATCCCGGTGGTTGGGTACGGCCGGCCTCCTGTCCGAACCGTGCGATCGACTGGTGTGGCCGGTGGCGGCCTGGCTCTGCTTCCTGTGGGCCGGCATCTTGGGCTTCTTGGGCAGTGGCTTTGTAAGAACCTACCTGTTCCCGTTGTTGTTCCTGGTGTTTGTATTGCCGATGCCTTCGATGGTGCGCGACGGGGTGGAGATCTTTCTGCAGCATGCCTCGGCGGAAGCCGCCGCGGGGATGTTTTGGCTGACGGGCACGACCTTGTTTCGGGATGGGTTGGTGTTTCAATTGCCGGGTTTGACCATTATGGTGGCGCAAGAATGCAGCGGGGTCCGCTCCACCTATGTGCTTTTCATCGTGAGCTGGGTGGCCGGCTACTGGTTCCTTCGGTCCTATGGACTGCGCGCCGCCCTGGTGGCCTCGGTCCTGCCGTTGGCGATCCTGCGCAATGCCTTTCGCATCGTGACCATTTCGCTGCTGAC
Organism: Limisphaera sp. VF-2; assembly: GCF_049537125.1. Taxonomy (NCBI): domain Bacteria; kingdom Pseudomonadati; phylum Verrucomicrobiota; class Verrucomicrobiia; order Limisphaerales; family Limisphaeraceae; genus Limisphaera; species Limisphaera sp. VF-2. The sequence goes on from NZ_JBMVQY010000002.1 coordinate 364,375, forward strand.
CATTCACGTGGATCCCCGGATCATCGATTCGCCGCTGCACAGTCAGGGCGGGCCCATCTTTTTCGCTCTTTCGCTCGTTCCGTTCCTGGCGCTGGTCTGGTGGCTGCGCCGGCTGGACCAGCGAAGGGTGGGACCCTCGGCGGCGCCGGAGGGCATGAGCGCCTCGGAAGGCCGGCCGTCTGGTCATCCTCCGGATCAGCCCGGTGGGATCGGCGGTAGGTAGCGGATCGCGGAGCCACGGGCATGGACCCCAAACAGGCGCAGTCGAGAGGCCGAATGCACATCGGAGTCGGGGCTGGAGGTCTTTTGGAGGGATTGGAGAGAATCGAGGAGTGACGGAGCGGACAGCGAAGGAATGACATTATGAAACCACGCATGTACCAGGCCATTTCAGCGAGGGCCCAAGGGCCCTGGGCCCTGGCGGTTCTGTTGGGCGCCGGTTTGTTGTTGGTGGGTTGCTCGCGGGAGGCCCGGTTGGAACGGCACCTTTCTCGGGGCCAGACCTTGATGGAAACCGGGGACTACGACCGCGCCGAAATCGAGTTCCGCAACGCTCTGAAGTACGGCGGCACCAACCGAGCTGCTCTGACGCAGCTGGGTCGGATCTTTCATCAGCAGGGCCGGGTGTTGGAGGCGTACCAGGTGCTGCGCGCGGTGACGGAGCTCGATCCGAACGACGTGGAGATGCGCCTGCTTTACGGGCAGACCCTGCTGGCGGTGGGCAATCCCAAACAGGCAAGGGAACAGGCGCTGTTTGTCGTGAGCCGGGCGCCCACGAACAGCGAGGTTTGGATGTTGTTGTGGGACACCACGCTGACCACAAACGATTTGGCGGAGACGCGGCAGTGGCTCGAGAAACTCCGTCCATCCGGATCCGTTTGTGCCGGGTATCACCTGGCCTGGAGCGGCTTGTACGGTCGGCTCGGGGACCGGGCGCAGGCAGAGGCGGCCGTCCGGCGCGCGCTGGAGGTCGAGCCGCGCTCGAGTGCGGCCCATTACGCCTGGGGAGTCATCCTGGCGCGGTCCGACCGGATCCGCGAAGCGGAGGCCGAGTTCAAGGCCGCGGCGGATTTGGCGCCGGTCCGCTCGGGCTATCATCTGCGCTATGCCGAATTCAAAGCGGCCACCGGCGATCGCACCGGTGCGCGGGCGGTTTTGGAAGAGCTGGTGAAACGTGCCCCGGACTACCTGCCGGGCTGGACCGAGCTGGCCAAGTTGGAACTGGCCGAGCGCAAATGGGACGCGGCCGAGCAGGCGCTGCGCAGGGTGCTGGCCCGCGATCCGATGAATCTGCCGGCGTTGTTGCTCCGACCGCAACTGGCCGTGGCCCGGGGGCAGTACACCAACGCCGTGACCGAGCTGGAGAAGGTGCTCAAGTTGATGCCCAACCATCCGCGGGTGCTCTACCAGTTGGCGTTGGCCTCGCTGATGGTGAATGACGTCAGCCGGGCCGTCAGCAGTCTGGAACAGGCCCTGCAAGGGGCCCCCGATTACACCGATGCCGTGGTCCTGCTGGCCGAATTGCGTTTGCGTCGCGGCGATGCCGCCGGCGCCATTCAGTTGCTGACCCCCGTGACCGCAAGACATCCCGAGGAGTGGCAGGCCCGACTCCTGCTGGCGCGCGCGCATCAGGCCCGGAATGAAGTCGATCAGGCCCTGGCGGTTTACCAGGGCCTGGCCCGCGATTTTCCCACCAACCCCACGCCTTACCTGCTGGCAGGGCTGGTGCAGCGGCAGCGGCAACAGCTCGATGCGGCACGGTCTTCCTTCGAGAACGCCGTGCGTGTGCGGCCCGGTTACCTGCCCGCCGTCGAACAATTGCTTCAACTGGACCTGGTCCAGGGCAGACCGGACGTGGCGCGACAGCGAGCGGAGGCCGAGCTGAAGCGACACACGAACTCACCGCTGCCCTGGATGCTTCTCTATCAGGTCCACATCTTCCAAACGAACCTCGCCGAGGCCGAGCGTGTCCTGTTGAAAGCCGTCGAGGTGGCGCCGGACTATCGGCCGGCCCACACCGAACTGGCCCGGATCTATGTGGCCACGGGCCGACAAAAGGAGGCCGTCGAACGTCTGGAGAACGTCATCAGGGCGAATCCCAAAGACATTGTCTCGCTCATGCAGTTGGCCCTGTTGCACAGTGAGCTGACCAATCACACGGCCGCACGCGAGGTCTATGAACGCATTCTGAAGTTGCAGCCGCGTTATGTCCCGGCTCTGAACAATCTGGCCTGGTTGCTCGCGGAACACCTGGGGGAACTCGATCGTGCATATGAACTGGCCCGACAAGCCGTGGACTTGCAGCCCGGCGAGCCGGCCACGGCCGATACGCTGGGTTGGATCCATTTCAAGCGCGGGGAGTACAGCCGCGCCCTGCCGTTGTTGCAGGACAGCGCCCGAAAACTGCCCGAGGAACCGGAAATCCAGTACCACCTGGGCATGACCCACTACATGCTGGGCGAAGAAACGCCGGCCCGGGTGGCGTTGCAAACGGCCCTTCAGCTGCGACCCGACTTCCCGCATGCCGCGGACGCGCAGCGCCGCCTGGCCCTGCTGGACCTGCGACCCGAAACTTTGAGCGCCGCGCAGATCAGCGAGCTGGAGAAACGCAGCCAACAGGACGGGCGGGATCCGGTGTTGTGGGCGCGCCTGGCAGAGGCGTATGTCCGGCAGGGACAATGGCCGCGCGCCATTCAGGCCTACGAAAAGGCGCTGGAAATTGCACCGGGTTCGGTGGTGTTCATGTCGCGATTGGCCCAGTGCATGGGAGAGTTACCGGACCGACTCGACCGTGCCCTGGAGCTGGCGCGGCGCGCCCGCGAGTTGGCACCCGATGACGGCCAGGTCGCCCACATTCTGGCACGTCTGGCCTGGCGCAAGGGCGATCAAAAGTGGGCGGCGAGCCTCCTGGAGGAAGCCGCCCGGCGGATCCCCCAGGATGCCCGGATCTGGTATGATCTCGGCTGGGCTCGTTACAGCCTCGGCCAGGTTTCCGCGGCCCTGGAAGCGATGCGACAGGCCCAGGGTCTGAAGCCCGATCCGACCCTTGCCCGAGAGATCGAAGAGTTCCAACGCCTGGTGGCCTGGTCGGCCCAGCCGCCCACGGCGGCCGCGGAGACCGCCCGTTTGCGCCAAACCGCGCAGGCACGGACCAACCATGTGCCGGCGCTGGTGGCTCTGGCCGCGCTCGAGGCCCGGCAGGGCAACGCAACGGAAAGTGCCCGGTGGTATGAATCCGCTCGCGCGATCTTTCCCAATTTCACGCCGGCCCTGCGCGAGCTGGCGCTTCTCTACGGCGGACCTCTCAAGCAACCGGAAAAGGCCTACGAACTGGCTCTGCGGGTGCGCGAGACCGACCGCAACGACCTGGACATCGCCCGCCTGGTGGGAGTCCTGGCGCACCAACGAGGCGATTATACCCGGGCGGCGGCTGCCTTGAGCGAATACACCCGACAACGCCCCAACGATGCGGAAGCCTTCTATTACCTCGGCCTGACCCAGCAGCGACTGAAGCTCGTGAACGAGGCGCGTCAGGCGCTGACCCGTGCCGTTACTCTGGATCCGAATGCCGGGTTTGTGGCCGAGGCGCGCAAAATCCTGGCCGAGCTCAAATAGAAAGAAACGCGACCCGAGCCGGTCCGGGGAGGGTTCAGCCCGGCCGGTCTCGACTCCGACGCTGCAGGGCCATGTTCTCAGGAACATGGCCCTTTTCGTTGTTCCTGAGCCCGTTTCAGGATCGAGGGAATCCCAGACAGCTTGCAAAGGTCTCTTCGAACTCCGGGAGGGTGTGCAGAGGCACATGCACCACGCTCCGGCAGATTCGAGCCAGAATGGGATCGTCCGGTCCCCGGAGGGAGAGGGCAATCCGTGCTCCTCGCAATGCCGTGTTGCCCGCGGACTGCACGCGTGCCGGGTCAACTTCCAGGAGCCCGATGCGATGCGCACTTACCGGATCCAGTGCGTTCCCAAATGCCCCGGCCAGGTGGATCTGATGGATCGCCTCCAGGGAAGCGCCGCACTGCCGCAGCAACAGTCGCAGGCCTGCGGCGATTGCCGCCTTGGCCAGTTGGAGTTCGCGAATGTCCTGTTGCGTCAAATGCACGGAGTCCGTCAACGGCAGAAGCCCGGGCAACTCCAGGCGGCCTCCGGGCGTGATCCATCCCATCTCCAGCGCGGCGGCCACTGCGTCCACCAGGCCGCTGCCGCAAATCCCCCGCGCAGGGCCGCCCCCGAGCACCTCGCAGACCAGTCGTCCATCGCGAATTGCCACGCGGGCGATGGCGCCCGCGGCGGCACGCATGCCCATGGTGAGGCGCGCCCCTTCGAAGGCCGGTCCGGCTGCCGTGGAGGTACAGTAGAGTTGTCCCTGCTGCGCCACCACGATCTCGCCGTTGGTGCCGAGATCGAGCAACGCTTCGCAAGCTTGGGCCTCGTCCAGTCGGGTGGCCAGGATCCCGGCCAGGACATCGCTCCCCACGAAGCCCCCCAGGCACGGGAGAAACCAGACACGCACGTCGTTGGGAAGGTGCCAACCGAGCTGGTCCGGCCGGAAGGGTTGTGCTTCGGTGGTGACCGGTTCGAAGGGGAAGCTCGCCAACGATTCCACCTCCAAACCGCTGAACAGATGATGCATGACGGTGTTACCCACCAACACCACCGTCCGCAGCGCTGCCGGGCTGGCGTCCGAATCCCCGATCAGGTCCCGGATCATCTGATGAATCTGCCCGCGGCAAAGTTCGGTCAATGTATTCCGTCCTCCGGGCTGCAGGGCGAACTCGAGTCGGCTCACCAGATCGGCCCCGTGCCGTGCCTGGGCGTTCAACGCCGTTTGCACAGCCCTTACCTCGCCGGTCCGCAGATCGACCAGTTGCGCTGCGATGGTGGTGGTGCCGACGTCCACCGCCACGCCGAGACCCTCGCCCGGCTGCCACGGCACCGGGCGCTCGTCGGTCAACACCGGCACCTGCCATTGGGCCAGTTCCAGGACAAGATCCGTTTCCGCCACGGCTTGACAGGCGAGTCGCCACCCGGCACGACGTTCCTCCGGCCGCAGCCGTTCTCGGTCCGCCGCCGTTTCCGGCAGCTCGCCGGACAACACGCGCACGCGGCACCCGCGACAGCGACCCCGACCCCCGCAGGGAAACTCGACGCCTTCCGGAAAGAGAACCTCCGCCAGCGGTTGGCCGGCCGGCGCCTTCAGAATCCGACCCGAGGGCAGAAGGTGGATGGAAATGAGTGGTTTCATTCGCTTCGCCCGGGTCGCGAACCTCGTGGCTCGGCCTCAGCAGTCATGGGCTTCCGTCGGGCCAGTTCGCTGGCATAGTGAAGCCCCAACGTGGCGGCGTGACGACGTGCCCAGTCGGTCAGTCGGATCACGCCCGTGGCCGGAACATCGTCCACGGCCAGCAGCCCTTGCATGAGACCGGCGATTTCGTCCCGGGTCAGCATCACATCGTCCAAGAACCATCCCAGCAGCCGCGCCGCCCACCAGCCCGTTTCCGGCGAAACCGAAAGAATGGGACGGGGACAACCCAAGAGTTCGCCCAGTTGCTCCAGCAGTCCACGGTAGGTGAACGTCTCCGGGCCGATCGCATGGATCAGGCAGCAGTCGGGTTCTTGGCCCGCTTCGACAGCCAGTGCGGCCAGGTCCTCCACGTGAATCGGTTGCAGCCGATACGATCCATCGCCGAAGACGGCCATGACCGGCAGGTGGCGCAGGCACCAGGCGATGTTGTTGATGAGAATGTCGTCCCCGCCGAAGAGGACCGCCGGCCGCAGGATGGCCCAGGAAAGGCCCGACTCCTGCAGGGCCCGCTCCAGACGCGCCTTGGCGCGGAAGTATGGCAGGGGCGAAGCTTCGGATGGATTGGTGATGCTCACATGCACGACGCGGCGCACGCCGGCGGCGCGTGCGGCCTCGAACAAACGGAGCGTATTGGCCACGGCACGGTCGAAGCTGAACCCCGCCCGGTCGAAGCGCACCCAGTAGGTGTTGTAGAGCACCGCAGCACCCTGCAGGGCTTCCCGAAGCCGTGCCGGATCGTCGAAGGCCAGCGGGTGCACCTCGATCGGTCGGTCGAACAACTCCGGCCGGGGCCTGCGGTTGGTCAGCGTGCGCACTCGCACACCCAGGGCCAGGAGACGCCGGGCAATGTACCGACCCGAATAGCCGAAGGCGCCGGTTACGACGTGAAGCTCATCGGAAGGCATGGGAGCGGGAAGTATCGATCGGGACAGAAGAGCCACTGTTCAGGGAGAATCCTGCGGAGACCGTGCCCTGGTCATGGGGAATGGGACCTGGCGTAGGTGACCATGGCGTGAAGGTTTTCCGGGGGCGTGTCCCGGGGCACCTCGCAACCGGCACCCACAATGAAGCGGGCGCCCGCGGCCTGGTGACAGGCGGCCACTGCGGCGGTGACCTCCTCCGGTGTGCCGTCGCGCAGCACCCGCACCGGGTCCACATTTCCCAGCAGGACCTGCCCGGGGCCCATGGCGGTGCGGCCCTCGGCCATGGGCACAAGAAAGTCGAGATCCACGATGTGACAGCCCAGTCGCCCCATGCCCGAAAGGATCCTCCGCGTGTTCCCACAGATGTGCAGTCGGGTGCGTCCTCCCAGGGCGCGGATGCCGTCCATCAGCCGTTTTTCGTACGGCCAGACGAACGTTTCGTAAAAGCGGGGTCCGACGAGGGAGGCGGCGGCATCGCCCACACCGATGAGGTCGGCCCCCGCTTCCAACTGCGCCCGTGCGAACCGCAGTTCCATTTCGACCACGAACTCGAACAGATCCCGCACGAAGCCCGGGTCGTCGTAGAAATCGAGCATCAGGGCGTTGATGCCGCGCAGGTCGGCTGCCTCGGCGACCGGCCCTTCGATCCAGCCCTCCACGAGCAGGTCGCGGCCCACGCGTTCTTTCAAGAGGGCCACGGCGCAAACCGCGTTGTGCATGCGCCCTCCGCCAAGGGGATCGGGGATCCGGAGACGCGCCAGGCGCGTTTTGTCGGCCAGCAACGCATCCTCTTCCACCAGCGCAGCCGGCTGATGATCGAAGAATTCCACCCGCGCGCCGCAGTCGGCTGCCTCCCGCGCGGGATCGGACATCGTATTGACGTAATCGAAGCCGAAGCGTTCCGCGGTCCGGATTTGGCCCTCGACCAGCACGCGGCAATCCGTGCAGTAGTCGCGATAGCGGGCGCCGATCTGGTCACAGGCGAACATCATGGTGATGGGCATGACCGGAAGATGATCCACCGGTTGTCCCTCCAGATGCTTCAGAATCCGTTCACGACCGGTCATGGACTCACTTGGGGAAAGCGCCGACGCCGAGGGTTTGCCAGTGCTCCCCGCCCTGTGGGCGGAGACTCCCTGTTCCCGTTCAAAGAGAGAGACATGGTCGAGAAGCCTTCCGTTCCTTGCCAAGTCGGGGCGGACGGGCTGCCCCCTAGGCACTGCGGGTCGATGAAAATATCAACGTCGGTGGAGCGGGCACCTCGCATATCCGCATTGGAACGCAAAGCGGAGTCGGTCGGCAAGTGTTTTGCTCGGGCCGGCCGACGGGAAGGGCCATCGGGGACCCGCGACGGCTACCGGACCCCAAATCCGTAGCCGCCGACGTCAGTCGGCGGAACGATTCTCCATCCGCCGCCTTCCGGCGGCGGCTACCGACCGGATTCTGTGCCTCAGCCCACAGATCACGCAGATCACGCAGAATCCTCAAATTCTCCCGCAGGGCCCGCAGAATGCACTCGATGGAGGGCCCGCGAATCCCACAGAACACGCAGACAGTAAGGACCTGGTTTCCGGAAAGGGGAGAGGACGAAGCCAGGCGAAAGATTCGCTGCGGCTGCGACACCCCCGCTGTCTCGTAGCCGCCGACGTAAGTCGGCGGATTTCGATCTGGTAGCCACCGACGGTAGCGGGTGGACCATGATCAGTCGGCGGACCGATCCAATTCAGGTGTTTTTGCTTCTGCGTAATCTGCGTGCTCTGTGGGCTTTTTCTTTCTGTGTGTTCTGTGGCGTGACTCTGGTAGCCACCGACGTGAGTCGGTGGAGAGCTCCCTCGAGTTTCGTCCGCCGCCTTCCGGCGGCGGCTACGAGACCCTGAGATCTGTAGCCGCCGATGGGAATCGGCGGATTCATTTGGGATCCACTGGCAATCCTGTTCGGAGCAGCCTTTCAGGTCGTGGATCAGTAGCTAGTGCTTGGGTCCGCCGCCTTCCGGCGGCGGCTACGAAATCCCGAATCCATAGCCGCTGCGGTCAGTCGGCGGACCGATCCTATTCAGGTGTTTTTGCTTCTGCGTAATCTGCGTGCTCTGTGGCGTGACTCTGATAGCCACCGACGTAAGTCGGCGGAAGCACTCCAACCGAGGGACAGTCCGCCGCGTTCTTGCGGCGGCTACGAACGGGCGAACTACACGGTTTCCGCCGGCTGGAGACCGGCGCAGGCACGGCTCGGGAGACCTGTGGCACCGAGGCGCGACGGCAGTCGCTTCAGGAAATCGGCTGCGACGGCGTTCGCAGAGAGGTTTCCCGTCGAGTGAGTCGGTTCCCGTTCTCTGCGCGGTCTGCGCAATCTGGTTTTCGCTTCCGCGGGGTCTGTGTGATCGGGTGGGCTTTGTCTTCTGTGTGCCTTGCGGATTTTCGTTTCTGTGGGCTGCAAACCGCGGCTGCGCCGGGTCGGGGCGACCGCCCGTCTCACTGGGCGCCCGAGCTGCTACCCGGCCCCGGACGCGGTGGCGGTGCGGGTCGCGAGGGCGCCGGCCTCGGCGGCTGCGCCGGCCGGGGACCGATCCGCACCGAGCGTGCCACCATCCGACCGGTCTCGTCGCGCACGTAGCTGATGCCCACCTCGTCGCCCACTTTGGCATCCTCCAGGATCGCTGGTTTGCCGTCCTTGGTAATGCGCGTCTCCGAAGTGATGTACACCACCGAGTTGCCCACCTTGATCGTTTTGTGGATTTGGTCGACTTCGGCGATTCGACCGGCCAAGGGGCGGGGTCGGTTCTGAGCCGGAGCGGTTGTTTGCGACCGACGTTCGCCGGCCGGGGCTGCCGCTTTTGGTTCGGAGCCCTCGCCTCCCAGGAGGATGGGAGCCGCACATCCCAGCATGGCTGCCAGGCCCCAGATCGCGAAGGTGCGTTTCATGACTCGACTTTTGGCGGTAGGTGACTTGGTTTGCGGGCTCGACGTTGTGCGACGGGCCCTCTGCCGCCTTCCTAGCACCCTGCGATGCTCCGTCAAGTCCTAAGAACGTCGCGGCCTGGCTTTGGCCAGCGGGGTCGGCGACCGGTCCTCTGTTTCCATGGGTTCCTTTTGAAGCTGGCGCAGGGCTTCCAACACTTCCGCCGCATGGCCCGCGGGCCGCACGCCATGCCAGATCCGACGGATCCGACCCTCGGGATCGATCAGGAATGTTGTCCGGAGCGTCCCCTCGATCGTTCGGCCCATGAACCGTTTCCGGCCCCAAACCCCGTATTGTTGCACCAGAGAACGGTCCGGGTCGGCGAGCAACAAGAACGGCAACCGTTGGCGCTCGGCAAACCGGGCGTGGGAGGCCACCGTATCGGTACTGACACCGATCACCACTGCGCCCAGTTTTTGGAATTGCGCATGGGCGTCGCGGAATTCGCAAGCCTCCCGAGTGCAGCCGGGCGTGTGATCCCTGGGATAGAAATAGAGCACCACCCACCGGCCCCGGAAGTCACGCAATCGGAACGGGCGACCGTCCTGGGCCAGGGCTTCGAATTCGGGTGCAGGTGCACCTTCTGGCAACCGGGGAGTTTGCGGTTTCATGACTCGGATTTGTGGATCTCACTTCCCTGGTTTGGGAACGGGGCCGAACTTCGCGCTTCCGCCGCTTGCGGGGCGGCACGCGGCGGCAGCGACGGTCCGCTGCTGGGACTGGCGCTCAGTTGACGGACCCCGTCCCATATGTAAAGCAGACCGGAAATCCCGGTGGTCACCGCGGCCGCCAGGGCAAGCACGTCCAATGCGGTCCCGTGCCACTTCAGGAGCACCCAGATGACGACGCTCATTTGCAGGACGGTGGCGACCTTGCCCACCCAGCGGGGACGCACCACGGCCTTGCCCACGGTCATGTGAATCACCCCCAGGCCGGCCACCAAGAGGATGTCCCTTCCGAGAATCGTACCGGTCAGCCACAAGGGCACACGCTCCAGATATGGCGCGTGATCGAAGCTCAGCAAAACCATGGCCGACACCAGGAGCAGTTTGTCGGCCAGCGGATCCAGCACTGCGCCCAACTCGCTCTGCTGGTGAAAGTGCCGTGCCAGGAAACCATCCACGGCATCGCACAATGCGGCGACGGCAAAGCAGGCCAGCCCGACGTACCGGTGAATCTCCAGCCCCGTTTGCACGTAGTAGAGCACTTCGACCACGAAAAACGGGATCAGCAGCATCCGGAGGATGGTCACCTTGTTGGCCGTCGTCATCGCCAATCAGGGAAAGGAACCCGGGTGCTTGCTGACAAGGTCAAAACGGACTGCGAAAGATGCGGGAATCCGGGACCGTCGCTCAGCGGCCCCACGCGGTGCATCGCGTCGATGCCTCTGGTGCCGGGCCCCGGGCCGGGCGGAAGGCGAAGAGGCTTTTTCAGCGCTTGCTGCATGGGCAAACAGGCTGCCAAGGTGGTCCCAACGTCATGCGGAGCGGAATCGAAGGACGGGTCGGGCGCAGGGCAGGACGGCTCCCGGTGCGGGCGCCGCGGTGTCGGCGGTTTGGTCCGCACGGCCGATGCTCGGGGCCGGCGGGTTTGCAGAAACGGTCGTCATGAGACGGGTTTGGATTCCAGACCGGTTGCGGTGGCACCTGGTGGTGGCTGCCGGGCTTGCCGTCGTTCTGTACGCGGTTGGCTTCGCGTGGATCGAGCACCGGCGTGTTCGGAACGGTCCGTGGGAGATTCAATTCCAACCCGAGGAAGTTGCGCATCAATTGGTGCTGCAGATCCGGCAATCCCGGCTTGGGTTGGATTTGATCGAGGTGGTCCTCCCCTGGCCGGGGGACCAACCGCTTCCGGCGGCGGAGCGGGTCCGCTTCGACCAAGCCCGGGCGGTGCCCTTTGCTGTGCCCGGGGGGCGATGTGTCTTTCAAGATTTGCTGTTTTTGCCGGGCGCAGTGGTCCTGGATCTGCAGGGGACGACCATCGAGCTCCTTCCGCGCGTCTTGCGAATCGACGGGCGAGAAATCCCGTGGCATCCGCCGCGACGCGTGGAAGTGCAGTCCATAACAAGTCAGCCGGTTGGTGCGCCCGCGACACGGTGAGTAGCCCACCGCGTCACGGCCAGCTCAGTTCCACCCAGATGGGTAAGTGATCTCCTCCGACGGGAGGGCCGACCTCGAACCGAATCACCCGCAGGTCCGGCGTGACCAGCACGTGGTCGATCGGAATCCGCCCGAGGGGAAGGGAGGCCGGCCAGGTGCCACGGCCCACGGGGTGTCGTACGGGACGCAGCCCGCGGTCACGGACGAGTTGTCGAAAAACCGGACTGGTGGGCGCCGCATTGAGATCTCCCACGAGCATCACAGACGCCGGTTGCGCGCGGACCCACACCGCCACTTCCCGCAATTGGTCGTTGCGAAGACGTGCGTATTCGGCGGATCCCGGCGGCAGGGGATGTGTTCCCAGCACACAAAGGCGGCGCCCGGCCTTTTCCAGAGTGACTGCGACGGAGGGCACCTCGGCCTCACCGAGTGTCAGGATCTCGGCATGCGTCCAGGGGAGGCGGCTCCAAAGGGCGATCCCAAAGTTGTCCGGGCGCGGCGCGGCTTGGAGAAAGGGATGGGTGGCGCCGAGCGGCTCCAACTGCCGCATCCAGCGATCGTCCACTTCCATCAAGAGCACGAGGTCCGGATCGACTTCACGGATACAGTGCAGCACGCGGTCGGCGTGGGGATTGAGAGTATGGACGTTGATGCTGAGGACGCGCAGGATGGGGCCGGGGGCCGGTGCGGTGGGGGCAACTGCCCAGGCTCGGGCCTGGAGGATGGGGATGAGGTTCAACAGCACGCCCAGGCATGCAGCCGCCGCCCAAGTCGGGCGTCGCTGCAGAATCCACACTGCGCCCAACCCGGCCAGAGCCATCAGCAGGTGCAGCCGCCAATGGGTCAGCAGTTCGAACAGCCAGTGCCAAGAGCCGGCGAAGCCCCCTGCGGTGGCGAGGAGAGCCAGGAGGGTCGTCTTCTCCAGGAGCCCCCGGATACTGAGGGGCGCGCGCGCAACACGTCCGGGGACGATGTCGTTCATTGTCGGTCTTCATCCATGTGATGCCCGGTTGGTCCATGCAAGTACGGCAGGGGCAGAACCCGAAAAGCAAGTCCGCAGCAAAGCTGGGATCGCTGGAGCAGAGTACTGGCGATCCCACCCGCGCTTGCGCAACAGCCTCGCAGAAGGTGGGGGCGTTCACCTCGCCACAACGGCTCCTGCACGAGCCGCACGGGTGGCACTGCTGTTCAGCGTGCCTTGCGCGCTCGAGAAACAGCGCGGCCGACCCGAAGGCGGGAGGCTCGGTGGCCCCGGGTCCCCGTGATGTTCGGCCCTGCGAGTCGTGGGCTATTGCCGCTCCGGCGATCCTTTCGTTTCGCAGCGTGCACCTGCTGGGTATCAACGCTGCAGCAGGCGCTGGATCACGCGGAAGAGGTGTTTGCGGGCCCCCGGGGCACGGGACCACGGGCACATTGCTTTCGAGGAAACCACAGATCGCACAGAGCGCGCAGAATCCTCAATGTTTTCTCGCAGAGCCTGCAGAACGCGCTTGATGGAGGGCCCACGGATCCCACAGAACACGCAGAACGCCTTTTGGAGCCCACAGACCACACAGATCACACAGAAGGGTTTTTTCTTTGCAACCTTTCAGCCGCCGACGCGAGCCTGCGGACGCCAATCACGTAGCCACCGACGTAAGTCGGTGGAAAGCTCCCTCGAGTCTTGTCCGCCGCCTTCCGGCGGCGGCTACCAGGTCCCAAACCCGTAGCCGCCGACGTGAGTCGGCGGACCGATCCTATTCAGGTGTTTTTGCTTCTGCGTAATCTGCGTGCTCTGTGGGCTTTTTCTTTCTGTGTGTTTTGTGGGCTCTTGAGGAGGTAGCCACCGACGTAAGTCGGCGGACGCCGATCAAGGTAGCCATGGGTGGAAGTCGGTGGATGCTTTTACCGACCGGTGAGTTCCTGCAGTGGCTGCCTTGCCGGCGCGAGGGCTTCTATTTGGAGTCTCGGTCCGCCGCCTTCCGGCGGCGGCTACCGACCGGATTCTTTGCCTCAGCCCACAGACCACACAGATCACACAGAAGGTTTTTTCTTTGAAGTCCCTCAGCCACCGACGTCAGCCGGCGGGTCTCGATCTGGTAGCCACCGACGGTAGCGGGTGGACCATGATTGCTCGTAGCCGCCGGCGGCAGCCGGCGGATTCATCCAGTACCGGCTTCGTTTTTGGGGGCGGCCACCAACCTTCAACTCTGTACCCGGCGACGCCAGTCATTGGATTGATCCCTCTCCGCCGCCTTCCGGCGGCGGCTACGAGGCCTTGAGATCTGTAGCCGCCGATGGGAATCGGCGGATTCATTTGGGATCCAATGGCAATCCTGTTCGGAGCAGCCTTTCAGGTCGTGGATCAGTAGTTAGTGCTTGGGTCCGCCGCCTTCCGGCGGCGGCTACCAGGTCCCAAACCCGTAGCCGCCGACGTGAGTCGGCGGACCGATCCTATTCAGGTGTTTTTGCTTCTGCGTAATCTGCGTGCTCTGTGGGCTTTTTCTTTCTGTGTGTTTTGTGGGCTCTTGAGGAGGTAGCCGCCGACGTAAGTCGGCGGACCCGCGGATCCTCCGCCGCGTTCCCCCGGCGGCTACGGAGTGACATGCTCCGGGGGCCTTTTCGAAGGAGCGCCGACCTCGGATCGGGGACGTCGTTGATTCGAGATCCCGGGCAACGACTCTTGTCCGGCCGGGAGGGCACGTCGCCGTTCCCCGGGCCTGCGCCGGGGATCAGGGAGGCAGCGGTCCGCCGGCATTGCGCCACTCGGGGGTGGTGGCCCAGAGGTTGACCGGCCAGACAGTGCGCCCGAACCGGAGGAATCGCACACTTCCGTCTGCAAAGGTGTAATTGGAGCCGGTGCCGGCGCCCTGGCCGGATCCCGCCCGACGCCCGCCGGCATGCCGCGCCTGGTCCAACTGCGTGATGTCCTCGAACCGCTCGTAGTCCAGGTACCAATGCGTGGAGTCGGGTTGCTTCTCTCCGAACACACAGGTTTCCGAGGGCTCGCGGATCTCGGTTTCGCGAATGGCGTGGCCGTTGCTGGAGACGATTTGGCGCCACTCGCCCGCCGGGTAGAAGGTCCGGTAGTAGTCGTTCCACGCGTTGTAGATGTAACTCCGTGGCGCGGCGTCGGCGGGCCAGAGAGAAGGGTCCGTACTGCCGGTGGCCGGTCGGGCGACGTCGCTGGGACAAAGCAACAGCTTTACATCGGGCGCATAGGGACTCAGCCGATGGGGCCAGCGGACCGGGTGCGTGCGCGGGCAATATCGGCCGTCGTTGTCGTGGACGTACATTTGCATGGCCAGTCCCCATTGGCGCAGATGATTGAGACAGGCGATGCGGCGGGCGGTTTCCTTGGCCCGACTGACGGTGGGCAGGAGAAGGCTGGCGAGGACGCCCACGATGGCCAGCACGACCAGCAATTCGATCAACGTGAAACCGGGGCGGCCGCCCCGGGGCGGTCCAGACAGGGCACGTTCCGTGGGCAAACGCATCCTCATGCTTTGCACGAGGAATTGGACGTGCGGGTGGGGCAGAGGCTTCACAAGCACGGCTGAGAACGGCTCGTTGCGAATTGACGGGTCGGTCTCCATGCAGCAGCCCCCCAATCCTGTAGAGGGACCGACGGAGCGCCCCGGGCGGGGAGGGATGCAGGGATGCACCCCGACTGCCGCGGTTGGTTGCACGTCGGGTCGCTCTTCAAGAGTGCCATCCGCGGCGCGTGGAGTCGCCCCCCCGCCCGGTGTTGCGGAGAAGGCATGAATTCGCGGCCCCGGCCGAGCCGGGAACCCGATTCGCCCATCTTGTCCATGGGCGGGGTCGACATGCTCTCCTGGCTGCTATTTGGAGGCGCCATCCGCGTCTCTGCACGGCCGGCACTGCCAAAGGGTTCGATGCCGGCTGCGAAATTGCCCGGATCCCACAGCCCATCAGACGACGAAGGAGCGCCCGTGGGTTACAGACGAAACGGCCCATCGACCGTCGGGAACGAACCACGAGGGTTTGGGCTCTGCGGGTCGGGCACCGGGTGAGGTCGGCTGGCGACCGCGGGGGGCGAGTCTCTCCGCGCAGTTGGCAAGGTCGGAAACCCGGCTACCATGAGTGTGGTGCGAGACATCAAAACATTGTTCCGGGAAGAACTCCAGGCGCAGGTGACCGCCTGGGGCGAGCCGGCGTATCGTGCCGACCAGGTGCTGGAGTGGTTGTACCGGCACTGCGTGACGGACTGGTCGGCGATGACCAATGTGCCGCGGTCGCTGCAGCAGCGACTGGGGGAGCATTTTTCGCTGCAGACGCTGGTCTGCATACGACTGCGGGGCTCGGCCGACCAAACGCGGAAGTTCTTGTGGCGCCTGCCGGATGGCGCCTTCATCGAGAGCGTCTTGATCCCCGCCAATCCGGCCCTGTACGGCGAGCCCGCGGATCGTCACACCCTCTGCGTCTCCACCCAGGTCGGCTGTGCGTACGGCTGCCGGTTTTGCGCGAGCGGGTTGGATGGCTGGAAACGCAACCTGCAGCCGCACGAGATCGTGGAGCAGGTGCTGGCGGTGGAGCGCTGGCATCGGACGCAAGAAGGATCCGAGCGGGGCGCAAACCGCGGGTCCGGCCGGTTGGTGGACAACTTGGTCATCATGGGCATGGGCGAGCCGCTGGCCAATTACGACAACCTGATGCGGGCTCTTCGGATTCTGAATGCTCCGTGGGGCGGGGGCATCGGCGCCCGCAAGATCACCATCTCCACCAGTGGCGTGGTCCCGGGCATCCGGCGTCTGGCGGAGGAGCCGGAGCAGTTTCGGTTGGCGGTGTCATTGCACGGCGCCACCGACGCTGTGCGGGGCCGGATCATGCCGGTGAATCGGAAGTATCCATTGGCCGAGCTGGTGGCGGCGCTGGAGTACTATCAGAAGCGCAAGGGACGGATGCTCACGTTCGAATACATTTTGATCGAAGGGGTCAACGACAGCCCGGATCAGGTCCCGCCCCTGGCCGCATTGGCGCGGCGGCTGCACGCCAAGGTAAATCTCATCCCCTACAACCCGGTCGAGGGGTTGGAATGGAGGCGACCGGCTCCGGCCGCATGCGAGGCCTTTTATCAGGCCCTGCGCCGTGCGGGCGTGACGGTGACGCTTCGCCGGGAGAAGGGGGTGGACATCGACGCTGCCTGTGGTCAGTTGCGACTGCGCACGGAGCGGGAGTTCGACATGGTGCGGTCCGGGAGTGGGGCGGGAGAGACGCCGGGCGAGTAGGACGTGCCGATTGGAGCACTAAAGAGGTCGTTTCGGAAGCCTGGTGGGGTCGTGAGGAGAGGGAGAGCACCAGGACCGTGCGCAGCGGGCAAGTTGACCGGCTCCGAAGATTCCGAACCCTGGTGAGCTGCGCGGTGTCTGTCGGCCCGAAGGCGGTGATCCGGCAGGTCGGGCGACGTACGCTACGAGGGGCGGGATCGCGACCGCCTGATCGAGCCCGCTACAGCCATGGGCGTGCTGGTGTTCTTCCAAGACTCCGTCCTTTACCTTTTCTGCGTGTTCTGCGTGCTCTGTGGGCTTTCGTGGTGCGCGTTCTGTGGGTTGTTGGTTCGGAGTACCGGAGTCCCATTGCCGGCGACGCGAGTGGGTGGAAACTACGAGCGAGGACCCGTGCGCCGCCTGCCGGCGGCTACCAATCTTCAGATCCGTAGCCGCCGACGTGAGTCGGCGGATACCAACTCAAGAGCCATCGGCGGGGGCGCTTGACCGACTCACCCGGCATTGCGTCTCCGACGCGGCTACCATTCGTCAACCCCATGGCCACCCACAGGACTCGCTGGAAGCGTCCCCTGATTCCTGTGCCTTCGCGAGGTCCGCCGTGCGGGCCGCGGGGCTGTGGTCAGATTCCGGCTCCGCCGCCTGCCGGCGGCGGCTACGAAATCCCGTCTGGCGGCTGGAACCCGCCGATCCGGTAGGTCAAGAGACCTTGCATTTGACTGCGCTCCCCGATATCCGCCGCCTGCCGGCGGCGGCTACCATTTTTGTCCGTAGCCGCCGACGGGAGTCGGCGGACCAGCCCGAACCCGCCGCGTCTCCGCGACGGCTGCCGCAAAGTAGGCTCTGCGAGCTTACTCGGTAGCGCGGCTTCCAGCCTGCCGGATCGCAGACCTCCGGTCTATGGGCGCTGCGGGGTACATGTGGAGGGCGCGAGCCGACGGGCGCTTCGATGGTTGCCCGGAGTGAGGGTGGGTCTTTCCTGAGGGATCTAGCGATGGTTCTGCCTTTCGCGACCTCTGCCGGCTGGAGGCAGGGATACGGCAAGTCGGAGACCAGCGCTCCCAGGTATCCGCCGCCTGCCGGCGGCGGCTACCAATCTTGTCCGTAGCCGCCGACGTGAGTCGGCGGACACGGCGGGCCCGGATTTCGACTTGCCCGGGTGCTGGGGAAGAGGGATGTTTTGATCACCCTCCGGGCGGAAGGGTGGCTGAGTGGTTTAAGGCACCTGACTCGAAATCAGGCGTAGCCGCAAGGCTACCGTGGGTTCGAATCCCACCCCTTCCGCCATGCTTTTTGCGATGCGAGGACAGGGCAGGGCTGCCCACGATCGGGTGGGATACGATCGAGTCGATGTCCGCGGGGTCTTTGAGCCGGAAGTGGCGAGGTACGGGTCGCGTGCAGCCCGGCCAATCTGTGGGCAGGAGCAAGGTTGGGCTTCACCGTGTGCCGCGGGCTTCGGGCAGGTGACGCGGCGGGCGCAGGACGTCCGCGAGTCGAGCGCACGGCCCGGTACCGGTCGGGTTGGTGTGGCCATTCTGCGGATCCGGAGCCGGAGGCTCCGAGGCGCATTGGGAGCTCCTTCGGGCGGGGAATCGAAGAACCATGAAGCTGTTGGTATTCGCGCATACACCACCGCCGCATCACGGGCAGAGCTACATGGTCCAGCTGATGCTGCAGGGGTTCGGCGGGGACCGGCGTGGGCGGTCCGCCGGGACTGAGAAACATCCCCTGGGCATCGAATGCTATCATGTGAACGCGCGGGTCTCGAAAGACCTGCAGGACATTGGCGAGTTTCGGCCGGGCAAGCTGATCCTGCTGCTGGGGTACTGTCTGCAGGCGTTGTGGATTCGATTTCGGTACGGGGTCGAGAACTTCTACTACGTCCCGGCGCCGGGGAAGTACTCGGCTCTGTATCGCGACTGGCTGGTGATGACGCTTTGTCGGCCGTTTTTCAGGCGGGTCATTTTGCACTGGCACGCCGCCGGCTTGGGGCGGTGGTTGGAGACGGTGGCGCACATGCCGGCGCGGGTTTGGACCTGGCGAGCGTTCCGGAATGCGGACTTGTTCATCGTGTTGTCCCGCTTCAACCGCGGCGATGTACAGAAGTTCTGGCCCCAGCGTGTGGCAGTGGTGCCCAACGGCATACCGGATCCGTGTCCTCATTTCGATTCGAGGGTGTTGCCGCGACGGCGGGCCCGGCTGGCCGTGCGGCGCGCGCTGGTGTCGGGGGGAACTCCCGCGGCGGAGGATCTGGCGATGGCGGGCGCCGGGCCCGAGGAGGTGCGGGTCTTGTTTTTGGGCCATTGTTTGCGGGAAAAGGGATTGTTCGATGCGATCGAGGGTGTGGTGCGATTGCATCGGCGGTTGCGACAGCAAAACAGTCCCCTGCGCGTGCGGTTATGGGTGGCGGGGAGTTTTCCGCGGGCCGAGGAGGAGGCGGAGTTTCGTGCTCTGCAGGCCGATCCGGAAACAGGGCCCTTGCTGGAATACCTGGGGTTTGTGAGCGGTGAACGGAAAGAGGCCGCGTTGCGCGAGGCGGATGTGATGTGTTTTCCGACGTACTATCCTGCGGAAAGCTTTGGCCTGGTGATTGTGGAGGCGCTGGCGTTCGGGCTGCCGGTGGTCACCACCCGATACCGCAGCATTGCCGAGGTGTTGCCGCCGGACTACCCGGGCGTGGTGCCGAGTCGGGACCCGGAGGCGGTGGCGGCAGCGTTGGGCCGTCAGATGTGGGCGGACGATTTCGAGGCGCTGCGCCGCCATTTTCTGCAGCAGTTTACCCTGGAACGGCACCTGGAATGTTTGGCGGCGGCTTTGCACCGCTTGGAGCGCGGCGATCCCTCGGATCTGACGGAGTTCTCCACGCAGCCCGGGCTTTGGGGGTTGGGGCAGGGCAGGCGGGCACCCGCGCAGTGACCCGCAGCCTGTCTGCTCCCGGCACGGCGCCGGGGCAGGACTTCTGGCGGGCTGGCGTCGGCCGGGCTCAATCGTCTGCGGTCCGCCATATCCAGTCCGCGGCGCGCGAGGGATGGAAGCGCGTGGGCTGCAAAGGTGTGGAGGGACGGACGCCGCCGTCGTCGCGGCCATCCCATCCGGTGGCGTAAAGCTGATACTTGGTGTCGCTGAGCTTCCGGTAGCGGAGCGACTGACCCGTGATGCGGTCGGGGGGTAGCGGACCCTCGTCGGTCAAATCCTTCAACTCGTCCGGCAGTTGGCCTGTACGGATTCGGAAGCGTTCAATCCGGCACGCGACACGTGCCAGGTCGACTGCTGATTGTCCAAAGGCGAGCCTTTGTACAGGGATGGAGGCAGCGAGACCCACGGCGAGGAAGTTGTAGGGCCCCGTCCGCCGCAGCGTCTGCCCCTCGCCATCGTCAGAGGAGTGTTTGGACCAATATGCCTCCAATTGCTGGGCCGCCGCTTTCCGGACGGTGCATTGTTCGGGGTCTATCACAGGGGCCACCCGATCCAGGTAATAGCGCACGAGGTTTGCTTTGTTCTGGTCCGCCCACCCATGGGGCAGCCACCAGGGCCAGCGAGGCCAATCAAATGGGAATTCCTGTCCCACAACCTCCTTGGGCGCATACGTTCCCGAACTGATTCCCCGGAGGGTCCACAGCGCGAGCGCGCACTCTGCCTGCAGGACTCGCGGGAGCTCGCGCAGGAACTCGATCTTTTCGAGCACCTGTTCCAGCTCGGCAAGTTGTCTTTCGTCCCATCGACCCGCGAGCAGCCCCTCCCAGACGGCCTGGAGGAGTCTTTCGCAGGACCTCTGACGCACCAGCAGAGAGAGGAGGATGGGCTCGGTTTCCATGGCCTGGATAAGGCGCAGGCCCGCCAGCACCTCTTCGTGGGCGGTCGAGCCTTCTCCCAGTTCGAGACGCACGCAGGCACGCAGAGTCAGGAGGTCGGCTGCTTTTGACAAGGTGTTCAAGTGCGGCAGTCGCGCTTCGGGCCCCCATTCGTAGCGGATGGGAAACCGGCACTGGGGCCGACGGGTGGCCTCGACGAAAGCCGCCACGGGCGCGTCGTAGGCGCGCAGCATCTCGGCCACGATGGCCGCAGAGCTCCCGTGTTTCTGACGGAGCGACGCCTGCCATGCTTGCACCGAGGTCACGCCCTGCTCCCGCAACCACTCCTGAACCTGTATCGGGAGGCGGTTGCTGAGGCACAGCGCTGCCCACGCCTCGAGCGGCAGCCGCTGCCCCAGCTGCCAGGAGCCGAAACCGGGTGCATTGCGAGTCGTGGGCGAGATCGGCTCCAGCACGAAGTAATGCTTTGCCGCGCCGGACGGGAGATCCCGAAGGTTCGTGGCGGTCATCGTGAGCCGGTCCGGTTCAAAAAACGGCGCCATCGCCATGTTGACTTCGTCGGGGATGGCAGGCGGGATGTGGGCTTTGTAGTCCAGCAAGAATCCGCGCGCCTCGGCCAGCGCTTGGGCGCGTTGCCAGGCCAGATGTCCCCGCCAGTTCTCGACCACGAACGCGAGCATTGCCAGGGTCAGCATGCAGGCCAGCGCGAAGAAAAGCGCGCGCAGACGCTTGGGATGCAGCAGCCAGCGCAGAACGAAGTAGCTGGCAAAACCGCACGCGGTGGCGAACAGCGAACTCAGCACCCAGTCCTGAAAGGTGAGAATGACTTTCGGTGGCGCCGGCCAGAGCCTGTGGCCAATGACCCCGCTGACCAGGGCCACGGCCAGTGCGGCGGCCGCGGCACTGCTCCACCCCTTCCACCCTCGGAGAGGCCTTTTCCACCACGCTGGAAACGGGGTGTTCATAGGAATGGCAGAGACCTAGGCAGCGATGCTGCTTTCGTCGGGTTGCAGCGGTTCCACCAGGGTTTGCCGTGGGGGCAGTGCGGGAGCTGGAACGGGCTGGGAGGGCTCGTCCGATCGGGGGGCCAACTCACGGAGCAGCTCGGCCATGTACCGTTTTCGTTCCTGCCAGGCCTGCCAGCGTTGCGCCAGTTCGGTGGGAGGGGAAGCGGTGGGAAGGGAGGAGTCCGACGCGGGCAGGCTCCATTGTAACGTGAGGGCCGCCAACCAGCAGCCGGCCAGGATGGCCCAGGCACGCGGACTCGGCCAAAGGATGGCCTGCAGCCAGTTGCGCCAAAGCCCATGGATCGTTGGCGCTTGGTGGGGGCTCTCCGAAGACGCGGCGGCGCGGGCTGCATCCAAGATGGCGGCCCGCCATTCCGGGGCCGGGGTCTGCAAGGGCAGCCGGCGCAGCCGGGTTTCGATCGGGTCCTGCAGATTCATGGCTTCATGGTTCCTGCGGTGGTTTGACTCGAGTTCTCAACCCAACGACGCAAACGGATGCGCAATTTGTCCAGGGCATAGCGGTACCGGCTGGCGGCCGTGTTGGGGGAAATCTCTAGGACACGGGCGATCTGCTCGAAGGTGAAACCCTCCCAGAGTTTCAGGTGGACCACGGCTCGTTGCTCCGGCGGCAGGTCGGACAGTGCCCGGGCTGCCTCGGCGCGAAAGGCGGCCTCGTCGGGATCCTCTGCGGGGGCGAACGGGATGGAATCCTGGGCCCCTTGGCTTTGGAGGAAGCGGTCGCGCACCGTGCGTCGACGGTGGAAATCCATGGCCAGGTTGTGAGCGATGCGGAAGAGCACCGCACGCTCCGAGCGGGCCGCATCCAGCAAATCGGGCTGCCGGGCCAGCCGCAGGAACGTTTCCTGCAACAGGTCGCGGGCGTCCTCCTCCTCGTGCGTGAGGCTCAGAAGATACGCGAACAGGCCCTTCGCGTGGGCGTCATAGCAACGGGCCAGTGGATCCTCGTCGCTCATTCCTGTCTACAAGGACGTGGAGCCGGCCTCGTTTTGTCTAATCTTTTTCATCCGGCATCCAGGGCGGTTGTTGCGCCGGGTCGGTGGGCCTTGAAAGTACCGGAAACGCGGCAGGGGCCGGGGTCGGCCTCGTGGTGTTGGCAACGACTCCGGGGGTCTGCGTTGCGGAGGGGGTCGCGAAAGCTGCGCGGGGCTCGTGGATGGCCCCCAAAGGAGGACAGGGGCGCTGGCTCTCTGGGACGGGGCTGATCGTGGGATTCGCACCGTTAGCCGTGCAGCCGCCGGAGCGGGAGCTGGAGCGAATCCTCGTCGCCGGGACCGGGACACGTTCCTTGGTGTGCACGTCAACGAGCTTCGGAATCCGCATTGCCTTGTGGCGTGGTCGGACGGAAAGTTCGGTGGCGAAAATGCAACGCGGGTTCATTCAGAAGCTGCGGCAGGGCCCGGGGCACGTGCGACAAGGCCGGCCCTGGTGGGGCTTGGCGATCTTGTCGGGTCTGTTGGTCCTGGCGACGTTTGGCGCAGGGGCGGAGGTGTGGCGTGCCTTCCGGGTCCGGGTGGTAGAAGCGGGCAGTGGCTGGCCGGTGCCCTTGGTGGAGTTGCGCACGACCCATCAAATGCGGTGGGTGAGCGACAACGCCGGCGTCGTGGCGCTGGATGCGCCTGAACTCATGAACCGGGAGGTCTGGCTGGAGGTGCGCAGTCCAGGGTACGGGGTCGAGCCGGATGGCTTCGCGATGCGGGGCGTGCGCGTGAAGCCGGTGCCGGGCGGGGAGGTGACCATCGAGGTGCGCCGCTCGGTCCTTGCGCGCCGGCTCGGTCGGCTCACCGGCGCCGGATTGTTCGCGGAAAGTCAGAAGCTCGGCGAGTTTGCCAACGAGCCGGAGTCCGGGGTGTGGGGCTGTGACAGCGTCCAGATTGCGGCGCATCGGGGGCGGCTGCACTGGGTCTGGGGGGACACAACGCTGCCCCGGTATCCCTTGGGGATTTTTCACGCCACCAGTGCGACCACTTCGCTGGAGCCGCTACCGAAACCGGAGCCGCCGATTCGCATGCGGTTCGACCTGTTTCGGGACAGCCGGGGGCAACCGCGAGCGGTGGCCGAAATGCCGGGCGAGGGGCCCACCTGGTTGAGCGGCCTGGCCAGCGTGACCAACCGAGAAGGGCAGGCGCGGCTGGTCGCCGTCTACGCCAAGATCAAACCGCCTCTCGAGGTCTATCGGTGGGGGCTTTGCATTTGGGACGATGCCGACGAACGCTTCGAGTTTTTGAAAGAACTCTGGACGAAATCCGCGGATCGACCGGAAGCGCCTGCGGTGCCGGAAGGACATGCGGTGTGGTGGCAGGACGACCAGGGTCGGGCTTGGTTGCTTTTCGGCAACCCGTTCCCGCGTTTGCGATGTCCGGCGACTTTTGAGGCGTGGTCGGATCCGGCCCAGTGGGAGCGCGTGGATGCGCCGGATCATCTGGTTGCTGCCGACGGCCGCAGGGTCGAACCGCACAGTGGATCCATTGCCTGGCATCCATGGAGGAAACGGTGGGTGGCGGTTTTCATGGAACGGTTCGGCCGACCGTCGGCCTTTGGCGAGGTTTGGTATGCCGAGGCTTCCTCGCCGTTGGGACCCTGGGGCCGAGCGGTCAAGGTGCTCAGCCACGACAACTATACCTTTTACAATCCGCGGATCCACGCGGAGATCCTGCGTGGGGATTCGCCGGTGCTGCTGTTCGAGGGGACGTACAGTCGGGAGTTCGCCGACCGACCCGAGCCGACGCCGCGTTACGATTACAATCAAGTGCTCTACCGGTTGGACCTGGACGATCCGCGTTTGGAACCGGCCCGGCGGCCCTGATGCGGTCGGGGGCCTGGCCACGTTGCCGAGAAACCTGCTCGCTCATCCGGTTCTGCATGTGCCCGGGCTTGGGTTGGCATCATCGAGTCTTTCGCGCGCGCGGGCACGAGGGGATGGATCCGGGCCTGACCCAGAAAAATGGTGGGTTGGCGGGGACTCGAACCCCGGACCAACGGCTTAAAAGGCCGCTGCTCTACCGACTGAGCTACCAACCCACGAAAGGAGAAAAGCTCCGCTGCCGAGGGCGTCGTTCTCAGGCCAAGAAACAATATGAAGCCGGCGCCCCGTTTGGCAAGCCGTCAGTCCGACCGGATGTCCGTGGGACACAACTCAGTCTTTGGGCCCCGGATTCGAGGATCCCACGAAAATGACGTTTTTCCGGCTTCGCCGAGCCGCAGATGCCCGGAACACCGTCGCGCTTTCAAGGGAAGTCCAACGTCTGGAATGCGCCGCTCAGCGAACCTGCGGCGCCGGGGTCCTGCCTGCGCCAGTGCTGCGAGCGACCCCTTTCAAAGCAGCCTTTGCGAGTTCATTCCCATCGAACTCATCGAGGGGGGCAAAAAGGGCTTTGCGCCTTCGGCGCGCCGTTTGTCCGGCCGATCTGTGGAAATCGCCTGCCCAGGGCCTGCCCTGCGGAGCCAGATCGCGCCCATGAGAGGCGAATGGCACGCCCTCGGCGCGTTGGCTGGCCGCCCCAACGGGGCGGAAATTCGTCAGCCCAGGGCAACCCTTTAGGCAACTGGGTTCGCGCAATTCATGCCGCCCTGAGGGCGCGGCATTCGATGTGGCACGCCCGGCCCTTGCGATGAGGGGGCCTCGGATTGTGCCCTTTCGGGGCGGGATGGGTTTTGCGGGCCGAATTCCCGGAGCGTTTGCCCCGGGCTGACGGGCCGGATACGCCCTCGGCGCGCGGATGGCCAGTACGGTCCGTGGACTGCGAAGGGCGCGCCCCTTGGAGAGGGTGGGTGGATTTCCGCGGCATTCGCTCCTGCGCCGGCGGCGTCGTCTCTTGCACACTCCGAGCCGAACCTGAGGCCGAGTTCTCATCGGCCGAGATTTTATCTGGCAGACATGCGAGGAGCTGAAGCCAGCGGTGGATCCGGAGGCTTCCCGGAAGGTGGCGATGGTGTTGGATGCATTGACGGAGGGGCGCGCGCGGAGGTTTGGGAAGTGGTCGATCCGCTGCGACCGGCGCTGCGACTGCCTGCCGAGGTGCAGGTGCGCACCCACTAGTAGTCAGCCCTACTGGCCAACATGCTACGGCAGACGGAGACCCGGGGAGCGGTCGAGCGGCGGCCTTTCGGGACTTGCACAAGGGATGACGGGCGCTCATGCTCCGGGCCAACAATCTCTCATCGGAGGCTAGCCATGTACAAGATCATCGGTGGTGACGGCCGGGAATACGGGCCGGTTTCGGCGGACCAGATTCGGCAATGGGTGCGGGAAAACCGGGCGAATGCCGACACACGTGCCTGCGCCGAGGGCACGACGGAGTGGCGGCCGCTGCGGGACTTTCCGGAGTTTGCGGATCTGTGGGTGTCCGTGCCTCCGATTGCGGTATCGGCAACGGTGCCCACGGCTTCTCGGGGACCGGAGCAAAAGGTGATGGGACCGGCCATTGGGCTGTTGGTGACCGCGGGCCTGGGCGCGGTGACAAACTTCTTCGCCCTGATTTGGTATCTCATGGGTCAGCCGCTTGGCGAATTGCAGGCGGAGCTCGGCGACGAAGTGGTGGAGAAACTCGTTCAGTTCAGTTCGATGCTGGGGGTGTTCGGTTCGTTACTGGGACTGGCCATTTCGGCCGTGGTGGCTTATGGAGCCGTCCAGATGCTGAAACTGCGGAGCTACGGCTGGAGCATGGCGGCCAGTATTTTGGCCCTGATTCCGTGCACTTCGCCGTGTTGTCTCCTCGGATTGCCCATCGGGATCTGGGCCCTGGTGGTATTGAGTCAGCCCGAGGTAAAAGCGGCTCTGACCCGCACCGCCTAGGCGTCGCTGCTGATGCGGGATTGGAGGACTGCCAAGTGGCGATCGCTTCCGGTGGCGGAGCGGGCGCGGGTGGCCATTTTATTGAATCAATTGGCGACGCCGGGCCTGGGGTCGTGGCTGATGGGGCATCGCTGGGCCGGGGCCGGGCAGATGGTGCTGGCGTGTGCCGCGGTGGGCCTGGCGGTGGTGTGGTTTGCGGCGGTGCTTCGGGCAGCTTGGAACAGTTTGGAGGCAGGGGAACCGTTGGATGCTCAGGTGCTGCATTTGGCGTGGCTGCAGCGCGCCGTGGTTTGGTTTGCCGTGGCATGGGCCTGGGCGGGCGTCACCAGCCTACAGATCTGGTGGGAAGCGAGTCGCGGGCCATCCGGTCCGGTTCCGCAGGCTCCACCTCCGGGCCCGGCCGTGCCTCCGCGGCTGCGGGAACCCGGCGAGGGGGCTTGAAGTTGGTCGGATTCCGGCCAAGTTTCAGCCATGCAGCGTTTGGCTCCCAAAGCAGTTCGCGAGGCGCTGGCCTCGTTGCCGGGATGGCGTCGGCGCCGCAACGCCCTGGAGCGCACCGTCGAGTGCAAGGACTTCGTGGAGGCCCTTCGTTTGGTGAACCGGGTGGGGCGGCTGGCCGAGCGTTTGCACCATCACCCGGACATCTGCATTCGATGGAATCGCGTGACGTTCACCCTCACCACGCATGATGCGGGCGGGTTGACGGAGAAGGATCTGGAGTTGGCGCGACGCATTCAGCGATTGGCGGGTGCGCTTTGAAGGGAGGGTGCGGGCCGCGCCGACGGTTCGGGAGGCGGGGTGACGGGTGCAGGGGTCCCTGCGGGCGCCGGGTGGGGTACCAGCTCCAAGGGCTGGTCGTGATCGAGGAACCTGCGGCAGACCTCGAAAAACTCGGCTCGGGTGTGCACGCGCCGAATCGCATGGAGAAAGTCTGCGGAATCGGTGCCCAATCCTTCGCCGATGAAATTCAGGAAGAGCTTGAGGCGTTGGGTCTGGAGCCGCTCGGGATAACCCGGCGTGGCGTACGTTTGCCAGAGTTGCTCGATGTATTCCAGCAGGTCACGGCCGGTGGGACGGAACACAGGTTGCCCGGCCAGGACCTGACGAATCTGAGTGAAAAGCCAGGGATTGCGGATCGCAGCGCGTCCGATCATCAAACCCCGGGCACCCGTGAACCGGAGCACGTCCAGGGCCTGATGAGCGTCATAGATGTGGCCGTTGGCGAGGACGGGGCAGGGGAGTCGCTCCACGGCACGGCGGATGAGATCGTAACGAACGGGCAACCGGTATCCCTGGACCACGGTGCGTCCGTGAATGATCACCAAATCGGGTTGATGACGCGCGTACAGGTCGAGGAGCTCGTCGAACAACGCCTCGGTGTCGAATCCGATCCGGCTCTTGAGGCTCAGGGGCAGGGGCGTGGCCCGGCGCAGCGTGCCCAGGATGCGATCCAGGAGATCGAGGTGCCGGAGCAGTCCGCCTCCGGCACACTTGCGGTAGACCACGGGGGCAGGGCAGCCCAGATTGAGTTCGATGGCCGCCACCGGAAGGGAGGCGAGGGCGCGGGCCGTGCGGGCGAGCGCTTCGGGGTCGTTGCCCATCATTTGCGCAACGACCGGCCGGCCGGTGCAGTTGCTCAGAATCGACCGCACGATGGCTTTTTCCGGGCGGGAGGTGACGTGGACGCGGGTGTACTCGGTCCAGTACGCATCCGCGCCGTCACGTTGCTGAACGAGCCGCCAGAACGCCGCATCCGTGACGTCCTGCATGGGAGCGAGCGCCAGGAGGGGATCGGGTCCGGACAGCAACCTGCGAAACGCCTCCCGATGGCCGAAATCGTCGTGCGCTGTCGCGATCTGGGGTTCTGCGGTTGGGTTGCGTTGGGCGGCCATGGCGCGTGGGGTAACGAGCGACCGACAGGGGAGCGCGCAGTTGTGAGAGCGGGCCCGGACTTCAGCTCCCGCAGAGTGCGGCGTCCCAGTCTTTCCAAACCGGCTCGTAGCCCAGGCTGGCAATCCGTTGGGCCACCTCTGCGGCCGACCGGGTATCTGCGATGGCGAATTGTTCGGTGGCGGCGGTTGGGTGCTCCGGAGGCGGGGCGGCCCATTCGCTGGCGCCCGCGTCCACGATGCGGCCCCGCACGGTTTGGTGAAGATGATCCCGTCCGGCCCCGGTGTAGCCGCCGGGCTCGGTGTGGCTGCCGGCGCTCATCAGCGTGATGCCCAACGGAATCAGGCCGTCCCGCAACCTGGGCGACTCCCGGGTGGACAGCACCAGGCCCACATCCGGGAACATCAAACGAAAGGCGCAGACCAGCTGGACCAGCTCCCGGTCCGTCATGTGCACGAGTGGTTGGAATTCGCCGGCGCACGGGCGCAACCGCGGGAGGGAGATGGTCAGAAACGCCTTCCAACAATTGCGCAACAGGTAGGAGGCGTGGGCGGCCACTGCCAGGGCCTCATAGCGCCAGTCGGCCAAACCGTACAGGGCGCCGATGCCGAGGCGACGGAACCCCGCAGCATAGGCCCGTTCCGGCGTCTCGAGGCGCCAGTTGAAGTCCCGTTTGGGGCCGGAAACGTGCATTTCCGCGTACACGGCGCGGTCATAGGTCTCCTGATAAACGACCAGACCTTCCGCGCCGGCCGCCACCAGCGGACGATAGTCTTCGACAGACAACGGTCCGACTTCCAGCGACACGGCCGGCACCTCGGCATGGACGGCAGCCACGCAGTCCCGCAGGTAGGCCACGGGAACAAATTTGGGATGTTCGCCCGCCACCAGAAGCAGGTTGCGGAAACCCTGCGCCTTGAGGGCGCGGGCTTCTTGCAACACCTCCTCCAGGGTCAGGGTCACCCGCAAGATGGGGTTGTTCCGGGAAAACCCGCAGTACCGGCAAACGTTGATGCACTCGTTGGACAAATAAAGAGGGGCAAAAAGGCGGATGACCCGGCCAAACCGCTGGACGGTCAGTGCGTGCGAGCGCCGGGCCATGAGCTCGAGAAACTCGGCGGCCGCAGGGGACAGAAGATGCGCAAAATCCGCCAGGGTCAGCGTGCTGCGGTCGAGGCTTTCCCGCACCGCAGCGCGCGATGCGGTCCGGGCCCGCTCCAACAGGGAGCGCAGCGGCAAACGTTCGAATTCGGCAACGAAGCTCACAACGGAAACGTATCAAAGGCCCGGTCGTTGTCGAGTGACCGCCCGTGGGGATGGCCCGGGCGCTGACCGGGCCGACGGCAGGCGTGGGCTCGGCTCGCCCTCCGCGATGCAGAAGAGGGAAAAGCGGACTACCCCGGCTCAAGGCGCAGGCAGCCTCCAAAGCGGCCGGGCGCGGGAGGCGGTGAAAGTCCGGGGCAGGGGACGATCTCCGCGCGTCGGCGGTGCGGCGGGCTCCCCGACCTTGGCGCGTGCGTCTCTCGGGATCATCGATGGCAACGGCACACGGGGGCCCGGTTGAAAATGAAAATGGAGAGGCCAGAGCGCTCCACTGGGTTCCATGTTCGAGGAATCCGCCCCCGGATCTTCCCGGCCACGTTCATTTCGGACCCATTTGACAAGTGCGGGTTATGCGGCAAAGTTCCCGTCGCGCGTTGCAACCAGCGAAAAACGGAGGACGACCATGAAACGAGCATTGGCCGCATTGTTGATCGGTACCGTAACGACCGTGGCCTGGGGCGCGGCTGAAGTGGGCAAGCCGGCGCCCGATTTCACCGCCACGGACATCACGGGCAAGACCCATCGTCTGTCGGATTACAAGGGCAAGATCGTTGTGCTGGAGTCGTATAATTACGACTGCCCCTTCGTCGCCAACCATTACAAGACCAAGGCGATGCAGGAGCTGCAGGCCGAGCTGACGGGCAAAGGCGTGGTATGGTTGCTGGTCAACTCCGTGCACCCGGGGCACTCGAATTATCGGACGCCGGAAGCCGCCAAGAAAGAATGGGAGGAATTGGGGATCAAAGCGACGGCCTGGATCCACGACAGTTCCGGCGCAGTGGGGAAAGCCTACGGCATGCGCACCACGCCGCACATGTTCGTCATCGACAAGGACGGGGTACTGGTCTATCAGGGCGCCATTGACGATCGGGCGTCCTCCAGCGGAGATCCTCGGAAGGCGCGCAACTACGTGCGGGAAGTCGTCAACAAACTGCTGGCGGGCGAAAAGCCCGAGGTGACCCAGACCAAGCCCTACGGTTGCAGCGTCAAGTACGCGGACTGATCGTCTGCGTCTTCCCAACGTTCGCTTTCTTGGGTTGGCCGGCTGCGGTTTGACCGGGCCGGCTTTTTTTGTTCCCGGTCCCGTTGGGGTTGTGGCGGGCCTTCTCGGGTGCCCGCCCCGGGCACCCTCGACACAGCCGCGCCCAGGGGCTCCGGGGCAACCCGGCGTCAACCGCGCGCGCCTCCGCTTCTGCGCCCGGCTTGCAAGGCGGGCCGCGCGGATCGAGCTGTCGTGGCGTTCGGGGTTCGGCTCAAGCGTCCCGGCTGAAGGGCCGAGGCAGAGGCAGGGGGATGACCAGACTGCCGTGTCCGGCTCCGACCGCCGATGAATCGACGGCCCCGGGCGCCGGGTTCCGCCATTGCCGGCCTGCCGACCCCCGCCCAGACTGTCGGTGCTTATGTGGCTGTACATCACGGGGACGGACACCGGGGTGGGGAAAACGGTCCTGGCCACGGCGTGGGTTCGTCATTTGCGTGGGACTGGTCTGCGCGTGATTGGCTTGAAGCCGGTCTGCTCCGGGGGGCGTACGGATGCCCGGCGCCTCTGGGAGGCCTCGGGCAGGGCATTGCCGCTGGACCGTGTGAACCCGTGGTGGTATCGCGCGGCGGTCGCGCCGGTGGTGGCTGCGCGGCGCCTCGGACAGTCGCTGCAGCGAGAGCAGGTTGTGGAGCATGTGCGGCAGGTCGCGCAGGGCTTCGAAGTGGTGGTGGTCGAGGGCGCCGGGGGCTGGCTGAGCCCGATTGGGGAGGACTTCGACAATCGAGACCTGCTGCGCGCCCTCGGGGCGGTGCCCGTGGTCGTGGCGCCGAACCGGTTGGGGGTGGTGAATCAGGTACGGCTGGTCTGGGAGGCTTTGGGGTCCCGGTGGACGCAAAAAGCCGTGGGCGTGTTGATGGACCCCGCAAAGCCGCATCCATTGACCCGGCTCAATCGGGAGCTGTTGGCAGCGTATCTGGAGCCGGCGAGGCTGATCCGATTCCCCTGGCTGCCGGAGGCGATGGTGGCAGGGGAGACTCCTCTTTCGCGTCGCGCCCGGGCCGCGTTGGATGCGTTGGGGCGGCAGGTGGGGATTCGCTCGGCCCGTTGAAGGGCCGGGATGGAATCCGGGGTGGAGACGGCATCGGGCGGCATGGACAGGAATTCTCGCGGCATGCCCTCCCCGGGGGAGCCGTTTTCGAAGTGTCGCGGCAAGCGGGGGAAGGCCGTGGGCATCGCGACCTTTCCCCGGCTTGACAGGGTTCAGTTTTGACTTACCGTTCGGTCAGTTTTTCGATGGCACGGGTAGGTGGTGTTGCCGAACGGACCCGTCAGCGCATTCTGCGCGCGGGCCTGCGGTGTTTCGCCGAGCGCGGTTACGCGGCCACGGCGATGCAGGATATTGCCCGGGCGGCGCGGGTCTCGAAACCGGCGCTCTATTATCACTTCCGGGACAAGGCGGATCTGTTTCGTGCGCTGGTGACCGAGGCCCACGAGGCCCGGCACCGCCGCCTGGCCGCGGCGCTGCAGTCCGGTCACGACATCCGGTCCCGGCTGGTGGCGGTGATGCAGACCATGTTCGAGTCGTTTTGCGAGGATCGGGAGCTCTATCAGTTGGCGGTGGCCACCATGTTTGCCCCGGCGGGGGATGCGCCGCGCGGGTTCGATTGCCGGCCGCTTTGTCAACGAAACTTCGAGCTGGTGCGCAACGCCATGCAGGCGGCCCGGGAGGCGGGTGAACTGAGTCGCCACTACACCAGCGAAGAATTGGCCCAGGCCTTTTATGGTTTGGCCCATCACTGCCTGGCCGCCTCGCTGATCTTTCCCGGGTGCCGTCCGGATCGGCGGATGGCGGAGCGGCTGGTCCAGTTGTTTCTGCAGGGCGCTGCGGCCGTGCCGGGTCCGCCGGGGCAGCAAGCTGCATCGAACGGGCGCGGAGGCGGCGTGCGGCCGGCAGGTTCGGACCGCCGGGCCAAGCGTTCCCGCCCGGAGGTGGGCAGAGCATGAAAAAGCAAATCGGGATTGCCTTGGGGATTTGGTTGGTCATGGCGGCCGGGCTGGCCGGTCTGAAGGTCTGGCAGATTCGGACCATGATCGCGCACGCGCAGGCGCAGCCGCCGCCTGCGGAATACGTTTCGGTATTTGTCGTGCGCCAGGAATCCTGGCCGCGGCTGTTGACGGCGGTGGGCTCGGTCACGCCGGTGCGCGGGGTGAAGGTCACGGCGGAACTGCCCGGGGTGGTCCGTGAGATCGCGTTCGAACCCGGCACGGAAGTTGAAGCGGGGGCGTTGTTGGTGCGATTGGACACGACCACGGAGGAAGCGGAACTGCGAGAAGCGGAGGCGCGGGTGGATCTGGCGCGACTGAACGTGCAACGGTTGCGCGCCCTGCGGGAGTCGCAGACGGTCTCGCAAGCCGAACTGGACGAAGCGGAGGCGGCCCTCAAGCAGGCCGAGGCACGGGCGGAGGCCATCCGGTCCACCATTGCCAAGAAAACCCTCCGGGCCCCCTTCGCCGGGCTGCTTGGAATCCGCGAGGTGCATCTGGGCCAGTACCTTCAGGCCGGCCAGCCGGTGGTCTCCCTGCAGGCGCTGGATCCGGTGCACATCGAATTCGCCCTGCCGCAGCAAACCCTGGGGCAACTGCGACCCGGCCTGGAGGTGGAGGTTACCAGTGACGCGTACCCGGACCGGGTGTTCCGCGCCACGCTGACCGCGATGGATCCGGAGGTGGACACGGCCACGCGCACCGTGCGCGTGCAGGCCACCGTGGCCAACAAGGACCGGGCACTGCGTCCGGGGATGTATGTGCGCGCGGCAGTGGTTCTGCCGGAGGCCGATCTCGTCACGATGATCCCTTCCACTGCGGTGCTGAGTGCACCGTACGGGGATTCGGTGTTCGTCGTGGAGCCGGCGACGAACGGTCTCTCCGGCGGGTTCCTCGTCCGACAGCAATTCATCAAGCTGGGCCGGCGCAGGGGGGACTTTGTGAGCGTGACCGCGGGGGTGCAGCCCGGACAACAGGTGGTCAGCGCGGGCGTATTCAAACTGCGCAACGGGATGCGGGTGAGCGTGACCGACCTGCCCACACCCGAGCCGCAGTTGGAACCGCGACCGCCCGAGGGCTGAGGGGGGAAACCGATGAAAGCGTTCACGGACATTTTCATCCGGCGGCCGGTCCTGGCCACGGTGGTCAATCTGGTGATCCTGATCGCCGGTCTGCAGGCCATCTTTACCCTCACGGTCCGCCAGTACCCCCGCACGGACAATGCCGCCATTACGGTGACCACCGTGTATGTCGGGGCCAGTCCGGACCTGGTGCGCGGTTTCGTGACCGTGCCGCTGGAACGGGCGATCGCAGCCGCGGACGGCATCGATTACATCGAGTCGGTGAGTCGTCAGGGGATTTCGACGATCACCGTCCGGTTGAAGCTCAACTACGATCCGAACAAAGCCCTGGCGGAGATCAGCTCGCGGGTCAACCAGGTGCGCGGCGATCTGCCGGCCGGAGCGGAGATTCCGGTCATCAGCATCGAGAACGCCGAGAGCAGCATCGCGGCGGCGTATCTGGCGTTTACTTCCGATTTGTTGGAGGCCAACCAGATCACGGATTACCTGGTGCGCGTGGTGCAACCGCGCCTGTCGGCGATCGAAGGGGTGCAGCGGGCCGACATTTTGGGCGGGCGGACCTTTGCCATGCGGATCTGGCTGAAGCCGGATCGGCTGGCGGCGTATGGCCTGGGTCCGGAGGACGTGCGACAGGCGCTGGTGGCCAACAACTTTCTGGCGGCCCTGGGGCGCACCAAGGGGGCCCTGGTGCAGGTCGATTTGACGGCCAACACCGACCTGCGGTCGGCCGAGGAATTTCGCCAGCTGGTCATTCACCGGCAAGGGGATCGGCTGGTGCGGTTGCAGGATGTGGCCGACGTGGTGTTGGGGGCGGAGAACTATGACAGCGAAGTCCGCATGACCGGTCGGCGCGCCGTTTTCATGGGGGTCTGGGTGTTGCCGACGGCCAATACGCTGGACGTGATCCGCCGGGTGCGCGCCGAGGTCGACGCGATTGTGAAGGACCTGCCCAGCGGGATGGAAGGACGGATCGCCTACGATGCCACCGAGTACATCGAGAACTCGATTCGCGAGGTGCTGCGGACGTTGAGCGAGACGCTGCTGATCGTGGCGATCGTGATCTACCTGTTCCTCGGTTCGCTCCGTTCGGTGCTGGTCCCGTTGGTGGCGATTCCCCTCTCGCTGATCGGGGCGGTCTTCCTGATGCAGGTGTTCGGATTCACGCTGAACCTTTTGACCCTGCTGGCGATCGTGCTGTCGGTGGGGCTGGTCGTGGATGACGCCATTGTCATCGTCGAGAATGTGGAGCGTCATGTGCGCGAGGGGCTGCCGCCCCTGCAGGCCGCCCTGGTGGGGGCACGGGAACTGGTGGGGCCGGTCATTGCCATGACTCTGACCCTGGCGGCCGTGTACGCGCCCATCGGATTCCAGGGGGGACTGACGGGGGCATTGTTTCGGGAGTTTGCCTTCACACTGGCCGGCGCGGTGTTCATCTCCGGCGTGGTGGCGTTGACCCTTTCTCCGGTGCTCTCGGCGCGGCTGCTCGATCCCGAGCGCGAAACGCGCGGGTTGGCCGGGTGGGTGAACCGCGCGTTCGACCGGCTGCGTGCCGCCTACGCCCGAGTGCTGGATGCCACCCTGTCGGCTCGCGTCGCGGTGTATGTCTTGTGGTTGGGATTGAGCCTCCTCGTGGTGCCGATGTACCAGATGGCGCCCAAGGAGCTGGCCCCTGCGGAGGATCAGAATGTCATTTTTGGGATCGTGGAGGCGCCGGCCGACGCCACGGTGGAGCAGACGACCTTCTACACCGAGCTGTTGAACGAGGAGCTGCTCCGGGTGCCGGAGGCGAAGCAGACGTTCCAAATCACGTTTGCGGACAACGGATTCAGCGGGCTGGTGCTCAAACCCTGGGCGCAACGGCAGCGCAGCGTGTTCGAGGTGGTGCCGGAAGTGCAGCAGGCGGTCAACCGCATTCCGGGCATCCGCACGATGGTGGCCACGCCGCCGCCCCTGCCCGGAGGGGGGACCTTCCCGGTGGAATTCGTCATTGGTTCCACGGCGGAGCCCGAAGAGATCCTGCGATTTGCCGAGGAACTGCAACAGCGTGCCGCGGCCAGCGGTTTGTTTGCGTTCCCTCCGATTCTGGACACCAAGCTCGATCAGCCCGAGGTGGAACTCGTTTTGGATCGCGACAAGGTGGCCGCGTTGGGCCTGAGCCTGGCCTCTGTCGGGGGCGACCTGACCACCCTGCTGGGCGGGAATTACGTGAACCGGTTCAGTCTGCAGGGCCGCAGTTATCGGGTCGTTCCGCAGGCCATCCGGGTGGAGCGACTGACGCCGGAACAGATCGAGCAGACCTACATCCGGGGGCCAAATGGCCAACCCATCCCGTTGAGCACCATTGCGCGGCTGGAGCAGCGGACCCGGCCGCGCGCGCTGCACCGCTTCCAACAGTTCAATGCGGTGAAGCTGAGCGGGGTGGCCATCCGCCCGCTGGACGAGGCGCTGCGGTTTTTGGAGCAGGAGGCTGCCCGTCTTCTGCCGACCGGTTATCAAATCGGCTATACCGGGGAATCGCGGCAGTTGCGCGTGGAGGGCAGGAAGTTCCTGCCGTCCTTTGCCCTGGCGCTGACGTTGATCTTTTTGGTTCTGGCGGCGCAGTTCAACAGCTTCCGGGATCCACTCATCATTCTGCTGGGATCGGTGCCGCTGGCGATGTTCGGGGCGCTGTTGTTCTGCTTCCTGCGCATTCCGGACCCCAACACGCCGTTTTTCACGTCGGGCTGGACGACGACGCTGAACATTTACTCGCAGGTGGGTCTGGTGACGTTGGTGGGACTGGTGTCGAAGAACGGCATTCTGATCGTGGAATTCGCCAATGAACTTCAGCGGGCGGGACTGGACAAGCTGCGGGCGATTCGACAGGCGGCGTTGATCCGGCTGCGACCGGTGTTGATGACCAGCGTGGCCACGGTGGCGGGGCACTTTCCGCTGGTGCTGGTGAGCGGCCCCGGGGCGGCGGCGCGAAACTCCATCGGACTCATCGTGGTCAGTGGCATGGCCATCGGAACGCTCTTCACCCTGCTGGTGGTCCCGGCCCTGTACATGTTGCTGGCCCGGCGTCATCGCGGCGAAGAGCCGGGGACGTTGGGCCGGGACTTCACTCAGGCAGAAGCGCTGGAGGCCGAGCCACTGCCGGCGACCAGCCCGCCTGCGCGGTAGGCCGGGGAAGAAAGGTGCGCAGGGCCGGCTGCCCACCCGGGGTTTAGAGCAACGAGCGGTACTTCGGCTCCGTCTCGAGCTTGCGGACGAGATCGCGCACCTTTTGCGCCTGATCTTTGGGAACGATCAGCACGGCATCCCGGGTGTGAACCACCACGAGACCCTGCACGCCCACCAGCGCAATCAGGGTGCGCGCCGACCCCGGCCGGGCATCCAGAACAAGATTCCCGGACGCATCCACGGTCACACAGTCGGCTTGCAGGGTGTTCCCGGCCGCGTCGCGGGGCAGGTGCCGGGCCAGGGCGGACCAGGAGCCGACGTCGTCCCAGTCGAAGGAAGCGTCGGCGACGACGACGTTGGTGGCGCGTTCCATGAGGGCGTAGTCGATCGAGATCCGCGGCAGGGTGGGATAATCCCGGCGCAGCAGACGCGCCAGCCGTGCGGGGGAATGGCCGGTGGCGATCCAGCGTTGGCAGGCGGCATGGATGCGGGGCTGATGTTCCTCGAGTCCGCGGAGCAACGTGGGCACGCTCCAGACAAACATGCCCGCGTTCCAGCGGTAACGACCGGTCTGGAGAAACTCGCGGGCACGCTCGACGGTTGGCTTTTCCACGAACGCCTCCGCTTTGTGGAAGATCGTGTCGGCGCGGGGGGAGTTGTGGGGAAGTTCGAGCCGCTCGCCCACGCGGATGTAACCGTAGCCCGTGGCGGGTTCCGTGGGCGGGATCCCCAGCGTCACGATGACCGGCTCACGCGCGGCCACATCGAACGCGTCGGCCAGCGTTTGGCGGAAGCGGGCGGCGTCGTGGATCACGTGATCCGCCGGCAGCATCGCCATGACGGCTCCGGGGCAGCGCGCGGCGACCACCGCAGCGCCCAGGGCCACGGCGGCGCACGTGTCCCGGCCCATGGGCTCAATGACCACGTTGGCCCGGGGCAGCCGGGGCAGTTGGCGCCGAACTTCGGCCGCCTGGACAGCGGTGGTGATCACGAAGACCCGTGAAGGGGGCACGAGTCCCTGCAGGCGTTCGACCGCCAGTTGCAGCAGGGATTTGCGACCCAAGAGGCGCAGGAGTTGCTTCGGTGTTTTCTCGCGACTCAGGGGCCAGAACCGCTCGCCGCGGCCCCCCGCCATGAGCACCACATAACGCTCCTTGCTGGAAGCAGTGTTCTTCATGCTCGTGAGTCACGGCGAGTTCCTCGCGGAGGGTGATCGAGGACGAGGACACACTCCTGCCGGCTTGTTCCCCGGGTGCGGGCCGACGCCGGCGTTGCCTCCGGGGAGGGTCGGTTCTCGCGAGCCGCCGAGGTGGCCCTGCACCGTCGGGGACCTTGCAGGGATCGACCGGACGGAGTTGGAGTTCATCGCAACGGTCGGGTGTTCATGAGATAGATGATGAGGGCGACCAATGCGGAGACCACCAGGCCGACGGCGATGGCCGCCATGCGGATCCGACGTTGTTTGCGGTAAAAGGCGCGTCCGCCCATGCCGGGCAGCAGGTAAAAGCGTCGGCGTTCCTTTTCCTCGGGCGACAGGCGTCGGCGACGAAGTCGGCGGAACATGGCAGGGCGTCTTCGGATCGGGGCCTCGGGGCAGGGCCCACGTGTTCAGGTGGGGTTCAAGCACCCCGGGGGCGTTCCAGCGCCAGTTGATAGCGACGGAGACGGGCCGCTTCTTCGGGTTCACCCTCGCTGGCGTGGGCGGCGTAAAGTTGCGCGCAGAGCGCCGCCAGCAATTGACGTTCCGTGGCCGGCTTCAGATCCGCTTCGCGGCTGCCGGGGATTCGGCTCCGCACCATGCGGACCGCGGTGGCCCGGCTGAGGAGGGCGCCGTCGCCGGAGACGTCGATGAAGAACTCGGCGGTGGAGGATTGGAACCGGCATAGAAACAGATCCGGCAACCAAATGCCGGTGAGAGGGAGTCCCAGGCGCCGGCCCAAAATGAGGTAGAGGAGGCCGCCGGCCAGCGGGCTGGCCACGCTGGTATCCAGGACCCGGTTGAGATAGTTGGCGTTGGGCCACAGCGCAAACTCGGGACTGCAAAGTAAGGTGAGATCGTTCTGGAAGAAGGCATTCAACAAGTGCAGTCGGGTCCGGGCGTGACTGCGGGGTTTGATCCGCTCGCGCAACGTGGCGGCATAGCTCTCCAGGAGGGCTTCATACCCTTCGGGGTTCAAATCGGGATCCCGGGTTTGGGCCAGCAGCAGGGCGCCCTGTTCCAGATCCAGATTCTCCCCACAACGCAGACAGAACTGCAGGAAGCGATCGTCGGCGTTGCGACGGGCGAGTTCGTTGACCAGGGCGCGGGCGCGCTTGCGCAGTACGGGGTCGCGACTGATCAGGTGAGGGCGCAGCCAGTCGACGGCGGCGGGCCCTTGCGCCAGGACGTGTTCCCGAATCGCGGCAAACACGCGGGGATCCTCGTCGCCCAGCAGGGTCACCAGGGCCGCCCGTTGTCGTTCCGACAACGGCTTTGGCGTGGCGTTGGAAGACGCAACGTTCATGACGCCTGCCATTGAAGCAGAGCGAACAGCGAGCTTCAACGTTGGAGTGCGGCCGGCTTTGGGTCGCGCCGCCACCGCCGATGGGGTTCCGCAGCAGGCGCCCCTCGCCACGGTCGCCTCTGCGTGGGCTCCGGCAGGGCTCGGTGCTCTGACGTCGAGTCGCAGAAGCGGTCGAACCGGCGGGGGGAGGTGGTCAGGATGCGCCAGACACCGGTCGGCCGGGCTTGGGGATGCGCGGAGGTTTGCCCGGAACTTCGAGCTTACTGGAAAGCCCGGGGGCGAGTCCCCGTCCCGATTCCTTCCCGTGCCCGCGACGGTGGACCGTCCCGAGCGGGTGTCGGCCGGAGAGCGGCTTTCCCGGACAAATCCACGCCACCGTTGAGCCGTGCGGCTGGTTCCCAGCGGCGCTTGCTGCAATTGCGCGGGGCAATTCCGCCGCTTCACTGCCTCGGCCGGCTTGGAACTCTTTGAAAAAATTCCGAGAAACCTGTTGACAGACCGAAGGTTGCAGCTTAATCTGGCCGCGGTTTAACAAAGAGGAGAGCGAGGTCGAGCCAGGAGCTGAAACAATGAAACGTCTGCAGATTCTCACGTGCGCTGTTGCAGTAGTTCTCGGCGGTGCGGTTGGCCAAAGCGCAACCCTCGTTTATGACAACTCGTCCAACGATCTGGTGATCCGGTTCAATCCGGGTCCGGCCGAGGTCGGCGACGAAATCCTTTTGGCCCCTGGCCCCGAGCGGATGATCTCGACCTTTACCTTCCAGTATTGGGGCGAGAATTTCTCCGGGGACGAGCAGATCCGGGTGCGCTTTTACGCCAACGACGCGTTCTACGCCAGTCATAATGCCTTCATTGCTCCCGGGACCTTGTTGTATGACAGTGGCCCCTTCAGCATTCCGGCAACTCCGCGGCAGACCATCGTATTGGACTATGCGACCTTGTTGGCCGGGAACAGCGGGAATCCTGTGATCGTTCCGGATAGCTTCACTTGGAGCGTCCAGTTCTTGAATGTGAACCCGGGCGCCGGCGAGCGGGCAGGGTTGGACATTTATGACCCGCCGACGACCGGTTGGAATTATACGAGCTACTGGGAAAAGGATCCGATCCAGGGTTGGTTGTTGAAGACCAATCAGTTTGGGATCCCGATGAATTTCGGTGCCCGCGTGGAAGCCGTGGTGCCGGAGCCGAACGTGTTGGCGCTGGGCCTGGGCGGCGGGTTGCTGTTCCTCCTGGCTCGCAGCCGCGCACGCCGGAGCTGAGTCAGCCGGGCTTCGGCAGGACACTTTGGGCAGGGCACGGACACCGTCCGTGCCCTGCGCGTTTTTGGAAAGTGAGGAGCTCTCCCTTTTTGTGCCGGCAAGGGTGATTGAACGGCCGGCGCTCAGAGTCTTTGCGCGGACGGCCCGGGAAACGCAGCACCGGATCCATGGAGGCTGCGAGCGACCCATCGCCTGGGCGGTTCGCCACGATGTGCCGGCCCCCATCGATGCCCCGGAAGCGGCGCACGGGCGGCCGGGCCTTCCCGGTTCACATTCCGCAGCCATCCATCCATTGGCTCCGCAGTTTCGCGGGGGACACCTGCGGTTGCGGGCGTCGAAGGATCAATCTTCCGGCCGTTCCCCATGCGGCGCCATTTTCACGAGGCGTGGCTCGAAGCGTGCCACCGTTTCCACGAGGTCTGCCTGCGCGGCCATGACTTCGTGGATGTCCTTGTAGACCATGGGGACCTCGTCCAGCCCGGCGGAGATCAGTGTGACCCCGCGCTCTTTCAGGTAGCGTTGGACCTCTTTCCAGTCGAACCGCTTCATGGCCGCGGTTCGGCTCATGACGCGACCCGCCCCGTGCGCGGCGGAGTGCAGCGAAGCCGGATTCCCTTTTCCCCGAACCACGAACGCGGGCGAGGCCATCGAGCCGGGGATGATGCCCAGGGCACCCGGGCCGGCCGGCGTGGCGCCTTTGCGGTGGACGATCACTTCCCGTTCACGGCCCTGAATCCGGTGCCGCTCTTTCCAGGCAAAGTTGTGATGGTTTTCGATGTCCAACAGGACCTGGGCGCCAAGATGCTGGGCGATGTGACGGTGGATGCAGGCGTGGTTGGCTGCCGCATAACGGCCCATGAGCTCCATGGCGGCCCAGTATTCCTGGCCTTCTGCACTGTCCAGACTCAGCCATGCCAGATGTCGAAGTTCCCGCGGCAGGCGCGGGTGTTTCGATTGGGCCACGCGGCTGTAGTAGTCGCAAACCGCGGCGCCCGTGCCCCGACTCCCGCTGTGGCTCAGCAGGGCCAGGTACTGGCCCGGCTCCAACCCGCGCAACGGTTCGTAGAGCGTCAATACACCGAACTCCACAAAATGATTGCCGCTTCCGCTGGTGCCCAGCTGGGCCCAGGCGCGGTCTTTGTACTGTTTGGTGACGGGACTGACGGACCAGTCCTCGTCCATGACGGGGTGTTCCCGCCGGTGTTGGAAGGTCGCGCCCACGCCGAAGCGTGT
Source organism: Limisphaera sp. VF-2 (assembly GCF_049537125.1). Taxonomy (NCBI): domain Bacteria; kingdom Pseudomonadati; phylum Verrucomicrobiota; class Verrucomicrobiia; order Limisphaerales; family Limisphaeraceae; genus Limisphaera; species Limisphaera sp. VF-2. The sequence goes on from NZ_JBMVQY010000002.1 coordinate 405,993, forward strand.
TTCGCTTTCGATGGCCCGGATGAGGCGGTCCTTGCGGCGTTCCAAATCGCTCAGGGGCAGGTCCAGCACGCTGAGTTTCATGCGGCAGGCAATGTCCACGCCGACCCCGAATGGAATCACGGCGTTGTCCGTGGCGAGGACACCCCCGATGGGCAGGCCGTAGCCCACGTGGGCGTCCGGCATCAAGGCTCCGGCCAGGGCGATGGGCAGCCGGCAGGCGCGCTCCATTTGCTGGACGGCTTCGGGCTCGAGTTTTTGTCCCCACTGGCGCCATGGGGCCCCGTCGGCCGCCACCTCCGGCGGCGCGGCGTGCAGGGAACGTGCAAGCGCGCCCCGCTCCGGGTCGCCGCGAAAAACCTCCGGATCCGCCAGCACCGCTTTCAGATCGGAGCGGATCTGTTCGGGATCGCGACCGGCTGCTTCCCAGCGTTCGGTCAGCGCCTGGGCCTGCCGGAGGGGTTCTCCGGGCGGCACGCCGAGTTGCAACAATTCGGTTTCGTTCATGGCCTTCCGCGCGATTTGGCTTGTCGGCCGGGCCGAGCCTGCATCTGGTGGCCCGGGTTCCTTACAGTAGCCCGCTTATTGAGCTTTGAGAAGTGCGGGGAGGGACAAGGCCCGAGGGATGCGCCAACCATCCTCTTGAGAAGGGATCTTGGATGCGGGGGACGGCCGTAGAGCGGTTGCGGCAGGATGGGCCAGGGCGCGGGAGCCGGCTTTTCCCTGAGGGGAGCCATCGGGTCAATCGGCACAATCTGCTGTGAGCTGCGGTCGCTGTGCTGGAGGTGAAGTTCCTGAGGCACGCGAGTCGCTCCCGCCAGCCGGTCCCCGGGCCAAGAACCCGGATGCAGCAAAGCCCGGAGCTGAGTCCGGGCTTTGCGAAAAGCTGGTGCCAGGGGAGGGACTCGAACCCCCGACCAAAGGCTTATGAGTCCTCTGCTCTACCAACTGAGCTACCCTGGCATCGGCAGGAAGTTCCAAGAACCCTGCCACCGGGCCGGGCGCCGCAGGCAGGACCTGCGTCGGTATACCGGCCGAGGTAAATCTAAGGACCGCGCGGCCCGGGTGCAAGTGCGGCGTCAGGCCTGTCGTGCATGGCGATGCCACCAGTCGCAGCCGTAATTGCCGACCTTGTATTGTTCGATCCGGCCGTCGGCGGCCGGGCCCTTGGCCTTTTCGAGAAGCTCGGCGACTTCCGCCTCGGTGAGGGGCTGAAAGTTCCGGGCCATCGCGATGTCTTGACGCAAATCAGCCCGGGACTGGATCCCGCAGACCAGGCTGGTGACGGGCAGGCTGAGCACGTAACGACGCAGGGTGGGCGCGGGGATGCCGAGTTCTCGGACCAGCCGGCCGTTTTGGGAGGCCAGGGCCTTCATCCCCAGCACGCCAATGTTGCGCCGGTGGCACACGGGCAGGACCTCTTTTTGGAAGCTCTGGTAGTGGGCGTCCAACAGATTCAGAGGCATTTGCACGGCGTCCCACGCGAAGTCTTTGGCGAGCATCGCCAGGTGGAAACGCGGGTGCTGATGACCGGTAAACCCGATGAACCGAATCTTGCCCTCCTTTTTCGCTTCCAGGGCACACTTGAGGGCCCCGTTCTCGGCGAAGATGAGGTCGGGGTCATCGTCCCATTTGATGCCGTGGAACTGCCACAGGTCGATGCGGTCGGTCCGCAACCGTCGGAGGCTGTCTTCCAGGTGTTGACGGGCGGTGCGGTAATCGCGGCCGCAGACCTTGGTCATCAGAAAGACCTTGTCGCGGCGGCCGCCCGAGGCCAGGGCGCGGCCCATGAGTTCCTCGCTGCGTCCGTCGTGGTATTCCCAGGCGTTGTCGAAGAAGGTGACCCCCTCGTCGATGGCCTCGTGCATGATGGCGATGGCCTCGGCATCGTCGCGCACCGCGCCAATGTTCCAGCCGCCCAGGCCGATGATCGGAATCCGCACGCCGGTGCGGCCGAGGGGTCGGGTGGGGATCCCGGCGGGACCGGGTTGTTGCGCGGACAGCAGGGTGCGCCCCAGAGCCAGCCCGGCCAGAGCCGTTTGCAGAAACGCGCGGCGGGTCATCCGAGAAGCGGTCGTGCTCATGAGCCAAGTAAAGCCCCAAGAAGGGCGCTGTCAAATCGGCGAGTGCAGACTGCTCCGGGACCGGCCATGTGAACGGGGTGGCGCGGGCCGCGGATCGGACCCTGCGCCATTTGGGGCGGGCCGGTGTCCGGCCCGAGTGAGCGTGTCTCCAACGGATTCCCTCATGCGCCCGGCGTTGACGGCACGGCTGCCTCCTGTGAAAGATGCAGCGATGAACGAGATGTCCTCGACCAACTCATTGCCGAATCGACGGGAGTTTTTGATTCAAACCGGCCGTTGGGCGGCCGCCTCGGCCCTGGCGGGGGTGGCCCTGCCGCACGTGCATGCGGCGGCGGGCGGGCCGCTGCAGTTGGCCCTGGTGGGCTGCGGGGGCCGGGGCACGGGGGCGGTCAGCGATGCGATTCAGGCGGGGGTGGTGCCGGTGAAGCTGGTGGCCATGGCGGATGTGTTCGAGGACCGGCTGCGCAGCAGTTATGAGAATCTGTCGCGGCAGTTTCCGCGGGAGGTGGAGGTGCCGGCGGAGCGGCGGTTTTTGGGGTTTGATGCGTACAAGCGGGCGATGGAGTGTTTGCGGCCGGGGGATGTGGTGATTTTGGCGACGCCGCCGGCGTTTCGGTGGGTGCATTTTGGGTATGCGCTGGAGCGGGGGTTGCATGTGTTTATGGAGAAGCCGGTGACGGTGGACGGGCCGACGAGCAAGCGGATGTTGGAGCAGGCGAAGCAGGCGGTGGCGCGGAAGTTGAAGTGCGGGGTGGGGTTGATGTCGCGGCACAGTCGGGCGTTGCAGGAGCTGGCGCAGCGGGCGCACGACGGGGAGCTGGGCGAGATCATCCTCCAGCGCGGCTACCGCATGCACGGGCCCGGCGGATTCTCCGTCCGCAGGCCCTCGGGCATGAGCGAGCTGATGTACCAGGTGCGGCGGTTCCACAGTTTCCTGTGGGCCAGCGGAGGGGTGTTCAGCGACTACTACATCCACATCATCGACCATTTGTGCTGGATGAAGAACGCCTGGCCGGTGCGGGCGCAGGCGCTGGGGGGCCGGCACTACAAGACGGACGCGGAGGGTCGGCCGTATGTGGATCAGAACTTCGACGTGTATGCGGTGGAGTACACGTATGCGGACGGCACGAAGCTGATGTTTGACGGGCGGTGCATGACGGGCTGTCAGGATTTGTATGCCAGTTACATGCACGGGACGCGGGGGATGGCGGTGGTCTCGAGCAGTGGGGACTGTGGGTTGCCGTCGCGGATATTCAAGACGCATCAGATGCGGCGGTCGGATTTGGTGTGGGAGTCGAAGGTGCCGGCGGGGCAGGACAATCCGTATGTGAACGAGTGGCGGGATTTGTTGACGGCGATTGTGCGGGATGAGCCGTACAACGAGCTGGAGCGTGGGGTGATGGCCAGTGTGGTGACGTCGATGGGGCGGATGGCGGCGCACACGGGGCAGGAGGTGACGCTGGAGGAGATGCTCAACTGCGAGCATGAGATGGCGCCGGGGCTGGACCGGTTGACGGCGGAGTCGCCGGCGCCGCTGCAGCCGGGTCCGGACGGGCGCTACCCGGTGCCGACGCCGGGACGGCTCCGCAACCGCGAGTACTGAAAACGTGCACGAGAAACGGTCCCTGCCCCGGTGCCGGTGGACCGGGGCGGGCGAACCAATTGAGCGGCGCTTGAGACGCGGCCTGAGGAGCAGCCGGCCCGATCGGAGACCGCATGGGACGTTCCTGCAGGGGCTGCCTTTCTGAAGCAGGCGGGCTCCAAGGGCACACCGTGCTGGCAGACCCGGTTTCAGCCGGGCGTTGACAAACCCGGCCTGTTCTGCGGAGGATCCCGCCATGAACGAGATGTCCTCGACCAACAACGAGATGTCCTCGACCAACTCATTGCCGAATCGACGGGAGTTTTTGATTCAAACCGGCCGTTGGGCGGCCGCCTCGGCCCTGGCGGGGGTGGCCCTGCCGCACGTGCATGCGGCGGCGGCGGGCGGGCCGCTGCAGTTGGCCCTGGTGGGCTGCGGGGGCCGGGGCACGGGGGCGGTCAGTGATGCGATTCAGGCGGGGGTGGTGCCGGTGAAGCTGGTGGCCATGGCGGATGTGTTCGAGGACCGGCTGCGCAGCAGCTATGAGAATCTGTCGCGGCAGTTTCCGCGGGAGGTGGAGGTGCCGGCGGAGCGGCGGTTTTTGGGGTTTGATGCGTACAAGCGGGCGATGGAGTGTTTGCGGCCGGGGGATGTGGTGATTTTGGCGACGCCGCCGGCGTTTCGGTGGGTGCATTTTGGGTATGCGCTGGAGCGGGGGTTGCATGTGTTTATGGAGAAGCCGGTGACGGTGGACGGGCCGACGAGCAAGCGGATGTTGGAGCAGGCGAAGCAGGCGGTGGCGCGGAAGTTGAAGTGCGGGGTGGGGTTGATGTCGCGGCACAGTCGGGCGTTGCAGGAGCTGGCGCAGCGGGCGCACGACGGGGAGCTGGGCGAGATCATCCTCCAGCGCGGCTACCGCATGCACGGACCGGTCGGCTTTTTTGCGTCCACTCCCAAACCACCCGAGATGAGCGAACTGATGTACCAGGTGCGGCGGTTCCACAGTTTCCTGTGGGCCAGCGGAGGTTCGTTCAGCGACTTTTACATCCACATCATCGACCATTTGTGCTGGATGAAGAACGCCTGGCCGGTGCGGGCGCAGGCGCTGGGGGGCCGGCACTACAAGACGGACGCGGAGGGTCGGCCGTATGTGGATCAGAACTTCGACGTGTATGCGGTGGAGTACACGTATGCGGACGGCACGAAGCTGATGTTTGACGGGCGGTGCATGACGGGCTGTCAGGATTTGTATGCCAGTTACATGCACGGGACGCGGGGGATGGCGGTGGTCTCGAGCAGTGGGGACTGTGGGTTGCCGTCGCGGATATTCAAGACGCATCAGATGCGGCGGTCGGATTTGGTGTGGGAGTCGAAGGTGCCGGCGGGGCAGGACAATCCGTATGTGAACGAGTGGCGGGATTTGTTGACGGCGATTGTGCGGGATGAGCCGTACAACGAGCTGGAGCGTGGGGTGATGGCCAGTGTGGTGACGTCGATGGGGCGGATGGCGGCGCACACGGGGCAGGAGGTGACGCTGGAGGAGATGCTCAACTGCGAGCATGAGATGGCGCCGGGGCTGGACCGGTTGACGGCGGAGTCGCCGGCGCCGCTGCAGCCGGGTCCGGACGGGCGCTACCCGGTGCCCATGCCGGGGCGCCTCCGGGGCCGCGAGTACTGACCCTGTCGGTCGGGACCCCCCGGCCAGGGGGCCTTGTGTGGCCAGGCTGTGCGCCTGCGGGCCTGCGCGGCGAGGGCGGAGAGATCCTCCGTCCCGCCCTTTTCTCCAACCTCGTGCCCGGGGACCTGCTCAGTCGTGTCTTACGCCGCTGAAAAAGGTGGGATAGACCTCGCCACGGGCCTCCCGCAGGATCAGCAGCGCCAATTCCCGGGCGTGGTAATCGCCCCACATGGAGCTTTCCCCGTTGGGCACCTTCTGTCCCGGGGCTACGTAATCCCAGCCGTTGGGGCGATGATACACCGAATGCAGAATCAGGCCCTGGTGTCGCGGGTCGGTGCTCAAGTAGGGCTCGTTGAACAGCGTGCGGGCGATGGTTAGTGCGGCCTGACGATAGCGCCGGCCCCGTGCGGGTTCTCCGTGGGCCCAGAGGTAGTTGCCGAGGCGGAACAGTCCCTGGGCCGCGATGGCGGCAGCGGAGCTGTCCACGGGTTCCCAAGGGTTGAAGGGATCCGAGGGACGGTCGAGATAGTCCGGGGGCAGCCGATGGAGTTGCGGGGCGCCCGTGTCCCACATTGGAACGCCGTCGGCACAGCAGTGGGCGAGGTAAAAGTCGGCGGTCACGAGGGCGCCGCGCTGCAGTTGAGCCAGGAAGGCTTCGCGACCGCCGGCGGCGGCGAAGTCCTCGTCGCTGCCCCGGACGCCGGCGTGGAAGAACTCCAGTTGTTCGGCGCAACCCAGCAGGGCCCAGGCCAGGCCGCGGGTCCAGGTGCTGAAGGGCGAGTACCCCTGTTGAGAGTTGGGGCATCGGAACTGGCCGCTGGTGGTGTTGAAAATGGCTTCGTGGGCGACCCGGCCGGGCACGTCATAGGCATCGCGGCCCTCGCCATAATAGATGTTGTAGCGCAGGGTGTTCCACGCGTGGTGGACGAGGCGTTGCAGCAACGAAATCCGCGCGTCCTGCTCGCTCATGAGGACGTGTCCGAGCTGATGGGCCACGGCCAGCACGCGCAGCGACCGAATGGTGTCCACAAACAAGGAATGCGGCCCGTTGAAACTGTGGATGAAGCCCGTGCCATCCGCCAGACGTGTCCAGCGCGAGGCCTGGATGGCGCCACTGACCTTCAGAGCCAGCTCGTAGAAGGCCCGTTCCTCGGCTTGCTCGGGGATTTTGCCCTCGTGCATCAGCCGGAGCAGTTGGCCGTAGGTGGAGATGTTGTTGAAGCCATGGTCGTGCACGCCGATGTGCGACAAATGCGGGGCCATGCGCTGGAAGGTGCCGCGCCGGCCGATCTCCAGGAAACGATCCTCGCCCATGGCATCGAACTGCAGCAGGGCCGAGCCGTATTGAAATCCCTGGGTCCACTCGGTCCACCCCCGGGTGGTGTATCGACCGCGCACCGTGAAGACGGGCGTGCCCCGTTCCGGGGCCCAGGTCTTTTCCAGGGAAAGGATTTTTTCCGCCGAAAGTTCGAACAGGCGCTCGATGGCGGGGACCAGTTGACGACTGTTCAGTTTGGAGTCGATGCGCAGAGCCATAGGCGTGGGTTGGTAACAGTGGCGGCGGCGGTTCAGAGCCGGTGCAGATGGAAACCGCCGTCGATGTTGAAGACCTCGCCGGTGCTGAAGGGAAAGAGATCGGAGGCGATGGCAGCCACGGCCCGGCCGACATCGTCTGGGGTCCCCCAGCGCCGGATCGGCGTCAGTCCCTCGGCAATGAGACGGTCGTACTTCTCCTTGACGCCCGCCGTCATGTCCGTGGCCACGATCCCGGGTCGGATTTCGTAAACGCCGATCCCGTGGTCGGCGAGCCGCACCGCGAACAGCCGCGTCATCATCGACAGCGCGGCCTTGCTGAGGCAGTAATCGCCCCGGTTTACCGAGGCGGTGTACGCGGAGATCGAGGAGACGATGACGATCTTGGGCCTGGGCGCCTCGGGTGGAGCCGCTTGAACCTGTTCGATCATCCAGCGGGCGGCCTGTTGGGTGAGGAAATAGGGCCCTTTGAGGTTGATGGCCAGGACGCGGTCGAAGCTCTCCTCGGTGGCTTCCAGGATGTCGGCGCGCACGGTGGGCGCCACGCCGGCGTTGTTGACCAACAAGTCGAGTCGTCCAAAGGTCTGCCGCGTGAAGTCCAGCAAGCGCTGCCGATCCGCCGCCACGCTAATGTCGGCCTGGCAGGGCTCGGCGCGGATGGAGCGGCCGGCGGCCTCGGCGGCGACGCGGCAATCGGCGGCGGTTTGCGCGGCCGCGTCGGCGCGACCAGCGTAGTTCAAAACCAAATCGTAGCCCAGGCGTGCCAGTGCCAGGGCGATGCCGCGACCGATGCCGCGGGAGGCACCGGTGATCAAAGCCACCGCGTTCATGCGCCGCAGCATAGGCACGGGCGGGCGGGACGGGAAGTCAAACCGCCAGGGGCGCCCGGGGCGCGGCGGGCCGGCCCCTGAGCCGTTCATGCCGGCGGGATCAGGGCGGCTCGGCAAAGATCGGACAGGGGTCTGTTGCGGAGGCGGAGGGTGAGGAAAATGCGGTGCCGGCTCGAATCCTCTCCGGGGCGCGCGTGGAACGTGATGGGCTTGCGAGTCGGAGGATTTGCGGTGGACGCGGTACGAATTTTGACTGCCCGTTGCGGTTTGCGTTCTTGACCCCGGAGGCGGGTTCGATTTCAAAGGGGCCATCCATGCCGCCGGAATTGACCTGGTCCCAACACTACACGCCGCTGGGGGATTTGGGGCGTTCGGCCATGGCGGCGTCGGTTCCGCTGTTGACGTTGCTGGCGCTGCTGGGGGTGTGGCGCGTGCGTGCACCCCTGGCGGCGTTGGCGGCGCTTGGCGTGGCTGCGGCGCTGGCAACCGGCATCTACGGCATGCCGGTCGCGCTGGCGGGCGCCGCCGCGTTGCATGGTGCGGCCTTTGGCCTGTTCCCCATCGGCTGGGTCGTTTTGAACGCCATGTTCCTGTATCGGGTCTCGTGGGAGACGGGCGGATTTGCAGAGATGCAGCGACGATTGGCCGGCGTTTCGGCCGACCGGCGGATCCAGGCGCTACTGATCGCGTTTTGTTTCGGGGCGTTTGTGGAGGGCCTGGCGGGTTTCGGGGCGCCCGTGGCCGTCACGGGTGCGCTGATGATCGGCCTGGGGTTTCGACCCCTGGAGGCAGCCGTGCTCGCACTCATCGGGAACACGGCCCCGGTGGCCTTTGGTTCGGTCGGGATTCCGATTGTCACGTTGTCGCGCGTGACGGGTCTGGATGAAGTGACCCTGGGCGCGATGGTGGGACGCCAATTACCGTGGGTGGCCGTGGTGGTGCCCTTTTGGTTGGTGTGGGCGCAGAGCGGCTGGCGCGGCATGGTGGGCGTCTGGCCGGCCTGCTTGGTGACCGGGTGCAGTTTTGCCGTGCTGCAGTTTCTCGTGAGCAACCTGCACGGTCCGTGGTTGGTGGACATTGTGGCGAGCCTGGGGAGTCTGGGTGCGACCCTTCTTTTGTTGCGGTGGTGGCGTCCGGCCGAGATTCAGCCGGTCTCGGGCTCGGGAGTTTGGCCGGTCAGCGGCACGGGGATGCCGGGGTGGCGGGCGGCCCTGCCGTGGATCTGCTTTGCGGGGTTGGTGGCGCTGAGTACGTTGAAACCGATTCGCGATACGCTGGATGGCTGGTTCGCACCGCGCTGGCCGGTGCCGGCGTTGCACGAGGCGGTCATCAAAGTGCCGCCCGCGGCCCCTGAGCCGACCGCCGAGCCCGCGTGGTACCGTCTCAATTTGCTGTCGGCCAGCGGGACGGCGGTCGGTCTGGCTGCAATCCTCAGCGGGCTCGGGCTCGGGCTGCGGCCGGGCGCATTGGTGCGGCTGTACGGTCAGACGCTTCGCCGGGTTCGGGTCTCGCTGGTGACGATTGCCCTGATGTTGGCGCTGGGTTTTGTGACGCGCTACAGCGGTACGGACACCACGCTCGGGTTGGCGCTGGCGACCACCGGCCCGTGGTTTCCGTTTTTCTCGCCGCTTCTGGGCTGGTTGGGCGTGGCCCTGACGGGCAGCGACACTTCGTCCAACGTGTTGTTCGGGCATTTGCAGAAGGTGACCGCGGAACAATTGGGCCTCTCGCCGGTGATGATGGCCGCGGCCAACAGCGCCGGAGGTGTGATGGGCAAGATGGTCGATGCCCAGAGCATTGTGGTGGCGAGCGTGGCGACGGGCGGCCGGCCGGACAGCCCGGACGTGGGCACGGTGCTGCGGGCGGTGTTCTGGCACAGCGTGGGGCTGGCGTTGCTGTTGGCCACGGTGATCTGGGTTCAGGCACGCTGGTTCCCGGGAATCGTGCCGGGTTCCTAGCATCCGGAGCCGGTGCGGGCCCGGTCAAAAACGGAAATTGAAGATCAACTGCAGCCCCGTCAGAAACAGGGTGGCCAGAACGATTCGGGCGAAGGCCGCTTCGGAAAAGCGGCGATTGAGTCGGACCCCCAACCAGACCCCGAGCGGGACCAGGGGAAAGTAGAGCAGCCCCTGGGTCAGGGTGTGGACGGTGATGACGCCGTTGGCGACGAAGAACGGCACCTTGATCCAGTTGATCCACGTGAACACCAGCACGGTGGTGCCGACAAAAATCTCTTTGGGCAGACGTTGGGGGACCAGGAACATGCTCACGACCGGCCCGGCCCCATGGGCGAAGCTCGAGGTAACCCCCGCAGCCAGACCGAAGAGGAAGCCGAGCCCGGCATTGGGTTGAAAGGCGCCTTCCACGCGGAAAATCCGGTCGCGAAACACTTGGAAGATCACGAATCCCACCGCGATCCCACCGATGGCCACGTTCAACTCCCGCGCGGTGAAACGGCCGATCCAGTGCACCCCCAGGACAACACCCATCACCACCCCCGGCAACAGGTACCACAGATTGCGCGCCTCCCATTTGCGCCAGTAGTAGTACATCGAAAAGGCGTCGCCGGCGCACAGCAGCGGCAACAGCATCCCGATGGCGTCGCGGGACGGAAACGCCAGCGCGCACAACGGGGTGGTCAACATCCCGAGGCCGCCTCCGAAGCCCGCCTTGGACAACCCAATGAACAGCACGGCCAGGCCGGCCAACAGATGGTCTTCCCAGTTTGGCACCCGCACCGTTTAGGGCGGGGCGCCCGGGTTGTCCAGCCCTTCCCCGCGGCAGCGGTGTCGGACTTGGCCGGTTCTGCGGGATTGGGCTAGACTGCGCGCCGCATGTCGCGTGTGGTTCAGTGGTTGGCGGAGCTGGTGGAGCTGCCCAGTGTCAATCCGGCCTTCGCGCCTCCCGGGGTGGCGTGGGCCGGAGAACAACGCGTGGCGGCGTACGTCATCGACCGGGCCCGGCGAGCGGGCCTGGACGTCGAGACGCAGCCGGTTCAGGACGATCGGTGCAACGTGCTGGTGCGATTGACCCCTCCGGAGCGCGCCCAACACCGCGTGGTGCTGGCCCCGCACATGGACACCGTCACGGTGACCGAGGAGGCACAGTTCCGCGTCCGCCGACGCGGGAATCGGCTGTATGGACGGGGGGCGTGTGACACCAAGGCATCGCTGGCGGCCATGCTTTCTGCGTTGGCGCGGGTGGCACGTGGTCGCCGTCGTCCCCGGCGAACGGAGGTGGTGTTGGCCGCCCTGGTTGACGAGGAATACGGGCAGACCGGCTCGCGTCGGCTGGCCGCGCAACGTTGGTCCGTGGACCTGGCGGTGGTGGGCGAGCCCACGCGCCTGCGTGTGGTCACGGCGCACAAGGGAAGCGTGTGGGTGCGCGTCGAGGTCCGGGGCCGTGCCGCCCACGCAGCCACGCCGGAGCAGGGCCAAAACGCGATCGCGAAGATTGCGCGGGTGATCCTGGCGGTGGAAGAGGATTATGCCGGGATCCTTGGCGGCAGACGCCATCCGTTGCTGGGGTCCCCGACCGTCTCGGTGGGGCGCGTGGAGGGGGGCACCCAGCCCAACATTGTGGCGGATGCGGCGTGGGTGGAACTGGATCGGCGAACCCTGCCGGGCGAGACGCCCCGCGGGGTGCTTCGCGAACTGCAAACGTTCCTGCGTCAACGGGGGCTACGGGCCCAGGTGACCCCGATGGCCAAGGCTGAATCGCCCCCTTTGGAAACGCCGGTCGATCATCCCTGGGTGGACCGGTTTTTGCGGGCCATGCGACAGCGCCGGGTGTATGGGGTGCCGTACTTCTGCGATGCTGCGATTCTCTCGGCGGGCGGGATGCCGGCCGTGGTGTACGGTCCGGGCCACATTGCCCAAGCCCATACGGCGGAGGAATGGGTGCACCTGGCGGAGGTGGAACGGGCCGAACGCAGCCTCTGCAGATTCCTGGAGGATCTCCCCTGAACCGGGGCACCCGACTGTTTCTTCATGAGCACAACCGACTTGGCAGGCCACAAACTCAGCTCGGTGGCGGCGGACCGGGGCACGTTTTTCCGCCAGAGCAGCTGGCTCATGGTGGTCAACCTGGTCACGGGCATCGTGATGCTCGGGGTCCATTTCCTCGCCAAACTCATTCCCGAATCCGAGTACGCCACCGCGGTGACCCTGTTGACCTTGACGATGTTGATTCCGGCGATCCCGATGCAAATGGTGATTGCCCAGCAGACCGCGGCGGATCTGGCCCTGGACCGGCACCGCATTCTGGCCGGCAAGATTCGCGGCTTGTGGGGTTGGCTGACGCTGGCCTGGAGCGTGGGCGCCACCGTGGTGGTGGTTCTGGAACCGTTTTTGAGCCGGAAACTGACGATCGCCCATCCGTCGGCCATCTGGATCACCCTGCTGCTCATGTTGGGCTGTCTGTGGATGCCGATCGTGTGGGGGATGCTACAAGGCGCGCAGGACTTTTTCTGGTTGGGCCTTTCCATGCTGGCGAATGCGCTGGTGCGCGTGGGCACGGCCACGGCGCTGGTGTGGTGGTGGCGGCCCGAGGCCACGTCCATCCTGCTCGGGGCATTGTTGGGGGTGGCGGCGTCCGTCCTGCTGGGGTTGTGGGAAAGCCGTCGGATTTGGACCGGTCCGGCCGAGCCGCTCGCAGCCAGGGCGCTTTTGCGACAGACCCTGCCGCTGTTTTTGGGGTTTGGGGTGACGCTGTTCCTCTTCAGCGCCGACACGGTCTTCGTGAAATGGTGGTTTCCGGAGCAAACCGCTTATTACGCCAGCGCGGGTACGTTGTCCCGGGGCCTGATCTGGCTGGTGGGACCCTTGGCCGCTGTCATGTTTCCCAAGGTCGTGCGGAGCACCGTGCGGGCCGAGGACGGCAACCTGTTGGGCATCACCCTGACCGCAACGGCCATCCTTGTGGTGGTGGCCGGGGTGGGTCTTTGCCTGGTGGGGCCCTGGTTGGTGCGATTCGTGTACACGCGGGCGTATGTGGAGCCGACCATGGCGATCCTGCCATGGTACGCCGGGGCGATGCTGCCGCTGGCGTTGGCCAACGTCCTGGTCAATCATCTGTTGGCGCGCAATGATTATCGGGTGGTCCCGTGGCTGGTGGCGCTGGCCGTGGTGTACGTGCTGGGCTTGTTGACGTTTCATGCCAGCCCCACTCAGATCCTGCAGGTCCTCGGCGTGTCGTGCACCCTGATGTTCTTCATCTGCCTCTGGTTTGTATGGCATCCGCTGCCGCTGCGGGCGCCCGGCCCGGCCCCGGAACTGTCCCGATCCGATCTCGGTGGGGGGGCGTCCCTTTCTTGAGAGGGTGCCCCCGGGGCAGCCGCGGGCCGGCGTCGGGCGCGGTCGAGGCCGGCGAGGTTGGCCGACACGAGCTCGGGGTGCCCCCGTTGCTGGCGGGGTTGCTAGCATGCGGCGGTGCGGCGGATTGCCCGACGGCGGGCTCTCCCGATGGACAAGTTCGCACCAGCGGCCCAGATTCACTCTGATGAACGGACCAGCGCCATCCACAACGTGCCCGAGGGAAGAGGCAACCGGGGGTCCCGTGAACGTGGCAGAGCGGGCCGGGGCAGCTCGCGTCTTTCAACCGGAACTAGTGGTTTCCCCGGATGTGGAGACGATGAGTCGGCAGGCCCTGCGGCGGATCCTGGATGTCATCACGCAAAAACCGGATGCGTTGATCTGCCTGGCCACGGGAGCCTCACCGGCCCGGACCTATGCCTTGCTGGTGGAGGAGGGCCGACGCCAACCGGAGCTGCTGCAAAAGGTGCGCTGGCTGAAGCTTGACGAGTGGGCCGGACTGAGTCCGGACCATCCTGGTTCCAGCGAGCGGTATCTGTGGGAGCGGTTGCTGGGCCCCCTGCAGGTCAGGCCGGAGCAGTATTTCGGCTGGAACGGTCAGGCGACCGATCCGGCGGCGGAATGTCAGCGAATGGCAGCGTGGCTTGCCCGGCACGGGCCGATGGATCTGTGCATCCTGGGTCTCGGAAAAAACGGGCACCTGGCGATGAATGAACCGGCGGCGGCGTTGCAGCCGGGGCCGCACCTTGCCCGGCTCACTCCCGAAACGCAACAACATCCGATGCTGGCCGAGACCGGAGCTCGCGTGATGAGCGGCTTTACGCTGGGAATGGCCGATTTGCTGGCGTCCCGGCGGATCCTGCTGTTGGTCTGCGGAGAAGGCAAGGCGTCCGTACTGGCTCGGCTGTGGCGCGAACCCGTGATCACAACGGCCTTCCCTGCCTCGTTTTTATGGCTGCATCCCCGGGTGACGATTTGCTGCGATCGCGCAGCTGCGGCTGAGCTGGACTGAGTCTCGAGGGAGGAGGGCATGGACCGGCCGGGCGGGTCAGGGGGCTTCGCCGTGGGGATCGACATCGGCGGAACCAAGACGGCGGTGGGCCTCGTGGACGAGCAGGGAAGGGTGTTGGCCCGCTTGGAAATGCCCACCCGACCCGAACTGGGTTTCGAACGGGCGGTGCGCCAGTGGATCCGTGCGGTCGAACAATTGCTGGAACAGGTGCGATTGGAAACGACGCAGCTGCGCGGTATCGGCGTGGGCTGCGCGGGCCCGGTGGATCCCCGCACGGGCCGGATCCACAACCCTTATACACTGCCCGGATGGGAAGACTGCGACGTGGTTACGGCACTGCAGGAAAGGTTCGGGGTGAAGGTGCGACTGGAGAACGACGCGGATGCTGCCGTGGTGGGCGAATGGTGGGTGGGGGCAGCCCGGGGACACGACCCGGTGGTGATGCTGACATTTGGCACGGGCGTGGGCGGAGGGATTCTTCTCGGTGGGCGGATTTATCGCGGCAGCCGCGGCCAACATCCGGAGCTGGGCCACGTGCTGGTGAGCGAGAGCGGCCCGCGGTGCTACTGCGGGATGGAGGGCTGCCTGGAATCGCTGGCCTCGGGTACGGCCCTGGCAACTGCGGGGACCCCGCACGGTTGGACGGAGGCCTCCGCGGTGTTGACAGCGGCCGAGCAGGGCCATCCAGTTGCGCAGGCGATTGTGGCGCGCGCCACCCGGGCTGCGGCAGATGCCGCCTGGACATTGGCACATGCGGTTTTGCCCGCACGGTTCGTCCTCGGGGGCGGTCTGATGCGCCGTCTGTTCGACCGGTTTGCCGCGGCGATGCGGGAGCGCTGGGCCCGGGCCACCCAGATTCGTGGCCACTCCATCGAGGTGTGCCGCGCCGCTCTGGGCTCCGACGCCGGCCTGGTGGGTGCCGCCGCACTGGGCCTGGGAAGGTTGCCCGAATAGGAGCGGGCTGCACCGCGGCTGCCCTCGCACAGCAGACAGGCTTATGAAAGAATGTGTGCACGTCGGGCTCATCGGGTCGGGGTTCGTTTCCACCATCCACGCCGAGTCGCTGCAGCGTTGTCCGCATGCCGTCCTGACGGCCGTGGCTTCGCCGCGGCGCAACCGGGTGCGAGCCTTTGCCCGCAGGTTCGGCATCCCGCACGTGTTTACGGATTACCGCGAGCTCTTGCGAATGCCGGAACTGGACCTCGTGGTGATCGGTACGCCCAACGACCTCCATGCGCCCATGGCGATCGACGCAGCAGCGGCCGGCAAACATGTGGTCGTCGAGAAGCCCCTGTGCCTGAACCTGCGGGAGGCCGATCAGATGATCGACGCCTGTCGGAAGGGGCGGGTCAAACTGATGTATGCCGAAGAGCTTTGCTTCGCGCCGAAGTACGTCCGTCTGAAACAGCTCCTGGACAGCGGTGCCCTGGGCCGACCCACCTTGCTCAAGCAATCGGAGAAACACGACGGCCCCCACGCGGCTCATTTTTGGGACGTGAACCGGTCCGGCGGCGGGGTCGCGATGGACATGGGGTGTCACGCCATCGAGTTCTTCCGCTGGATGCTGGGCCGGCCCCGCATCGTATCGGTGTACGCGCAGATGGCCACCCGGGTGCATCGCCACCGCACACGCGGCGATGACAACGCGGTGATTCTGGTCGAGTTCGAAAACGGCGTGATCGGGCTGGCCGAGGAAAGCTGGACCAAACCCGGCGGCATGGACGACCGCGCCGAGGTGTACGGGGACCTGGGCGTGGCTTACGCGGATCTGCTCCATGGCAATGCCATCCTCGCGTACAGCCGGGTGGGCTACGACTACGCCGTGGAAAAAGCCGGGTCCACCGTGGGTTGGAGTTTCCCCATCTACGAGGAGGCCTGGAACTACGGATTTCCCCAGGAAATGGCGCACTTTGTGGACTGCGTCCGATTGGACCATCCGCCCGCCGTGACCGGGGAGGACGGTCGCGCGGTACTGGAAGCGATCTTCGCGGCCTACGCCTCGGCCCGGAAAGGGGCCAAGGTGGCCCTGCCTTTCCGCACCAGGGCCGCCAAGCCCTGGGACTTGTGGCAGGGCGGGGGCGGTCGGATGTCTTGAGGCCGGGGGCGTGCCCCCGGGGCAGCTAACGCACCTTCTCCACTGGCTGTGTGCCTGGAAGCTGTCTGGCCCGGTTGGGCGGGCGCCTTTCAGTGTCTGAGCCCCGAATTCAAGAATCCCAGGATAGTGCTGTTTTCCCTGGGTTGCGCCGTGCCGAGGATGCCCGACATGGCGCCAAGCATTTGGGCTTTCCAGAACCTGAATCGTGCCGGGTTCGAAAACGGCCGGGATTTCGGACTTGCCTTTGACGGGACCTGTCAGGAGATTGCGCGCTTATTATGGCAGCAACGGTTTCCGAACCGGCATGGTGGATCGAAGCGTTGGGGTGGCTGGAGCTTCGCAAGAAGCAGATCGGCTACGCAACCGTCGCGGTCCTGGTGTTGGCTCTGGGGATTTCTTATGCCCTGTACGCCCGCAGTCAGCGCGAGGTCGCGGCCGCGCGGGCCCTGTCCGAGGCCGTCGCGCCCATGTTGTTGGGGGAGACGCAGAGTCTGGCGTCGGGCCCCCTGTTGGAAGTGGCACAGCGGTATGCGGGAACCCGGGCGGGCGGACACGCGCTGTTGTTGGCGGCCACGGCGTTGTTTACCGAGGGCGACCTGGTGCGGGCCCAGGCACGGTTCGAGGAGTTCCTGCGCGAGTACCGGCAAAGTCCGTTGCTGAACCAGGCCGTGTTCGGGCTGGCCTCCTGTCTGCACGCGCAGGGCCGGACGAACGAGGCCATGGATCGATACCAGTCGCTGGCCGAGCGGCGCCTGGAGACCGACCCCGTGGTGTTTCTGGCACGGCTGCGGCTGGGGCAGCTCTGCGAGCAGCGGGGAGAATGGGAGCGGGCCCGGCGTTATTACGAGGAAGTCGCACGAGCGCTGCCGATGGCCGGGCTGGGAGGCGAAGCCCGGCTGTATCTGCAGGCCTTGCTGGAAGCGCATCCGGAGCTGGTCCCGTCGCAGCCCGGTGGGGAGAGCTCCACGAACGGGTTGACGCCGCCGACCCAACCCTAGCGCTGGAGCGGACCGGCCCGGGCAACGCAAGGGCGGGAGGTTCCCATGAAACTCAGCATCATCGGCACCGGTTACGTGGGGCTGACGACGGGAGCCTGCTTTGCCGAGGTGGGGCACGATGTCACCTGCGTGGACAACGATGAAGCGAAGGTGGCGCTGCTGAAGGCCGGCGGCATGCCGATTTACGAGCCGGGACTGGAGGAACTGGTGCAGCGGAACGTGGCCGCCGGCCGTCTCCGGTTCACCACCAGCATTGCCGAGGGGGTCGAACGGTCGCTGGTGATCTTCATCGCCGTGCCGACCCCTCCGCTGCCGGACGGATCGGTGGACTTGAGCATCATCGAGAAAGTGGCCCGCGAGATCGCCGCCTCGATGACCAGCTACAAGATCGTGGTGGACAAGAGCACGGTGCCGGTGCGTACGGGCGAAAAGGTGGCCGAAACGATTCGCCGTTACTGCCGCGCGCCCGTGGATTTCGACGTGGTGAGCAACCCGGAATTCCTGCGCGAGGGATTTGCCGTGGAGGATCTGATGCACCCGGACCGGATTGTCATCGGGGTGCGTTCCCAGCGGCCGGTGGCCGTCATGCGCGAGATTTACGAGCCGTTTCAGGCCCCCATCATCGTCACCGACCTCAACTCGGCCGAATTGATCAAGCACGCGTCGAATTCTTTCCTGGCACTCAAGATCTCCTACATCAACGCCATCTCGATCATTTGCGAGGCCACCGGCGCCAATGTGCAGGAAGTGGCCCTGGGCATGGGCATGGACCACCGGATCGGCCGCGAGTTTCTGCAGGCGGGGCTGGGATTCGGCGGCAGTTGTTTCCCCAAGGACCTGAGCGCCTTCATCAAGATCGCCGAACAGGTGGGCTACGATTTCCGCCTGTTGAAAGAGGTCCAGCGCATCAACGCCGAGCAGATGGACCGGTTCATGAAGAAGATCACCGACACGCTCTGGGTGCTCAAGGACAAGACCCTGGGCGTGCTGGGTCTGGCCTTCAAACAGAACACCGACGACGTGCGCATGTCGCCGGCCATCGAGCTGTGTCGGCGCCTGCTCAAGGAGGGTGCGCATTTGCGGGTGCACGATCCCCGGGCCATGGAGAAGGCACGGGCCGTGTTGCCGGAGGCCACCTACGTGGCCGACATGAACGAAGTGGCCGTGGGGTGCGACGCGCTGGTCATCGCCACGGAATGGGAGGAATTCAAGAAGCTGGACCTGGAACGAGCCCGCCGGGTGATGACCCATCCGATCATGTTCGACGGCCGGAATCTGTTCGACCCGCGCGAGATGGAGCGGCTGGGCTGGGTGTACAAGAGCGTGGGTCGTTGAGCGGGCGCGGCCGGCGCGCTGATGCTCCTCATGGACAAGGTTCCCGCAGTTTCCCCAGGGCCCCGCGTGGAAGTCTCCGCGGCCCTCCTGTTTCAGGGCGGCCGCCTGTTGATCACGCGTCGGCCGATGGGGTCGCATCTGGGCGGGCTGTGGGAGTTCCCCGGGGGCAAACGAGAGCCGGGCGAAACCTTCGAAGCCTGTCTGCAACGCGAATTGCGGGAGGAACTGGGGATTCGGGTTGCGGTGGGTCCGTGTTGGGCCACGGTGGAACACGCGTACCCGGAACGGACCGTGGAGATCCGATTCTTCCTCTGCCGACTTTTGTCGGGTCAGCCCCGGCCGCTCGGATGCAGCGCGATCAAATGGGTCGGGCGCCAAACGCTGCGTCGGCATCGGTTTCCCGCGGCGGACACGGCCATCTTGGAGCGGCTGGTTCGTACACCGGATTTGTGGCGGGAGGACTCCGTTCCCGGGCCGGAGGCAAGGAGCTTCGAATCGCAGCCGCGTGGCCGTTAAAGCGAACGGGCAGCCGCTCCCGGATTGCCGCAAATCCTCACCGGCCCGAAAGGCGATGGCGCGCTCCCTCGGCCCTGTCGCGAGTCAAGTTGTCGTTCGGCTTCCAAACCCTCGCATCGGAGACCTCCCGTCTGCAGGGGGAGGGTGGAGCGGAAAACCTGCAACCGCTGCAGCTACCGCCTGCGCACGCGGAATGGCATGTTGGCCCACGTTCACTTGCGGCTGCGGATGCTTTCCGGTCGGACGCACGGGGATGTCGCAAGCCTCGAGATCGCCGGCGGCCCGGGCCGGTGGATGTCACATCTGGTTCCGATGTCCCTCGGTGCATGACGGGCGGCTGTTCGTGTGCGACGGCGCAGAGGGCCGCGGCGGGAATGCCGGGTCTTGAGAAAGGAATCGCGGGACGACTCCGGGCTCGCTGGTGGCGCGGTCGGGCATTGAGCCTGGCGAGCTCACGGAGTTTTCGGGCCCTCGTTTTGGCGTTGCCCGGTGGCTGGAGGCGGGACCAAGCTCGGGGGCGAACCGGTTTTGAAACCAGGACTTGCGATGAGGCCTTGCGTGTTCAGGGACTTCTTGCTGCCGGGGGTCGGCGGCTTGAGCTTGTGGTTGAGCGTGGCGGGTGCGGCAGGTGCCTCCCCGTTGCCGAGCGTGGCGGCAGTGCATCGGCTCTTTGCGGCGCCCCCCGGGAATACTCCACGGGACCGCTCTGGGTTTGGAACGACTGGCTCACCGAGGAACAGGTGCGGCAGACGTTGCGCGACCTGGCCGGGCAGGGGATCCGCCAGGCCTTCGTTCATCCGCGACCCGGCCTGATGACCCCCTATTTGGAAGGGGATTGGTTTCGCCTCTGGGCAACGGCATTGGCGGAGGCCGAGCGGCTCGACATGAACCTCTGGATTTACGACGAGAACTCGTATCCGAGCGGATTCGCCGGAGGCTGGGTGCCCGAGGCGATGCCCGAGTCGCGGGGCCTGGGCCTGGTGTTTCGGGAAACTTCGGAACGGCCTGTGGTCAGCGACGATGTAGTGGCCGTGTACCGCCTGGATGGAACGCGGGCGGAAGACGTGACGGAACGCGTGCGGCAGGGGGAAGCGCCAAAGGGTGAGCGGTGGCTGGTGGCCCGTGTGGAACGGGCCGGAAACTCGCCCTGGCACGGCGGGCGCAGTTACGTGAACCTACTGACACCGGGGGTCACGGAGGCATTTCTGCGCCTCACCTTCGGCGGGTACGACCGGGTGGCGGGCCGGCATTACGGCCGCCGCGTTCCGGGCGTCTTCACGGACGAACCGCACGTGCAGCCGGCGGGCGGCTGGCCGTGGACGGCGGATCTGCCCGGCGTCTTTGCTGAAAGACGCGGATACGATTTGCGGCCGCATCTGGTCTCGTTGCACCTGCCGGTGGGGGACTGGCGTCGGGTGCGGCATGATTATGTGCGCACGGTGCACGAGTTGTTTGTGGAACGCTGGGCCCGGCCCTATTTCGAAGCATGCGAGGCGCGGGGACTGGAACTGACCGGCCATTACTGGGAGCACGAATGGCCCCGGGCTCTGCTCACCCCCGACAACATGGCCATGGCGGCCTGGCAGCACCGGCCCGGCATTGACATCCTGATGAATCAGTATGCCGAACACACGCACGCCCAGTTCGGCAATGTGCGGTCAGTGCGCGAGGTCGCCAGTGTGGCCCGCCAAATGGGGCGCGCCCGCTCGCTGGTGGAGGTTTACGGAGCCTCCGGATGGGACCTTCGCTTGGTGGACATGAAGCGCATTGGCGATTGGCTGTTGGCCCTCGGGGTCAACACGCTGAACGAGCATCTCTCGTATGTCACCATTCGCGGCGCCCGAAAGGCGGATCACCCGCCCAGTTTCTCGTATCATGCACCCTGGTGGCCGGCCTACCACTCGTTGACCCATTACTTTGCCCGGTTGTGCGCCGCCCTGACGCAAGGCGAAAGCCCGGCCAGCATTTTGGTCCTGGAACCCACCACCACCGCCTGGATGTATCAAGGGGATGCGGCACGGCTACAAGCGTTGGGAGACGGGTTCTTTGACCTGTTGCTGCGGCTGGAGGCGTCGCAGGTGGAATATGATTTTGGATCGGAAGACGTGTTGGCTCGAGTGGCCGCTGTGCAGGGACCGCGTTTGCGGGTCGGCGCGGCGTTGTATGATCTCGTGGTAATTCCGCCGGGCACGGAGACCCTTACCCGCACCACCTGGGAGCTGCTGACGCGGTATGCCCTGGCGGGCGGGCGGGTGTGGTGTGCCTCCACGAATCTGGAGTGCTGTGATGCGGTGCCCGGGCAGGGCCCGCAACGAATTGCGCGGGGTGCGGCCGGCTGGCGGCAGATCGGGGCGGCTGAATTGGTCGAGAACCTTGTAACGCATCAACTGCGTCAGGCGACCACCGTGGTGGCGCGGGAAGCCGGCGATCGCGGCAAATTGTTTCATCACCGGCGGCTGCTGGAGGACGGAGAGCTGCTGTTCCTGGTCAACACCAGCGCGGAACACGACTCGCGCGGCCAGGTCCTCTCGCGGTATGGGGCCGTTGAGGTATGGGATCCGCAGTCCGGTCAACGGCACGCGTTTCCCCGTCGAAGAGTGCAGGGCTGGTGGGTGACGGATTTCGAGCTGCCCCCCTGCGGGAGCCTCCTGTTGAGCCTCTCGGATCGGGCGGTGGCCTCGCACGTCACCGCCCAAGAGAGCGGGGTCGCACTGCCTCCCGAGGGACCGATGGTCGTGCGTCGACTCGATCCCAACGTGCTGAAACTCGACTTTGTCACGGTGACCGCGGGCGGAGAAACGCGATCGAATGTGTACGTATGGGAAGCGGCGCAGTTCGTGTTCCGACAGCACGGGTTTGCGGGGAATCCCTGGGACAGCGCGGTGCAGTTTCGCGACGAAACGTTGCGTCGCACATTCGCCGCGGACAGCGGGTTCGAAGCGACGTACGAGTTCGAGATTGCCGGGCCGGTGCCACCGGACCTGGCGCTGGTGGTCGAGCGCCCGGATCTCTACGAGGTCGATTGCAACGGACAGCGACTGGAACCGGACCCGGGGCGATGGTGGCTGGATCGAGCGTTCGGTTGGCTGCCTTTGAAGCATGCGGCCCGGTCCGGCCGGAACCTCGTGAGATTGCGGGCACGACCGTTCTCGCTCTGGCATGAACTGGAGTCCGTGTACGTCGTGGGCGGTTTTGCCCTGGAGGCCGGCGCGCGCGGGTTTTGCATCGTGCCGGACCGACCCTTGCAGCCGGGACGGCTGCGAAGCCCCGGCCGGGTCAGTGTGCAACCCGATGGGACCATGTGGCTGAGTGCCGGCATCGGCTACCTCTCCGGCCGATCGGATCCCGCTCCCTGGGTGGAATTCGACCTGGGGGGAGAGCCGCGGGCGGTGGATCGAATTCGCATTTGGAACTATGCAGAGGCGCACGTACGGGATTTGACGGGCCGCGGCGTACGCGATTTCCGAATCCGCGCCTCCACGCGCCGCGACGGCGTTTGGGATGTGGACGCGGGCCGGTGGGAGCTGGAGCGCGGCGATGCGGCGCAGGAACTCGAGGTCCGCCTGCCCCCGGTCCGATCTGTGCGGTTCGAGATTCTCAGGAATCATCAGGGGGTGGAGTACCCGGCCGGCGCGGATGCCCCCGACCACGCCTTTGTGGGGCTGGCAGAGGTCCAGTTCCTGGACCGAACCGGCCGCCCGATGGAGGTGCGGGTGGCCGGTGTCTCCAGCGAGTTGCTGCCGCATCGGCGTCTGGCCCGGCATCTGGTGGATGGCAGCGGGCTGGAACCAGACGCGCTGGGTTGGAACGACCAGGGTCATCCGTTCTATGGCGGCCGTGTCGCGTATGGGCAGGTTTACCGTGTGGAGTCCCGACGCGGCCGATTCGAGCTCTGCTTGCCGGAGTGGAATGGCAGCGTCGCAGAGGTGCGCGTCAACGGCCGGCTCGCGGGTTATGTGTGGTCTCCGCCATGGACCTGCGACGTGACCCGCGTTCTGCGGTCGGGATCCAACTGGGTCGAAGTGGTTGTCTACGGCACGTTGAAGAACACGCTGGGGCCGCATCACGGGCGACCGGCCTTGGGGACCGCCTGGCCGGGGATGTTTCGGACCGCTCCAAAGGAGGGCCCACCCCCGGGCCGCGAGTATCACACGGTCGCGTACGGCCTGTTTGGACCGTTGGAGCTGCGGCAGCGGGCGGAGCGGTCACCGCGCGGTGGGTCCGCTCAGAAGGTTCTGAGCGGCGGCTGAGAAGGCGCCCGGATCGCCGCGCAACCCTGCGGATCATTCCCGGGGCGGTTCGAGCAACACATCTTCCGGGCGGACGTCGAGGCATTCGTCCTGATCCTCCCAGATGACCGCCGGGTAAAAGTCGAGCAGCCGGGGCGCCAGATCGCTGCCCGCGCGCACAAGCAGGCGTTCGGCCTCTTCGGCGGCCTGATCCAGCGCGCGGTCATAATTGCCCACGGCTTTCCGCTGCCGATCGTCCCAGTGGGCCACGCCATGGACGGGTGCGTATTGGGCCGCCCACAATTCGAGATCGGGCCGCACATCCTCCGGGAGCTCCTCGAAAGGGACCAGAGTTTCATTGCAATGCTGGCAGAGCAGGCCGGTGTCCCGCACGTCACGCGTCAAAAGGGGAAGCATGGGAGCGCGGCAGCAGGGGGATTCCGGATAGGCGGCCGGAGGGGTGGCCAGCCGTTTCAACCACACGCCGCGTCGATGGGCCTCCTGGGCCGCCAACCGATACGCCGCCACCAGCGGATGGGACATCCGCCAGGCACGCCCCTGCAACTGACCCAGCGTTTGAGCCAGCCAGCGGGCCAGCGTCAGGTCGTCGAAGTCCCGAAATACCTCCCCGTACTCCTCCCACAAAATGTCCAGGGGTGAACGTTCGCCACTTTCGTTCGCCATCGAGCACAGGTTGGCGCAGCCGATGCACCTTGTCGAGCCGCTGCGGGCAAGTGAGGGTGCGCACGGCGGGCGCGCGGTCGGCGTTTCGGTGCGGAAGTCGATGAGCAGGAACCCCGAGAATATGAACTGCTGCCGCCCGGGCTTTTTGATGGGCGCACACAAAGGATCAGGCCGGGTTGGCCAATGGAACCCAGGCTCTGATCGTCGTGCGGCAACCGTTTCGCCAACGGGGCGCCGCACAAGTCCGGTGGCCGCGGAAGCCGACACACGGGGGCGCATCGAGCCCACGAGAATCGCGAGGACTGATCCGGAGTCGCGCTGTTTTCAACTCGGAGGCCGGCTTGTTCTGGCGCGCCGCCCTTGCGACAGGGACAGGAAAAAGGAGCAGCCGAAGAGGCTTCCGGGGCGCAGAGCGGTCCGAGAGCCAGGTCGCCCGGGGCCAGCCGGGTGCCGGTCTGCAGGTCGGGGAGAGGGCTGGGGAGCAGAGCACGCGGTTTCTTCTCTGGCGCCGCACGGCCGGGGTGCTAGGGTAAACGAAGTCATGGAAGCGCAAGTTTCGATCGAGCCTCTTCGTCTGGTCCGGGATGTACGGGGGTGGGTGGTGGAGCCGGTGGATGAACGGCATCTGGCGGGGCTGCGCAACGTGCATGTGGTGTGGACCGAACCGGGGCACGTGCGCGGCAACCATTATCATCGGGAGACCACCGAAATTTTGTTGGTGGTGGGCCCGGCCCGCGTGCGGTGGGTCAGCGGGGGGGCGGTGCAGGAGCTGATGGTGGCCGAAGGGGAGGCGCGGCGGTTGGTCTTCCCGCCCGGGGTGGCCCATGCCATTCAGAATATCGGCACGCGCCCCATGGTGCTGGCCTCGTTCACCGATCGTCCCCATGACCCCCAACAGCCGGACACCGTTCGGGTGGACCTGATCGTGCCGCAGGAAGGAGCAGTTCGTCAGGGCTGATGCGTTGGAGGCTTGCCCGCGGACGCTTGCCTGCGTTATTGCGTGCGGCGGCATGGACGAGCGCGAGGCCTTCATTGCCCTGAACATGATCGATCACATTGGGCCGGTGCGGGCCCGGCAGTTGTTGGAGCATTTCGGCTCGGCGGTTCGCGTTCTGCAGGCCTCCAGGGACGAGTTGTTGCGGGTGGAGGGCATCGGCGAGGAGACGGCCGAGGCCATCGTGCGCTGGGAGCAAACCGTGGATCTGAGCGGCGAGTTGCGGCGGATTCGCGAATTCGGCTGTCGCGTTTTGATCCAGTCGGACCCGGAGTATCCGGAACTGTTACGGCAGATTTACGACCCGCCGCTCGTACTCTACGTGAAAGGGCAGTTGCTGCCGCGCGACAAGAACGCGGTGGCGCTGGTGGGCTCGCGGCTGACCACGCATTACGGGTTGGAGGTGGCACGCAAGCTGGCCTACCAACTGGCCTACGTGGGAGTTACAGTGGTGAGCGGCGGCGCACGGGGCATCGATACGGCGGCCCACCAGGGCGCCCTGAGTGCGAAGGGCCGCACCGTGGCGGTGTTGGGCACCGGAATCAACCGCGTGACCCCGCCGGAAAACGCGGAACTCTTCCAGCGCATCGCCTCCCAGGGCGCGGTGATCACGCAGTTTCCCTTCGACCGACCGCCGGATCGGCAGAGCTTCCCCATTCGGAACCGGATCGTGGCCGGGATGACCCTGGGCACCGTGGTGGTGGAAGCCGGGCTGAACAGCGGCGCGCTGATCACGGCCGGTTTCGCCACCGACTATGGCCGACAGGTGTTTGCCGTGCCGGGGCGCATCGACTCCCCGCAGAGCAAGGGGTGTCACGATTTGATCAAGAAGGGCGCCAAGCTGTGTGAAAGTGTCGAGGACATCCTCAGCGAGTTCGAATACCTGTTTCCCCCTTCGAACCGACCGGGCCCGGAAACCGATGCCATGGCCGCCCGCGCTCTCGAGCTGTCGGAGGCCGAGCAGAAAGTCCTGGCGGCGGTGGGCTCCGAAGAACGTTTCGTCGACGAAATCATCCGCGACAGCGGATTGCCTGCGTCCACGGTTTCCGTGGCCCTGCTCGGGCTCGAAATGAAACGGCTGGTCCGGCAGTTGCCGGGCAAACGCTTTGTGCGCATCCGGTGAGGTGCCCGGCGGCTTGACAGGTGGGACGGCTCCGGTTTGGCTGGGCGCATGCGCGCAGCGTTCATCCGACGCACCGGCCCTCCGGAGGTCATCGAATACGGTGTGTTACCCGACCCGGTGGCCGGGCCGCGGCAATGCCTCATCCGCGTCCGTGCCGTGGACGTCAATCCCATTGACGTGTACGTGCGGGCGGGGATGGTTCCGGCCGCGCTGGAGTTCCCTTACATTCTGGGGCGCGACCTGGTGGGCGAAGTGATCGCCGTGGGCCCGGAGGTCCGCTCGTTCAAACCGGGAGATCGGGTCTGGGCAACCGGCCAGGGCTTCGCGGGTCGGCCGGGCACCTTTGCCGAGCTGGCCGCAGTGGACGAGGAATGGTTGCATCCGGTCCCGCCGGGCGTCAGCGACGAAGAAATGGTGGCGATGTCCCTGGTGGGGGTGACGGCGCATCTGGCGTTGTTTCAGTTTGCGCGTGTGCAACCGGGGGAGGTGGTCGTGATTCACGGGGCCGGAGGCGGGGTGGGATCGGCTGCTGTGCAGATGGCCCGGCTGGCCGGAGCCCGTGTCGTCGCCACCGCGGGTACGGAGGAAAAGGTGGCGGCCTGTCGCGAGCTGGGGGCTGCCCTGGCGCTTTCCTATCGCGCGGACAATCTCCCGGAAGCCATCCGGGCATTTGCGCCCGAGGGGGTGAACGTTTGGATCGAGACCGGTCGGAATCCCAATTTCGATCTCGCGGTGAGCCTGTTGGCCCTGCGCGGACGCATGGTGGTGTTGGCGGGACGCGAGGCGCGGCCGCCGTTTCCCGTGGGGCCGTTCTATGTCAAGAATGCCACGTTGTACGGCTTTGCCATGTTCAACGCGTCGGCCGCCGAGGTGGCACAATGTGCGGCGAAGATCAATGAGTGGATGGGCCAGGGGCGCCTGCGGATGCGGATTGCGCACGTGTTGCCGCTGTCGGAGGCGGCGCAGGCGCATCGGTGGCAGGAGGAGAGCACCGTGCTCGGCACGCGCACGTTGCACGGCAAAATCGTGTTGCGGCCATGAGACGTTTTTCGACCCGGGCGGGGGGACCGTTCGGGCGCACGCAGCCGGGGCGGTTGACGCCCTTGTGACCGGTGGGGCGGCGAGGGCGTGCGCGCATTATGAGAATTCTGGTAACCGGTGGGGCCGGGTTCATCGGGTCGCACTTGTGTGAGCGGCTCCTGGCGGCCGGTCATGCGGTGTGGGCCTTCGACAACCTGGATCCCTTTTACGACCCGGAACTGAAACGCCGCAACTTGCGAGAAATTGCCCGTGCCGGGGGTGCTTTCACCTTCGTCCAGGGCGACATCACGGAGCCGGAACCCCTGGGGAGCCTGTGCCGTGAGGCGGGTTTCGACCAGGTCATTCATCTGGCGGCGCGAGCCGGGGTGCGGCCGAGCCTCGAAGACCCGGCACTGTACCAGCGGGTGAACGTGGAGGGCACGGTCCGGGTACTGGAAGCGGCCCGGCGGAGCGGGGTGAGAAAGTTCATCCTGGCCTCCTCCTCTTCGGTGTATGGGTGCAATGCGAAAGTGCCGTTTGCAGAGCAGGATCCCGTCAGCGCGCCGATCTCGCCGTACGCGGCCAGCAAGGTGGCGTGTGAGGCTCTCGGCCATGTGTACCACCACCTGTATGGCCTGGACATTGTCATGCTGCGGTTCTTCACCGTGTACGGTCCGCGGCAGCGACCGGACCTGGCCATTCACAAGTTTGCCCGGCTGATCCAGGCCGGACAGCCCCTGCCGGTGTACGGAGACGGCTCCTCGGCACGCGATTACACCTACATCACCGACATCCTCGATGGCATCGAGGCCTGCATGCGCCAGTCCTTCGGTTTCGAAATCTTCAATCTCGGAGATTCGCGTCCGGTGCGGTTGGACGATTTGATTCGGTTGCTGGAACATGCGCTGGGCCGAAAAGCAGTCCGCCGAACGTTGCCGCCGCAGCCGGGAGATGTGCCGATCACCTACGCGGATCTGACCAAGGCCCGAGAACGACTGGGGTATCAGCCCCGGGTGCCCATCGAGGAGGGTATCCAACGGTTTGTGGAGTGGTTTCGCACCACCGGGGCGGGTGGGGCAAGGGGAGTGGCAACCTCGAGCTGACTTTCGCTGTGGGAGCGGACAGGCTAAGGTGATGGCCATGACGCTGACAGAGCAACTGACGGAGCTGGCCCGGCAGGCCAAAGCCGCATCCCGCGCGCTGGGGTTGTTGAGCACGGCGGAGAAAAACGCCTGTTTGCTGGCGATGGCCGAGGCGCTTGAGGCGGGGGAGGCGGACCTGCTGGAGGCCAATGCCGAGGACATGGCCCTGGCCACGGCGCAGGGGTTGCGCCCGGCCATGCTGGACCGACTCCGGCTCGATTCGGCCCGCATCCGCGCCATGGCACGAGGGCTGCGCGAAGTGGCGGCGCTGCCCGATCCGGTGGGACGTGTCCTGGAGGAGCGGGTCCGGCCCAACGGCTTGCGGCTGCAGAAGGTCAGCGTGCCCATCGGCGTCATCGTCATCATTTACGAGGCGCGGCCCAACGTCACCGCGGATGCGGCCGGCCTCTGCTTCAAGTCCGGGAACGCCACGATCCTCCGCGGCGGGCGCGAGGCGCAACGGTCCAACGAATGCATCGCCCGCCTCATGGTCTCGGCCGGCCAAGCCGCCCTCGGACCCCGCTTCCCCGCTCATGCCATTCAGGTCGTACCCACCCCGGACCGCGAGGCGATTCCCATTCTGTTGTCGCTGACCTCCTACGTGGATCTTTGCATTCCGCGCGGGGGCGAGGGGCTCATCCGGGCGGTGGCCGATTGCAGCAAGGTGCCGGTCATCAAGCATTACAAAGGCGTCTGCCACGTCTACGTGGATGGAGAGGCGGACCCGGACATGGCCGAGCAGATCGTGCTCAACGCCAAGTGCCAGCGACCGGCCGTCTGCAACGCCATGGAGACCCTGTTGGTGGACCGCAGAATCGCCCCGAGCTTTTTGCCGCGTATCGGGCGTGCCCTGGCCCAGCGCAAGGTCCAGTTGCGCGCCGACCCGGAAGCCCTGCAAGCCCTGCAACCTCTGCAGCGGGAGCTGGCCATGGAACTGCGACCCGCCAGTGAGCAGGATTGGTACACCGAATACAACGATCTCATCCTGAACGTGCGCGTGGTGGACGGCGTCCAGGCCGCCGTCGAGCACATCAACCACTACGGCAGTGCCCACAGCGACGCAATCGTTACCTCCAACGAAGCCACGGCCCGCCAATTCCTCGCCGGCGTGGATTCGGCCGCGGTGTACTGGAACGCCTCCACGCGTTTTACCGACGGAGGCGAGTTCGGCATGGGCGCCGAAATCGGGATCAGTACCGACAAGGTGGGCGCCCGCGGGCCCATGGGCCTGGAGGAACTCACCAGCTACAAGTGGATCGGCTTTGGGCAGGGGCAATTGCGAACCTGACCGGGGTTGAGGATGGAAGCCGGGTCCTTTCGCACTGGACTCGAACAAGTCATCGCCGCGGCGCTGTCGCGGCAAAGCAGCGGATCCACTCCGAAGGGGTAACCACGGCATCGACGCGAAGGTCGTGTTCCGCCACCGGCACGGCCTCGACCAACTGACACGCGAAAGCCACGCCGCAACGGAACGCCGGCGTCGCAGCGAGGATGCGATCATAATGGCCGGCGCCGCGGCCCAGGCGCCCGCCCCGGCGATCGAACGCCACCCCCGGCACGGCCAGCCAGTCCAGAGATTCCCAGGCCACGATCGGCAGCTCGGGCCGGGGTTCCAACACGCCGTAACGGCCGGCCACCAGGTCAGCGGCCGGGTCCTGAATCCTGGCGGCTACGTAGGTGCCGGTGTTCGAGTCCCACCGGGGCAGGACCAGCGTTTTGCCCCCGACCAGCGCTTCCTGCCAAAGCGGCCGCAGATCGGGTTCGTCCGGGAGCGGGGCAAAGAGGCCCACACACCTCGCCTGGGTCCACTCCCGGCTATGGCGAATGCGGTCGCAGACGGCCCGGCCCTGCGCTTCACGCGTGTGGGCGTCCATGGCGGCAAGCGCCCGGCGCACCTGCTGTCGCAGAGCGGCCTTGGCCTGCTGGAGAGAGTGGGAAGAATCCGGTGGCACAACCTCAGCGATCCGGTTCGCCCTCTGCATTCGAGGAGGCCTTGCCCCCGGCGCCGGAGCGCGCGCGGGCAAACTGGGCACGCCAGAACTCGACCCGTTCCCGGATCTTTTTCTCCGCACCCTGGTCGCCCGGCTCGTAGAAGACCTTGTCCACACCCAGATAGTCCTGGGCCACGAAGTGTCCCGGGAAATCATGGGCATATTGGTAGCCGGCGCCGTGACCCAGGCGCTCCGCTCCGGCATAGTGGGCATCCCGCAGCGCCCGGGGAACGGGCTGCGTTCGGTTTTGCCGGACGTCGGCCAGCGCGGCTTCGATGGCGCGATACGCACTGTTGCTCTTGTACGCCGTGGCGATGTACACGGTGGCTTCAGCCAGGGGAATCCGCGCCTCCGGCCAGCCGACGAACTCCGCCGCCTGTTGGGCCGCCACCGCCAGGACCAGCGCCATGGGATCCGCCAACCCCACATCTTCTGCAGCACAGATGACCAGCCTCCGGGCGATAAAACGCGGGTCTTCGCCGGCATGAATCATCTTGGCCAGCCAGTACAGGGCTGCATCCGGGTCACTGCCGCGCAGGGATTTGATGAACGCCGAGATCGTATCGTAATGGGCGTCGCCCGTGGCATCATAGACCACGGCTTTCTTTTGGATGCTTTGTTCGGCCTCGACACGGCCCACCCGAATCACGCCGTCGGATCCCGGAGGGGTGGTGAGGGCGGCGATTTCCAGGGCGTTGAGGGCCTTGCGGGCATCGCCATCGGCCACGCGCGCCAGGTGACGGAGGGCTTCCTCGCTCACCTCCAACCGAAGATACCCCAGCCCGCGTTCGGCATCGCTCAGGGCCCGGCGCAGCAGGACAAGAAGTTCCTCTTCCGACAAAGGTTGCAACTCGAAGATTTGCGAGCGGGACACCAGCGGCGCATTGACGAAGAAGAACGGGTTCTCGGTGGTGGCGCCGATCAGACGGATCACCCCGCTCTCCACCTCGGGCAGCAGCACGTCCTGCTGCGCGCGATTGAACCGATGGATCTCATCGAGGAACAAGATGGTGGGTTGACCGGTGTTGGCGAGCCGATGCGCCGCCCCGGTCAGAACCCGCCGCAAATCGCTTACGGTCGCCTCCACGCCACTCAACCGCTCGAAATGCGATCGGGTCCGTCGGGCAATGATCTGCGCCAACGACGTTTTGCCCGTGCCCGGGGGCCCATACAGGATCAGGGATTGAATCCGGTCGGCTTCGATCGCCCGGCGGAGCAGTTGGCCAGGGCCGAGGATGTGGGTTTGTCCCACGAATTCCTCAAGGGTGCGCGGGCGCATGCGCGCAGCCAGCGGCTCCTGCCGGGACGGGGGCCGTTCAATTCGGGCGTCCGGCCCCTGCCGGGATGGATGGAACAAATCGTTCTCGGGCACGGTCCCAAACTACCCCCGTGGACCGGGCGAGCCCAAGTGGGAAATGGCAGCACGCCGGGCTCGGTGGATGCCGCCGCGCGGACACCGGCTCAGGCGGACCCGGTGACCCTTTGGGCGCTGCCGGTGGCGCGCCGCTCGGCTGGGGCGGGGCGGGCCATGGGATGGTTGCTATGCGCCGGGTCCTTGCGTTAAGGTCCGAACGCAAACGAGACAACGACGCCCATATGTTGGTGGTTCATGTGCATGTGCAGGTGAAACCGGAATGCATGCAGGCCTTCCTGGATGCCACGCTGGCCAATGCGCGCGAAAGCCTCAAGGAACCCGGCGTCGCCAGGTTCGACGTGTTGCAGCAGGAGGACGATCCCACCCGGTTTGTGTTGGTGGAGGTCTATCGATCCGCCGAGGCCCCCGCCGCGCACAAGGCCACCCCGCATTATGCGGCCTGGCGGGATGCAGTCGCCCCCATGATGGCCGTGCCCCGCAACAGCGTGCGTTACCGGAATTGTTTTCCGCCGGACGAGGCATGGTAGGACCCGATGCGCCGGAGTGGCAAAGCACCGGACGGGACCGGGCTCCCGAGGGGAACCGTGGGGCGGTAACCCGCCGTGGCTGCCTGCAGCGTGGAGGAGGGTTGTGAAACCGACCGATCTTCGTGGGATTCTGCAGTACGTCCCCCAGTTCCGCGAACGCACCTTTGTCATTGCGCTGGACGGGGCGGTGGTGACGGACGACAACTTTTCCAACCTGCTCTTGGACATCGCCGTCCTGCGCTCCCTGAACATTCACGTGGTGCTGGTGCACGGCGCCTCGGCGCAGATCGAGGCCCTGGCCCGGGAACAGCAGGTCCGGGCCTCGGACCTGGACGGGGACGGAATCACGGATGCGGCCACATTGCGATTGGCCTTGACCGCGGCCAACCGGCTCACGCACGAGATTCTCGAGGGCCTGGCCGCCACCGATCTCCGGGGCGCCTGTCCCAACGCCATCGTGGCCTTTCCGGCCGGCATCCTCCACGGCGTGGACCAGTTGTTCACGGGCAAGGTGGAGCGCGTGGACACGGCGTTGCTGCAAACCTTGCTGGATCACGACATCATCCCGGTGATTCCCCCGCTGGGCTTCGACGGCGAAGGCCACACCTATCGGGTCAATTCCGACAGCGTGGCCCTGGCGGTGGCGACCGGTCTGAAGGCGGTCAAACTCATCTTCGTCACCACGCGGGATGCCCTCGAGCACCAGGGCAAACCCATCCGGCAGGCCATGGTGGCGGAACTGGAACAATTGCTGGCACAGGCCCCGGGCGGATTTCCCCCCGAGCTCCTTTCGAAGGCCCGTCACGCCGCTGCCGCCTGCCGCGCCGGCGTCCAGCGCGTCCACATCATCAACGGCCGCATCAGCGAAGGGCTGTTGGCCGAAGTGTTTTCCAACGAGGGCATCGGCACCCTGGTGTACGCCGACGAGTACCAGCAGATCCGCCGCGCGCAGAAGAAGGATGCCCGGACCATTTATGCCCTCATCCAGCAGGCAATGGCCACCGAGGAACTGCTGCGCCGCAGCCGGGCCGCCATCGAGAAACAGATCGGCGACTACTTCCTGTTCGAGATCGACCGAAACCCGGTGGCCTGCGTGGCCCTGCACGTGTACCCGGAAGAAGGCAAGGGCGAACTGGCCTGTCTGTATGTCAAACCCAGCCATGAGAACCAGGGCATCGGCCGCAAATTGATCCAGTTCATCGAAAACCGCGCCCGCGAGCTGGGTCTGCGGGAGCTGTTCGCCCTTTCCACCCAGACGTTTACCTACTTCCAAAGCAAGGCCGGCTTCAGCGAGGGCACCCCGGAGGACCTGCCCCCGACCCGGCGCGAAAAGTACGAACAGAGCGGGCGACGCTCCAAGATTCTGGTCAAAAAACTCCGGTGAAGATCGACGCCCCGACCGGCGCCCCCGTGCACGGCGCGAAACCGATGACCACCTGCATCCTCACCACCGCGACTCCGAAACGAATCGGATTCATCTCCACGCGCTTTCGCGGCACCGATGGCGTCACCCTGGAAGCGCGGAAGTGGGCGCAGATCCTCCAGAGCATGGAGCACCAATGCTTCTGGATGGCGGGGGAACTGGATGCGCCCGCCGAAATCAGCCACGCCGTGCCCCTGGCCTTCTTCGGCCATCCCGAGGTTGCCGAACTGCAGGCGCAACTGTTCGGCGTGACCACTCGATCCCGACAGCTCACGAACCGAATCCAGCACCTCAAGGAACGCCTCAAGGACGAAATCTACCGGTTCCTGGACCGGTTCCAGATCGAGGTGGTCATCCCGGAGAACATCCTTTCCCTGCCCATGCACGTGCCGCTGGGCCTGGCCATGACCGAGGTGCTGGCGGAAACCGGCTTGCCGGCCATCGCCCATCACCATGATTTCACCTGGGAACGAGAACGCTATGTGCTGTCGGCGGTGAACGATTACCTGCACGCGGCATTTCCGCCTTCGCTGCACCGCATCGAGCACGTCGTCATCAACTCCATGGCCCAGAAAGAGCTGGCCCGGCGTTGCAGCCTGCCCTCCGCCATCATCCCCAACGTCCTCGATTTTGAGACCCCGCCGCCGGGCCTGGACGAGTACAACCGGGATTTGCGGCAGGAGATCGGACTGACGGAGGAAGATTGGTTGATCCTGCAACCGACGCGCGTGGTGCCCCGCAAGGGCATCGAACACGCCATCGAGCTGGTCCGGCGCCTGAAAGATCCGCGGGCGAAACTGGTCATCTCCCACCCGGCCGGGGACGAGGGCAATGCCTATGTGGCGATGTTGCACGACCGCATCGCCGACGCCGGGATTGACGTGCGGTTCATCGCGGACCGGGTGGCGGAGCATCGGGGCCGAAACGCGGCCGGGCAAAAGGTGTACACACTGTTCGATGTCTATCTCCACGCCGACCTGGTCACTTACCCCAGCTACTACGAGGGCTTTGGCAACGCGTTTCTCGAGGCGATCTATTTCGGCAAGCCCGTCGTGGTCAACACGTACGCCGTTTACGCCCGCGACCTGGCCCCGCTCGGCTTCCGCACCATCTCGATGTC
Source organism: Limisphaera sp. VF-2 (assembly GCF_049537125.1). Taxonomy (NCBI): domain Bacteria; kingdom Pseudomonadati; phylum Verrucomicrobiota; class Verrucomicrobiia; order Limisphaerales; family Limisphaeraceae; genus Limisphaera; species Limisphaera sp. VF-2. Next base: position 440,593 of record NZ_JBMVQY010000002.1, read on the forward strand.
GAACCTTGTCACCCGCGACATCGTCGAACAGGTGCGCGAGATCCTGCACAACGCGACGCTGCGGCAGGAATGGGCCCGGATCAACTACGAGCTCGGGCTGAAATACTTCTCGTTCGCCGTGGCGCGGCGGAAACTGGCCGCCCGACTGGCCAATCTCTTTGGAGAAAGTCTCTGAACGCGCCCGCCCGAGGAGGCTGAGCGGGCTCCCGACGCCCACCGCGTCCGATCCCGGCGCGTGCGCCCGGGGCAGACGCGCTCGGGCGGGGTCACCGGCCCTGCCGGAACTGCCGCCGACTCGGCCCTGCGTTGCCCGGGGCCACAAAATGGCGCCGACCTCGTCCCGGCTGCTGGTGTCGCGACCGGAGCCACGGGTTGAGGCGGCCCAAAGGGCCGCCCGATGACCTCGAGGAGAGCCGGTGCACTTGGGCAGTGCTTGCGGCTTGAGGAGTTTCTTGCACGGACGTCGGCCCCCGGGGGCTGATCAGCCCGGACTCCTGTGCGATGCTCCGGAAGCCGGCACAGGCTCGGATCCCGGCACGGCCCGCCCCGGGAACTTTCCGGGCCCCACGGCCGGGGCCCATCGGCCGCATTGCGTCGGCCACACGTTTCGGAGGTGACTTGGCTCCTCGATTGGATTATCGCATAAGGGGTAAGGGGCCCGGCGCGCCGTGGGGAGGGCCGCAGGGTGGTGTTCCCGAAGCCAGGTTTTGTCCGACTCTTGAACAGTCTGGGAATCCGTAAGGTCCAAACGAGGGGCGCTATGTCGCGTGCGGATACTGGCTGCAAATCGGACCCGGCCTCACGTTCTCGACGTTGGTTCCAATGGAGGGGTTCCATTGCCATCGCGGCCCTGGCAGGGGCGCTCTTGGAGACCGGTTGCACCACGGCCCACTACCGCGACGCGGCCGACCGGGCTGCGTACGACGTCATCCGGGAGAAAAGCCCGCTGGTGCCCAACATGGATCCCAATTTCACGCTGGAACGGACGAATCTGATCCGGTGGGACTCGCTGCCCGTCAATGAAAAGGTGGAGGAGTTTCTCGGACCGGATGGAGAAAGCGAACGCGGCGCCCGAATCGTGCGACTCGAGGACGCCCTTGCGCTGGCCGTGACCCACAGCCGCGCCTATCAAGCCCGCAAAGAACAACTTTATTTGTCGGCCCTGGCCCTGACGCTGACCCGGCACAATTTTCGACCGCTGTTCGCGGCGCGAGGGCAGGGCACCTTCGGCGGCCAGACCGAACGCGCAGTCCGCTACGAACTGGATCAGACCACGGGCGAGCTGCGCCCGGTCCTCAGTGATGCCCTGGTGGAGCAGCGGAGCGTCAGCGGGTCCGGTGCCGTGCAAGCCTCCTGGCTGATCCAGGACGTGGGCCGCCTGAGTGCCTCGTTGACCACCTCCTTCCTCCGGTTCCTCACCGGTGGCCAGCGTCCGTCGTCCCAACTGACCGCCACCTTCGTACGTCCCCTGGTGCGCGATGCCGGTTACCAGCAGCAAATGGAGGCACTGACCCAGGCGGAACGGCAGATGCTCTATGACCTGCGGGACTTTGTGCAGTACCGGCGCGATTTCAGCGTTCAGGTCGCCTCCGCATACTACAACGTGCTCGGAGATCGGGACCGGGTGCGCAACGCCTATCTGAATCTCCAGAGCTCCCGGCGCAACGCGGAACGCACGCGTGCCCTGGCCGAGGAAGGCCGCGTGACCCAGAGCGATCTGGGGCGCCTGGCCCAACAGGAACTCTCCGCCGAAAGCGCCTGGATCAATGCCGTCCGCAACTACAAGCAGTCGTTGGACAACTTCAAGCTCCTGCTGGGATTGCCGCTGGACGCCAACATCGTGCTGGACGACCGGGAGCTGGAAACTCTGCAGATCAAACACCCGGACATCAGTGTGGAAGACTCCATCCGGATCGCCCTGGCCGCTCGGCTGGATTATCTCAATGTGCAGGATCAGTTTGCAGATGCAGAACGCAGGGTTCGTTTGGCCGCCAACATGCTCAAGCCACGCGTCGATCTGACCACTTCCGTCACCCTGCGCAGCGATCCCGACGACACCACGGGATTGCCGTTGCCCGAGACCGGTCGCTACAGCTACAACGCGGGCCTCGAGATCGATCCCGGATTGGACCGCACCAGCGAGCGCAACGCCTACCGAACCGCCCTCATCAGTCTGGATCAGGCCGCACGCCGCGTGGAACAGCGGCAGGACGAGATCAAGCTCCAGGTCCGCGACAGTTGGCGGGCCCTCGACCAAGCCAAACGGAATTACGAGATCAGCGAGATTGGCGTGCGCCTGGCGGAACGCCGCGTCGAAGAGCAGAACCTGTTGGCCGAGCTGGGCCGCGCGCGCGCCCAGGACCTCGTGGACGCCCAGAACGACCTGGTCAATTCCCGCAACCAACGGACCCAGGCCCTCGTGGCCCACACCATCGCACGGCTGCAATTCTGGAACAACCTGGGTATCCTTTACATCAAGGACCGCGGTCAATGGCAGGAGGTGGAACATGTCCAGGCTCCTTGATTGGCGACAATGGTGGACCCAACACCCGCGGGCGCGTTGGGGGATCGCCGCCCTGGCCGTGGCTCTGCTGGGCTGGTGGCTGATGCGGCCGGGATCGACCGGCGAGTCACAGGGCGCCACGTTTGCCGTCCGGCGCGGCCCCCTGGAGATCACGGTCCTGGAGTCCGGCAGCATCGAGGCCCTCGAATCACAGGAAATCAAATGCGAGGTGCGGGTTGGCTACCAGGGCACCAAAATCCTCCGCATCGTGGAAGAAGGCTACCTGGTCACCGAAGAGGACGTGCGCCAGGGCAAGGTGCTGGTGGAACTGGATGGTTCGGAAATTGAAAAGCAGCTTGTGCAACAGGAAATCCAGTTCCAGAACGCAGCCGCCAGCCTGGCCGACGCCGAGCAGAACTATCAGATCCAGCTCAATCAAAACCTGACCGACCTCGCGGCAGCACAGCAGAAAGTGCGGTTTGCCCGCATGGACTTCGACAAGCTGCTGGGCGACCAGGTGGCCGAGGCCATCCTGCGCCAACTCGGCCTGGATCTCATCGTGGCCAGCGTCATGACCAACTCCCTGACCACCACGAGCCCGGGCGGTGTCCCGGAATCGTCCACTGCTGCACTCGCCCCGAAACTGCACGCGCCTACCCGGGACGGCGCAGGTGCCGCCCCCCGCCTCCAGGGATCCTCGAGCCCGGGGGACACGGTCGAGGGGGCAGACGGACAGTCCCTGCCCGTCCTGGCGCAGTTGCCGGAGCCCGTGGAAATCTCATCCTCGGGTCAGGTGCCGAGAGCTGGATTGCTGCCTTTCAACGGCGTCTCGCCCCTGCCCACCGAAGCCAGTCTTCGTCTGCCCTCTCCGCACGAGGTGGACTTTTCCCGCTACGCCAGTCTGGATGCCTTGGGCGATGGAGAGGCCAAACAACGACTGCGCAAGCTCGAAGACGACCTCCAGGTGGCGCAGAAGGAGCTCGGCCAGGCCACGGTGACGCTGGAAGGCACCCGGCGGCTCTTCGAAAAAGGCTTCGTCACCCGCAACGATCTGCAGCGCGATGAGATTGCCTACGAAAACGCCCGACTCAAGGTCCAGACCGCCGAAACCGCTCGTGCCTTGTACTTGAAATACGAGTTTGCTCGAACCGCCGAGGAAACCCTCTCCAAGTATCTCGATGCCATTCGGGAGCTGGACAAGACCCGCCGTCAGGCCCTTTCCCGGCTGGCCCAGGCCGAGGCGCGCCTCCGCTCGGCGCAGGCCCAATACGAGGTCCAACGCCGACAGCGTGAGGATCTCCGGGACCAACTGACCAAATGCGTCATTCGCGCCCAGAAACCCGGCCTGGTCGTGTATGGCAGTGGACGCGACGATTACATCTACCGCGATGAAGACGCCATTCGGGAAGGGGCCACCGTCCGCGAGCGCCAGACCATCATCACCATTCCGGACATGACGCGCATGGCCGTCACCGTTCGCATCCATGAAAGCCACATCAAAAAAATCCGCAGGGGTCAGAAAGCCCGCATCACGGTGGACGCCTTTCCGGACCTCGTGCTCACCGGTGAGGTCACCCGGGTGGCCGTGCTGCCGGACTCCCAGAACCGATGGATCAACCCGGACATGAAGGTTTACCGAACGACCGTGACCATTGACGGTGTTCACGAGTGGCTGAAGCCGGGCATGAGTGCCAAAGTGGAGATTCTGGTCAACCGGTTGGAAGACGCGGTGTACGTGCCGGTCCAGTGCGTCGTGCCGGCCGAACGGGGGCACGTCTGCTACGTGGCCCGCGGCCGCCGCGTGGAACGCAGACCGGTGCAAATCGGCGAGTTCAACGACGAGTTCATCCAGATTCGCGAGGGCCTGCGCGAAGGCGAACTGGTCCTCCTGCGGCCCCCGGTGTCCCTGGAGAGCCCGGGGGGCCGGCCGGAGGAGGAGGGAGAAGCCTCCCCGGCACCGGCCCGGGCGGCGCAACTGCCCGGCCCACCAAGCCCGCCCCGGCGAAGCTGACCTTTCCATGTCCCCGCCCATTGTTCAGCTGGAGCAGGTACGCAAGCACTACGAAATGGGCCCGGTGGTGGTGGAGGCCCTGCGCGGGGTCTCCTTCGTGATCCAGCCGGGAGAGTATGTCAGCATCATGGGCCCTTCCGGTTGCGGCAAATCGACCTTGCTGAACGTGCTCGGTTGCCTCGATCGCCCCACCTCGGGCCGTTACTGGCTGGGGGGTCAGGACGTGTCCGCCCTGGACGATGACGCCCTGTCGGCCATCCGCGGTTCGCGTTTGGGCTTTGTCTTCCAGTCGTACAACCTCATCCCGCAACTCACCGTCCTCGAAAACATCGAAGTACCCCTCTTCTACCAGGGCTGGCCGGAGGATCGCAGCCGGGAACGGGCCCGCCAGATGGCGGAGCGGGTGGGCCTGGGCCACCGACTGCACCACCGGCCCTACGAATTGTCGGGTGGGCAACAACAACGCGTGGCCATCGCCCGGGCCCTGGTCAACGATCCGCTGTTGATCCTGGCCGATGAACCCACGGGCAACCTCGATTCTGCCTCGGGTCGGGAAATCCTCGAGCTTTTCGATGAGCTCCATGCCCAGGGCAAAACCCTGATTTTGGTCACACACGACCCCGGAGTGGCCGATCGGGCCCAGCGCACTCTGCGGATGCGCGACGGGTTGGTGGAAAGTGACGTCCGTAAAACCGCTCCGGTGACAGTTCCGACCGCATGAGCCCGCCGTGGTTCATCTGGCGTCCGTGGTTGTTCACCGGGCTTCCCACCCGGGGAGAGGCCCCGCGCCTGCTGGCGCGGCTCCGAGGTTGCGGTTGGACGCGATCGCCCGGAACCCGGCATGCTCTTCGGAGGACTGAGCCTGGTGAACACTGACACGATCCAGTCCGGCTTCTCGCATCCCGCGGTCTGGAGCCGGTTCCGGCGGACGCTGCGGCTGGGGATTCGCAGTCTGTGGCTGCATCGGTTGCGGTCTCTGCTGACCGTGCTGGGGATTGTCTTTGGCGTTTGTTCGGTGATCGCCATGCTGGCCATCGGGGAGGGCGCTAGTTACGAGGCGCAGGAACAGATCAAAAACCTCGGCAGTCAGAACATCATCCTGCGCAGCGTCAAGCCGCCCGAGGATCAAAAACTGACGGACCAGGCCACGCGGAGTTTCGTACTGCAGTATGGTCTGACCTACACCGACCTGCGGCGCATCCGCGCCACGATTCCCGGTGTCACCATCGTCGTACCGGCCCGGACCATTCGCGAATACGCATGGAGCCGGACCCGTCGGGTGGACTGCGAAGTCGTGGGCACGGTGCCGTGGTACCCGGAAATGCGCAATCATCAGGTCGCGCAGGGGCGCTTCTTCAACGATTGGGACATGGAGACACGGGCCAGTGTCTGCGTCCTGGGGTCCGAACTGGTGCCGCTGTTGTTCCCCTTGGAATCACCGTTGGGTCGGGAACTGCGCGTCGGCGGGCACTACTACCGGGTCATCGGAGTCATGAGCCCGCGTCCGATTGCCGCGGAGGAGGAATCGGATATGCAACCCTCAAACCCCGGCCAGGCCGGCCGCGCCGGCATCCCCCGGCTCTACATCCCCCTGGAGACCGCGCGCATCCGCTACGGGGAAACGCTGATCCGGCGGCGGGCCGGCAGCATTGAGAGGGAGCGCGTGGCCCTGCACGAGGTGATCGTCAAGGTGCATCGGCAGGAAGACGTGATGCCCGTGGCAGAAGCCATCCGGCGTGTCCTGGAGCACGGACACGGCAAGCGCGATTATGAAATCATCATCCCGCTCGAACTGCTCAAGCGGGCCGAACGAACCAAACAGATCTTTAACATCGTGCTCGGGTCGATTGCCGCCATCTCCCTGCTGGTCGGCGGCATCGGAATCATGAACATCATGTTGGCCAGCGTCACCGAACGCACCCGGGAAATCGGGATTCGCCGTGCCCTGGGGGCGCGGCGCCGTGACATTGTGCTGCAGTTTCTGGTGGAGACAGTGCTGCTCAGCGCCTCCGGGGGCCTCCTCGGCGTGTTGTTGGGAGCCGCCATTCCCTTCGTGGTGACGTGGACGGCGGGCATGAAAACATTGATTACCTGGTGGTCACCCGTCCTGGCCTTTACCATCTCGGCCCTGGTGGGCGTCGTGTTCGGCCTTTATCCGGCCCTGCGCGCCGCGCGCATGGACCCGGTCGAGGCGCTTCGACACGAATGAACGGCTCGGGGGTTGCCGCGTGAACCCCGCCAGCGCGCCGAGGCGGCCGGGCCGTCCGGGGCTCCAGACCACGAGGGGCCGGATTCGGAGTGCGCCTCCGTGGCCTTGCGCGATGGAAGCAGGAATCCGAGCTTTCTCACTCCACGGTCTGTCCCGATCTCAGGCCTTCTCTGGTCGGAATGGCAGAGCCAGCTTTCCGGTCGGGATCAGGTCCGCCTCATCTGGGCCATGCTGAATCTTCTCGTTGAGCAGGTAGAGGAACACGGCGAAGAGCAGCAGGTAGATGAACGTGAACAAGAGTAGCGACGCCAGCACCACGTCGGCTTTGAGATGGGGTGACACGCCTTCCGCCGTGCGCATCAACCCGTACACGATCCATGGCTGACGCCCGGTTTCCGCGGCAAACCAGCCGGCCTGATTGGCAATTTGCGGTCCGAGCACGGAGAACACCAACACCCACAACAGCCACCGGTGATTTTCCAGCGTGCCACGAACAGCGTGATAGCACCCCACCAGGGCAATCCCAATCAAGGCAAAACCAACCGCCACCATCAGGTGGTAAAACTGGAACGAGCGGTTCACCGGGGGCCAGTCCTCGCGGGGAAATTCCTTCAAGCCGGTCACCGGTTGGTTCACATCGCCGTGTATCAGCCAGCTCAGCAAACCCGGGATGGCCAGCCCGTACACCTTCTCCTCCTTTTCGTTGACCCACCCGAACAGATACAAGGGCGCGCGCGCGCTGGTCTCGAAGTGCCCCTCGAACGCGGCCAGTTTGGCCGGCTGATTCCTCGCCACGCCGACCGCGCTGATGTGGCCCGTGACCAGTTGCAACAACGACGCGACCAGGCCAAAAGCCAATCCATACTTCAGACATTGCCGGGCAAAGTCGCGGTGCCGCCCCTTGAGCAGATACCACGCTCCCACGCTGACCACCAGGAACGCGCCAGCCTGCCAGCACCCGCAAATCACGTGCGACAGCCGGTGCATCGCAGAGGGATTGAACACCATCGCCCAAAAATCCGTGATCTCCGCCCGCGGCCCCAGGGGCGTCTCGACGATGTGATACCCCGCCGGTGTTTGCATCCACGAATTGGCCACCACGATCCAAATGGCGCTGAAGTGGGCCCCCAGACAGACCATGCACGTGGCCAGGAAATGCGTGCCCCGCCTGACCTTGTCCCAGCCGAACAACAGGACCGCCAGGAAACCCGACTCCAGGAAAAAGGCGAAAATCCCTTCCGCCGCCAGCGCGCTCCCAAACACATCCCCCACAAACCGGGAATAATTGGCCCAATTGGTGCCGAATTCGAACTCCAGGACGATGCCCGTGGCCACCCCGATGGCGAAGGTCAGCGCGAACACGCGGGTCCAGAAACGCGCCAGTTGGTGGAAGAGCGGGTTGTTGGTTCGGAGCCAGAGCGACTCGAAAATCACCAGCATCACACCCAGACCAATGCTCAGGGGCGGATACAGGTAGTGAAACGCGGCCGTAACCGCGAACTGCACCCGTGATAAGGTAACGACGTCCATAACGGTGCACAAATTGCCCGAGGCTGATGTTTCGCGCAACCCGGCTCCGGCGCATCGACAGGCCCGGCCGACCCTCGCTACCATCGCGCATGCTTTTGGGAGCCCATTGCTCGACGGCCGGCGGGCTGGTCACAGCTCTGGACCGTGCCCGGCGCATCGGTGCCGACAGCTGCCAGCTGTTCGTGAAAAACAACATGCAGTGGCTGGCCCGGCCCCTGAAGGAGGAAGAGGCGGCGAACTTTCGCGCCGCGGCGAGGGCCTCGGGGCTGGCCTGGATCTTCGCCCACGCCGGCTACCTGATCAACTTGGCGGCGCCGGACTCGGCCAATCGGCAGAAATCCATCCGCTCCCTGATTCAGGAGCTGGAACGGACAGCGGCGTTGGGATTGCCCTTCCTCGTGCTCCACCCCGGTGCCCATTTGGGGGCCGGCGAAGAAGCGGGGTTGCGACAGGTCGTGCGCGCCCTGGACGAGGCCTTCGAGGCCACGAAAACGGCGAAGGTCCGAGTGGCCCTCGAGAATACCGCCGGTCAGGGGACCTGTTTGGGAGCCGAGCTGTGGCACTGGGCCTGGGTGTACGACCGCGTGCGGGATCCGAAGCGACTGGCCATCTGCGTGGACACGGCGCATCTGCTGGCGGCCGGCCACGACATCCGGTCGCCTGCAGGCTGGGACCGGGTGATGGCCGAAGTGGATCGCACGGTTGGACTGGACCAGATCGTGGCCTTTCACCTGAATGACTCGAAGGCCCCGTTGGGATCGCGCGTGGACCGGCACGAACACATCGGACGCGGCCATGTGGGGCTGGATGGCTTCCGGCACATTGTGAACGACCCGCGTTTCGAGCGGCATCCTGCCTGCTTGGAGACGCCGAAATCCGAGGATCTACACGAGGACGTGGAGAACCTGGCCGTGCTCCGATCCCTTTGTCGGGGACCCGGGAAACCACCGCTAACCAGCAGCGCGGGTGTGCGTCAAGTCCGGCCGCGGCCACAGGCCGGGTCTCGAAAATAAAACTGGCGGAGAGAGGGGGATTCGAACCCCCGATACGGGTTTAAGCCCGTATAACGGTTTAGCAAACCGTCGCCTTCAGCCACTCGGCCATCTCTCCGTCCTGTGCGGGCCGCTGCGGAACCGGCGTTCCAAATCTTTTGCAGCACAAGAGGAGGCTGCACTGTGGCAAGCCGTCCCCAGCCAACCGCGTTTCACCATACCCGCCCGCGCCACCCGGAGCAAGGCCAAACTCCGAGGGCGCGGGAGGGGAGCGCAGGACAGTCGTTGAGCACCCACGGCGGGCGAGGAAAGAAACCGTAAACCTACCCAGCTGAAGGGGCAAAGGCGGGGCGGGCCAGGGCGATCCGCAACCCGGAGTGGCGCAAAATCGAGTTTCCAATGGCCATTATTGTTCCGGCCCAGCGCACCTGGTCCAACCCGCGCCCGGCTTGCCACCTCCAAACCCATGAGGGGAGGCCAGGATCGCTTGCCAAATCCGCTCTTGACACGACCAAGAACTCAACGCTCCGCACGATTCCGCAATCCGCTCAAAACGGAACGGCACTGTCGGTCTCGCATGGATTGGACGGCCGCGATCCCGCCGCATCCGTAGCGGTGATTTCCAACCTGGCGGGCTGCAGCCTCCCCGTCCGCAGACTCGTATCCGCCGACATCGTCGGCGGATCGGATCAGGATTGTTTTTTCTTCTGCGTGTTCTGTGTGCTCTGTGGGCTTTTTCTTTCTGTGTGCTCTGTGGGCTCTGCGCCTCGTAGCCGCCGCCTTGAGGCGGCGGACGCCAACCAGATTCTTCTCTTCAGCCCACAGATCACGCAGATCACTCAGAGGGCCTTTTGGATGGCCCATGGAGCACGCACATGGGCAATGGCGGTGGGCTGGCATCGACCAACCCGCTGCCTCCGCAGTGGAGGTTTCCAACCTGCCGGACCGCGGCCTTCCCGTCCACAGACTCGGAGCCGCCGACATCCATCGGCAGACCCTGCCAGCATTGTTTTTTTTCTTCTGCGTGATCTGTGTGTTCTGTGGGCCTTTTCTCTTGGCGTGCTCTGTGGGCCGAGTCTCCTAGCCGCCGACCTTCGGCGCCTCGCGGTCACTTCACAATCTCCAGAATCGCCTTGAACGCCGGCGCCTCCGCAGTCTGCAACAACTCGAACAGCGCCATCTCCACGCAGGTCCATCCCACCCCCGGTTGCTGCAGCTTGGCCAGCGCAAGTGCCTTGTGCTCCGGATTGCGAGAGGAGACCGCATCCGCAACCACTTCCACCTCGTACCCCGCAGCCGCGAGTGCTCGCGCCGTCTGATAGACGCACACGTGCGCTTCGATTCCGGCCATCAACACCTGGGGCCGAGCTCCCGCCTCGAGCACGCGCTGAAAGCCGCCGTCCGCACAACAATTGAAGGTCATCTTCGTCACCGGAGTCTGGTCGGTCAGTAACTCGCAACTCCGCCACCGTGGGGCCCAGTCGTGCCGGGTTTTGCTCGGCCCACACCACGGGCAGGCCCAGCACCTTGGCACCGCGCACCAGACGCTGCAGCTGTTGAACCAGCCTCTCGCGCTCGTGCATGACCCGGGCCAGCCGTTCCTGCACCTCTCCCCGAACCACAAAGGTCTGCTCGAGGTTCAACATGCCACGAATCAGGGTGCCCTCTCGGAGCGCCAGTGAAAGGCAGATTGTCCGGGCGCTGATCGAACCCTTGCGATGTTTGCGCACGGGTCACGGCGATGCAGAGCGAGGAGAGAGCGACGAAACCCATTTGCGTTTTTGCCGCGGTCCCTTCGCGGAGCCCGGCTTCGGGTTGGTCCTCGGAGTTGGGGGCAGTGGCGGTGGAACGGACGGTCGAACCGGTCCGTGCGGCGCGCCCCATGGCCGTCGGGGTTGCACCCCGTGGCATTGGGGGCCAGCGAGTGGATTCGGCCCAAACCAGTTCAGCCCCGCCTCGTGAAGGCTGCTCCCCGGGTCGGGGCCGATGTCACCTCGCCCTGGTGCCCGGTCTTTGCCGGCGGCTGAGTCAAGAGCATGAGCACGGTTTTCGCACCCGCTTTGGTCCGGTGACCCGCGCCTCAGCCGGGATTGGCCCTGACCGGAGGTCGTACTGCGGCCGACGCAGTGCGGGCCCTGCCGGAAAGTGCGGACCATTCGTTGCGCTGGCGGTGCGGCAGGGGCGGTACCGGTACGGGGAGGCGCAGGTGAACCACCGGAGACAAATCGGTAGCCGCCGACGGAAGTCGGCGGAAATGTCTCGCAGCAACTGGCGGACGCCCAAGCGCACAGGTGGATTGGCGGGCGTGACGAACCTGGGGGTGGTGCGGGGCAATCCGGACCGGGTGCAATCGGAGGTGCGGTCGGACTTTGTGGCACAGACTCCCGAAACCCTGATCTATGACGGGCATGGCAACCTTGTGCGGGACGGGCGGTGGGTGTACAGTTGGGACGCGGAGAACCGGCTGGTGCGGGTGATGAGCTACGGGACGAGCGATCGGGCCGGTTGGCGTCGGGTGGACTGGGCGTACGATGCGCTGGGCCGGCGGATCCGGCAGACGAGCTACGTGCTGAGCAACGGGGTTTGGGTGGTGACGGAGGACCTGAAATTCGTGAGCGATCCGGTGTGGTTCGGCCGGCACCTTGCAGAGTTGAACGCTACGAACCACGCGCTGGTGCGCAGCTACGTGTGGGGCCTGGACCTGAGCGAGACGCTGGACGGTGCCGGTGGCGTGGGCGGCTTGCTCTGGGTTCGGATGGCGAGCGGTCAGGCCTCGGGGACGGATTTTGTGACCTACGACGGCAACGGGAATGTCTGGCAGTTGGTTTCCGCCAGCACCGGCACGGAGACCGCCCGTTACGAATACGGCCCCTTCGGCGAACCCCTGCGCACCACCGGCCCCGCTGCTCCCTTCAACCCCTTCCGGTACAGCACCAAACGCACAGACCCGGCAACGGGGCTGGTACTCTACGAATACCGCGCTTACAGCCTGAGCTTGGCAAGATGGTTGACCCGAGATCCGTTGGCAGATGAAAGTTTCATCTCTTTTTATTCCACCGGAAAGCCTCTAAGAGACCAAAAGCTCTTGAGAGCCGAAAGCTTGGGCCCACCATACGGATGGGTTGCTAATAACGGTGTGAGCCGCGTGGACGTTCTTGGCCTGAGGATCGAGGCGGCGTGGTGCCAACAGTGGTTCACGAGGTGCGTGAGTGACAATCTGCAGAACCTCCGAAGCTGTTTGGGCTGCACGGGGCCAAGTATCGGAATAGGTCTTGCCGCCTGCGTCCTCGGCTGCTTAAAGTGGCTACCTTCTGGACATTACGCCACCTGTGTCGTGCTTTGCGCCGGAGTCGACAGCATCGTGTTCCTCGTCTCAAGCGCACGGTGTCTTGACGCCTTCAATGACGGCTTGGAGCAATGCCAGAAAGGCTATGAACGCTGTATGGAGCGGGTGACTGAGTGACAGCATGCGACATCTTGGCACATCGCTGTTGTGGGCGTTGCCCTATGTAGCCGGCATTGGCATCTGGGTAAGGTGCTTTGTGTACATTCGCAAGCATTCCCTCAGTGTGGGCAGTTATGACCAGCGTGCTGCGATGCATTTCATGGCCTTTCCGGTTGCTTGCCTAGTTGGGATGGCGACGACGCTCGGCCTCAGTATGGCGAGTGAACATCAAGCGGGCGAGTTGTGGCCATTTCTGCTATTGCAACTGCTTTCACTTCTCGTTCATCTTTATCTGGCGTACGTAGTTGTTTTTTATGCGGCGTGGGTGTTTGTCGGTGTGTGGCGTGGAGGAAGCCACAGCGACCTGGTAGCGGCGCTGCGGAGTTCGTACCGGTCGCACCAGCAGCAGGAGCGCGGATTAAGGATGTGCTTCATCATCGTGGCGGCGTTCCTGGGGCTCTGTACTGGCTTGATCATGGGGATGGGGCTTGTCGCCCAGAAGGCCAGTCGTATACTGTTGCAGTTGCCCTGAGGCAGTGTTTCCTTCGCCTCAGTGACAAGGCGGAGCGCATGGTTTTGGAGGCCAGGCGGAAGTCAGACAGAGTCCATTTGCCGAGCGTTGCTGAGCGACGGGGAAATGTAAGTCTCCTGCTCGGGGGGCTCCTGGACACCTTCTACGGGACGGGCGGTGGGTGTACAGTTGGGGAGCGGAGAACCGGCTGGGGTGGGTGATGAGCCACCGGGCGAGCGACCGGGCCAGTTGGCGTCGGGTGGACTGGGCGTACGATGCGCTGGGCCGGCGCACGAGGCAGACTAGCTACGTGCTGAGCAACGGGGTTTGGGTGGTGACGGAGGACCTGAAATTCGTGAGCGATCCGGTGTGGTTCGGCCGGCACGTGGTCGAGCTGAACGCCACGAACCAGACGCTGGTGAGCAGCTATGTTTGGGGCCTGGACCTGAGCGAGACGCTGGATAGTGCGAGTGGCGTGGGTGGTCTGCTCTGGGTGCGCGTGACGAGCGGTCCGGCGTCCGGGACGCATTTCGTCACGTACGACGGCAACGGGAACGTGTGGCAGTTGGTTTCCTCCAGCACCGGCACGGAGACCGGGCGCTACGAATACGGTCCCTTCGGCGACGCCCTCCGCACCACCGGTCCTGCCGCCGCTTCTAGCCCCTTCCGCTTCAGCACCAAACGCACCGACCCGGCCACGGGACTGGTACTCTACGAGTACCGGTTGTACAGCCCGGCCTTGGGAAAGTGGCTTAGCCGCGATCCTGTCGTGGAGGCGGGCTTTGAGAGTGCAGGGCGCTGGCCTGGTCGTGCTCGGCAAGCAGAGAACAATCTGTACGGGTTCCTCTGCTGCGATCCTCTCGGCGCCTTCGATTTGCTCGGCCTCTACGAATACGAGTGGAAGGACAGCTTCAGTGAAGCGGAGAAGCAGGGAATCCAGAACTCGATCGCGCGAGTCAGGGACAGGGCCAAAGCGTTGATCCAGCAGATGGACGACAACATCAGCAAGCTTTCCAAGCTGTGTCGCTGTGCCGCGTACGCGAAGCTCATTAAAAATCTCGAACACCTCAAAAGGATCTTGGAGGGCATGGTCAGGGAGATTGAAGATCCCGGCTGGAATCTGGAAATCTACCGCGGGGATTTGGGAGACGTGTATGCGAAGTACTGGAACTCGCCGGTTCCTTGGTATGACGATGAACTCACTCTGGACAATGGATGGTTCAAGCAAAGCGCCAACGATCGAGACTCGACGATGTTTCACGAGATCTCACATGGCCAGGGAACTGATGACGAGACCTCAAATCCTTACAATGATGCCTACCTGCTTGAGGTCTTGATGCACGTTGACAAGGAGGACTGGATCGTCTTCAAGCGTGACAAGCAGAACGCCGACAGACAGTGCAAACCAGCGGGTAGATGACAATGTACGCGAAAGTTGCCGCGGGCGTTTTCTCCGCGCTCACGATCGTTACCATTGTTGTCTTGGCCTTTCCCCAGGTGGCCGCGACCTCGTACAGTTATTTCGACATAAATAGCGGCAGGGTGAAGGTGGTCTGCGTGAGCTTTGGCCGTATTTACCGCGAATCCATTGCAGACACCGAGTATTCTAAACTGTTAAAGCAGTATGGTGTTCACGAATTACCAGCGGACTGGAGGCTCGCGAATTCGAGAGAACTGGGGCTCAGACGGCTTCTCAAAACTCAGCACATGCACTTTCAATATTCGAGACTGCCAGCCGATGCGACGATGTTCGCTATCTGGTTACAGCTGGAGGACAAAGCGAACGAGGAAGAAAAGCGCAAACGGCTAAACACGTTTCGGACGCTTGTCCGTGAAGGGACACCTGAGCAGATACACAACTACGTAAGAGCGTTGGTACACAGTGGCGCCACCAAATAATCCGATACATCCGCGGCCGCTTGCAGCTCGCCGGTGATAGGATAGATGGCACGTAGGTAAACCATACGGACGTCGCGGGGTGCGATACCGCGTTACTTGCTACGGCTAGCGAGAATGATGTGTAACACCAGTACTGTATTTCATGGCAATTGTTTGCAGTGAACGACGAGCTTTGTCAGAAGAGTTGTCAGCCGCAGGCCGCGGGGCTGTGCGCAGGTGCTGAACGATGCCACCGACGCGCTCAGAATGGGCCTTAACATGGAGCTGCCGGATGGGAATAGCGGCTCTTGCTTCGGGAACTTGCCTAGAGAGAATGCCGAGGATCTGGTCGGGCGGCGGTCATGAACGTGGGCTGCGGCACCGATTGGCTTCGGGCGACGGCAGGAAAGCAGGATCACGGGTCAGGCGTTCGTGTCGAAAATGCGTGCGCGGTTTAGCTACGTTGCACATGGCAACCTTGTACGGGACGGGCGGTGGGTGTACAGTTGGGACGCGGAGAACCGGCTGGTGCGGGTGATGAGCTATGGGGCCAGCGATCGGGCCGGTTGCCGTCGGGTGGACTGGGTGTACGATGCATTGGGCCGGCGCACGAGGCAAACAAGCTATGTATTGAGCAACGGGGTCTGGGTGGTGACGGAAGACCTGAAATTCGTGAGCGATCCGATGCTGTTTGGCCGGCACATTGTGGAGCTGAACGCGACGAACAACGCGCTGGTGCGCAGCTACGTGTGGGGTTTGGATCTGAGCGAGACGCTGGACGGTGCCGGTGGCGTGGGCGGCTTGCTCTGGGTGCGGCTGGCCAGCGGTTCGGCCTCGGAAACGCATTTTGTGACCTACGACGGCAACGGGAACGTATGGCAGTTGTTTTCCGGCAGCACCGGCAGGGAGACCGCGCGCTACGAATACGGTCCTTTCGGCGAACCCCTCCGCACCACTGGCCCCGCTGCTCCCTCCCACCCCTTCCGCTTGAGCACCAAGCGGACGGATGCGCACAGCGGTTTGGTCCTTTATGAGTATCGTACTTACAACGCGGGCTTGGGGAGGTGGTTAAGCAGGGACCCTGTCAGGGAATGGGGAGGTCTCAATCTCTATGGCTACGCGGAGAATTCCCCGGTGAAGCGTTATGACCTCTTGGGCCTTACCATCCCTGGCATGTGCGCAGAGGCTCATCCGCCGTACTGTCCCTGCAAATGCATTAGTGTCACGGTGACCTTTTCGCCCGGGAACGACCAGTTTGAGTGGGGATGGGTCATTAATCTTGATGGGTCTTTGCGCTTTGGGAACAACATGCGCGTCGTCTGGAAGGTCCAAGGGCCAGCCTCCCGATGCAAGTACGTGCAGCGGGAAACTGGAGCCTTTCGGTGGTACAACCTCAGCAAGCCGACACAGCCCCCGAAAGATGCCATGTGGTCAGCCAGCCATGAAGTTGCAGACAGTCACGGCACCTGTAGATGGGGCCGGCGCGAGTACACCGACAGCATTGGTGCCACCTTCATATCGCCAGCGGATGATGGGTACTGGATTTCCGCGGTGGTGACTCCACCATCGATCACACTTGAATGCGTGTCGTCGGATGGAACGAAGCTGGTCCACCAACTGGAGGTTCCACCGCCTCCCGATCCTGGAAGGTTCCCTCCTCTCTAACTGTTGGAAATGATTCCACGCTTACCACTTGCTTTTGTCGGCAGCTGTATTGCGGTGCTTGGCCTAGTGTTCGTGGTGATGTCAGGCGTCCGCTATGAAGCGGCCCGCCGCGGGGATTTCTTTAGAGTGGGTAACGTCACGGACGTGGCGCAGACACTTGTCGAGCTAAAAACGCAAGCATCATTCGAAGCTGAGGTGGTGCACACTTTCGTACGCGAATCCACCAACATCGCGGCGGAACACGGGCTCACCAACCACAGTCCGCTAATTACAAATCTCTACGGGATAGTATTTCGTGTCCCTGACGGTCGCGAACGTACGGTAGCTGGAATGAATGCGCCAAGTAACGGCATAAGTTGTATAAAGCAACTGCAACCAGGGAAACGATACAGGTTTCCAGATGTATTCCTGCAATAAGGCCCAAGTCTGCGTTTGTGCCAGATGGGCGGGGAGATGTAGCGTAGCGCGGGCGGGCTAGAGCGTGGCTTGTTCGTTCAGCATCCTGTGCTGGATAGCTGGTGCCTGTGTTCGCAGGCAAAGGCAGCGACGGCGGAGGGTGCATCGGCTGGGCTGCTGTGTTCCGCTAGCGCTGAAGGCGCAATGGGCTGAGGGGACGTCGGATTCCAGCGAGGTGGCTGTGCTACGCAGGGCGAGAATCTTTAGACCACTTGCAGGTCGAACGGTAGCGGCGTGGATTGGCGGTGTCGGGGGAGTTGGCGGCGAATGCGACGGTGACGCTGTGGTGGGGGACCAACGAATGGGCGCCGGTGGTACGACAGGGGCGGTATTGGTACGGGGAGGCGCAGGTGAACAATCGGACCGGCGGGGTGTGGGTGGTGGTGACGAACCTGGGGTGGTGCGGGGCCATCCGGACCGGGTGCAATCGGAGATGCGGGGGGACTTTGTGGCGCAGAGCGCTGAAAGCTTGGTGTACGATGGGGATGGCAACCTTGTACGGGACGGGCGGTGGATGTACAGTTGGGACGCGGAGAACCGGCTGGTGCGGGTGATGAGCTACGGGGCCAGCGACCGGGCCAGTTGGCGTCGGGTGGACTGGGCGTACGATGCGCTGGGCCGGCGCACGAGGCAGACCAGCTACGTGCTGAGCAACGGGGTTTGGGTGGTGACGGAGGACCTGAAATCCGTGAGCGATCCGGTGCTTTTCGGCCGACACGTGGTCGAGCTGAACACGACGAACGACGCGCTGGTGCGCAGCTACGTGTGGAGCCTTGGCCTCAGCGAGACGCTGGACGGTGAGGTGGGTGGTCTGCTCTGGGTGCGGCTGGCGAGCAGTCCGGCCTCGGGGAGGCAGGTTGTGACCTACGAGGGCAACGGGAACGCCTGGCGGTTGTTGTCCGCGGCCGCCGGCACCGAGACCGGCCGTTACGAATAAGGTCCGTGTGGCGAGTCGATTCGCGCCACCGGTCTCATGCCCAAGGAGAACCCGCTTCGGTCCTCGACCAAGCACACTTGTTCTACGAGTGACGTAGTGCAGTATGAATTCCGTGGTTACCCTTGCACCGTTGTCCATGGGTTAACCAAAGATCCTGTCGGCGAGGGCCGAGGGGATGTGAATCGTTACGCATTCATTGCGCGGGTTCCGAGGAAGCATATCGATATTCTCGGCCAACATCGAGGCTGCAAGTTAGGGACAATGAAATGGAGATGTTCTGCAAATATTGCCATGGGAATCTATCGTGCATGGGATGCTTCAGGCGTTGTCGAGAAGTGCGATGGTTGCTCTACCGCAAGCATTGAGGCCGGAGTGGAAGTGGGGGTGGGGAAAGGTTCCGGAGGCAAGTTGCCGCCACTGTCGATATACCGTGAGGTGACCCGATCGGGGTGTATTATGGAAGTGATGCGATCGTCTCGCTGGCTCAACAACAAACGCACGCAAATACGACCGTCACGTGGTGTTCTGGTGAAATGTCTGGTGGTGGCAAGGGTTATCTGCTCGACGAGGACCGTGGGCCGAATGGTGGGATGTCAGTTGTTGGTGGTGGACCAGTCGGGCTCGGCGTCGAACTGAAAGTCTCAGGTGATGCCACCGGAAGTATTGCAGCAAACGCCGAGGCGTGACTCGACATCATCCCAGCCGTGACGAGGGCGGGTGTTTACGTCATCGGTTCCGCGACGCGCGATGTCAAACGTGGCGCGGTCCTTGCGTGGACGCGCCAGATCGATCCGTGGACTCCGCCTGGCTGGCAGGAGCCTGGGGGTGTGACGGGTCTCTTGTTGACGGGCCTCTGGGATTCCCAAAGCAACGTCCTGGACGAAGTGTGAGCCTAGGGTAAATAGGAAGACCACAAGCCGACGAAGAGCATAACGTGGACTGCGATCCTGGTGTGCGTCGGCCTTTTCTTGGCCGGGCTGTTGATCGGAGTCGATGACGTAGACGCACGCGAGTGTCGCCAAATGGCTGCGATCCTTTGTATTGGGTTGTGTTGTTCCGCGCCTGCCATGCGTTTCAGGGAGTTCCTCGCGCGGTCCGTGAGAAAGGGGTGGTGGGTTTCATGCATGGCCGGACGGGCAGAGCCAGACCATTGCGATCCGTCCCCACGTGGCTGTGGCTGGCAATTGGGGCAGCATATCTCTCATTTGCACGTGGCGAGTGTGTTGGGACGATCTCGAACGGCTCTGCCTCACTCTGGACTGGATGTGTTGCAGCAGGATGTGGTGTCGGCCTGTGATGTGGGTTCGGTGTGTGTATGGCGTGGGAACGTCGTTCGGCCAAACGCAAGGAGACGGCTTTTGTCCGGAGCCGGTGAGAAGGAACGTCGGAAAGCCCCAGGCTGGGACAAAGTCTGTGTGCCAGCCGGCCTGCTGCACAGGGCCGTATACGGCGTTTTTGGTGTGACCGGCGAGTCGGTTGGACGGTTCAGAGCAACGGGACTGCTCGAGCCGGAGCGAGCCTGCGGTCGTTGAGCCGGTGCTTCAGGAGGATGAGCAGTGTGCGCATCGCCGCTGTCAGGCCGCCTTGGCGGGTTTTGCTGCTACACACAGCGACGGATACAAGGTGCGCATCCGGCGGTGGGCCCGCGCCACTACCAGGGCTGCCGCGGAGAGCGCGCGTCCCACCGGCGCCCGGCCGGCCACTGATGCGGTCCCGGCCGTCCCATGGGCCGCGTCGGCGGGAAAGAAGCGGGAGAGCGGTTAACCGAGCGGCCTCCAAGGGGCCGGTCTTGGGCGAGGGCCCCGGGCTTGGACGAAATGGCGCACCCGGGCGGGGTTGAGCACGGTGACGCGCATGCCGGGCTGGTGGAGGGCGGCCCGCAGGGACCGTTTCCAGCCGCCGGCGGCCTCGCAGAGGACGTGCGCGGCGGGGTCGCCGCTGAGCAACTGGACCAGGCGGCGATGGCTGGCCGGGGCGTTGGGCAGGTCGTAGAGGCAACCGGCCCAGGGGAGCTGCGGGTTTTCCAGGGCGAAGGTCGAGACCTGCGGAGAGGGTGTTCATGGTGTTTCCGCTCCTTCTTGCCGATGCGAGCTGGCCCGGTGGGGCCGCTCTGGGAACGGTTCGAGCTGGGAACACGGGCATCGGCGGTTCCAGCTGCGACTGGGTGGCGTCAAGGACTCCGCCAGGTTTGCGCGAACGGGTCGGCCCCCCGGCCTTCCCGCCCGCGGGCGGAAAGGCCGCTTCGATGGCCCCTTGACACTGCTCCGGACAAGGGTACCAAGGAAGCCAGACCCAGACACACCCCGGGCAAGCTCCATAGCGCTCCTGAACTTGCGGCCCTCATCCAACTCCGGTGCCTCGCAGACCAGAGATCCGCGATCCGGCAGGCTGGAACCCCGCGCCACCCAAAGACCGGCAGAGGGGAGAGCCTGCAGACCACGCAGAAGTCATCGGCCAGCCGCCGTGGCGACGCGGCGGATCATGGAAGGGTCCGCCGGCTGCCGCGGGCGGCTACGGAGTGGAGTGCCCACAGAGCACGCGGAAAACGCAGATGGAAGGTGATTGACCGACTTGCGTCGGTGCCGGCCCGGCTTGGATCCGCCGACTTACGTCGGCGGCTACAGAGTTTGAGAGCCCACAGAACACGCACAGCATACAGAAGGGGATTGACAGACGAATCGACAAAGCGGGCACGAAGCGGCCTGGGTGCGGTCCCGCCGACTTGGGTCGGTGGCCACGGATCGGCCCACAGAGCATGCAGAATACGCAGAAAAGGATCGTGATCGGAACGAGCGGGAAGGGCTTGAAACCTTCGAGGGACGGCGGGCAGGGGGTCGCTCTTTGGTGGTCCGGCTGTGCGGGGGCCATCGGGCCCGGGCGTGGCAACCGAAGGTGGCCGCCCGCGGGAAGACGGCGGAGTTCGGAAGTCAGCCTGCGATTCCCGTCGGTAGCTATTTGGTGGCGATTCGGTGGCATCCGCCGACTTACGTCGGCGGCTACCCCATACTGGGTGCGGCGGTGGATGAACTCATGATCCGAAGGGTCCATCCGGTCATGCGCGGAGGCTTTGGTGGATGAGAGGGAATCCGTCTGGAGGTCCGGGGGCCGCTGGCTGAGGGCGGCGGCGAATCAGTTTGTTTTCGGTTCGGTAGTCCGCGGCCTGACGGCCGCGGCTACCCGAGTGCGTGATCGCGGTGGCTGCTCGGCGGGGTGGGGCCCTTTTTTGGATTTCTGGCCCGCCGCCTGACGGCGGCGGCTACCATGCGCCGAGTCTGTGGCCCGAGGAGAGCCAGGGGGAGTTTCTTTGCGGCCTGTCCGCCGCGTGCCCGCGGCGGCTATGAAACATCGGGTGCCGCGGGAGATCCACGCACGGTGGACCCAAGTGAGAGTGGTGGGTGTGGTTCAGGAAAGTTGCTTACGGCTGCCGCGTCCGCTGCCTTACGGCGGCGGCTACATGGGGCGGTCGAGGTCTTTGGTCCGCGGCCTTACGGCCGCGGCTACGAAAAATGGGGCATCGTGGTGGCTGGTCGGCCGAGCGGGAGCACTTCCCTGGATTCCGGGTCTGCCGCTTGTCGGCGGCAAGATATCCTCGCTGGGATTGCGTGTCCGCCGCCTGACGGGGGCTGAAAGTGCCAGTTGTGATCGGGTGTCGGCCGGCTGGCTGCGGGGCTGCCATCCCTCCATTCTGGTCGGGGTCCGCCGCCTTACGGCGGTGGCTACATGGGGCGGTGGAGATCTTTGGTCCGCCGCCTTGCGGCCGGGGCTACGTGGTCCGGTTGAGATCCGGAGGTTGGGCGTCTCACGCGGCCTGCGGCAAGAACCGCAAATGCCTTTTGCAGCGGCCGGCGAAGGCGGCGTTGCAGAGTGGCGCAACGGAGCCTGAAAGAGCGCTCGGTCACTGTGCTGGCGATCGAAAAGGGGTCATCACGCTCCTCTCCGTCGGGAAACAGCAGTTTTTCGAGAGCCTCAGAGTTTCTCTCAATCTGGTGGGAAAGAGGTTTCTTCGGGAAACGGTCTGCGCAAATCGGAGGGTGTGCACCGGGGTTTTTGGGAGGGGCAGCCTTTTCGACGCGCTGCCAGGGCGCCTCCTGTTCGTGGGCTCGGGAGTTTCCGTCTCCGGCTCCTCGGTGCTCCGGCCCTGGATTCCCAGGGCTTCTCGAGTGACGGCGATGAGGGCGTGGAACGAATGCCGGAGAAGTAATCTCTCCAGCAGTCCTGGCTGTCGGGCCGCCGGCACTTGGTCCGGGCGGCACGCCCGCGGACGGATCCCGACCGGGGAGGATTGCATGGGCTCATGCGCCCGGTGCGGCGGGTCGTGGGGGAGGAATCTGGAAAGCGGTGTGCCGGCGCCCTCAGCGGTCCATGGGCATTCAAGCCCGGGTCGGTTCCCTGCTGGCAACCGTGGCGGCGGGGCGCGTTGGGGTCAAAGCCCGGCCGGCTTGCGCACCGGCCGAGGCCACGAGTCTCCCGCCGGCACAAGGGGCACGTGCGTCGGGGCGAGAACATCGAAGGGGGTTCACTGCGGCTTCGTACGGCAGCACCGCGGTTGGGATCCGGAGGTGGCCGATCGGCCCTTGCGGCGCAAAGGGCTGTCAGCCGAGCCGAAGCCTTGATCGGACGGGAGGAGGTCCAAACTCCCACTCGTCCCCAAAACTCGACCTGCCCGGGTTCCAACCGACAACTGGCGAAGATCAACGGAGCAAACCGGGGCTGCCCGGGTCGCTTGCCAGCGGAGGCGTTTGCCTTCAAAGTGCCGGTGCAGATGCCCCGAACGGAGCGGGAAGGAGGCGGGAACCTGTAGCCTCTCTGTCCCGCTCGGTCGAGCAAAGCGGCCGAGACTGAATGGAAGACTGGTTGGAACAGATCGAAGCGGAGGCAGCCGTGCGGCTCCGGCTGCCGCACGGGCGAACCGTGTCGCAGGAGCTGGAGCGTTTCCGCGCTTTTTTGCGGCGGCAATCGCAGCGGCTGCGGATGTGGCACCGTCGGGGCGGCGGCGGCCGGGAGGTCTGTCAGGGGCGCGCGACGCTTTATGACGTGTTGCTGCGGCATTTGTGGGACGCGGCCTTGCAGCAGACCGCCGGCTCGGGCCCGGCCCCGCAGCCGCCGGTCACCCTCGTGGCGGTGGGTGGGTACGGTCGGGGGGAGCTGAACCCGTACAGTGACCTGGACTTCATGTTCCTGCACGATGGCGAAGTCAGCCAGGGTGGTCAGCCCTCCTCCCTCCTGAGCCGTCTGGTGGATGGGGTGTTGTATCCGTTGTGGGACCTGGGGCTGAAGGTGGGACACACCGTGCGCACGGTGGACGAGGCGGTCGAGGCGGCCAACGCGGATATGCAGTCGAAGACGGCCCTCGTGGAATCGCGGTGGGTGGCGGGGGATGTGCACCTGTTCGAACGATTCCAGCGCGCGTTGCGGGCACGCTGCGTCCGGCGCCATGAGCGTGCCTACATCGAGGCCCGACTGGAGGATCAGGCGGCGCGGCGGCGGCGGTACGGGGAGTCGCCGTGTCTTCAAGAACCGAATCTCAAAAACGGCTGTGGAGGGTTGCGGGACTACCAGAACCTGCTGTGGATGGCCTACTTCAAGTTTGGCGTGCGGTCGATGGGCGAGTTGGAGGCCCAGGGTCGGCTGACTCCGGCGGAACGCAAGGCGTTGGAGGCGGCGTACGACTTCCTGCTGCGGGTGCGAACGGAACTCCATTACCAGCTGGGCCGTCCCGGGGATGTGCTGAGCAAGAATCTTCAGCCGGCCGTGGCGTGGGCGCTGGGTTACCACGATCGTTCGCCGAGCCGCCGGATCGAGACGTTCATGCGCGACCTCTACACCCATACCCGTCAGATCTACCTCATCAGTCGGACCCTGGAGGAGCAATGGGCGCTGGTGCCGGGGTCCGGCTCGTTGCGGCGGCTGCGTTCGTGGTGGAGTCGCAAGGCACCGCAGGAGACGTTTCTGGACGGCTTCGTGTTCGAGCATGGCCAGGTTCGGGCGGCGTCCGAGTGGGTGTTTCAGGAACAGCCGCGGCGGTTGATGCGGGTGTTCCTGCATGCGCAGCAGCGGGGCTACCGGCTTCATCCGGACCTGGTGCGTCTGATCCGAACGCATTTGCGGTACGTGAATCGGCCCTTCCTGACCGATCCGCACGTGAGCGAGACGTTCCTGGCGATTTTGGAACAGCGTGGCAACGTGGCGCCGACGCTTCGGGCCATGCACGAGGTGGGGTTGCTGGGCAAGTACATTCCGGAGTTTGGCCGGTTGACCTGCCTGGTCCAGCACGAGTTTTACCATCAGTACACCGCCGATGAGCACACGCTGGTCTGCATCGAGCAGTTGGATCGCGTCTGGCAGGCCAGCGCACCGCCCTACCGTGCCTACGCGCCGCTGTTGCAGTCTCTGGAACGCCCCGGGCTGTTGTACCTGGCCCTGCTTTTGCACGACACCGGGCGGCACGGCTCGCAGGGGTCGCATGCGGCGCAGAGCGCCCGCCTGGCGGGCCGGGTGGCCCGGCGGCTGGGCCTGGACCGCGCCTCCGTCCAGGCCCTGCAGCGGTTGATCGAGAATCACCTGCTCATGGCGGTGGTTTCCCAGCGGCGGGACCTGGACGATCCCGCGGTCATTCGAAAGTTCGCGGCGCAGGTCGGCGATCTACCCACGCTGCAGCGCCTGACCCTGCTGACCTTTGTGGATGCGCAGGCGACGAGCGACCAGCTCTGGAACGGGTTCAAGGACGCTCTGTTGCGGACCCTGTACGAGAAGACGGTGCCGTTGTTGACGGGGGACACGCAGTTTCTGGAGGAGGCGCAGCGGCGGCGGGAGGCGCTTTGGATGCAGGTGCGGCAACACTGTGCCCCTCGAATCGGCGATGATGAGATCCATGCCCATTTCGAGGGACTGCCGGCCCGGTACTTCGAGACGCGGACCGTGCCGGAGATGGTGGAGGATTTGGAGCTGGTTCACCGATTCCTGCGGCTGCAGGTGGGCCCGGAGGACCGCGCGTTGGAGCCGGTGATCGGGTGGCGCGAGGATGCGGATCGGGGCTGTGCGACGGTGAAGGTGTGCACGTGGGACCGGGACGGTCTTTTCAGTTTCATCACGGGAGCGCTGAGTGCCAGCGGGATCAACATTCTCGCCGCGCGGGTGTTCACGCGTCAGGACAGCATTGCCCTGGACAGTTTTCAGGTTCTGGACGCACGGACGGGCGGCCTGCCGTCCGCCGAGCAACGCCGGCAGTTTGGCGAGTTGCTCAATCATCTGTTGCACGGCCAGGAGGTGTCCCTGGGCTCGCTCATTGCCCGTCACCGGCGCCTGCGTCCGTTGTACCAGGGCTACGAAGGCGAGCGACTGCCCACCATCGTGCGCTTCGACAACGACGCTTCCGACACTTCCACGCTGCTGGAGATCGAGACCGAGGACCGCATCGGGCTTCTCTATGACATATCGCGGTGCCTGGCGGCCGCGGGCGTGGCGATTGCCTCGGCCGTCATTTGCACGGAGCGGGGGGCTGCCATCGATACGTTTTACGTGACGGACCGACAGGGGCGGAAACTTCTGGAGCCGGAAGAACAGCGGCACCTGGAGCAGCGGCTGCGACAGGCGGTCGGGGCCGCGCGGTGAGGCGCCCCGGGCGAATGGGAGCTACGGCTTTGCGGAGCCCCCGGGCTCGGGCGGCCCGGCGTCGCGGCGCCAACGGGCCCAGTCGGCAAGAAAGAGTTGTTCCGGAAGGAATCCGCTGGGGGCGGCTCGCAACGGACACCAGGGGGGCACACTTCGAGTGACCAGGGCGTCGATGACCAGGTTGGCCCAGCTGCGCTCTCCCGCCAGCACCCAACCGGTCAAAAAGCGCGTGTCGGTGGTGCGGGGCGTCAGGTAGAGCGCGTTGACCGGCTTGAGGTAGTCGTTGATGGCAAAGAAGGTGTCGGGCGCGTTGGCCTCATCCGGCGGCGGCAGGAAGTGGCGGGTCAGCAGGACGGCCTGGCGTTGCCCGTACCACGCCACGGCCCACGGGATGTCCGTCATCATGAGTTCGTGAGGACGCAACCAGTTGGCGCTTTGCTGGATGATCAACGGGTTGTACGGGGGGTAGGCGGTTCGGATGGGGCGCGGCGGCAGGAAGACCAGCCACAACGGCAGGGCCACCACACCGACGAACAGGGCCACGACCCCGTACCGCAGCGAATAGAGGGGCAATTCCATCTGGTCCAGCAGGGTCAGGAAAAAGGCCGCTCCGTACACGATGACCAGCGGTGCCAAAAGGATCAGAAGATTCTCGGTGTTGATTTCCGGGGTTTCATCGGACAGGTGCGTCCGGCCGAGCGCCTGGATCGTGACGAGCACGGGCACGCACAACAACAGAAACCAGCGCAACCGCCGCCGGCCGGGATGCAGCAGGGGCACCAATAACCCGGCCAGGAACAGTGCGGTGACCCAGCTCCCACCGAAGCGCAGGAGATCCTGCGTCATGATCAACTTCAGATTCGCAAAAAACTTGTTCCACAGCGGGGACAGGGGCGAGATGCCGACCGGCACCTCGAACCGCGGTTCCAGGGAACGCGCCAGTTTGTCGCCCGGCCACACATAGGTGCCGTCCAGGACCGCGTAGGTGGCCGCACCGAAGGGTAGCCCGCTCACGTGCCAGTTTCGCACCACCCACGGGGTGATGGTCACGACAAACACCGCGAGGGCCAGCAACGCCGCCGGCCGCCGGCGGGGCCCGGCAAACCACCAGAGGCACAGCACCGCCGGCACAATCAACCAGCCGAACGCGTATCGGGTGAGGCAGCCCAGGCCCACCACCAGGCCGGCCAGCGCGGCCCAGGCAAACAGGCGACCGGAGCGTTCCGGCTGCTCACGGCCGATCTGCTCCGCCTGCACAAGGCAGATGGCCAGGAGGACAAACCACACCAGCACCAGCATGGTGGACAGGCCGGAGAGGGCAAACCGCCAGAACACTTCGGTCATCAGCATCAGGACCGCCGACAACCACGCCACGGCCGGATCGAACAGTCGCCGTGCCAGCCAGAAGGTCAGACCCAGCAACACCAGGAACAGCCCCTGATTCAACACGGCGATGGCCATCTCCGGCGCGAACCGAAAGGGGGGACGGGCCTCCACGCGCTGCGGGAGGGGCAGAACCTTGAACAGCCCGGCCAGGAGCACCGGATAAACCGGAGGATTCACGATGTCCGGATGGCCCGTGTGCAACCGGGCCGGGTCGCGCACGCCATTGATCACGGGTACGCGCTGGCGTTCCTCGTTGGTTTTTTTGACGAGGTGGATGGTCAGGGGACGGATGCACAGCGTGGTATAGCCCCGGCCCTCCGCCAGGTTGCGCGCCAGTTGGGCCATGTCCATGGCCTCGGGGGCGGAAAAGTTTTTGTAAGCCCGCAGGTTGTAGGCCACCGCGAAGGCGGCCACGCCCAGCACGGCCAGGATCACCCGCAGATAACGCGCGCCCGGGCCCTGCTCCAACTGGTGAATCAAGTCCTGAAGAAATGGCATGGATTCAGTTTCCCTCCTGTTCTTCGATTTGGTACTGGCGCAGCTTGCGATGCAGGGTGCGGCGGCTGATGCCGATTTTTTTGGCGGCCAGCGTCCGGTTCCCGCCGGTTTCCTGCAGCGCGCGGAGAATGAGTTCCTTTTCCACCTCCTTGAGGGTGAGGTTGGGGCGGCTCAACAACCCCGTGGGCGCAGGGGGGGTCGTGGAGCCGCCGCGGACCGAGGCCGGCAGATCGCGCGCCGTGATGCGATCCCCGCGGCACAGGACCACGGCATGTTCGATGGCCGTGCGCAGCTCCCGCACATTGCCGGGCCAGGAGTACTGGAGCAGTGCCTCCATGGCGTCCAGTGTGAAATCCCGCACCGGCTTGTTGTTCTCGCGCGCGAATTCCTGGAGGAACCGATGCGCCAGCAGGGGAATGTCCTCCTTGCGTTCGCGCAGGGGCGGCAGATGGATTTCCACGACGCGCAGGCGGAAATAGAGATCCTCGCGGAACGTACCGGCCCTGACCATTTGGGCCAGATCCTTGTTTGTGGCGGCGATGAGGCGGACGTCGGCCGTGAGGGTTTTGTTGGAACCCACGCGCTCGAAGGTGCGCTCTCCCAGGAACCGCAACAGCTTGATCTGCAGGGTGGCGTCGATCTCCCCGATTTCGTCCAGGAACAGGGTGCCGCCCTGGGCTTGTTCGAAGCGGCCGATGCGGCGTTCGTGGGCCCCGGTGAAGGCCCCTTTTTCGTGACCGAACAGCTCGCTCTCCAGCAGGGTGGGCGAGAGGGCGGCGCAATGGACGATGACCATGGGCATGCGGGCGCGGGGGCTGAGCTGGTGGATGGCGCGGGCGATGACCTCTTTGCCCGTACCGCTTTCGCCCAGCAGCAGGACGGTGGCGCGCGTGGGGGCGACCTGGCGGACGATCTCGAAGACCTCCTTCATGGCGGGGGATTCTCCCACCAGGTGTTCCAGGCCGTAGCGCTGGTCCAGCTGCTGATGCAGCGCCACGTTTTCCGCCTCGAGGTGCCGCTGCCGCAACGCGCGGTTGATCCGCATCTCGAGCTCGTCGATTTGCATGCGGCCCTTGGGGATGTAATCGTCGGCGCCGCGCTTCATGGCCTCGACGGCCAGTTCCTCGGAACCGTAGGCGGTCATCAGGATGCAGACCGGGGGCCGGGGCAGGCTTTTGGCGCGGGCGATCAGTTTCATCCCATCCTCCAGCGGCAGCCGGAAGTCGGTCAGCACCACGTCCACGGGTTCGCGCTCGAGCAATTCCATGGCCGAGGGGGCATCTTCGGCCACGTACACGTCAAACCGATCCTCCAGGGCGGCCCGCAGACCTTCGCGGGTCGGTTTTTCATCATCCACGATCAGTACGGTCGGTTTGTTCATGCCACGGGCCTCAGGATGCCGCGGAGGCATTGTCGGGGACAAGCGGAGCGGCCGCCGCGTCGGGAGCTCGGGTGTCGGGGGCGGCCGGGTCGGACGCGGCCGGCGGCTCGAGGAGTCGCGGCGGTCGCTCGTGCAGCGGCAACCAGATGCGGAAGGTGGTGCCGCGGCCGACATGGCTTTCGACCTCGATGCGGCCGCGGTGGGCGCGCACGATGCGCTGCACGATCATCAGGCCCAGCCCCGACCCTTTTTGTTTGGTGGTGAAAAACGGCTCGAAGATGCGCTGGAGTTGGTCCTGGGGAATGCCGCATCCGGTGTCACTGACGCTGACCCAGACTCCGTCGGATCCACTGCCGGTCTGGAGGGTCAGGGTGCCGCCGCGGGTCATGGCCTGCATGGCGTTCTTGATCAGGTTGACCAGCACCTGCTGGATCTGGCCCGGATCCATCGGGGCCTCGGGCAGCGTGCGGGACAGGCGGGTTTTGACCAGGATGCCGCGGTTCTCGAGCTCCGGCTGCAGCAGCTCCAGGGTTTTGCGCACCACGTCGTTGAGCGAGGCCGGTCGCAGCTGGGGCGGCGTGGGTCGCAGGGCCTGCAAGAACTGGGTGACGATGTAGTCCAGCCGGTTGACCTCGCCCTTGGCGACGTCCAGGAACCGTTCCACGCGGGTCAGGATGGAGCCGGGATCGGTTCCCGAAAACGCACCCGGGGCGGGTTCTTCCGGCAGGTACACCACGGAAGGCGGAGAACCGAGCTTTTCGCGGCCGAGCCCGCTGCGCAGTTTTCGCAGCTCGCGTTCGATCAGTTGCAGATGAATGTGGAGGGCATTGAGCGGATTGCCGATTTCGTGCGCGACGCTGGCGGCCAGGAGCGTGAGGGCCTGGAGGCGCTCGCTCTCGATGGCTTCGAACGTCTGCTGGCGTGCCTCCGTCGCATCGTGCAGGATCAGGGCCACCCCGCTGGTGCCGGTCTGACGTCCATCCAGGGGTGCGGCCAGCAACCGCAAGAACCGCGGCCGGGGATACTGGATTTCAAATTCCTGGCGCACGAACCGATTTCCGCCCGCGGTGTCCAGCCGCGCCAGTTGTTCCCAGTCCACCTCCGGTACGCATTCTTTCACGTGGCGTCCCTCGACGTCCTCGCCCAGGCCGAGCAACCGGGTGGCCGCCCGGTTGAAATAGAGGATCCGCCCCTGCTCGTCGGTGACCAGAATGCCGTCCTCGATCGTGTTGAAGAGCGTCTCCAGGAACGAACGCTCGCGGGCCAGTCGCTGGACCACGGCCTGCAGCCCTTGCGTGTCCAGGCGACCGATCCGGCCGAGGACCTTGTCGAGAAAGCTGGATTTCGCAGCAGCCATGGCGGTCAATCGAAACGGGGACGGCGGTGCGGAGGTTTCACCGCCGCCTTTACAACCAGCGTTTGCGTCGCATCCACCAGATGGTCAGCAACGTGGTCACCACGGTGAGGCTGATGGCCCACAGATACCCGTAGCGCCATTGGAATTCCCGGATGGTCTCGAAGTTCATCCCGTACCACGTGCCCACCAGCATCAGCGGGGTGGTGATGACGGTGATCATGGTCAGGAACTTCACCACCTCGGCCGTCTGATTGGACGACATGTTCAGGTACACCTGCAGGATGCCCGTCAGCGAATCGGCATACGCCTGTGCCATCTCGGAAATCCGGAAAAGCGCGTCGTAAACGTCGCGGAAGTACGGGACCATGTGGGCGCGGATCAACTTGGTTTCGCCATGGGCCAACCGCGCCAGCACCTCCCGTTGCGGGCCGATAATCTGGCGCAGGTGGACCACCTCCTTCTTGACCTGCAGGATCTTGTTGAGGGTGTCCGTGGTGGGCCGTTGCAGGACCAGTTGTTCCAGCTCCGCAATCTCCATGGCCAACTCGTCCAGGGCGGGCTTGTAGTTCTCCACGATCGTGTCCAGAAGGTTGTACGCCACGCGATCCGGGGCGCGGGCCATGCCGCCCGTGCCGCGGGTGGCCCGCTCCTCGGTCAATTGCACGACCCGCGCGGGCTTTTCGTGGTACGTCACCAGGAAATTGCGCCCGAGAAAAAAGTTCAGCTCCGTCGTTGCAAACACGCCATCCTTGCGGCTGTAGTCCACCGCGTGAATCACCATGAACATGTAGGGCTGGAACAGGTCGCCCTCGCGGGGATGGTACTCCTCGATCTTGGGCGATTCGCTCACCATCACGCAGTCCTCGATGGACAGGGGATGGAAATGGAAAACGTCCTCCAGCACGCGTTTGGTTTCCTCCGGCGTGGGATTCTCCAGGTCCACCCACAAAAACAGGTTCGTGTCGCTCAGCAGCGTGGGCATCAGAAACAGCTCGATGTCCCGGCTGTGCAACCGACCCTGCGTCGTAAAGGCCAGGGAACGGATCATGTGACTCGAAACGTTGTTCGGGCCGACCGCGGCGCCCCGGTAACGCCCCAGTCTGCGAAAGCCCTCCCCGACCTGGCAAGTGTTCGTCCGCCGGCGCTCCGGCCCGGAGCGCATTTCGGTGGTGGTGCACCGGATTCGAGAATCCCGGAGGAGGTGCCGTTTTCCCTCTGCCGCACCGTCGGCCGGACGCCTGAGATTCCCCCGGGCTTTTCGGGGTGGCCAAACCGGGAACTGCGCCCCGGGCAGAAAAGCCCGTCGAATGAAGTTGCCCCTGCTCGTGGCCGTCGCAAACTGGCCCCGTATGCGTGCGCTTTTTTGTCAAGCCCCTGCCGTATGTCGGTGGGCCCGGATGCTCCTCGGCGGTCTGTTCCTCCTGCTCTGCAACGCGTTCGGAGGCGAATCGTCCGAAGGGACCTCGACGCTCTGCGTGGTCACGTACAACCTCCGCTACGCCAGTCCCACCGGGCCCAACGCCTGGCCCCAGCGCCGGCCCCTCGTGGTACGGCTGATCCGCCAACTCGATCCGGACGTGCTGGGCACCCAGGAGGGCTTGTATGGACAGCTCCGAGAACTGGCCGCGGATTTACCCGACTATGATTGGATCGGGCTGGGCCGGGATGGAGGGAGCCGTGGCGAGTTCATGGCCGTGTTCTACCGCAAAAGACGGTTCGAACCCCGCGCCTTCGATCATTTCTGGCTGTCGGACACCCCGGAGGTCATCGCGTCCACCACGTGGGGAAACCGCAACCGACGGATGGTGACCTGGGTGCGTTTTTATGACCGACAGACGGGCCGGGAGTTTTACTTTTGGAACACGCACCTCGATCATGAGGTGCAAGCGGCCCGCGAAAAAAGCGCCGAACTGATTCGCAAGCGGGTGGCCGACCTGCCCGGGGACGTGCCGGTGCTGCTGGTCGGGGACTTCAACGCGGCGGCCGGTGCCAATCCCGCTTATGACATTCTCACTCGGGACGGTTTCTTTGCCGACGCATGGGCGCTGGCCAGGGTGCGGGAGGGAGAGAATCTGGGGACCTTCAACGGGTTCGAGCGCATGCCGGTGGGCGGGCCGAGGATCGACTGGATCCTGGTGCGGGGCGCCGCGGAAGTGGATCGCATCCGCATCGATGCCTGGCAGCAGGACGGCCAGTTTCCCAGCGACCATTTCCCGGTGGCCGCCTGGCTGCGCTGGAAAAGCCAACCCTGAGGGGTTGCCTTTTTTGTGACGGCGTCGCGGGGCCCCGCGGCAATGTCCACTCCGATTCGGGTTCGCTTCAAAGGGAAGTCCTTGTCCGAGCGTTCTCGCAGCCGGCATCCCGCCAGGAATGGCGGAGGAAGTCATTCTCTGGGCTCCTGCAAGGTAACCGGGCGCCGATGCTGGATGCCGGGTCTGGCCGGGAGGCTTGACGTGCCGGCCCGAGACAGGCCAACGTATGCATGGAGGTGGGGAGCAAGCGGCGGACCCGTCGCGTGGTCTGAGCCAGTTTAGCTCAGTGGTAGAGCATCCGATTTGTAATCGGACGGTCGTCGGTTCGAATCCGACAACTGGCTCCAACTTCGTTTCAGCGCAGTTCCGACTCCTGTTGGCGCCGGGTGCCGTGGCGGGCTGCGGGCCCGGGGCGGCCGGCTCAGCTTTTCCGGCGGAAGAGCATCTCGCTGTCCAGAAGGTTCAGCGCGGCCAGGTCCAGTCCGGCCCCCGGATTGCGTTCGCGCGCCAGCTTCAACTGGGCGGCCAGGCGTTCGCAGGCGCTGTTCGCATAGTATTTGACCGCGCCGACGCTGCCGCGAGCCGGGAAAATCACCAGGAGCATGCACCCGCCCTCGACACAGCGCATGAAGAGGCTGAACTGTTCGCCCTGTTGGTAGGTGCTGGAAAAGTTGGGCTCATGCAGGAGGTTGGCGATGCTCTGGTTGGCCATGAACGCCCCGGCTGCCAGCGCCGCCATGGTGGTCAAATCGAACTGCTGATCGTCTCCCTGGTGCGTGATCAGGAACCCGGCCTGGTCGGTCAGCAGCGCCGTGGTGGCATCGCACTGCACCAGCAGTTCGCGCAGGATGCCGTCCAGGACGTGCACGTCCGATTCCAGCAATTGGGGCAGCGGAGCCATGTCATGCGTACTGTGGGATGCTCTGGTGGATGAACTTGTGCAACAGCAGCCGGGTGATCATGTTGAGCGTTTCGAAAACGCCCTCGCACCGGTTGGCACAGGCGGTGAACGATGGAACCTGCACGTCGCGGTTGTTGAGCACGTATTCCAGGTATTCCACCGGCGCCGCGTTCGGCAGATCCCGCTTGTTGTACTGGAGCACATAGGGAATGTCGTCCAGGTCCAGTTTCAGGGAGTGAAGATTCTCCTGCAGGTTCTGGAAGCTCTCCACGTTCTCCGCCATCTTTTCGTACTGCGAATCCGCCACGAACACGATGCCGTCCACGCCCCGCAGCACCAGTTGTCGCGTGGTGTTGTAGATCACCTGACCGGGGACCGTGTAGAGTTGGAATTTGGTCCGGAACCCGCGAATGGAGACGGCCTCGATCGGCAGAAAGTCGAAGAACAACGTGCGATCGGAACTCGTGGCCAGGGAGACGAGCTTGCCCTTGTTTCCCGCGGCCGTCTGCACATGGTCGTGAATCTGGACCAGATTGGTGGTTTTCCCGCCCATGGCGGGGCCGTAGTACACGATTTTGACCTGCAGTTCGCGCGTTGCCTGGTTGATGATGGCCATACGAAATCACGTGGTTTTGGGTTTTCGATCCAGCTCCGCGGCCAGGGCCGCCAGGGCCGCCGTGGGCAACGGTTCGCCCGCCCGCCCGAATGCAGCAAAGAACACGTTGTTGACCTTGAAAATCTTCCACGGCACCTGGCCCACGGTGAAACTCAGATTGTTCAGGCCGCCCATGCGCAGCTCCTGCGTGCACTGGCTGACCTTGGCATAAATCTGCGGCAGGAACGCCGCCAGCGTGTCACTGTTGAGATGGGACGGCACCTGACTGGCCACACTCAGACCGTCCGGCAAAGCGATGACCGCCCCCGCCACGCCGTCCAATGCTGCCGCCCGCCGCACGATCTCCTGCGGGGTTGCCAGCCGACGCATCAACTCGGTACTGCTGCTGGCCGTAGCCGGCGTTCCCGTCGCCGGGCCCGCCGCGGGACCGCCCTCGGCAAGGTCTGCGGCACTGTAGAAATTGGTATCCAACGGTCGCGGGCCCGTGCCTGACGCAACCATGGAAGCCATGGCGGGCGCCCCGGAACCGGGGACTGGCGTCTCGGAAGCCGCCGGGGCAGCCAGGGGTGCTCCCTTGTCGCTGAACAAACTCGGAATGCTCGGGTCCGGAACCAGTTGACGTTTGGCGTGCGACACCGGCTTGCGCTGTTGAAGGAAAGCGGGAACCACGGCTGCAAGCGGAAAGCTCAGGGGCAGGGCGTCATGGGGCGAGGCATACGAGGCCACCGGAGGCCGGATCCACGCCCGGACCAACCGCCACGGAAATTCCACACGGCCCTGTTTCAGGCCTTTCTCAAGAATCCCCGCCGGCAGGACCAGGCGCGCCCCCTGCAGGTTGAGTCGGGCCAGCTCCTGCCGGACCGATTCCGGCCAGGCCGGGACCAGGTCGTCCAGGGCCAGTTGCACCGTGCCGGCCATGGACTCCGCACCGGCGGTCATCGTCGTCGTCGCAGCAGACACGGTCGTCGGCGGGGGCACAACGGGAGGAGGCGCGGTCACCGGCACTGTGGAGAAGCGAACCGATTGACCGTTCACCGGCGGGGGCGGAGGCGCCACGGCCGGAGGAGTCAAAGGAGACATCGGTACCGCCACCGCCGGAGCGGGGGCCGAGGGGCCCGCGGGGGCGCCGGGAGCCACGCCCCGAGACGGTGCCCCCGCTGGGCTCGTTGGCATCCGGCGTGTGACCGTCGTGTCGCCGTTTGGAGGCGGGGTCACCTCGCGGAGTTGTTGTGCGGGAACCACGCGCAGTGACGGAGCCCCGGTCGAGACTGGTCCGGTGGCGGAAGCCTCGGACGCCGGGTCTGCGCCTGCGGCTCGGAACCCGACTCGCCCCTGCTCGAACGGGCTGGCCACATCTTCCGGGACCGTCAAAACCTTTTGGGGTGTTCTGCGCGGCAGCCGATCCGGGCCGATCCGCCGCACCAGTTCGTCCAGGGGCAGGGGCACCAGGGTCGAGTCGCAATCCGGCCCACCGGAGAAAACCCCGGGCGCGGCCAGGCGCAACTCGCCAAATGGCACTCGCACCAATCCGGTCTGCAACTGCGGCAGCAGTGGCTCCAGTGGCAAACTGATTTCCAGGTCTTGCGGTACAGGATGGCGAATCCGGGCCTTGAGACTCTCGGGCAGCAGCCTCAACACGGGCTGCAGGGGGAGGAACACCCTCTCGCCGGAGGGGCGAGTCGAAGAGAGCGTCGCCCTGGATCCGGACCCGGATGCCGGAGGGTGACTTTCCGGTCCGGCCACTTGGCTGCGGGAGGACGGGACCGGAGCGGCCTGAGACCGCACCACCGGTCCGGGCGGTGTTGGCTGCTGGGATGAAGCGGCTTGGCGCTGGGGTCCCGCGGCCGACGCCGCGCCATTCACGGTCGGCTCTCGGGTGGCCGGATCGTCTTGGAACCACCGGAGAGCCGCCTTCCACCAGCTTTTCAAGCTCAGTTTTTGACCGTTGTTCATAACACGGCAGTGCACACGCCACCGACCTCCCCACCTCCGCCCTCCCCAGAGCCCACGCGGTCGCCGGGCAACTGCCCAAGAGCGTGGCGACCCCGGACAGAAACGACTGCACGCCCGACTTCACGGAGCACACTACATGCCAAAGCCGGTGGGTGGATGCCGACCCGTCCTCGGCCGAATTCCGGCATTCCAACTGGCGCTGTACCGCGTCCGGAAAAACCCCAAACCGTTTCCACCTCTCCAAGACTCAACTTCAGCTTCAAGCCGGTGCGGGCGCCGGTCTTCCGTTGGACGGCTTCCTGTCCACTCTTGAGACTGTGTCTTCGGTCGGAGTGTCAAAATCCGTGCGACAAGGACATCCGAAGGTTCTTCTTTGGGGGCGCGCCTTCAGAAGCTCGCCCCGTGTGGGTTGCGGTGGCTCCGAGCTTTTTTGCGAGTTCGAGCGACCTGCTGTTGGTCTCAGTCGGACTCGGGCGTGAGAAATCCTAAAGCCGGGTCGTGGCCTGCCGATGCAGAATCGCCCCATGCAACGGGGACTTGGCCGGCATGAGTTGCCGGGCGGTGGACCCTAAACCGCCCCGGGCCCGGCCGGAGCCGCTCATGCGGAACGGGGATTGCTCCGGACCGGCCGGGT
Source organism: Limisphaera sp. VF-2 (assembly GCF_049537125.1). Lineage (NCBI taxonomy): Bacteria > Pseudomonadati > Verrucomicrobiota > Verrucomicrobiia > Limisphaerales > Limisphaeraceae > Limisphaera > Limisphaera sp. VF-2. Next base: position 477,319 of record NZ_JBMVQY010000002.1, read on the forward strand.
GGAGCTTTGCCAGGGTCAAGGGGCGGTTCCGGATCCGGCAGCCTGGATGGCAGCGATCCGGACAACCCCGGGGTGTCTGGACGACTGCCGCAGACCTGTGGGGGCAATGCCGGGCACAGGCCCGGCGTTCGGCCATGCAATACAAACTTGTTTTGAGCATCGACAACCGATAGGCAGGAGACAACGCAGCCCGAACCATGCCGTCACGGCCCAAAATCCTGTTGGCAGACGATGATCCGGACCTTCTGGAACTGTACCGGGAGTTGCTCACTCGTCTGCCCAGCCAGCCGGAAATCCGGCTGGCGAACAGCGGATTGAAAGCCCTGGCTCTGTTGGAAGAGGAGCCTTTTCACCTGTTCATTTGCGACCTGAAGATGCCCCGGATGGACGGGCTCCAGGTCCTGGCGGTTGTCCGGCGCAAATATCCCCAGCTCCGCACCGTCGTCCTGACTGCGCTGACCGATGAACAACTGCGGTCCCGGGTGTACGCCCTCGGCGTGGATTTGTACTGGCAAAAACCGGGCAACGAACAGGAAGTGCAGCTGTTTCTGGACTGTCTCGAGTCCCTGCTCAGTCGCGAGGCCGAAGGCGGTTTCCGGGGCGTGCAAAGCAAGAGCCTGGTGGACATCATTCAGCTGGAGTGCCTGTCCCAAAACTCGACTCTTCTCCGGATTACCCACGGCCCGCTGACCGGCCGGATTTGGATCCTGGGCGGGGAACTGGTGGACGCCGAAACCGAGGGGTTGGTCGGCGAGGAGGCCTTTGCCCGAATTTTGAGCTGGAAGAGCGGCACCTTCGAACAGTTGCCGCCCGAACCGGACCGGCCCCGGCGCATTTTCAAGTCCTACAACGCGCTGCTGTTGGAAACGGCGCAGGCCATGGACGAGTCCGACGCCGCTGCACCGGCGGTGGTGGAACCGGAGCGGGTGACGCCTCCCTCGCCCATGGAACAGATCGCCGCCATGGAAGGAGTCGATTGTGTCCTTCACTTTGGCCGCGCCGAAGGTTCGCCGGCGGAGAGCCGCGGGGCCGAGACCCCGGAGGTCACCCTCCAGTGGGCGCGCCGCACCCTGGACCGGTTTCAACACATGGGGGAACGGCTGGCCGTGGGCCCGCTGCAGGACATCGAAGTCTCCAGTTGGCAACAACACGTGGGCCTGGCGCCGGTGGGAGAAGGCGGCCTGCTGATGGGGTGGTTGGGACGGCAGCCGCCGGGGCGGGTGGCCGAACAACTCCGGAAAGCCGTGGCACTGTTGCATCCATGAAATGGTTCCGCAAAACCGTCAGTGCGTTGCGGCCTCTGCCCGCCGGCAGTTTCACCGTCGACCGAAACGGTCACCTCCTGGCTTCCACGTTGCCGTCCGATTATCCCATCTCCCTGGTGCGGGAACTGGGACTGCATGTCCTGACCACCTTCCGGGAAGCCCGCACCGCGGGGCTCAGTGTGACCGATTTGGTCGTGCGTTATCAGGGGCTCAAAATTGCCGCGCGCGAACTGCGCGGCGGAGCCATCATTTTCGTGTTCCCGCAAACCCCCTTCAATTCTGCGTCCTGAACGCAAGGAGGCTTTATGGCAAGCAAACAGTTGGACCAGCTCATCCAGGAAATGGAGAACTACTGCGAGTGCTGGAAACAGTTCAATCACTTCGTCAACCTGGCCCGCGAAAAGAAATTCGGTCCCGAGGACGAAGCGCAGTTCCTGGAGGTCAAGACCATCATCGTGCAGGAGCTGGAACTGATCCTGGCCTCGGTGGAGGTCGCCTCGCCCAGCAAGGAAGAGGTCCACAATGTGTTGAATCTGGCACCTTCGCTGCGATACTTGAGCGAAATGAACGAAGCCGCCCTGCGCAGTATCGAGAATCAGTGGCACAAGATTTACATCGGATTGCACGCCATCCTGGGCCAGTTGAAGGTGCGCCAACGCCAGGAGGAGGGGCGATCCTTCCTGCCGTTCCGCAAGAACAAAGAAAGTTAGAGGGGTTGCGCCGCAGCGGCTCTGCTCCTTTCTGTCCGGGCGCCCGGGACTTCCCATGAACGAATGGTTGGCTGCCCTTCTGCTGGGCTTCGTCGAAGGGCTCACCGAGTTCATTCCCGTTTCTTCCACCGGCCATCTGTTGCTGGTCGAGCAGCTCGGCGGGGTGGGGCACCGCAGTGACCTCTTCAACGTGGTCATCCAGTGCGGCGCCGTGCTGGCCGTGTTGCCCCTGTTCCCGGAGCGTCTGCGACAGCTGACCCGCCCGTGGAGCGATCGCCGCGGTCGCGATTACGGATTGAAGTTGTTGACGGCCTTTGTCCTCACGGGCGTCGGTGGCGTGGTGCTGGAGGCGTTGCAGTTCCAGCTCCCCGAAAGTCCCGTGCCGGTCGCGGTGGCCCTCGTGGCCGGCGGCATCGCCTTCCTGGCGGTCGAAGCCCGACTGCGCCGGCACCCTCCCCGCGGCGAGATCACCTGGCCCGTCGCGGTGGCCGTCGGCCTGGGGCAGTTGATCGCGGCGGTGTTCCCGGGCACGTCCCGATCCGGCGCCACGATTCTCCTGGCTCTGTTGCTTGGCACCGGCCGACCCCAGGCCACCGAGTTCTCTTTCCTCGTCGGCATTCCCACGATCTTGGCCGCCGGCGCGTTGAAGATCCTCAAGGCATTGCACACTCCCCCGACGCAGGGTTCCCTCGAACCGTGGCCTGAGATCCTGCTGGCCACGGTCGTCTCGGCCGTTGTGTCGTTCATCGCAGTGAAGTGGTGTCTGACTTACGTCCAGCGCCACACCTTCGAACTGTTCGGCTGGTACAGAATTGTGCTCGGCGCGGTCATTCTCGCCCTGGTGTGGTTCTGAGTCGCCGGAGGTTGACTTGGACCGGCGCCACCCGCCCTCGCGCCCACGACGAGGGAGCTCCGTCGCCTCACCGGGATGCAATCGCGCCGCCTTTCTCAGGAGCCCTTCGCTGGTCGCTCGGCCGCTTGCTCGGCAGTCCCGGGCAGAACCCCCTGGAGCAAAGCAGACCTGACAGGCTTACAGCCCTGCAGCCACGCAAGGTCGGCTCAGAAACGCGTACTTGCGAGGCCATGGGCCGGGGCCCAAGCTGGGGTGCAGCGAGGTGCCCATGCCCGCGCGCCAATCTCATCGCCGAAACCATCCGATTCTTGCTCTTGTCTGGGCCGCCTGCACATTGGTCACCGATCTGACCGCCGGCCCCGCAGTGCTTGAGCATGGTCCCGTGCGATTCGTGCTGGATCCGCAAACGGGGGCCTGGGCCCTGGTGCATTGGGAAAGCGGAGTCGGCTGGGGATCCGATCCCGGGCAATCGCGTTTGGGTCTGGTGCATTTGCGTCGCCCGGGCGGCCTCCAGCGGGCGACCTTGCAGCGGTGCGAAGTGCAACCGGACGCGCGCGGCCTGCTTGCGGTGTTTCACCCCGCGCCCGAACAACCCCGGGCCCTGCTCCGCATCCGCATCCAACCGTTGCCGGACCTCCCGGGATTCGAATTCGTGTGGGATGCGGACGCCGCGTTGGAGGTCGAATCGCTGCACCTTTTTGATGGCCTCGAGGTGGGTCGCGACTCGGAAGATGCCTGTGCCGTGGTGCCCGTGCGGGAGGGGATTCTGGTCCCGGCCCGAGGAACCCGGGCCTTTCGGCACCGCTTCGACACCTATGCCTACGAAGGCTGCCACATGGCCATGCTCGGCCTTGTGCGCGCCGGAGTGGCCAGCTTTTGGTCGTGGGAGGATCCCTACACCTGCGTCGAACTGCGGCGGATTCTTTCGGGCCCGGACGTCGCCCGGCCCCATGCGCGCCTTACCGCCACACTCGAATGCGGCCCGACCGCCCGGCGGATCCGCTGGGTCTGTGCCGGACGCGGCGATTACGTGCAGATTGCGCGGACCTATCAAGCGCTCGCCCGCCAGGCAGGCTGGTGGGTGCCATGGTCCGAGAAACTCCGCCAACATCCCGACCGCCAGAAGCTCTTCGGGGCATCCAACGTCAAGCTCTGGAGCCTGTTGGACCGTCGGATGAACGAGGAAAGCACCGTGGAACAGCAGGTCCGCTTGAACTGGACCTTCGCCGAAGCGGCCCGGGTGGCGGAACATCTGAAGCACGATCTTCAACTGGATCGAGTGCTCTTCACCCTCGGCGGCTGGATCCACCGCGGCTACGACAATCAACATCCCGACATCCTCCCACCGGCCCCGGAATGCGGTGGCGAAAGCGCGTTCCGTGCGGCATGTCAACGCATCCTGGCGCTGGGCTACGTGCTCTGCCTCCACGACAACTACCAGGACATGTACCGGGATGCGCCCTCTTGGGATGAGGCATGCCTCAACAAAAACCCGGATGGTTCCGCCACCCGCGGCGGGGTCTGGGCCGGCGGCCGGGCTTACATCGTCTGTTCCCGCAGCGCCCTCGACCTGGCCCGGCGTCCCCAGAATCTGCCTGCCGTCAAAGCCCTTTCCGGCGCGAACGCCTATTTCATCGACACCACCTTCGCCGCCGGCCTGTACGAGTGTTACGATCCCCGCCATCCGCTGCGCCGGGGCGACGACATGCGCTGGAAGCAGGCCCTGTGCGATTACGCCCGCTCGCTGTTCGGTATTTTCGGGAGTGAATGTGGCCGGGAATGGGGCATCCCGCATGCAGACTTCTTCGAAGGCCTGGCCGGCGTCAGCGGCACCTTCTTCCACAACCGCAATCTGGTGCCGGAGCTCGAAGCCGTGCCCGTCCCGTTGTTCGAGCTGGTGTACCGGCCGTGCATTCAGGTGTACGGGAAGTACGGCTTCGATCCCGGACGCGCCGCGGATTACGTGCTTCATCACCTCGTCTTGGGCCGCCCGCTGCATTACCACCAGGTGCCGCCGGGTCTTTACTGGCAACGCGAGCAGGTCGAGGCGGCCCAACCCGAGGTGGTCGCCGTCACCTTCGTCGGCCCGCGGGAAATCGAGATCCGCTACGCCTGGACCGTGGAGAAGCCGCTGCAAGAGGACTGGCGGGTCTTCGTCCATTTCTGCGATGATCAGGGACGCATCCTTTTTCAAAACGATCACGATCCCGTCCCCGCCACGTCCCGATGGAAGACGGGGCGAGTCGAACAAGGGCCGTTCCGTCTCCGTTTGCCGGAGGCACTGCCCCCGACCGTGTCCATTCGCATGGGACTGTACCAGCCCGGAGACGGTCGCCGGGCCTGGCTGCGGGGGCGCGCCGATGACGAACGACGCATCCGTGTGGGTCGGCTGATCCTGGATCGCTCGGCCGTGCAATGGGCCCCCGAGGACGAACGGGACCCGCGGAACGCCGCGGACCCCGCCCTGTTCCTCCGGGCCGACCATGGGTGGGCCGAGGGCCTGCACCCCTTCGATCGCTTCCTGAAAAACACCCACGAGCTGCTTTCTCCCCTGAACGCCCTTACGGCCGACCTGCCCATGAGCCGGCACGCTTTTCTGACATCCGATCGCGGCGTGGAACAGGTTGTGTTTGGACACGGCTCTTCGGCTGTCACCGTGGTGGTGAACCGCGGCTCGCGACAATTCGCATGGCACAGTCCCCGCTTCGGCTCCGTCCTCCTGCCGCCGGGCGGATTCGTGGTGGACTCGGACCGTTTCGTCGCCTTTCACGCACTGTGCTGGAATGGCCTGGAATACGCCGCACCGCCATTTTTCACGCTGCGCAGCCTCGACGGTCGCCCGCTCGCCACCTCCCGACGCATCCGGATCTTCCATGGCTTTGGCGATCCTCGCGTGCGGATCGGGAATCACGTGTGGACCGTACCACGAGAGGCAGTGCTGAATCCGTCCGACCGACCGGTAAGCCGGCAGTGAAACGTGCCTGCTCCGGGGCGCTCACGGGCCGGCGGAATCTACAGTGAAATCTTGACCGCTCCGGCGGTTCCTCGAGGTGCGCCACCGATTCGGAGAGAAAGCAATCTTCAGAGAGTGCGCCTTCTGCGGTTGCGGCTCCGCGGCCCGGGAATCCGGCTCTGCCCTGGCAAGCTGCTCAAGCCCCGCCTGACGCATGCGCAGCACATACCCGACCTCCCGCTCTGGACCACGGCGCGCCCGAGACTCCGACAGCCAGCCCCCGGACCGCCCAGCGATCCGCCCCGCTCACAACCTAGGGCGAATCTGCCTTCCCCTCCTTCGAGGGTGCAGGCGCCGCCGAGTGGCGCGACTCGAACAGAAACGCCCCGTAGCCGACCACCCGGTCCCGGGGCCCGGCCGTGTCCCCTGAATTCCGCAGGTCCGCCGTCTCCGCCACCAACCCGCGGGCCGCCGCGGCACGCAACAGGCCGCGAATGGCCCGAAACCCACACGCATGCTGAACCGTAAGCGGATCCGCCCGGCCCGCCTCGATGGCCCCCGCCGTCATGCGGTCGATCCGCCGGGCCGTCTCGTAAGGATGGTAATGACTGAGATCCGAGCTGATCACGATGCGCGTTTCCGGCCCGCCCCAGAGCTGGTCCAGCACCTCGCGCACCTCCTCATCCGTTGCTTCGCCCACCACCAACGGCACAATTGCAAAACGGCCCAGCAAAACCTGCAGGAACGGCAGTTCCACCTCCAGACAATGCTCGGCAGCGTGGGCCGGATCGAACACGCGCACCTGGGGCAGGTCGGCGATTCGCGCCACCGCATCACTGTCCACCGGCACCCGACCCAGCGGCGTCTGAAAGGAAGCCGCGCTCGGCAGAGCCAGCCCTTCGAACCACACATGATGCGAGGGGCCCACCAACACCACACGTTCCACCGCCTGCCCGAGCTGCCCCCACGGTCGAAAGGCCGTTCCGGCCACCGGTCCGGAGTAAATGTATCCAGCATGCGGCGCGATCACGGCCTTGGGATCGGTCGCCCGGGCCGGCCGACCCTCTTGCAAAAATGCCTCCACGCACCGGCCGAGTTCACGCGCCTCGTCCGGATAAAACAGCCCCGCCACCGCCGGCGGACGCGTCTGCTCGAACACTCTGCCCATGACCCCTCGAGCTTTGCGACCCCGTCCCTACCCTACACCCGGCCCGGTGATCTGTCATCCATGCAGCTACCGCATTCTCTGTTGGGTAGCTTCGTCCATTTCAGAGTTCCTCCACATCCTGAGTCTGTCCCAACACCCGGTGCAGGTGAAGGAAGGGTGGGCAACCCACCCACGGGACGGCCGGCGTCGGTGCGGCCCGGCTGACCAAGGGCGTCCCCGAGCCGTGCCGACGACCCCGTAATTCAGGCTTCGTCGCGAGTCGCGGCCTCGGCAATCTGCTTCAAGAGACCGGACCGCGGGCCCACGGTGCCCTTGGACACTCGTGTGGATCCGTTCGCCCGGTTCTGGATGCCCGGTGGGTTTTCGGGTGGCGCTGGCTACTCCCGCCTGCCAGATCGCAGCCCCTCGAGTCTGCCAGCGCTGCGCAGGCGTTTGCAGGCGATGAGGCCGGTGACGCGCCAAACGTTGGCCGGGCTGCCTTTGACCTTCTCCCGGGCACTGCGGAACTCCTTCCGGCCGTTGCCCGCCGGCCGGCTGAAACTTGGGAATACGGCAGGAGCAAAAACCTGCGGGCAAGATCGGACCTGCGGCGGTTCTGGCGGAATCGGAGTCAGGGGCTGCCCCGTGTTCCTCTCACCGCTTGGCGAGGCTTTCCGTCGAACTTTCCATGCGCCTGGTTCCAAAGAAGTCCGCGCGGTGCCTGGAACCGGCTTTCCCGGGGGCGGGCGGAAAAAGCGCAACGCGGAGATCTCTCTGCCCCCGTGCTCGTGGCTTGCACCTGTGCGGTCACAGCGGGACCCGTGTATGCCCGCACTGCGGACCTGGCCGACTTCGCAGCGGCGCGGGGCAGGGTTGGCGTCCAACCCCGCACAACGACGCCCGCTGGGGCAAGCCTTTCGCGGCCAACGTCCTGTGGTTGGCCTCCCCGCCCGCCGCGGCCGTTAGCTCAACCGGTATCGCCCGGGAATCGGCACTTCCGGGAAGGGAAGCGGCCCGAACTCGTATTTCTCCGGGCCGAGTCGCTGGTTGGAGTTCAAGATCGTGTCCCACTCCACGGTCTTGCCGCTGTAAGCCGACTCCCGACCCATGATGCCGGTGAGGGTGGATTCCGCGATGGCCTGGGCCTCGTTCAGGGGCTGGCCTGCACGAATGCTCTGAATCAGATCCAGATGCTCCTGTTCGTAGGCGTTGACCTCATCGCCGCGGAACCGCCAGCTCTCGCCTCCTTTGACCCGAATCCAGCTCTGGCAGTTGCTGGTCCCTTTGGTGCCCGCAATGAACTCGCCGACCAGATTGTCGCAGTGATCCATCTGCCGGCATTGACTGAACACGCGGATGCCGTTGGCGTATTCGTACTCGACGGCGAAATGATCGTAGATGTGGCCGTACGTGGGTCCGGGCGGCCGGGCCTGGCGCCCGCCCAGCGCCCGCGCCCGAATCGGATGATCGCCGATCACCCAGTTCATGATGTCCAGGTTGTGCACGTGTTGTTCCACGATGTGGTCCCCGGACAACCAGGTGAAGTAATTCCAGTTGCGGAGCTGCCACTCCATGTCGGTCCACTCCGGCCGGCGTTCGACCACCCAGATGACACCGCCGTTCCAGTAACAGGTTCCGTACATCAGCTCGCCCAGCGCCCCGTCGCGAATGCGTCGAATGGTTTCATTGTAACTGCGCATGTGCCGGCGCTGCGTGCCGGCGACGATGCCCAATCCCTTTTCCTTTGCCAGCCGGCCCGCCTCCATCACCAAACGCACCCCGGGCGGATCCACCGCAGCCGGTTTTTCCATGAACACGTGCTTGCCGGCCTGAATCGCCGCCATCAGGTGCCGCGGCCGAAAATGCGGCGGCTCGGCCAGGATCACGTAGTTGACCTCGGGAATGGCCAAGAGCTTCTGATATGCGTCAAAGCCCACAAAGCAGTGGTCATCCGGAACCCGGATGCCCACGCGGGCCAGATTCTGCCGACAATGGGCCAGTCGGTCGGGAAACACGTCCGCCAGCGCAATGACGGACACGTTTTTATGTCGGACCGCCGCGCCCTCCTTGACCGTTTCGGTGTGATAACCCTCGCGCGGATAGACCACTTCGGTGGCCACCCCGAGCGCATCGAGCACCGCCCCGCCCCCGCGCCCGCCGCAGCCGATCAACCCGATCCGGATGGGATCGTCCGGCTCGGCCCGGCTGGTGATCACGAACGGAAACTCCGTGATGGCCGCTGTGCCCGCCACTGCCAGGGAAGATCGTTTGAGGAAGGTGCGCCGGTCGATGCCCGGCTCCTGCTGGGTACCGTTGGTTTTCATAGGCTTTCCATCCGCTCGATTGCCACCCAACATGCGGGAACGCGTCGGCCCCTCCAAGTCAAAAGCGGCCGGCGTCCGGTCAAGGGAACGCAGTTCGGTCATATGGAGCGCCGGATTCAACGGTCCCCGTGGAGATGCGCTTTTCCCTTGGCTTTCTCGTGCTCGGCGGACCCGAAAATGCCGGAGAGCTTCCAAGGGACGTTCAGAATGTGAGAGACGCCGGACAGCCCACGTGCGGTGCCGAGGGCCCTCCCTGCAGCAACGGTGCGATCGGCTTGGTCCATAACAGGCCGAGGGAGATTCCTTTCGCGAGTCCCACCAAGAGCCGGAAAGTCTGGCGCCTCCCGCGCGCTTTGCGTTTGCTCCAACGGAGCGTGGATGCACCAGGCTCCATCCGGCGGCTTGGCCAAAACGAGATTCGTCGATTCTGCGTGAGCGGTTTCGACTTCCGTGCGCCTTCGGCGCGCCGGGTTCCTGAGGCGCCGCCCCGAGCCGGTGGACGGGATGCGCCTTTGGCGTGGGCTCGCCCCGTGCGGTCCGCCAACAACGAAGTTGAGGCGCTGACAAACCCTGACTGCGCCCACGCTGCGGGGGACAATGCTCCCAAAAGCAGCCTCAGCAAATTGAGTTCCTTCAAACCCATCAAGGATCGGAAGGGTCTTACGCATCCTGCGCGGTGAAGGTTTCCCCCATTGAGGTGCAGGGCCGCCGGCCCGGGACGCAGGCCCTGCCCGAAACCGCACTGCGCAATACCGGATCCATGGCTCCTCCTTCAGCAAGCCCTGGATCCGCCCCATCGGGGCGGGAATTCACCAGCCCAGGGCAATGCCCTCGGCAATCGGAAGGCCGTAATACATCGTGCCCTGAAGGGGCAGAACTCGGTGCGCACATGCCCTGATGCGATGGGGTCCTCGAGTTGCGCCCTTTCAGGGCGCGGTGGGTTTTGCGGACCGCATTCCCGGGGCGTTGCCCCGGGCTGTCGAATTGGTGCGCCTTCGGCGCCTAAATGGACCGTGCGATGCGTGGACCGCGGAGCGTGCATTTCGGTCTGCGGGCCCCAGATTCAGGGACTCTATGCGAATGTCGGTTTCCCCGGGTTCGCCCTGCCGAGGGTCACCGACATTCCGCCGAGGATTCTTGGTTGCCCCAAGAATGCGCCGCGGAGTTCAGCCCGGCACGGCCCGTTGGCCCGGCCGCAATCCCTCTGGCCCGCCCGTTACCTCGGCTTTCCCTCGCATCCTTCCGCGACCCTGCGCGTGGGGACCGTGCCCCGCCAAAAGGGTTGCCCGCCCGTCCGTCGCATTCTTAACTGACTGGGTCATGAGGCGACACTGGAGATCGGCGCGAGGAGGTCCGAGCACGCAACTCTGGGTCTGGGCCGCCGCTTGTCTGCTCCTCTGCACAAGTGTGGGCGCGCAGCCCCTGCTGCGCCCGGGCACGAACCTCTGGCAGGCAGCGTTGGGGGCCGGGAACCAATGCTCGCCTGCCATCGCTCCCGACGGCACGATCTACGTCGGCCTGTTCGATGGCCGGCTCGTGGCCTTCCGACCCGACGGCACCCGCAAATGGCAGTTCGCCACCGGCATGGAGATCCAATCCAGCCCCACGGTGGGCCCGGACGGCACCCTCTACTTCGGGTGTCGCGATCGACGGGTGTACGCGCTGAGCCCGGAAGGCGCGTTGAAATGGAGCTTTCGCACTGGTCAATGGGTGGACGCGTCTCCCGCACTCCTTGCCGACGGCACGATATGTTTCGGATCCTGGGACCAGCATTTTTACGCGCTTTCCCCCACGGGCCAGCTGCGATGGCGAGTCAAAGTCGCCGGTGAAATCTCCGGATCCGCCGCCGTCGGTCCGGATCAAACCCTGTACTTCGGCACTCATCTCGGCCGCCTCTATGCACTCAGCCCGGACGGCACGGAACGGTGGAGTTACCAGACCGAGGGCGCCATCCTCTCGAGCCCCGCCCTCGATTCGGAGGGACGAATCTACTTCACGACCGCACGCGGCCAACTGGTGGCCCTGGATCCCGACGGGCGTCTGCGCTGGGAAACCCGTACGGGGGGGATCACCGCCTCCTCGCCCGTCCTCGATCTGGACGGCAACGTGTACGTGGGCGTCAATCAGCACCTTTGCGCCTACGATCCCAACGGACGTCTGCTCTGGCGCTATGCCACCGGGGACGACATCGAAGCAGCCCCCACGGTTTGCGCCAACGGCACCCTTCTGGTCGGCAGCCGCGACGGCTCCCTCCATGCCGTCACCCCGGAAGGCCATTACAAATGGCACAATTGGCTTCAGGGCTTTATTCTCTCCACACCCGCCCTGGCCCGCGACGGCACCATCTACATCCTCACGTACTACGCCTTGCACGCGTTGCGCGCGGAAGCGCCCCTAGCCCCTTCTCCGTGGCCCACTTTCCAGGCCGATTCCCTCCGCACCGGTCGCGTGCGAAACTGAAAGCCCGCTCCTGGTTCACCCGAGGAGACAACCGCCCTGGCAGCCAAACCGGCCTCGGCCCCCGGCCTGCACTCCGCAAACTGCTCCAGAAGGCCGGGGGTGAAACCACGGCGGAGTCCCGTCTGCCCGTTGGCGGAGCTGAACGAGCGACCGGTCTTCGGTTTGCCGCAGCTTATGTTTTTGGCCCGTAGGTGAGGCACTGGTCGTGTGGAACCTGACTTGCCGCGGCCCCGTCCCGGACACAGGCAGGCGGAACGTTTCGGCCGGGATCAGGCGACAGCAATCGTGGGGACGGATTTGGGCGGCTGGCTTCGATTCGACGATGCCTCGAAGCCCCTCGAACCCCAAACAGAGGCCGGCAGCAAGGGCGAAACCGTGCCCGGGGCAGGCTGACGTCGGACTTTGCACGAGGGCTTGGGACAACAGCTGCTCGTCGCAAGCCCCGTTTTCCCAACGCGCCGGTTATTCGGGCTCTTCCCACAAAGGGATTGTCGGTGGAAAGCGTTCCCGGCAAGTTGAGCGGCCGTTATGGAAGTGCTGAACCTGGGCATGGTGGGCGGCGGCACCGTGGGCAGTGGTGTGTTTCACGCCCTGCAACGCAACGGGGAACTTTTGGCCGCCCGCATCGGAATACGGATCCAAGTCCGCAAAGTGGCGGTGAAAGCCGTGGACGAGCCGCGGCCCTATCCGATTCCGAGGTCGCTGCTTACCACCGACTGGCGCGAGGTGGTCGAGGACCCCAACGTCCATCTGGTGACGGAGTTGGTCGGCGGAACGACCGTGGCCCGGACGATCGTGCGGACGGCGCTGCGGTTGGGCAAGCCGGTGATCACGGCCAACAAGGCCCTGCTGTCGGCGCACGGCCCCGAACTGTTTGCCGAGGCGCGTGCGCACGGCACCAACCTCTATTACGAAGCCAGTGTCTGCGGCGGCATTCCCATCATCAAAGCGCTGCGGGAAGGTTTCGTGGGCAACCAGATCGTCGCCCTGTACGGCATCGTGAACGGCACCTGCAATTACATCCTCACCCGAATGGCCCGGGAACAGGCGGATTTTGCCACCGTCCTGGCCGAGGCCCAGCGCGAGGGCTACGCGGAAACGCCGCCGGATCTGGACATTGACGGCCATGACGCTCAACACAAAACGGGCATCCTGGCCTCGCTGGCACACGGCTTCTGGGTTCCACCCTCGCAAATCCATGTGGAGGGGATTCGTTCCGTGACGCTCCTGGACCTGCAGTTCGCCGCGCAACTGGGTTACAGCATCAAACTGTTGGGCATCGTGAAACGGCTCGACGGCGCCGCGCCCGGGCGGGGTCGGGGTCCGGCCATTCAGGTGGCGGTGTACCCGGCCTTGATTCCAACCGGGCACGTGTTGGCCGGCGTCCAGGGAGTGTACAATGCCGTGCTGGTGCGGGGCGACGTGGTGGGGGACACGCTGTTTTACGGACGCGGCGCCGGGAAGGACGCCACGGCCAGCGCGGTGCTGAGCGATCTGGCCGACGCGGCGCTGGATCTGAGATTTGGCAGCCGACAGCGCCGCCCGGCCTTCGTGGAACAGACGCCCGGTGGGCGTGTGGTCCCGATGGAGCAGGTGGTGAGCCGCTCTTTTGTGCGCCTGAGCGTGGTGGACCGACCGGGAGTCCTGGCCCGGATCGCCGCCGTGTTCGGACAGGCGCGCATCGGCATCGCTTCGGTGATCCAGCCGGAGGGGCACACCGGCGAGGTGGTGCCGTTGATCTTCATGCTGCATGAAGCCCCCGACGGGGCGGTCTGTCGCGCCCTGGCCCGGATTGCGCGGCTGCCGGTGGTCAAAGCTCCGCCCGTGCGCTTCCGCGTAGAACCGCTGGACCAGGACGGGCCATCGAATCCGAACGCGGGCGCATGATCCGGTACTTCAGCACCAACGAACAGGCTCCTCCGGTGGGGCTGCGGGAAGCCCTCTGGCGCGGGCAGGCGCCGGACCGGGGCTTGTACCTGCCCGAGCATTTCCCCCAATTGGACCGGCCCACGCGCGCCTGGATGCGGGAGGCCTCGTATCCGGAGATTGCGGCGCGCGTGCTGCAACCCTACGTGGCCGGTCTGCTCCGTGAGGAAGAGCTGCTTCAGATCTGTCGGGAGGCCTACGATTTTCCCGTGCCCTTGGAACCGGTTCGCGGCCAGTCCCGGGTTTTCATCCTGCGGTTGGATCGGGGCCCCACGGCTTCGTTCAAGGACTTCGCCGCCCGCTGGATGGCTCGCGTGTTGGGTCGGCTGGTGCAGCAGGAGGGCCGGCCGCTCACCATTCTGACCGCAACCAGCGGCGACACGGGCTCGGCCGTGGCCAGCGCCTTCCATGGCGTACCCGGCATTCGTGTCGTGGTGCTGTTCCCGCGCGGAGAAGTCAGCGACCGTCAACGCCGGCAGATGACCACGCTGGGCGGCAACATTCATGCCGTGGCGATCGAGGGCAAGTTCGACGACTGTCAGGCGATGGTCAAACAGGCCTTCGCCGATCCCGGCTTGCAATCGCTGCAGCTTTCGTCCGCCAACTCCATCAACATCGGCCGACTCCTGCCCCAGATGGTTTATTACTTCTATGCGGCCAGTCGGGTGGCCGACGTGGACGAGCCGGTGCTGCTGGTGGTGCCCAGCGGGAATTTTGGCAACATGATGGGCGCCGTGATTGCGCGTCGCATGGGCCTGCCCGTGCACCGCCTGCTGGTGCCCGTCAACGGGAATGACGAGTTCCCCCGCTACCTGGCCACGGGCCGCTACGAGAAAGTGGAACCGTCGCGGGCCTGCTTGTCGAACGCGATGAACGTCGGACACCCCAGCAACCTGGCTCGCTTGGTCGCGGTGTACGGTGGCCGCATGGGTGAAACCGGGCGCGTGCATCGCGAACCCGACTGGGCGAGGTTGCGACGGGAGCTGTGGAGTATTTCCGTGTCCGATGAAGAAACCCGGGCCGCCATCCGGGCTGCCTGGTCCGAACATGGTTTGCTTCTCGAGCCTCACGGGGCCGTGGCATGGCACGGTTATCAACAATACCGGCAGGAAGAGCCGTTCGGCGATCTGCCTGCCCTTGTGCTGGAGACGGCCCACCCGGCCAAGTTTCCCGAGGAAATCGAGCGACTCCTGGGGTTCCGCCCCGAGGCCCCCGCCAGCCTGGCCGGTTTGGATCAGCGCCCGGAGTCGTACGACCGGTTGCCCCCCCGCTACGAGGTATTCCGCGATTATCTCCGGGCCCTGCCCGCCCCCTGAGCCCGCGCGTCGTGTCCTCTCGAGCGCCCAGCACGCATCCCGTCTCCCAGACCCGCTTCGAGGTCCCGGTCAGGACCGGGCGTTTTTGGATCCGCCTCGTGCGACCGCTGCTCGCCCGGGAACCCACGCCGTTCTACTTGTTCTCGGTTGTGCCGGTGCAGGAAGCGCTGGAAGCCCTGGAAAACAGCTTGACCGGATTACCCGTGCGCTGCTGGTTCTCGGCGAAGACGCAGCCCCTGCCCCCGTTGTGGCGATGGTGGAAAGACCTGGGCCGGCCCATCGAGGTGGTCAGCGCATTTGAATTGCAGGCTGCGCTTGCGGCGGGGTTTGCTCCCGATCGAATTCTGATCAACGGTCCGGCCAAGCACCACTGGTTGCCGCGGTTCGGGCAGCGCGGCTTCTGGGTCAATCTCGATTCGCCGGCGGAGGCCGTGGCGCTGACACCCCTGGCCCTGCGGCGAGACTGGCAACTGGGCCTGCGCCTGCATCTACCAGCGGAACACGGTCGCGCAAGTTCCTCCGATTCGAGCCAGTTCGGGATGGATCCCTCGGCCGCGGCGCTCGTTTTGCGTCAGCTCCGCCGCCGCGGTGTCGAACCCGTGGTGTTGCATTTTCATCTGGGCACCCAGGTCCCCTCGGTGGCCCGCTACGCCCGGGCCCTTGAGGAGGCGGCTCGAGTGTGTCGCCGCTGTGGTTGGCACCCGCGCTACGTGGATTGTGGCGGCGGGTGGCCGTCCGAATTCACATGGGACCGAACCGGCCGGCCCATGGCGCGGGATTTTTCGCTGCAGGCCATGGCCCGGGTATTGGCCCGTGCGCGTTCCTGGTTTCCACGCCTGGAGGAATACTGGCTTGAAAACGGGCGATGGTTGACCGCGGGCAGTGGGGTGCTGGTGGTGAAGATTCTGGATGTCAAACAGCGCCGCGGATTGCGCTATTTGATCTGCGACGGGGGCCGCACCTTGCATGCGCTGGTGGCCACCTGGGAGCAGCATCCGCTGCTTGCCATCCCCACCCGCAAGGGCCGACGGATGTTAACCTCCGTCGCCGGCCCCACCTGCATGGCCTTTGACCAGTTGGCTCTCGGGTACATGCCGATTGGGTTGCGACCCGGCGATCGTCTGGTGTGGCTGGGTGCCGGAGCGTATCACCTTTCTTGGGAAACCCGGTTTTCTCATGGTTTGGCCGCCGTGTACTGGCACGACGGTCGCGAGATTCACCAGGTCCGTCCCCCCGAGACATTCGAGGATTGGTGGGGTCGCTGGGCGCCGGTACCCTGAGTGGTCGGGGCTGCGCCCTGTTGCCGCGGCCGATTGCCACGGGTTCGCCGGCCCCGCGGGTGGAGCAGGGGGATCAATCGCCCAACGCCCGGACCGCCTCGAGCCATTGCCCGGCGATTTCCTGATAGATGGCCTTGAGGCGCACACGATCGGCGGTCCGGGCCTCTTGGCGCAGGTTTTCGAAGGTCATCGGGGTCCCGAAAATGATGCGCACCGGCCGGGGCCGGGGCCAACGAAGATGTCGTCCGTAGGCTTCGAACGTGCCGCAGATTCGCACGGGCACCACGGGCGCGGCACTGCGCACCACCAAGAGACCCAGTCCCGCTTCGGCTGGATGGATCCGGCCGTCCGCACTTCTTGTGCCTTCAGGGAACAACAGGACGGCTGCGCCCGCCTGCAAATGCTGGAGCAGGGTGCGCAGCCCGGCCGGGGTGGCGGCCTCCCGATCCACGGGAATGCAGTGGCACCGTCGCAGGAGCCAACCCATGGGCGGAAAACGAAACAAACTTTTCCGGGCCAAATAGGTCACCGGACGGGGCAGAGCGGCCCCTACCAACGGCGGATCCAGAAAGCTGGCATGGTTCGGGGCCAGAATGACCCCGCCCGTGCGGGGCACGCGGTCCACATGCTCCACCCGCCACCGAAAATACCACCGGAACAGACCCCGGCAGAGCAGCCAGCCGACCCTGTAAAACGCGTCCATCCGGGTGGGCTCGCTCATGAAGCACTGCGCGCCTTTTGCCGTGCGGCCAGCCGCTGACGGATGTCTTCCAGGATCAGGGCGCTGGTTTGCTCGGGGGTCATCTGCGAGTTGTTGATGACCCGTGCCCCCAGGGGCACCATCAGGGGAGCCACGGCCCGCTGGCTGTCGCGCTGGTCACGGGCGGCGAGGTTTTCCTGAATTCCCTCGGCGGCCCGTCGCCGGCTGCGTTCTTCGAGGCTGGCATCCAGGAAGTATTTGAACTCGGTTTCCGGAAATACGTTCGTGCCGATGTCCCGTCCTTCCATGACCAGATTGCCGAAGCGGATGCACTCGCGCTGCTTGCGTTTCATCCACTGACGCACCGCCGGCACAGCCGCCACGTGGGGCACGGCCGCACTGACCTCGGCCGTGCGGATCTCCTTCTCCGGATAGTAACCGTCCACCAGCAGGCGCACCTGCCCGTCCACGCAGCGCAACTCCGTTTTCCACCGACGACACGCGCGGGCCACGGCCCTGGGATCGTGCACATCCACGCCGTTCTTCAAACAGTACCAGGCCAGCGTCCGGTACATGGCCCCCGTGTCCACGTACACAAACCCCAGGGCCCGAGCGACCAGGCGGGCGTTGGTGCTTTTGCCGCTGGCACTGGTGCCGTCAATGGCAATGACGATCGGTTCTTCCAAGGTCTCCCTTCGCTTCCCGAACCCGGCGCGCAGGGGGCCGGGTCACCGTTCGTATTCCTCCACGATCAGCCTGCGGGCTTCCAACCATTGGCCCGTGGCCGCATCCCGGATGCGCACCCCCAGGCCCGCGGGAGGTGGCGCAGCCAGTTTGGCGAAGAAATTCGGAAACGTCTTGGCCACGCAGGCCGGATTCTGAATCCGGATGCCCCCGACTTTCAATCCCAGAATCGCAAAGCACATGGCCATGCGATGATCCTGGTACGTCTGAATCTCGGCGCCGTGCAGCGCGGAAGGCCACACCGTGAGCGTGTCGCCCGCCTCTTCGACCCGCGCACCGCACCGCCGTAGTTCCGTGCGCAGGGCCGCCACCCGTTCGCACTCCTGCAGCCGCAGCCGGCCCAGATCCGTGAACCGACACACCACGCCGCACAAGGGCGCCATCACGATCGCCGTCATGATGGCATCGCCCAGGTCGCGCTGCCGCGAAATCTCCACCTCCATTGCATGTGCCCGCCCTTCCACCGCGCGCCCGGCCGCCACCAGGGTCTGCCAGACGCCGGGAAACCGCGCGTCCACCTGCAGGTCCGGCGCCGGCCAGTGCCGGACCTGAACCGGCCAGCGCAGCGGATCCAGCATGGCCGGATCTCGGTCCAACTGGTGCCGCAACCAACCCGGGTCGTTGGCCGCCCAAAAGTAACTGCCGCTGGAAGCATCCGGCTCCACGGCGAACACGCCCCCGTCCCGGGGAAACCGGTCGCGCAGCTTCAACGTCATTGCCACGTAGGGCGATTCCTCGGGGTTCTCGCCCGTGACCTCCACCGTCCAGCCCGCCCACGGCGCGCAAAGCAGCAGCGCCGAGGCAAACTGCGAACTCTCCGCGATGGTCACCGTGCAGGCACCGGGCCGTGGTCCGGCCGCGTGAATCACCGCTGGCAGCCGGTCCGCCACGCTATCGATGCGGCAGCCCAACTGACGCAACGCCGCAAACAACGGAGCCTGGGGCCGTTGATGCATCCGCTCCGTGCCCCAGAGGCGGTAGCTTCCCCGGCCCAGGGCCGTCAGCGCCGCCAAAAACCGGGCGGCGGTCCCTGCATTGCCCACGTACAATTCCAACGGTCGATCCGGGGTCCCCGCGCGCGGGATTTCGCCCCCCCGACCGCGCACATGAATGCGGCGGTTGCACGGTTCCTCGGGATCCGGTTCCACGGCCAACTCGAATCCCAACCGGCGCAGCGCCTCCACCATGATGCGGGTGTCTTCGCTCCAAAGGGCCCCCGTCAAGGTCACTTCCCCGCGGCTCAGCGCGGCCAACACCAGCGCCCGGTTGGTCACACTCTTGGACCCGGGCACGGTCACGCGCGCTTCCACGATCCCGGGCAAGGGTTCGATTTCGATGCAATCCGGCAAACCCATGGTTGGTTTGACGCGGCTCAGAGTTGGGTCCGGGCTGCAGGCTGCCCGCCGCCCGGGTCCTCCGGTTCGGCGGCGGTGTCGCGCTTCATTCGGAGGAGGGCGACGCGTTGCCCGCACACCAGGCATCGCGACGCGCCTTGGCCATTTGAAAGAATTTCAGGAGCGCGTCCCCGTCCCCTCGGGCCAGCCAGGTTCGCACCCCTTCCAAATGCCGCACCAGCTCCTGCAGCGCCCGGTCCAAATGACGTCGGTTGGCCAGTGCAATGTCGCGCCACATCTCGGGCGACCCCGAGGCCACTCGCGTCGTATCGCGAAACCCCGTGGCGCAGAGGGCGGCCTGATGGGGCGGCCGCCCCGGCCCCAGCACCAGGGCGGCCAGCGCCGCCGCCGTGACGTGCGGCAGGTGGCTCGAACGGCTCACCAGACGGTCGTGTTCCTCCGGAGATAACTCCAACAACCGACAGCCCACCCCGCGCCAAAGACGGCGCACCTGCCGGAGTGCTTTCGGCGCCGTGCGCGCCGTGGGCGTCACCACGCTCACCGCTCCCTCGAACAAATCCGGATGGGCCGCACGCACGCCGCTCCGCTCATTGCCCGCCATCGGATGGCTGCCCACAAAAAACGCGCCGGCACGGGCGATGACGGGCTCCAGCGCCCGTACCACCCCGGCTTTGACGCTGCCCACGTCGGTCACCACCGCGCCCCGTTTCAAGGCTGCCGCCATGGCCCTTGCCAGCGCCGGCATCTGCCCCAACGGCGTGCACAAAACCACCAGATCCGCCCCGGCCACCGCGCGCGCCAAATCCAGCGTGGCCTCGTCCACCGCACCCGCCTGGAGACACTCCGCCACCGCTGATTCGCGCCGCACGTAGCCGATGACTTCCCGGGCCAAGCGACGTTGCTTCAAGGCCATGCCCAGCGAGCCCCCCAACAGGCCCACCCCGATCAGGCTGACTCTCTTCCATTGCACGCCCGCAAGTTAGAAAAAGCCCGGCTGCCGAAAAAAGCAAAACCCGCACCCCTGCGCAGGCCCCTGCCGCCGCGCAAGCCCCGTCCGGTGATCCCGCAGGTCCGGCGTCCCCGATCCGCGCGAGCTTCGCGCCGCGGCGTTTGCGCGCCGCGCCACTTTGACTGGATTTTTCGGCCGGCGGATCCATAGTTGCAGCGGTATGAAGCTGGTTCTGTCGACACACAACCTCACCCTCACCGAGGCGATCGAAAACCATGTTATCAGCAAACTCGAAAAACTCGCCCGCCTCCAACAACGTGCCGTGGAGGCCCGCGTCCTGCTCGAACGCGACCACGCCCGGGCCCAGGAGCAGCAGTTCATCTGTTCGATCCGACTCGGTGTGCGGGGCCCCGACCTGTTCGCCGAGGATTGTGAGAGCGACCTGTACGCCGCCATCGACAAGGTGATCAAAAAACTCGAGCAGCAGATTCGCACCCGGCACAACAAACAGAAGGCCCGCAAACACAAACAAGCCGCCGAGACGAAGCGCCGCCGCCAGGAGGCTGCCCTGTAATGGCGCCCCGGTGTTCGCGCGGTCCGACCCGTTTCCGTGGACGGGGGAACGCCGAGCCCACGGTCCCGCTCCACGGCCGTGCTGCCGGCGGTTCGCTGGTTCGACACGCAAAGCGAGTCCTGCTCTGGCGTCGCCGTTTGTGACGCAGGTGCCCCCCGTCCAACTCAACTCGGCTTGGAGATCTCCCGGCCCCTGACCTGCCCGGCTTCCCGACCCATGATCGTGCGTGCGGCATGGATCCTGACCATGGCCGGCCCGCCCCTGGCCGACGGCGCCATCCGCATCCGCGACGGTTGCATCGAACAAGTCGCACCGTGGAAAGCGATGCGGCGCAGCGCCCGCGAAACGGTCATCGACCTCGGTCAGGCTCTCGTGCTTCCGGGTCTCCTCAATGCCCATTGCCATCTCGATTACACCGACATGGCCGGGATGCTGCCTCCGCAGCGGCAGTTTACCGACTGGATCAAATTGATCACCTCGGCCAAGGCAGAGTGGAGCCTGGACGATTTCCGACGCTCCTGGCTCCACGGAGCCGCCATGCTCCTGCGCAGCGGCACGACCACCGTCGCGGACGTCGAAGCCATCCCCGACCTGTTGCCCGATTGCTGGGCCCGCACCCCGCTGCGGATCTTCTCATTCTTGGAAATGACGGGCATTCGTGCCCGCAAAGAACCCCGCCAGGTCCTGGCCGAGGCCGAAGCCGTCCTGCATCGCCTCCCCCAGGGCCGTTGCCGGGCGGGTCTCTCGCCCCACGCCCCTTATTCCACGCGGCCGGCCCTCCTGACCCTGGTGGCCAACCGGGCGCGAAGCCACGGACTGCGGGTCACCATCCACGTGGCCGAGTCGGAGGAGGAGTATCAAATGTTCCGCCACGCGCGCGGGCCCATGTTCGACTGGTTGCTCCGCAACGAACGCGACATGAGCGACTGTGGCGGCATTACGCCGGTGCAACATCTGCACCGGACCGGCCTGCTGGGCCCTCACCTCCTCGCCGTTCACGCCAACTATCTTGGCCCCGGCGACGCTTCCCTCCTGGCCCGACACAGCGTCACGGTGGTGCACTGCCCGCGCAGCCATCGTTACTTCGGTCACCGACCCTTCCCCTGGCGCCGGCTTCTCCGTGCCGGCGTCAACCTTTGCCTCGGCACCGACAGCCTGGCCACGGTGCTGAAGCAGGGGCGGCACCCCCCGGAGCTGAGCCTGTTCGAGGAACTCCACGAGGTGCGAACCCGCCAGCCCTGGCTGGGCCCCCAACGCCTCTTGCGCATGGTCACCGTCAATCCTGCGCGGGCCCTGGGTTTGGAGGGACAAGCCGGACAGATCATCCCCGGGGCGTGGGCGGACCTGACTGCGTTGCCGGCGGCCGGCGTGCGATTCGCCCGCGATGCCTGGCACGCCGCCGCCGAACACCGGGGGCCGGTCCTGGCTGCGTTCATTGCCGGGATTCAGGTTTGGCCCGCCGCCGACCCGGTGCCCTCCAGGTCCACCCTCACACCCTCATGAGCGCGGCATGGGAACAGGAACTGGACGCGGAGCTGACCCGGCTGCAACAGCAGGGCTTGCTGCGCCAGTTGCAACCCGTCGCCGGAACGGACGGCCGCCGCCTTGAAATCGAGGGACACTCCTTCGTGAACTTTGCGTCCAACGATTACCTTGCGCTGGCCCGCCACCCGGCTCTGCAGGAAGCCGCCGTTCGCGCACTCCGACAGTGGGGTGCCGGCAGCACCGCGTCGCGATTGGTCTGTGGCTCCCTCCGGATTCATCATGACCTGGAGGCGCGACTGGCCGCCTTCAAGGGCACCGCAGCGGCGCTGAGCTTCGCCTCCGGTTATGCCACGGCGCTCGGCACCATCCCCGCCCTGGTGGAACGCGGGGATTTCGTGTTGCTGGACCGACTGGCCCATGCGTGCCTGGTGGACGGCGCCCGGCTTTCGGGTGCCACGCTGCGCGTTTTTCGCCACAATGACCTCGACGACCTCGATCGATTGCTCCGCTGGGCCGATGCGCAGCGCTCCGCCGCAGCCTCCAGGCCGCGGCCTCCCCGCGTTCTTGTGATCACGGAATCCGTGTTCAGTATGGATGGCGACCGGGCGCCGTTGCGCGCCATCGTCGAGTTGAAAGACCGCTACGGGGCCTGGCTCATGGTGGACGAAGCCCATGCCACCGGCCTGTTCGGCCCCCGGGGAGAGGGCTTGATTGCTGCCGAGGGACTGACGGATCGCGTCGAGGTTCAAATGGGCACCTTGGGCAAAGCGCTCGGCAGTGCGGGCGGGTTCATCGCCGGTTCCGCGCGCCTCATCCACTGGCTCGTCCAGCGCGCCCGCAGTTTCATGTTCAGCACCGCGCCCCCTCCAGCCCAGGCCGCCGCCGCCCTCGCGGCCCTGGAGCTGCTGCAAACACCCGAAGGCGCCCAACGCCGGGATCGGCTGTGGCACAACGTGCACACTGCCGCGGCCCCGTTGCCGGACGGCTCGTCACCGTGGCCGGGGCTCGTGGTTCCCCCGCCAAGCGCCATCCTGCCCCGGATTCTCGGCTCCAACGACGCTGCCCTCCGCTGCGCGCAAGCAGCCCGCCAGGCCGGCCTCTTCATCCCCGCCATTCGATATCCAGCCGTCAGCCGCGGTACCGCACGCCTTCGCATCACCATCACCGCCGCGCACCAACCGGAGGACCTGGCCCGCTTGCGGTCGTTTCTGGCAACCCTCACGACGGCGTCTGGGGACAACGACGCAACCTGACCGAGTTTCACGCGGACACCATGCACCCACTCGCCCGACTCGATCACCAGTACGTCTGGCATCCCTTCACCCAGATGCGCGACTGGTTGCGTCAGGAACCGATCGTCATTGTCGCGGGCCGGGGACCCTGGCTGCGCGACGTCCACGGGCGCGAATACCTCGATGCCAACGCTTCCATCTGGACCAACCTGCACGGGCACAATCACCCGCGCCTCAATGCCGCCCTGATCCGACAGTTGCGAAAAATCGCCCACAGCTCCGCCCTCGGCCTGGCCAACGAACCCGCGTCCCTGTTGGCGGCCGAACTGGTCCGCGCCGCACACATGCCCGGTTCCGGTGTGCGCCCCTCACACCAGCGCCTCAGCAAGGTGTTCTATTCCGACGACGGGTCCACTGCATTGGAAGTGGCTCTCAAACTCGCCTACGAATTCACCCGGCGCACCCGCGGTCCCGCTTCGCGCCCCCGATTTCTTTCCCTCCAGGGCGCCTACCACGGCGACACCCTGGGGGCGGTGGCCCTGGGGCACATTCCCCTTTTCCACCAGACCTGGCGCGGCCTGCTGTTCAAAACGGACACCGTCATGGCGCCCTACTGTTACCGTTGCCCGTACAACCGTGCCCGTCCGGAACGCGCCGATGCACGGCTGTACCGGCAGTGCCGATGGGAATGCATTGAGGTGGTCGCGCGGCAACTCGAACGACAACGCCGGATGCGGGGCGAACCGTACGCCGCCTTTGTCGTCGAGCCCCTCATCCAGGGCGCCGCCGGCATGATTCCCCAGCCTCAAGGCTGGCTGACCCGCATTGCCGAGCTCCTCCGCCTGCACAACACGTTGCTCATCGCGGACGAAGTGATGACCGGGTTCGGCCGGGTCGGCCTCCCGCTTCCCCCGCCCCGTCAACCCGACCGCGCTCCCTTGTTTGCCTGCCAACTCGAAAATGTCAGTCCCGATTTTCTCTGTCTGGCCAAGGGTCTGACCGGAGGGTACCTCCCCCTGGCTGCAACCCTCACCACCCGCGAGGTCTTCGATGCCTTCCTGGGCCGTTACGAGGAATTCAAAACCTTTTTTCACGGCCACAGCTACACCGCCAACCAACTCGGCACCGCTACGGCCCTGGAAAACCTGCGCTTGCTGCGCACCCGGGCCTCCTTGCGCGCCCGACTCCGACTTCAACAAGCCCTGGCCGAAACCCTGCCGGCGCTCTGGGACGTCCCTCAAGTGGGCGACATCCGCCAGGTCGGGCTGGTGGTCGGCATCGAACTCGTGCGCGACTGGACCACGCGCGAGCCGTTCGATCTGCGGGAACAGGCCGGCATTCGCGTCTGCCGTGCCATGGCCCGGCGCGGGGTCCTGACGCGGCCCATCGGCAACGTCATCGTGCTGATGCCTCCGTACTGCACCACCCCCGCCCAGATTCGGAAAATCGTGGAAACCCTGATGCTGGCTTGTGAGGAAACCCTGGGTCGTCCCTCCCGAGCGCGCTCGAAATCTCGGGTCCGGAAACCCTCCATCCGGTAGGCCGATTCAGGTTCTCCCGGGCAGGGCAGGTCCGGAAGGCGAGGGCAAAACTTCCCGCCGGGCCACCACCGTGTGTACGGGAACTTTTGGGAAGCCGCTGGAACTTCCCTACGCCGCGGCGTTGTCTTTGAAGTGCGCGATCTCGATGATTCGGCTCTGACCCGCGCTGCAGTATGCGCGTCGCAAACCCGGGAGGATTCCGCGCGACCGGGAGGACATCGGGCTGCAGCCGCCCGCCGCTCAGCGCCGACGCACCCACCACCAAACCAGGCCACCACCGAGCACCGTCAATACCAGGGCCAACGTGGACCCGCCGTCCGGCATGCGCACCGGATCCGGTTGGACCCGCGGAACCACGGGAGGCATCGTGGCCACCGGCGGCATGACCGGATCCCTCGTGATGAGTACGAATCGAACGTCGGGACTGCCGAAGTCCCCCTCCGGATCCATCGCCAGTCCAAAATTATTGCCGTTGGCCAGAAAGGTTTGAAAGACCGGCAACAACCCCAGCTCCGCCAGGGACCAGCGCAAAACCTCCGGACGCCGCTCCGATTCGGGCTTGGCATGGGTGCCAATCTCCACCTTGGACGTCCACGTAAGTGCCGCGATGCCCGTGGGACCGGAGGCATCCTTGCGGTACTGGCGCAGGCGGCCACGTGGAAACCGGCCCTCGTCCGGCAGCCAGTTCAACGGGTTCTCCGCACTGTCCAACAGGTAAAACCGCAACAGATTGAACCCGCCCGGCGCGGGCCGGTAGCGGGCTTGCGAAACCACCAGGACGGCATCCTCCACTTGCTCCCCCCGGGCCAGAACAAAGCTGCGCACTCCCCAGGTGAAAAAATTCGTCGCACGCAATTCCCAACGCTCGCCCGGATCCAGGGGCGCGTCGCTGACTCGGAACACGTACTCGGCGGCCCCGACCGAAACCACGGCCGCCGCCCATAGCGAAAACACCGTCGATGTTCCCGCTCCGCTCCGTCCCATCTCACATCCGCGGCACTGTACGCAATCCGTCGTTTTCGTCCAAGCCGCTGATGCTCAGGCTTGAGCTCCACGCGAGATTTCGGCTCCAGGCTCTCGCGCCTTCATTTCTGTGCTCCCTCTTCCAACCCTCTTCATCGGCGAAAAGCGACAACCTTGAAGTGACGAGCAGACTTTCCGGATTCAGATTCCGCATGGCGCTCCCATGCTCGGGCCGGGCTCCTCGGGCCTGCTTCTCAGGCCCGACTAGCTGCGGGAGTTCGCTCGAGCATTGGCCGCCGGTGCCGAGAGCGACTCCAAAAGCCCGGCCGCCCGGCCCTCCCGTAGAGCGCCACCCCGGTGGGATGACCAGGGTGGCGCTACGGGAGCGGAGCGGACAGCAAACTCAGGCGGAGCGACGACGCCCCCACAGGGTTGCCGTACCCACTCCGAAAGCCAGAAGGGCCAGGGTCGATCCACCGTCGGGCACCCGTTGCGGGGCCGTGTGAATCGTGAACTGCACCCCTTTGTTCCAATAGTGACAGTCCGGATCGAAGCCCAGACCGAAGTTGTTCCCGTTGGCAATGTAGGCCGTCAACTCGTCCAGAAGCCCCAATCTCGCAAAGGAATAGGTCAGCGTGACGACGTCCCCACCCGGCCCGCCGTCGTAATCCGTGTAGGTGGCGATGTGGGTTTTGGCCGTCCAATTCAGAGGAGCGATGTTGTCAATGCCGTTGTCGGTGTCGGAATAGCGCCGAAGTCGTCCCGCTGGCGGCAGGGCCTCGTCCACTTTGCCGTTGTTCGGTTTCTCTGCAGTATCCAGCAGGTACATCCGCAACCAGTTGCGGCCGTCGTTTTCAGCAGCTGTCCAGTTGTTGATGTTGGCGATGGTCAGCACCGCCTCCGTGATCACCTCGCCGGTCGGAATCGCAAAGCCCTTGAACCCCCAAGTGTACCAGTAGCGATGATCCAGGTCCCAAAGATCGTCCGGGTCGCCGTCGCGATCGTTGGGCGCGAAAGTGAAAACGGCCCCTTGCAGGCTGAGAACGCAGCCCAGAGCGGCGAGCGCTATGGTTAGATGTCGGATCATTTTACAGTTTAAGTTGAAAAACGCGTGCCTTTACTTAGATAGCCGTTTCCATGCCAAAACCTCCGTACCAGTCCCGTCATGCGGACAACTGTGTTGATTTCCAACATGTTACCGAACATCTGGACCTGCGACCCATGCGAGACCGGATTTAAATCTGTTAACCAAACCGACGTTTTAACGTTATCTGAGACGGGTCGGATGTAAGGAGAAGTTTACGGACTGACCCCGCCTTCGCACTGCCCGCTTCCACCTCCTCTTTTTCCAATCCGGCCGGCGGAAACCAATAACCCAACTCCCAAGTCGGTAACCACCGCCGGAAGCCTCCATCTCCCGCCGGACATTTCGGTGCGCCCCGAACGAGTTTCACCATTCTTCCCTTCCCAAGGCAGTTTGCAGCCCCACCCCCGACCGCAGATCATCCACCACCGACCGCAGATCAGGGTGGTCCGTAGAGCACCGCGGCTTGTTCACACCTCGTCCCCATGTCCATCGGGTACGGTGCCCCGGCCTCTTGCACGCCCGAGCCCACTCCGGGACTCTTCGGGCTTGTCAACCTCCCGCCGGATCCTTCCCACGCGGGCGTTGTTCACACCCCATGCAAGAGCGGGAAACCGTCTCCGGGTGCGCCCCTGGGAGAGGGCAACCTCCGGCTTGGACTCGTGCCGGGTTGAAGCCCTCCGCTCTCGACTCGCCTCTCCAACCGCCACCCCGACCCATCCCCGGTTCGTCCATGAATCGACAATTTTCAGTCGGCGGTCCCTCCCTCGACCCGGCCCGTCATCCAGCGGCCCTTCGACGTCCCGATTCCTGCGGACCGAAAAATCTCCTTGTGCAAGGGCTGTAGCCTGCCTAAAACGCCGGCATGGAAAACACTCAACCAACTTCTGTCCGACCGATCACGCGACGACACTTCATTTTCCTGAGCACACTGGCCGCCGGTGGCGTTGCCCTGAGCAGTTGCGCGCGACCTCGCCCGCGCCGCATCTCGCCCAATGAAAAACTCAACATCGGCGTCGTCGGCGCCGCGGGCAAAGGCGCCAGCGACACCGACCACTGCGCCAGCGAAAACATCGTGGCCCTCTGCGACGTGGACGAAGCCCACGCCGCCGGCCAGATCAAGAAGTACCCCAAGGCGAAGTTCTACCGCGACTGGCGCAAAATGCTGGAGCAGGAGAAGTCCCTGGACGCCGTCATCGTCTCCACGCCGGACCACCTGCACGGCGTGGTGGCCGCCGCTGCCATCCGCCTGGGCAAGCACGTGTACTGCCAGAAGCCGCTCACCCAGACGGTGTACGAGGCCCGGCTGCTCCGCCGACTGGCCCGCGAGTACGGCGTGGTCACGCAAATGGGCAACCAGGGCAGCGCCGAAGACGGCCTGCGCCGCGCCGTCGAATGCATTCAAGCCGGCCTGATCGGCCAGGTCCGGGAAGTTCATGTCTGGAGCAACCGCCCCATCTGGCCCCAGGGCATGGGCCGGCCCCCGGGAGAGGATCCGGTCCCGCCCACGCTGGATTGGGACCTGTGGCTCGGCCCGGCACCCTGGCGCCCGTACAAGCGCGACGTCTATCACCCGTTCAACTGGCGCGGCTGGCAGGACTTCGGCACCGGCGCGCTGGGCGACATGGCCTGTCATACCGCCAACATGCCGTTCCGCGCACTCAAACTCGGCTATCCGACCGAAGTCGAGGCCTGGTCCTCGGGCATGAACAAAGAGTCTTTCCCGCTCAAATCCCGGATCCGCTTCCAGTTCCCCGCCCGTGAGGGTCTGGCACCGGTCACCTTCTGGTGGTACGACGGCGGCAATCCGTTGCCGGACAACCCCTATCGGCACGATGGCAACAACAAGCCGCCACGGGAAATCACCGCGGACGTCGAAGCCATGATGGGCACCGTGCCCGGCAGCGGCTGCATTCTCATCGGCGACAAGGGTGTCCTGTTCTCCCCGGACGATTACGGCGCACGATTCTTCGTGAAGCTGAAGGGCGAGAAGGAAATGGTGGACGGGCGGAACCACGAAGCCGTCAAGGCCATTCCCCAAACCATCGAACGGAATCCCTTCCCGGGAGACGCAGACAAACGCCAGCACCTCGAATGGATCGCTGCCTGCAAGGGCGGAAAACGCTGCTACTCGGACTTCGAAATCGCCGCCTACCTCACCGAGATCATTCTGTTGGGGTGCGTCGCCCTTCAGGTGGGCAAACGGCTCGAGTGGGATGGCCCCAACATGCGGGCCAAGAACGCTCCCGAGGCTGCCCAGTACATCAAGCGGCAATACCGCAAGGGTTGGGAAATCTAAAACCCGCGGTCGTTCTGCCGGAACCCCGGCACCGGTGGATTGACGAGTTGCGGGCGGCTCTGGTCCCTCTCCTGTCTCAGACCAGGGCCGCCCGCACCGCTTCGGGAAACACCACCGACACGTCCCCCTCCACGCGCACCGTCACTTCCGGCAGTCCGTCGTGCTCCGTGGGACCGCGGTTCACCACGGCGTAGGGCACTCCGCGTCGGGCCGCCACCAGAGGCACTTCCGCCGCCGGGTAAACCGACAAACTGGATCCCAGCGCGATGACCGCGTCGCACGCCTCCGCCCCGGCCCAAGCCCGTTCCAGATCCTCGCTGCGTAAGTTTTGGCCGAAACTGATCGTTGCGGGCTTCAACCACCCACCGCAAGGGCACTGCGGGGGTCGGCGGGTGCGGCGAAACCATTCGAAGTGGGGCTCGGGCTCCGACCGTTTCCCGCACCGCACGCATTCAATCCAGCGGTTGGTCCCGTGCAACTCCACCAATCGCGCCGGATCCGTTCCGGCCATCTGATGGAGTCCATCGATATTCTGGGTCACCACCAGTAAGACCTTGCCCGCGCGTTCCAGTTCCACCACGGCCCGGTGCGCTGCATTGGGCCGCGCGTCGCGAAAGGCCTCCCAACCTTCGAGCTTGTACTCCCAATGCGCCACACGCGCCTCGTGCGAGCTCAAAAACTCCTGCCAGGTCACCGGCCGGCGCCGCGTCCAGACGCCGCCCGGCCCGCGAAAATCAGGAATTCCGCTCGCGGTGGAGATGCCGGCACCCGTAAACACCAACAGCCGCCGGCTGGCTCGCAGCAATGCCACCAAACGGTCGATCTCTGGTCCCATCCCAGCCGCTGGTACGCCAAAAACCAGATTCCTGCAAGCAGGCCACCGGCTCGCAAACTCGGTCCCGCCCACGGCCGTGCGTCGGCCAACACGACGGGAGACAGACCCCGGACACCGCAGGTCCGGAGCTCCGCAGGCCCTCGGCCTCCCTCGGCGCACGTGTGCGCTCGGTCCCCGCGGAAGATCCACCCGTCAGCGCCAGATCGATCGCAGAGACCAGGCTTCGAGCCGTCGCACGCGCACCGGGCCTCCGGTGGAAAACAGCCCCCACTCAACCGCCTCCGGAGGCGGAAACACCAATGCCGTCAAAACGGCTTCCCCCTCGTTGGCGAAAACCTCCACACAGGATGCATCACACCACACGTGCAGGGTCACGTTGCCGTCCCGAACCCGCAAGGGGGCCTCCATGATCCGGGCAAATGCGGGATGGAACGCGGTCTCTCCGGACCTCCGACGGTCCAGACGCAATCGTCCCGCTGCCGCATCACATTCGATCCGCGTTACGGCCCCGCCCCCGCGATGCACCTCCAGTCCGAACACCCCTGTCCGGGATGCCACCTCGAACTCTGCGATCAGCTCCAGCAACGGCCCCCGCACTTGTGCCTCCCGCGCGAGCGCGTTGGCTTCGTCCACGCTGCAATTGCGGCCCTGCAGGCCGGGCCCGCGCAACCGTTGCAACTCACGCACCGGCTGCTGCATCAGGCGCGGCCCGTCCGCGAGCCATCGCAAGCTCATCTCCCGCGGCAGCGTCATCGCGCCCCGCCACGGCGACGTCGGCACATCTCCCGCATACTCCAGGTTGGCCATCCAGCCCAGCCAGATGCGGCGCCCGTCCTCCGGCGGAATACCCGACCAGGACACCGCAGCGTAGAAGTCGCTTCCGTGGTCTGCCCACAACGCCGGTGGGCGGGCAGATCGGGCCGGCTGATCCGCCAACACAATGTGATCCACATTGACATGCCCCCATCCTCCGGAATGCCGATCCACGATCTCCAGGATCGCCTCCCGCCCTCGCCACGGCCGGACATCCCACCACTTCCATCGCAACCGCTCGGAATTCTCGCCTGTGGCGGTCCGCACCACTTCACCGTCGACCCGCAGATTGAGGCAGGTCTGCCCCTCGTGTGCCCCGCCGCCGATCAAGAAACTCAGGAAATCGTGCGTGATGACAAACGGGGGCGATCGCAGCGTGCCCTGGGCCTGGTCTCCCCCAAGGTACGTGTTCACCAGACCACGGCCCCGAAAGCCCGTCACCGGTTGCTGGTGGGGCAACGTGCCCCGGGCCGGCCCGGACCCGAACGCGGTGCCCGTGGCCGTCCAATCCTGATAGTCCTCGCCTTCGAAGTCCGCCAGCACCCGACCCTCCGGCACAAATTCGGGCTCGGCGGCCGGATAACTCGGATCCAGTCGGAATTCCCGCCCATCGAATCGCCCCGGAAAATACTGGACCCCGGACCCTCCCGAGGGTGCGCCCCCACTGACGCTGACCACCAACACCCACCGTTCCTCGCCCGGTCGACCCTCCACGGGCAACCGAAACAGGTCCGGGCATTCCCAGACCCCGTCCACGCAACCGGCCGGGCCGAAGTCGCTCAAATGTTCCCACTGTCGAAGATCCTTCGACCCGTAGAACCGCACCCGCCTCTGCAGCGGCCAAGCCACCACCATCACCCAGCGCGCCGTCGGTTCGTGCCAGAACACTTTCGGATCGCGAAAGTCCGACTCGCCAATGTCCAGCACCGGGTTGCCCGAATACTTCGTCCAGGTCCGTCCCCTGTCGCGGCTCCAGGCGATGTGCTGGGCCTGCCGCGGGGCGGTTGTGGAATGTCCCGTGTAGATGGCAACCATCGCGGGCTCCCCTTCCCGTCCAAAACCACTGGTATTCCTCTCGTCCACGACCGCGCTGCCGGAAAAGATCATGATGCCGTCCTGCTCGTGGAGGGCCACCGGAAGATGCTCCCAGTGCACCAAATCACGGCTCACAGCGTGGCCCCAGCTCATGTGGCCCCACCGGTCCCCAAACGGATTGTGCTGATAAAACAGATGGTACTCGCCCTGGTGGAAGACCAGTCCGTTGGGGTCGTTCATCCAGTTGCGCACCGGCGTGAAATGATACTGCGGCCGCCATCGTTCCTGGTAGGGCGCCGTATCGTCGGCCCGTACACTCCAACCCCAGCCCGTCAGACCGGCCGTGCCCGCCCACGCCACGGCCAGCGCCCGACGCACCCATGATTCCACGCGGGCTGTTCTGCCTGCCAACTCGCTCCGGTTCATTTCGCCACGGTCGTTTCCCTCGTCGGCCCGGTCTCCGGCCCAATGCCCAGTTGCCGCTGCATCTGCTCCAACGGCACTCCCTTGGTCTCCGGCACCATCCAATGCACCCACAACAACTGCAGCACCATCATGCCGCAGAAAAACGCGAAGATTCCGGCAGGGGGGAGCAGTTCGGCCATCTTGGGAAACACCGTGGTCAACAGCGCGGCAAAGAACCAGTGGGTAAAGCTGCCCAGGGCCTGCCCCTCTGCTCGCTGACGATTGGGAAAGATCTCGGAGATGAAGACCCAAATCACCGCGCCCTGCCCCACCGCATGCGCGGCGATAAAGGCAAAAATGAAGGGTGCCACCCAGCCGAAATGCTGCGTCGCAAATCCCAGAGCCACCACCCCCAGCGAGAGGATGTATCCCACCGATCCGATGTACAGCAGCGTCCGCCGCCCCAGCCGGTCGATCAGCCACAGTCCCACCAGCGTGAATACCAGGTTGGTGAAACCGATGCCGACCGACTGCAACAACGCGGCCTGTCGTTCCAGCCCGGTCCACTCGAAGATCCGCGGCGCGAAATACAGAACGGCATTGATCCCCGAGAGCTGGTTGAAGAAGGCGATCAACACCGCCAGCAGAATCGGTCGGCGCAGGCGCCTCGTCCAGAACCGGTCCCCACGGGAGGCCGGGGGAGACGATGCCTCGATTTCGGCCGCATGCTTCTCCAGTTGCTCCGGCGGGGCATCAGGCTCGATCAGCCGCAGCACCTCCAGACCGCGCTGCCGGTCGCCCCGTCGCACCAACAGCCACCGCGGACTCTCCGGGATCCCGAAGCACAGCACCGTGTACAACAACGCCGGGACCGCCTCCGCGCCCAACATCCACCGCCAGGCGTTTTCTCCCGCGACCCGACCGATGATCGCGTTGGACAAGAACGCGGCCAGGATGCCGAACACGATGTTGAACTGAAACATCCCCGCCAGCCGGCCGCGCCGTGCCGGAGGAGAGATCTCCGCGATGTACAGCGGGGCAGCCACCGTCGAAATCCCCACGCCCAACCCGCCCAAAAACCGCGCCGCGCTGAACGAGTACACCCCGGTGGCCAGGGCCGACCAAACCGCCGACACCAGGTACAGCACACCCACCCCCAGCAGAGTCGCGCGCCGACCAAACCGGTCGGTGGGCCACCCGCCCGCCATCGCCCCCAGGACCGTGCCATACAGGGCCGAACCCATGGCCAACCCGTGTTGACCGGCACTCAATCCCCACAACGCCTGAATCGTCTGCTCCGCCCCCGAAATCACCACGGTGTCGAACCCAAACAAAAAACCGGCCAGCGCGGCCGTCAGCGACCAGAAAAAAATGCGATGGTTCATGCAGCCAGTTTCCGGTTTGCCACTGGTTCGGACCTCGGGGCCGACCACGAATAGCGCGATGCGCGTGGATCGTCGCCCCACGGGCCTCCGGCTCGAGGTCGGCCCGGCGTTCCGTGGCCAGCCGGCTCCACCCACAACAAACCCGTTCCATCATGTCAAGCTTGAGACCTGCCAGTCCCTGTCGATCCGCTTCCTTTCCTGCTCCCTCCGGAACAGGCCTCCGGTCCATGGCCCCGGAAACCCGCTGCGCGATCCCCCTCTCAAGCCGTTTCCACGACCGGGCCCGCCGTTGCGACGAACCCATGCGGCAAGCCGCCACGGAGCGGCATGCCGATCCAATCGTGCTCGAATCGCCATCCGCCACCGCAGGCCCCGGGTGGCGATCCGCCCCGCCTGTCCCCGCTCTTGTTCGCCCCTTGCCCTCTGAATCAAGGTTGTTGGCCCTGACGAGCCTACTGCCACGCGCACTGTTCGCCTGCAGAAACGGGGGACCCGACGCATCTCAGCTCTCGGACATTCCCGAAAGGCCGGCGGAATCTCTGGCGTTCTCTGCCGATCGAGCCGAGAGAAAACGGCATCTCCCCGGGATTTCTCGAATGCGAGGCTCAAAAAAACGGAAACGCGCCCTCTGCGGTCCCAGGATCACGCGGAGCCATCCACGCACCGAAGGCGCGCCGATTCGACAGCCCGGGGCAACGCCCCGGGAATTCGCGTCCCCAAACCCCACCGTGCCCTGAAAGGGCGCGAGTCCGTGCTCCCAATCGCGCGGGGGGCATGTGACCGTACCGAGTTCCGCCCCTTCAGGGCGGGGTGAATCGCGGCCCCTCGGTTACCCGGGCGTTGCCCTGGGCTGGTGAATCCTCGCCACGATGGGGCGAACCAGCGGCGCCCCCAAGCTGCCATCCCTTTCCGACTCTTGGTGGGATTCGTGGGTAGGTGGGATTCGTGGGTAGGAATCTCCGTGGGAGTGCTGTAGGGTAGATCGTGTGCAGAGTCGGCAGAAGCAGGACGCCTTGCGCCCCACACTCCCTGTCCGGCGCATTCCGGGTTTTCGACACCACGAAAAGCCCGTGGGAATACCGGGGCTCCTCGGCACGGGAAAGCCGGAAAAAAAGGGATCTCATTGGGATTCGTGAATGCGGGACTCGAAAGCTGAAACCCGTCTCCCGAGAACCGCACCGCAAAAATTTAGGTTGACAAATCCAGATCCTTAGCCAAGCTTTTGGGCGAACGAACCCCAAACTCTCAACCCCTATGAAACCGCTCCTGATACCCACGATCGTACTCGCGGGCCTGACCTGTGTCCTGGCCGCGCAACATCAGTTCTCCATCACTCTGGACGCCGCGCAAGCCGGCGGAGGGGGACGCTCCGGCTCGGGTGCGGGCACGCTGACGCTGGACGACGCCCTGAACACCCTCACCTTCAACAACATCGTTTGGAGCGGGCTGTCCGCCAACGCCACGGCAGCTCACATTCATGGGCCGGCGGGCCCCGGAGTGGACGCCGGCGTGATTTACAACCTGGTGCCCACCTACACCCAATCGGGCAGCACGTCCGGGACGATCAGCGGCACACTGCCCCTCGTGGACGGCCAGGCCGGTTTCAGCCTCGCCACGCAACTTTCCCAGCTCCACGGGGGGCTCTGGTACATCAACATCCACAGCACCGCATTTCCCGGCGGGGAGATCCGGGGCCAGATTGTCCCGGAACCGACCAGCCTGGCCCTGCTGGGACTCGGGCTGGGGTTCGTAACCCGGGCCCTCCGGCTCCGAAGCCGCCAGCCTGCTTCGCCAGTCTAAGCCGCCCGAAACGATAGGTTTCGGGTGTTTTCTCTGGGGCCTCGGCACCATCCTCAGACCCCGGCGGCAGGCCTCGGGGCATCGCCGGCAGGCGTTTGTCGCGAGCCGCTTCGAGCGACCTTTGAAACCCGGAAGTCATCAGGTCGT
Organism: Limisphaera sp. VF-2; assembly: GCF_049537125.1. NCBI lineage: Bacteria > Pseudomonadati > Verrucomicrobiota > Verrucomicrobiia > Limisphaerales > Limisphaeraceae > Limisphaera > Limisphaera sp. VF-2. Next base: position 512,899 of record NZ_JBMVQY010000002.1, read on the forward strand.
GGCCCTCGAGCCGGGGCCGGAACAGAGGCTCGATGGCCTGCAAAGCGGATCTTTTCGTTCCCCGCGAAAGCCCGCCGGTCGGGCCGCGCGGCGGGGGCACCGGATTCCGGTCCAACTCTCCTGCGGGAACTCCGCAACGGCCTCGACACGTGTGACTCGTCGAATTCCCCGCATACCGGAGGTCGGCGGTGCGGCGCCAGGGAAGTGTCCCCCACCGGCGTAACTCATCCCCATGCTCACAGACGGTGCACTCCCCGCCATCGGCTTGCCGCTCCACATTGCGGATTGGAAAGCGCCCCCGTTCCCGGCAGCCGGCATTCTGTAAGCCGGGATCCGTACGGAAGAAGAAACGAGGCTCGATCTGTTCCTGAAGCGTCCCCCGGGCTTCGGTGGCCCGGCCCAAAATCCACCGCAGGGGATGCCGCCTTCAAGCCGCTGGCCCGCGTTGGTGCTCCGAAGGTTCAGTAGAGTGATTGAAAAAGTCCACCTCTCCCCAAATCACCTGCGGCGGTCGTTGATCCGGCAGGGCTGTGTCCCGAAGAAAGAGGTTTTTGGAGTGCCAGCCGGCCCGTCGTTGGAAAAAGTCATTGTGTCCGCAAAAGCCTGCGAAAACCCGCGATCCGTCGAGCGCCGGTTTCGGAAATCCGGCTCCTTGAAAGTGTCTTCAAGCCCACTGCGTATGCGTCGGCCTCCATTGGCTCGGGCCGATGAACACGTGTACGTCTTGGTCGGTCTCCCGGCCGGGGATTTGGAAGTTGGCCCTCTGATCACCACACCGAGCAGATTCGCCGGTGGATGGTCCTTGCCCGCCCGGTAGTTGTCCGGGGCTTTTTCGTATCCGGGTTTTCCCCGGTCGTTGCCGATCCGCGGTCGCAAGCGGGGTAGCTCTGGAGCTTCTTTCCCTCTGTGGCGTTTTCGCCATTTCAGGGCGCCCGGCGACCCGTCCCTGCCGGGAGCTCGTGAGGTGGCAACCTCTCTCCGAACCGCAAAAAACGGCCACTCTTTGGCAATGGATGGCATGCTGTGGATATCAGCTTGGAGGATGGTAGGGCGTGAAAGTCTACGTGTCCTTCTGGCAGCCGCCCGCCGTCCTCTTTTCGTTTTGCCGCACGGTTCGCGGCCTCCTCGGATGGAGCGTGGTCCTGGCGTCAATCACTGGCGCGAGCGCCTACCCGTTCTCAGACAGTTTTGAGAGTGGTCTGGGCCAATGGAACGCAGAGGGTGCGTGGGGACTTACCTCGACGCGTTTTGCCTCGCCCACCCACGCAGTTACGGACAGTCCCGGCGCCTTCTACACCAATCGCACCGATGCCGCACTGACCCTGGCCGGTTCCCTCGATCTGACAAGTGCGGTCAGGCCCGCGCTCGGCTTCTTGCATCAGCACGCCCTCGAACCCGGCTATGACTTCGGCCGGGTGGAAATCTCCACCGACGGTGGCGTGACATGGGTGGCCACCCCGTTGGGGGCCTACACCGGTCATCTCTCCACCATGACCCGCGAACAGATCGATCTGACGCCTTTTGCCGGCCTGAGCAATGTGCGCCTCCGCTTTCGGCTGGTGACCGACGGTTCCGTGGTGATGGACGGGTGGTATATCGACGATGTGGTGGTGGCCGAAGCCCCTGCACCGGTGACTTTGTCGGCCACGCTGACCAACCGCAATTCCGCCACCCTGGCGTGGAGCGCCTCGGTCGAGCCGGATTTCACCGTCTATCGGCTTTACCGGTCGCTGACACCGGGGGTGGACTGGCGCACGGCCCACGTTGTCGCCGAACTGCCCAACAGGGCGGCCACCCATTTCACCGACATCACCCTTGGCCCGAAAACCACCTACTATTACCGGCTCGCGGTGGTGAACGCCAAGGGCCTGCTCGGCCTCGGCAACGAAATCGCCGTCACCACGCATCCGGGCATGGACTACCCCTTCGTGGACAACGGCGAGGCCGGGCCGAACATGTGGATCGCCGATCCACCGTGGTCTTTGAGCGACGAAGACGCTGCGTCACCCACGCGCGCGTGGTCCGACTCGCCCGGCACGAACTATGTCCACGGCATTGGCTCCCAGTCGCTCACGCTGGCCGCGCCCCTGGCCCTGGCCGGGCATGCGGTCTCGCCAGTGCTGTCATTCAATCACAAATACGACTTCGCCGCGGGTGACGCGGGTTACGTCGAGATCTCCCTGAACAACGGTGCCGACTGGACGTCGTTGGGAAGTTTCACCGGCACTTCTTCCAACCAGTGGCGGCGGGCACGTTACAGCCTGGCTGCCCATACCAACGCCGCCGCGGTTTTGCTGAGGTTTCGGATCACCACCGACACCTCGGCCAACGCAGACGGCTGGCATATTGACGACATTTCCGTGGCCGAGTCGCCGGCCGTAGTGCCCGCACCGGTCCTGGACGAGATCACCTCGCACACACTGCGCATAAGCTGGCCCGCCGCCAACGATCCATTCTTCGCCGCGTACGCCGTGTTTCGTTCCACCACGCCGGGTGTGGGCATCAACTCGACCCTCGCCGCATGGATCACCAATCCGGCGACCACCTCGTTCGTGGACACGAACCTCGCCCTCGATACGCTCTACTACTACCGCGTTTACGTGGTGAACGCGTTCGGCGCTTTTTCTCCCGACAGCCCCGCGGAGAGCAGTGCCCGCACGCTGAACCATCCGCTGCCGTTCCGCGACGGTTTCGAAGGCGCACTCCTCGGCTGGACTCTGACCGGCACCTGGGGACGCAACACCAACGAGTCTCACTCTGGTGTGGCCTGCCTCAGCGATTCGCCAGGTTTCAATTATGCAAACAGTTCCGACTCCATAGCCCAAACAGCGGTGAATTTGACGGGCAGTCGCTGGCCGGTGTTGCGGTTTTGGGATCGGTTTCGGCTGGCTGACAACGACTGGGCCCGGGTGGAGGTTTCGACCGATGGGAGCAGTTGGACTGCGGTGTACGGGGCGGCGGGGGTGCAGGCGCAGTGGCGGGAGCAGCGGATTGACCTGTCGCCGTGGAAGAACCAGAGCAACTTGCGCATCCGGTTTCATTTGTGGAGCGACGGTGGTGGCACCGAGGACGGCTGGAGCATTGACGATCTGGCGGTCGAGGAGCACGCGTCGGGGGCGGTGGGCCTGCCGTTTCAGGAGACTTTCGAGTCGGGTTTGGATCGGTGGCTGGCGGCCTCCTGGGCTGTGGACACCAACGGGCCGCAGGGGGGCGGTTTTGCGGTGCGGGACACGCCGGCGGGGCGTCTGAATCCGGACACGCGGTATGAGTTGGGGCTGGGCGGGGAGTTGGATTTGAGGGGGGCGGTCAATCCGCAGTTGGTGTTCTGGGTGCGGGGGCAGTTGGCGTATCGGACGCGTTTCCGGGTGCAGTGTTCCAGCGACGGCGGGCTCAACTGGGGGGATTTCTACGGCCTGAACCACGACTGGAATGCGGACTGGACGCGGGTGCAGGTGAGCCTGCAGAGTCTGACCAACCGGCTGGTGCGACTGCGGTTTGTGACCTGGAGCGAGTGGGGCAGCGCCCCCGCCCAGGATCTTTGGATCGACAACGTGGTCCTGCAGGAGATGCCCCCGCCGGTGAGCCTGCAGGTGCTGACGCCGGGGCTGCGCTCGGTGGAGCTGGAATGGACGGCCTCGACGCTGGGGCCGGCGTTCAAGCGCTACGAGGTGTATCGGTCCACCGGTCCGAACGTGGAGCTGACGCACACGCGCATTGGGGTGGTTACCAATGCGGCGGTGACCCGGCTGACCGACACGGGGCTGTCGATCGGGGCGACGTATTACTATCGGGTCTTTGTGGTGGACACCAACGAGGTGTTCAGTCCGTCCAACGAGCGGTCGGTTACGACCGTGCCGGTGGGGCTGCCGCTGAGCGACCCGTTGGAGACGACCGACCAGTGGGTGACCACCGGCAGTTGGGGCATTGCCGAGGGGGGGCGCAGCGGGAGGTGTTTGAGCGACTCTCCCACAGGCGATTACGGCAACAGTACCGACACTTATGCGTTGACGGCGGTGAATTTGACGGGCAGTCGCTGGCCGGTGTTGCGGTTTTGGGATCGGTTTCGGCTGGCTGACAACGACTGGGCCCGGGTGGAGGTTTCGACCGATGGGAGCAGTTGGACTGCGGTGTACGGGGCGGCGGGGGTGCAGGCGCAGTGGCGGGAGCAGCGGATTGACCTGTCGCCGTGGAAGAACCAGAGCAACTTGCGCATCCGGTTTCATTTGTGGAGCGACGGTGGTGGCACCGAGGACGGCTGGAGCATTGACGATCTGGCGGTCGAGGAGCACGCGTCGGGGGCGGTGGGCCTGCCGTTTCAGGAGACTTTCGAGTCGGGTTTGGATCGGTGGCTGGCGGCCTCCTGGGCTGTGGACACCAACGGGCCGCAGGGGGGCGGTTTTGCGGTGCGGGACACGCCGGCGGGGCGTCTGAATCCGGACACGCGGTATGAGTTGGGGCTGGGCGGGGAGTTGGATTTGAGGGGGGCGGTCAATCCGCAGTTGGTGTTCTGGGTGCGGGGGCAGTTGGCGTATCGGACGCGTTTCCGGGTGCAGTGTTCCAGCGACGGCGGGCTCAACTGGGGGGATTTCTACGGCCTGAACCACGACTGGAATGCGGACTGGACGCGGGTGCAGGTGAGCCTGCAGAGTCTGACCAACCGGCTGGTGCGACTGCGGTTTGTGACCTGGAGCGAGTGGGGCAGCGCCCCCGCCCAGGATCTTTGGATCGACAACGTGGTCCTGCAGGAGATGCCCCCGCCGGTGAGCCTGCAGGTGCTGACGCCGGGGCTGCGCTCGGTGGAGCTGGAATGGACGGCCTCGACGCTGGGGCCGGCGTTCAAGCGCTACGAGGTGTATCGGTCCACCGGTCCGAACGTGGAGCTGACGCACACGCGCATTGGGGTGGTTACCAATGCGGCGGTGACCCGGCTGACCGACACGGGGCTGTCGATCGGGGCGACGTATTACTATCGGGTCTTTGTGGTGGACACCAACGAGGTGTTCAGTCCGTCCAACGAGCGGTCGGTTACGACCGTGCCGGTGGGGCTGCCGCTGAGCGACCCGTTGGAGACGACCGACCAGTGGGTGACCACCGGCAGTTGGGGCATTGCCGAGGGGGGGCGCAGCGGGAGGTGTTTGAGCGACTCTCCCACAGGCGATTACGGCAACAGTACCGACACTTATGCGTTGACGGCGGTGAATTTGACGGGCAGTCGCTGGCCGGTGTTGCGGTTTTGGGATCGGTTTCGGCTGGCTGACAACGACTGGGCCCGGGTGGAGGTTTCGACCGATGGGAGCAGTTGGACTGCGGTGTACGGGGCGGCGGGGGTGCAGGCGCAGTGGCGGGAGCAGCGGATTGACCTGTCGCCGTGGAAGAACCAGAGCAACTTGCGCATCCGGTTTCATTTGTGGAGCGACGGTGGTGGCACCGAGGACGGCTGGAGCATTGACGATCTGGCGGTCGAGGAGCACGCGTCGGGGGCGGTGGGCCTGCCGTTTCAGGAGACTTTCGAGTCGGGTTTGGATCGGTGGCTGGCGGCCTCCTGGGCTGTGGACACCAACGGGCCGCAGGGGGGCGGTTTTGCGGTGCGGGACACGCCGGCGGGGCGTCTGAATCCGGACACGCGGTATGAGTTGGGGCTGGGCGGGGAGTTGGATTTGAGGGGGGCGGTCAATCCGCAGTTGGTGTTCTGGGTGCGGGGGCAGTTGGCGTATCGGACGCGTTTCCGGGTGCAGTGTTCCAGCGACGGCGGGCTCAACTGGGGGGATTTCTACGGCCTGAACCACGACTGGAATGCGGACTGGACGCGGGTGCAGGTGAGCCTGCAGAGTCTGACCAACCGGCTGGTGCGGCTGCGGTTTGTGACCTGGAGCGAGTGGGGCAGCGCCCCCGCCCAGGATCTTTGGGTGGATAACATCTCCATCGAAGAGCCCCCGGCACCGGTTCTGCTGATGGAACCGGTCGATATCACGCCCGCCTCCCTCCGCTTGACCTGGAGCGAGAGCGCCATTCCGAACTTTAAGGCCTATCGGGTCTATCGCAGCGAAACCCCCGACGTCACGGAAGAGTCCACGCTGGTGTCCGTGATTACCAACCGCACGACCACCACCTTCACGGACACAGGCCTGATGGCACGCAAGACGTATTACTACCGGATCTATGTTTACAACCAGAACGACACCAGCAACGGCTCGAATTTGGCCTCGGCCATGACGGATGGCGTGAGGCTGCCATTGGTGGAACACTTCGAAACCAGCCAGCCGGGGTGGACGTTCACCGGCACGTGGACACCCTGGCCGGGCGCGGGCCGCAACGGCACCTGGGGGTTGGTGGACTCCCCGTCGGATTATCCCAACAACGCTTCGCACTATGCCCAGCTGGCGGCGGACCTGCGCGGGATGGAATGGCCGGTGCTGCGGTTCTGGGACCGGCATGTCTTTGCGAACAACGATTGGGGGCGCCTCTTCGTCTCCGGCGATGGGGGAACAACCTGGACGTGTGTCTATGGGGTTTCCTCGGTGCGCACGGAGTGGGCGGAACAAAGCATCGACCTGTCGGCCTGGAAGCACTCCGGCCAGGTCTGGCTGCGGTTTCAGGTCCACACCGACGGCAGCACACAGGATGACGGTTGGGCCATCGACGACCTCTCCCTGGTCGAGCACACCCCGGACCCAGCGGTCTATCCGTTCTTCGAGGATTTCGAAACCGGGCTCGACCACTGGTTGCACTCGTCCTGGACCGTGGATACCAACCTCCCGTTTGCCGGTCGGTTCGCCGTGCGCGACACCCTGCCGCCACGAATCCCCCCGGACGCACAGCTGGGGTTGGTGCTCAATCGTGAGTTGAATCTCAGCAACGCGGTGGATCCGGTGCTGACCTTCCACGTGCGCGGCCAGCTCCAGCACCGCACCCGGTTCCGCGCCCAGGTCTCGACGGATCGCGGGGCGAGTTGGCGCGATCTGGTCGGACTGAACCACGACTGGAATCAACCCTGGACGCGCCTGCAGGTGCCCCTGACCGATTACGCGAACCGCTCCATCCGCCTTCGATTCCTCGTATGGAGCGAGTGGAGCACGGCACCGGATCAGGACCTGTTCCTCGACAACATCGGTGTTGGCGAACCCGCGCCCGGCGCGCCCACGCTGGCGGCCCCTGCCAACTCCAGCATCGTGGGCGTCGCGCGCCCCACGCTGGTCGTGACCAACGCAATCGATTATCAGGGTGACCCGCTGAGCTACCGCTTCGAAGTTTATGCCGATCCGGCATTGACCACGCCGGTGGCCCAGGTGCCGGCCGTGGCGTCCGGCCCGACCACGACCGCGTGGACCGTGGACATCGATTTGCCCAACAACGCCCAGTACTGGTGGCGTTGCCGGGCCACCGACGGCACGAACCTCGGCCCCTGGATGGCCACCGCCACGTTCTTTGTCAACGAAACCAATCGACCACCGCTGGCGCCGGTCATCGCAGGACCGCCGGTGGGCCTGGTGCTCACGAATCTCGACGTCTTGCTGCTGTGGTGGCCGTCGGCCGGCGATCCCGATGAAGGCGACCGGGTGGTGTCGTACCACCTGCAGGTGGCCGACCATCCGTCCTTTGTGTCGCCCGCGATCAACGTCACCGACATCCCGGCCGTTGACCTGCCCCCCGGCACCAACTGGGTGCTCAGCCTTCCCCTCAACGCTCTGCCCGGCGCGCAGAATCTCGTTTGGCGCACGCTTTATTACTGGCGCATCCGCGCGCAGGACCAACGCGGTTTGAGCTCGGCGTGGTCGGCGGTGGGGCCGTTACAGTACGGCCCACCTGCGCCGCGCGCCGCCACCCTGACGGGTCTGCGCTCGGGACCGGGCGGCCAACTGACGCTGGAATGGACCGGGGCCGCCGGTCAGATCTACGTGGAGTTCAGTCCCGGTCTGAACCCGGCCCGGTGGTACACGGTGGCCGGCCCGCTCAGTGGCACCAACTGGACCTTTGAACCGGTGCCGGGTACGGCAGCCGGCTTTTATCGCCTGCGCTGCGAGTGACCCGCGGAACCGGTCCCGGGCACACGGAGAAAGAACCGGAGCGACCACGGTCCCGATCGCCGGATGGGGGTCTCGAAGCGGGGCCGCAGGGGTACTCGGTCGTCCATGCGTCAAGGCCGGCTCCTGTGCATCGCGCCCGTTGCGGAGGGTCGCGGACCCACACACTGATCGGCTGTTCGCCTTTGCCGGGGCGGTTGTCCATTCGCACGGGGCAACCGGGACGCAGAGAGTCACCGCCCGGACCCGGACTGGCCGGATTTCTCCCGGCTCGTTAAGCTGCCGGCCATGACCGTGGCAAGGTTGCGCAAGTACGGCCAGGTGCTGGTGCTGGGTATCCAGAATCATCTGGCGTACCGATTCAATTTTCTGGCCCGGGTGCTCTTCAGTCTCATCCCGCTGACCGCCCTGCTCATGCTGTGGCGCACCATTTATGCGGACAAACCACCCGAGGCCCGGATCGGCGGTTACCCGCTCGAGCAAATGCTGGCCTACTACCTGGTGGCCGCCCTCGTCAACGCCCTCACCGCGGTCACGGAAGACGACTGGCAGATCGCCGCCGACATTCGGGACGGCAACATCAATCATCTGCTGGCCAAGCCGCTCGACTATCTCACCTATCGCCTCTGTCTGTTCGCTTCCGGGCGGCTCATTTACACCTCGGTTGCAGGGGTCCCCCTGGGCCTGTTTGTCCTCGCAACCGGCGTGCCCCTTTACTGGCCCGTGGATCCGACCACGTGGTTCTGCTTTCTGCTGTCCGTGATCCTCACCGCGCTGCTGCAGTTCTTCCTCTCTTTCGCGCTGGCCATGCTCGCGTTTTGGGTGCTGGAAGTCTCCACCTTCATTTTCATCGTGTACGCCTTCGAGTACATCGCCAGCGGGCATTTGTTTCCGCTGGACATTCTGCCCCCCGCTTTGCAGGGGCTCCTCGCCTGGACTCCGTTTCCGTACGAACTGTATTTCCCGGTGAGCATTTACCTCGGCAAAACGACCGGGGGGCAACTGGCACAGGGGCTGGCGGTGCAAACATTCTGGGTGCTCACCGCCTGGGGCCTGGCTCGCTGGGCCTGGCACCGGGGACTGCATCGATACAGCGCCGTGGGAGGTTGAGCCTGTGAAGCCGCGTCTCGATCGCCCTCCTGCCGCGCCTGCGGGCGCCCCGGGCTGGATCCGCTCTCTCGTCCGGTACGTCCGCATCTACGCCGCGCTCTGGAGCAACTCCGTGACCCGGGAGATGACCTTCAAAACCAACTTTCTGCTCTGGATCGTGGTGGAGTTGCTCTGGTTTGCGTTGCAACTGTGTTTCATCGGCGTGCTCTACCTTCACACGGACGCCATCGGCACCTGGACGCGCTGGCAGGTGGTGCTTCTGGTGGGGACGAGCCATTTCATCCAGGAAATCTTTCAGGCCTTCTTCCTCATCAATTGCGCCAACCTGAGCGAGCTGGTGCGCACGGGCAAACTGGATTTCCTCCTCTTGTTGCCGGCCAATTCCCGGTTTCTGGTCTCGCTGCGCCAGGTGGACCTCGGCAGCTTCGTCAATGCCGCCACCGCCGTGGTCGTGATGGTGTATGCCGCCCAGCAGCTGGAACTCGAGCTCACGCCCGCTCGGCTGCTTGCATTTGGCGCGCTCTGCCTGTGCGGCATTCTGGTGCACTACTCGCTGATGTTCCTGCTGGCCTCCATCAGCTTTTGGACCGTCAAGGCCCAGGGTATCGTCTGGGGCTACTACAACCTCTTCCAGTTGGCCCGGATGCCGGACGAAGCGTTTCGCGGCGTGTTCCGGTTTGCGTTTACCTTTGTCTTCCCGGTCTTGTTGGTCACCAACGTGCCGGTGCGCGTGCTGGCGGAAAAACTGGAATCTCCGATCTGGCCCTGGTTGCTGGTCCTGCTTGCCATCGGGTGCCTGCTGGTTTCCGAGTGGGGCTGGCGCCTCTCGCTTCGCCGGTATACCAGCGCAAGCTCCTGAGACCCACGGGATCCGTGCGCTCGGGCGGTGTTTTCCCCCGGATTGTGCGTGCTCGCGGTTCACGGACCTGTGCACCGCTTTGCACTGGCGAACGGGCCTTCCCGGTCTTATGGTAGCGGCCGATGATTCGATCCATCCATCGACGGATGAAGGCCGCGGCCTTCGGTATTGGCATTCTCGGGTTGGGACTTGCCGGCTGGTGGAGTGCGTTCGCCCAGCCGGGCGGCCCACCGCGCACCGGCTTCGATGCCGCCCTGCTGCAATTGTTCGGCGAGCACAAGGCCTTCAGTGCACAGGGCGAGCTGCGCGTGTTGGACAGTCAGCAAAAGGAAAAAGTGGTTCTGCCCATGGAATTCGCCATGCGCGAGGGAAAATTCCGGACGGAGGTCGATCTCACCCGCATGCGCGGAACTCAGGCCAACCCCGACCAAATGGCCATGCTCAAACAAATGGGCATGGACCGCATCGTGAGCATCACGCGCACGGACACCGGGGCGCTGCACCTCCTCTTTCCTTCGGCCCGCGCCGCGGTTCGCCTGGAAATGCCGCCCGAAGACCGCGCCGCGGTCGAGAAACCGCCTGCCATCGAACGCAAGAGCCTGGGCGAGGAAACCGTGGAAGGTCACCGGTGCGTGAAAGAGCAGGTTACCCTGACAGCCGCCAACGGCCGCAAGATGGAGGTCACGGTCTGGACCGCCACGGATTTGAAAGGCTTTCCCATCCAGGTCCAAACCACCGAAAAGGGCGACACCGTGACGTTCCGATATCGGAACGTGAAGTTCACCGCCCCCGGTGCCGAGCTCTTCGAACCGCCCTCCGGCTACACCGCCTACACCAGCATGGAGGCCTTCACGATGGGCATGATGCAGAAGCTGATGCAGGAGGCGAAGAAACCCTAGGACTGTCGGACCCCGGCTGAAGCGATCGGGCCGTAACTCCGCGGCCCCGGGGGCTGCAGGCCAAGGAAACAAACCGCCCCTGCCGTGGGGTTGGACGCGCAGATGCGGATCACCAGTCTGAATCCGGATACCAACATCGGTGCCAGTGGTTGGTTGATCGAACTGGAGGGCCACCGGTTGTTGCTCGACGCCGGCATGCATCCCAAACGCGAAGGGCGCGACAGTCTGCCCCTGTTTCGCGCGGCCGGTGATCAAGAGGTGGATGCCATCGCCATTTCCCATTGCCACCACGATCACGTGGGCGCTCTGCCGGTGGCCCTGCGTCATTTTCCCCGGGCCCACGTGTTGATGACGGAGCTGAGCTATTTCCTCGTCGAACGGGTCCTGCACAACTCGGTCAATGTCATGACCCGACAGCGGGCCGAACTGGGCATCGCCGATTACCCCCTCTACACCCACGACGAGGTGGACGAAATCGCCCCCCTGTTCCAGGGTTTCCGGTACAATCGCCCCATCGAGTGGGCGGCGTTCCATAAGGTGCGGTCCCACCGGTTTTCCCCCACGCTGGAATTTCGCGATGCCGGCCACACCCTCGGCGCCGCCGGCATCCTGGTGCAAGGCCGGCGGGAGACCCTCTTCTACACCGGGGATGTCTGTTTTCACGACCAAACCCTGCTGCGCGCCGCGCGCTTCGAAGACGTTGAAGCCGACGTCCTGATCATGGAAACGACGCGGGGTGCCCGCGGCACTCCGGAGGGCTTCACCCGCGAAGCCGAAATCGAGCGGCTCCTCGACGCCATCCAGCGCGTCTTCAAACGCAAGGGAAGCGTGTTGATCCCGAGCTTCGCCCTGGGCCGAACGCAGGAAATCCTGGGCCTGCTGGCTCTGGCCATGGCCGAGGGCCGCCTGCGGCGTCAGCCCGTGTACATCGGAGGCCTGGGCCGGGTGTTCACCGAAATCTACGACCTCCAGGCCCACCGCACGCATCGGCAACATCACAACCTGCACCTCCACGAAGCCCTGGATCTGGTGGTGCTCGATCCTGCCCAGACTCAGGCCCTCCCGCTCCACACCAGTCGCCTCTTCGTCGTCACCGCCGGCATGATGACGGAGCACACGCCGGCCCACGACCTGGCGGTGCGCCTGGCCCCCGACGAACGCCACGCCATCTTTTTCGTCGGTTACACCGACCCCGACACTCCCGGCGGCCGGCTCAGGGTCAGCCAGCCCGGCCAGCCTTTCTTCTTCAGCCAGCTGGTGCCCGAACTGGTTCGCTACTGCGAGGTCCAGGACTTCGACCTCACCGCCCACGCCACCCGAGAGGATCTGCTCGATTTCGTCGGCCGCGTGGACCCGCGCGTGGTGGTGCTGGGGCACGGCGATGAAACCGCCCGCACTTGGTTTGCGGACCAAATCGCCCAACGATATCCCCGGATCCGGATTCTCCAACCCCAACCCGGACAACCCATGGAGATTTGACGCTCCCCGGGGGAAGGCCGGAGAGACCGCGAACTGCAAACCCGCGCTCCGCATCCGCCCCAGTTGTATCGCAACCCGCCGGAACGACACGGCCCGCGGCCGCGGCGCCCCTGGCCCGGCATTTTCCGGGCCGCACCCGCAAAACGAACAACGAGAGCCGAAGACTGCCCCGGCGCGCCGGACCAGGCCCGCAGCGTCTGACGAGATTCGTGGCTGTTCCTTCTTCCGCACGCTCTCCCGGACGTGTCGGACCCCCGTCGGGCACCTGGAGGGCGGGAATGACCACAGACCGGAACGCTCCGGCGCCACAAGCCCGCTTGCCAAACCAGGTCCGGAGGTTCAGCTTTCGCGCATGAGATTCCACAGCATGCTCCTGGGCGTGACGCTCGCGGCGGCGTCCGCAACCCCCGGATTCCGCACACATGCCGCGGATACCCGCCCGTCCTTGGAGGGCGAACGAATCGAAACGCCCGACGGCGAACTCCGGATCCGCCCCCTTCAGCACGCCACCTTTGCCATGGGCTGGAAGGGGCGCATACTGTACGTGGATCCGGTGGGGGGCTCGAACCGGTTCGCTTCGCTGCCGCGGCCGGATCTCATCCTGATCACCGACATTCACGGGGATCATCTCCATGTGGAGACGGTGCGGAGCGTTTGCACGCCCACCACGCAACTGGTGGCCCCGCCGGCGGTGGCCGCGCAGTTGCCGGAGGACCTCCGGGCCCGCACAACCGTCCTGACCAATGGACAGAGCGCCGCCGTGCTGGAGTTCCACATCGAAGCCGTGCCCGCCTACAACCTGACTCCGGAGCGGTTGAAGTTTCATCCGCGCGGCCGTGGCAATGGCTACGTGGTTTCGAGCGGGTCCACTCGCGTGTACATCAGCGGCGACACCGAAGATGTTCCGGAGATGCGCAACCTCCGGGACATCACGGTGGCATTCGTGTGCATGAACCTGCCGTACACCATGACCGTGGATCAGGCGGCGGACGCCGTCCGCGCATTTCGCCCGCGCATCGTTTACCCCTATCACTACCGCGGTTCGGACCTGGAACGATTCCGCCAACGCGTCGGGACGGATTTGGGTATCGAGGTCCGGATCCGAAACTGGTACGGGGATTGATCCCCGGCCGTAACTCCCGCAGCGGAGACTACCTGTCAGAACGTTGCCGGCGCTTCACGTACCGAGGCACGAGCCCTATGGCCACGCCGGACCGAGTGCACGCCGAAGAGGTGCGAAGGAGGACGTGGCCCCGGGGGCGGGAATCCGACCCCGGGGATTCCGCACCCCGCCGGTTCGGACGGTTGACCGGAAAACAGGCAATGCCCGGCTCCGCATCCGTGCGCTCACCACTGTTCATAATGGACGTAGGCAGCTTGAAAGCGTGTTCGCGGTGGCTTTTCCTCGCCGGGCCAGCCCAGGGCGACTCCGGCAACCGGCAGTACATGCGGTGGAAGTTTCAACAGGGCAGCGACCTTTTGGATGCGGTCGTCGCGGGGATGAATCCCGAGCCAGCAGGCACCCAAACCCAGCGCATGGGCCGCCAGCAATAAATTCTCCGTGGCAGCGGAGCAGTCTTGCAACAGGTAACTGATCTGACGGTCATGGGCCGCTTCCAAGTCACCGCACACGACCATGCCGAGGGCCGCGTCGCGCAACATCCCTCCGTGCGGCAGGGCATCTGCAAGGGCATGGAGCATGGCGCGCTGTCGAATCACCACGAAACGCCAGGGATCCTTGGCAGCCGCCGAGGGAGCGGCCATCGCGGCTTCCAACAACGCTTGAACGAAAGCGTCCGGAATCGGGCCCGGCCGATAGATGCGGATGCTGCGTCGTCCCAAAATGAAGAGCAACTTGTCGTGCGCACTATCCGGCAAAGCATGACTCATGATTCCAGTGGGTAGCCGAGGTGCCCCTGGTTGACAATCCGGTAGAAGGTAGAAGGTAGAAGGAAATGTGGCAGCGAACGGGTAGCATGGCGCAGGGGCGGCAAGCGGATTTGATGGAACGACGGGTGATCGAGGCCCGGGGCGAAACCCTGCTGACCCTTCCGAGTCGCGCGTCCTCCCGTGGCCGGGTGCATTGGGGCCGGATTGGGTGCACGATCGGATGGCTCGCGTGGGCGGGGGCCGTGGTGGCGCAAGAGCCCTTGGGCTCGGTGAACACCGACCGGCTCCGACACTTCCAGCGGGCAGTGGAAGAACAACGCGGACCCGTGACCGTGGTGGCGTTTGGAGATTCCCTGCAGGCCACGTATCGGTCCCTGCCCAAGGTGCTCTTTCCGAAACTGGCGGAATGGCTCGGTCAGTCGGGGCGGGCGTTCGACGGGCAGTACCCGCCGGTATCCATTCCCGTGCTGCTGGAGGGAGCGAGGGTGACCTCTCCCTGGTCCGGGGACGGTTTGGGCACCAACTGGTTCATGGAGCATTTTGTCCTGCCGCCCGGCAGCGCCTTGTTTTGGACCAACCGGGGGTACCCCAACGGCGGCTCGATGCCGGCAGATTGCGTGGGCCTGTACTACATTGCCTGGCCGTTGGGAGGGGAGTTTCTTCTCAGCACCTCGACCGAAGGGGGACCGTGGACCCCGCAGCTACGCGTCCCGGCGCAGGCCGAGGCACCGGAAGGACGATTTACAAACCTTTGGCTGGCACCGGCCGGCTACCGGATTCGCGTGGATGGTTGGACGGGCACAAATCTCATCCTGTGGCAGGAACTGGTCCTGTCTCGTATCCCCGGGCTCAAAACCGCCTGGCTCCAACGAGACGGCCTGCATCTGCGGGCCGTCCTGCGCACGCCCGCAGCCGTGCGTGTGCCGATCCTTCGGCACCTGCAGCCCCACTTGGTTCTCTGGCACATGAAAGAGCTGGTCGATTACGAAAACCTGGTGGGTCCGGCGGCCGCCGAGGCGGCCTTGCGCGAGGACCTGGAACAACTGGAGCTTTGGTGGCAAGCAGCCATGCCGGGAGGCGACGTGGTGTACGTCGGCACTCCGTACGAGGGACGGGACGAGTGGGGGCATCCGGTGACCGAGCGGCAGAATCGGATCGTCCGCGACCTGGCCTTGCGGCACGAGCGGACCTACGTGGACGCCATGACGCCCATGGTCTCCTACTCGTGGATGAGGGAACGCGGCTACCTGATCGATGCGTTGCACTTGAGCGACGCCGGCTACGCGTTCCTGGCGGAGCGGATCTGGCGCGAGCTCGGCTGGTACGCTCTGCGTCTCGATCGCCGCGTCCGCATCGAACCCCAGCCCGCGGGAGCCCGGTTGTCCTGGACCACCCGCACCAATCTTGTCTGGGACCTGCTGGCTTCCACCAACCTCTTCCATTGGGAAGTCGTCGAGTCCGCCCGGGGTGGCAATGAGACGGTGACGCGGCCGACTCCCAGCTTCGAAGGCCCGGTTCGATTCTTCCGACTGCAGTGGCGACCCGACTGACGAGTCCCGGAAAACGGCAGTTTGCCCGGCCCTGATGAAGTCCCACGGTCGCCCACCGAACCGCCGTCCAAGGATTCGGGACCTTTTGCCATGCCGCGTCCGGTCTCCTCGCCGCGAGAGGCGAAGCCTCTGGGATGAAAACGCTCGATCTGCCCACCCGTCAGCCCCTTCGAACAAGCCTTCCGCAGCATCGAGTCCGCGGGGACGCAGCCGGCGGGCCGCGATCAATCCAGCACGCAAATGCGGGCGTTGCGAATCCGGACCGGCGGGCCTTCGCGGCTGAGTTCCTGAAACCCGATGTGCCCCCGGCGGGGCCGGTCTTTCAAAGGAGGCGCAAGGCTCCCGTCGTGCCGGCGCACTTCCTGCGCTTGTTCGTCGAGGTTCAAGTCGTGAATAATCTCGCCGTTCAACACCACCTTCAGGCGGTTGCCGCGAAGCTCGATGCGGTAGCGGTTCCAATCCATGGGGCGATACACCTGTCGCATCGGAGGGACCGCGCGATAAATCCCGCCCGTCAATTCAGAAGGCCCGGCTTCCGGATTATAGCGTTCGTCCACCATTTGGAGTTCCATGCCGTCGAAGGCGGGATCACCGAACATCGGCGCACGCAGCGCGCAGCCGCTGTTGCCCCGTTCTCCCAACTTGAATTCAAACTCGAGGATGAAATCGGAATACTCGCGTTCGCTGACCAGCCAGGTGCCCCGGGGTTGGCCGCCATGCAGCACCCCGTCTTGGACCCGCCAAACGACGTTGGTCACCACCTGGCTCAGGTCATTCCAGGCGCGCACCGTCCAGCCAGCAGGCACGCCCTCCCGGGGAAACAACGGCTCGAAGTGCTCTTCCCCTCCCGGGGAAGTCGGCGGAAAAAGAATCACCACCAGAGTGCAGACGACGGAGGCGAGATTGGTCGAGAAACATCGCATGGCGTCACCCTAGACCGGGGTTGGGGTGGCGACAAGCTCGGTGTGGGTCCAGTCGTCCTCCAGAGTGCATTTCAGTGTTGTACAATCTCCTTGGCCTCGAAAACCGGACGTGCAGCAACCGGGTCACAGGCTGGAACCGGGTTTCTTCACGCCGGGTCGGTTCAGACGTTCAAAAAGGGAAATCAGGCCGGGCCGGACCCGCTCAATTCATGCGTTGGACCTCCCCGCAAGGTCCGCAGAATCTCGGACGTCCCTGGCGCGGGAAGGCCATTGGAAACGGCGCCTCCCTGGGATTCCCGCATCCGGTGCGCAAAACCTGAAATGCGCGCTCGCGTTGTAACCTGATCCCGCCTACCCACCCACGCGCCAAAGGCGCATCCATTCAATAGCCCCGGGCAACGTCCCGGGAACTCGCGCGCCCCCAAACCCAACCGCGCCCTGAAAGGGCGCAACCCGGGAACCACCCTCGCAAGGGCCGCACCTGTCCCACCGAATGCCGCCCCATTCAGCGAACGACCATCGCGCCGTTCCGGTGGCCCAGGGCGTTGCCTGGGCTTGTGAATTCGCACTGCGTTGGGGCGGACACGCGACGCGCTGAAGGCGCGAAACCCTCCCGCCCCTGGATGGGTATGGTGGGAACGAGTCCGCGGGGGCGGGTTGAACCTTGGCCGCGGCAGAACCCAAAGCAATGAAGGAGAGCTGGCCCTGGACGCCACCGACCCCCTCAGGCCTTTCCCCGGCATGGAAAAGTGAAGGTCCCATACATGCCGGTTGGGCACCGAAGCGTTTCCGGAAGGACACCCGTGGGAAATCAACCACCCGAAATAATGTCCAAGAGCCCGTGCCCCGTCCCGGGCTTGGACCCAACAGCATCCATGGCCCCGCCGGGCTCCCGGCATTCGAAACCGCTGCGCCTGCATCCATGCTACTTGCCCGGCAGCGGGGTCCGCGCCCCAGCGTCCAAAAGACCACGGCAACCGCGTGCCCGGCAGGCGCTTAAAGCTTCGTTCGCAAATTGGCGATAAAAAAACGCAAACTGGCGTTGTTGGAATTCCGTGCTCTCGTCACAATTCCAACGTTGGCAGTGGGGTCCGGAGCAGTGTTCCGTCGCCGGCCCATCGGATCCGCGCACGGGAAAGCGTAGTACGAACCGGGCGAGAATCACAGCCATGAACAAGCTCGAAATGCTGGTCATCGCGGGGGCCCTGGCATGCGCCACGGCCCGGGCAGCCACGATCGCTCACTGGGATTTCGAAGGCGGCACGCCGGGAGCCTCGATGGCTCAGGGGGGAAGCGGCGGAGTGCCCGCGGTGCCGGATCTGTCCGGCAACGGCTACACGATGTACGCTTGGGACGATTACTGGGGCCCGGAGTGGTCTGCCCTGGGAGACACGCCCACCGGAGCGGGACTCAGCTCCCAGCACTCCGGGCATGATGACGGGTATGTGTTTGCGCCCGGCCTGGTCAACTGGACTCCGCTCACCTGGACCATCGAGCTTTCGGTCAAACTCAACAGCCTGGCGGGTTGGAATACGATGATCGGTCGGGACGGCTTCACCGGCGTGTCCGGCGAGGTGGAAGCCGCGTTCTATTTCCAGAACAACGGGATTGACGACCGTTTCCGGCTCAACTTCTCCACGATGGGGGGCCAGCGGTATATTTTGGACTCCGACTTCGTGCCGGTGGCCGGCCGATGGTACCACTTGGCAGCCGTGAGCGACGGCTCCACGCTGCAGATGTGGGCGGACAAGCTGGATGGCAACGGCTTCCAACTGGTGGGCTCGCTGTCCCTGAATCCTGCCAATGACAACCGGCTGCGCGCCACGGGCACTTGGACATTCGGGCGGGGTTGGTGGAACGGAAATTTCGTCGATCACATCAACGGCAATCTCGACAACATCCGGTTCAGCGATGTGGCACTGACACCGGCCCAGTTCATCCAGGTCCCCGAGCCATCGGTTTTGACGCTTTTGGGACTGGGCGGCCTGACGCTGTTCGTCAGGGTCCGACGGTCTCAAACCTGAGGCGAGGTCTCGTGAGTTGGTTGAGGACGCGAAGGCAGGCTTCGGCCTGCCTTCGTTTTGTTAAGGGTGGCATGGGGAACGATCGAGAAAGTCGTTGGGATTCGACGAGGTGATGGAAGATGAAACGCGCGTTGGGCATTTCGGCTTGGGCATTGGCCATCTTGGGAGTCGTTGGGAACGCCGTGAGCGCCCCCGTGCAACTGACCGTGCAAGTGGACCGCCCCGGATCCCCGGTGGCCCCGACGATGTGGGGGATCTTCTTCGAGGACATCAATCTCGGCGCCGACGGGGGATTGTATGCGGAGTTGGTCAAGAACCGGGGATTCGAGTTTCCCGAACCCATGATGGGGTGGTTCCTGTTGCGCACCAGCCACGGTCGGGGCGACGTGCGGATCCTGACCGACGCGCCGTTCGATCCGGCCAATCCCCACTACGCGCGAATCGAGTCGCGCGCCCCCACGGCCATGGGTTTGTCCAACGAGGGATTTCGCGGGATGGGCTTCCGCGGGGGCGAAGATTATGACCTGAGCCTGCAGGTTCGCCGGATTTCCGGCAATCCCCGGCTGCTGATCGAGCTGGTCAACGAATGGGGCGAGACCCTGGCGGAAGCGCGGCTGGGCGACCTGCCGAGCCACTGGGAGAAGCGATCCGTGAGTCTTCGACCCCGCAGCACCACCGCACGGGGCCGACTCAACGTCCTGGTCGAGGGTGGCGGCACGGTGGACGTGGACATGGTCTCGCTGTTCCCCCGGAAGACCTGGAAAAACCGGCCCGGGGGCCTGCGGGCCGATCTCGTCCAGATGCTGGCCGATCTCCAGCCCGGCTTCCTGCGGTTCCCCGGCGGTTGCATCGTCGAAGGCAGCGAGCTGGACAAGCGCTATCAGTGGAAGACCACCATCGGTCCGATCGAACAACGCCGGCTGCTCATCAATCGCTGGAACTACGAGTTCAAGCATCGCCCAACCCCGGACTACTACCAGAGTTTTGGCCTGGGCTTTTTCGAGTATTTCCAGCTGGCCGAGGACCTGGGGGCCGAACCGTTGCCGATCCTCAATTGTGGCATGGCCTGCCAGTTCAACAGCGGGGAACTGGTGCCCCTGGATCAGTTGGACCCGTACATCCAGGACGCACTGGATTTGATCGAGTTCGCCAACGGGCCGGTCACCAGTCCGTGGGGGGCGCGCCGGGCCGCCATGGGGCATCCGGAGCCGTTCGGGTTGAAGTACCTGGGCATCGGAAACGAGCAATGGGGTCCGCAGTACTTGGAACGTTATGCGGCCTTCGCACGCGTGCTCAAAGCCCGCCACCCCGAAATCACGCTGGTTTCCAGTGCCGGTCCCTCGCCCGATGACGAACGTTTCGATTTCCTCTGGCCGCGCCTGGCCGAAATGAAGGCGGAGATCGTGGACCAGCATTGCTACGCGAATCCCATCTGGTTCTTCACCAGTGCCGACCGTTTCGATCGCTACGACCCGGCAGGGCCCAAGGTGTTCTTCGGGGAGTACGCCGCGCAGAGCGACCGCATCGTCAGCGTGCACAACCGCAACAATTGGGAGTGCGCGCTGGCCGAGGCCGCCTTCATGACCGGCATGGAACGCAACGCCGCAGTGGTGGTCATGGCCGCCTACGCGCCGTTGTTCGGCCACGTGGATGGCTGGCAGTGGCGGCCCAACCTCATCTGGTTCGACAACCTGCGCGTCTTTGGCACGCCCAGCTACTATGTGCAGCAGGCGTTCGCCCGGAACCGCGGCGACCGCGTGCTGCCGGTGCGGCTCGAAGGTCCCACGGCCGCGCCCGCCCTGGCCCGCGGCGGCATCGGCCTCGGCACCTACCGGACGGCTGCCGAGTTCAAAGACCTGGTCGTCCGACGCGGCGAGGAGATTCTCTATCGCGCCGACTTCTCGACCCGGCCGGAGGGATGGCGCTGGCCGGACGCCGGCCGATGGGAGGTCGCCGACGGTGCCCTGCGTCAAGCCGACCCGCGCAGCATCAGCACGGCCGCGGTGGGCGGACCGGACTGGACCGAGTACACCCTGGAGCTGAAGGCCCGCAAGGTCAGTGGCGCCGAAGGGTTTCTCATCATGTTCCGCGACGCCTGGCAGGGCACGCGCGTGCAATGGAATCTCGGTGGGTGGGGCAACACCCGGCACGGCATTCAGTCGTGGCTCGGCGGACAGGAACGGCTGGTCACCCAGGTCCCGGGTTCCATCGAAACGGGGCGCTGGTATGACATCCGCATCGAACTTCGCGGGCCCCGGGTGGATTGTTATCTCGATGGCCAGCGCATTCATTCGGTGGAGATTCCGGTTCCTGTCCAGGACGGTTTCTACGCCACGGCGGCATGGGAAGAATCCGGCCGCGAGGTGATCCTCAAGCTGGTCAACGCCGCCCCGTACGAGCGCACGGTGGCCGTGCAACTGGCGGGCGTAAAGGCGGTGCGGCCGGGCGCTCGCGGGATCCTGTTGCGGGGGGAGACGCTTGCAGAC
The DNA here is from genome assembly GCF_049537125.1 of Limisphaera sp. VF-2. Classification (NCBI taxonomy): domain Bacteria; kingdom Pseudomonadati; phylum Verrucomicrobiota; class Verrucomicrobiia; order Limisphaerales; family Limisphaeraceae; genus Limisphaera; species Limisphaera sp. VF-2. Next base: position 534,140 of record NZ_JBMVQY010000002.1, read on the forward strand.
GAAAACGACTTCGATCACCCCACCCGCGTGGCACCCCGTGACTGGCCCGTCCGGGTCGAGGCACCTGCGACCTCCCTGTCCGTGCCCTCGCATGCCCTGCTGATCGTTCGCGTGCCAGTGGAACGCTGACCTCTCCCACGACACGCGCGCCGCAGCCGGATTCGCAGCTCGAGAGGTGACGTCCTCCATGCGTCTCTTCAGGCCCGACGGGATCCTCCGAAGCGCGCCATCGAAATTGCGGTGCCCCAATCGGCATGTCCCGACCCGGCGTGCCGGGCCGCCGGTGGCAACCTCACACACGGTACGGCTCATCCTGGAAACGACGCTTGTGGGGGACTGGCCCGAGGGGCGGCGGGCTGAATCTGACTTCGGGCATGCTGTTGCCACCTTCTGCGCGCCGGCTCACGCGCAAGGTGAGTCCAAGCCCCGACGGTCTCAACTTCGGCCACCACCCGCCCGGTGCAACGGCGCGCGCCCCGCCGGACCTGCACACGCGCCGCATCCATGGCGAATGAGACTCACACGCGCCGCGGACGCCGCCGGGGCACGGGCCCGGTCTCGGCTGACTGCCGGCCACCGCGAGTTCGGTCCGCGACTGGGGCGCCGATTCTGATGCAGCGCGTCCGGCCGCAACGCCGAGCAAGGCGGTGAGGTACGGAGGAAGGCTGCTTTCGGCGATGGGGCGGGAAGCGCGGCACGCGGGCCGGAGGACGGTGGGGTGGACCCGCTCGCACGCGGAAGCGGGTCGGCATCAGCGGCTTTTAACCGAGGTGAGCCTGTTCTTGAGCGGGTTGCGGAATCGTGTCGAGCTGTTGACGGCATGGCAGGGCGGGGAGCGGATTGGGGAGCAGATTTTGACGCCGTTGAAGCTGTGGGTGGCGGCGAGCTGGTCGTGGTGCGGGCCACGGGCGCCGTAACCGGGGTGGCGGTGGCCGCGAGGATTTCAGATTCTGCACCGCGCCGGGTTGCAAATCGCCTGGAACGCCCCACCGCTGCCCCTTCAACGGCCGGCTTTGGGCGCAACCGCTGCTGTCGTCGGATTGAGAATCCGCTCGGATGCTTTGGGCGCCGGATCCAAACCGCCGCCAGCAGCTCGGGAGGGCGACAACAAAACCGGGCTCCGCCTGCCCGGCGCTTTACCCGGCGGGCGGTGGTCCTAGAATGAATGCGCATGTCATCGACCATCCCAGAGGTGCCGGGCGGGAAGGCGCGTCGCCCGTTCCGCGCATGAACCGGATTCGTCTGTTACCGGAGACGCTGGCCAACCAGATCGCGGCCGGCGAAGTCATCGAGCGACCGGCCAGCGTGGTGAAAGAACTCATTGAAAACGCGCTGGACGCCGACGCACGCCGCATTGTGGTGGAGATTCAGGCCGGAGGCCGGAGTCTGATCCGCGTCTCCGACGACGGCATCGGGATGAGCCGGGACGACGCGCTGTTGTGTCTCGAGCGGCATGCCACCAGCAAAATCCGGTCGCTGGAGGACCTGATGGCGATTCGGACGCTGGGGTTCCGGGGAGAGGCGCTCCCCAGCATCGCCAGCGTGAGCCGGCTGACCCTGACCACGCGGGAACGCGACAGTGACCAACCCGAGGGAACGCAAGTGCTGGTGACGGGGGGACGGATCGTCGATGTGCGAGCCGCGGGCACGGCGCCGGGCACCACCGTGGAGGTCCGCCAGCTTTTCTTCAACGTGCCCGCGCGGCGCAAATTCCTGCGCAGCGACGAGACCGAGGCTGCGCACGTGCAACACTGCGTGCTGCTGGCGGCACTGGCCTGGCCGGAGGTGGCCTTTACCTTCATCAAGGACGGACGGACCCTCTGGCAATTGCCGGCGGTGCCCTGCGGCCCGGATCCGCAAACCCGGCGGGCGGCCCTGCGGGAACGGCTCCGTGCCCTTTACGGCACGGGCGAAGCTCTTCTCGAGGTCGAGTTCGCCGCGCCTTTGGACGAGCGTCCCTCTGCCAGCCCGGCTGAAGTCGTGTCGAGTCCCGAGCCCTCTGCGTTGTTGCGCGTGTGGGGATTCATTGGCGCTCCGGGCGTGTCGCGGGCCACTCGGGCCGATCAACACCTGTTTGTCAATCGCCGGCCCGTCGAGAGCCGCACCCTCAACCACGCGCTGTTGGAAGGCTACCACACCGCCCTGATGAAGGGGCGCTACCCGGTCTGCTGTCTGTTTCTTGAGCTGGACCCGGCCGCGGTGGACGTAAACATTCACCCGGCCAAACGGGAGGTGAAGTTTCACCGCGAATGGGCCGTGCGCCATGCGGTGACTCAGGCGGTCCGGCAAACCCTGCTTGCGTTTCACTCGGCCCCGGGCCGGGCAGTGGGGCAGGCGACGACCTCGGGGGTTTCCACCCCCTCGCTCCCTGTCAAACGAGAAGAATCGGCTTTGCCCGGTCTGAAGACGGATCCGCAAACCCCCACCCCGTCGCAAAGCGCGGAGGCCGGTCCCGGAGTGGGGAGCTTCGGTTTCGACGTGGCCATGCCTGGCGCGACGTCGACCACCCGGATGGCTCCGGCTCGGGCTTCAGCTCCGGCACAACCGGGTGCGACCGTTGCGGTGCCCTCGGTGTTTTCTCCGGCGCCCGTCTCCGGACCCGGGGCCGGTGCCGAGCCCTCGGCCCCATCTTCGACCGTCGTTACCCCGCCGCGGCCGGAAAGGGTTGCCCCGGGCGGTTCGCCGGCCGGGCCCGACCTTCAGCCCGTGCCCTTGCTGGAGGTGCCGCTGCGATTTCTTGGGGTTTTGGGCCGACTGTACGTGCTGTTCGAGTCCGATCGCGGGCTGGTGTTGATGGACCAACATGCGGCGCATGAACGGGTGTTGTTCGAAGAGATGTTGGACCGCCTCGAGCGGGAGGGGCAGGCCCCGTCGCAGAAACTGTTGTTGCCCGAAGCGGTCGAGCTGCCCGCACGCGATGCCGCCTTTCTGCGCGAGCAACTCGGCGTGTTGAACCGGCTCGGCGTCGGCTTGAGCGAGTTCGGCACCCGCACCTTCCTGCTCGATGCCCTGCCCCCCTTTGTGAAAGTGCCGGATCCGCGTCGGTTTTTGCTCGATCTGGTGGACGAGCTGCGGGTGTCCGGCCAGGAACTCAATGTACTGCGGCTGGGCGAGCCCGTGGTCGCCAAAACGGTCTGCCGCCACGCCGTCAAGGCGCGTGACCCCCTGGAGGAGCCGGAACTGCGGAACCTGTTGGAGAGTCTGCGCCGCTGTCGCATGCCGTACACTTGCCCCCACGGACGGCCCACGCTCATCGAGCTGAGCTATCGCGAGTTGGAGCGGAAGTTCGGTCGGGTGACCTGAGGCCGGCTGCGCCGCCCCGGGGCAGGAACCCGGAGCCGGGCCGGCGGATGGGTCAGTGATCCCGGCGCAGAAGGAACTCGGCCAGGGCATGCAGGGCTGCGGCCTTCCGGCCGAAAGGCTCCAGCGCCGCAAAGGCGCGTCGAGTGAGAGTCTGCGCGATCTGGCGCGACCGTTCGAGTCCCACCAGCGCCGGATAGGTCGCCTTGCGGGCTTTCACATCCTTGCCGGCGGTCTTGCCCAGCTTCTCGCTCGTTTGCGTGACATCCAGGATGTCGTCGATCACCTGAAAGGCGAGCCCGACATGGTATCCGAACCGGGTGAGCGCCTCCAACTGCCGCGCTGTACAGTTGGCGCTCATGCCGCCGAGCCGCACCGCGCAACAGAGCAGGGCCGAGGTTTTTCGCTCGTGGATGTACCGGAGCTGCCACAACGGGATCTGTTTGCCTTCGCTCTCCAGATCGGCCACCTGCCCGGCGATCAACTGGCGCGAGCCTGCGGCCTCGGCCAGCTCGCGGATGATCCGCTCCGGAGGGTAGCGGGGCCAGCCGCGACACTGCGCGGCGATCTCGAAGGCCAGCGTCAGGAGCGCATCCCCCGCCAGCACGGCGATGCCTTCGCCGAACACCTTGTGACAGGTGGGGCGGCCCCGCCGGAAGTCGTCATTGTCCATGGCCGGGAGATCGTCGTGCACCAGCGAATAGGTGTGGATGCACTCGATGGCGCAGGCCAACGGCAGCGCCTCCTCCGGATCGCCCCCGCACGCCTCGGCCGCCGCCAGGCAGAGGATGGGCCGAATCCGCTTGCCGCCGGCGAACACCGAGTACCGCATGGCCCGGTGAATCGTGCTCGGCCGGGTGCTTTGCGGGGGTAAGAACCGGTGCAACCCGCGGTCCACCCACCGGCTTCGTTCGGTCAGATACCGTTGCAGATCGAAATCCCCGTGAGTGTTGGGGGGAGTCGATTGCGCATCCCGTGCAGCCATGCAGGTTCAGTAAACGAGCCCGACCCTGCCGGGGCAAGCCGAATCGGGGAAACACGGTCGCCCTCGGAACGTCGTTTGCGCCGGGTCAAAACCGTGAGTGCCCCGGACCTCTTCCATGCCGGCCCCGGGCATGCAGACACTCCGGATTCTCCGGGAAGATGCTGTCCGACCGGGAGCCGCGAGTGGGATCCAGCGGTGGCCCGCCGACACGCTGGCAGGTTGCGTCGCGGCTGGTCTTGTGGCATTCATTAGCTGCCATGCAAACGCCGAACCAGAATCCGTCCCGGGCAACGACCAAGCCCTGTGCCTCCTCTCCCGCCGAACCTCGAATGAGACGTCGCGAGTTTTTGCGGCGCACCGCGTTGGCGGCTGGACTGGTGGCCCTCACCGGCCCGTGGCTGCGGGCCGAGGAATCACAACCGCGCCGTTTCGATCCCTTCGAAACCGTGACGCTGGGCAAGTCAGGGATTCGCACCTCGCGGTTTTCCCTGGGCACCGGCATGCGCGGCGGGAATCGCCAGTCCAACCACACCCGCATGGGCCGGGAAAAACTTCAGGCCCTGATTCGCGAGTCCTACGAACGCGGCACCCGTTTGTTCGATCTGGCCGACCTGTACGGCACGCATCCGTACCTCATTCCGGCCCTGGAGGGCGTGCCGCGGGACCGCTATCAGATCGTCACCAAGATCTGGTTCCGGCCCGGCGGCATTCCGGAACCCGAACGACCCGATGCCGATGTGGTGGTGGAGCGGTTCCTCCGGGAGCTCAAAACCGATTACATCGACCTGGTCCTGCTGCACTGCGTAACCTCGCCGAACTGGCCCAGGGAACTGAGCAAACAAATGGAGATCCTGGCCCGGCTGAAGGAGAAGGGCATCATTCGTGCCCACGGCGTCTCCTGCCATTCGCTGGAGGCATTGAAGGCAGCCGCCGAGGAGCCGTGGGTGGATTCCGTGCACGCGCGCATCAACCCCTTCCAGATGAGCATGGACGGTCCGCCCGATGAGGTGGTGCCGGTGTTGCGCAAAATCAAAGCCGCGGGCAAGGGCATCGTGGGCATGAAGCTGGTGGGCGAAGGCCGGTTGCGGAACGACCCGGACAAGCGGGATGAATCGATCCGGTTTGTGCTGGGCCTGGGGTGCGTGGACGTGATGACCGTCGGTTGCGAAACCATTCAGGAGGTGGACGACTTCACTGAACGGGTGCGCAAGGTGCCGAGGCCGGCTCAAGCGGCGGCGTAACGTTCAACTTGTCTGCCCGCGCCACCCGGCGTGGAGCGCCCGTGGAGCGCCCACGCTCACGGTCCGAGCTGCGGCCCACGGGCCTCCGGCACCCACCGGACAGGCGGAAAGGGGGCGTTCGGTGTCCGGCCGGCGCCCGGCGACGGCTTTTTCGGGGCCTCATGCCGGCGGGCAGGCGGAGCCGTTCCGGCCCAAGGGCGCCCACATGGACAACCCGCACGCGAGGAAGCCCCGGTGTGTTTGCCCGAGTTCCCCCGGGGCGGCCGAGGGGTTGCCTGCGTTTGGCAGTGGCCAAAACGAACAGGCATTGGTAGGTTATCGTGCCATGGATGAGCGAACGGCAGGCCAGGGCAACGCCGTTCGCGGCAACCCGGAGAACGCGTGGCGACCGCCGCGCCCGTGAGCCATGCCACAAGCCATCATCGATCCGGAGGAAGTGCGCAGGTTCGCCGAGGAGCTGAAACGGTTCAACCTCGAGCTGCAGAACCGCATGTCGGCCTTGCAGGCTCGCTTCGCGGCCCTGGGCGACACCTGGCAGGATCAGGAGCACGCCAAGTTTGCCGAGGAATTCCGCGATACGATGAAGGTCCTGCGCCGGTTTATCGAAGCCTCCAACCGTCAGGCCCCGTTCCTCCTGCGCAAGGCCCAGCGCATCGAGGAATACCTCAAACAGCACTGACCCATGGCAGACCAGGCCAGGGTTACCTCCCTGGAGGCCATCGAGGCCTTTCGGAATCAGATGATCCTGTTCCGCGAGCGGGCAGGGCGGGTCCTCGACGAGGTGACCGAGCATCTCGCCCGGACGCGCAACTGGTTGGAGCAGGACCGCGCGACGCACTGGCAGCACGAGATCCGTCGCCTGCAACGGGAGCTGGAGCAGCGACAGCAGGAGCTTTTCAGCGCCCGGCTCTCGGCCTTTCGCGACACGCCGCTGGCGGAACAGGTGGCCGTCCAGCGCGCCCGCCAGGCGCTGGAATCTGCTCAGGATCGCGCCCGCCGCGTGCGTTTCTGGCAACAGCAGTTCGAGCCCCGCGTGCAACCGCTGGCGCGGCAAATCGAGAAACTGCGCAGTCATCTCAACCAGGACCTGGCCCGTGCCCTGGCTTACCTCACCGAGATCCATCGCACCCTTGCCGCTTACGCGGAGTTGGAACCCGGTTCGGCTTCGCTCTCCCGGCCCGCCCCCGAGCCGCCTCCGGCACCTGCCACCGATCCAACCTCATCGGGACCGTCCCAGCCATGACCGGTGCACAAAATCGTCTGCTCGGCCTGCTGAAGGATTTGCAGGCTCACTGGGACCGAACCCGGGAGTGCTGGCGAGATGACAAAGCGCTCGAGTTCGAACAGCGCTTCCTCAACGAGCTGACCAGCCAGGTCAACCAAACCATCGCTGCGTTGGATACCCTGGAACGTGTGCTGCAACAAATCCGTCGCGACTGTGAATAGTCCTCTTGTGGGTACGGCCGAGACGTTGGCCCTGCTGGAGCGCCTGCGCACCACGGTGCAGGAACTGGCGCGCCAGGCGGAGCATTTGGACCGTGATCTCGGCTCGCGCAGTCACCGCGTGCGCTACCAGCGCGACGAGGCACTCCGCGTGGCCCGCGAACAATACGAGGCCGCCCGCGCCCGCCTGGAGGCCCACGCCCGCGAACGGCGTCTGCACCTGGAGCGGACCCATCAACATCGGGAACGCCGCATCCTTCAGGCGCTGGAGAAGGAACGCCAGCGCCTGAAGGACCGCATCGAGGCCGAAGCGGGTCGCGCCACATTCGAAATCCAACGGGCCCAGCTCGATGCCGATCGTCGCCGCGACGAGGAGCTGGCCTCCGCACGACAAGCCCATCAGGCTCTCCTGGAGCGGATGACCGAGGCTCAGGCCCGGTACCAACAGCGTCTTCATCTGGTCCAGCTCCTTTTCAGCCCCTACCCCGGTCTGGCGCGCCAATGCCTGACGGCCGGGCCCACCCCGCCCACGTCCGCAGTCGAAGGCCTGGACGCGGTCAGCTTTTGGTCGGGTTTCCAGGGACGTCTGGCAGGAGTTGACGCGCTGGTCCGGCAAACGCGTCGTTTGATTCTGCCCGTGCTCTTCCGCTACTGCCCGTGGTGGCTGGGGCTTTTGCTGGGCATTGTGCTGCCGGCCCTGGGGATCTTCGGCGTGGCGCGGCGCGGGCCGGCAGAGCTGAGCCCTGTGCACTGGGCGGTTTGGAGCGGCGCCCTCGTGTTCTGGTTGGGCTTGTACGGACTGAGCCGGGGCTTGGCCCGGCCGCGTGCCGAGAAAATGGCGCGCGCGCTGGCCGAGTTGGACGGATGGCTGGAACAATGCGCGCAATCGGCTGAAACCGCCCATCAGTCGGAGCTTGCATCCATCCAGGCCAGGCATGCCCGGACCGTGGAGGTGTTGAACGAGCGATGGCGTCAGCTCCGGAAGCAGACCCAACAACAGCAGCAGGAGGCCCTCGAGGCCCTCGAAGCCCGGGGCCGGCGCGCCCAACAGCGCAACGACACGCTGACCCGTACGCGACTGCAGCAACTGGAAGCAGACGTGGCCCGTCAGCAGGCCCGGATGGAATCCGAGTACGAGCAACAACGCCAGTCCCTCGAGGAGAGCACCCGGCAGCAACTCCAACGCCTGCAGCAAGCCCGTGAAACGGGCTGGAACGAGATTCGCCGGCAGTGGCACGACGTCGTTCTGCCGTTGGTCGCCCAACTGCGCGCCGCTGCGGCGGCAGCCGAAGTCGCCTTTCCGCCCTGGACCGACCCCCGTTGGTCGGACTGGACTCCGCCGGAGGATTTCCTGCATGCCGCTCCCTACGGACACTTGGACGTGGACCTCGCCACTTTTTGCGGCGTCAATCTGGCCGACAAAGGGCTTCCTCTTCCGGAGCCCCAGCAGCTGCGTTTACCGCTGCTGCTGACCGTGCCGCACGAGGCCTCGCTTTTGTTGGAGACCGGTCAGGCCGAAACGGAGCCCGCCCTGGCCACACTGAACAATCTCATTCTTCGCCTGCTCACCAGCGCCCCACCCGGCCGCCTCGCCTTCACCATCCTGGACCCGGTGGGCCTCGGGCAGAACTTCGCCGGCATCATGCACCTGGCCGATTACGAGGACCGCCTGATCCACGGGCGCATCTGGACCCAGCCCGCCCACATCGAAGAACGGCTGGCCGAACTGAACGAACACGTCGAGAAGGTCACCCAGATGTACCTGCGGAACGAATATGCGACCCTGGCCGAGTACAACGCCCAGGCGGGCCGGCTGGCCGAGAAGTACCATTTCCTGGTGGTGGCGCATTTTCCCGTGAATTTCTCGGATCTGGCGGTCAAGCGCCTGCAGAGCCTGGCAGCCAGCGGCCCGCGTTGCGGGGTGCATGTGCTGCTGCACTGGGACCAGCGCCGCACGCCGCCGGTGGAACTGGTGCCCGAGGAACTTCGCAAATACGCGCGCTGTCTGGTCCAACGGTCGGGGCGCTTTCTGCTGGCCGGCGCCGACCACGAGGGGCTCCGGCTGGAGCTGGAAGCGCCGCCGCCGCCCGAGATTGCCACTCCGCTGCTCCACCGCATCGGCCAAAACAGTCGGGATGCCTACCGGGTCGAAACCCCGTTTGTGGAGGCGGCCCCCTCGGAGGACCGGTACTGGTCGGGCGATGCCACCGACGAGCTGCGGGTGCCGATTGGGCGCACGGGGGCTACCAAGCTGCAATACCTCTGCCTGGGACAGGGCACCCGGCAGCACGGGCTGGTGGCGGGCAAGACCGGCTCGGGCAAGTCCACGCTGTTCCACGTCATCATCACCAACCTGGCCTTGTGGTACAGCCCGGACGAAATCGAGTTCTACCTCGTGGACTTCAAGAAGGGCGTGGAGTTCAAATGCTATGCGGCTCATCGGCTGCCGCACGCCCGCGTGGTGGCCATTGAAAGCGATCGGGAGTTCGGTCTCAGCGTGCTGCATCGCGTGGACGAGGAACTGCGCCGGCGGGGCGACCTGTTCCGCCAGCTGGGAGTTCAAGATTTGCCGGGGTACCGCCGGGCCGGGGGCCGGGAGACGCTGCCGCGCGTGTTGCTGTTGATCGACGAGTTCCAGGAGTTCTTCGTGGAGGACGATCGCATTGCCCAGAGTGCGGCCCTGTTGCTGGATCGCATCGTGCGGCAGGGCCGCGCTTTCGGGATTCATGTGTTGCTCGGTTCGCAAACCCTGGGCGGAGCCTATACGCTGGCCCGTTCGACCATGGGGCAGATGGTTGTGCGGATTGCGCTGCAATGCAACGAGGCCGACGCGCTTTTGATCATGAACGAGGACAATCCCGCGCCCCGATTGCTCAGCCGGCCGGGCGAGGCCATTTACAACGACGAGGGCGGAGCCCTGCAGGGCAACAGTCCCTTCCAGGTCGTCTGGCTGCCCGACCGCGAACGGGAGGAATGGTTGCGGCGCATCCGGGCCCTGGCGGAAAGCACTCCGGACCGTGCCCGGCGCTTTGCCGGCCGTGAACCGATCGTCTTCGAGGGCAACGCGCCTGCCGAGATTCGGTCAAACCGCCACCTGCGCGAGTTGTTGCATGCTCCGGCGCTGCGGCCCACGCGCGCACCCCGGCTCTGGCTGGGGGAACCCAACGCCATCAAAGGTCCCACCGAAGTCGTGTTCCGTCGCCAAAGCGGGAGTCATTTGCTCATTGTAGGGCAACGCGACGAAACCGCGCTGGCCCTGCTTTTGCTGGCCCCGGTCATCCTCGGGGCGCAACTGCCCCGGCCGGCCGCTCGGTTCTATCTGTTCGACGCCAGTCCGCCTGACGCCCCCGAAACCCGGCTTTTCCAGCAGCTGCTGCCCCGTCTGCCGCACGCCGTACAATGGGTCCGGCCCGCGGACGCGGAAGCCGTCTTGCAGGAGTTGCTCCACGAACATCAACGTCGCACCGAAACGCTCGACCCCGCCGCCCCCGAACTGTTCCTCTTGATCCATCGCCTCCAGCACCACAAAAAACTCCGCTACGACGAGGACGCGGCGTTTGCCCTGGACAGTGAGACGTCTCTCACTCATCCCGGTCTGATCTTCGACCGACTGGTCACCCAGGGGGGAAACCTGGGATTTCACGTGCTGCTCACCTGTGACACTTACGCCAATCTGCTGCGCCAGCTCAGCCGCAAGGCGCTCGCCGAGTTCGAGCTGCGGGTCCTGTTCCAGATGAGCGCCAACGACTCCGCCAGCCTGATCGATTCCCCGCAAGCCAACAACCTGGGGCTGCATCGGGCCCTCCTTTTCCACGGGCAGGAGGGCTGGATCGAAACGTTCCGTCCCTATGCGATGCCGGAGTCGGCCTGGTGGGAGGAGGCTCTCGAGCATTTGCATCGGTTGCATGCCGAGCCGGTGACGGTGCCGGGCTGACCGCAGCCGCGTCCGGGAGGCTGCCGTGCCATGCTGCTGGCGTTCCACAAACCCTACGGCGTGCTTTCGCAGTTTACCCCCGAGCGACCGGGCCACCGCACGCTGGCCGAGTTCGGCTTTCCGCCCCGCGTCTATCCCATCGGCCGACTCGACGCCGATTCCGAGGGACTTCTGCTTCTTTCGGACGAGCCGGCGTTGACCGCGCGGCTGCTCGATCCCCGGTACGCCCATCCCCGCGAATACTGGGTGCAGGTCGAACGAATTCCCTCGCCGGAGGCCCTGGACCGGTTGCAGCGCGGCGTGCGCATTGGCGATTATCTCACCCGGCCGTGCCGAGTTTGGCGATTGGAGCCGCCACCCCAAGTGCTCCCAGCGCCCGCCGAGCCCGACCTGATTCCGATTGCCATCGGTCCGACGGCCCCGGCCATTCTGCCGGCCCGGGTTCCCCCGATTCGCTACCGCAAGAGCGTGCCGGACTGTTGGCTGGCCCTGGAGCTCACGGAAGGGAAGAATCGTCAGGTGCGGCGCATGACCGCTGCCATTGGGCATCCCACGCTGCGGCTGCTGCGGGTCCGCATCGGCGCCTTTTGGCTGGGCAACCTTGCGCCGGGCCAATGGCGCGAACTGAACGCGGAGGAGCGCCGTGCAGTGCTTCAGCGGCTGTAAGCCCGCGTCCGATTTCGAGCGAAGGGGCTGCGAGACGATACGGAACTCGTGTCCCTCCGCTGCTCTGCGTCCCGCCATCCCGGAGGCACGGCCGCTGCGGACACGGCGGCGCATTTCAGGTTTTGGACACTCCCGAAAGCGGGTGCAGTTTCGGGCGTCCTCGGCGCGGGACACCGGGGGAAAACGGCGTTTGTCCCCGGTTTCTTCTATCCGGTGCTCAGCCACGGCCGCCGGGTGCGCCTCGGGCACCGGAGGATCAGCCGGTCTGCGCGGAGCGAGACCTGCGGTGCGCCGTCCCGCTGGCAGCAAACTCTCCCTTGGGCGGTCCGCCGGTTGGCCCACGAAAGGCGGCCGGAGCCCGTACGTGGTTCGCGTTCTCGTGGGCATTTGCCAACTGGCCCTCGGAGCTGTGGGCCCAGCCGGCCCGACTGGTTCGGGAGCGTTGACGTCCGCGGCTGGACGCCAAGGAGGCTCATGCCGGATCCAGGGTGGATCGGGTGTGCCGAGTGTGGCTCCGGGAGCGAAGGTTGAAGCCGTTGGCCCGGAGAGCCGCCGAGGGAGCCCCACGTCGGTGACGGCTTTTGGCCGGACCTGCTGACCCGCCGGGGGGAGGCAGTTGTTGCTCCGGCCCCCCGGTGGACGACGCGCGGGCACGGGCAGCCCTGCTTTTTCCTCTTTTCCATGCCGGAGTCGCCGGTTATGTTAATGCGCGCCTGTCCGGTGGTGTAACGGTAGCACAAGGGTCTTTGGAGCCCTTTGTCATGGTTCGAATCCATGCCGGACAGCCATGCATTTTTGCCACCCGCTTTGCCGTTGATGAACGACTGGAACATTCAGGGACGCGCTTCCGCCTGCCAAAGCTGCGGTCAGAAGTTTGCGGATCGCCAGCCCTACCACAGTCTGCTGTGGGAGGAGGAGAGGCGCTACCGGCGGCTGGACGTTTGCGTGGCGTGTTGGGAGGCACAATACCTCCAGGAGGCCCGCACCCGACGGGAGGTGGTCTCGTACTGGCGGGGCATCTACGAGGCGCCACCGCCCCCGGCCGAGCCGATCCGGCGCGACGCAGCCGAGACATTGCTGCGTCAGCTGTGTGAGCGAGCCGATCCCCAATACCGGCCTGCAACGTACATCCTTGCGGTCATGCTGGAGCGCAAACGGGTGCTGAAGGTCAAGGAGCAGTTCTGGCGCGACGGCCAGCGGGTCTTTGTGTACGAACACACGCGCAACGGGGACGTGTTCACGGTGCCCGACCCGGCGTTGAAGCTCGGCGAGCTCGAAGCCGTGCAGCGGACGGTGGCGCAGTTGCTCGAGCAGGGTCTGCCTCCGGCGATGTCGGGGCCCGACCCCGCGCCGGCAACCCCGGACGCCACAGGCGCCGAGGCCGTCCCGTCCGATTCCAGGGTGGAGCCGGCTCCCTCCGGTTCGTAAGCCAGGAGAGTTTCGCCCGTGTCTGCGACGGACGCATTGGAGACCCGCGTGGGCTGGCGGTTTCGCGACCGGACGCTGTTGCGACTGGCGCTGACTCATCCTTCGGTGGCCACGGAGCCTGCGGCCACGCTGCAGACGAATCAGCGGCTGGAGTTCCTGGGGGATGCGGTTCTCCAGCTGGTGCTGACCCGCGAGCTGTATGACCGATTCCCGACCTACGAAGAAGGCCGCCTCACGAAGGCCCGCGCGCGGCTGGTCAACCGACGGACCCTGGCCGAGCGCGCCCGGGCGTTGAATCTGGGCAGCCACCTCATCCTCAGCCCCGGCGAGGAGCGGCACGGGGGGCGGCAGCGGATCTCCTCCTTGGCCGATGCGTACGAGGCCCTGATCGGAGCCCTTTATTTGGACGGCGGGTTCGAGGTGGCGCAGCGGTTCGTGTTGCGAGAGTTCGAACCGCTGCTGGCGCAGGTGGAGACTCTGCCCGCGCCGGACAATCCGAAAGGCGAACTGCAGGAGCTCCTGCAGGCCAGGTCGGCGCACCCGCCCGAGTATCGGTTGGTCAACGTGACCGGCCCGGATCACGAGCGCGTTTTCGAATGTGCGGTGTGGCACGAGGGGCAGGAACTGGGCCGGGGCAAGGGGCCCAGCAAAAAAGCCGCGGAAAGTGAGGCCGCCCTTGCCGCCTTGAAACGGCTCCAAGGGGGCGAAGCGGGTGCCGCCGCGGGAACCTCGATCGTGCCCCGGACTCGCCGCCGCCGCAAGACCGCATCCCGCAAGACCGATCCGCAACGGGAGACATCCAAGGATGAGTCAGCGTGAGGCAGCACAATCGGGTTCGGCCCCCGGACCTTCCGCCGAGTCCCGCACGGGACCTGCAGAGAAGGGCCGGATGAGAGGGGCGTGGGAAAGCTCGCAGCGACAGCGCGACTTGATTTGGTCCGCGGCACGTCCGCGTTTGCTGGTGGGCGTTGTCCACTTGCGGCCGTTGCCCGGGGCGCCCCGCTGGGCCGGCAGCATGTCCGAAGTGGTTCGAGCCGCGGTGGCCGATGCCCGGGCCTATGCGCGCGGTGGGGTCCACGCCTTGTGCCTCGAGAACTTTGGCGATCTGCCCTTCACCGGCGGGGCCGTGGGGCCGGAGACGGTGGCGGCCATGGCCGTGGTGGCGGCTGCGGTGCGGGAGGCGGTGGAGTTGCCGCTGGGTTTCAATGTGTTGCGCAACGATGCCCGAGCGGCGCTCGCCCTGTGTGCCGCCTGTGGGGGCCGCTTCGTTCGCGTCAACGTCCACACCGGCGCCATGCTGACCGATCAGGGCATTCTGCAGGGTAACGCCTACGAGACGGTGCGGTATCGCCAGCAAGTGGCTCCGGAGGCGGCCATCTGGGCGGATGTGCATGTGAAACATGCCGTGCGGTTGGGCGATTGGCCCCTGGAAGTGGCGGCGTGGGACACGTGGAAACGGGGGCTGGCCGACGCCTTGATTGTGTCGGGTGTGGGTACGGGCCAGGCGGCCGACCCGGAGCAGTTGCGACGGTTACGGGAGGCATGCCCCGGGGCACGGCTCCTGGTGGGCAGCGGGATCACGCCGGAGAACCTGGAGCGGTACGCGGCGGCGGACGGGTTTTTGGTGGGGACCTCGCTCAAGCGGGGCGGGCGGATCGAAGAGCCGGTGGATGTACGGCGCGTGGCGGCTTTGGTGCGGGCGCTGGGGCGGCTGCCTCCGCCCGCGGGCCGAGCCTGAAGTCAGCAGCCGGAATTTGTGGCCGTGGCCGGGGCCGGCCTGGAAGCGGCGCCCGGCTTGCGGGACCCGGACTCAGTTGGTGGCGTGCGCGCCGGCCGGCGTGGGGCCCAGGGCCAGGTCCACCAGCTCGCCGGGGCGCAGTTTCATGTTGGGCGGCACACTGACGATGATGGGCAGGCCACGCTGTTGGGCATTGCCCAATCCGCGAATGCGAAGGGGAGCGTCGAAAAGCTCGATGCGCGCGCCCACGTGGAGCACCCGGCCGTACCCCACCGAGCGGTGGATGCCCCGGCTGCGGACTTCGACCTCCATCCCTTCGACGGGCTCCACCCGCAGCGGCTGGGGAATGAAGCCCACGATGTAATCCACGTGTGAACTGGCGATGGTCACGATGGGTTCGGCGGTGGCCACGATGCTGCCCGGGTACTTGGCGATGGCGGTGACGACGCCATCGATGGGGGCGGTCAACACCAGGGGCTGCAGCTCGGCTTCCGCCAGGCGCAGCCGTTCTTCCGCGACAGCGAGGGCCGCCTTGACCTGGGGCGATTCCGGGGTGCGTTGGTGGGGATCCAGTTCTTCCAGGAGCTTTGCAGCGAGGTCGACTGCAGATTGTTTTTCGTTCACCAATTGTCGGGCCTGTTCCAGGTCCCGCAAGGCGATGTCCAGCGCGTCCTGACTGGCCACGCCTTCTTCGACCAGGCGCCGGACCCTTTCGTATTCCCGTTCCGCATACCCCAACTGCGCCTTTGCGCTCAGGAGGTCGGCCCGCTCGCGAAGCCAGTCGAGCTGGTACTGGGCGTAGCGGAGGCGATCGTCGGTGGGATAGCCCATGTCCGCCAGGATGGCATTCATTTCCGCGCGGATCAGGCGCACCGTGTTGCTGAGAACGGCCGGATCGACGGCTTCCACCAGGGCGACGGGCTGACCTGCCTGCACCGGCTGATAAAGGCTCACGTGCAGCTCCGACAGCCTGCCGGGCCGCGGACTGATAATGTCGGCGCGCGGGCCCGAGGCCGTCCCCACCACGGTGGGGCTGGCCATGTTCATTTCCCAGAGGCGCACGGTCAGGGCCAGCACACCCACAAAGGCCAACGCCGGCAGAACGCGGACGCGAAACATGCGCCACCATTGGGCCGGCGGACTGGGAATGGGAGGGAGCGGTTCCAGTTTCATGGCGTCAGAGCTCCGATTCTTCCTGGGCCTGGAGACTGGTCAGGCGCGAGACGCCCTCAACGGCCCGCAGTTCGGTGAGCAAATCTTCCACGCGCGAGGGATCGCGCAGCAGCAGGCGGTAGGAAAGATCCATGCCCTCCTGGCGTTCGTCGGAACGGCGGGTGGCGCAGTACACCGCACGACTGTGACGCTCCAACACCCGCAACAGATAGGGCAACTCCGCCGCCGGACGGCCCCAGTGAAGATTGACGATCAGATCATAGCGGTGCCGCGTGCCGTAGGCGGTGTACCACAGGAAAAACATGATGGCGGCGACGCTGAGCGTGGCGATGACCGCCAGCGAAAAACGCTGCGTGCCGCAGGCCATGCCCACGGCAATCACGCTGAGGATGTAGCTGGTGTCCAGCGTGTCGCGCAGCACGTTCCGGAAGCGCACGATGGCGAACACGGCCATCAAGCCGAAGGCCGTGACCAGGTTGTTTTGCAGGACCTGCATCACCACGGTCACAATGGCGGGAATCACCACCAGCGAATTTACGAAGGACCGGGAATACGACAGGCCTGCATGGGTGGTCATGTACGTCCACGAGATGGCCAGCCCGGCCAGGAATGCCAGGCACAATCCCAGCAAAAGGGCCGGCACATTGACGGGCTGCAGCGAGAAATCCGCGCTGAAAAACAGGCTCAAGAGTTCGTTCAGGCCGTTGACGTCATTCATGGACAGCGACCTCGTGTCTCAAGCCGGCTGGCCCAGGCGCCCGGGCAGATGGCGACGCTGCAAATACCGTTCGAGCAGGTCGTCCCGCAAGATCAGGAGGGATTCGGGGGCCAGGCGGCGCTCGCCCAGCAGGGCCACCCCGTCGGCGTACTTGGCGGAACTGAGCTGGCGCAACCCGAAGGTCCGCACCAGATCGCCCATCCAGTTCGGGAACCGACCCGTGAACTTCAGCTCCAGGATCACTTCCGGCTCGAACGGCATGACCGGGTTTTCCATTTCCGTTTTGAGCTCCGGAGTGCTCTGCGGCTCGCTGCAGACCTGACGGTCCAGGCAGATGCGTACGGCGTTGCTGCCGGGGCTGACCCAGGCCTCGCGCAGATAGCTGACGTGGGTTCTGGGTTTGGCATTCAGGTCGGAGATGCGCCGGCAGAACTCCTGGAGCGCCTCCAACTGATGGGGTTTTTGGGAAATCAAAAAGGACGGGTCGGGCAACTGGCCGGACAGCAGGGGAGCGACGGCATCCTTGCGAATGGCACAACGCTGTTTGAGGATCGCCTCGTTGACCCGCCGTTTGATCTCGCAAAAAGCGGGCGTATCGGGGTTGTCGTCGTAGTACCGGATGCGAAGCTTGAACCGGTTCTTGTTGCTGTTGAACACATCCCAGAAACACCGCAGGTCGTCGGAGTCCAGGTAGAGGCTGTGGATGCGGTACGAATAGTTCGGCTTGTCGACCCCGTACTCGTCCGGCTCCAGGTAGCCCCGGACAAACTCGCGGATGGCCCGGGCGGTGTCTTCGTCCACCCGGTATTTCAGTTCAAAGCGTTGTAATTGGACCTTGTCTTCCACAGCCCATGCCGGGGTGTGCCGCTGCCGCACGACCGGCCCACGGTTTCAAGCCCCCTTCTTGGTCCTTGAGTCGGGCGGCCGACCTCGTCGCTGCCAAGGCGGCGCCATCGGCGCACCCACTTCCCACTAACCATTGGCCATGCGTGCCGCGTTGGCAATCCTTTTCGTAGGGCGGCCGGGGCGTCCGGGGGACGGCCCTGCGCCTTGTGCTCGAGAACAAAGCCTCATGGGAGGGCGACCAGAAGCGGGGCCCGGCGCCCTCCATCCATTCCTTTATCGGCGAAGGGCCGTGGCGGCTTGAGCTGCTCCTGCCCTGCCAGCGCAGGCAAGCCGGCGGAAGAGACCTTCGCCTCGCTGCACGGGAGTTTGGGCACTGCGAAACCGGGGACCCCACAGGCCGAGACCGACCGCTCGAGAAGCGGCCCGCCATGCCCGCGCAGTTGCGGAGAATCCGCCGTAGCGAGAGCAGCAAGCTCGACGTGGGCGGCTTGCCGGGGTGTCGATTCCGGAGGGCCCGAGCCTGCGACGTCGTTCCCGATGGCATCCAAGATGGCCGCACCCATTCGCCCCTGTCCGGAGCCCGGAGCCACTCCGCCCGACAGGAGATGGCGACCGGGAAAAGCGCTCGGCCCGGCCGCGGCGGCTCCGTGTCGGGTGTGTTTCATCGGCCGGGGCCTGGCCCGTTTTCTTCCCGGCCGTCGGGCGAGGGGCGGTCGGGAACTTCGAACAAATGTCCGATGGGCAGCGGGAGGCCTGCGGCCCAGACTGGCTGCGGAAGGGCAGGACGATCACGGAGTGCGAGCAAAGTGATCCCGCAGCCCGGGGTTTGGCGGCCGGCATCGGGCCCGGGAAAAGCAATATTCGGAGTCGATCTTGTTCACGTACCAGGTCTCTTGACACTGCCTGTGGCAGGCGGCACGGTGATGCGGAAGCTGCAATCCCCTGGTCCTCGCTCATGAAACCGGTGAAAAAGTGGCCTTGCGAAGTGCCGGCACGCAGCTGGCGGGCGTTCACCCTGATCGAGCTGTTGGTTGTCATTGCGATCATTGCCATTTTGGCGGGGATGCTTTTGCCAGCACTGTCGAAGGCCAAGGCCAAGGCGGGCCAGGCCCGCTGTTACAGCAATCTGCGGCAGATCACGGTCGGGTTCATGATGTACATCGACGCCCACCAGGGAATCTTTCCGGCCTGTGCTTCGGCCAACACGTACGGCTTCCAACCGGAGGACTGGATCTACTGGCGGCGAAACCTGCCCCAGTACCCCATCGAGCGCAGCCCCATCGCGCCGTACATCGGCAACATGAGCAGCAACCTGTTCCGGTGCCCTCTGGATCTGGACGACCGGGAGCGTATCCTGCAGGCCAATCCGGCCAACGGCCCTTATCTGTACAGCTACAGTCTCACCAGTTTCAGTCTGGAGTCGGGCCGCTCCCCGGGCATGGCGTCCATTCGCCAGGGCCAAACCTTTTATCCGTTCCGGCAGGTGAACATCAGGAACCCGGCCAAAAAGATCATGCTGGCCGAGGAACAGTCGTCCTACCTGGCCCAGGAGGTTTCGCGGCCGAACTTGAACGTCATCAATGACGGCCGCTGGGTGCCGCAGAGCACGTACAATCCCAACCCCAGCGGCGGCGATGTGCTCACCAGTCGGCACAGCAAACGGGCCAATGTGGGATTTGCGGACGGGCATGCCAGTGCGGTGCATCACACGTATGGATTCGATCCTGCCAATTCGCGGCCGGACTTGTGAGAAGGGATTCCTCCGGACTGACTCGATCGTTCGGTCGCGGCCGGGTTGGATACGTGGCGCATGCCTCGGCTTGGTCGCAGGGGCTCTGGTCTTGGGCGTAGCCGGATGCAAGCGGGCCGAAGAGTCGGCCGCCCCGAACAATGGCGCACCAGCTCCGGAGGTCCTGGGTGAGCCGGTCCGCACGGAGACGCCGTTGCCTCCGCCGCCTGCCCCGGTCGCTGCTGTCGCAGAGAACCGCCTTCACAAAGGGGTACGGGGAACGATGGATCCGTTCCTGACGGAGCAGCTTCGGATTTTCGTCAAACAGGCGGGACGGTTGCCGGTGAGCTTTGCGGAGTTTGCCGGGCAGCGCTTGGACAGTGTGCCCGGCCCGCCCCCCGGGCATCGCTGGGTGATCGACGCCGAGACGATCACGGTGAAGGCCGTTCCGGTGCAATGAGTCGCCGGGGTCCTGGTGCGTGCCGCAGCGGCTCCTGCAGCTACTGCCGGAGGCGCCGTCGACTTTTTGGTGGCTCACTGTGGGGCGGGGTGGTGCTTCGGCAGGCGATTTGCGGGGGTGGGCTCACTCGCAAGATCAGATCGTCTGTTGCCCACGACCAGGGCCGGGCGCAACAGGGAGACGATCTCTTTTCAGCCGCGGCGTTGTCACCGATCTCGTGCTGTGCGCCGTGGAATTGCAGAGCCGGCTCTCGAACCCGGTCTCTGCCTGGCTCGAACCCATGCGGCGCCCCAGCGAGATGAACCTCCCTCTGATCTGCCGCTTCGCTTGGATCACACGGGTCAGCGCCGAGACCGAACAGGCGAGGCGAAAGGTTGCCGTCCCAAGCCGGTCCGGGGCCGAGTCCATGACCCGGGCCGCCACGTCTCGACTCCGACAGCCCTGCAGTGGGATCACTGGCTGTCCGGGGGGCCTTTCCGGAACCGGAGGGTGAAGCGCGCGGACTGCGGCGGGTGCGGTGCCCGACCCGCTGTGGATCGGAAGTGGACAGGGGGTTGGCAAGGGGGCCGGCCCTTGCGCCGGCTCTTGACCCTGGGACGGGCTCGACGTAGTGTGCTGAGCGATTGAGCGGTGGTCGTAGCTCAGCCTGGTTAGAGCCCCAGATTGTGGATCTGGCTGTCGCGGGTTCAAATCCCGTCGACCACCCCATTTCCTTTTCCCGGCGGTGACGTGCGCCGGGTTTGTGGCGCATCCGTAGCTCAATTGGATAGAGCTTCTGACTTCGGATCAGAAGGTTGCAGGTTCGAGTCCTGCCGGATGCGCCAGTTGCTTGTTTTGGATCCGGGGCTTGCGCCCTGCGACGGGCCGATTATGCTTTCATTGGTGCGAGCAGAGGCGGGGTAGCCAAGTGGTAAGGCAGGGCTCTGCAAAAGCCCCATACGTCGGTTCGATTCCGACCCTCGCCTCCAGTTTTTTTGGTGCCGGGCGCGTCCACGGTCCTGGCTGAGTTTCTTCGGGAGCCTTCATTCGCATGTGCCAGGGATTCGTTTTGCTCCGGGGCGGGTTTGTCTCCGGCGGCCGGCCTTTTTTCCTGAACCCGGTGTCGGCTCCGTTTTCGCTGTTGGCACAAGCGTGGCGGAGCGCGAGAGCCGTTGCAGTGCGGGGTGTCGGGGAGGAGAGAAGCCGGCCCGCCTGGCGCGGAATTGCCGAGGGTTTCGTTGCACAACGATCGGCGTTTTGGGAGCCGCTCATCATCCGGGCACCTGCTGTCGAAGCCGAGGGACGGGGAGGTTTCGTCCGGGGGCTTTGCACTTGAGTGCCGGGGTCCGTGCCGTAGGCTCGGGTGCGTGTTGGAGACGTTGACCCGTCAATTGCTGGCCGGCGAGTCGCTCGGACCCGAACAGGTGCGGGCGGCGGTGGATCGGCTGGTGAACGAGCAGGTGTCCGCGGAGACCAAGGCGGAGTTTTTAACTGCCCTGGCGCGCAAGGGCGAAACGCCCGACGAAATTGCCGGCTTTGCGCGAGAACTTCGGGCCCGGGCCGTGGTGCCGCCGGTGGACCCGGAGTGGCGGAAAGGCCGGGTGATTTTGGACGTGGTGGGGACGGGCGGCGATCGAGCCGGCACGTTCAACATTTCCACCGCGGTGGCGTTGCTTTGTGCCGCGGCGGGGGTGCCCGTGGCCAAACACGGGAACCGTGCGGTGACCTCGCGGGCGGGCAGCGCAGACGTATTGGAGGCGTTGGGGATCCCCATCCAGCAGTCGCCGGCCGAGGCGGCGCGCGCCTTGCAAGTCCGGGGGTTCGCCTTCTTTTTTGCGCCCCTGTATCATCCGGCATTCCGCCACATTGCACCGGCGCGGCGCCTGTGTGCCGAGCGGGGCCAGCGCACCATCTTCAACTATCTCGGTCCCCTGCTGAACCCGGTGGTGCCGGATGCCCAGTTGATGGGAGTGCCGCGACCCGACCTGTGCGCGCCCCTGGCCCGTGTATTGCAGTCCCTGGGAGTCCGGCGGGGCTTGGTGGTGTGCGGAGAAATCACCGAAGCCACGGGGGCCAGGGTGTATCTGGACGAGGCCTGCCCTGCGGGATCGAATACCGTGGCGGGCTTTGGTCTGGGCGATTCTCCAACATGTGCGGTGTGGGAAATGCCGCCGCGGCCATCGTCCTCGGCGAGCCTGGAGGATCTGCGGGGTGGCGATGCGGCTGCGAACGCCGCACTGTTGGAAAGGCTCTTGCGGGGAGAAGACCGGGGGCCCCGTCGAGAGGCGGTGTTGTTCAATGCCGCGGCTGCGTTGTGGGTGGCGGGTGCGGCGACGTCGCTCACCGAGGGCTGGGCAGTGGCGGAAAGGGTGCTTGCCGAGGGACGGGCCGCGCACAAGTTGGAGGAGCTGCGGCGCGGGTGAAGGGCAGGCGGAAGGCTGCGCGTGTCGAGCCCGGCGTCATCCTGCCCGACTATGCGTTTGCCCGGGGCTGACTCATGTCGGGCAGTGGGCCAACCGGCGTGGTTTCTGCGACCTCTCCCGGGATCCGGATGTTCTGTGCAGGAGATGTCCCGGGTTCGGGTAAACGCTTCCGTTGTCGATGCCCGGTCATGACCCCGGTCGGTGGTTCGAGCGGACAATGCCGTGGAGTTTTGGGTCGAGAGTCCGGAGCAGGGTCGGATCGTTTTTGATCGTTTGGCCAGCCCAACTCGGCGCGGCGCCCCGAGTTGGCAGGATGCGCCGGCTTGTGCGGCGCGTGAAGCGGCGGCCGCCCAGGGAGACGACTCATCTCCCAGCGCCGACTGCCCGCTGACAAGCCCCGGGTCGGAACGCCCTCGCGGGGTCGCGCCGTGTGCGCGGTTCTCCGGGTGCTTGTTGGGTCCATGTGCTTCTTCGACCCCGGGAGTGTAGAAACGTGTGGCTGACTTGCGAGGGCGGGTGCAGGGGCGCAGACTGACTCGCGAGGTTGAAGCACGCATGAACAGCGACGCCTCCCATGCGCCAACAGGCCCGACGGGAGTCCGAGCCTTGCCCTTGGAGCAGGTGCGGGTACGACCCCTGGCGGAGCGGCAGAGCTTGAGTCGGCTGGAGCAGATTTTGATATCCCCGGACGATTCCCCGCCCGTGCTTTCCGAGCCGGTGGCAGAGCTGGTGGCAGAAGCGGCGGACCGGATCCGACAGGCTCGTGCCACCGGCGCGGCGGTGATGCTCATCTACGGGGCGCACCTGGTGAAGAACGGCTTGATGGACGTGGTGATCCGGTTGATGGAGCGCGGCTGGATCACGCACCTGGCCACCAACGGAGCGGGCACGATTCACGATTGGGAACTGGCATTCCTGGGGCGAACGGAGGAGAGCGTGCGCGCGCATGTGGCGCAGGGGTGTTTTGGGACGTGGGACGAGACGGGGCGATACCTGCATCTGGCGCTGGCCGTCGGGGCGCTCCGGGGCGAGGGCTGGGGGCGCAGCCTGGGCCGGTTCATCGCCGAGGAGGGGTTGGAACTGCCGGAGCCCGGGGCGTTGGAGCAGGCCATTCGCCAGAGCCCCCAGGATCCCCGGACGCCGGCCCGCGCCGAATTGTTGCAAATGATCGTGCGGCACGGGCTGGCCCCGGGACGCTGGACCGTGAAACATCCGCACAAGGCGCACTCGTTACCGGCGCGTGCGTTCGAACTGGGCATCCCGTTCACGGTGCATCCCGGCATCGGATACGACATCATTGCCACGCATCCGTGGTTCAACGGGGCGGTGCTGGGGCGGGCTGCGCAACTGGATTTTGCGCTGTTCGGCGGATCGGTGGAGCGGCTCGACGGCGGGGTGGTCCTGTCGGTGGGCTCGGCCATCATGGGCCCGCAGGTGTTCGAAAAGAGCCTGAGTTGCGTGAACAATTTGCGGTTGCAGGCGGGCCGTCCCACGGTCCGGGGCCATACCATCTATGTGGTGGACCTGCAGGATGGCGGAGGTTGGGACTGGTCCCGGGGCGAACCTCCCAAGGACAACCCGGCCTACTACCTGCGCTTTTGCAAGAGTTATGCGCGCATGGGCGGCTGCATGCGGTATGTGCAGAGCGACAACCGGATGTTCCTGTCGGGGCTCTGGCATCGGCTGAAAGGAGAAGCAGTCGGGGCGACGCCCGGGGCACGGGCCGCGGCCCTTTCGGAGGATGCGATCGGAGACGGGTCATGACGCCGAAACGTTTGCGCGAATTGACCGGCCGGTACGGCAAACTGCGCATCGCCGTGGTGGGCGACTTTTGCTTGGACCGTTACCTGGAGATCGATCCGGCGCGTCGGGAGCGATCCCTGGAGACCGGCCTGCCCGTGTACAACGTCGTGCGGGTTCGGGCGCAGCCGGGGGCGGCCGGGACGATCGTGAACAATCTGGTGGCGGCGGGCGTGGGGCGGATTCACGCCGTGGGTTTTTGTGGCGAGGACGGCGAAGGCTATGAGTTGCGGCGGGCATTGGCGGGGCTGCCCGGCGTGGCGCTGGACGATTTCCTGCAGACCCCGTGTCGGCGGACGTTTACCTACACGAAGCCGTTGGTGATGGAGCCGGGCCGACCGCCACGGGAACTGAACCGGCTGGATCTCAAGAACTGGACGCCCACCCCGCGCGGGGTGAGTCGCGCGCTCGCCGAGTCGGTGCGGCGGCTGGCGACGGAGCTGGATGCGATGATTCTGTTGGACCAGGTGGATGTGGCGGGCACGGGGGTGCTCACGGCAGAGGTGTTGCGGGCGGTGCGCGAGGCACTCGAACGGGAACCGGACCTGTTGGTGTTGGCGGACAGCCGTCGGGGGCTGCGCGGGTTTCCCGCCGTCCTGTGGAAGATGAACGTACGGGAGCTGGGCCTGTTGTTGGGGGCCCGGCGGCGGTTGTCGGGACACGCGCTGGTGGCTGCGGCGTTGCGACTGGCGCAGCGGAACCGGCAGCCGGTGGTGGTGACCCTGGGGGAGCGCGGTCTGTTGGGTGCCTGGCCGACCGGAAATCATTGGCACGTCCCGGCATTCCCGGTGCGGGGGCCGATCGATGTGGTGGGCGCCGGCGACGCGGTCAGTGCGCATTTGATGGCGGCGCTGGCGGCGGGAGCGACGCCGGAGGAGGCTTTGTGGCTGGCCAATGCGGCTGCCTCGGTGGTCATTCACAAACTGGGGACCACCGGCACGGCCACCCCGCGGGAATTGGAGCAGGTCCTGCGTGGCGGAGGGCCCGCGGCCGGGAATTGAACGCGCACAGGGATTTGTCATGCTCTGCGCGCGTTTATGCGAGTGACGGCCGATCGACGATATGCGGGTGTGTTGGTGCCGGTGTTTGCCGTGCGGACGGCGGACGACCTCGGCATCGGCGACACGGCGGGCGTGCGCGCACTGTTGCGGTGGTGTCGCGCGCACGATCTGCAAATCCTGCAAACGCTGCCGATTCTGGAGCTGAGCGACGACTTCAGCCCCTACAACGCCATCAGTGCCCAGGCCATCGAGTTCAGTACGTTGACGTTGCGGCCCGATACGTTGCCCGACCTATTGCCGGAGCAGTTCGATGCGGTGGTGCGGTCGGCAGAAGTCGCAGAGCTGCGTCGCGGGCCGGTGCGCTACGAGCCGGTCCGCCGTCTGAAGCGCAGGTTGTTGGAGGCGGCGTTTGCGACCTTTGTTCAACGGCACTGGAAACGGGACACCGAGCGCGCGCGCGCCTTCCAAGCGTTCCTGACCGCCGAGGCCGCCTGGTTGCCGGACTACACCCTGTTTCGGGTGTTGATGGACGAAAACGACGGCTCGCCGGCCTGGGAATACTGGCCACGAGAACATCAGACCCCTGAAGCGGCGCGGGGCTGGTGGGAAACCCTGCCCGAAGCGAGGCGCGCGGCCCTGGACCAACGCCGGCTTTTTTACAGTTACGTGCAATGGATCGCCCACCAACAGTGGGCCGAGGTTCGACAGGAAGCCGAGCGCCTGGGCGTGGCGCTGATGGGGGACATGCCCTATGGCATTGCCCGGGCCAGTGTGGATGTGTGGGCGCACCGATCCTTGTTCGACCTGGAGTGGTGCGGGGGTGCACCCCCCGAATGGACCTTCCGGGGAGATCCGTTCATCGAGAAATGGGGTCAGAACTGGGGCATTCCCAACTATGCCTGGGAGGCGCACCGCCGCGAGGGCTTTGCGTGGTGGCGCCGGCGGGTGGGCAGTCTGGCCCGGGTGTTCCACCTCTACCGCATCGATCACGTTCTCGGGTTTTTCCGCATCTACTCCTTCCCGTGGACGCCGGATCGGAACGACGAGTTTCTCGGGTTGAGTCCCGAGGAGGCCGCCCTGCGCACCGGCGGGCGCCTGCCCGGGTTTCGGCCGTACCCGGACGACACGCCGGAACATCGCGCGGCCAATCAGAAGCAGGGCGAGGAAATCCTGCGCATGTTGCAAGCGGCTAGCGGCCCGACCGGCATCGTGGCGGAGGACCTGGGCTGGGTGCCGGATTACGTTCCGGTGACCCTCGCCCGACTGGGCATTCCGGGTTTTCGCATTCCGATGTTCTGTCGGGAGCCCGATGGTCGTTACACGGATCCGCGGCGATACCCGCGCCTGTCCCTGGTGCAACCGGCGACGCATGACCATCCTCCCCTGGCCGCGCGTTGGATCGAGTTGTGGATGGCCGCCGACGCCGGAGACGCCGGCGCGCGGCGGGAGCTGGATTTCCTCATGGAATTTGCCGGGCTGCCGGGACAACCGCCACCCCGTGCTTTCACTCCCAAAGTGCACGAAGGGCTGTTGCGGGCGGTGTTTCACGCCAGCTCGTACCTCGCCATCGTGCTGCTGACCGATGTGCTGGGGTTGACGGACCGGTACAACTGGCCGGGCACGCAGTTCGAGGAGAACTGGACGGCACGCCTCCCGTGGACGGTCGAGCAGTTGGCCACCGAGCCGGCCCCTGCCGCGCAGGGGAAACTGTTACAGCGATTGGTACACGAGAGCGGGCGCGCGCCGGCGACCGACCATGCGTAACGAAGAGGCGCAAGGTCAGTTGTACCGGTTCCGGGGAAGCACGGGGCCATGGAGACCGCCACGGACTGCCGAAAGCACGGATCGAACCTGCCGCCGGGGCGGGGAACCGGCGGGCTTTGTCTCCCGGCATCTCCGGAAGGCTGCAGCACGCCAGGGAGGCAGTGAAAACGCGCCCGGCAGACAAGCGGTTTCCCGCCTGGTCCACCGGGGAAGCGCCCGGGGCTGGCGATTGCCGGGACGGCCACGGGAGCTGTGAGGAGGGCGGAGGGTTCATGAGCAATCCCACAGGGATGCAAGGGGATCGTGCAGCAGACACAGGCGAGCGTTTTCCCCCCGGTCTGCACAACGCGTACCTCTTCGCCTGGTTCAACACGTTGTCCTACCAGATCGTGTTGGGCAGCCCGATGATCCTGTATGCCAAGACCCTGGGGGCCAGCGCCACCGTGCTGGGGATCATCGCCGGGATGATGCCACTGCTGGTGATCCTGCAGATTCCGGCCGCGGGTCATATCGCGGCGATTGGCTACCGCCGATTCGTGCTGGGGGGTTGGAGCATTCGCGTGGCCTTCATCTTCGGGATGGCGCTGGTTCCGTTGCTGGGGGGTTGGCTGGGGCCGCACAATCAACTGGCGCTGCTGTTGTTCCTGTTGTTCGGTTTCAATCTGTCGCGGGGGATTTCCAGTTGCGCGTGGTTGCCATG
Source organism: Limisphaera sp. VF-2 (assembly GCF_049537125.1). Taxonomy (NCBI): domain Bacteria; kingdom Pseudomonadati; phylum Verrucomicrobiota; class Verrucomicrobiia; order Limisphaerales; family Limisphaeraceae; genus Limisphaera; species Limisphaera sp. VF-2. The sequence goes on from NZ_JBMVQY010000002.1 coordinate 561,468, forward strand.
GATTACGGCGCTCGTGCCGGGTGGACTGCGGGGCCGGTATCTGGCCCGTGACGCGGCAGTGCAGAACGTGGCCAGTTTCGTGACGTTCGTGATCGCAGCCGGCGTGTTGTCGGGCCAGCCGCGTCCCTGGCAGTTCGCGGCCCTGTTTGGGTTCAGTGCCCTGATGGGCGCCGTGAGCCTGGTGTTCCTGCAGCGGATTCCGGATGTGGCGGTGGCGCCGCAGCCGCAGGGAGGCAGGGGCCCGGTGCCGTGGCTGGCGATGATGCGGCACCCGCCGTTTGCGCGGCTGTTGGAGACGGTGGTGGCCTGGTCCGTGGCGTACGGGGGGCTGACGGCCTTTACGGTTGCCTTCCTGAAGTCCAGCTCGGCCCTGAGCGAGAGCCAGGTGCTGTGGGTGACCAGCGTGTCGTTCCTGGGCGGATGGAGCAGCCTGTGGTTTTTGGGGTCGCGACTGGATCATCTCGGCAGCCGACCGGTGATCCTGTTTTGCGGGATGGGTTGGATGGGCGTGGTGACCGGGTGGTTGCTGTTATCGGGGGGCGTGGTTCGGGGCGGGCTCGGGTGGCTGCTGGGGCTGCAATTCCTGATGGGCCTGCTGGCGGCGCTGGTGCAGATGGCGAACACGCGGCTGGCCATGGCGGTGATTCCGGTCATGGGGCGCGACCACTTCTTCGCCCTCTACTCGGTGGTGAGCAACGTGACGCTGGGCCTGGCGCCGATCGGGTGGGGGCTGTTCATCGATGCGATCGGCCCCCGGACCTGGCGGTGGCTGGGGGTGGAATGGAACCGCTACAGCCTGTTTTACGCCGCGGTGGGACTGGCGTTTGTGGGCCTGTGGTTCCTGGCCCGGCGCCTGGTGGAGCCGCGGGCGGTGAGCATGGAGGCATTGTTGCGGGAGCTGTTGATTCAGTCCCCGCAACGGTTCTGGGTGCGATTCTGGCCGCGTGCATGAGCAGCGGAGTTTCGCGGGCTGCGGAAAAAGTCGTGTTGCCCACGATGAAGGTGCCCGTTTCTGCGAAACATCGAGGGTCTTTTTCGCACAACGCAACGGTTCAACTCCCTGTGAGCTGCCGCGCAAGCGGTCACCGCGGAGAGGATGGTGCCGGTGGTGGGACTCGAACCCACACGACTTTTTACAGTCCCAGGATTTTAAGTCCTGTGCGTCTGCCATTCCGCCACACCGGCACGGCTGAAGGCACCGTAGAGACCTTACTCGTTGAGTCCGGGCCTGGAAAGGCGGTTCTGGAGCGTGCCCCTGGTGGGCAATCGGTCCTGCTGCCCACGAGGGCTCAAAACCAGGTGGGCCATTCGCGGGGCGGATGGAAATGCAGGACGGCGCCGCCACCACGGGGCAACTGGATCGGGATCGGTGCGACCGCAGAAGGCAACGGCTGCGAAACAATCTGCAGGCCGGCGCGGTCCGGTCCGTCCTGATAAAGGGTCAATTCATGGCCCGGGGTTGTGAACGGAGCGGGATCCAGGCTCAGTTGCGAGGGGTCGGACCGGCAGTTGAGGATGGCCACGTACCATTCGGCGCCTTTTCGGCGTGCCAGGGCCACGAATTCGCCGACGCGCGACCCGGGCAGGACGCGGGTTTCGTCCCAGGTCACCGGGATGCGTCGGAAAAAGTTCACCGCGGGGCTGTGAAGGTAGGCTTCGGGATGGTCCGGCCAACAGAGCAGGGGCGAACTGAAGACCACTGTGGCGGCCAATTGGAAGGCGGCGGAGGTCTCCTTGAGCATGCGTTTCTGCACGTAGCCGGGGAGAAAATCGGCGGGGCCCACCACGCAGCGGGTGAACGGCAGGACCCCGTAGTGGGTCAGCGGCAGGCTGCTCCAAAGTTGGTATTCTTGTTCGCGGATGCCTTCGCGCGTCAGCTCGTTCGGCCAGGTGCGGATTTCGCCGGTGGGTTTGGGGATGCCGTGGAAATTGATGAGGAGCCGATGGCGAGCCGCGCGGCGTCGCAGGTCTTCGCAGGCGGTGACGGTCTCGAGGCTTTCCGAGTCGAAGAAGTCGATTTTCACGCCTTTGACACCGGCCTCCCGGCAGCGTTGGAAGAAGGCTTCGCGGGCGTCGGTGCGGGTCAGGCCGGGCCCGTCGTCGCGTCCCTCGGGAAAGGCGTGCCAGAGAAGGATTCCCACGTTGCGCCGGGCGGCGTATGCGCAGAGCTCGGCCACGCGGGACCAGAGGTCGGCGCCCCCTTCCAGCCAGCCCCAGCGCTCGGTCTGCCAGCCGGCGTCCACCAGGAGGTATTCGCAACCGAGCGCGGCAGCGGTGTCAACGAACCATTTCTGGCGGTCCCAGCGCGCACCGGCGTTGCCGAAGACCATCCACGTGCAGGGGGCCCGGCCGGGCCGAATCCAATCGGTTTGGGCGCCCCGGGGGAAGATCTCCGGGTCGGGCGGATCGCAGAGCGCGGGGATGAGGTCGCTATTGACGAGCTGGTCGAGATCGTTCGCCACGATGGCCACGCGCCAGGGAGAAAGAATCGTGCCTTCCCAGGACCAGCCTTTGGAGTCGTGCGGGAAGATCGCTTCGAGTCGGCCGGGTCCGGCGGCCTGCAGGGACAGTCCGCTGTACTGGCGCAGGCGGGCTTCGGTAAGGAGCACCGCGCTGCCATCGGGATACAACACGGTGACGGGCAGTCCCATGCGGAGCCCGGGCTTTCCGTCCGCCCCGGCGGGCAGATCCTCGGCGCGACGGGATTCGAAGATTCCCTCGTGATTGGCCAGGTTGGTCTGGAACCAGAGGACGGTGCCCGGAGGCAACTGGAAGCGGGTCGCCTCGCCCCGGACATGACGTCGGCCCTGGCCGGGTATGTGATAGCGAAAGGCGACGCCGTCGCGGAACACGCGCACCTCCAACGTCCACTCCGCGCCGGCGGCGGTGCGGATCGGGATTTCGTAGGCCCAACAATCGTTGGTGGCGCGGTTCTTTCCTCCCAGCCAGGGGAACACCTCGTAATGACGCGTCCGGTGCACGGGACCGAACGAGACGTTCGTGCCCAGGTCCGTGCCGTCAATCACAACGCCCAACGGCGCGGGCAGCAATCGCGGCTGTCCACGGGCCAGGACGGAGTATTGCAGTCGGCCCTCGGCGTTGGTCTCGATCCGGGCATGGACGGTCCCGGTGGGATCGGCGAGATCCATGGCGGCGGCGACGTGGGGGCCAAGGGCCAGGAGGAGGAAGAGGACTCGTTCGCGCATAAGGGTGGCCTAGGGAGAGGCCGTGGCCGGGTCAAGGTGAATCTGAGGGATCGGCTGAAGCAGGGACGTGCGTTGTCACCAACACGGAGTCGGGCGCGAATTGTTTGGAGTGTACCGGGCCGAGTCCGCGCTCTGGGGTGCAGGGCTTCCGCCTTTTCCGCGTTGGTTCCCGGGCCACCCGGAGCACTCGCCTTGGGCATTGAAGTCAGGGGCATCCACCTTGTGGAGGGATGCGGCGAGATTGCCAGGCGGCCGTGGTCTCCTTGCCCTCTTGGACGCGGACAGCGGGAAGGGATTCCCTGGTGCGGCAACGGACGACTTTGGGGGCGAATGGCGCAAGTCGAGCAAGATCTAGAATGTTCTCACCCCTGGTCCCCGGCGCGTGGTGCGGCCGAATATCAGCAGCAAGCGCCCGGTCTCCGGCGGACCGGGCAGTTTATCAACGCGAAGGACCGGTGTAACAATTCTTTGCCTCAATGCATCAAACGTGACGTCCACGGCAAACGCAGATTCAGTCCCACCACCAATTCAGGAATGGGGCGGGCGCAAGGAACATCGCCACGAGGCCGACCAGCGCCGCCAGGGCGTACATTCCCAAATAGTAAACCCCGCTTCTCCATCTCGGGATGATCAAGCACAGCAGGAAGGCAAGAGGCCAGGCGCAGAAACTGAGCAACATTAAGATCGTAAACCAAGTCGTGGCGATGGACGAGTGTACCGCCAAGAGGGGTGGAAAACCGTGCTGACCGATCGAGGTGGGCCAGCCTCCCAGACTCTGGTGCATGTGCAGCGCGAGGGAGTAAAAGAGGACGATCATCAAACCGGCGGGGCTTGCCGCGAGCGCAAGGCCAAGCCGCGACGGCTTTGAAGGTCGCTCGTGCAACGCGAAAGCGATGGCCACCAGTGCGAGAGCACCCACCAACAGTGCGAACGCAGCAATAGGGGACAAGGTCATTGTCATCGCTCCTGCTTTTGAGTTACGGCACGATGGTATGGTCGCTGGGTAAGGACGCAACAATGCGGGTCAGGCCGAGCCGCCGGGGGGACTGAGCGACGTGATGGCCATTGCCGCCGGGGGCGGATCACAGTGTGGATCACAGTGTGGCATTGCGGGGCAACGGGACGGTTGTCGGGTGGGATCGCACCTCTGCGGTCACGCCAACCGCTCCTGCAGGCTTGAGCGACGGCATGGCGACCGCCGCGGGGCGGTATCGAAGTCTGGCATTGGTCCACGCCGGCTCGTCGGTCTTTCGGATCACGCGGGTGGTCCGGGTTTCAGAGCCCCGGCAGATTCGGCTCGAATGGCCGAGTGTGGAGGGCCACGCCTACGCAATCGAGCGGGGCCCCGAGGGTGTACTGGGACCGTTCCTGCCGGTGGCCACGGGGATCGCGGCCACCCTGCCGGTGAACATGTACGCGGAGACGATCGTACCCGGTTCGACTTTCGTGGGCCGAAGCTGCTGGTTCGATTGGTGGTAGTCGAAGCGAAGCGGGAAAGATGCCGCAGCCGGCGGACAGGCGACTCGTGTCGGCTGCCTCGGCTGCTGAGCCGTCTGTCGGGTCTCGTCACCTAGTCGGACTCGGTCTTGGAATCGTGGGACGGCTGCGCTGCGCCGTCTGTTTCGTCGGCGGGACTCGGGGATTGCGTCGGAGCGGCGGGATCCGCGGTGGGGGCTGAGTGGGAAGTGGCGGGGCCGACGAGCACCACGCATTCGCCGCGCAGCGGGCGGGTGCGCAACTGCTCCAGCAATTGGGCCGGACTGCCGCGCAGGAATTGCTCGAATTTTTTGGTCAGTTCCCGTGCCACGACGACCGGGCGGTCCGGGTAAATCGTGGCCAGCGCTTCGAGGAGTCGTTCGATCCGGTGAGGGGATTCGTAGAACACCAGGGTGCCGGGCACGGACCGGAGGCTTTCCAAACGGCGGAGGCGGGCTCCGGTCTTGTGCGGGAGGAAGCCGAGAAAATGGAACTCATGCGTGGGAAGTCCGCTGGCGGTCAGCGCTGCGACGAGGGCGCACGGCCCGGGCACGGGTTCGACGCGCAGTCCGGCCTCGAGGACGGCGCGCACCACGCGTTCGCCGGGATCGCTGATACCGGGTGAGCCGGCATCGGTGACGAGGGCGACGGTGGCACCCTGACGGAGGCGCTCGACCAGGGAAGAGGCGCGTCGGGCTTCGTTGTGTGCGTGACAGCTGAGGATGGGTTTCTGGATCTGGAAGTGGCGCAGCAACTGGAGGGTGCGGCGAGTGTCCTCGGCGGCGACCAGATCGCACTGGCGCAGGACACGCAGGGCGCGGAGGGTGATGTCCTCGAGGTTCCCGATGGGTGTCGCCACCAGGTAGAGGGTTCCCGGGGTCAGCGGAGGTGCGGCATCGGCTTCCATGGCGGGTTGGGAAGGGGACCGTGCCAAGCGGGCGGGTTGGCCGACGCACCGGACGGCCCGCGCTTACGGCGCGCCAAGGAGTCGACCGCGGGATTCGAACGGGCGCGGCGCGATCCGTGGTCAACGGGTGGCGGCGGGTTCCTGCGCGGCATTGTTCCCGGGCGCGCGGGTTTTGCGTTCCTGTTTTTCGCGCCAGAGTTGTTCTTCGTGGTTGAATTCGCGTTCGGCACGGCGGACGCCGGGCAGGCGCAGGCGTTCCTCGGTGGACAGCTTGGCGGCCTCTTCGGGGTCCATGAGCACGATGGGGCGCATCAGGACCATGAGTTCGCTGCGGTCGCGTGACCGGTCATTGCTGCGGAACAGGTAACCGAGCAGGGGAATGTCCTTCAGCAGGGGCACGCCGGCGTGCGATTCGGAGCCGGCCGATCGGATGTAGCCCCCCAGCAGGACGCTTTCGCCGTTGCGGACGGCGACTTCGGCGGAGAGGGTGCGGCTGCGGGTTTTGGGCACTTTGCCGCCGCCGGCGATTTCGACCTCGTCGCCGAGTTCATCGATGGCCTGGTCGATCTGCATCAGCACCAGGCCGTCGGCGTTGATGAAGGGGGTGACGGAAAGCTGGATGCCCACGCGCAACTGTTGGTAGCTGGCGGCCGGGCCGGTGCCGAAGCCGCCGTAGTACGTGCTGGTGATGTAGGGCACGGTTTCGCCCACGAAGAAGGTGGCGGGCTTGGCATGGGAGGTGAGGATGCGGGGTTTCTGGATGACGCGGGCGGTGCCGTCGCTGGCGGCGGCCTGGAGGGTGACGTAGAAGCTGTCGTCGATGCGGGTGAAGTAGCGCAGGCCGGTGCCCAGGAGGTCGGCGGTCAGGTTGGTGCCGGTACCGGAGAAGTTGAAGACCTGATTGGCGTTGAGGCCGCCGGCGCCGAGGATGTTGTTGCCGCCGAGCTGGCGCGTCGTTTGCAGTCCGGAGATTCCGAGGTTCCACTTGTTGTTGAGGGAGACGTCCAGAATGGTGGTTTCGATGAGGACCTGCGGCAGGATGACATCGAGCTTGGAGATGATGTCCTTGATCATGGCCATGTCCTCTTTGGTGGCGTAAACGAGCAGGGCGTTGGCGCGTTCGTCGGCAATGATCTTGGTCTGGCCGAGGATCTGGATTTCGCCGCTGGCCACGGCGGAGGCGCGTCGGACGATTTGCTGGAGCCGTTCGCTGAAGCTGGCCTGGGGATTGGGCTGGCCGGGGGTGGTCCCGGGCTGAAGCGTGCCGGGCTGGCCGGGCAGGCCCATGGTTCCGGGACGTTGCAGGCCGGTGGCGGGGGTGCGCGTGGTGGCGCCGCGGGCGCCGACGCTGGTGGTGCCGCCGCCGGCACTGAGACTGTTGAGGGCCGCGGCGATGTCGGAGGCCATTGCGTATTTGATGGGAATGACCTCGGAGATGTACTCGGAGGGAACGGACACGTCGATTTCCCGGATGAGCTCCAGCATGCGTTTGACGTTCTCGGCGTTGTCCCGAAGCACCAGGATCTGGTTGCTGTCGATGGGCAGGATCCCGTTGGGCACTTTGGCGAAGGGGGTGAGGACCTGGACCAACTCGCTGGGTTTGGCGTACTTGAGCTGGACGATGTGGGTGACGTACGAGCCCAGTTCGGGCAGGGCCTCGGCGTCGAGCCGCTGGAGGGGTGCGCCTTCTTGATTGGCCTGGGCGGAGGGCACGGCTTTTACGAATTTATCGCCCACGGGGATCATGGAGATGCCGTTCATGGCCAGGACGCTGTCGAGGGCCTGGATGAACTCGCGTCGGGTCAAATCGGTTTCGGTCCGCAGTTTGATGGGTGGGGCGGCCAGGTTGGCGGGTCGGAGAATGGTGCGGCCGGTGAGTTTGGCGTAGTACTCGAAGACCTGCTCGAGGTCGGCGCCGCCGGCGCCCACCCAGTCGATGGTGCCGGCCGGGATGGTATCGTCGGGGGGCTGGGCGGGCGGCGCGTTGGTGATGATTTGGACAGCGGCGGCGGAACCGGGCAGCGCAGGGAGTGCTGCGGGGTTGGGGCCGGCGGGGGTTGGGACGGGCAAGCCGGGAGGCGCGGCGGGTGTGGCGGGGGTGGCCGCGCTGGCGGGCTGGGAAACGACTGGCGCGCCGGGTACAGGGAGGCCCGGGGCGGCCGTGGATCCGGTCACCACGCGGGTGGCGGACGGCGTGGGAACGGCGCTCGGTGGCGGCGCACTCAGGACAGGCGGAGTGACCGGGTTCGTACCGGGCTGAGCCCGGAGCGGCAGGGTCAGGGCCACGCACAAGGCAGCGAGAAGACTGGTTTTCGCGGACATGGCAAAGAGGCTCACGACGAAGGTTTCGGTTTGGGTGCCGGCCGGCTGGGCACAGGCACGGCCGACGCGGGTGCGTTGGTGGCGGAAGAAGCCGGACTGGTTCGCGGGGCGGGGGCCGGGGTTGTGGCAGATCGGCCGGGGCCGGGCCGGGCCGGCGCGGCGGCTGGAACAGCGGTGGAAGCGGTGAGGGGTTTCTTTTGGTAACTGGCGACGAGGGTGATGTTGCCGGTGAGCCGCTGCCGCGGTGCATCGGGTCGCAGGGAAAGACCGCGAATGCGGGTCATGGAGCCGGCGCTGCCGATGCGATAGAGGAAATCGAGCAGGGCCCGCTCCTCGGCCAGCACGCTGATGGTCTGGCTGCGTTCGATGAAGAAGGGGTTGTTGGTGCGGGTGGTCATGCGGGAGCTGCCGGTGATCGTGACGCCGCTCAGACTGGCCTGGCGCTGAATGGTGCTGAGGAATTCGGTGCCCTGGTCTTCTTCCGGGACGGGTTCGTCTGCGGATTCGAGCAGGCGGATGCGGGCTTCCAGCCTGGGGATCTCGGCGATTTCGTTTTGGTAGCGCTGGAGTTTGGTGCGTGCGCCGCCGAGTTCGGTGCGAATCTCCTGCCAGTCGCCGAAATGGGGCCAGACGAGAAACATGTTGAGCACTAGGAACACCAGCAGGCCGATGCCGACGACCAGACGGCGTTCGCCGGGGCGCAGGTTGAGCTGGGAAAGCTTGGCGGCCATGTCAGTCTTCGGGTCGGCTGAGTTCCAGGGTAAAGTTCCACGAGACGGTGTTGGCGCCCGGGGTGCGGCGCTGGGTGAAGGGCTCGCCTTTTTGAGGGTCGAAGACCGGCCTGCCGCGAAGTTGGGCCTTGCGGAGGGCGCTGCTGAATTCGATGACGGCCATGACGCGGTCCTCCGGGCAGGTGCCGTTGAGGGTGAGACGGCGGCCGTCGGCGAAATCGAACGATTGTAACGTGGCGCCCTCGGGCAGGAGTTCGGCCACGAGCTTGTAGCAGTCGAGGGCGGCGAACCTGAGGTCCTGGCGGTCCTGGAGGACCTGGAGTCGGGCTTTCAATTGTGCGGCGTTGGTGTATTGGGGTGCGAGTGTCTCGATGCGGGCCTGAACGCGGTCGAGTTGGAACTGGAGCACGCCCAGGGCCGCGAAATAGACGATGACGCCCAGAAGATACACGCCCACGACCGCCGTCAGACCGGTCATCCAGATGCGGTCCACGAACTGTTGGCGATAGCGGGTGGCGTGTTCCTGGGGCAGGAGGGAAGGCAGGCCGTTGGCCTCGGCAGCGCGTTGTGCGGTGCGGCGGGCCAGCTCTTCGGGCGGGGGCGGCGGCTGAACGTCGATGTCGCTTTGGAGGGCTTCTCGCAGGACGGGTTCCCATTCGGCGGCGCTGACGGGACCGGCGACCAGGTGCCAGGTGGGCGGGCTGGTAAGCCAGCCGTCCAATTCGCCGGCCCAGGCGGCTTGCAAGAGTTGGCTGCGCACGGTGCCCACGCGGTCGCCGTTGCGCGGAAGCTGGAGGAAACTCAAGTTGCGCAACGTGCCGCCGTACCACCAGGCGACCAGGGCCAGGCCGGGCTGACCGAGTACATCCGCATGGATCCATGCCCCATCGGCCTGGATGGGCACCGCCGCCAACTGATCCAGCACGCCCAGTTCCAGCCGGTCCGGCAGAAAGCCGGAGGTCTCCAATTGTCCCAGGAAAGCTTCGACGGTTTCGCGGGCGACGATGACGACGACCAGGGTTTGCTGGCCGGCGGGTGCGCCCGGCATGGGGTAATACGTCCAGACGATCTGCGCCACGGGCAGCGGGGAGAGCCGCTCCAACTGCAGTTCCACCATCGCGCGGGTTTCGGCCGGATCTGCCGCCGGGAACTGTGCCACGCGAAGGAACACACGGTCCGGATGCAGCCACGCGATGTGGAGTCGGGGCTGCCAGAGGCAACGCCAGTCTTTGGCGGCCAGGGACCTGGGCAGGGGTTGGCCGGCAGGGAGACGGTCCGTGCGGTCCAGTTGAAGCCCGCCGGACCTGGCTACGAACCGCCAGAGGCGGTAGCCGTCCGGGCCGCTGGCCAGGACCTGACAGTCGTGAGGGCGGGTTTTGGTCAGGCGCGTACCCATGGGGCAGGTTTCTGGCCGTGGGCCAGCGCGTCGAGATGTTCCTCGATCTGGGTGACGCGCAGGACCTCTTCGATGGTGGTGATGCCCTCCTTGACCTTGTTCCATCCGTCGGCGCGCAAGGTGCGCATGCCGAGTTCGATGGCCTTTTGGGCGATGGTGGAGGCCGGGGCGCGATTCATGATCAGGGGCCGGAGAGCCTCGGTGACCACCAGCAGCTCATAAATGCCGGTGCGCCCTTGATAACCCAGTTGGCGACATTCCTCGCAGCCGACGCCGTGATAAAACCTGGCCGTCTCGATGTCCGCGGCGGGGAAACCGATGCGCTGGAGGTATTCCTTCTCGACCTTTTGCTCCGTTTTGCAGAGCGGGCAGATGGTGCGGACCAGACGTTGCGCCATGACGGCCTCGACGGAGGAGGCGACCAGGAAGGGTTCGATGCCCATGTCGATCAGGCGCGTGAAGGCGCTGGGCGCATCGTTCGTGTGCAAGGTGGAAAAGACCAGGTGCCCGGTCAGAGCGGCGCGGATGGCGATTTCGGCGGTTTCCAGATCGCGGATCTCGCCCACCATGATGACGTTGGGATCCTGTCGGAGGATGTGCCGCAGCCCGACGGCGAAGGTCAGGCCGATCTCGGGCCGCACGGCGATCTGGTTGATGCCTTTCAGTTCGTATTCGACCGGTTCCTCGATGGTGATGATCCGCTTGTGGACGGAGTTGATGGTGCTGAGGAAGGCGTACAGGGAGGTGGACTTGCCCGAACCGGTCGGGCCGGTGACCAGGAAGATGCCGTGGGGTTTGACGATGAGTTCGCGGATGAGCGCCTCGTCCCGGGGCGAGAAGCCCAGTTTGTCGAGGCTGAGAAAGATCTTGCCGCGGGTCAGCAGACGGAGGCTGACGCTTTCGCCATAAACGGTGGGGACGGTGGAGACGCGGATGTCGATTTCCTCGCCCTGGATCCGGACGTTGATGCGGCCGTCCTGCGGCAGGCGTTTCTCGGCAATGTTCATGCCGCTCATGACCTTGATGCGGGAGATGATGGCGGATTGGAACCGCTTGAGCTGGGGCGGCATGGGGATCTGATGCAGGATGCCGTCGATGCGGTTGCGGATGCGCAGTTCGTCCTCGGCGGGCTCGAAGTGGATGTCGGTGGCGCGGTTGCGGTAGGCCTCCCAGATGATCTGGTTGACGAATTTGATGACGCTGGCTTCCTGGTCGCCCTCGGTGATTTCCTTGTCCTCGCTGACCAGCAGTTCGATGGGTTCGTCTTCGGCCATTTCATCGAGGGTTTCCGCCCCGACGCCGTAATACTTTTTGAGTGCCTTCTCGATGTCGTTGCGGGTGGCCAGGGCGAACCGGACCGGTTGTCGGGCGTCGAACTGGACGGCGTTGAGCATGGCGGTGTCGAAGGGGTTGCTCACCGCCACTTGCAGGCTGCCGTCCTCGACCTGTGTGGGCATGACGGTGTATTGGAAGGCGACCTTGGTGGAGAGCCCCTTGCGGGCCTCGGCGGGGATGTTCAGGCGGCCCAACTCCAGGAAGGGCCAGTCCAGGGCCGCGGCCAGGCGGCGCAGCAGGGCTTCCTCGCTCAGGCCCCGTTCCCGCGCGACGAAGGCGGGGAACGATTCCTGCGAACCGTTTTCCGCGGCCACCCGCCAGCTCCGAACCAGGTCGTCCACCGGTTCGGGCGGGATCTCCAGGGCTTTGCTGAGCAACTGTTTCAATCCCAAGTAGGCCATCCGTGGTTGTTTCCTACCGACCAGCACAAACACCTGTCGGCCGCGAAAGTTGCGCGGGAAAGGCTTCCGGGAGCACAGCCGGACCGGCAGGGCGCTGCATGTTTTCGGCAGGGGCCGGGGCTGCCGAAGGACAAGGCGGAGCCGGCGGGTGGGGGAACGGCAGGCTGCGCGGGAATACGGCAGGCCGCTTTGCAAGGAGCTGACCGGGGTGGCGCATTCGACGGGCGGCGGATTGCTCGAGCGCGGCGGCTCAAGGCTGGAGGAAGTCGGCCGGTTTGCGTCCCCGCTGAAAGCGGTCGAAGCCGAACATGCCGGGCCGATACTCCCCGACCGGGGTGGCATCGGCCCGTTCGGGCACTTCCCGCCCGGTCAGCCAGTAACAAGCGTTGACGAGCAGACGCCGCAAATCCTCGCTCTCCAGGTCCACTGCGGCGCCGATGGTCGAGGTCAGGGCCCGGGTGGTGCGACCGTTGTCCCACCGATAATCCCGGATCCAGACCAGTGGCATGAGAGGTTTGTCAAAGTTGGGCGGAGAATCCGGGCGCATGCCGCGCAGCACCAGGCCGTGCATCAGGACCTGGTCGCCGGGCTGGAGGTGCCGGACGGTGTACACGTCGCTGGGGCCCCAGACGTCGCGTACGCCCCGCAGGACCGGATGCTCCATGAAGCGCCCGTCCACCAGGCCGCGGGTGCTTTCCCGGCCGTGATCGCCGTGGTGAGCCACCCAGGTTTCGCCCAAGACCTGCTGGCCGAAGCCGCCGGGCCAGGTGCGGCTGCGCCAGTCGAAGTGAGCATACGGACTATGCGGGTTGCGGCTGTACTGGAATGCGTGGGTTGCCGTGCGCAGGGCGATCAGGGGCTTGCCCGCGCGCAGATAGTCCACGAAGTACCGCATGTCGGAATCGGGCAGTTCGCGGAAGCGGAATTGGAGCACGACCAGATCGGCCTCGGCCAGGTGGTGCATGCCCGGAACGTTGGTTTGGTTGTTGGGGTCGATGGTGCCGTCCCGGGGGTCGATGGAAAACAGCACGGTGCATCGAAAGCCGTGTCGCCGGGCCAGCAGCCGGGCCAGCATGGGCAGGCCTTCCTCGGAGCGGTACTCCTCGTCGCCGGCCAGGAGAACGATGTGTTTGGGTTGGGCGCTCGGGGCGGGGGGCTCGAAAACCACCCATGGGTCAGCCCCTCGGAGAGGCGCGCCCCAAAAGCCCAACAGCAAGAGGAGCAGTCGTTTCATGAAGTGGACCGTTTGCGCCGGCGATGGCGGTGGTTGCGAAGGAGCGCGTACTCCAGGCTGTCGGCCAGGGCCTGCAAACTGGCTTCGACGATGTTTTCGCTGACCCCGACGGTGCCCCATTCTTCACGGCCGTCGGTGGATTCGATGAGCACGCGGGTTTTGGCGGCGGTGCCGGAGGTGCTGTCCAGGATTCGCACCTTGTAGTCGGTCAGGCGCACCTTTCGCAGTTCGGGGAACGATCGGACCAGGGCGGCGCGCAGGGCGCCGTCGAGAGCGTTGACCGGGCCATCGCCCTCGGCCACCGTGTGATGGACCTGGTCGCCCACCCGGACTTTCACGGTGGCTTCGCAAATGGATTCCTGGGCGTCGCGCCGCATGGAGACGTGATACGTCTCGATGGTGAAGAGCAGATTCGGGTTGTGCTCGAGCACGCCCCGGATGAGCAGGGCCAGGGACGCGGCGGCCGCTTCGTATTCGTAGCCCTCGTGTTCGCGTTGCTTGACCAGACGCAGGATTTCCCTGACCTCGGGCATGTCGGGATCGAGCCGAAAGCCCAGTTCTCTGGCCTTCAGCAGAATGTTGCTGCGCCCGGCCAGGTCGCTGACCAGCACCGTACGGGTGTTGCCGACCAGGGCCGGGTCGATGTGCTCGTAACTGGCGGTGAGTTTTTGCACGGCGTTGACGTGGGTGCCTCCCTTGTGGGCGAACGCGGCGGAACCCACCCAGGGCTGGCGCGGGTTGGGCCGCAGGTTGGCGATTTCATCGACGAACTGGGACAGTTCCTTGAGTTTGCGCAGGGAACGAGCGGGCACCGTGCGGCGGCCCATCTTGAAGGTCAGGCACGGGATGACGCTGGTGAGGTTGCAATTGCCGGTGCGTTCGCCGTAGCCGTTGATGGTCCCCTGCACGTGCACGGCGCCGGCCTCGACCGCGGCCAGGGCGTTGGCCACCCCCAGGCCGATGTCGTCGTGGGTGTGAATCCCCACCGGACAGGGCAGGGTGCGCACGGCCACCGCGGTGATGTCGGCCACCTCGCGCATGAGCGAGCCGCCGTTGGTGTCGCACAGCACGACCAGATCGGCGCCCGCTTCCGCGGCGGCGCGCCACGTTGCCACGGCGTAGTCGGCGTCCAGTTTGTAGCCGTCAAAGCAATGTTCGGCGTCGTAGATGACCATCCGGCCGTGGTCCTTGAGGTAGCGGACGGTCTCGCGGATCATGGCGAGGTTTTCCTCGGGCTTGCAGCGGAGGACCTCCTTGACGTGCAGCAGGGAGGTCTTGCCGTAGATGGTCACCACCGGGGTCTCGGCCTCCAGGAGCATGCGCACCTGTTCGTCCTGGTCCACCCGGACACCCTTGCGGCGGGTGGAACCGAAGGCGGCCAGACGAGCGTTGCGCCAGCGGCGGTGCCGGGCCTGGGCGAAGAACTCGATGTCTTTCGGGTTGCTGCCGGGCCAACCGCCCTCGATGTAATGGACGCCGAAGGCATCGAGGCGCTCCGCAATGCGGAGCTTGTCCTGCACCGAAAAATTGATGCCCTCGCCCTGGCTGCCATCGCGCAGGGTCGTGTCATAAATCTCGACTGCCGCTTTCATCGTTTGCGTCCGTGAAACACGCCAGTAGTACGTCAAAGACGCCCGCAGGGAAAGCCCATTGTGGAGCTCTGCACGGGTGCGGCGCCCTCGGGGGTTTCGGATTCCCCGAAAGCTCCACGGGATTTTGGGCTTCCACGGCACGGGAAGGCCCGGGAGAAATGGTTGTGTTGAGAGCCGTGGATTCCGGAGCTCAAGAAGCGGGATGCGTCCTCCGCTGTCCCCGGATTGCAGGGACCGATCCACATCGCCGAAGGCGCAGCCCATCCAGCGGCTCGGGGCAGTAAGCCCGGAACTGCAACCATCGAGCCGACCACCTCCGGAAAGGGCAGCATCCGGGGCGACCCCTCGCAAGAGCCGGGCGCGCTTCACCGAGTTCCACCCTTTGAGGGCCGGGCGAATTGCGCTACCCCGGTCGCTCTGGGCGTTACCTTGGGCCGATGAATCCTCGCCCCGTGGGGTCGGCTACAGACCGTACGGCGCGTGGAGCCCCGTTGAGACTTACAGGGCGTCCACGCCGAAGGTTGGTTCGACGCACGGCGGGATCAATCCGGGTTCCCGCAGCGTGAACCGTTCGGCCTCACCGACCCGGTTCTGGGCCCCGACGGTGGATGGTCCATACCTGTCCCCAGCGCTCCTGCACCGCCAGAGCGATCGGTCCGAGCCGCCCGAGCCCACCTTGCGCCGGCCCGGCCCCGGCAAAGCTGTCAACTCCGGGTCCTGGGCCGGCGGAGGCTACGGACGGTCCGAAGGGGCTCAGGGACCGGCCGGCTCGACGCGCACAAAGCCGACATCGATGTACTGGCCGCCGCCGGTCTGACGACACGTGACGGCCAGGAGGTTCTTGCCGGGTTTGAGGTGCGCGCGTGCATTGGCGCTGAGGCGGCGGTTGAAATAGTCCGTCACGTAACCTCGGAACCGGGCGATGAGGTGCCCGTTGAGGTACACGTCGGCGTCCTCGTCGTGGTGAATCCAGAGTTCCACCTGGTCGAGTGCTTCGGCCGGGATTTCGATTTCGCGGCGCAGCCAGATGCGGGGCGTGTTCCAAACGGTGCCAATGATGCTGCCCGGGGTGCCCGGGGTGCCGAAGCCGCTGCGGCCTTCCTTCCACTGGCGGTCGTCGAAGTCGGGCCGGAACCAGTTTTCCGGGGGCCGTGAGGTGGTGTAGCGCCAGAGGGCCGGTTGCGTGTCCGCGGCCGGGACGATCGGGGTGATCCTGGGGGGGTTGGGCATGGGCGCCCAGTTGGAGGCGCGGGTTTGGTCGCGGCGGGCCCATTTTTCCCACAGCGCCGGCTCGTAAAGCAGGGGAAGGAAGACGGCGCCCACCACGGGCCGTGCGGTGAAACCGACCCTGCGGGCCGTCCTGGTGTCGTACCAGTCCGTCATCGGGACGCGGTCGGGGGTTTCATTCAGGAA
Source organism: Limisphaera sp. VF-2 (assembly GCF_049537125.1). Classification (NCBI taxonomy): domain Bacteria; kingdom Pseudomonadati; phylum Verrucomicrobiota; class Verrucomicrobiia; order Limisphaerales; family Limisphaeraceae; genus Limisphaera; species Limisphaera sp. VF-2. The sequence continues at coordinate 577,481 of NZ_JBMVQY010000002.1, forward strand.
CCGCCACACGGGCTGCACCAGCGCGTCGAAGTCCCTGCGATCCCCCGTGAGTGTGGCGGTCCAGAGGATCCAGTCGAGCTTGGTGTAGGTGGCACGGTTGTCGAGGGGCAGTCCATACGTGTTTTGGACGCGCCGGTAGAAGGCCATTTCCTTGCGGAACACCTCCTCCGGGAAGAGGTTCAAGCCGAGGATGCGGTCCCAGACGAGGTTGTATTTCTGGCTCCATGTGCCGGGTCGGTCGAAGGCCAGTCGGTAGTGGTCGCCGTCGTCGGCCTCCTGCATCCATCGCTGGGCGAACTGGCGTGCGGTGCTGAGGTATTCCTCGGCTTTGACCTTGTCGCCGCGCAGGGCGCACAGTTTCCCGAACGCGCCCAGACCGATGATGGCCTTTGCACTGAGATTGACGTTGCGGGCCAGATGCCCGGCGAAATCGTCGGTGCACAGTTGGTTTTCGGGATCGTAGCCCTTGTCCTTGAGGTACTGCGCCCATTGTTCGAGGCGCGACCAGTAGGGAATGGCGAAGAGGGCATTTCCGTCCACCTGGGCCACGGCCGCCATGAGGATGAGCAGGTTGCCGGACTCCTCGACGGGCATCTGGTTTTCTTCGGATCGCTCACCCCCGCCGTACACCTGGCCGTTGGCGTGGGGATACGTGCCCAGGTCATGCGGGGCGAAGGGGAACTTCCAACGGTCACTGGCGGCGTAGTTCAGATAGGGCACGAGGAACGACTTCGCCAGCGTGGGCCCAAAGAGCAGGAACTGGGGCGACATGGGATAGAACACGTCGGCGGTTCCGATGCACCCGTTGGAATGGTTTTCCTTGCAGAACTGGAGGGGCTGGCCATGTGCATCGGCCACGAATTTGCCGGCGGCGAAGCACTGGCGGTAGGCCAGGGCGGCGATGCGGGCGTACTGGGGTCCGCCCACGCGGGTCAAATCGGCCATCAACTCGGCATCGAACTGCTGACACTGTCGTTCAAGGGCTTCGAAGTCGGAAAGGGCTGCGCGCAAGAGGTCGGCCGCTTCCCACCCGTGGCGGCGCCAGTAGGGCCGCAGGTTGTGTCGCATGTACTGGATGGAGTAAAGGTCGTCGTAGGCCAGCATCAACCAGGCCCGCACCGGGGTGCGACCCACGTTGCCGAGGGCGGCGTTCCAGGCCGCCACGAGGCTGTCGGCGCGCACGGGTTGTTCGCTGCTGGTTCGTTCGGTGGGCCAGCGCTGGGAACGCAGGAAGGTCTCCTGGATCTCGAGGCGGGAGCCGGCGGTCAGGGCGCCGGGGGCGGCCGCGGGCACTGCCAGGTAGAGGTACCCCCAATCGATCCGAAGATCGTCTCCGCGTTTTTCCAGGATGGGTTGTTCCACGGACCCGATGCGAATGGCTTGCACGGGTCCGAAGTCTTCTCGCTGCCAGGTAACGGTTTGGTCGGGCTCGTTGACGGTGAGTTCTCCGGAGGCATCGAAATACAGCGCCACGCGATGGGCCCGGCCGTCCGTGGATTCCAGTTCGAAGGTCACGTAGGTGACCGGTCGGCTGAGGATGTCCAGATTCATGGGCAGGGCGGGTGTGAGGAACGTCACTTTCAGCCGGATTCCCGCGCCTTCGAAGGTATAGAGCGTGCGGGTGGGCAGGACCTCCAGCCCGGTTTGGGGCAGGGCCGGCACGCGGGCCGGGCTGGCGCCGAGGAAGCGCCAGGTGCGATCGTCAATTCGGATCAGGCCGGTGAGCCGATGGGGTCGGCCGGTCCAATGGGTGGTGTCCGCGTCGGTCAACCGGTCGGCGGGGGACCAGATGCTGAAATACGGATCATGGGCGACCAACGGGGTGGCTGGCGGGACCAGTTCATCCGGCCGACTGAAGCGTTTGGGGGGCGGGGTGTAGAGTTTGCGGGCGGCGGCGGCGATGAGGTCGGGATCCATTTTGATCACGGCGCGGTCGTACGTCATCAGCCCGTTGACTTCGATTTCGACGTCGGTGGTCTGGGTGTAGACGGCCGCCGCCAGACCTTGTTCACCCGTGAGCGGGTGCAGGCGACGGAGCAAGTCCAGGTACGCCTCGGTGAGTTCTTCGCGGGTGTTGTAGGTGCGGTAGCCCCAGTTGCGTTCGTCCTGCCAGGTGTGACCGCGCAAGGGCAGGCCCAGGCCGCCGAATTCGCCGAGGACCACGGCCCGTCGCTCTTCGCGGGGGGCGGTGCCGGGGCCGGGGTAGATGTGGACGTCGCGCACGTCGCCGCAGCCGCGATCGGTCCAGCCGCTGGCGTTGTTGACCAGGCGGGTGGGATCCCACTGTTTGATCAGGTCCACGATGCGGCAGGTGTCCCACTGGCCCCATCCTTCATTGAAGGGCACCCACATCACGATGCTGGGATGGTTGTAGAGGCCCTCCACCATGGCGCGCAGCTCGCGCTCGAACTGGGCAGCGGATTCCGGAGAGCGGGTGATGTCGGGGTCGTTGGGACCGATGTAGCGGTCGCCGCTGGGCATGTCCTGCCAGACCAGCAGGCCCAGTTTGTCGCACCAGTAGTACCAGCGGGCCGGCTCGACCTTCACATGCTTGCGGGCCATGTTGAAGCCGAGCTTCTTGGTGATCTCGATGTCGTAGCGCAGGGCCTCATCGGTGGGAGCGGTGTACAAGCCATCGGGCCAGAAGCCCTGGTCCAACGGGCCGAATTGGAACAGGGGCTGGTTGTTGAGGAAAAGGCGGTTGATACCCTCGGCGTCGCGCGCGACCGAGATCTTGCGCATGCCGAAATAGGACTGCAATTGGTCGCCGCGTTTGCCCTTGTGGTGCAGGCTCAACTGCAGGTCGTAGAGGAACGGGTTGTCGGGCGACCAGAGCCGCGGGTTCGGGATGCGCGCCTCGACGCGCACGACGGCGGCCCCCTCGGTTCCGGCCGGGACGGGCGCGGTCAGTCGCTGGACCAGGCGACCGGCTTCGCGGATTTCGGCCTGCAGTTCCCAGCCTTCGCCGGGATTGCGGCAGCTGGCTTCGATTCGGAGCGTTTGGGCGTCGATGTCCGGCGTGAGTCGGATTCTTTCGATGTAGGTCTCCGGGACGGGCTCCAACCACACGGTTTGCCAAATGCCGCTGGTGGGCGTGTACCAGATGCCGTGGGGGTTGCGGACCTGTTTCCCGCGCGGTTGATACCCGGCATCGGTCGGATCCCAAACGGCCACGACGATCTCTTGTTCGGCGCCCGGCCGCAGCGCTTCGGTGATGTCGAAGCTGAACGCGTCGTAGCCGCCCCGATGCTGGCCCACTTCGCGGCCATTGACCCAAACCACGGTTTCCCAGTCCACGGCCCCGAAGTGGAGAAGCACGCGCTGGCCGGCCCAGCGGCGGGGGAGGCTGAAGGTGCGGCGGTACCAGAGCCGGTTGGTCTCGTACACACGCCGCATCACGCCGGACAGAGCCGACTCCACGGGGAAGGGCACCAGAATCTGCCCGTCCCACCGGGCAGGCTGGGGCGCGGTGCGGTCGGTGATCGCGTACTCCCAGAGGCCGTTGAGGTTGAGCCATTCTTTGCGGACCATTTGCGGCCGCGGGTACTCGGGATGGACCTTGTCCGGGGAGACGTCCCTGGCCCATCGGGTCATCAAGGGGCCCTGGGCGGGCTTCCACGTGGATGCCGAACGAGAAGCGCCGAGGGCGGCGCCGGTCCCCAGGGCGAGCACGAATGCCAGGCCAACGGCCCAACGCGGGATCAGGATGCGGGATGCGATTTTCATGGTCACTCGATTCTCCATTCCAAGATGCCTCCGGAAAAGCCGGGTTGCAGTTGCACGACCAGCCGCAAGGCCGTGGTGGTGACGGGGTCCAATTCCACGGTGTTCCATTGATCGCGGGCCACGCCGGGGGCGGTCCGGGTACGAGCCGGCTGCCACGTTTCGCCCACGCGGTAAAGCACCTGCCAGGAGGCGGGCACGCGGCATTGCCCCACGCCCGTGTCATCGAACCAATACACCGCCACGCGCCGAACCGTGCGTGGTCGATCGAACTCGGCCTGGACCCATTCGGAGGAGCCGCGGCGCGGCCACCAGGTGAATCGCGGGATCCTGTGATCGTTGGAATGAGCCGGTTCCAGCCCGTCGGCCAGGGCGTCCACGGTGTCGCTTTCGAAGCAATGCGAAGCGCTGGGGCGATAGGCGGGCGGCCGGGGCCGAGGAGGCGGCGTCCAGCGATGGGCGGTGGGCTCTGCACTCACAGTGGGAAAGGCCGCGATGCGCAGGCGCGCCGCACCCATCGGGATGAGCGTGACTTCCTCGACGGGTTCGGTGGAGAAGGCCGGACTGGGTTGCAGCGGGGCGACCATGTTCAGACGATCCAATTGCCATTCGGGGATGCGACGCGCCCGGGCCCGGACGCGGAGCGGGGTGGTTTCCGGAGTGAAGGGTTGAGGGGCCAGACGAGACCGGGCGGCTTTCTCCAGCTTCAGACCGGCCGTGGGATGGTTCGGGTCCAAAACCAGCCCGTAGTTCCAGGCCGACGCCGGGAACACTTCCCATTCCGGCCAGCCCGGCACTCGCTCGCCGTACTTTTCCCAACGCTCGCGGATGGCGAGAGAGAAGGCCAGCGGGCCGTAGTGAATGGAGACGGCGTTGTGATTGGTCGGCCAGGTGCGCACCGTCAGCCGCATGGGCATCTGCCACAGGATCGTGTCCCCGTCCTGCCAGGTCCGTTCCCACCGGAGGTAGCGGCCGGGTTGAGCCTGGATGGATACGGGGCGACCATTGAGGGTCAAACGCGGTGTTTCGCACCAGGCCGGCACGCGCAGGTACAACGGGAACCGCACGGGTTCGGTGAGAACCAACTGGATGCGCACCCGGTCGTCAAACGGGTACTCGGTCTGCACGCGTGCATGCACCACGGTCCCGTGGCCGGCGCGGGCGCGCACTTCGCAAGGGGCATACAGCGAGACGGCCAATCCGTTGTCGGGCGTGGCCAGCCAGAGTTCCTCGGCGTAATAGGGCCAGCCATGAGAGACATTGTGCTGGCAGCAGCGATACACCTCGTAGGGGCTGTAGGAGAACATCGTGCCGCTGTTCTGGATGCCCGGGGCCTTGTTGTGTCGGTCCAACTGCACCTGGTTGGCGCAGGTGATGTAGTGCAGGGCCTTGTGGTCGGGCGTCAATGCGGCTGGGAAGGAATTGAAGGCGATTTCTTCACAACGGTCCGCCCACACGGCAGCCCCGGTGATGCGCAGCAGCATTTGGTAGCTGTGCATGAACTCGACGATGCCACAGGTCTCGATGCCGCCGCGAGGATCGATGTAACCGGGCCGAACGTTTTCGTCGCCCACGAAGCCGCCGCCGGGGAACTGGCCGTAGGTGCGCATGACCTTTTGCCAGTTGCGTTCGGCGGAGTCCCGGTGGTCGGGGTCGTGGGTGAACATCCATGCAATGGTACCGGCCCGAAAGCCCTGCGCGATGTTCACGTTGTGCCAGTTCACCACGTCCCGGTGCCAGGCGGGCATGTTTTCGTGAATCTTGCGCGCCAGGTCCAGCAACCAAGGTTCACCGGTCCGGTTGTACAGCCAGAGGACGCTCTCGATGTTGTCGCCGGCACGCAAGGGCGGCCAGTATCCGACACTGAACGCGCGGCCGGGGAGTCGATGCTGCCACTGAAAATAGCGGCGCATGGTCTCGAGCACGCGCGGGTCCCCGCTGAATTCGTAGTAGCTCTGGAAGACGTTCAGCATGACCATGTGCGGCCACAGATCCGGTTGACCGTCCAGGCTGGTGAGCAGATCCCGCGGGCCGAACCATCCGTCTTCCCGTTGGGAGGCCATGGCGGCCTCGATCCAGCGCCGGGCCTCGGCCATCAGGCCGGGGTCGTTGAGCACGTAGCCCAGATCGCCAAACCCCTTCAGCCAATAGGGCATTTCCTCCCAACCCCGCTCGCCGCGGCCCTCCGGGCTGGCCCACGCGCTGCGCGCAAAATCCAGCCACGGCGACAGTTCCTTCAACCGGCCGACCATTCCCTCCCGGCTCAGCTCCAGTTGGTGGCGCAGCCAGCCCTGGGGCACGATGCTTCCGATGGGCAATTTGAGAAACGGGCTGGGCTCCAACGGCGGACGATTGCCGACGTAGAAGTGGTTGGTGCCGGACCGGGGCGGCATTTCCATGACTGTGATCGAATCAGCGGCTGCGGCCATCCAACAGCCGATTCCGAGGCAGAGCAACACGGTTCCGCAGGTCGCGTGCATGGTTTTCTGGTCTTCACGGCCGGCCTGCCGGACCGCGTCGGCCGGAGCGCAGCGACGCTCCACCGGACGATCGCAGGGGCCAGCCCGTGCTGGTTCGCCGTTCAGCCTACCGGTTCGCCGCCCCGGAGCAATGCCATCTCGACGCTGCGAACCACGGCTGGCCGGGCCTCCCATCCACCACCCTCAGGATGGGAGAGAACCCGACGCCCCGTCATGTGGCATGAAGTGGCTACAGGACGAGATCGTCCACGGTCGGTTCCCGCCGCTTCCAAAGGTACCAGGCTGCCAAACCGGCGGCTGCACCGCCCAAGTGTGCGGCCGCAGAGACATCCCCGAGCCCATGCAGCTGCATCATCAACAGAAGGCCCTGCATGAGCGCCCAAAGGACCAACGCGCCCCAGGCTGGAATCCGGACCAACCGCCAATAGATCAGCAATCCCAGCCGTACCCGGGGAAACTGCAGGGCGTAAAAGGTGATGAGCCCGGAAATGCCGCCGCTTGCGCCGATACACGGAACCTCGGAACGGGGCTCGAGGAGAATGTGCAACACGTCGCCGGCGAGCGCCGCGCCGCCCAACAGCAGCAACCACCGTCTCCGGCCCAGGAAATCCTCGACGTTGTCGCCGAAGACCAGCAGGAAATACAGATTGGAAGCCAGATGGAGCAAGCTGCCGTGCAAGAAGAAACTCGTGAGGAAGGTGAGCCCGCCCCAGCGCCACCAATGGTTCGGGACCAGGCCCCAAGTGGCCACAAGATCCGTGCTTGCCAGCCAGGTGGCGACGGTGGCCGCGACCATCAACAAGCCCGTAATCAACGTGGCCCACGGCTGGCGCGCCGGCGCGGGGGCGTTCAACTCCACCGGCATGCCAAAAAGCATGGCCAGATAATGCCCCGAATGCAGGTCGGCTTCGGCGTGCTTCTCCTCCTCCCGACGCAGTCGCTCCAAAGCTTCCCGGGTGCGCAACCGCTCCCGGGCCATCTCCGGATGCTCCGGCGGGGCCTCCGGCACCGTGGGCAGCTCCCCGACGTCGAACCACACCGTCAAACAGGGACGACAGGCGTCCAGTTCCAGGGGCGGATCTGTCAATGAAAACCGCTGCATGGGCCGGGCGCAGAACGGGCACGTGACGCCCACGCTCCCGGGCTGCATCCGCATTTGCCGGAGCAATTGGACAGCGAACCGGTCCCCGGCCATGCGACGTAACTGGGGCACGGTGACCGCGCGGCCTCCACACTGGTCACATGCAAAATAGAGACCACCGCGGTGCCGCACGGTGTGCAAGTGACCCTGGCAGACCGGGCAACTCAACATGGGGCCCAACCTTTCCTTCGACGGGGATCCGCTCTCTCCGTTTGCCGGACCATCCGAACGGCGGACGGGTCAGGGTGGCGTCCCGGGCGCAGCCGGCCCGGCGGCCTCCGATGGCGCCTCGGGGGACCACGGGGCCGGTGGCGCGGCGCGCTCACCCGAAACCGGTGGCACCGCGGCCGACTCCGCCGGGAGCACCACAATTTCAATGCGTCGGTTGCGGGCACGACCCTCGGCGGTGCGATTGTCCGCGATCGGGCGATACTCGCCATATCCCACCGCCCCCAGACGCCGCGGGTCCAGCCCGCATTGTTCAGACAGGAACCGCACCGCGGCCGTGGCGCGGGCCGTGGACAGCTCCCAGTTGCTGGGGAACCGGTGTCGGGCGGCCGGCCGGATGGGCACGTTGTCCGTGTGCCCGGCCACGAGCACCTGCCGATCCGGGTGTGCCGACAGAACCGCGGCCACTTTGCGCAGCACCGCCTGACCTTCGGGTTTCAGATCCGCCTCGCCGGAGTCGAAGAGCACCCGGTCCAGAATGTCCACCGTCAACCGGCCCTGTAATTCGGAGATGGTGACATCGCGCGATTCCAGCGCGGCCTGCATCTCGGCCAACAGGGTGTCACGCTGCCGCACCTCGGTCTCGCGTTCGGCCTCCAGGTCCCGCAAGCGCGCTTCCAGGCCGGTGTTTTGTTCCCGGAGCCGGGCCAACTCCTGCTCCAGTTGATCCGCGCTGGCTTGAGCTTCCGCGAGAGCCAACCGGGTTCGGACCACCTCCTGGTGTTTGGCGTAGCTGACCAGGCCCAGCACGGCCACCAGAAACACTGCCGTGACCACCGCCGCGATCCAGGGGAGTTGCCGTTCCATGCCCGGGCTCCTGTGGAGTGATTCGTTCAAGACGCGGGTCCGACCCCCTGCGACGAAGGCGGCGACCCGGTCCGCCGGAGGGCGCGCCGCTCCACCCAAACCAATCCCGACGCAAGCAACAGGAAGGGAAGCAACGCCAGCCAATCCGCGGCGGGGCCTCCGTAGAACGGATTCCGCGCGGCGGCCCACTCGCTCAGCCGCCGGTCCAGGTCCGTCATCAGACCGGCCAAAAACGCGATCCCGATGCCGGCAATGGCGCCTCCGGCAATGTAGCCGCTGGCCAGCAACACCCCGGGGCTGCGGTCGCCCAGGATCGCAGCTTCCTCGGCGCTGAGGCGCTGGTGGCGGCGCCGGCAGCGGTCCACCCACGCGCGCAACAGTCCCCCGACAAAAATTGGTGTGGAAGCCGAGATCGGCAGATATACGCCCACGGCAAACGCCAGGGACGAAACCCCGCACAACTCCAGGATGGCGGCGATCATCACGCCGAAGAGCACCAACCCCCACGGCAGTTCACGGTCCAGGACGCCCTTGATGATGTAGCTCATCAGCGTCGCTTTGGGCGCATCGAATTTTTGAACCTCCGAGCCGTCGGGCCGTGTCCGGAAACGCCCGTTGATCCCGGGGTCCACATACCATACCGCCCGGCCTTCATCGTTCACCAGGTATTTGCCCGGTGGCCCGCCCTCGGCCGAGGTTTTATGCCAGCCGCGGTAAGTGCCGGGATCCTGGCGGCCTTGCGGTCCGGTCAACCGTTCCGGTGGACCCAGCGGGGCGTCGGCCGGCACCTGCAAGCCGGGGGCAACCCGGGCCGCCGGTACATACACCGTGGCCGCTTCGTTCAACCGCAGCAGGATCGGGCCCAGCAACAACGCACTGGCCGTGGCACCGATCAGGATGGCGACCTGTTGCGCGCGCGGGGTGGCGCCCAAGAGAAAGCCGGTTTTGAGATCCTGCGAAGTGGTCCCGCCGTTGGAAGCCGCGATGCAGACGATTCCTCCCACCGACAGCGCGGTCACGTAATGCGCCGGCTCGGTCCAACCCAGGCTCAGGAAAATCAAACACGTCAGCAACAGCGTGGCCACCGTCATGCCCGAGATCGGGTTCGAGGAAGAACCAATCTCGCCCGTCAACCGCGACGACACCGTGACGAACAGGAACCCGAACAACACGATCAACACCGCGCCGAGCAGATTCATGTGCAGCGGCCGCGCCAGCAGAATCGCCACGATCAGCGCCGCAATACCGCCAAGCACCCAGGTCATCGGCAGGTCGCGCTCCGTCCGATGCACCGGACGGTTCCCTTGGACCGCCCGGCTCAGATCGCTCAGCCCGGAGCGGATCCCGTGCATCAGCAGGGGCCACGAACGCAACAAACTGATGATGCCCCCGGCGGCCACCGCCCCGGCGCCAATGTACAGGATGTACGCGCCGCGCAGGTCGTTCGGCGTCATCTCCGCCACCGGGATCGTCCCGGGCGGCACCGGACCGGGAGCGGCCCCGGCGAAAAACCGGATCATGGGCATCAGCAGCAGATACGACAATGCTCCGCCGGCCATCAGGATCCCCGCAATCCGGGGACCGATGATGTAACCCACCCCCAGCAGCTCCGGCGAGATCTCCGCCCCGACGGACCCGCCCCGCAGCGGACCTCCCAGCAGCCGCTCCGGCACGTCCTTCCACAATTTGAAGGCGGACATGAGCGTCTTGTACAAAAGCCCCACTCCGAACCCCGCGAACACCGTTGCCGCGTTCAAGCCGCCGGTCGGCCCCGCCGAGGCCACAGCGGCAGCGCCGGATTCCGCGTTCTCCGCCGCGTCCCGCGCGTCCTTCCGAACCCCGGCCTTGAGCACCTCGGCACAAGCCGTCCCCTCCGGGTACTTCAACACGCCGTGCTGCGCCACAATCAGGGCCCGACGCAACGGGATCATCATGAGAATCCCCAACAGCCCGCCCAGCACGGCCACCAGCATCACCCGACTCAACTCCAGATCGAAGCCGAGAATCAAAATCGCCGGCATCGTCACCCCCAGCCCGAACGCAATGGACTCGCCCGCCGACCCGGCCGTCTGCACCACGTTGTGCTCGAGGATGGTGGCATCGTGCCCGCCGGCCTTGCTCCACAGCCGAAACAACGCCAGCGAAATCACCGCCACCGGGATCGACGCACTCACCGTCAGCCCCACCTTCAGCACCAGGTACAGCGAGGAGGCTCCGAACACCATCCCCAGCACCGTCCCCAGCATTACCGCCCGGAGGCTCAGCTCCGGGACGTGCTGGTCCGGCGCAATGTAAGGTTTGAATGGACGCATCATCGGAAAGCCCTGCCCCGCCGCGCCATCGGTGCCTTCATGCGCCATGAATCCTCGCGACCGCGGGTCTTCATCCGGTTTCCGGTCCCGCCGCAAAACGTCCGCGCACCAGGTCGTAGCGAAGGGCCAGCGGACGTCCCCGGCCCGTCCAGCCCACCCAGACGGCCGCCGCCGTCAGCACGAGGTTTTCGGCCAGTTTCGGGCAGATGTAGACCTCGCCCAGACCACATCCGCAGTCGAACTTCACTGCGCAAAAGGGGATCTGCAGACTGGCCTGCAGGATCCATGCATGCCGCCACACCAGCCATGTAAACGGCACCAGCATGGCCGTCAGCAGCCAGGCCGTGCCCCGCACCGCCACGCCCGTCACCATCAGCAGGCCGCAAAACACCTCCAACCACGGCACGGCAATCGCCACGGTATTCAACAGCCAGGGCGCGGACACGAGTTCGTATTGTCGCACTGCCTTGAGAAAGGCCACCGGGTCCCACGCCTTCACCAGGCCCATCGACAGCATCCAGGCCCCCAGGGCCCACCGCAAAACCAGGCCGAGCCATTCTGCTTTCGAGACGGACCGGTTCATGGGAAGGAGGATGTACCCGCCGAGGCACTGTCGGGGGTGGACGTTTCCACCGGTTGCCCTTTCTCCACCCACTCGTGAAAACCGCCCACGTAGATCACCAGGCGTTCCCGGGGCACCCCCGCTTCATGCAGGAGGGTGGCCGCCAGCTCCGCGTCCTCGCAACGACCCCCGCTGCAGTACACGATCACTTGATCCGCCCGCAGGCACGCTGCCAGCAACTCCAGCAGTTGTTGCTCCGGGCGGTAGGGATCGAGCGGTCGCGCGCCCGGGATGTGCCCGCGGCGGTATTGGGCCTCGGGCCGGGCGTCCACCCAGATCACCTGTCCCGTGAGACGGCGCGGGTCTTCGAACGCCTCGGCCACCCGCGCAAAGGTCCAGGCGGTAAACCCGCGGGCTTGCACGCGGGATACGGCTTCCGCTTCGAGCGCCCCGGGATCCTGGCTCGCGGGGCGGTCCTCCGCGGGCCGGGGCGCTTCAGCCTCCACTTTCGCCAGCGGGAAGTAATTCCGCGTCCACTGCAGGCCCCGCGGAGAAACCGCGTTGGCCAGCCAGCCAAACACCAGCCCCGCAGCCAGCACCAACACGGCCTCGCCCAACACGCTCACCAGGGAACGGCCATCCCGCGGAGTCCCGGCGGCATCAGCAGGGTTGGAGGCCATGGCAAAACTCCGGCTCCAGGGCGGTTGCGGCCGGCTTCGCTAGGCCCCGGGCAGGGGCGGAAACTCCGTCGGGGGCCGCGTCGGCCGCGGGCCTGCCGCCGGGCGGGCCGGGTTCGGAGGCACTGGCGGCGGCGCCTGCTGCGGAGCCGCGCTGGCCGGCACCGGTGGGGCGGGCCGCGGGACCTGGGGCGCGTAGGCCGGCGTCCGCACCTGGGCGATGGGAACGCGCACCAACGGATGTTGTGGGTGCGAGGTTCGCGCCGTCAACGCCAGCACCTCGCCCGGTGCCAACTGAAACCCGGCGGGGAAATGGAGTTGCAGTCGAAAATACTCACCCAGCCTGGTTTCCTGCACGTCCACCGTGACGTTGGTGTGGTTGACGGCGACTTCCGAGAGCCGGAGCCGGTTGGTGCCGTTGTTCATGACGCTGACCTCGACGGTCTGGGCGGCCGGCAACGGGCCCGGCCCCAACTGGATGAACGGCGGGGCCACCGTCACGACCGGATCCAGCAACACCAGCGCGGTCAGGTTGAGGACGGGCAGGTTCGTGGAGGAAGTGGGAATGCTGATCACCGCCTGCGCATTACCCGTCGGCGTGGGACCGGCCGGCGTGATGACCAACTCGAATTCCCGCCCGGGGACGCGTTCGATCACTTCCGCCTTCAACAGCGGATTGTTGCAGGAAGGGTTTTGTAAGCGCAGCGGCGTTTCTTCGTGGCTGAGGATCTGAACCACGGCGCGAGCTTCGTGAAACCGCTCCACATTGGCGCGCAGGGTCGCATATCGCGGATTCATCTCGATCGGCGTCCACAGGTTCGCGCGCAACTGCAGCGTGACATTCGGCTGCCGCGGATCGTTGCAGCTCAGGGTGACCGTTTTGATCACCATCCCCTGGAACCCCGCGGTCGTAAGTTGAACCGGAAGGACGCCGAACTGACCCGGTTCCACGCGCCGTGTCCACTCCCCGGCGGTGGTGCAGCCGCAGGACGCATGCACATTGCTGATTTCCAGCGGAGCGGTGCCCGTGTTCGTGAAGTAAAAGTCATGCCGAAGCACGGTGCCGACCACGACCCTGCCGAAATCGTGGATGGGCGCCGCGAAATGAATCCGGGGCGCCGGGGCCTCCGGGGCGGGCGGAAGAGACGGCGCATTCGGTGTCGGCGGGGCCAGGGGCCCGGGATCGAACGGTGTTTGTCCCGACGCGCACGCAGCCCACCAAACCCAGACGAAACACAAGCCCGGCAGCAGGGTTGTCCCCGGTCGCTGCCCCCGAGACGCTGCTTTCATAACAGCTTCTTTCTATCCCAAGCCGAACACACTTGCAAACCCGGGCCGTGCATGGAAGGCCCAGACCCGACCCTCCCGCGGTCGTTCCCGTTCCGTGGACTCGTGCCCGACCCGGCATGCATTCGGCTTTGGAGCTCGAGGGACCCGGCCGCGGCAACGGCCCTGAAGGTCCCGACCGGATGCCCGGGGGGCATGTGTCGGCCCGGAGCCGGATCCGGCGAGGCCTCAAAACTTCTGCAGGGCACCGACCGACGGTTCCGGGGCCGGCCAGATCAGCCCGCGCCTTCCGCTCCCGGCGCCGGTTTGGAGCGCCGGGCCGGCTGCTCCAGCGCCCCCCACGAGGGTGCGGCCGCGCCCCTCCGCACGGCCCTCCGACCCATGTGCCCCCGAAGTGCCGCGGCACAAGAAAACCGGCAGCGCCCGAAACCAACGGACGGCTTGCAGCCCCCTCAACCGTAGCGGCCCTCGATGTACTCCGCCGTTTTCGGGTCCCGCGGGTTGAGGAACAGATCCTCCGTGCGGGCGTGTTCCACCACCCGGCCCATCAGCATGAAGATGCATTCGTCGCTGATCCGCCGGGCCTGCGACATGTTATGGGTGACGATCAGGAACGTGTAACGGCCGCGCAGGCTCAGAATCAGCTCTTCGATGGCCCGGGTCCCGTCCACGTCCAGCGCCGAACAGGGTTCGTCCAGCAGGATCACCTCCGGCTTGAGCGGCAACAGCCGGGCCAGACAAAGCTTTTGTTGCTGTTCCAGTTGCAGTTCCGTGGCCCGGTGGTGCAGTCGGTCCTTCAACTCGTTCCACAGGCCGACCTCCCGCAACGCCTTTTCCACCGCCTCGTCCAGCATGGCCCGGTTCAACTCCGACCGCGGCGTGTGGATCCGCAGGCCAAACACCACATTCTCGTAGATCGAGAGCGGGAGGGGATTGGGCCGTTGAAACACCATGCCGACCTGCCGCCGCAATTCGATCAAGGAGACGTCGGGGTCGTAAATGTTGCGGCCCAGCACGTGGATCTCGCCGGTGATGGTGACGTCGCCATACCGCTCATTGATGCGATTGAAACACCGCAACAGGGTGGTCTTGCCGCAGCCCGAAGGCCCGATCAGTGCGGTGATGAGCCCCTGCCGGATGCGCACGTTGACGTCCATCAGGGCCTGGAACCGGCCGTACCACAGGTTCAGCCCCCGCGTGATCAGGCTGTATGACGAGTCGCTCATCCGAACAGCCCCCGCACGTACTCGTATGTGCGCCGGTCCCGCGGGCGATCCGAGAAGATCACCTCGTTGCGGTCCAGCTCCACGATCTCTCCCTTCCACAGGAACATGGTGCGATCGGCCAGCCGTCGCGCCTGCTGCGTCAGATTCGTCACCATCACGATCGTCATCTGCGGGCGCAGTTGCCGCAGCACCTCCTCGATGCGCATCGTGGTCACCGGGTCGATCGCAATCGAGAACTCATCCAGGCAGAGAATCTCGGGCCGGTGCGACAGCGCCCGGGCGATGGTGAGCCGTTGCTGTTGCCCGCCCGAGAGTTTGGTGCCCAGCGTGTGCAGACGATCCTTGACCTCGTCCCAGAGCGCGGCCTGGCGGAGGCACTGTTCCACCAACGCGTCCAGTTCCTCGCGGCGCGTGATGCCCGCACAACGCGGCGCAAAGGCCACGTTGTCGTAGATGCTCATCGGCAGGCCCACCGGCAGCGGCGTCACCATGCCAATGCGCCGGCGCAAGGCGTGCACGTCCTTCATCTGTCGCACCTCCACGCCGTCGATCCGGATGCTTCCCTCGACCCGGGCCCCCGGGATGAGCTCAATGGTGCGGTTCAAACACTTCAACAACGAGCTTTTGCCCGACTGGGCGGGACCGATGATGGCCAGAATCTCCCCCCGCTGCACCGTGAACGTCAGGCCCCGCAACACCTCCTGCGGGCCGTACCGCAGGCGCAGGTTTTCCACCTCGATTTTGGGCCGGTCGGACATCGCTTCCTCACCACCGCTTGCGGTTGCGCATCCAGATTCGCACCCCGATGGCGGTCGCGTTCACCAGCAGGACCGTTCCCAGCAACACCACCGCCGTGGCATAGGTCATCGACTCCGGCACCCCCGGCACCTGCGTCGCCAGCGTGTACAGGTGCATGGACAGCGCCATGCACTGCTCTTTCAGGTGATAGGGAAACAGGTCGCCGCGCTCGACGGCCTTGTAGAACACCGCCCCGGTGAACATGATCGGCGCCGTTTCCCCGGCCGCCCGACTCACCTGCAGAATCACGCCGGTGAGAATCCCACTGATGGCGTTGGGCAGCACCACGGCGCGAATCGTTTGCCACCGCGTGGCGCCCACGTTCCAGCAGGCCTCGCGAAACGCCATGGGCACGGCCGCCAGCGCCTCCCGCGTGCTGGCAATGATCACCGGCAGCGTCATGATTGCCAGCGTCAGCGAGGCGGCCAGGACCGAATACCCCAGGCGCGCACCATAGACGAAGGCCCCCAGGCCGAACAGCGCGTGCACAATGCTCGGCACCCCGGCCAGATTGATCACCGCCAGTTGAATCAGCCGGTTCAACCAGTTGTCCCGCGCATACTCGTTCAGATAGACCGCCGCCAGCACGCCGATCGGGGCGGCCACCGCCAGGGACAACCCCACCAGGTAAACCGTCCCGACAAATGCCGGCCAGATTCCCCCCGCCCGCATGTGATCCCGCGGGATATCCAGAAGGAATTCCAGGTGGAGCGAGGGCCACGCCCGCCACAGCAGATAGCCCACAATGGCCACCAGCGGCGCCACCATGCAGCCGGCCATGACGCCCAGCACCCAGCGGGCCCGCCGTTCCGCCGCTTCCTTGCGCGCACCGTACGGACTGCGTTGAAACCGCCTCGGGGTCTCGCTCCTGTCCATGGCTCAGCGTCGGCGAATGCCGCGGACGATCAGGTCCGCCGCCAGGTTGACCGCAAAGGTGATCAAAAACAGCAGCACACCCATCAGGAACAACACGCGGTAATGATCCGATCCCGTCGGGGCCTCCCCCAGCTCGGCCGCAATGTTGGCGGTGAGCGTGCGCACCGAATCGAGGAGCCCATGCGGGATTTGCACCGCGTGCCCCGTGGCCATCAGCACCGCCATCGTCTCGCCCACGGCCCGTCCCACCCCCAGCAACACCGCCGCCAGCAATCCATTGCGCGCCGCCGGCAACAACACGCGCCAGACCACCTGCCACCGGGTGGCCCCCAGCGCCAGCGCCGCCTCCCGGTACGAGTCGGGCACCGCCTTCAACGCATCCTCCCCGATCGACACGATGATCGGCACACTCATCAAGGCCAGGATCAGTCCCCCGTTGAGCAGGTTCACCCCGATGGGCGCACCGGCATACTTGACCAGCAACGGGCTGATGACCGTCAAGCCGATGAACCCCCACACCACGCTCGGAATGGCCGCCAGCAGCTCGATCACAATCTTCAACGTCTCCCGGACCTTGCGACTGCAGAATTCGGACACGAAGATGGCCGCGCCCAGGCCAAAGGGCACCGCCAGCACCATCGCCACCAGGGTGACACTGAAGCTGCCCACAATCAGCGCCAGGGCCCCGTAGCGCACCTTGACCGCCGAGGTCGGATACCACTCCACACTGGTCAAGAACTCGCCCAGCCGCACCCGGCCGCTGAACAACACCGGCGCCGCCTCCCGGAAGACGAACACAAAAATGGCGAGCACGAAAATGACGGCACTGACGCCGCACAACCGGATCAGCACCTCCCAGGCCCGCTCCGCCCAAAGCGCCCACGCCGGACGGCCCGGGCTCGAGAATCCCCGAACCACTTCGCCGGCTGCAGAACCGACGCGATCGTTGCGTTCAGTTTCCATGGCTGGTCGTCCGCTCACTGGGCGGGATCGGGACAAACCCGTTCTCCTCCACCAACCGCTGCCCGGCGTCGCTGCGGATCCAGTCCAGGTACGCCTTCACCTCTCCGGCCGGTTCTCCGAGCACGCACATCAGCAGCGAACGCGCAATGGGATAGCGGCGAGTGACGGTGTTCTCCAGCGTCGGCGCATACGCGGGCTCGCCGGCCTTCCGAGCCACCCGGAGCATTTTCACCCGGTCGGTGGCGTACCCCATGCCGCTGTACCCAATGGCCCCGGGCGTGGCCGCCACCAGTTCCACCACCTCCTTCGATCCGTTCATGTCGTTGGAGCCGAGTTTGAAATCGCGATTCCGCAACGCGCGCTCCCGGAAGAATTCGTACGTGCCCGAACTGGATTGGCGGCTGACTCGGATGATGCGGTCGTAGCGCGGATGGGGCATCTGCACGCCCAGATCGCTCCACCGCGTGATCCGACCGCCCTCGGCGTAAATCTCCTCCAACTGTTCCAGGGTGATCTCTTCGAGCGGATTGGACGGGTGGACATACACCGCCAGAGCGTCGAAGCCCACCACAAACACCCGCACCTCCTTGCCCGTGACCGCCCGGGCTTCCTCCAGCTCTTTCGGTTTGAGATCCCGGCTGCTGTTGGCGATGTCCACCGCTCCCCGCATCAACGCCGCAATTCCCACACCCGATCCGCCACCGGAAACCTCCACGCTCACATCCGGTCGCACCTTCCGATACGCCTCCGCCCACGCCTGAGCCAGGTTCACCATCGTATCGGATCCCTTGTTCTGGATCACCTTGACCGGCCCGAGCGCCGGTCCCGAAGCCGATGGACCGCACCCGGCCCACCCCAGCAGCCCGGCGGTCAGGCAGAAGAACGCCCACCCGGCTTGAACCCGACGCTGGCCCCCGCCCGACATCCCGGTCCTCCCCATCATTCTCCCACCAGCGCCCGCGCCAGGTCCTGGACCTGCAGCCGCAGCGTTTGATACAGCTGCTCGCAGGCATCCTCCCAGCTCATGCCCTCCTTTTCCAGGGACGCCGGATCCGGCACCGTCCACTCCAGGGCCACCACCGGCGTCGGCGGGGCAGGAAAAGCCGCTCTGGCCGTCGGGTCCAGGGCCACCACCACAGCCAAATTGGGTGGTTCCAACGCTTCCCTTGCCCCGCGCGGGGGTTCGTCGGACCCGGACAGACCCCGCGCCTGCATCCAGCCCCTGGCCCGATCCTCCAACGGCCGTGGTTCCGTGCCCGCGCTCTCGAACTTCAGCTCGGCCAGTCCCAGACTCTGTCCCAGAGCCGCAGCCGTTCGGCTGCGCAGACCATGGTCTCCATCGACAAACAGGATGCGCAACGGCCCCGGTCCCCCCAGGTGCTTCCAGTACTCTCCGGTGCACATGTAAAGCGTTTCCTCACAGACGTTTTTCGCCTGATCGGAGACCCGCTCGTACCGTCGCGCGATGGTCAGCAAGGGAGTCAGCGCGGCCAACGGGATCCGCCCCTCCCGTTCTGCCGACAACAGGATGCGATTCAGCTCGCCGCGCATCCGATCCACCCGGTCCTCGATCACCATCGTGCGCCGCGCCTGTTCGGCATCCTGCCGCAGGAAAGCGTCCACCGCCGCGTGCAACATTGAGATGGCCACCTGCGCAATCTCGGTGAACTTGTCCGGCGCCGGCACCCCCTCCAGGTCCGCAATCTTCAACACCTGCCGGGCAATGCTCTCGGCGTAGTCCCCGATCCGCTCCAACTCCGCATTGATCTTGATGGTGGCGTAGGCGAATCGAAGATGCCGGCCGGCCGGCTGCTGCCGCACCAGAAACTCCAGACACAGATGGTCGATCTCCTTCTCGAGCTGGTCGATGCGCTGGTCGCGCACGATCACCGCGTAGGCCTTCTGCCGGTTGCGCTCCAACAACGCTTGCAGGCTCGTCTTCAGGGCCGTTTCCGCCAGCTCGCCCATCGTGCGAACCCTGGCCTGGATTTCGGCGATGTCCTGCTGGAGCATGGCGTCCAGCAGGGCGCCCGAGGACCGGCCCCCGGCGCTGTCCGTGCTCTGGGTCATGGCATGGTTTCCTTTCCGGTGAGGTGGTCGCGCATGCGAATGCCATGCCCATTACCCCAAATCCCCACACCCTGTCCATCCGAAATCTGTCACCGCACTGTAACACAACCGCTGCCCCCACGTCACAGCCCCCTGCGAAGGTATCCATGGAGAAGCATGACAACCATCGACAACCAAGCGACCGCGACCATGAAAAAACTCACCCCACCCCCTGCGCAGCCCCCGGTTCCGGCCGACCCGCGGCTCAAGTGGGGCGACCGCGCTCTCCTTCGGCTGGTTTGGAAGTCCGTCCGGGCGGTCAGCGCTCACGTGCCCCCGTTGCGCATCCGTCTCCCCGGGGGGCCCGACCCACGGCAGCTGCTGGCTCTGCTGACCTTCTGTTACAGCACCGGGATTTACGCGACCGAAGACATCGAGTACGCCGCACGACAGGGCCGACTTCCCCCGGGTCTGGTACCCCGCAGCGGTTTGACGGCCGACCTGCTCCGCGCCTTCCGCCGGGCCAACCGGCCATGGATCGAGGAAAGCCTGGCTCGCGTGTTTGCCCGTCTGCCGGAAGCAGCCGCCTGGTTCACGACCGCCGCGGAAAACGCGCTTCCGCCCGAACGACACCTGGAGGCCTGTCGCCGCGCCGCCCGGCGCGCCGTGGAACTGGCCACCCTCTTCGACACCGCCCTGGCCGACTGAACGAACGCCGCTTTCCGGCGCTTCGCCGGTCTGGAAACGTTCCTCTCCGGAGATCGTCGGTCCGGGTTGCGAGTTGCCGTCGTGCCCGGCACCCTGCGTGCCCGCACCCCTGCTGTCTCATACGTGGAATCCAAACGCCGGCCGAGAGCACGACTTTCTCCCCTCTTGACCGAATCGGCTCATCTCGGAGCCGCGCCGCTCGGATGGTTCCCGCCATCGGGTCCGATGAGATTCCTGGCTTCTGCCGTTCGCTTGAAAAGCGCATGGGCGGGCAGCTGGCGGGCCAGAGGCGGATCAGAGGGGCCGGGCGGTGATGGCGGCCCCGGAAGTGGTGCTGGGCCCTCCGGGCCGGATGCAGCCGGAGTTGCAGACGAGTTTTGTGGCGCCGGGCCCGGAGGTGCTGCCGCCTGGGGAAGATGGCTCCCTCATGCGAGAGGGCTGCGCATATGCAGTCCGGGATCGAAGGACCGGCTGGAGCGGTTGAGGACCGCCGGGCCGTCAGATCGGGCCGGTTGGCGTCGGGCGGACCGGGAGGTAGGAGGTCCCGGGGAGGTGCACGCGGCAGACCCACCCCCGTGTTGAGCCACGGGGTCGGGGTGGTGACGCACGATTTGGAGTTTCCGGGCGCTGCAGCGTGGTTCGGCCGCCCCGTCGTCGGGCTGGGCACCGCGAACAATTGGACCGGGCGCCGGTACGTGTGGTGCCCGGACGTGAACGGAACCTGGGACGCTGCCGGCGGCGTGGAGGGCCGGCTCCGGGGCCGCGTGATCGATGAGGGGGAGGTGGGTACGCAGTTTGGTCCTTTCGCCGGCAACAGCAACATCTGCCACCTGCTCTTTGCGATCCGCCAGCAGAAAGACCGCGCCCTGAACACGGCCGCCTCGTCGAGCCATTTTGCGTCACCACCTTGGCGGCCGGGCAAGAATCCGTTCTGGTTCTCGTGCGCGCAGACCCCGCCCCTCTCGCCTGCCCGGGCATTGAACGAGCCATGCGTTTGGAAAAGCGCACAAGCAGGCGACGAATGTGGGAGCGCCGTTTTCCGGGGGGCAGCCTTCCGTGGGCCGGGAGTTGCTCTGCTGTTGCTGCACCAGAGAAGCCTGCTCGTCGGTGCCGCCGCGTCGCTCATGCGGGGCAGGGATGCACAAGTTTTTTCGAGCGGGTTTGGCCGCGCGCCCGGGGCAGCGTGTTCGGCGCCAACGCTCCTTCATCTCAGTTGGCCGCGCAGCAGGATCAGATAGGTCAGCAACAGCGCCGCCAGGAGATAGCTGAGCCACCCGATTTCCCGGCCCCGGCCGGAAAGGAGTTTCAGGACGGGATGAGTGACAAGACCCAGCGCCAGGCCGTCGGCAATCGAGTAGGACAGGGGGATGCCCAGAACCATCAAGAAGGCCGGGATGGCCTCCGTGGGATCATCCCAGGCGACCCTGGTGACCTGTCGCAGCATCAAGGCGCCCACAAACACCAACGCCGGAGCGGTGATCGGGGGATAGCTGCCCACCATGGCGGCCAGAGGTTCGAACACCAGTGCCGCCAGGAAGAGTGCCGCGACCACCAGGCCCACCAAACCCGTACGTCCGCCCTGGGCGACGCCCGCCGCGCTTTCGACGTAGCTGGTGACGGTGCTGGTGCCGAGTAACGCGCCGGCCACGGTGCCGACCGCGTCGGAAATCATGGCCTGGCGCGCCCGGGGCAGGCGGTTGTCCTGCATCAGGCCCGCCTGCTCGCAGACTGCGATCAGGGTGCCGATGGCATCGAACACGAACATGAACAGCAGGACCCCGATCAGCGGCAGGATCTCTGGAGCCAACGCCCCGCGCCAGTCCAGTTGCAGCCAGGTCGGAGCCAGGGATGGCGGGGGCGCCACCAAGCCAGCAGCGGGCTCGAACCGTGTCGCCAGAAGCGAATTCGCGACCTCGGGCGTTTGCTGCCAGGCCGGGGGCAGATGACGCATCAGCCCATGCCCTGCCCACGCCAGCGCCGTTCCCAGCAGCATGCCCCAAAGAATGGCACCGGGAATCCGCCGCGCCGCCAGGATAGTGGTCAACCCCAGGGCGGCAAAGAAAACGAGGATGTCGGGGGAGGCCAGGTGCGCGTTCAGCTTCACCGCGGTGGCGGGGTCTTTCACGATGACGCCCGCGTTTTGCAGCCCGAGGAACGCAATGAACAACCCGATCCCCGCGGTGAGCCCGTATTTCAGGCTGGGGCTGATCGCGTGGAAGATGAGTTCCCGCAAGCCGGCCAGGGACAACAGGAGAAACAGGATGCCGGACCAGAACACGGCGCCCAGGGCCACGCGCCACGGCTCGCCCGCGCCCGTGGCTGCTGCCACCGGGATCACCGTGAGCACAAAGAAGAAGTTCTGTCCCATGCCCGGGGCCTGGGCGATGGGGTAGCGTCCGTAAAGGGCCATCAGAGCCGTTGCCAGGGCGGAGGCGACGCACGTGGCGGCCATGACGGCTCCGAAGTCCATGCCCGTGGGCTGGCCGAGGAGGCGACCCGACAGCACCGCCGGCTGCACGACGATGATGTAGGCCATCGTCATGAAGGTGGTCAGCCCGGCGACGATCTCGCGGCGCAACGTGGTTCCGCGCGCGCTCAGTTCGAACCAGCGATCCAGGGCTTCCTTCATGGTTTTACGGGTGCAGGTTGGAGGACATCGATCGGCATCCCGCGCCAGTTGCGGCGCACCTGAGAAATACCCCGGGCCGGCCCGCAGGGGAAGAGCATCCCTTTGAAGCCCGGACCGAATCGGGCCCCTCGAGCCTGCGGGGCGCAGGGAGCAGGATGCAGGGGCCGCGCGGTCCTGAGATGGCGCACAGCAGAACTGCGAAAGCTGCCGAGGAACGGGCCCTGGGAGTCTCTTGCCCCGCCCCGCTCCGCCCCTTGGAGCGGGCCGGAGGCGACCGCCGGCTCCCGGCCTGTTTTTGGCTTTCAGCAGCGTGCTTCAGGTTGCGTTGGCAGGGAAAGGAAAGGGCGGCGCGGGGACTTGCCCGTGCCGCCCGAGGGAATCCCATGCCCGGGTTATTTCCGGACCGAGAAACGGTAGATGATGGTGTTCTTGTATTCCTGGCCCGGTTTCAGCACCACGGAGGGAAAGTGGGGTTTGTTGGGTGAATCAGGGAAGTGCTGGGGTTCCATGCAGAAGCCGTTCCGGTGTTGATAGACCCAGCCGTACTTCCCCCGGAGCGTGCCGTCGAGGAAGTTGCCGGAATAGAACTGCAAGCCGGGCTCGGTGGAGAGCACCTCGAGGACGCGCCCGGTGGTGGGTTCGTAGACACGCGCGTGCAGCGCCAACCGGCCGGGTTTCTTGTTGATGACCCAGTTGTGGTCGTAACCGCCGCCGAAGCGGAGTTGTTCGTCGTCCTGATGGATGCGGGCCCCGATGGCGGTGGGTTTGCGGAAATCGAAGGGTGTGCCCTGCACGGGTCGCAGCTCGCCCGTGGGGATCAGGGTCTCGTCCACGGGCGTGAACCGATCGGCGTTGATGTACACGATGTGCCCGAGGATGTCGCCGTGGCCGGCCAGGTTGAAGTAGGAATGCTGGGTGAGATTGACGATGGTGTCCTTGTCCGTGGTGGCATGGTAGTCGAGTCGCAGGCCGTTGTCGCGGGTCAGGGTGTAGGTGGCGGTGACGTGCAGGTTGCCCGGGTACCCTTCCTCTCCGTCAGGACTGAAATAGCTGAGGACCAGTTGGGGGCCCTGGGGGGTCACCTCGGCTCGCTCGACCTTCCAGACCACCTTGTCGAAGCCCTTGATGCCGCCGTGCAGGTGGTTGGGACCGTTGTTGGTGGCCAGCTGATAGGTCACGCCGTTGAGGGTGAACCGGCCACGGGCAATCCGGTTGCCGTAGCGGCCAATGAGGCAGCCGAAGTAGGGCGATTCCTTTTCGTATTCGGCAAGGGTGTCGTACCCCAGGACGACATCCCCGAACTGACCGTTTCGATCCGGCACTTTCAGGGAGAGCACGATGCCGCCGTAGTTGATGATGCGGGCTTCGACGCCGTTGGCGTTGCGCAGGGTGAAGACCTCGACGGATTGGCCGTCGCGGGTGGTGCCGAACGGGGCGCGGGTCAAGGAGGGCCGCGCCGTGGGCGCGGTTTGGCATGCTGTGAAAAGCCCTAGGCAGATCCCCAGGGCGGATGCAACAATCAAGGGCTGTGTTTTCATGGGTTCGAACTGCGGTTCCATGCGTTTGGGTTTCGGGTGACCGCTCGACGCGAGCGGGCGGACAAAATCATTTCTGGCCATAATAAGCGTTGGGCCCGTGCTTGCGCAGGAAATGTTTTTCCAGCAGGGGCCGCGCCACGGGCTGCAGCCGCGGCCGGATCCGCAGGGTTTCACTGGCGAGGCGGGCGACGAATTCGAGCACGACGGCATTGTGCACCGCCTCGTGGACGTCCCGGCCCCACGTGAAGGGGCCGTGGCTGGCCACCAACACGGCCGGTTGTTGCAGGGGGTCGCGGTTGCGGAAGGTCTCGACGATCACGTGGCCGGTGTTGGCCTCGTAGTCGCGGCGGATTTCCTCGGGTTTCATGGCCCGGGTGCAGGGCACCTCGCCGAACCAGTAATCGGCCTGGGTGGTGCCGTAACAAGGGATGGGCCGGCAGGCCTGGGCCCAGGCCGTGGCGTAGAGGCTGTGGGTGTGAACCACGCCGCCCACCTGCGGGAAGGCGCGGTAGAGCACCAAATGCGTCGGGGTATCCGAACTGGGACGCAGTCGGCCCTCCACGACCTGGCCGGTTTCCAGGCTGACGACGACCATGTGTTGCGGCTTCATTTGGTCATAGGGCACGCCGGAGGGTTTGATGACCACCAGGCCGCGTTGGCGATCCACGGCGCTGGCGTTGCCCCAGGTTTGAATCACCAATCCTTCCCGCACCAGTTGCAGGTTGGCCTCGCAAACCGCGCGTTTCAGTTCGTTCAGGGACATGGACATCCGAAACGGTGGAAAGGGCTCGGTTATTGCAATGCCAGGACCACCACCGAACGCGGCGGCAGGGTGACTGCGAACCCGTTTTCCGTAAGCCGGGCCTCGTGGAACGGCACCGGACGCACTCTGTCCGGGCGGTCGAACGTGTTGTGGGCCTGGACGCTGTGGGCCGTGAGCAGCCGGCCCTGCACGCGGGAGGGTCGGGCGCCGCGAAGCTCGGCCGTCAACGAGGCGGGTTGATCCGGATGGAGATTGCAGAGGCTCACGTGGATGACCCCTTCGGCGTTGCGGGAGGCGGAAACGTTGAGCCCGGGGATGCGGTGATCCTGGTAGACGTAGTCCGCGCATTCCAGATCGGTGGGCAGGAGCGTGGCGTCGTGATGGACGGTGTACATCTCGAAGACGTGGTAGGTGGGGGTGAGGATCATCCTCTCCTTGTCGGTAAGGATCATGGCCTGCAGGACGTTGACGGTCTGGGCGATGTTGGCCATGCGCACGCGTTCGCAGTGTCGGTTGAAGATGTTGAGCGTCAGGCCGGCGATGAGGGCGTCGCGCATGGAGTTCTGCTGGTAGAGAAAGCCCGGATTGGTGCCGGGTTCCACGTCGGTCCAAATGCCCCATTCGTCCACGATGAGTCCGACGCGTTTCTCGGGGTCGTAGCGGTCCATGATTTCGCTGTGGCGACGGATGAGGGTGTCCATCTCGAGGGCGCGGCGCAGGGCGCCGTGGTATTGGTCTTCGCCGAACTGGGTGGCGGAGCCTTTCCGTCCCCAGTTGCCGGTGGGGATGGTGTAGTGATGGAGGGACAGGCCGTCCATGCGGCGACCCACGCGCTGCATCAGCACTTCGGTCCACCGATAATCGCCGCCGTTGGGGCCGCAGGCGATCCGGTAGATGCGGTTGCCGCTGTAGTTTTTGACATAGGTGTTGTACTGGCGGAAGAGGTCACTATAGTACTCGGGGGTCATGTTGCCGCCGCAGCCCCAGTTTTCGTTGCCGATGCCGAAATAGCGCAGCCGCCAGGGTGCCTGCCGTCCGTTTTGGCGGCGCCAGTTGGCCAGGGTGGAGTTGGCGTCACTGGTCATGTACTCGATCCATTCCATCATCTCCTGGGGCGTGCCGGAGCCGACGTTGCCGGCGATGTAGGGTTCGGCGCCGAGTTGTTCGCACAGGTCCATGAACTCGTGCGTCCCGAAATGGTTGTTTTCGATGACGCCGCCCCAGTGGGTGTTGATGCGCGCGGGCCGCTGGGCCCGCGGTCCGACGCCGTCTTTCCAGTGGTATTCATCGGCGAAGCAACCCCCCGGCCAGCGCAGGACCGGCACCTTGATCTTGCGCAGGGCCTCAACGACGTCGTTGCGAATGCCGCGGGTGTTGGGGATGGGACTGTCTTCGCCGACCCAAAAGCCCTCGTAGATGCAGCGACCGAGGTGCTCGGCGAAGTGCCCGTAGATCATCCGGCTGATGGTGTGCCGGCCCTGGTCGGCGTGAATGACCAGGCGATTGGTGGTCTGAGCCGCCAGTGGGGTGGGCAGGGCGCCGCCACCGATCAAGCCCGCCAGAAGAAAAAGAGTCGGGAAAGGTTTCATGGTGTTTCGATCGAAGCACATTGCCCGGTTGCCAGGTTGTGATTTGATCCACCGGCTCGGACCTTTGCCTCAGCCGGTGACACCGCGGGCGCGGTTGCGGATGTCCAACAGCGTTTTCATCACGTCGTACAGGTTGCCCGTCCACTCGCGGGTGCCGAACGCGTCGTGGAGGGTGCGGTAGAGGGGATAGAGTTTTTGATACACCTCGTGCGCGGCCGGGTTGGGCTTGAAGACGCGGGGTTTGAGCCCGGTCATGGCCTTTTGGGCCGAGGCATAATCCTTGTGGACTCCGGCGACGACGGCGCCGGCGATGGCCGCCCCCAGGGCACAGGTTTGGGCCGACCGGCTGATTTTCATGGGTCGGCCGGTCACGTCCGCGTAAATCTGCATCACCAATGGGTTCTTCTCGGCGATGCCGCCGCAGTTGATGATCTGCTCGACTTTCACGCCGTATTCTTCGAAGCGGTTGATGATGGTCAGGGCGCCGTAGGCGGTGGCTTCGATGAGGGCGCGGTAGATTTCGCCCGGGGTGGTGTAGAGCGTCTGCCCCAACAGCAGGCCGGTCAGCCGCTGATCCACCAGAATGGTGCGGTTGCCGTTGTTCCAGTCCAGGGCCAGCAGACCGGATTCGCCGGGCTTGAGCTTCGCGGCGGCGCGGGTGAGGGCCTCGTGAGAACCGGCCCTGGGGCCACCCGGCTGGATGTAGTTGACGAACCAGTTGAAGATGTCGCCCACGGCGGACTGGCCGGCCTCCAGCCCGTAGTAGCCGGGCAGGATCGAACCGGGCACGATGCCGCAAAGGCCGGGAATGTCGGCCAGGGGCTGGTCCTGGGGCACGACCATCATGTCGCAGGTACTGGTGCCGATGATTTTGACGAGGATGCCGGGGGCGATGCCGCTTCCGACGGCGCCGAGGTGGGCGTCAAAGGCACCGACGGCCACGGGGATCCCTGCCGGCAGGCCGGTCCGCCTGGCCCAGGCGGGCGTGAGAGTGCCCACGGCGCGATCGATGGTGTGGGCCTTGGGCCGAAGCCGGCTGCGCAGGTCGGCCAGCTTGGGATCCAGCTTGCCGAGAAATTCCGCGTCCGGATAGCCGCCCCAGGCGTCGTTGTACATGGCCTTGTGCCCGGCGGCACAGATGCCCACGGTGATCTGATCGGGATGTTCCGTGCCGGTGAGGGCCGCCGGGACATAGTCGGCCAGCTCGACCCAGGTATACGCCGCGTCGAAGACCTCCGGGGCGGTGCGCAAGCAGTGAAGGATCTTGCTGAAGAACCATTCACTGGAGTAGGTGCCGCCGCACTTGGCCAGGTAATGGGGCCGGATCTGCCGGGCCAGCGCGGTGATTTCCGCTGCTTCCGCCACGCTGGTGTGGTCCTTCCACAGCCAGGCCATGGCGGCGAGGTTTTTGGCGAATTTCTTCTGGAACGCCAGCGGCTGGCCGTTGGCGTCCACGGGCAGCGGAGTGCTGCCGGTGGTATCGACGCCGATGCCGACCACCTGCTCGGGTTTGAAGCCGCGGACATTCCGCCGGGCCTGGGCCAGGGCCTGGCGGATGGTGATTTCCGCACCCTTCAGGTAATCCGCCGGGTGCTGGCGGGCCAGGTTGGGATCGCGCGACAGCAGGACGCCGTGGGTCCCGTGCTCGTATTCCCAGACGGCGGTGCCGACTTCGCGGCCGTTGGCCGTGTTGACGATGAGGGCGCGCACCGAATTGGTGCCGTAGTCGAGACCGATGGTGTAGGTGGCGCTCATGGTGGTTCCAGCAACGGGTGAGGGTTCAGGCGAGGAACCCGTGTTTGAGACCGTAGGCGACCTCGTTCCACTCGAGTTCGCGTTTGAACTCGCGCAGTCGGGTCTGGGCATCGATCACGAGGAACTCGACGCCGGCGATGGCGGCGAAATCTTCGAGCATTTCCGTGGTGACGGCCTGGCTGAAGCCGGTGTGATGGGCGCCACCGGCATAGATCCAGGCCGCCGCCGCCACGGCCAGATTGGGACGGGGCTGCCAGACGGCGCGGGCGACCGGCAGTTTGGGCAGCGGCTTTTCGGGGGCAATGACGTCCACCTCGTTGACCACCAGGCGGAAGCGGTTGCCCAAATGGATGATGGAAGCGTTGACCGCCGGGCCGGGCGGCGTGTCGAACACCAACCGGACCGGATCTGCTTTGCCGCCGATGCTCAGGGGATGGATCTCACAACTGGGCTTGCCCTTGGCGATGCTGGGGCAGATCTCCAGCATGTGGGCCCCGAGCACGGCGGGACGTTTGGGGTTGAGGTGATAGGTGTAATCCTCCATGAACGAGGTGCCCCCTTTCAGGCCGCTGGCCATCACTTTCATCGCGCGAACCAGCGCACAGGTCTTCCAGTCGCCCTCGGCCCCGAAGCCGTAACCCTCGGCCATGAGCCGTTGGACAGCGATGCCGGGCAGCTGGGTCAGGCCGTGCAGGTCTTCGAACGTGTCCGTGAATCCCTTGAATCCGCCCTGCCGCAGAAAGGCGCGCAGGCCGGCCTCGATGCGGGCGGCGTCGCGCAGCGACTGGTGCCGGGGACCGTTTTTCCGCAGCTCGGGCGCCACTTTGTACTGTTTCTCGTAGTCGGCAATGATTTCGTCCACCTCGCTTTCCGGGGCGGCCTGGACACATTGGACGAGGTCACCGACGCCGTAGCCGTTGACGGAGTAGCCGAACTGCATCTGGGCGGCGACCTTGTCTCCCTCGGTGACGGCCACCTCGCGCATGTTGTCGCCGAAGCGGCAGAAACGGGCCCCCTGCCAGTCGTGCCAGGCCGCGGCGGCGCGGCACCATGCCGCCAGGCGCTCGTGCACCTCGCGGTCTTCCCAGTGGCCGACGACGACTTTGCGGTTCAACCGCATGCGGCTCATGATGAAGCCGTGTTCCCGGTCGCCGTGGGCCGCCTGGTTCAGGTTCATGAAATCCATGTCAATCGTGGACCAGGGCAGGTCGCGATTGAACTGCGTGTGCAGATGAGCGATGGGCTTGCGCAGGGCTTTCAGGCCGTTGATCCACATCTTGGAGGGCGAGAAGGTGTGGCACCAGGTGATCAGCCCGATGCAGCGGCTCTCCTGGTTGGCCGCCTGGCAGAGCCGGGTGGCTTCCTCGGGGGACTTCACCACGGGTTGGAAGCGCACGCGCACGGGGATGACCGGGGACTGGTCCAGGGCCGCCGCCACTTTCTGGGCGTTGGCCGCGACCTGCTCCAGGGCGGCCGGTCCGTACAGGTGCTGACTTCCAGTGACAAACCAGACTTCGAATTCTTTCAGGTCGATCATGGGTGACTGGGTTGAAGGGTTGGACATGTGGATTGGGAGGTCACTGGGCGAGTCGAATGGCATCGGGGGTATCTTCCCCGAGCCGGTTGAGGACAAGCTTTTCGAGGCCGGCGGCGACCAGGCCGGCGGCCCGGTGGCGTGCGGCGGTCTCCACGTAAATCTGGCCGAACCGGGCCCACAAGGCCCCCTGCCGCACGCGTTGCGCGAGGTACTCCACCACGGAGGTCGGCAGCTCGGTCAGCATGCCGGTCAGGACCACGCGTTGGAGTCCGAGGATGTTCAAAGCCCCGGCGATCACGACGGCCGTCGCATCCAGCGTGCGGCTCAGCCAGGGTTCCAGCCCGCGCTCCTGCACGCGCTGTCGCAGAGCCGCCCAGGTCCGCGGCGCCTGCGGGACGGCCTCGGCAAAACTTTCGAGCAACCCGCGCAACGAGACGAGTGTCTCCAGACAGCCCACCGCCCCACAGCCGCACCGACGCGGGTTACCCGCCACGGGCGTGTGCCCCAGCTCCCCCGAAACCGGCAGCGGGTTTGCCGGCAGTCTGCCGTGGACCAGCACGGCGCCCCCGACGCCCTCGCCAAAATCGACCAGGAGAAAGTCGTCGTGGTCGGGATGGACACGGCGGTGGCCCAGGGCCAGGGCCTGTTCCTCCTGCATGAGTACGACGGGAGCCTGCCAGATCTCGGCGGCAACACGGCGCAGGTCCACCGTCTCGGTCCAGTGCAGGTTGGGCGAGTACACCACACGGCCGCGCTCCGCATCCAGCAGGCCGGGGACACTGATCAGCACGCCCCAGGGGTCCGGCAGCGGCAACGCGCGCGCGGCTTCGGCCAGGTTGCGTGCCCACTCGGTGGCCGTTTTCCCCGTGGGCACGCTGGTTTCCCAAACATCGGCGCCGGTAAACCCCAGGCTGAAACGGCCGAGGCTGGTCTGAGTTACGTCCAACTGGATGGCCAGAAAGCGCGGCAGAGATTGATTCAGCCGCACCAGCACTCCCGGACGACCCAGCTTGCGCCGTCGTTCGATACCCGGACCGACCATGCGCGACCTGGCGGGTCGGCGCAGTTCCTCCAGCACGCCCGATCGGAGCAGCTCTTGCACGATTTTGCCGCAGGTGGGCTGGCTGAGGCCGAGCGACTTGGCCAGCTCGGCGCGCGAGGCGGTGCCCAGTTGTTGCAACCGGGTCAACAGGGCCAGTTTGTTCATCCGGCCCATATGAGCGGGCACAACGATCATAACCTCCGAGGGCCTCCTCCCATCACGCCGGCTTCCAGAACGGGCGATCCACTCCCTGTGGGCCTTCCGACGGGCCTGCCGGGCCTCCATGGCCGTGGCGGTCGAGCGGCCTTTGCGTGGCGGGTGGCTCGCATTGCACCAATTCCTTAACAAAGCCAATTATTTGCCGGCAAGCGCGAAAATTCCGAGCCTTGTCCGATGGTTGGCGAGGTACCGGGACTGCTCCGGAGCCCCGCGCGTGACGGACGGGCCGCGGTTCACCGAGGACCTGTGGCCAGCAGAAGAAGGTCTGGCAGCGGTCACGTTCGCGCTGCGGTAGTTGGCACTGCCCGGGCAAGGACAGACGCGCTTCTCGGCGACACGATGTGGCACCGCCAGAACGCCGCCAGATGTCTGGCAAGGCGGTTTCACACGTGCGGGTGGAAAGATCCGGCCCTGGTCCGGCCCGCGCAGCTTTCATTCGGCCCGCATCGAGATTTTCCGGAGAGCATTTCCGCCCGGCCTGCCGGGTGCTCCTGCCCCCATGTTGGTCCCGCCGCCGCCAATCGTTCCGAAATCGCCCAGGGCCCGGTTCGACAACCTTGGACGGCCGCTGCCCCCGATGGTGGCGTGGGAAACGCCGGCAGCGGCTGCGTGGACCCCACTGCCCCGTTGACGTTCGGCACGCCGGCCGTGGGCGCGAGCCGGAAGGACCCGGATATTGTTCACGCGCAACTCCAGGGCCGGGTTGTTGGTGCTGCTGATAGAATCCACGCTCGTGTTCCGCACTCAGCCCGCAAACTGCGGGAACGCCCCGGGGAGTGAGCCTCCCTACCGTGCGGCATTGACCCTGGTCGGCCCGTCGACGGCGAATGTGCGGGTGAACAAATTGCCGGGGTTCGGGAACTGCGCCAGACCGGGGTAGCCGCCGATTAAGCCTCCGGTCGGCAGCGGGCCGGTGAGCCCTGCCGCATCTGCACTGGCGGCGTGAATGACATACGCAGAAGGGCGGGTCGGTGGGCGGGGCGTCAACGCGACGAATGGGCTCCAACCGTCCGTCCACCTACAACGTTCGAGCCGACCCCTCGCGCCAGGGATCAGCGCGGTGCCCAGGCGCAGGGGCGGGACGAACGACCCGTGGGTCGCCGGCACCGCCGTCAGGGTCGCCGTGGAGGAAACCGGCCCGTCGCCCGGGTCACCGGCAGCGGCGCGGTTGAACGTTTGGCCCCGGAAGTCGTGGCGGCCGTTGTCCGGCGTGCCGTTTTCCTCGAGCCGGCCCTGGTAGGTGAAGGCGCTGTCCTGGGCGGGGCAGGTTGAGAGTTGAGGGAGTAAAGGCGAGACCATCAAGAGCTTGCCGTCCTGCGCATGGTCGGTGTGCCTTTCATTGGCATAGCCAACGTGAGGGTCGTTGCCCGAGGATTTTGAAAAAAGGGGACGCCAGCGCCGGTACGATCCTCATGGCTCAAGCCGCAGGCGTAAGAAAACCCGCGCCGCTGTGGTTGGAACCCATTGCGTCATGACGCCGCTGAGACCCGGCAGAGTGCCGGTCCAGTCCTGCCACGTCAGCAAGTTGGTGGAGCACTCGACGACATAGGTCGGGTTGGAGAATCCCTGCCAGCTCAATTCCACGGCGTTGGCGGATGGCAGCGGGCGCGCCCGCAGACGCGGGTCGACGTATGGCGCGTCGGTCTGCACGACCGGCGCGCCGAGGATTTCCCACTTCGTGCCGGAGTTGAACGTGGGCGGAATGGTGTGAAACGTCCCGCCGGAATACGGCAGGACCGAGGGGGCGTTTTCGGGCCTGAGCCACCAGACCTCGATGCCGCTGAGGCTGTCGTGCTCGAAGAAGGTGATTTCGAGGGTGTGATCGCCCGCACCCAGATGACACCAGCCCTCCTGCCAATCGAACCATGGTTCCTCGTGGTTGTCCACCACTCGCTCGCCATCGATCCAGATCTCCGAGCCGTCGTCGGAAATGGTGCCGAACCCGTGAAGACCGGCCTTGGTTACGTGCAAAAAGCCCGTCCAGCGGGCCGAACAAAGCCCGTTACCAACGGGGTTCCAGTCGCCGAAGCGCGAGCCATTCCAGAAATCGAAAACGCTGTTGGTGCGCGTGCTGACCAGCGTCAACCCGTCGAACGCGATGCGGGTGCTCACGACGCCGTAACCGGAGTAGTAACGACCCACGAGGCCGTCAACGGCCCCGGCGGATCCGGGCAGAGTCAGCGATCCAAGTATGAGAAGGGTGTAGAGGCCGTCTGTGCTTTTCATTGTGAACGGTGTGGTGGCCGGGAAACGCTTTTACTCGAAGGAACGGAAGCGGCGGTGCAGCTGCGTCGGCACGTGGGCCCGGACGGTGACCGGGTGCATCCGACTGCCGCGAGCTCTGGTCGAAGAGCCGGTGCCCGGGTGGAGGGGCGCTTGCCAGAACCGATGCGTGCCGGCATCGGGCCACTGCCCCGGAACCTCCGGACTGGTGATCGCCGGGGCAGCTGCGGCTCCGATGATTCCATGTGTCGCACCAGGGGTGCGTGTGGAAGGCTGGCAGGGCGAGAACGACATATGCGGCTCGAAAGTGGGGCTCTCGTCGAGTTGCGGACGCCCTCCTGCCCCGAAAAAGGCCGCGCGGAAATCCAGCAACAACGCGAACCGGCCACTGACCGTTCCTGCCACGGTATTGACCGGAGCCCTGGCGGCGAAAAACGTGCCGCCCGTGGCCGTAAAGCCGGGGGCGGATTGAAACGTGCTCCAGCCAGGTCACGAGCCCGGGGCCGCAGCCTGGGTCGTCGGAGCGGGCGACGGCCGGATCTTGGTTGTACGACCGTTTGGAACCGTCAACGCCACAAACTGGAAGCAGGATGAAGCCAGTCATGGTTCAGTCCGTCCTGGAAGGCGGGCGACCGCAGTTTCCTCCCCGGTCCGATATTCTGTGGAGGGGGCGCCCTTGGTCAGGCCCGCGGGCCGGCCCGGGGGACCTGGATCGCCGCGCGGGCCAGTTCAAGTCGTGGTTGGTTGGTCCTGGATTTTTTGACTGCGGGTGGCTACTGGCCAACGGGGTCGGTGTCAGCCTGCACAGTCGCTTCGGCTTGATATGTTTGGCGAATGATGTGATTTAGACACACTTGCACTTCAGAATCAACGACTTCTTGGGCCTTGATGATGCTCCTGTGCCCTGGAAAGGTCGGACACGGGAGACTGCCCATGTTGGCACAGGGAGGGGGAATCCGGCAGGAGTCTCGGCGTTTCGCAGAGGCGCCCGACGCCGATTTGTGAAAAGAAGGTGCAGGGCCGATTGGAGCCCGAGGGGGGCAACCGCGAGCGGGGTGCAACGTTTCTTGGCGCACATCGTGAGGCAGGGGCGGTCCATCTCGTCCCGGATCCGGCTGATCGCTGGGCCTGCCGATCCGGCCAGAGTTGGCTGCAACTGCAATGACTCGGGTTCCATGTGTGACCTTGCCGGCAGTGGGCGCCGCCGGGTTGGGTCGGGCCGAGCCTTTGTGGGAGTTGTTGTCCAACCGGGTCGGTGGGTTCCGAACGTCGTTGCCCACCTGGCCACGGCTCTGGCCTGGGCTCCGGCTGGAAGGGGTTCGGCTTTGTATGGGGAGTGGGGGCCGGCTTTCACCACTCGGTTGGAGCCCAAGGGTCGCGCTCCTTGTGCGGGAGGACCGAGCCGCCGTTGCGCGATTCGATGACGGGCGTTGATCGTTGGAGTCATTCGGTGTGAGCTCCTTTTGGGTTCGTCGCCGTTCCACCAGGGGACCCGGTAGGCAGGCCGGGATGGCGGTGGCGATGGAGCGTGGAGCACGGGGCGGACGGGCGGTGAATTCGGCCAGGGGCAGGATCGCGGCCTGCTCGAGGGATCATTGGATCAGGGCTCGCGCGCAGCCCCGCGTTGGCCTGTGAGGGGTGAAGTTGCAAACGGAGTTCGCTCGGCCTTCGTCGTCGCGCGAGCGGCAGGTGTGGTGTGGCGGATTGGCAGGGAGTGGAAGTTCTTCCGGTTGGTTTTTTGGAGCTTCCCGGTTCCGATCGCGTGCCCGGAAGACGATCCAGGGCCCGCCCTCAGTCGTCCCGAAGAGGGCAGACGGTTGCTCTCGCCCGCCGTGGTCCCAACGCTTCCCTCGAATCTGAGATTGCAGGGACTCAGGCGGTTTGCGAGGGTAGGGAGTGCGGAGGCAGCCCTGGGTGATGGATTATGGCGGTGTCTTGGGATGAGGCGTGGCGGCCCGGCTTACGGTGGGCAGGTCTGGTGCTGGCGGGGACCGCGGCGATCCTGGGTACGGGCATGCTGCTGTGTTGGGGGGTCGGCCGGCCGGACTGGATGCTGTGTTTCTCGCATGATTTTCCGGCGGCTCCCAAGGGGGCCTTGACCTTGGGGCTGCTGGGCGGGGCGCTGGTCTGCCGGTTTTGCACCTCGGGTCCGGCGACTCGAAGCGTGCCCGGTCTGTCGTTGGCCTGTCTTTCCGGTTTGGTGGTGGCCTGGGGTTATCTGGAGGTGGCGCTGGGCCGCCCCGGGTGGGTGGAAGCCCGCCTGGGGCTCGAAGCGGGGGGAATGGCAGAAGCGGTCCTGCCGCCGTTGGTGCGATTTGGGTTTGCCGGGTTGGCCAGTTTGTTGGTGGGCTCGGTGACCGGCTGGCCGCGCAGCGTTTGGGCCACGGCTGCCTCGGCCACGGCAGCGATTCTTGCGTCGGTCCAGTTCGTGATGCTGACGGGCTGGTTGTACGCGGTGCCGGGACTGGATCGAGACATCCTGCGGCCGCCCAGTTTTCTGGGGATGGCCGCGGGTCTGTGTCTTTCGCTGGGAGTTGTGATGGCCGGGGGGCCGGAGCGGATTCCCCTTCGATGGTTTTGGTGGCCGACACACCGGGCGCACTTGCTGCGGGCGTTCGTGCCGTGGACGGTGGGGGTGGTATTGGCCTGCGTGGGGCTGCTGCAGTGGCTGGGGTTTCACGGGACCGTAACCGAGCCGGTGCAGCAGTTTTTGTTGTTGGTGCTGCCGCCGGTGCTTGTGTTGGGAGCCGGGCTGTGGGTGGCGGACCGGGCGGGAGCCCGAGTGGATGCCCTGGAGAGCTCGTTGCGCCGGGCGGCTTTGACGCTGGAAGAGCGGGTGCGTCAGCGCACGGCCGAGCTGGCGGAGGCCAATCATGCATTGGCGCAGGAGGTGGCGCGGCGCCAGCAAGCGGAGGCGTCCTGGCGCGAGAGTGCGGAGCAGTTTCAGACTCTGGCGAATCAGATACCGGCGTTGGTGTGCATCCGAACCGGGCAGGGCTGCGTGTATGCGAACGAGGGGACGGTCTCCATGTTCGGTGTGACCCGGGAGGAGTTGAGGCAGCGGGGGTGGTGGCGGTTTGTGGAACCGGAATGGCGGGGCGGTGTGGAGCGGCTGTGGGCGGAGGCGGCGACGTCGGCAACGCCGGTGGGGCCGCAGGAGTTGTTGATCCGAACGGCTGCCGGGCAGGAGCGGTGGTTGCAGGTGACGGCGCG
This sequence comes from Limisphaera sp. VF-2, assembly GCF_049537125.1. Classification (NCBI taxonomy): domain Bacteria; kingdom Pseudomonadati; phylum Verrucomicrobiota; class Verrucomicrobiia; order Limisphaerales; family Limisphaeraceae; genus Limisphaera; species Limisphaera sp. VF-2. The sequence continues at coordinate 613,826 of NZ_JBMVQY010000002.1, forward strand.
AGCGGTGCGGTTTGGGGGAGCACCGGCGGTGTTGATCTGCGGCCTGGACGTGACGGATCTGCGGCAAACGGCGCGGCGGCTGATGGCCAGCGAGGAGTTGTTTCGTCAGGTGGTGGAACACCTGCAAGAGGTCTTCTGGTTGCGCGACGGAACGCAGCAGCGGTGGCTGTACGTGAGCCGCGCCTTCGAAACCGTATGGGGCCTGCCGAGGGCACGATTGTACGAGAATCCGGCACTCTGGTGGGATCGGGTGCATCCGGAGGATGCCCTGCGGGTGCGGGCGGCATGGGAGGCGGCGGCGGGCCAGGATTCGTTCGAGCAGGTATACCGTGTGCTCCGCAGCGACGGGGGGATTCGGTGGGTCTATGAGCGCGCGTTTCGGGTACGCCAGACGGAAGGCGCAGAGGAAGCCTGGGCCGGGGTGGTCGAGGACATCACTGCGTGGAAGGAATCGGAGCAGTCCTTGCGGGCCAGCGAGGAACGCTTTCGCACCCTGTTCGAATGCGCGCCCCTGGGGGTGGCCCTGTTGGATGCGCAGGGGCATTTCCTGCGGGTGAACCGGGCTTACTGCGAGATGTTGGGTTACAGCGAGGTGGAGATGCTGCAGTTGAGTACGCGCCGGATCACGCATCCGGAGGACGTGGCGGCCGGCCGGGCGCTTTATGAGCAGTTGCGGAGCGGACAGCGGGATCACTACGCCCGCGAGAAACGGTTGCTGCGCAAGGACGGCCGCGTGGTCCAGGCATTGTCTGCGGCTGGTGCGGTGCGGGATGAACAGGGTCGCCTGCGGTACATTGTCTCCACCGTGCTGGACATTACGGAGCGGAAGCGCCTGCAGCAGGAGGTTCTGGAGGCGGGCGCCCGCGAACGGCGGCGGATCGGGCATGAACTGCACGACGGGCTGGCGCAGTTTCTGGCCGGGCTGGCGCTGAAGGCGCGCAGCCTGGAAGATCGGCTGCGGCAGGAGGCGCCGGCGTCCGCGTCCGAGGCAGCCGAACTGGTGAGCCTGTTGGGACGAGCCATGCAAGAGGCACGGCGCCTGGCCCGCGGCCTGGATCCGGTGGAGGTGGAGGCAGGAGGATTGGTCCCGGCGTTGCAGCGGTTGGCAGCGGAAACGACGGAATGGCACGGGGTCCTTTGCGAATGCACCTGCCCCGAGCCGGTGGAAAAGTTGGACGGAGAAACCGGATTTCACCTGTTTCGCATTGCGCAGGAAGCGGTGGCGAATGCCGTCCGCCACGGGAAACCGCGTCGAGTTGGGATTTCCCTGCAACGGGAGGGACCGGAACTGTGCTTGCGGATTGTGGACGACGGACGCGGCTTTGGCCCGGAAGAGGCGGCGAATGCAGAGGGTCTGGGCCTGCGCACGATGCGGTACCGGGCGGCCACCCTCCGCGCCCGATTGAAGATTCATTCGCAGGCGGGACAGGGGACCACGGTGGAGTGCCGTTTGCCCTGGCCCGCCGGCAGGGACCCGAGAGAGGCCCAGGAGGCATGACGTGCCATGGAAACGCGAGCAGGATCGGCAAGCAGGACCGGTGGGCGGGGAAAGCCGGCACGGGTTTTGATCGTGGACGACCATCCATTGTTGCGGGAGGGATTGACGCAACTGCTGGGTCGCCATGACGACTTCGCGGTTTGCGGGCAGGCGGCCGGCATCTCCGAGGCCTGGACCGTGTTGGAGCAACAATCCCCGGACCTGATGGTGCTGGATTTGCGGCTGGGCGGGGGAGACGTGCTGGAGTTCATCAAAGCCGTACGGGCGCGTCATGACCGGCTCCGGATCCTTGTGCTGACGCAGCACGACGAACCGGTGTATGTGGAGCGGGTTTTGCATGCCGGGGCACATGGTTACGTCACCAAGGAAGACGCGCCGATGGAGGTTCTGAACGCCATGCGGCAGGTGTTGCAGGGCGGCTTGTATGTGAGTCGCTCGCTGGCCGAACGGATGCTGGGGCAGCAGCTGGTCTCGCGACCGGTTCCACCCGAGGCACGCTTGAAAGACCTGACCGACCGCGAGTTCACGATTTACCAGTTGTTGGGGCAGGGCCTCAGCAGCCGGGAAATTGCGGGACGGCTCGGACTGAGCGTCAAAACGGTGGAGACCCACCGCGAGAACATCAAACGCAAGCGCGGATTGGCCACCACGGCGGAACTGGTGCAGGAGGCGACCGAATGGTGGCGGTCGCGGCAGCTTCCCCTTGCCTGAGCTTTGGGAGGCGCGGACGCGGGCCCGATCCGAGCGCCGCAGGACGCGGCGCCGGTCGAGGGGGAGAATCAGGGAATCCGACGGTTGGCCCTCGACTTGACCCGGAGCCGGGAGAGCAGGGCGGCAATCGTCAGGGGCGGCGGCTGGGAGCGGGGGGACAAATTTGTCCCCAGAATTGGGGATACCCGCGACGCGTCCGATTCGCCATAGTGTGGTTGGCTTTGATGCAGAAAGGCAGTGAATACCGTGTGCGATTGACGAGGGCGTAAAGCTGCCGCGCCGCATCGAGTGCGAGACAAAAAGCTTTGGTTCTCGAGTGAAGGGCCGGACGTCGAGTCCGGCCCTGCGCTTTTGTGGAAGCTCCTGCGTGGGCACACAGCCAAGGGGCCGCACCACGGGAGAACCGACGGGCTCCGGCACCGATGGGCCCCGGGGCCGAGCGGGGGAGGCCCGAAAGCGACGGAGCCGGGCTCGTGAGCGGGCCCGCGGTGGCTTGCGGGGGCGTGGAGGTTTGACTAGGGTTCGGGCCATGACATACGACCCTGCTGGCAGACCGGAAGATGGTGCGCCCAGCGTGTCAGCCCCGGGGGCGCCGCCGGGGATGGTCCCGCCCGTGATTCGTCCTGTGGGTTCGACTCCGCCGCAACGTCGAGGAGGGCGGGGTTGGCTGGTGGCCTTCGTAATCGTCGCCCTGTTGTTGATGGTGGGGACGGGGCTGGTGCTCTGGATGGCTTCGAGCCTGCTTCACTTGGACGGACTGGGGCCCGCGGTGGTACGGACCTCCGTTGGGCCTCGGCTGGACGAAATCGTCCTGGAGGACAACGACGCTCACGCCAAGGTGGCCGTCATCGAACTGGAGGGGATCATCACCAGTCAGTTGTCGGACCCCATGGGCTTTGACCAGGTGGACGTGTTGCGGGCGCAGTTGAAACGCGCCAGGGAGGACACGCGCGTGCGCGCGGTGTTGTTGAAGATCAACTCGCCCGGCGGGGAGGTGTTGGCCTCGGATGAGCTGAACCGGGCGATCCGGGAGTTTCAGCGGGAGGCCAACAAGCCGGTGGTGGCGGTGATGGGGAACGTGGCGGCGTCCGGGGGCTACTATGTGGCCGTGGCCAGCCGTTGGATCGTGGCCAATGAAATGACGTTGACGGGGAGCATCGGGGTGATCCTGTCGGCCTGGAACTATCGCGGGCTGATGGACAAGGTGGGGATTCGGCCGTACACGTACAAGAGCGGCCGGTTCAAGGACATGTTGAGCGGGTCGCGCGATCCCTCGGAAATCCCGCCGGAGGAACGGCAAATGTTGCAGGCGCTCATCGACGAGATCTTCACCCGGTTCAAGCAGGTGGTGGCGGAAGGCCGGGGCGCCGCGGCGGAAGCGAACGATCCGGAAGGGCGCCGGCTCGTGCCCAATTGGGAGGAGTACGCGGACGGGCGGGTCCTTTCCGGGAACGAGGCGTACAAGCTGGGGTTTGTGGACGAGTTGGGCAACTTCGACACGGCGAAGGCCCGTGCGCTGAAACTGGCGGGCGTTTCGCGCGCCAATTTCGTGCGGTATCAGCGTCGACTGACCTTTGCCGATCTGTTCCCGTTGTTCGGGGAGGGCCGTACGCGCACGGTCAAGGTGGACTGGGGATTGGAACTGCCGCGGTTGGAGCCGGGTCAGATGTATTTCCTGCCGCCGGCGCTGGTGCCTTGAGATCGGGTTGTGCGTGGCGTCACCGTCATTCGGCATCCGTTGATCCGACACAACCTGACGCGGCTGCGGGACCGGCGGACAGCGCCGCAGGAGTTTCGGCGGTTGCTGGGAGAGGTGGCGGCCCTGATGGTCTACGAGGCCACGCGCTCCCTGCGGGTGCGACGGTGCCGGGTTCATACGCCCCTCGAAGAGACGGAGGGCTTCGTGCTGGAGCGCGAGGTGCTGCTGGTGCCCGTGTTGCGGGCGGGTCTGGGCATGTTGGAAGGGATCCTGCAGTTGATCCCGCATGCCCGGGTGGGGTTTCTGGGGTTGCGCCGGGAGGAGACCACGTTGCGGGCGTCGTTTTATCACGAGAGTCTCCCCGAGGGCCTGCCCCGGTTCGAAGTCTTCCTGATCGCCCCCATGTTGGCCACGGGAGGCAGCGCGTTGGCGGCCCTGGACCGGCTGTGCGAGGCGGGGGCACGTCGGGTCCGGTTGATCAACCTGGTGGCCGCGCCGGAGGGGATTCGCGCGGTGCGGAGGCGACACCCGCAAGTGCCCATTTTCACCGCCGCGGTGGACCGACAACTGAACGAGCGGGGCTACATTCTGCCCGGTTTGGGCGATGCGGGGGATCGATTGTTCGGGACCTGAGATGGGCCGGAAGGCAGGGGAAGGTTTCAGAGCGGATGACATCCACAGGGACGCATCGATCTGCAGACGGGTCCGGGACAGGAACCGTTCCGGGCTGCGAGGGAGGTCCACCTCGGGTGGAGGTGTTGGGACTGATTGCGGGAAGTCGGTCCCTGCCGCTGCTGCTGGCGCGCCAGGTGCGGGCGGCGGGCGTACCGCGACTGGTGGCGGTGGGTTTCGAGGGGGAAACCGATCCGGCCCTGGCGGGACTGGTGGACGAGTTGGTGTGGGTCAAAGTGGGCCAGTTGGAACGGCTGATTCGAGCGTTGCGACAACGCGGCGTGCGGCACTGTGTCATGGCCGGGCAGATTGCGCCCAAGCGGCTGTACGAGATTCGACCCGATCTGCGGGCGCTGGGGTTGCTGATGCGGCTGAAGGAGCGGAACGCCCACACGATTTTTGGCGCGGTGATCGAGGAGCTTCGGCAGGAGGGGATCGAGGTGCTGGAAGCCACGCCATGGTTGCGACCGCTGATGAAAGGCCCCGGGTACCGACTGGGCCCGGAGCCCACGCCGGAACAGCGGGTTGACGTGGAGTTCGGCTATCGGATGGCCCGGGAGATCGCGCGGCTGGACATCGGGCAGCTCGTGGTGGTCAAGCAGGGAACGGTGCTCGCGGTGGAGGCGTTCGAAGGAACGGATCGGTGTCTGTTGCGCGGGGGGGAGCTGGCCGGCCCCGGGGGCGGGGCGGTGGCGGTGAAGGTGGCCAAGGTGGGACATGACATGCGGTTCGACATTCCGTGCGTGGGGCCTGCGACATTGGAAACCTGTGCCCGCGCCGGCGTGGCCGTGTTTGCCTTCGAGGCGAACCGGAGCCTGGTGCTGGAAGAGGAGGCTTGCGCGCAGCTGGCGCGACGCCACAAAATCGCGTTCCTGACGGTTGGCCCGGCCTGAGGTGCCCCTCCAGGTCCGGGCCGCTGTGTCAAAGCGGCAGAGAACAGCGCATGCTCAAGTCACACGAATTGATCGGGTTCATGTCGCCGGGGTTGGCGGCAGACATTCTGAATTTTGCCTTTCAGGAGGATAAACCGACCTACAAGGCCACGCTGGCGGCCGTGGCCGAGGCGCGCCGGTTGCGTCCGGTGTACCTGCTGCGGCAACCCCGGGCACAGCGGGACGTGACCATTCTGAACACGCTGACCAGGCCGTCCCTGGACACCGCGGCTGCCGCCCTCATTCGCGCCTGGCTGCTGAAAAAGCACAAGGCTATGCTGGTGGATTTTCTGGACGCCCTGGGCATCCCCCATCAGGACGGCGTGGTGGAGACCCTTCCTGACTCGGTGGAGGACGAAAAGTTGCAGGCGGCGGTGGAAAAGCTGCTCGGCAAATATCCGGCCGAAGTGGTGTCGGTGTACCTGCACGCCTTCAACGAGATGAACGAGGTCAATTGGGAGAACCTCACCCGGTTGTTGTCCAATGATGCCCGTCTGCAGCTCGGGGGCTGAATCGGCTGCGTGCGGGGAGAGAGTGCGTCAAGGGGCCGTCCCCAGCGGGCGAAAGGAGTCATGAAAGTCCGGGCAGACGGCCCCTCTGCGGGGTGCGACTTGCGGAAAGCTCGAGGGATCGGTGGGGGCGTTCCGGTTTCTGTGTCAGGCGGGCCCCGGGAAAAGGACCGCGGAGCGGTGTCCCCGGGCCGAGGCGACCTGGGTGGCGGCTTGGCGTGGGGAGGTGCGGACTTTGGCCCGCCATGGGCACAAAGGTGAGGGGAAGCACACGGCACATCCCGGGTTTTGGAGACCCGAAAGCCCGAAGGGATGTCGAGCGTCGTTGACGGGGGAAGGCCGAGGGCAAGGCCGGGCGTTCCCCAGCGAATGCCGCCTTTTGAGGGCGCTTTGCTTTACGGGAATCCGGTACGTCGCGATCGGTGAAGTCCGGTTTTTTGGGGCAATCCGGTGAGCTGGGGGGCATTGCCCTGGGTTGATGAATCGCCGTCTCGTTGGGGCAAGCAGTTGGGTCCATCTCAGGTTCTCGACATCCCCGAAAGCACGACGGAATCGCGGCTGGCCCCGGCATGGGAAAGGCGAGGGAAAACGGCCTGTCCCTGGCATTCTTGAATCCCGTGTTCGAAAGCGGAAATGCACCCGGGCTCAGGCAAGCGGCGAGAAATCTTTTGCGCCTTCGTGTGGCTTGGGGTATCCGATGGGTTTGTGCGAAGGGTTTGGATCATTTTGAGCCTGCTCGCCTGGGTGACGCTGGGGGCTGTCACCGGTTGGGCAGAAGTGTATCCCATGGCGGACGGCACGCGGATGGAAGGCTCGCCCGTGTCGGCCAATGAACGTGGGATTGTCCTGCGCCTCCCCGATGGCACGTTCTCCGATCGCATTCCCTGGGAGCGCTTTTCCCAAGAGGCCCTGCGCGAATTTGCCAAGAATCCGAAGTTCCGCCGATTTGCCGAAGTTTACGTGTTCGAGGAAGAGCAGGCGACCCGGGCCGCGCGTCCGGCGGTGCCGAAGCCGCAGCCGGTGGAGGGCAAGCTGTCGCGGCCCGAGCAGCCCGCGATCTGGGCGGGCTTGTTGGGCTCGCCGGTGGGGTGGTTGATCCTGCTGGCGCTGTACGCGGCCAATTTGTATGCCGCTTATGAGATAGCCATTTACCGCGCGCGGCCGGTGGCCCTGGTGTGCGGCCTGGCGGCGGTGATTCCGGTGATTCCGCAAGCGGTGTTCTTGGCACTGCCCACACAGATCCCCAGGGAGGAGGAAGGAGTTGCGACCGAGGCGGCGGCTGCGGGAGGGGCTGCCGGCGCGGCGCCTGCGATCGGAGCCGGGCTGCACCTGGCCAGAGACACCGAGGGACCGGCCACCGCGAAGCCGGTCGAACCGACGGTTTTCAAGCGGGGCGAATATGCATTCAACCGGCGCTTCTTCGAGACGAAGTTCAGCGGATTCTTTGGCATGGTTCGCCGCGACAAAAGTTCGGTTCTCATCATCAAAACCGGTCGGCACCAGTACGTGGTCAACCGGATCACGCGCATCACCACCAACGACATGCACGTGGAGGTGCAGAGGGGCGCTGCGGTGGAAGAAATTCCGCTTTCCTTTTCGGACATCCAGGAAGTCGAACTGCGGCCTGCGGGGGGGCACTGAAACCGACGTGCGTTCTTCGAGGGTAAGGGGCGGCCGTGCTGCTGCGACGTCTGTGGCTTCTTTGAGCTCACTCGCGCTGTGACCCCGGGTCTGGGGCACTCCCGTAGTTCGAGAGGCGCCGCATTTGGGGCGATCATGGATCCAGGCTCGCGCAAGGAAGCGCGCGGTCCGCGGCCTCATGGCCTCAGGACTCTCTCGGGCCGGGGGATTCTGAGGGCGGGTCCACGGCGTAGCCGGCTTCCCGATAGCGCTGGAGTTTGTAAACCAGGGTGCGCCGGCTGATGCCGAGGGCGCGGGCGGTCTCGGTGCGGTTGAACCCACAGCGACGGAGGGTTTCGAGAATCTTCTGTCGTTCCACTTCTTCCAAACGCACCAGCTCGGTGCCGCCAAGCGGGTCGGTCCGAGATTCGACGCTCTGGAGGATGCGGGCGGGGAGGTGTTCGGGCAGCACCAGCTCGCCATGAGACAGGAGGGCGGCGCGTTCCATCACGTTGCGGAGTTCGCGCACGTTGCCCGGCCAGGAGTAGGCCTGTAAGAGACTGACAACTGAAGGGGAGAATCGGGCGCGGCCGCCGGTGAACTGGCGCAGAAAATGGGTGGCCAGGGGCAGGATGTCTTCGGGCCGTTCGCGCAACGGCGGCACGTGGAGTTCGACGACATTGAGCCGGTAGTACAGGTCCTCCCGGAACCGTCCCTCCCGCACGGCAGATTCCAGGTCGCGATTGGTGGAGGCGATGATCCGGGCGTCGGAGTAAATGTCGAGATTCGATCCGATACGCTGGAAACGGCCATCCTGAATGACCCGCAGGAGTTTGGCCTGCAGACTCAGGGCCATGTCACCGATTTCGTCGAGGAACAGCGTACCGCCGCGGGCCTGTTCGAACCGTCCGATACGCTGCCGGGTGGCCCCGGTGAACGCCCCTTTTTCGTGTCCGAAAAGTTCGCTTTCCAGAAGGGTTTCGGGGATGGCGGCGCAGTTGACCTTGATCAGCGGGCCCTGGGCACGGCGGCTCCAGGCATGGATGAGATCGGCGACGACCTCCTTGCCGACGCCGCTTTCGCCGGTGATCAGCACGCGGGTGTCCGAGGCGGCCACCAGGGCGGCGTCGCGCAGGAGGGCCTGCATTTGCGGGCTGACGGCGATGACCTCGGGCGGGAGGCTGGGGAGGGATCCCTGGCGGGGCAGCGGGTGGCGCTGACCGGTGGCCTCGCGGACGCATTGGAGCAGTTCATCAAGGTCGATGGGCTTGGGAAGATAATTGAGGGCGCCGTCGCGCACGGCGCCGACCGCCTCGCGGATGTCGGCATAGGCGGTGACAAGGAGCACGGGCAGGGTCCCGTGTTGTTGGCGGGCCCGCCGCAGGGTGTCCAGGCCGGACAGCCCGGGCATGCGAACGTCGGAGATCAGGAGATCGACGTGGCGCTGGGCCAGCAGGGCCAGGGCTTCTTCTCCGGAGCCGGCGGTGAGCGTTTCAAAACCCTGGCTGCGCAGGAACGACTCCAGCAGGCTGCGTTGCCCGGGATCGTCGTCTACAATCAAGATGCAGGGGCCGCGGTTCATGGTTGCCCGGTTTCATCGTATCCTCCGAGGCGGGGCTCACAAGGTTTTCGTGGGCGTCTTCTGTTTGGCACGAGCCCGGGGTGGGACGGTGGAGGTCGGGAGCAGTGGTCGGAATGGGGAAACGGTGGGAGATCGGCGAATCCGGCGAAAAGCCGGGGGATTCAATTGGGGGGCTCGGCCGGGTTCTGCGCCTTCCACAAACTCTTTGACAACCGGGGCGAGGTGCCTAGATTGTGCTTCAGACGGGTGGGGTCGTAGCTCAGTTGGTAGAGCACCACAATGGCATTGTGGGGGTCAGGGGTTCGAGTCCCCTCGGCTCCACCATCTTCTTTTTTTCGTGCCGTCCCCGGGGCGGGCTCGGATTCGTCTGGCGGCGCAGAACCGCATCCAGCTCCCCGAAAGTCTGGCTTGGATTTGGGGGAGTGCGGCGCGCCGGAACGCGGGCCACGGGCGGTGGCGAAGCGGCGTTGCCAAACCCCGTACGGTACAGTGCTCCGGGCCTCTGAGAGGCGCGGCTCTCGCGCCCAGGGACCCCGGGCACCGCCGTGCCTCTTCCCCTGTTGGACCGGGTCTGCGTCGCGCTGGAGGGCCGAAGTGGCCGGTGGAACATGCCTGCTCACACCCTTCTCTGGTTGCAGTTTGGGCATTGGATTCCGGCCGGCGGATGAGTAGGTTGGGCACAGCAGCAGGCGGAGCGCTCTCGCGAAAGGCCGGTTGAGAAAGGCGGGGCAGCGCGCCCGAGGCGAAGTGCTCTGCAGCTCAGGTGGGCAGCGGCGTTGAGCGCCGGAGTCTCTTGAGTCGTGGTCCGAGGGCAGCGGGCCAGGAGCCGCGTCCGCCGGGGCCGTGCCGATGAGACGCACGCCCGATGACGTGAGGGATTGCAGTCCTGCCCGGGACCGAAGTGCGGCGGTTGCCGAAGACGTCCGATGCGCAGGCGCGCAGCGTTCCGAAGGCAGTGCTTATGACATCCACCCAACAACAGGCCCTGCTTTCCGCGGCCAACTGCGAGGTGGCTTTCGACAATCTGACCCGCCAGCTGTATGCGACGGACGCCTCGATCTATCAGATCGTCCCGGCGGCCGTGGCCTTTCCGCGGAACGCGCGCCAGGCCAGCGCGATCATCAAGGCCGCGGCAGAGGCGGGATTGAGCGTGATTCCGCGGGGTGCGGGCACGGGCCTGACCGGAGGCGCCCTGGGAGACGGCGTGGTGGTGGATTTTGCACGGTACCTGCGGGCGATTCGGCGCTTCGATCCGGAAACACGCACGGTGGAGGTGGAGGCCGGGGTGGTTCTGGATGAGTTGAACGCGTTTCTGCGACCGCATGGCTTTTGTTTCGGGCCGGACGTGGCCACCAGTGACCGGGCAACCCTGGGCGGCATGATCGCCAACAATTCCTCGGGTGCGCGGGCCCCGCTGTACGGGACCACGGCCGATTACGTGGTGGCGCTGGAGGTGGTGCTGGCGGACGGCAAGGTGCGCCGAGCGGAGCCGGGTGGGGAGGACCTGCCCACCCAACGCCGGGTGGCCGACGAAGTGGTGCAGTTTCACAGTCTGCGGATTCAGGAGCGAATGCCGCCCGGGTTGATCAAACGCTGGCCGGGTTACGCGCTGGATCGGTACGGGCAGCGACCGGGGGATTTGACCCAACTGATTTGCGGCAGCGAGGGTACCCTGGCGGGGATCATTTCGGCGGTGTTGCGCGTGGTGCCGTTGCCGCGCGAGAAGGCGCTGGGGGTGCTGTTTTTCGACTCCATGATGGAGGCGCTGGAGGCCGCGGTGTGCCTGCAGGATCTGAGGCCGGCGGCGATCGAGCACCTGGATCGCTTGTTGTTGGACCAGACGCGCGGCCAACCCGCCTTCGAGCTGGCGCGGCGTTTGTTGGGCCTCGATGAAGAGCCGTGCGAGTCCTTGTTGGTCGTGGAGTTTTTCGACGAGGTGGAGGAAAAGCTGGCGGCGTTGGAGCGGCGGCGGTTGGGGCGCCGCTGTCGGGCGGTACGCCAGGAACGGGCCATGGCACTGGTGTGGTCGCTCCGCAAGGCGGGCTTGTCGCTGTTGACGAGCCGGAAGGGGCCGGCCAAACCGACCACGATCATCGAGGACACGGCGGTGCGGCCCGAGCAATTGCCCGCTTACGTAACGGAACTGCGCGGGCTGTTGGACGAGCTGGGTCTGGAGGCTTCCTTCTACGGGCATGCCGGCTCGGGGCTGTTGCACGTGCGACCGGTGCTGGACCTGCATCGGGCCGAGGATGTCCGGCGCCTGCGGCAAGTGGCCGAGGGTGTGGCGCGGCTGGTGGCCCGGTTTGGGGGTTCCCTGGCGGCGGAGCACGGCGTGGGCATTGCGCGGACGGAGTTCATGGCGCAGCAGTTGGGCGAGGATCTGCTGCAGGCCATGCGCGAGATCAAGCGGGCGTTCGATCCGCATCAGGTGCTCAATCCGGGCAAGATCCTTCCGGACGGGCGGTATGCGTGTGACACGCATTTGCGGCAGGGGCCCGGGTACGAACTGAGGTTGCCGTTTACGCCGGTGTTGGCATTTGCGGCGCGGGATGAATCGTTCGTCGCCAACCTCGAGCAGTGCAACGGGTGCGGGGGTTGCCGGAAACTGGCGCCGACGATGTGTCCGACCTTTCCCGTGACGGGCTGGGAGGCGTTGAGCACGCGGGGTCGGGCCAATCTGATCCGCGCGGCTTTGGAGGGGCGTGGCTCCGCGGGCCGGGAGATTTGGGGATCGGAAGAGTTGCAAGTGGCGCTGGAGACCTGTCTGGGGTGTCGGGCGTGTGCGGTGGAGTGTCCGTCGAACGTAAACATGGCGTTGTTGAAGGCGGAGCTGTTGCACGGGCGACATCGGGCAGTGGGCATGCCGCGGGCGGCGCGGTGGATCAGTCGCGTGGATCAATGGGCGCCCTGGGGGGCACGGTTTGCGGGCGTGGCGAACACGGTGTTGGAATGGGGCTGGGTCCGGGTCGCCATGGAAAAAGTGGTCGGCTTGTCGGCGCGGCGGCCCTTGCCGGCCTTTGCCCGCCAGCGGTTCGACGATTGGTTTGCACGGCGCCGACGGATTGGGGGGCCGCGGCGAGGCCGGGTGTTGTTGTGGGACGACACGTTTGTTCGCTATCACGAGCCAGCGGTGGGGATGGCCGCAGTGGCGGTGCTGGAAGCGCTGGGGTACGAGGTCCAGTTGCTCCGGGGGCGGGCGTGCTGCGGTCGGCCGGCATTCAGCCAGGGGGATCTGGATCGGGCGCGGGAACTGGGCCGCCGCAACCTCGCCCTGCTTCAGGGGCTGGCTGCGGAGACGCCGGTGGTTTTCCTGGAACCTTCGTGTTTCACAATGTTCACGGAGGATTATCGGGAGCTGCGACTGCCGGGGGCCGAGGCCATGGCGGAGCGGTGTGTCCTGTTCGAGGCGTTTGTGGAGCGGGTCCTGGAGCGGCATCCGGACGCGGTGCCGTGGCGACGGGACGGGGGGCTGGTGCTGATCCACGCGCACTGCCATGTGAAACGATGGGGGGTGGTGATGGAACGATTGGCGCGGCGACTCCCGGGCCGCACCGTGCGTTTGCTGGACAGCGGCTGTTGCGGGATGGCGGGCGCCTTTGGGGCGATGGCCTCGACCTACGACCTGTCGGTCCGGGTGGCGGAGCCGTTGCTGGAACAGTTGGAGCACACGCCGTTTGGCACGGTGTTGGTGGCCTCGGGGACAAGTTGTCGCCAGCAGGTGGCGCATTTGACGTCGATGCGTGTGCTGCACATGGCCCAGTTGCTGGCGGAGGCGCTCCCGGAAGCGTGACGCAGGGATTCGCAGGCGCGCACCCTTGACGGCCGTCGCGGGGCTGGATCAGGCTGAAACAGGTTGGGGCGAAGTGTCCAGAGCCGGGCCCCCTCGACGGTCTGGGCCCGGTTTGAAGCAACTCCCGCTGCCCGGGAGCTGGTGCAGCGCATGGAGGGGGGTGGGGTGTTGCACGTGACGGGCGTGGCCGAGCCGGCGCAGCCGTTCCTGGTCGCCTGGCTGCACCTGTGTTTTCCCGAAACAACGCTGGTGGTGGTGACTCCGGAGCCGCGGCGGCAAGAGCTGTTCCAGCAGGACCTGGAGACATGGTTGCGGGTGTTGCGCGGTCTGCCGGAACCGGGGCCGGGGGCGAAGGAGGCCGGGGGCGCTGCTGCGGCTGCATCGGTGGGCAATTTGAGCCTTTATTTTCCGGCCTGGGAGGTCTTGCCGGGGGAGGAGCGGTTGCCGCACGTGGACACGATCAGCGAGCGCTTGGAAACGTTGGTGCAGCTGGCGTCGGCCCCGCATCCCGAGGAGCGCGTCCGGGTGGTGGTGACGTGTGCGACGGCGCTGTTGCAGCGGACCTTTGCGCCGGGGGAATTGCGTCGGCGACTGCGCTCGTTGCAGCGGGGCGATCGGGTGGACCCGCTGGCGCTGGTGGAGTGGTTGGAGGCACAGGGGTACGAGCCGGAGGTGCAGGTCACCCAGAAAGGGGAACTGGCCCTGCGGGGGGGCATTGTGGACGTGTTCCCGCCGACGGAGCCGTGGCCGGTGCGGCTGGAGTTCTTCGGGGACACGTTGGAATCGCTGCGCAGCTTCGATCCCTCGACCCAGGTTTCGAGGGAAACGAGGGATTCGGTCACGCTGGGGCCGGCCGGTGAGCTGGGCTTGTTGCGGCGCGGCTGGCAGAGTGCGGCGGCCGGGACGGAGACTGCCCCGGAGATGAGCAGTTTGTTGGAGCATCTGCCCCGGCACGCGCTGCTGGTGGTTTGCGAGCCGGAGGAGGTGAAGGCGCGCGCGACCGAATACTCCGGACAGATTCGCGAGTCGGACCCGTTTTTTCAGACCTGGGAGAGCGTGGAGCGTCTTTGTCTTGAGCGTGGGTTGCCGCGGTTGCTTTTGAGCGAGGTGGCGGAGGAACACGCTGCCGTGCAGGGGGCCGGGCCGTTTGCGGGGCGGGCGGCGGATGGGGACACCCGGGAGGCTGCGGCGCTGGATCTCCACTTGCAAAGTTTGGAGGCCTTTCGCCCGTTGCCGGAACGGCCGCCTCCGGCGGAAGTGGCCGAGGCGCAGCGTCGGGCATTTTTCCAGCAGATGCACCGGTGGCTGCGCCAAGGCCATGCGGTGGTGGTGTTTTGCACGACGCCGGGGGAACAAAAGCGGTTCGAGGAACTGTGGGAAGATCTGTTGCCGCCGGGCGAGGAAGCCCGGGGCCGCCGACCGGAGGTGCGACTGGGGACATTGAGCCGCGGCTTTTGGTGTGAACCGGCGGCATGCGTAGTGGTGTCGGATGCAGAAGTCTTCGGGCGCACGCGCATTCCGCGGCCGCGTCGGTTGAAGTCCCGCCATGCCGCGGCGATGCGGTCTGTGTTCGAGATCGATTTTGCCGACTGGGAGGTGGGAGATCTGGTGGTGCATTTGAACCACGGCATCGGGCGGTATTTGGGGCTGGCGACCCTCCCGGGAGGCGGTGCGGGCGGGGAATCGGGGATGGAATGTCTGGTGATCGAGTATGCGCCCCGGGAGCCGGGGGAGAGTCCGCCGCGGCTCTACGTCCCGGTGAGCGAGGCGCACCTGGTGAGCAAGTACGTGGGGGCGGGTCGGGTGCGTCCGCCCCTGCACACCCTGGGGGGCCACCGGTGGCGGGTGGCACGCGAACGGGCGGAGCGCGCGGTACGGGATGTGGCGGCGGAGTTGCTGGCCGTGGCGGCGGCGCGTGCGGCCCAACCGGGACATGCGTTTGGTCCGGACACGCCCTGGCAGAGGGAATTCGAAGCGGCGTTCCCTTTCGAGGAAACCCCGGACCAGCTGCGGACCATCGCCGAGGTGAAGGCCGACATGGAAAAACCGCGGCCGATGGACCGGCTGGTTTGTGGCGACGTGGGATTTGGGAAAACCGAGGTGGCGCTGCGGGCGGCGTTCAAGGCGGTGATGGATGGCAAACAGGTGGCGGTGCTGGTCCCGACGACGGTGCTGGCCCAGCAACACTACAACACGTTTCGCGATCGCATGGTGGATTCTCCGGTGCGGGTGGAGCTGCTGTCGCGCTTTCGCACCCGGAGGGAGCAACGTCAGGTCATCGAGGGCCTGGCCATCGGCGCCGTCGACATTGTCATCGGCACGCACCGGCTGTTGCAGGACGATGTACAGTTCAAGGATCTGGGGCTGGTGGTGGTGGACGAGGAACAACGCTTCGGCGTGCTGCACAAGGAACGGCTGAAGCAACTGCGCACGCAGGTGGACGTGTTGACCCTGAGTGCCACTCCCATCCCGCGAACGCTCTATCTGGCGCTGACCGGGGCCCGGGACCTGAGCCTCATCCAGACGCCCCCCCAGGACCGCCTGCCCGTGGAGACCATCGTCGTCCCCTATGACGAAGAGGTCATTCGGCAGGCCATTCTGCGCGAGCTGAATCGGGGCGGGCAGGTTTACTTTTTGCACAACCGGGTGATGACCATCGAGACGATGCGCGCCCGGTTGCAGGCCCTGGTGCCGGAGGCGCGCATCGTGGTGGGGCACGGTCAGATGCGCGCAGACGACCTGGAGGAGGTGATGACACGGTTTGTGAACGGGGAGGCGGACATTCTGCTTTCGACGACCATCATCGAGAGCGGCCTGGACATTCCCAACGCCAACACGATCATCATCGATCGGGCGGACCGTTTCGGCCTGAGCGACCTGTACCAGCTGCGGGGTCGGGTGGGGCGCTACAAACACCAGGCGTATGCCTATCTGCTGCTGCCGCGGCATGCGCGATTGTTGACCGATGTGCGCAAGCGCCTGAGTGCCATGCGGCAGTACGCCTCGCTCGGCAGCGGATTCAAGGTCGCCATGCGGGATCTGGAAATCCGCGGCGCCGGGAATCTGCTGGGACCGGAGCAGAGCGGGCACATCACGGCGGTGGGATTCGAACTCTACTGCCAGCTCCTGCAACAGAGCATTGCGGCTCTGCAGGGCCGGCCCCTGCCCAAACGGGTGGACGTCTCGCTGCGGCTGGATTTCTTGGAAGTGGCCGCCGGCGCCGGCGGCGACGGGACCGGCTTGGCCGTTGCCTGTCTGCCGCACCGCTATGTGCCGCAGCCCAGACACCGGATCGAAATGTACCGGCGCCTGGCCCAGGTCACCGACGAAGCCGGGCTCCGGGCGCTGGAGGCGGAGATGCGCGACCGATTCGGGCCCCTGCCGGAGCCGGTGCAGTGGTTGCTGATGACCGTGCGGATCAAGCTGGCCGCGGCGGCCCGCGGGATCACAGCCGTGGAGGTCCGCGACGATCGCCTGATGCTCAGCCGCAATGGCGAGTGGTTGCAGTGGGGCGGACGGTTTCCGCGACTGATGCGGCGCGCCCCGGGCGCACGTCTGAAAGAAATCCTGCGGTTTCTTGCAGCCCTGCCGGTCGTGCCGGAAGAGTCGGCCGCGCAGCAGCAAAGGTCGTAACCGCCAAGCCGGTTCCCGCGCGGACGGAGCCGGGGGCAGCCCGGAGACACCGCGCCGGCCAGGGGAGTGCCCGGGACGAGCCCCGGGCGTCCACCGGGAGGTGTCGGCATTCTCCGGACCGCAGGTTCCGGACATCTCCCGATGGTCGGCCCGGCCGGGACGCGACAACATGGAGTCGGCATTGACGGCCCGCAACAAACCCGGTTAACTGCGTTCTAAATCGCACAAAGTCGGGAGAGCGCCCTGAACTCCGGAGACGCGGCCGGAGCCGGAGGGTTGTGGAATTGGAAGCGGCAGAGGCAGAGCGTTGCCACGCTCGGCGGTGCATGGTGGGATGAGAACCATTCTAGTGCTGGCGGATCATCCGGATACGGCCGAGGCCATCCGCGCGGCTCTGAACCCGGAGCAGTACCGAATCGTTCATCGGACCTCGCTGGAGGAATCCGAGCCGTTGCTGGCGCACGGTCGGGTGCACTTGTGCGTATTGGATACGGATCTGACCGGCGTCCAGGCGCTGTGGCTGGTGGAGCGGGCCCGGCGTCAGGCCCCCAAATGCCCGCTGGTTGTGTTGGCGGGTGCCCGGCAGGCGGAGTGGGAGGAAGAGGCCTATCTGCAGGGCGTGGCCCAGGTCATTTCCAAGCCGCTGCGACCGCGTCTGGTGCAGGCCATCGTGGATCGGTTGGTGGGACGGACGGTGACGACGGAACCCGCCAGCAACGGGGGCACCAGTGCTCGTCCCCCCGCCAAGAGTTCCACGGGGACCGACTTTTTCACGCTCCCGGGCGCGCGCTCCGGGGAGATGGCCCCGGAAACACCCGCGGTGGGGCCGGCCCGCTCGGGTTTCGAGGTGCTCCGAAAGTTCTCGGCCATTCTCACGCATTCGCTCGATGCCGAGGGCCTGCTGAGGCAGTTCCTGCTGCTCCTGCGCGACCTGGTCAGCATCAATCGCGCCGTCATTTTTTTGCGGCAGCCGGTCGTCTTGACAGCCGCAGCGCGGTCGGCGGAAGAGGGGCGCAGCTTGCGGCCGGTCTGTTGGCTGAGTGTTTCGGCCAGTGTGTTGGAGCATGTCGAGCTCTCGCTCGAGGCCGGGCTGGGAGCGGCCCTGCAGCAGGTGGGCCGCATCCTCCGGCGCAGCAGTCCCGAGCTGCTGCAGGACCCGGAAGCGCAGAAGGAATTCGAGCTGCTGGGCATGCAGGTGGCGGTGCCGATCATGGACCGCGAACAGTTGCTGGGCGTGGCGCTGTTCGACGGGCACATCACGGGCGAGCCCCTGGCCAATCCCGAACTGGAACTGGTGTTTCACCTGCTGGAGCAGGTGGGCCTGGCCCTTCGCAACATCTGGTTGCACGATCAGTTGGTCGCCAACCACCAGATGCTGGCGGAAATTCTGCGGGAACTGAGCAGTGCCTGCGTGGTGGTGGGGCCGGACCTTTCGATCCTGCACGCCAACAAAGCGGCGCGTCGGCTGTTTCGGAGCACCAGTCGGCGCACGGGCGAGCCGGAGTTTTCGGACCTTCCGGCCGCGCTGGGTTCAAAGGTGTACCAGGTGCTCAAGACGGGGGCCGGATTGCCCACCTTCCGTTACACGCCGGAGGACGCGCCCGGCACGGTGTTCATGGTTTCCATCGTGCCCTTCCGCAGCGGGACTCTGGGGGGTGGCATGGCGTCGGCCCTGCTGATCGCGGACGACCGGACGCAAGCGGAGCGCCTGCAGAAGCTCGAGCTGGAAACGGCGCATTTGCGCCTGATTCGGACCATGGCCGACCGGCTGGTGCACGAGATCGGCAACGCTCTGGTACCGCTGGCCACGCATCAGCAGTTGCTGGCGGAGCGGTTCGAGGACGCGGAGTTTCGTCAATCGCTGGACCAGGCGCTGGCCACGGGTGTGCAGCGGATCAACCGGCTCTTGCAACAAATGCGTTTCCTGGCGGGCGAGGCCGTCGGCGGCGCCGGCGAGCCGGTGCCGCTGGGACCGCTCATCCAGGAGGCTTTCCAGGAGGCGCAAAGGCACCTGCCGCAATCCCGGGCCCGGCTTCAATACCAGGATCTGGGGAAGCCGGTATTTGTTCAGGGCGACCGGGCGGCCCTGCGTCATGCCCTGACCGAGGTCCTGTTGAACGCTCTGCAGTCCAGCCCGGAAGAGGCCACGGTGGCGGTGCGGCTCATGTCCCAGGCCAACGGCACCGGACATCCCTCGCTGCTGATCGAGATTCGCGACAGCGGCAGCGGCTTCACCCCGGAAACGGCCCAGAAGGCCGTGGAGCCGTTCTTCACCACGCGAAACGTGGGTTTGGGACTGGGCCTGGCAGTGACGCGACGCATCGTGGAGGGACATCGCGGCCGGTTGGAACTGGTCCCGGCAGGCGAGGAGAGGTCGGGCGTGGTGCGGATTGTCCTGCCTCTGGCGGATATCACCGCGCCCGGCAGTTGATTCGGTTTCTCCAAAAGGCTCCGCGGAAGCGGTGCGGGAAACCGGCGCGCCGGTGTGTCACGGCCGGCTGGAGCCAGCGGGCCGGACCCAGGTGGGCCCACGGACTTCTCGGAAAGCGATCCCTGGCGTCCGAGCGGAATGTCACTGGGCGGGGGCCCGACCCATTCCCGCGGTGCGCGGCCGGCCTGCCGCAGTTGCCAAAGCGGTCATCTCCATCCAACGTTTTTCGAGGGTTGGAGAACTTGTCATCTGACGCGCTTCGTCTCGTGAACCGGTGTGTGGGTTCAGGAAGGGCGTCGGATGCCATGGATAAACCACTTTGTCCGGACCCGTTTGGCGGGTAGGGTGACCAGAAATGTCTGCAATGGGCACAGTGTATTTGGTGGGGGCCGGCCCGGGGGATCCGGGCCTGCTGACCGTGCGCGCGGCGGAGTTGTTGCAGCGCGCGGACGTGGTGGTATACGACGCGCTGGTGAATCCGGTCCTGCTGCAACAGGCGCGGAGCGGCGCGGAATTGGTCTTCGGGGGGCGCCGCGCGGGTGAACAGGCGGAGGATCGATCGCGAATCCTCGAGCTGCTGGTGGCCCGGGCGCGCGAGGGCAAGACCGTGGTCCGGTTGAAGGGTGGCGATCCCTACGTGTTCGGTCGGGGCGGCGAGGAGGCATTGTATCTGGCCGAGGCGGGCGTGCCTTTCGAGGTGGTGCCCGGTGTCTCCTCCTTCGTGGCTGTCCCCGCCTATGCGGGCGTGCCGGTCACGCATCGCGGCACCAGCTCCCGCCTGGTGATTCTGACCGGGCACGCCGATCCGGATGCGCCCGACTGTCCGGTGGACTGGGCCGCCGAGGCCCGGCTGCCGGGGACCAAAGTGATCATGATGGGTACGGCTCAAATGGGCCGGATTGCCGAAACACTGATGCGCCATGGTATGGCCCCGGACACGCCGGTCCTGGTGACCCAGTGGGGCACCACTGCCCGGCAACGCTCTGTGACCGGTACCCTGGCTACCATCGGCGAGGCGCTGGCCCGGGCCGGACTGGGAGCTCCCTCTGTGGCGGTGATTGGCGAGGTGGTCCGGCTGCGGGAGAAGCTCAACTGGTACGAACGCCGTCCGCTGTTCGGCCAACGGGTGGTGGTCACCCGGGCCCGGGATCAGGCGGCCGCCCTGGCCCGGCCATTGACGGAACTCGGCGCCGAGGTGTGGGAGGTGCCGGTGATCAAAACCGCGCCTCCGCGGCGCCGTCGGGACGTGATGGACGCCATCCTGGAACTGAACGGCTACGACTGGTTGGTTTTCACCAGTCCGAACGGAGTCACGGCGTTTTTCGAGTTCTTTTTCCAGCGGTTTCAGGACCTGCGCGATCTGGGAGGCGCGCGCATCGCCGCCGTCGGACCGGGCACCGCCGAGCGATTGCGCCAGCTTCATCTGCAGGTGGATGTCGTGCCGCAGGAAGCCCTGGGCACCAAGGTGGCCGAGGCGATGGCCAATTACATGAGCCTGGAGAACCTCCGCATCTGCCTGCTGCGGGCGGAGGTGGCCAATCCGGATCTGCCCCGGGCGTTGGAGGAGCATGGAGCGATCGTGGACGACATTGCCGTGTACCGCACCGTGCCGGAAACCGACGAGGGCGGCGAAATGGCACGTCGTTTGCGCGAGGAGGGGGCCGACTGGATTACCTTCACGAGCGGGTCCACGGTCGAGCACTTCCATCGGCGGTTTGACCTGTGCAAGTTGATGGCCCGCTTCCCCGGGCTGCGGCTGGCGAGCATCGGGCCCGAGACCAGCAAGGCGCTGGCGGGGCTGGGATTGACCCCGACCGTGGAGGCCCGCGAGCACACGATTCCGGGGCTGGTGGCGGCTCTGCGCGATCGGGTGGTTGCAGAGCGGCTGCTGGAGTCGGTCTGATCCCCGACCGAACCACGCCCGGGCGCACAACGCGCCTCCGCGGCGGGGGCTTTCGCGCCGGGCGCACTGGCCGCGCCGGTGTGCGGACGGCGTGTTTCAGGTTCCGGACATCTCCGTAGGCTCGGTGGAGTTTCGAGCGTCCTCGGCGGCGGGAAAGCCGAGGGAAACGGGCGTCTCGTCGGGATTCCTCTGTTTGGGACGGAAGAACCCGCCTGTTCGGTGGATCAGGGGTGGTTTCCAATTCCTTGCCGGCCTCCTCCGCCGGGGGAGTTGTAACATGATCCTTGTCCGGCCGGGACTGGCTTTCCACACGCGGCACGGGGCTCCGGAGGGTTTCCCCCTTGCTGCCAGAAACCCGAAGGCTTGGCGTCCGTCGTCCCGGGGCCGAGAATCGCAGGCCCGCGAGTGCGCTCCACCGCGAAGCCAAAAGAGAAGCCGAGACGGGGGCTTTTTACGAAGGACTTGGCCCTCTCGGGAAATCAGGCAGGCCCCACATGCGCGGTGCCCGGCGAGATCCGACGACCTTCCTCGCCGCGTCGGCGAGAAATGTCCCGGCATTCCGGGGGTTGTCATGCTCGCGATGAAGCCGGGCGCTCGACCAGGTTGCTGTTGCAGCCCCCTGGGGGATGTGCAGCAGCGTGGACCAAGCCTCGGGCGGCGGGGGCGAGAATGTCGGCGGGCACACGAACGCGTTCCCTGAACCCGGGGCCGGGAGGCGTTGGAGTCATCCGGTTGGCCCGGGGCGGGGAACCGCTGGCTCAGCGGAACAGCCCTCGCCGCTTCGGTCCACGGGCTCGCCACGTGCGTCACGCTGCCCGCGCGTCGCCGACAGGGTGCACCGGGCAAAAACGACCTCGGGGAGCTTGCTGCCGGATGGACTTTGGGATGTGGGTCAGGGAAAAACAATGGCTCCAGAGACAGGACTCGAACCTGTAACCCGCCGGTTAACAGCCGGCTGCTCTACCATTGAGCTACTCTGGAACCTTTTGAGCGAGGTCAATCTATCGAGAGGCCGGCGCGGCGTCAACGGGGTTGTGTCCGGAATGCACGAGCAGGGTTTCCAAGCCCCCGGGGAGTCGCAGCCGGACCCAGCGGGGCAACGACTTGGCAGGGGCCCGAAGATGTTCAAGACCGGCCCGCGTGGGATGCTGGGCAGGTCCGCGGGATCCGAGCGGCGCCTGGCAGATGGGCGGCGGCCGGGCCCGTGCGGGAGACTTGCGAGGGGGGATCCGGTTCGCCCCGGGGGCCCGGGCAGGGCACAGCCCATGGTCTGCGGGCGGCCGTCGGCACCGGGCGGCGGGCGGCGGACCCCCGGCGGGCCGGGTGCGTGTCCGGCATGGCGCGCTTTTTGCTGAACAATCCATTTGCGGACGGCCGCGTATCGTATTAAATAAGCGGGACATGCCCGTTCGCTTGGGGCAGGTGGCGTGTAGCGAGAATGAACGCAGAACAGAAGTCGCAGGGACAGGCGGGGCCCGGCCCGGTCAACCCTCCCGGGTGGCCGGCGGCCCAGGGCCTTTATGATCCACGGTTCGAGCACGAAGCGTGCGGTGTGGGCTTTGTGGTCCACGTCAAGGGACGCAAATCCCACAACATCATCACCGATGCCCTGACCATTCTGGAGAACCTGCGTCATCGCGGGGCTTGCGGTTGCGAAAACAACACCGGGGATGGTGCGGGAATTCTGATCCAGATGCCGCACGCGTTTTTGGAGCAGGCCTGCGACGAGGTGGGACTGAAGCTGCCGGGCGAGAAGCAGTACGGGTGCGGGCTGGTGTTCCTGCCTCCGGACCGTGAGGAACGGCAGCGTTGTGAAGCCGCGTTTGCCCGCATTGTGCAGGAGGAGGGGCTGGAGCTGCTCGGATGGCGGGACGTGCCCACGAACAACGGGAACCTGGGGGCCACTGCGAAGGCGTCCGAGCCGTTCATGCGGCAGGTCTTCATCGGGCGTCCGGCGGCGCTCCGGGATGACATGGCCTTCGAGCGCAAGCTCTACGTGGTGCGCCGGCTGGCAGAAAAGCAGATCCGCTACGGCGGGGAGCCCTGGGGCCGGTGGTTCTACGTGTGTTCGTTGTCTCACCGCACGCTGGTGTACAAGGGGATGCTGACGGCCGAGCAACTCCGGACCTATTATCCGGAGCTGAGCGATCCCCTCATGGCCAGCGCGCTGGCCCTGGTGCATTCCCGTTTCAGCACCAACACCTTCCCGAGCTGGGACCGCGCGCATCCGTATCGCTACATTGCCCACAACGGCGAAATCAACACCCTGCGGGGCAACATCAACTGGTTGCACGCGCGACAGGCATTGTTCCGATCGCAGGCGTTCGGGAAGGATCTGCCCAAGGTGCTGCCGGTGATCGCGCCGGACGGCAGCGACTCGGCGATGTTCGACAACTGTCTGGAGTTGCTGGTCCTGGCCGGGCGCAGCCTGCCGCACGCGGTCATGATGATGATTCCGGAGCCGTGGCAGCACGATCCGTTCATGAGCCCGGAGAAGAAGGCGTTCTACGAGTTTCACCGCTTTCTGATGGAGCCGTGGGACGGGCCGGCTTCGGTGTCGTTTACGGACGGGATTCGGATCGGTGCGGTTTTGGATCGCAATGGACTGCGGCCCTCGCGCTACTACGTCACCAAGGACGACCTGGTAATCCTGTCGTCGGAGGTCGGGGTGTTGGAGATTCCGGCCGAGCGTGTGGAGTACAAGGGCCGACTGCAGCCGGGTCGGATGTTGCTGGTGGACACCGAGCAGGGGCGCATCGTGGCGGATGAAGAGTTGAAGCACACCATCGCCACGGAGAAGCCGTATCGGGAGTGGCTGAACCGGTATGTGCTGCAGCTCGATGACCTGCCGGAGGCGCCGGTGCCGCCGAAGCGGCCCAAGCCGGAACTGGTGCGGCTGCAGCGGGCTTTCGGATACACGTACGAGGACGAGCGGATGATCCTGGCCCCGATGGCCATCGAGGGGGTCGAACCCATCGGGTCCATGGGGAACGACACCCCGTTGGCCGTGCTCTCCAACAAGCCGCAGCTGCTGTACAACTACTTCAAGCAGCTGTTCGCGCAGGTGACCAACCCGCCGATTGACTACCTGCGCGAGGCCATCGTGACCTCCACGGAAACGGCCCTGGGCCGGGAGGGCAACCTGTTGGAGCCCACGCCGGAAAGCTGTCGGTTCATCAAGCTGGAAGGACCGATCATCACCAACGAAGAACTGGCACAGATCCAGAACGTGCAGCGGCCCGGGTTCAAGGCGGTGACGCTGCCGATTCTGTTCCCCGCGGCGGCCGGCGCCCGGGGCCTGGAGACGGCGCTGGAGGAGTTGTACCAGAAGGCCGACGCGGCCATCGCGGAGGGCGCCAACATCCTCATCCTGTCGGACCGCGGACTGAGCGCGGAGCTGGCGCCCATCCCGGCCCTGTTGGCGGTGTCCGGGTTGCATCACCATCTGATCCGCGCCGGGAGTCGGACCTTGTGCAGTCTGGTGCTGGAGTCCGGCGAGCCGCGGGAGGTCCATCATTTCGCGCTGCTGGTGGGCTACGGGGCCAGTGCCATCAACCCCTACCTGGCCTTCGAGACCCTGGACAAGCTCCTGGAGGACGGGTTGGTGACCGGGGTGGACCGGGAAAAGGCCCACAAGAACTACATCAAGGCCGCCGTCAAGGGCATTCTGAAGGTGGCTTCGAAGATGGGCATCTCCACCATCCAGAGCTACCGCGGCGCCCAGATCTTCGAGGCCATCGGTCTGCGGCGCGACTTCGTGGACAAGTATTTCACCTGGACGCCGTCCCGCATCGAGGGGGTGGGCCTGGAGGAAATCGCGCGCGAAACCCTCGAGCGGCACCGTGCGGCTTTTGTCGATCGAGGCGATGGCACGGTGGCGCTGGACCCCGGCGGTCAGTACCAGTGGCGGGCCGATGGCGAATTCCACCTGTTCAACCCGACGACGATTCACAAGCTGCAGCAGGCGGTCCGCAACAACGATTACCAGGCCTTCAAAGAGTACAGTCGGGCGGTGGACGAGCAGGCGCGCAACCTCTGCACGTTGCGCGGCCTGTTCGAACTGAAGTTTGCGCCCAAGCCGATCCCGCTGGAGGAGGTGGAGCCCATCGAGAGCATCATGCGTCGGTTCAAGTCCGGCGCCATGAGCTACGGCTCCATCAGCCAGGAGGCCCATGAGACGCTGGCCATCGCCATGAACCGCATCGGCGGCAAGAGCAACACCGGCGAGGGCGGGGAGGACCCGGAGCGCTACAAGCCGCTGCCGAACGGCGACTCCAAGAACAGCGCCATCAAGCAGGTCGCCTCGGGCCGGTTCGGCGTCACCAGCCTGTATCTGGTGAACGCCCAGGAGATCCAGATCAAGATTGCCCAGGGGGCCAAGCCGGGCGAGGGCGGCCAGCTGCCGGGACACAAGGTGTATCCGTGGATCGCCAAGACGCGGCACTCCACCCCCGGCGTCGGGTTGATCTCGCCGCCGCCGCATCACGACATCTATTCGATCGAGGACCTGGCCCAGTTGATCCACGACCTGAAGAACGCCAACCACGAGGCGCGGATCAGCGTGAAGCTGGTGTCCGAAGTGGGCGTGGGCACGATTGCCGCCGGGGTGGCCAAGGCGCATGCCGACGTGGTGCTGATCAGCGGACACGATGGCGGCACGGGCGCTTCGCCGCTGACCTCCATCAAACATGCCGGGACGCCGTGGGAACTCGGTCTGGCCGAGACGCATCAGACCCTGTTGCTGAACAACCTGCGCGGCCGGATCGCCGTGGAGGTGGACGGGCAGCTCAAGACCGGACGCGACGTGGTGATCGCGGCCCTGTTGGGGGCCGAGGAGTTCGGGTTTGCCACCACCGCCCTGGTCTCCATGGGCTGCATCATGATGCGGGTCTGCCACAAGAACACCTGCCCGGTGGGCGTGGCCACGCAGGATCCGCGGTTGCGCGAGCACTTCATGGGCAAGCCGGAGCACGTGGTCAACTTCATGCGCTTCATCGCCATGGAGGTCCGCGAGCTGATGGCGAAGCTCGGGTTCCGCACCCTCAACAACATGATCGGGCGGACGGACAAGCTGGATGTCAACCGCGCCATCGAGCATTGGAAGGCGCGCGGGCTGGACTTTTCCAGCATCTTCTACCAGCCCGAGGTCTCGCCGTTTGTGAAGCGGTTCTGTCAGGATCTGCAGGATCACGGTCTGGACCAGACGATGGACCGGCAATTGTTGTTGCGGCTTTGCCAGCCGGCCCTGGAGCGGGGGGAACCGGTCCGGGCCGTGTTGCCCATTCGCAACTGCCACCGGGTGGTGGGCACCATGCTCGGCAGCGAGGTCACCCGGCGCTACGGGGCCGAGGGACTGCCGGAGGACACCATCCGCATTCATTTCAAGGGCTCGGCCGGACAGAGTTTCGGCGCCTTTATGCCCAGGGGCATCACCTTCGATTTGGAAGGCGATGCCAACGACTACTTCGGCAAGGGCCTTTCCGGGGCCAAGCTGATCGTGCGGCCCCCCCGGGGTTCCACCTTTGCGCCGGAAGAGAACATCATCATCGGAAACGTGGCCCTCTATGGTGCGACCAGCGGCGAGGCCTACGTTTGTGGGGTGGCGGGGGAGCGGTTCTGTGTGCGCAACTCGGGCGCCCATGCCGTGGTCGAGGGCGTCGGCGATCACGGCTGCGAATACATGACCGGCGGGCGCGTGGTCGTGTTGGGCCGTACGGGCAAGAACTTCGCCGCCGGGATGTCCGGCGGGATCGCCTATGTGCTGGACCTGGACGGAGACTTTCCGCGGCGCTGCAATCTCGAGATGGTCATGCTGTGCCGTTTGGAGGATGAGGAGGAGATCGCCGAGGTCCGGCGCCTCATCGAACGTCACGAGGAGTACACCGGCAGCCGGCGCGCCGCGACGGTGCTGGTGTCCTGGAAGGATTACGTGCCGCGGTTTGTCAAGGTCCTGCCCAAGGACTATGCCCGCGTCCTGGCCGCCATGCGCAAGGTGCGGGAAGCGGGCCTCAGCGGCGAGGAAGCCATCATGGCCGCCTTCATCGAGAACACCAAGGACGCCGCCCGTATCGGCGGCGGCTGATGGGGTCCAGGTCGTTCCCCGGGTCTGAGTCATCGCCATGGGCAAGCCCACAGGATTCCTCGAATACGCACGCGAACTGCCGCCGGAACTGCCGCCGTTGCAGCGCATCCGCAACTGGGACGAGTTCCATCTTCCGATGGACGAGGCCCGGTTGCGCGCGCAGGGGGCCCGGTGCATGGATTGTGGCACGCCGTTCTGCCACACGGGTCACATCCTGGCCGGAGCGGCCTCCGGCTGCCCCATCAACAACCTGATTCCGGAGTGGAACGACCTGGTCTACCGGGGCCTTTGGCGCGAAGCTCTGGAGCGGTTGCACAAGACCAACAACTTCCCGGAATTCACCGGCCGCGTTTGCCCGGCGCCGTGCGAAGGGGCCTGCGTGTTGGGTATCATTCGGCCTCCGGTGGCGATCAAAGCCATTGAATGCGCCATTGCGGATCGGGGGTGGGAATCGGGATGGATCACGCCCCAACCGCCGGCGCGGCGCACGGGCAAAAAGGTGGCGGTGGTGGGAAGCGGACCGGCGGGGCTGGCCTGCGCGGCCCAACTGAACCGCGCCGGCCACTGGGTCACCGTGTACGAACGGGCGGATCGGATCGGCGGCCTGCTCATGTACGGGATCCCCAACATGAAGCTGGACAAACGGGTGGTGCAACGTCGCGTGGATCTGCTGGCGCAAGAGGGCATCCGGTTCATCACCAATTGCGAGGTGGGCCGGGACCTGCCCGCCGGCAAGCTCTTGGAGGATTACGATGCGGTGGTGCTGTGCTGCGGAGCGACCAAGCCGCGGGATCTGCCGGTCGAAGGGCGCAATCTCAAGGGCGTTCACTTCGCCATGGAGTTTCTCACCGCCAACACGAAGCGGCTCCTGGACCCCGACCACAATCACGGGGAATACATCGACGCCCGGGACAAGGATGTCATCGTCGTGGGCGGGGGCGACACGGGAACCGACTGCGTGGCCACGGCCCTGCGGCAGGGCTGCCGCAGCGTGTTGCAATTGGAGATCCTGCCCAAACCCCCAGAGACGCGCGCGCCCAACAATCCCTGGCCGGAGTGGCCCCGCATCTTTCGAGTGGACTACGGCCAGGAAGAAGCCGCGGCCGTGCAGGGCGAGGATCCCCGCCGGTACCGCACCACGGTGGTGCGATTCCTGGGCGACGAACGCGGCCACGTCAAGGGCGTGCGCACCGTCATGGTGGACTGGCAGAAAGATGCCCAGGGCCGCTTCAGTCCCGTGCCCGTCCCCGGCACCGAGCAAACCCTGCCGGCCCAGCTCGTCCTGCTGGCCATGGGCTTCCTGGGACCGGAGGAAACGATCCTCGACCAGCTCGAAATCGAACGGGACGCGCGCAGCAACGTGAAGGCCGAGTACGGCCGGTTCCAGACCAATGTTCCGCGCGTCTTCGCCGCGGGCGACATGCGGCGGGGCCAGAGCCTGGTGGTCTGGGCCATCAACGAAGGTCGCGCGTGCGCCCGGGAAGTGGACCGGTTCCTGATGGGCCAGACCGTGCTTCCCTGACCCGCTGCCTCCCATGAAAGCTGTCCTGGCACTCGAAGACGGCACCGTATATCGGGGCATCGGTTTCGGTGCGCGCGCTTCCGCTTGCGGAGAGGTCTGCTTCAACACGGCCATGACGGGGTACCAGGAGATCCTGACGGATCCCTCGTACAAGGGCCAGATCGTGACCATGACCTATCCGCACATCGGCAACTACGGGGTCAACGAAGAGGACGTGGAATCCTGGCGTCCGCACGTGGCCGGATTTGTTGTCCGCGAGCTTTCCCCGGTGGCTTCCAACTGGCGGGCCACCCGCAGCCTCGCGGAGTACCTGGAGGCCTACGGCATCCCCGGCATTCAAGGCGTGGACACCCGCGCCCTGACCCGCAAGTTGCGCGTGCGCGGTGCCCTGAACGGGTTCATCTCCACGGAGGACGTTTCGGAGGAGGAGGCCGTGGCGCGCGCCCGGGCCTGGCACGGCTTGATCGGGGTCGATTACGTCAAGGAGGTAACTCATCCCGAACCCTTTCGGTGGGACGAGAAGGATGAGTTGAGTCGCCCGTTCCATTTGGAGAACAGCAATCCCCGTGTTCAGCCGCCGCGGTTGCCCCCGGCGGACATCCCGATCGTGGCCTATGACTTCGGGATGAAATACAACATCCTGCGTCAGCTGCGTCGGCACGGCTTTGCGGTCCAGGTCGTACCGGCCCACACGCCGGCCGAGGAAGCATTGCGGTACAAGCCGGCCGGCATCTTTTTGTCGAACGGCCCCGGGGATCCGGCTGCGCTGGATTATGCCGTTCGCGCGGCGGCCGAACTGTTGCGCACCGGCATCCCGATCTTCGGCATTTGCCTCGGGCACCAGATCCTCGGCCAGGCCTTCGGCGGCAAGACCTTCAAACTGAAATTCGGTCACCACGGCGCCAATCAACCGGTCAAGGACCTGGAGACCGGTCGCGTCGAAATCACCTCGCAAAACCACGGGTTTGCGGTGGATCCCTCCACGTTGCCCAGTGACGTGGTCGTGGACCGGATCAACTTGAACGATCAAACCGTGGAGGGGATGCGCCACCGCACCAAGCCGGTCTTCTCGGTCCAGTATCATCCCGAAGCCTCTCCGGGGCCGCACGACGCCGCTCCGTTGTTTGCCCGGTTCCGCGAGTTGATCGAGCGCCGCTGAAGCCCGGCGGCAAGGTGCAGTCCTTTCCCGGTCCGCAAGCCCCGGAACGGACCGGCACCCGCAGCAACGGCGGTAAGATTCGTTGCGGTGCGGCCACATGGCGCCTGCTCCGATGCTTTGCCTCGTTTTCGTTCTTTGGTGCGGCCGGGGCCGTTTTCCGCGATGCAGCCGCGCCGGACTCGGGCGGGGCCGAGCCGGCGAGCCGCTTGCGTCACGCTGCCAGGGTCCCCGCGCATCGGCTGCTGGGGTCACGCCTTTCTGCAGCGGTGTCCATTCCGTCCGGATGGCGAAGAACTTGGCCTCGCCCAAAACGCCCTTGGATCGAACGGAGCTGAAGACGGGGCTCGAGAAGGAATCGTTTCCGGCGGACGGGGCGCATGTCTCCGGGCCTTCTCCTTTGCAACCGCAGGGCAGGGACGTGCAAGGATTTCCGCACGAGTGCGTTCCCCCGGGAGGCCGACAAAAGACGGTTCCGGGCCCCTTGGCCGCGCGCTGCAGCCCGCGGGAGGCGATCCGTGGACATTTACGGTTCCACCGGCGCCGGGGTTCGACCTCTGGGGGGACGTAGTTTCAAATACCCGGTTTCCAAGCGCGGGTGTCTGCACGGGCTCGGGCCCGACCGGCCGTGGCCAAACCGCCTGCTTGCGCGCGATGGCACAGAAGCCGGATGGCGGCTTTGTCCGATGGCAACGACAGGAGCCCGGTAATTTCGGATTGACCGGGAAAAGCCGAACCGGTCCGTGCAGCGGGCCTCGGCTCCGCCACCGCGGGCGGGTTCTTCTGGCCGGGGCCATGGGGAAGAGGGTGTGGGACGCTCGGACACTCCGGGAGCCGCGCGCGCCAAAAAAGAGGTCTTGCGTTTGAGCGGCCTTTGGTTAAAGTACAGCTCGGTTGGACGTAAGGAAGCGAGCGTAGCTCAGCCTGGTAGAGCGTCACCTTGCCAAGGTGAATGTCGAGGGTTCGAATCCCTTCGCTCGCTCCAATTTTTTTGTGGCAACGTCGCTCCATGGTTTCCCTCCGACCCAGCGGTTGGCACGGCCTGCGCCGGATCCTTGTCGCACGTTTGGCTCCGCCCCTCGTCTTGCTCCGCCTGGCGCTTGGAGCAACTGACGTGGCCAGGAGCGCGGAGGGGCAAGCATCGACTCCGGGCCGGCATCCGGCCGATCACCTGCCGCCGTACATCCGGCAACTTACCTGGTTTGGCGAACGTGCGGACTGGTCTCCGGACGGGAAGCGGATTTTGTTTTTGTCCAAGACCTTTGGAGACGCCATGGAGCTCGAGCTGGAGACCGGTCGCATTCGGAACCTCACGGCCCACTACGCGCACCACGGTTACACGCGGGCATTGTATCTTCCCAACGGGGACATTCTGCTCTCGGGCCCCCAGTCGTTCGATCCGCGTCGCCCGGGGGAGGCCAGGGTGCAATGCTGGTTGTTTGTGCTGGACCCGCGTCGGGAACGGCCGCCGACGCCGCTCGGTACCAAGTGCAGTGAAGGCCCGGCCGTGTCCCGACGCCGCCTGCACCTGGCGTGGACGCATGTGGCTGCCCAGTACCCCGACGAGATGCCCCCGGGGACTTCCCGGATCTGGGAGGCCGACCTCGTGTACGAGGACGGGCGGCCGCGTCTGGCAAATCAGCGACTGGTCCTGGACAGCCGCAAGCTTCCCTTTTCCTGCACCTTGGAGACCCAAAACTTCCGGCCTCCGGACGAGAAGGAGTTGATCTTCAGTGCCTACGGCTACCAGGGCACGGAGGTCTGCGGGGTCAACCTGGAGACCGGCGCCGTGACGAATTACTCCAACGCGCCCGACCAGTACGATGAACCAGAGGGCATTTTTCCGGATGGCTCGGCCACGTTGGTGGAGTGCGACCGCCAGAACCGGCTCGGTCCGGGTCACGTCGATCTCTGGCGCCTGGAACTGGACGGGACCGGCCGTTACCAACGACTGACCCATTTCAGTGACTTTCCGGGATTCAAGGCTTCCAATCCGGTGGTGCGGGACGACGGCCGGTACATCGCCTTTCAACTGGCGCGCTCGCGAGATGCGGCCGGGGTGGGCCACGGGATTTTTCTGTTCGATTTGCAGGCGTGGAAGCCGCAGTAGCCCCGCCAGGCCGGTTGCGGGGATGCGACAGCCGCGCCGTCCTGCGGGACAAGTGTGCGAGGCGGCACCCGAAGCCAGGGCAGGCATTTCGTCCGGCTCCGAAGGTTTGCCGCCCGGACCACCGGGGCACTCGCGACCACACGGTTGACGAGTGCGCTTGGGATGCAAGGGTGCATCGGATTCGCATGGCGACGCCGGTCTCCCGCTTCTGCGCCTTGGAACGCCGGAGGGCTGCGGTGCGGAGGCCGAATGGGGATGCGGTGGGTCGCCTGTTCGGGGTGGCCGGTGGGACGCTTTTCGGCGGGGCAGGATGGGCCGACCGGCTTGCCTCATCTTGCGCGCGTTGTGGGCTTCGATGACTCCAGCAGTTTGGGCGCGATCGCAGTTCGAAAACGCCGGTTCCCGGCAAGCCGAGGGCGTTGGAGGCGCACATGTCTCCGGCCATGCGATCCCCGACCTTGCAGAGGTGCGAGCCCTGCTGACGATGACAGGCATCGTCGAAGTCATCGGCTTTCATCCGCTCAACCGGGGATTTCGGAGTCGGGCTCAGACGGAACTGCCACGGGGTGCTGCCGCAGCTCATGAACGTTCCGCCGGTTCCGAGCGTCCCCCGGGCGGGGACTCCGCGAGGTGGCCGGGGCGCCCGGCACGAGGGAGGATCGCGGCGAGCGGCGGAACGAGGGCCCCGGAGCCGGAGAATCGGGGGCTTGAAATTCGGCCGTCGCTCTGGAGCACCGAGCGCAGACAAGTCCGCGCCGACAGTCCAGTACGGCACTTTCCTCGAGCGCCCCGCGGGGCTAGAGTCCCGGGAGCAAAGCATGCCGCACCAGTTCGGCATGCGGCGGGCAAAGCTCGAAAGCCGAGCCGGGCACGTAACGGTGCATGAGTCGTCCGGGCCCAGCACCGACAGCGGTTTCGGCCCCGACCGGGTCGGCCCTCAAGGTGGGCTGTTGCGGGTTTGCGGGCCGCATGGATGAGTATTTTCGGACATTTCGCCTGGTGGAGGTGCAACAGACGTTTTACGAGCCGCCGCAGATCCAAACGGTCCGACGCTGGCGGGCGGCGGCCCCGGCGGATTTCGAGTTCACACTGAAGGCCTGGCAGCTGATCACGCATCCGCCACAAAGCCCCACCTACCGGCGGCTCCGGACGCCGCTGTCCACGGAACAGCTGCGCGGCTGTGGGGGATTCCAATCCAGCGAGATCGTGCAGACGGCCTGGGCGCGCACGCGAGCCGTGGCCGAGGCGCTGGGGGCGCGCCGGGTGCTCTTTCAATGTCCCGCGCGGTTCACACCGGCGCCGGATCATGTGCGGTCGCTGCGGGAGTTCTTCCGAACGATCGACCGGGGCGGGCTGGATTTGGTTTGGGAACCCCGGGGGGATTGGCCCGCGTCCCTAGTGCGGGAGCTGTGCGAGGAACTCGGGCTGACGCACGCCGTGGATCCTTTTCGGCAGGCGCCGGTCTGGGGAGAAATTCCGTACTACCGGCTCCACGGCCTGACCGGATATCGCCACCGGTTTACGGACGAGGAGCTCGAGGAGCTTCGGGCGCGGGTGGGTCGGGGACCGGCCTACGTGCTGTTCAACAACGTCAGCATGCGCGAGGACGCGCTCCGGTTCCTGGCCCGGGTGCCGGGGGATGCCACCGGGGAACGATCGTGATCTCTGCGCTCCCTCGCTCCGGGAGGGTTGGTCACGGTCCATTCGCGCCGACGGGAGACCGGCGCAGCAGGTAAATGACCGCACCCAGGACGAGCACCGCCAGGATCAGAGCCACCACGGTGGCGATCTGTTTGAAGAGCCGGGCGCGCTCGAGCCAGGCCAGGGTTCGCTCCCGTTCGGCTTGCATGAACAGCTCGAACTCCTTTTCGATGGAAAGGCCTTCGGGCGGGGGCTCGCGCAGTTGCAGCGTCAACCAGCGTCCCTTGAGTGCACGCCACTCGGCGGGCAGTTGTTCCAGGAGGGATTCGGGGGCCGGGAGCAGGCCGCAACGGCTCCAAAACGGCGCTTCTTCGCAGGTCCAAAGTCGGTACAAACCGTGATTCCGTGCCACCTGTTCGAGTCGTTCCCAGAGCACGGCGCGGCAGCGATCCGCCTCGGCAAAGTCGGCAAAGACTTCGCTGTGAATTCGGCCGTGGCCCTGTCGCATTTCCAGGGCCACGGCGCCGAGGATGCGGCCCTCGGGCGTTTCGACGACCTGGAACTCCGTGATCCGCCGTTCCAGACCGGCCGAATCGACCAGCTGTGCCGACCACAGCGGTCGAAGCTGGCCCAAATCATCGACGGTGGCACGCCGCACTCGTGGTGCTGTGCCGTTCATGCAGCTCAGGTGCCTGGTTGGGACGCACGGGCCGCTCGGGCGGCCTGGGCATAGGCCGCAGCGCGCCGCTGCAACTCCGCCCAGTCGTTGGCAGCCAGGATTTCCCTGGACACCAGAGCGGAGCCCACACCCACGGCGGGGCAGCCTGCCCGGAACCATTCCGCCAGATTGTCCACGGTCACCCCGCCGGTCGGAATGAACCGCAGATGGGGCAGGGGCGCACGCACCGAACGGACATAGCCCGGTCCCAGGATCTCGGCGGGGAACAGCTTGATAAAATCCGCCCCGGCCTCGTGCGCCCATTGCGCTTCCGTGGGCGTGAACGCGCCGATGACACTGACGGCGCCGGCCGTGAAGATGATGGGGACGAAGTCCGGTCGGGCCAGCGGGGTCACGACGAACTCCGCGCCACTGGCCAACACGGCCCGACACTGGTCCGCGCTCAGCACGGTTCCGGCACCGATGAGGGCATCGCGCCCGAAGCGCTTCCGCGCCTCCTCGATGGCACTGTACGCGTCCGGCGTGGTCAACGTGACCTCCACGGCACGGACGCCTCCCGCCAGCAGGGCCTCGGTCAAAGGCACCACCTGTTCCCGCGACTGCGCCCTGACCACGGCAATAATGCCCGGGTCTGTCAACGCCTGTAGGATCTCATCCCGCGTACGCATAATCAGGGATTGAATCTGGCAAAAAGCGCGGTGGCTGTCGCGGAAAAAGTCGGCCGCGAAGACAGACGCGCCGCATTTCCGCTTTTGAGCTGCGGCTTGAAAGGTGCCCAAGAAATGCCTTCTTCCCTCGGGGCGCCCAGGATGTCTGGGATTCCGCCGGGCTCACGGACAAGTCATCGACCTGAAAAGCGCCGAACCTCGGGTCTGCGGCGATGGTGGGCTCCGCCTGAGCCGATGTTGCAAGCGTACCTGCCTCCGGTGCAGCGCCTGCTCTTTCCGTGCGAACGAGCCCCTCAAGAGCCGTAAACGTTTGGTGCCTTCTACGCACGCCGGAATGACTCCCACCGGGCGGTGAATGTGGCGGCCCAAGAAGGCGCCCTGGGCTGGCGGAGGACCTCGATCCCGGGTCCAAGGTTGCGCCTCCGACACGTTAAATCCCCCATGCGACCCATGGGCGGCGCATCACGACGTGGGCCACGATCCAAAGGCGCCGGACGGCGGGGCCTCGCCGGTTCCCACCCCGGGGAGTGGCAATCCTCGAACCCGACGCCATTCAATCGGATCCCTGCTGAACCTACGAGGACCCGGGAATGTTTCGCTCCTTTCGCATGTCATGGGTCCGCCCCAACGGGGCGGCGATTCACCAGCCCAGGGCAACGCCCTGGGCAGGCAGGCCAAACGGATTCGTCCCGCCC
The DNA here is from genome assembly GCF_049537125.1 of Limisphaera sp. VF-2. NCBI lineage: Bacteria > Pseudomonadati > Verrucomicrobiota > Verrucomicrobiia > Limisphaerales > Limisphaeraceae > Limisphaera > Limisphaera sp. VF-2. The sequence goes on from NZ_JBMVQY010000002.1 coordinate 649,359, forward strand.
TGAAGGGGCGGAACTTGTTGTGGAGATGGCCGCTCCTCGCGAGGGGCCCACGGAGTTACGCCCTTTCAGGGCGTGATCGGGTTTTCCGGGCCGACCCCCCCGGGGCGCTGCCCCGGGCTGACGAACGGTCGCGCCTTCGGCGCGTGGAGTGTTCCGCGCGACCTGTGGGCAGCGGCGGGCGCGATTCGTGTTTGCGCCCGAACTCAGAGGTCCCCACGGAATGTCACGGTCCCTCGGCTTTTCCCATGCCCGGGAGGTCCCCATGTCCTCGCTCTCGGGGTGTCCAAAAGCGGAAATGCGCCCGGCGAGACCCGCGGGCCCGTGAACACCGGTGCCTCCAAGGCACAGGTACCGTCCAACCGAACCGCCCCGGTTCCAAGGACGTTGGGAAACTCGGGGCCCGTACCCGGCATCGTGGCGGGGGCGGGGAGGTAAGGCGACGTTGGGGCTGCAGCGTCGGTTTGGATCCCATCAACGGCCCCGCGTTTATGCGCTGGCGCGGACTTGTGCGACCCGATTCCCGGCCCTTGCGTACTGGGCAAAACCACTGGACTTGGAAAGGGCTTCGTGCCGGAGATCTCCGACTTCCGAAGGCCGGATTGTTCGGCCGGTTCCTTGTAATCCCGGGGCGATGGAAACGAACGGAGCAGTGCAACAACGCGCGGCGCTGGATGCGAGGGCTTTCCTCTTTCGGGGGCCGACCCGCAATGCGTCAGCGTCGCCGGTGCACGGCGATTCCTCGAGAAGAACGACAGCCCGGCTGGCGGGACCTTTGCCCGCGGTCGGGAGATCAGGGGCGCGCGGTGGCCAGCCCGATGGGCATCTGATCGGGCGGCACCTCCTCGATCCGCGCATGCTGTTGGAGGAAATCCAGGACTTTTTCGCGGGCGATCTCGTCGTACACTTGAATGAGCGCGTTTCGTTCCTGGAGGTCTTTCAAGAGCTTGTCGGGAGGAATCTGATGCATGGCCGCCAGCACGGTGATGCGGCGCTGGATTTCCTCGTTGGATACCGTGATGCCTTCCTTCTCGGCGATGCGCTGGATGATGAAGTTGAGTTTGACCCGCTCGCGTGCGCTGCGGGAAGCCGCCTCGTAAATCGACTCCTTTTGCTGCTCGATCATCTCCCGGCTGACGCCGCGCCGCGTGTTCTCGAGCACGATGTCGTACACGGCGTTGCGGGTTTCCGTTTCCACGGCGGACTCCGGGAGATCGAAATGCACCCGCTCCAGCAGGGCACGGAGCAACTGTACGCGCACCTGACGGTCCAGCTTGTGCTTCAGCTCGTTTTCCAGGTCGCGGCGCACGCCGGCGCGCAGGGCTTCCAGGTTTTCGGCTCCGTAACTGCGGGCGAACTCCTCGTTCAGCGCCGGCAGCACCGGTTCCTTCACCTCGAGGACCTCCACATCGAACGAGGCGGGGCGGCCGGCCAGCTTGGGGTCGGGATAATCCGGCGGGATGAGCAGGTTCACCGTGCGACGCTCGCCGGCCTTCGCCCCGGCCAACTGTTCGCCGAAGCCGGGCAGGAAGGAACGGCCGTCCACCCGCACCCAAAAGCCCTTGCTTTCGGCAAGGCTTTTGGCTTCGGGCGCCACCTCCAACACCGGACGGCCCTCGATGGTGGCCGTGTAGTTGACCACCACCACGTCCCCGGCCGCGGCGGGCCGGTCCACGGTGACGTAATTCACCCGGTGCTGTCGGAGCATCTCCAGCGCCCGCTCCACGTCCTCGTCGGTCACCGTGCGGATTTCCCGTTTGACGGGCAGGCCCTTGTACTCGGGAAGCTCGAATTCCGGTTCCGTTTCCAACGTGAACAACGCCTGCAGGGCCTGGCCGCGGTCGAACTGCAGCACCTCCACATTCTCCGTGCGCAGCACCCGCAGGTCGCTTTCCTTCAGGAGGTGATGAAGACAGTCGCGAAGCAGCCTCTCGCGGACATCCTCCCGAATGTCCTGCTGGAACCGTCGCTCCACAATGTCCCGGGGGGCCTTGCCGGGGCGGAACCCGGGCAACACCGCCCGCTTGCGGTACTCGTGAATCACCTCTTCGAAGGTTTGTTCAACCTTCTCGGTTTCCACCTCCACGCGCACCAACTTGCGGCAGGGCGCGATGCTCTCGACCGAAACGTTCACGGTAAATCCTTTCTGCTGGCTGCCGGCCCGGGTTGACGCTTCCGCGCGGGGAAATCGGCCCAACCGGCAGAGCTTCGCAGTCTAGCCAACGAAGCCCGACCGTCAAGCTTCCCGGCCCGCCGATGCGCGACACGCTGCATTTCGGACCTGGATGCCGCCAAAGCCCGGCGGAATTCCGGGGTCCTCGGCACGGGAAGGGCGGGGGAAACGGCATTTCCCCGGGAGTCTTGAATCCGGGACTTGAACAGGCGCCCGGTCGAACCGCGGGTCGGACCCGGGCGAGGTGGGGCCAGGTTGCAGCGAAGTTCGGGAAGGATCGCAGCCGGGCCCAGACGTTGCGAGAAGCGCGGAGCTCCCGGGGCGGGCGGCTTCGAAGTCGGCCAGCAACGCTGGACTCTGCCCGGGCAGCCCGCAGTCGTGTCGGGCCGGCCAGCCGATGGGCGACAACAGCGCCCCGCCGCGCCGGTTTTTTCGGGGAAATTCGCCCGGCCCTTGCGGATCTCCAGCTGCCTGGAATCTTCACCGGAAATTGGCGTTGCAGGTCGAAGTTTCATCGCGCACCTGGAGGCGCCGCCTTTGTGTGATTCCGTCGGCGCGACGGCTCTGCTCGTCAAAAGGGTGCATGGCCGGTGCGGAGCCCTGCTTGCCGCCGGGGCGGTCCCGTGCAGGCGCGCGGACCTGTCGCAAACTGAACCCGCGGCAGCGTACCCGGCCCGGAGCCGGAGGGGCGTCCGGGTGCAACCCGCCACGGACTCAGGGATGGTTGCCGGTCCGCCTTCCAGGATGGGCTGTCCGATCGCCGTCTGTGCTCGCGTGGAAAGCCCTCGCCGGTGTGCCAGGTTGCGCTCACGAGGGCGAATTGGCCGCAAAATCGAAGTTGTCGAGGCGCTGAAACGCCGTATGCTCCGGGGGCGTGAACGACCAACTCCGCGACCCTTCTGAAACTGCCTCCTTGGATCCCGGTCCCCAATCACCCTTGTGGAGAAACAGCGCTCGTTCCCACGATGCCCCTTTTGTGGCCGGGCAGGCAGTTGGAGACCGTGGGCCGACCCGGTTGCCCGCCCGAGCTGTTGGGAGGGTCCGGTGGCCCCGGCTGATGCCGGGCCTGCTGCTGGCCACATGGTGCATCGCCGCGCCGCGGGTGACGGACCCGGCCCGGCAGACGGCGCTGGACCGTTACGTGGCCGGGCCGGATCCGGCCTACGGATTTGAACGGGTGGGCACTCTGACGGCACCGGCGGGTCAGGTGCACGTGTTGCGCATGCGATCGCAGACATGGCGCAACACAAACGAAGTAAACCGGACCGTGTGGGAGCACTGGCTACTGGTGGCGGTTCCCGCAGAGGTCCGGCATCGCACCGCCCTGCTTTTCATCGGCGGGGGCAACAACCGCGCCGAGCCGCCCTCGAGCATGGACGCGAACCTGATCCGGCTGGCGGTCGAAACCCACTCCGTCGTGGCCGAACTGCGCAACGTGCCCAACCAGCCCTTGATGTTTCACGGAGATGGGCAGGAGCGGGTCGAGGACGATCTGATCGCTTACACGTGGGACCGGTTTTTGCGCACCGGGGATGAACAGTGGCCGGCTCGCCTGCCCATGACCAAGGCGGCCGTTCGAGCGATGGATACGGTGACGGCTTTCTGTGGCTCGGCGGAGGGAGGCGGACACAGCGTCCAACGCTTTGTGGTGGCGGGCGGGTCCAAACGCGGTTGGACCACGTGGACCACGGCGGCCGTGGATGACCGGGTGGTGGCGATCGTGCCCATCGTCATCGACGTGCTGAATCTGGAAGCCTCGATGCGTCACCACTACGCGGCCTATGGATTTTGGGCCCCCGCCGTCGGCGATTACGTCGCCCACGGCATCATGAACTGGATGGGTTCGGCGGAACTGACGGCGCTCGCCCGCATCGAGGACCCGTTCCACTATCGGGACCGCCTCACCATGCCCAAGTTGCTCATTCACGCCACGGGCGATCAGTTTTTTCTGCCCGATTCCTGGCAGTTTTATTTCGACGAGTTGCCCGGGGAGAAACATCTGCGCTATGTGCCCAATGCCGATCATTCGCTCCGTGGTACGGACGCGTTCGACACGCTCAAAGCGTTTTATGCCTCGATTCTGGAAAACCGGCCGCGGCCGCGCTTCCAGTGGCAGTATGACCCGGACGGCACTTTGCGGGTTGAGGTCGCCGACCGCCCCCGTGGCGTTACGCTCTGGCAGGCCACCAACCCGAAGGCGCGCGACTTCCGCGTGGAAACGTTCGGGACCAACTGGGTGGCCAGGCCGCTGCCGATCGAACAGGGGCAGTGCGTGGTCAGACTCTCCGATCCTCCCGCGGGTTGGACGGCTTCGCTGGTGGAACTGACCTATGACGGTCCGCTGAATGTCCCGCTGAAGCTCACCACGCCCGTATGGGTGCGCCCGGACCGCACGGAGCACGAGTTCGTGCCCTTGAAACCGCAGGGAACCCGCTCGGCCCGATAGCCGGTGCGCCCGCGCAGCACCGGACTGTGCCGACACTGAGCCGGACCGGCGCGCAGGCGATTCACGCCTCTGCGGCCGACACAAGCGGGCGGGGCAGCGCCGGCGCGGTCCGGCGTTTCCCAGATCGCGCCAGCACTTCCATCGGCGGGTCCGCGGCACCGGACGGAGAAGGCACCGCCCGCCCGACCCCGGCACCGCGCCGGTCAATCCCGGCTCTCCACGGGCGATTCATGGTTTGTGTGGCATGCCTCCGGACCAAACAGACGCTGGCGCCAACGGATCTGCGGGGTCCACCGGTGAACCGGGCGATCGGGCCGCTGGACGATCGATTTCGGGCGGACACCGGCATGAACGGCTCCGGAGTGGTTGGCGCGCAACGGCCGCACGTGCCGCTGAGGCTTCCGTCTTCGGGGATTGGGCATGGCCGGCTGGTCGCTTGAAGACGGGCCGGCCGGATTCGAGTTTCCTGCCCGGCATCTGGTGGGGTCGGGTGCCGGGGCGGGGAACCCTGGTCCTGGTCGCAGGCTGTGTCCTGCGGTGTGAACGGCCAGGGCTTCTGCCCACAAGAGGTGTAAAGGAAGGCCGGGGCGATCGGCGGCCCCCAGGTTTCGGCCCAACCCGGCAATTGGCAGAGTGACCAGGATCGGGCTAAGGTGGGCTTCAACGAACGCTTGTGGTGGGTATGAGCGCTTACGATTTACTGCGGCACCCCCTGTGGGAGCCGGAATGCCTGGGGCGTCCGCTTCCGCCTCTGCCCCACGCCGTTTCCGTGGCGTTGCCGCGGTGGGAGGACGTGGTGGGTTACGAGGAGAAGCGACCCGAGGTGATGGAACGGCTGCAAGCCGGTTATCCGCGCTTTGTGTTTCAGCGGCCGATCCTGGCCCTGGCGGAACGGTTGGCCGGAGACGGGGGAGTTGGTTTGCCGTTTCCCTCCCGTGCCGCGGCGGAGGCGGCTGCGGCTTTTGTGCGGCGGCAAACGGGCGCACCCACGGAGCTTCGGGCGTGGGGGTCGGTGACGGGCGTGGTGACCCATGAGGAGGGATTTCCGGCGCTAAAGGCGTTTTGGCAGCACACCGGACGCATTGTTTCGACCCGGCAGGCGGAAGCGGTGTTGGCCGAACGTGGCGAGCCTCCGGAGTCCGGGGAGATTCGCCAAAGTCTGCGCTGCATGCTGGCCACGTGGTACGGGTGCGAGGTGGACGATGTGTTTCTGACGCCCACGGGGATGGCGGCTCAATGGGCTGCCTTGCAGGTGGTGCAACTTCTGCACCCGGGCCTGCCCACGGTCCAGATCGGCTTTCCGTACGTGGACACGCTGAAGCTGCAGGAAAAGTTCGGGGCCGGGGCGGTGCTCCTGCATGACCTGCGTACTGCGTCCGAACAGCTGGAAACGTTGTTGGCCCGGCAGCGAATCGCTGGCTGTTTTTGTGAACTGCCGGGTAACCCGCTGCTGGGCTCCGCGGATGTTCGCCGGATCGTCCCCTTGCTTCGGGAACATGGAGTGCCGTTGGTCGCCGATGATGTCGTGGCCACGCCCTTCAATGTCGATTTGCTCCCGCATGCGGATCTGATTGCCACGAGCCTGACCAAATTCATCGCCGGCACCTGCGATGTCATGGGCGGGGCCGTGATCGTGTCGCCGCATTCGCCCTGGCACCACCGGCTTCGAGAAGCCCTGCGGGCCCAAAACCCGGAGACGGTCTGGGGCGAAGACGCGGCCGTGTTGGTGGCCTCGGGTCGGGATTTTCCCCGGCGCATGGCCCGGCACAACGCGCACGGGTTGTGGATCGCGGAACGGTTGCGGCAGCACCCCGCGGTGGAGCGGGTTTGGTATCCGAAATGGGAATGCGCAGAGGCGTATGAGGCCGTGCGGCGGCCGGGAGGCGGATGGGGCGCGTTGGTCACGTTCCTGCCGCGGCGCGCGGCGGAGACGGCGCCGCTAATCTACGACCGGCTGGAGGTCTGCAAAGGGCCGAGCCTGGGCACCGTGTTCACGTTGGCTTGTCCGTTTACCTTGTTGGCCCATTACTTGGAACTCGACTGGGCGGAGGCCTGCGGGGTGTCCCGGTATCTCATTCGCCTCTCGGTCGGATTGGAGGATCCGCAAGAGTTGTGGTCGCGCCTGGAGCGTGCGCTGGACGCAGCTACGGGGCCGGGGGAACCCCGGGGCGCGCCGCAGGCGAGCACACCGACCGTCGTGGGTTGAAGGGACCGGGCTCTGCCCAGCGGCTGCCCGAGCGGAGCCGACCGAATCAGATGCTCTCGAAGGTCAGCACCTGTACGCCCCAGGCGGGCAGGTCCAGATAAATCCCGCGTTGGGCAAGTTCGGATCCCTGGCGGCGGTCGGTCCAACCGGCGCAGTGTTCCCGCACCTGCCACTCCGTGGCATGGCCGGCCTGAGGCGGCCAGGGAGCATAGCACTGGCCCGGATGCGGCGCGTAGTTGACCGCCACGAGAGTGAAGCGATCGGGGGCCTGCACCCAGGTGATCAGGACGAAGTTCAAACCACTGGGGTTGTCGGGCCAGGCAGCGCGGGGGGTGAGGACGGATGGGTGTCCATGGCCAACTCGAGCTTCCTGGATGATCTGCAGGGCCTCCGCGTAGATGCGCTGCACGGTGGGATCGGGAGGCTCCGGCGGGCGGCGTTGCAGCTGGACCGGAAGACGGACACGAGCACCGGTCTCCTGCCCCTGGTACAGGAACCGCAGACCGGGAAGGGACCAGGCAATCCAGAGCGCTGCGCGGTGGCGGTCCGGGGGAAACACCGCGGCCGCACGGGGCTCGTCGTGGTTCTCCAGGAAATGAATGCCGCCGGCCAGCAGGTTGGGCGGCAACGTGAGCAGGTGTTGTTGCACGCGCGGGCCGGGCCCGTGCACCAAAAGGTCATACAGCACCTTGTCGTAGGTGTAGTCGAAGCCCAACGATTGGAGCCGGGCTTCCAACCCCCAGTACACTTCGGCCAGAAACTGAAAATCCGGATGCTTGCGGCGGACGGTTTCGATGGCCTCCGGCCAGAATTCTCCAGGGGCGGCCGGTTCGGGGTACGGCCAATCGGCCCACGTCCGCGCGAAAACATCGGACAGCACCAGCATCGCCATGTCGCATCGGACCCCGTCACAACGTTCGGCCACGTGCAACAGGGCCTCGATCAGGGCCCGCCGGGTCGCCGGGTTGCGCAAATCGAGTTGGGCGGTGTCCGTCCATGGCGGAAAGTAGGGATCGCGGCCGTGAGCCAACCAGACGCGCGGGGCGGGGGGCGCTGCCGCGCCCGGGGGAGCCATCGGCCATGGGAAAGAGCCGGGGCGTTCGAGGGAGCTGCGGACAAAGTATTCCGGGTGCTCCTGTACCCACGGATGGTCCACGCCCACGTGGTTGGGGATGAAATCCAGGATGAGCCGGATGCCCAGCGAGTTCAGACGCTTCCGAAATGCGAGGAGAGCGGCATCCCCGCCGAATGCTTCGGGCACTTGATAGCCCGCAGGGGCGTAGGGCGAACCGCCCACGTCCTCCGGCCGCCAGCCGGGCAGGACATTGTCGTAAACCAACCGCAGGTCGGGATGCTCCAGCGCAATCTGACGTGCCCGGGGTCCGGTGGGCCAGAGCCCCATCAGCCACACGTGTGTCACGCCACGTTCGCGCCATTGACGCAGATGGGCCTCGGGTACGTCGGCCAGCGTGGCAGGGCGCTGCGGCACGGTCTGCATCTCCCGCAGCCAGCAGCGGGTGGGAATCTCGTAGAGGAACGGCATGCCGTGGGCAGGGCGTTGTTCCTCAGGCCGCGGCGGTTCCCTTGCGGCGGGGGCGAGAGGCGGACAGGAGATTGAGCGCTTTCAGCGCCTTTTGGGCATCGTTGACGCGCAGAACCAGAAGTCCTTTTTTCTGGTTGGGGGCAGTGGCGCAATACGCATACTCGATGTTCACGCCGGCATCCGCCAGAGCGTGGGCGATGCGCGCCAGGCTACCGGGTTGGTTGGGTCCTTCTACGAGCAGGACATCATCTTCCACCACCAGGGTGCCGCGTTCCTCGAACACGTGGAGGGCCTTGCGATAATCACTGACAACCATCCGAATCACGGTGTGGTCCACGGTGTCGCTGGTGGAAATGGCATAGATGTTGATGCCGGCCTCGGCCAGGGCGTCGCAGACGCGGGCCAACGTGCCGGGTCGATTCTCCAGAAAAATGGCCAGTTGCTTGGTGATGTGCATCAGACCTCCGGTGGACCTGTGGCTGGATGTGCGCGCTTTCACGCCACGCACTCTAGCACAAAGGGCAGGACCGAACCAGTTGGTCGCACGGCTCAGGGGCCGGGGCGATTTCAAGCGGGAGGCGAAGGCACGCCGATATCCGGATCGAGCGCCGTCCGAAGCCCTGCAGGGTGCCGGCTCCCGGGTCATCCACGCGAGCCGGAGGAAAGCGGGGGCGTGTTGAACGGCGGCGAGGTTCCGCAGGTCCAATTCCGCTGAGTGAACGCGCCCGTGAGAGCCTCGAGAGTCTCCCGTCTGCAAGGGCCTCGGCTGCGCGGGTTCGGCGCGGACCGAACCCTGTTCTTGTGCAGCGCGGCCTGTTGTCTGTGGGTGGGGCTGCGGATCCTTCAGACGGGCCAGACGCATTATCGGCTGCTGTGGTGGAACCTGTTCCTCGCCTGGGTGCCTTTGGGATTTGCGCGGGCGATGGAACTGGCCGGGCGAATCCGTTCCTCTGCGGTGCGCTGGGCCTGCACGGGCGCCACCGGGGTCCTGTGGCTGCTGTTTTTTCCGAATGCACCGTACCTCTTTACCGACCTCATTCACGCCCATCGGGCGCCGGCGGGGCAGTACTGGGTGGACTTTTCTTTGATTCTGGGCTGTGCAGTGGCGGGATGGATGGCGGGGCTGGCCTCGTTGCGCGTGATGCATGCTCGGGTCGCATCGTGGTGGGGGTCGGTGGCGGGCTGGGGCTTCTGCAGTTTGGCGTGGTTGGCAGCGGGTGTGGGGGTTTACCTGGGCCGGGTGTTGCGGCTGCACAGTTGGGACGTGCTGTTGCATCCGCCCGGTTTTTGGCAGGGGCTGTCCCAGTGGATCCTTCAGATGGGTCGAAACCCGGAAGCGCCGGGGTTCCCGTTGGGCTTTGCGGCGGTTGTGGGGATTTCGTACGTGCTGGTCCACAGCCTGGCGCAAGGGGTTTTTGTCGAGCGACCCACTTGCAGCGAAAACGCGCCGACGGCTGAAAAACCAACTCTCGGAGGCGGGCGGACAAGCTCCTAGATGGTTGCGGTGGTGAATCGCCTGCCTGCGGACATGCGCGGAGAGAACCCGGTTCGTGGAAGTTGAGCCGCGTCCGCCGCGGTCCGGGCCTACGGGGCGGGGCGGGCCTTGGCTGCCGCGGCAGGACCTGCCGAAGACCCGGCCCGACCCGCGGCGCTCGAGGGGGGTTGCAAGCGGGCGGCGACTTCGGCGTCCAGGGCGTCCAGTTGTTGCAAGGTGTCCCGGAGGAGTCGGATCAACGAGGGTCGAGTCAGGCCGGCCGCAGGCGTGGAGACCTCAGCCCTCGGGCGCTGCTCCAGATAGGCCCGCAAGGTTTGGACATAGGCCGCAGCCACGACTTGCGCCTCCCAGGGCACGCTGGCCCGGAGGGATTCCAGCCGGACCAGGCAAGCAGTCAGTGCTTGTCGCTGGGCGGACCAGTCCCACTCTCGAATGACCGTTTGCAACGTCAGGTTTGTGGTGAATTGAGGCAACTCGGCCGACGACGTGCGGACTTCGGCCGGGACACGCACTGTTTCCTGCAGGGCGGCCCAGGAGTTCGGGAGTGGAGCCGGGCTTTGGGGATCGCCACGTTCATAAAGGGCCAGCTGCAGGGCCCACCATTTTTCCACGTCCAGGAGCCGGGGGAAGTGGTCCTGGAAAACGTCCAAGAACGCCGCCTGCCAGTTGAGGAATCGCGCCCGATGGGTAACGAAGCCGGCCAGGTGTTGGGGGCCTTTGGGGAGTCGCAGAAGCTCGTGTAACAACAGCTCCGCACTCGCACGATAACGGTCGGTTTCAGGGCCGTCAGCCCCTTGCACTCCGGGCCAGCACAACTCCTGCCAGCTCAGGGGCCCCTGCTCTTGAAGGATTGGCCGGACGCGGACCAGCGGATCGTAGCGCTTTCGCTCGACGAGGGTGCGGCGGATGGCCACGGGTGCGCCCGGATCGGACGGCGGAGGGAACAACAGTTCTTCTTCGGCCAAGGTCTGCAATCGGCCGGCCAGGCCGGCGATCAGCCAGGCCGGAAGGTCGGTGGAGATGTCGCCGGCCGATTGGTTGGCGACCTCCAGCAGGATGACGTGCACCAAAGTTTCCAATAGCCGCCGCCGGCCCACCACTTCCGGCACGGCCAGGCGGTATTTCCAACCGCCCGGAAAGCGATCCGCCAGCAGCGTGAGGGTCTCGGCGGGGCCCCGGGCCGGGACCAGGGTCAGGTGAATGCGGTCCCGATACGGTGGCAATCCGCCCAGTTCGTGGCTCAGGCGCTGGCGGGTCCGTTCGCAGCTGACCACCAACAGCGCCGGCTCGAGGCGCAGATGCGTGGGGTTTGTCGCGAACGCCGCCAGGTCGGGCGGCAAGGGCCGGGTCCACGGGCGACTGACCACAAACTGGCCGGACTGGCTGACCAGGACGGGGTGGCCGCCGGAGCTGGAAGGGGTCTGCGGGGGGGCCGGCCATGCACTCCACAACAGCAGCAGGCCGGCGGTCCAGCAGCCCTGGAGAAGGGACCGGCAGGAACGGCGGGATCCCGCCAGGTCCCGAGCCGAACCGGGCCTAGGATTTTCCGTTGCCCGAGGAGGCGCCGGACGGCTTGCTCTCGCCGCTCTTGGCGGCGGATTTGCCGCTCTGACCATCGCCACCCGAGGCGGCGGCGGCTTCCCGCTTGGCCGCCTGTTTGTAACTTTCGCTGCGATAATCCGTGATGTAAAACCCGCTGCCCTTGAACAGCAGACCGGCACCGCCGCTGATGGCGCGTTTGACGCGGCCCTTGCCCCAACGCTTTCGACCACAAAGTTCCTTGGGACACGTGGTCAAGGGCGGTTCCGTGATCGACTGGAACGTCTCGAACCGGTGTCCGCACTTCTCGCAAATGTATTCGTAGGTCGGCATGGACAATCCTCCCTGTCGCTGGCACCGTGGGCCGGCGCGGGGATGGAGGCTCCGGGGGACAGCCCGGCTTATTGCGCCGGCGGGTTGGTGGCCGGCGCGTTGGTTGCCGGCGGGATCACCCGCACCGTGCCGTCGGCGCTCACCTCGACGTTCAAATCATACTTTTCCGTGGCCGCCGGCTTCCGCGGTGCGGGTCCCCGCATGAGCAGAGTGGCTCCGCGCACCTCGGGTCCGCCCAACAAACCGCGTCGGATCCATTCCAGCCGGCGGGCCAGGTTGAGTTCCTCTTTGAGTTTGGCGACCTGGGCGCGCAGCGTTTCCAGATCGTTGAACTGGCGCTCCAGTTCCGCCTTTTCCGCCAGCAACCGTTTGAGTTCCTGCTCCAGGAAAGCCTTGTCGCCCTCGGCGGCGGCCAGCCGGCGCCGCACCTCCTCGATCTGCTGGGTGAGATTGGTCAGCGCGAGGGTCAGTTCCTGGGCGCGCTGATCCAGCTCGTTGCGCTGCGACTCCAGCTCCGCAATGCGGGCTTCGCGCTGCGCCAGGGTCTGTCGCGTCGACTCCAGCTGGTTGCGGGTCTCGGATAACGCGCCCTCGGTTTGCTGGAGTCGTGTGGACAACAGGGTGAATTCGTTGGTCAACTGCGTCAGCGCCTGGCGCTGATCCGCCAATTGCCGTTCCAACTCCCCGCTGCGCCGACGTTCGCTCTCCAAACTGCCCTCGGCCGTTACCCAGCGGTTCGAGTGATACAAAATCGCCTCCGTGGCCTTTTGCTGCTCTTCCCGGGCCTTTTGCCGGGTGACCCACAGGCTGATCGCCAGTGCCACGGCCACCAGAGCCAGCACCACCACTACGACCTTGGTTTTCATAATTGCTCCGACAATGCCGGTCCCGGCCGGTTTTGGCAAGCCCCTCGCACACGGCTGGCAACGCAATTTCATTCTTTCCCTCTGCGGTGCGGTGGCTTATGTTCGGCGGCCGCATGATTGAGACGGACCTGGAACTGCTGAGGGGAATCGCAAATCAGTTGCGGATTCACTGCATCACCGCCACGACGGCCGCGGGCAGCGGGCACCCGACTTCCTGCCTGTCGGCAGCGGAGCTGGTGGCAGCGCTGTTCTTCGGTCACATGCGGTATGACCCGAAGAACCCGCGGCATCCCAACAACGACCGTTTCATCCTGTCCAAGGGCCACGCGGCCCCGCTGTTGTATGCCGCCTGGGCCGAGGCCGGCCTGTTCCCGGTGGAGCAGTTGGGCCAGTTGCGGCAGATCACCTCGGACCTGGAGGGGCATCCCACGCCACGGCTGCCGTTCGTGGACGTGGCCACCGGCTCGTTGGGACAGGGCCTGGGCATCGGCGTGGGCATGGCGCTGGCGGCGCGCCAGAACGGCCTGGATTACCGCACCTACGTGCTGATGGGGGACGGCGAAATCGCCGAAGGCGCGGTTTGGGAGGCGGCCTCCCTGGCCGGCATCCGCAAGCTCAACAACCTCATCGGGATCGTGGACGTGAACCGGTTGGGGCAAAGCGAAGCCACGGCCTTTGGACACGACCTGGTCACCTACCGCCGCCGCTTCGAAGCCTTTGGCTGGCGGGTGGAGGACGTCGACGGTCATGATCTGGAGGAGATCATGGAGGTCCTGGGCGGTGTGGGGCTCGGAGATCAACCGCTTTGCATCCTGGCGCGCACCTACAAGGGCGCCGGAGTGTCGTTCCTGCAGGACCGGGACGGGTGGCACGGCAAGCCGCTGAACAAGGACGAGGCCGCCCGGGCCATCGCAGAATTGGTGCCATCGGCGCGCCCGGCCGCCGGTGTTGCCATCCCGCCGCCCTCGCCCCTTTCACCGCCCGAGCGACCGGCCCCCTCCGCCTACCCGCCGGTCCAGTATGAGCGGGGACAGATGGTGGCCACCCGCGAAGCCTACGGCAACGCGCTGGCCCGAATGGGCGAGGTGGACCTGCGGATCGTGGCCATGGACGGCGACACCAAGAACTCCACGTTTGCCGAACGCTTCGCCAGGAAGTTTCCCGACCGCTATTACGAGTGCTACATCGCCGAGCAGAACCTGGTGGCGGTGGCCGTCGGATTCAGCACGCGCGGGTTTGTGCCGTTTGCCTCGACGTTCGCCTGCTTTTTCACGCGCGCTTACGACCACATCCGGGTCGCCGGCATTTCCCAGGCCAACATCAAGCTGGTCGGATCGCATGTGGGAGTCAGCATCGGCGAGGACGGACCCTCCCAGATGGGATTGGAAGACCTGGCCATGATGCGGGCGGTGGCCGGTTCGACCGTGTTGTACCCCTCCGATGCGGTCAGCGCGGAAAAACTGGTCGAGCAAATGGCCCTGCGGCGCGGACTTTGTTACCTGCGCACCTCCCGGCCCAAAACACCGGTGATTTACAACAACGAGGAGGAATTCCCCGTCGGCGGGGCGAAGGTGTTGCGCCAAAAGGACGGGGACCGGGTGACGGTGGTGGCTGCCGGCGTGACCTTGCACGAAGCCCTCAAGGCGGCCGACCTTCTGGCGGCGCAGGGCATTGGCATTACTGTCATCGACGCCTACAGCATCAAGCCCCTGGCCTCCGAGGTCATCCTGGCCGCGGCCCGCAAAACCGGAAATCGCGTGGTCACAGTGGAGGATCACTACGCAGAGGGCGGGTTGGGCGACGCCGTGGCGGGTGAACTCAGCGCGCAGGGTGTCCAGGTGCACAAACTGGCCGTCCGCGAACTGCCCCGATCCGGCAAGCCCGAGGAACTCCTGGCCCGCTACGGGATCAACGCCGAGGCGATCGCTGCCAAGGTCCGTGCCCTGGCCTGAGGGGCCCCTCTCTTACGACGCTGCCGGGGAGCCAACCGCGGCAGCGGATTTCGGCGCCGCCCCCCCCCGCGGTCGTCCGTTTTGCTCTCTCTTCCCTGAACGGGCTCCGGGGCACACGGGCCCCGCGCGCCCGTGCAGCCGGCCCGTGTTCAGTTCAGGGTGGGGTCGTCCGGAATCTGCGCCAGTAACTGGTAACGCCAGCCTTTCTGCCGCAGGATCCGGGCCCACAGCGTGCTGGTATCCTCCGCGAACACCAGGTCCAACGAAGCCGGATGAGTCAACCAGGCCTTCCGACGAAGCTCGTCCTCCAATTGCCCGGGCGCCCATCCGGAGTACCCGGCAAAGAGTTTGATCCTCTTGGTGGCAGAAAAGGATTCGCCCAGCTCCATGAGCTCATCCAGGGAATGACCCAGGCTGAGGTTGGGCATCACGTTGGCATCGGGCAAATACAGGTCGCTGTGCAGAAAACTCATGGCGGTGGGTTGCACCGGACCGCCCAGATAGAGCGGCTGCTCCTTGAGGAACTCGGGCAGGTCCGCCACCAGCGCGTCGCCCACGCGCGTTCCGGTGGGGCGATTCAAGACCAGACCGAACGCACCGTCCTCGTCGTGTTGGCAAATGAGGATCACGGTGCGGGCGAAAAACGATCCGCTCAACTGCCCGCTGTCCAGCAGCAGGTGTCCTTTCAGCGATTTCGGAGCCGCCATGGCACGTTGTGTTTCTCTGCCGAGAATGTCGCCCAATCTTGCGCCGGTGACAATCCGGTTTAGATTGGCGGCATGCGGAGCCGAATCCTGGGATGGCTGCTGCTGCTGGTTTTGTGGGGCGCGGTGACGGGCTGCCGATGTCCGCAACCGGAGGGCAGCCGTGAATACCGCCCGGGGAAGGGTTGGGTGCCGGTGCGCTGACCCGGCCGCGCGACCGTGCCGGCGGCGACAGGTGGACTCTCCGGAACGCACCGGAGAGGGTCCGTAGTTGGCCGGAATTGTCACCCGTGCGGGGCTGTGCCAACTTGCGCTCCCGTGAAGGGAACAGCCCGACGTTACATTGCCCGCTGTGCCTGGCTCCTTTTGGGGATGGCCGGTTGGATCCCGTTCGGACTGGCCGCTCCTGAGGAGTTGGCGTCCGCAGGGGCAACCCAGCGGGCCGGCCAGGTTTGGGAACTGACGCTCAGCAACTACCTGCAGCGGGTGGTGGAAGCCAACGAAACCCTGCAGGCGCGCTGGCTGGAGGCGCGCGCTGCGTGGCGCCGCGCCCGCGCCGAATACGGCGCGTTCGAACCGGAGCTGTTCGCCTCGGTGCAGCGTCAGATCAACGAACGCCAGAACACCGCCGAGCAGCAGCGCAGCACCCTCAGCGGCTTCTTCAGCGAGCGGAACAACATTTATCAGGGCGGGCTGGAGGGCCTTCTGCCCAGTGGCGCCCGGGTGCGCCTCGGCTACACCCTGCGGGATTTGAAAAACAATCTTCAAAGTCAGCCGCTGTTCCTGTCCCGGGGCCTGACCAACGGAGAGTTCCTGACCTTCGTGGGGGTCAATGTCACCCAGCCGCTCCTCAAAAACGCCGGTCCGGCCGCCACCCTGGCCGCCCTGCGGATTGCCGCGCTGGAGTCGGACATCGCCTTCCACGAATACCGTCGCCAGTTGATGGTCACGCTGGCCACCGCCGAGGCCGCGTACTGGAATCTTTACCTGGCCCAGGAACAGGTTCGGTTTTTCGAGGAATCCCTGGCCACGGCGGAGAAAATCCTCCACGACAATCGCCAGCGCTGGGAGGCCGGACGCGGTTCCCAGTTGGATGTGCTGGAAGCGGAGGCGGGCGTGGCCCTGCGCCGTGCCCGCCTGATGGAAGCCCTGCAGAAGCGCGACGAGGAAGCGGCCCGAGTGCTCTCCCTTTGCTCCCTTTCGGTGGCCGAGGCGCCCGGCCGCGTGTGTGCGGTGGATGCACCCCCCCAGCGGGTACCGGAGCCGAACCCGCTGGAGCTCTGGCAGGCGGCCTGGCAATGGAATCCGGACTACCAAATCCAGCGATTCAAGGTCCTGCAGGAGGCCAACCGCATCGGGTACAATCGCAATCAACGATTGCCGGAACTGAACCTGGTGGGCAGCTACGGTTTCAACGGCCTGGGAGAGAGCCCGGGGGATTCCTGGGCCGCCATCGAGACCGCCAACTTTCCCAGTTGGTCGGTGGGCGTGGAATTGCGGTTGCCCGTCGCCGGGGGTTGGAAGGCGCGTCACAACCTGGCCGCGGCTCGGCTCCAGTACCAGGCCGCCGAACTGGCCCTGCAGGAGATCGAGCGGCAAATCGGCAACTCCCTGCACACCGCCCTCCAAAAACTACGCACCGCCCAGAGCAGCATCGAGGGTTACGAAAAGCTGGTTCAGTTCAATCGCACCCTGCTCGATTCCGCCCTGGCACGACTGGAAGCGGGGAAACTGGACAGCCGCAAGGTGCTTGAAATCGAGGCCGACCTCTTTGATTCCCGCAATCGGTTGGTGGAGGCGCAGATCCAGTTGCAGCGCGCCTGGCTGGAAGTTCAACTGGTCAGCGGGCAACTCCTGCGCCAGCGCGAACTCGAGCGGGACCGCGAAACCCTGGCGGCGGAGGTCCGACACTGGCTCCGCGAACCCGGCCCTGCCTACGCCCCCATTCCGGACTCCGCCTCCGGCGCGCCGGCTCCTGCCGGCCGGGAAACCCCGGAACAACGCCGCGCGCGCGAAGCACTTTCTCGTGAGCTTTTCCCCGGACCCGAAGCACCATGAACCTCCGCTGCGTCTCTTGGTTACGTGGGTGGCCGTTACTGGTTGGCCTGGCGGTGACCGGCCCGGCCCATCCCCAGTCGCTGCAGCCGGCTCCCGGCATCACCGAGGCCGTTTACGATGGCACGCTGAGCCTGCCCGTCGCCGGCATCGTAAGTCGTCGTCCGTTTCGCGAGGGCGACTTCGTCGAGGCCGGGCAGGTGTTGCTCGAACTCGACAGCCGATTGGAGGCGCTGGAATGTCAACGACGCCGCTTGATCCTCGAACATCGCCAGAGCGAATATGAGGCCCTCCGTCGGCTCTTCGAACAAAACAGCATCTCGGTCAAAAAGGAAGAGCTCGACAAGGCCCGTGCCGACTACGAGGTCGCCCGCGCCGAGTTCCTGATGGCCGAGGAACAACTGAACCGGCGCCGCCTGTTGGCCCCTTGCGTCGGCACCGTCGCCGAGATCCTGCCGGAGTTGGGAGAGGCCGTGCAACCCCATCAGGCCCTGGTCCGGCTGGTGGACACACGCCAGGCCTGGTTCGTTGCGAACGTGGACCCCGCATGGTCTGCCAGGATCCAACCCGGCCAGACCGTCACGCTGAGCCTGGAGACCGTGCCGGCGCCGATTCAGGTCACCGGCACCGTGACGTTTCTCTCGCCCGTGGTGGATCCGGCCAGCGGTTTGCGCAAGGTGAAAGTGCTGTTTGACAACACGCAGGCGCGCATCGCCCCCGGCGTTGCCGGACACTTGCTCCCGGCTGCCACCGCACAACGTTGAGGCGAGGGACGGTCCCATGAGCACTGCAACCTCCAATCCCGTGGCGGCCAACCCCGCCGAGCGATTTCAAGCCGGCCTGGAACGACTGGGCCGGCTGCGCGAGTTCACCGGCCCGGCCGAAGAGTTCTGGACCCTGTTTCTCGAAACCACCACGCTCCTGGCCGGCGCACGATGCGGCATTCTCTTCCGCAAGACCGCGTCGGACCCCGTCCAGCGCGTCTGCACCTGGCCTCCAGAGCCCCTCGTGCACCCGGGACTCCCTGCGTTTCTGCGCGCCGCCCCGGAAGTGGCACGCGTGGCCTCGCAACGTGAGGCCGCCCTGGCGCCGCTGGACGGTGCCGGGCCCGGACCTCTCCCGTATGCCCTGGCGGTCCGATGGGATCTTCCCGATCAAAACGCACAACTCATCACCGTCCATCACTTGGAGGCTGCGCTCGAGACCCAGGCGGCTGCGGCGTTGCGACACTTGCGTCTGGTCTCCGACGTCCCGCGGCTCTATCAACTGCGCCGACAGGCCGCCGAAGCTCAGGTGACACTGGCGCACCTGGCTGCCGTCACGGATCTGGTGGCCCAGCTCAACGCCCACGAGCGCTTCCCGGCGCTGGCGATGACACTGGTGAACGATCTGGCCAGCCGACACCAGTGCACCCGGGTCGCCCTGGGATGGCGCCAGGGGCCCTACATCCGCTTGCAGGCCCTCAGTCACACGGACCGGTTCGAGCGAAAAATGGAAGCCGTGCGCAGGCTCGAACAGGCCATGGAAGAGGCCATGGATCAAAACGACGTGGTCCTTTGGCCCGCACCGGAAAACGACCCCCGCATCACGCGCGATCACGCCGCATACGCCGCCGAGCAAAAAACAGCCCATCTTTGTTCGGTGCCCCTTCGCCTCGATGGCCGGGTGGTGGGCGTGCTGACCCTGGAGCGGGCCTCCGGGCCGTTCAATGAGGAGGAACAACGACTCCTGCTGCTCACCAGTGAGTTGGTGGTTCGACGGCTGGCCGAACGATACGAAGCCGATCGCTGGTTCGGCGCCCGGTGGGCCACGGCGGCCCGGCGGCGCCTGCAACGCTGGCTGGGACCCGAACATACATGGGCCAAGGTTGCTGCCCTGGCCGGGACGATCGGTTTGGCTGTGCTCTGCTTTGGCGGCATGGACTATCGCGTCGAGGCGCCGTTCCAATTGCGGACCGAAGACGTGGCCGTCCTGACGGCGCCCTTCGCGGGTTACATCGCCGAGGTGCCCCGCGAAGTGGGCGACGTGGTGCAGGCGGGCGAGCCTCTCCTGCGCCTGGACACCCGCGACTTGCTGCTGGAGGAAGCCGCCGCCCTGGCGGACCTCGATCGCGCCCTGCGGGAAGCCGAAAAAGCCCGCGCCCGTGAGGCGTTGGCGGACATGCGCGTCGCGGAGGCACAAGCGCGACAGGCCCGGGCCCGACTCGACCTGGTGCGGCACCGACTCGCGTTGGCCACGCTTACCAGCCCCTTCGATGGCGTCGTCGTGGAAGGGGACCTGAAGCAACACCTGGGCGCGCCGGTCAAACCGGGCGATCCGCTCTTCAAAATCGCGCGCACCGACCGCTTTTACGTCGAGTGCCGCGTCCGCGAGACCGACATTCACGAAGTCCAATCCCAAGCCCCGGGACAAATCGCCTTCCTCAGCCGACCCAAACTCAAATTCCCCGTTCGCGTGGAACGCATCGAACCCGTGGCCCAAACCCATGACGGCCAAAACGTCTTCCTCGTCCGCTGCGTGCCGGAGGGGCCCGTGCCGGATTGGTGGCGCCCCGGCATGACCGGCGTGGCCAAGATCCACGTCGGCCGCCGGTCCTTCCTCTGGATCCTCACGCATCGCACCATGGACTTCCTGCGCATGTTCTTCTGGATCTGAACCCATGCAGCCCGGCAGCCTCCAGAGCGAAAGCTGGCATCGACTCGCCGATCAACGGCTCGCCCTGCGACCCGATGTTCGCGTCCGGCGCCAGTACTTCCGCGGTGAACTCTGGCACGTGCTGGAAGACCCGCTGACGAACCAGTTCTTCCGCCTCCCCGCGGCGGCCTATCAGTTTGTGGCGCGCCTGCGACCCGATCGCACCGTGCAGCAGGCCTGGGAGGAATGCGTCCGCGCCCAGCCCGAGCGCGCCCCCAGCCAGGAAGAGGCCGTCCGCTTGCTGGCCCAACTGCACCAGGCCAATCTGCTCCAAACCGATCAGCCACCCGACAGCGCCCGGTTGTTCGAACGCATGCGCCAACGCCGGCAACGCGTCTGGCAGACCCGCCTGCTCAGCATCATGTTTGCCCGGATCCCCCTGCTGGATCCGGATCGGTTCCTGCAGCGGGCTCTTCCCTGGGTGCGGTGGTGTTTCGGCCCGGCGGGGCTGGGGCTGTGGTGCCTGACCGTCGGCTGGGCCATCAAGGTGGCCCTGGACAACGCCCCGGAGTTGGCCCGCCAGACCGATCGCATCCTGGCCCCGGACAACCTGCTGCTGTTGTACCTGGGCTTTGCCCTGCTGAAGACCGCGCACGAATTCGGCCACGCCTTCCTGTGCCGACACTTCGGTGGCGAAGTCCACACCATGGGCATCATGTTCATGATCTTCACTCCGGTGCCGTACGTGGATGCCACTTCTGCCTGGCGCTTCCGGAGTCGGGCCCAGCGCTTGTGGGTGGGGGCCGCCGGCATGTTGGTGGAGCTGTTCATCGCAGCCCTCATGACCTTCCTGTGGGCCAACACCGCCCCCGGCACGTTGCACAGTCTGGCCTTCAACATGATGTTCGTGGCCTCCGTCTCCACCGTGCTGTTCAACGCCAACCCCCTGATGCGGTTCGACGGGTACTATCTGCTTTCGGATCTGCTGGACATTCCGAACCTCTACACGCGCGCGAATCAGCAACTGGGCTGGCTGGTGGAACGCTACGGATTCGGCCGCCGCAACGCCGAAAGCCCCGCCCGCTCGCGTCGGGAAGCGGTGTGGCTGACCCTGTACGGCCTTTGCGGGCACGTCTATCGGCTCGTGGTCTTCGCGGGGATCCTGTTGTTCGTGGGGAAGCGATTCCTCTTGTTGGGCGTGATCATGGCCACGGTTTGCTTCGTCGGATGGGTCGTTGTGCCCGCCGTCAAAGCGCTGCATTACTTGATTGCGAGCCCGCGGCTCGAACGGTGCCGGGCCCGCGCCTGGGCCGTGACCGGCGCCACCGTGGCCGGGGTCGGCCTTTTCCTGGGCGTCGTGCCGTTCCCCAACCATTTTCGCGCCCCCGGGATCGCGCGGGCCAGCCACTATTCCATGGTGACCAGCGAAACCGCCGGCTGGCTCACCGCCGTGCTCGCACCGCCCGGCCAATCCGTTCAGGCGGGTCAACCGTTGCTCCGGTTCGAGAATCCCGAGCTGGATCTCGAATATCGTCTGGTGGAGGCCCAATTGGAAGAAACCCGGGCCCTCGAACGCCGCGCCCTTCATCTTCAGACCGCGGATCTTCGTCCCCTGGCGGCGCGACGGGCCGCTCTGGAGCAGCGCCTGGCCCGACTGGGGGCCGAACGTGCCGCGTTGACCGTGCGCGCCGCTCACACCGGGATCTGGGTCGCCCCGGAAGTCGAGCAGTCGCTCGGCCGCTGGCTGCCCAGGGGCACGGTCCTGGGCATGTTGCTCGACCCGGAGGAGTTCTGTTTCGAAGCGGTGGTCAACCAGCGCGAAGCCGCCCGGCTCTTTGCAGATCCGCTCCAACGCCCCGAGGTCCGTTTGCGCGGTCAGGCCGCTCAAACATTGAGCGTGACCCGTCAACGGATTGTCCCCGCCGACCAACAACGATTGCCCTCTCCGGCCCTGGGCTGGCGCGGTGGCGGCGAGGTCCCGGTCGCACTGGAAGACCCGGAAGGTCGGCGCGCCGCTGAACCCTTCTTTTTGGTGCGCGCCTTCCTGGCGGCTCCCTCCTCCGTGGCGCTGCTCCACGGACGGTCCGGGCAGATCCGTTACACTCTGCCGCCCGAGCCACTGCTGCACCAGTGGGCACGTCGGCTCCATCAACTGTTGCAACGCGAGTACGGGTGGTGAACGTCTCCATCAGCCAAACGTTTGCCTGGGAACCTGTCCCGCCGCCCCGCGTGCTGGCCGGCCTGGACGCGCGGGTGGACGCAATCGTGGGCTGGTGCCGGCGCCACGCCGGTCCGGCGCGACGCCTGCGCGCAGAAGCCGAGCTGGTGGACCGTTTGGCACCCCGATTCTCTCACTGTTCGGACTCAGCCCTGCGGGCCCAATTGCTCGAGTTTCGCGATGCATTTCGGCGACCGAATCGCGTGGAACCCGCCCTGCTCCATCAGGCGCTGGCCGCGATCCGCGAAGCGGCCGCCCGCACGATCGGTTTGCAACCTTTCCCCGAGCAGCTCATGGGTGCCCTGGCGTTGCACCGCGGGTTCCTGGCCGAAATGGCAACCGGGGAGGGCAAAACCCTCACCGCCGGGCTTGCCGCTGTGCTGGCGGGTTGGACCCGGCGGCCCTGCCATGTCATCACCGTCAATGATTACCTCGCAGAACGCGACGCAGCGTGGATGCGCCCCTTGTTCGAGTTCTGCGGGGTTACGGTCGGTTGCGTCCTCTCCACCATGGCGGCCACGGACCGGCGGCAGGCCTACGCCCGGGACGTGACCTACACCACCAGCAAGGAGGTGGTGGCCGATTTTCTGCGGGATCGCCTGCTCTGGGGCCGGCTTCACACCCCGGCCCGCCGGTGGCTTCATGCACTGTTGTTGCCCTCCCAGGTGCCGACGGGTTGCGTCCAGCGCGGCCTCCACACGGCCATCGTGGATGAAGCCGACAGCGTCCTCATCGATGAAGCCGTCACCCCCTTGATCATCTCCGGCACCGGACCGCCCGCGGAAGACGAGGCGGTGTACCGGCGCGCGTGGCAACTTGCCGCCGCCCTCCTACCCGGCCACGACTACCTCGTCCGTCCGCGCCATCGCGAGGTCGAGCTTCTCCCCCCGGCCCTGGCCCGGTTGGAAGAGGCACTCGACAATCTTCCGCCCCTCTGGCGCAGTCCGGCCCGGCGTCGTCAACTGCTGCAGCAGGCCCTCGTGGCCCGCGAGTTCTTCCATCGCGACCGCCAGTACGTCGTCCAGGACGGGAAGATCGTCATCGTGGACGAATTCACCGGCCGGCTGATGCCTCTGCGCCGCTGGCGGGATGGCCTCCACCAACTCATCGAGGCCAAGGAAGGACTCCCGGTCACTCCTCCCGACCACACCCTGGCCCGGCTGAGTTTCCAGCGCTTTTATCGCCTTTACCGCCACCTTTCCGGCATGACCGGTACCGCGCGGGAGGCCGCTGCCGAGCTGTGGCACATTTATCGGCTGGCGGTCGTGGTCATCCCCACCCACCGTCCCTGCATTCGCCAACACTGGCCCGATCGTGTGTTTCCCGACGCCGCCAGCAAGTGGGCGGCGGTCGTGGAAGAAATCGAGCGGCTCCATCGCACCGGCCGGCCCGTCCTGGTCGGGACGCGCAGCGTGGCGGCCAGCGAAGACCTGGCACGACGCCTTTCCGAACGCGGGCTGCCCTTCAGCCTCCTCCATGCCACCCGCCACCGCGAAGAAGCCCGCATTGTGGCAGAGGCCGGTCACCGCGGCAAAATCACGATTGCAACCAACATGGCCGGTCGCGGGACGGACATCAAACTGGGCCCCGGCGTCGCCGCGCTGGGCGGACTCCACGTCATCGCCACCGAGCGACATGAGAGTCCGCGGATCGACCGGCAGCTTTACGGCCGCGCCGCCCGCCAGGGGGATCCCGGCAGCGCCCAGACCTTCCTGAGCCTCGAAGACGAGTTGTTCGTGCGGTTCCTGCCCGAACCCCTGCGCCACGCGCTGGCCCGTTACATCCGGGTCCATGGGCCCGGAGCCCAGACCGTCGCGGCCGCTGCTTGCGTGCTGGCCCAGTCCCGCGCCGCACGGTTGGCCCGACGCCAACGTCAAGCCGTACTCCGCTACGACACCTGGCTGGACGAATCCCTCGCCTTCACCCCGCCCCACCGCACCTGAAACCATCCTGGGTTCCGGAGGTTCGCGTGCGGTCGTCCCGCTCCGTCCGTTCGAGGAACTTCTTTGCGCGCTCCGTCACAATCCGGGCCGGCCCTTGGGAGAAGATCCGCGGGTTGCGCCCTGGCAGGGCGTCGTCGGGTTGGGGGCAAGGGAGTGTCCGGACCGTTGCGCGGGCGCGCGGATGGGGTGCGCCCTCGGCGCACATACGGGCCCGTGCGAGCCGGTGGACCGCGGGGGGCCGCGATTGCCTTGGCACCCGATCCTCAGGATCCCGCGTGAAGCGCCCTGTCCCCTCGGCCTCCGCCTGCCGAGGACTCCCGACATTTGGCCGGGCTTTCGAGGTACCCAAACGGAATGCGGCGCATGCCCGATTTTTTCCAAAAACCCCCTTGCGCTTCCAGGGCCGCGTGATAAACTTTGTGCTCCGTTTCGCCCCGAAAGGCGGGGATCAAACGGACAGCATTGTGTTGGCGGGCCGACAACCGAGTCCCCTTCGGGCCGGGATTGAGGGTCCGCAGCTCCAGGAATTGCTGACAACAAATTGGGTTTTTATGCCAGTAAAAACGTTTCGGCCGCTGACGCCGTCGCTGCGGTTCATGACGGTCGCGGACTTCAGTGACATCACGAAGACGCGACCGGAGAAGGACCTGGTTGTCACGCGCAAAAAGACCGGTGGCCGCAACATGTACGGCCGCATCACCGCGCGCGGCATCGGCGGCGGTCACAAGCAGAAGATCCGCCTGGTTGATTTCAAGCGGGACAAGCACGGGGTCGAGGCGACCGTGATCGCCATCGAGTACGACCCGTGTCGTTCGGCCCGGCTGGCACTCTTGCAGTACCAGGACGGGGAGAAACGGTACATCATTGCCCCGAACGGCTTGAAAGTGGGCAGCAAGGTGGTCAGCGGGCCCACGGCCCCGCCGGAGGTGGGGAATGCACTGCCGTTGAAGGCCATCCCGGTGGGGTTGCCCATCCACAACATCGAGTTGGTGCCGGGCAAGGGCGCCCAGCTGGTTCGGAGTGCCGGCAGCGCCGCCACTTTGATGTCACGCGACGGTGGCTACGCCCAAATCCGGTTGCCGTCCGGAGAAATCCGTCTCATCAACGAAAACTGCTATGCCACCATCGGTCAGGTGGGCAACCTTGACCACAACAACGTGGTCTTGGGGAAAGCCGGGCGCAGCCGCCATTTGGGGATCCGCCCCATCACCCGTGGAGTGGCCCGGAACCCGGTGGATCACCCCAACGGTGGCGGTGCCGGCAAAGCCAAGTCGGGCGGGGGCTGGCACCAACTGACGTCGCCCTGGGGCCTGTTGGCCAAGGGCGGTCGGACACGCGACAGACACAAACCCTCCAACCGCTTCATCCTGGTCCGCCGCAACGGACTGCCGATGAAGAAGAAATAACCAGCCATGGGTCGTTCGCTCAAAAAAGGTCCCTTCGTCGACCTGCATTTGCTGGAGAAAATCCAGAAGGCTCGCGCCACGGGCTCGAGGGCTCCCATCCGCACGTGGTCGCGTCGGTCGGTCATCACGCCGGACTTTGTGGGTCTGACCTTCAACGTGCACAACGGGAAGACCTTCCAGCCCGTGTTTGTCACCGAGAACATGGTGGGCCACCGGCTGGGGGAGTTTGCGCCCACGCGAACGTTCCGCAAACACGGCGCCCACACTGCCAAAGCGGAGAAGTGATATGGAGGTTTACGCCGTTACACGCAACGTGCCGATGTCGGCCCAGAAAATGCGCGAGGTGGTGCGGCAAATCCAGGGGCTGCCCGCCCTCCAGGCGCAGGCCCTGTTGTCCTTCATCCCGCGCAAAGGGGCCCGGTACGCCGCGCAAACCCTCAAGTCGGCCCTGGCCAACGCCGAGGAACTGGCGCGACAGGGCAAATTCGAACGGGTCCGCCCCGAGCAGTGGCGGATCCGGCTCGCCGTCGCAGAGACCGGCGTCACCTACAAGCGGTTCATCCCCAAGGCGCGCGGCGCCGCCGGTCCCATCCGCAAACGCCATTGCCACGTCCGCATCGTGCTGAGTACCGACTGAACCGATCTTTGCCTGTATGGGTCAGAAAACCAATCCCATTGGCCTGCGGGTCACCGTCAACAAGGACTGGCGGTCCCAGTGGTTCGCCAGCAAAAAGGACTTCGCCAAGCTGGTGGCGGAGGATTTTGCCATCCGTCAGTATCTGAAGAAGAAGCTGGAATCTGCGTCCGTGTCCCGGATCCTCATTGAGCGGGCCGCCAACCGCTGCCGCGTCACCATTCGGACCGCCCGCCCGGGCGTGGTCATCGGGCGCAAGGGCGCCGAAATCGACCGGATCAAGGAGGAACTGAGCCGGATGACCGGCAAGGAGATCTACATCCACATCGACGACAATTTCAAACCGGAGGTGGAGGCCCAGCTCATCGCCGAGAACGTCGCCCTGCAGCTGGAACGACGGGTCTCGTTCCGCCGCGCCATGAAGAAGGCGATTCAGGCCGCGCGCGACTGCCGCGACGTCAAAATCGAAGGCATCAAGATTCGCTGTGCCGGCCGGTTGGGGGGAGCCGAACTGGCCCGCGTCGAACAGTATCACTGGGGGCGGGTGCCCCTGCACACCCTGCGGGCGAACATTGACTACGGGTTTGCCGAAGCCAACACCGTCTATGGTCGGATCGGCGTCAAGTGCTGGGTCTGTCACGGCGAGAACACGGGCCCGAATCAGCGCGGCCGGACCGTACCCGGCGCCACCGGTTCCGCCACCCCGGCCAGGTCCAACCCTTGAATTGGAGGAATTGAGCCATGCCGTTGATGCCCGAAAGGGTCAAGTACCGGAAGATGCACCGGGGCAGCCGCGCCGGCATTGCCTGGCGGGGCAACACGGTGGCCTTTGGCGAATACGGCCTGCAGGCCCTGGAACGCTGCTGGCTCGACACCAAGCAGATCGAGGCCGCCCGTGTGGCCATCAGCCGCCACATGAAACGCCACGGCAAGCTCTGGATCCGCGTCTTCCCGCAAAAGTCCTACACCAAAAAGCCGTTGGAAACGCGCATGGGCAAGGGCAAGGGCCCCGTCGAATCCTGGGTGGCCGTGGTTCGGCCCGCCCAAATCTTGTTCGAGCTGGATGGCGTGCCCGAGGCCACGGCGCGCGAAGCGCTGCGCCTGGCCGCCAGCAAGCTGCCCATCGCCACCCGGTTCATTTCGCGCCACGCCCACGGCTGAGCCTGCTGCCGACGCCTATGAAAAGGGACGAACGCCGCAAAATCCAGGAAATGACCCTGCCGGAGCTGCAGGCCAAACTGCGCGACCTGCGCCAGGAGCTTTTCAATTTGCGTTTGCAGAAGGCCAGTGCCCAGCTGGAGAAGCCCGACCGCCTGCGCATGCTGCGGCGGCACATTGCCCGGCTGGAAACCCGAGTGACCCAGTTGCGACGCCAAGCGGCTTGAACACCGAACCTATGGCAGAGACTCCAACAACCCCTTCGGTCCAGCGGGGACACCGCAAGGAACGGGTCGGGGAAGTCATCGCCGCCCGGATGGCCAAGACCATCACGGTGCGGGTCGAGCGGCGCTTCGCCCACCCCCGGTTCCGCAAGGTGGTCAAGGCTTACAAAAAGTATTACGTCCACGACGAAAAGGGAGAGGCCCGCGTCGGCGACCGTGTTCGCATCGTCGAGACGCGGCCCATCTCCAAGACCAAACGCTGGCGGCTGGTCGAGATCCTCGAACGCGCCGCCGCCTGAGGAACAAGTCGTATGCTGCAGGTACGTTCCCATTTGGAGGTGGCCGACAACACCGGGGCCAAGATTGCCTGGGCCATCGGCGTGCTGGGCCGCAACCAGCGGTACGCCCGCGTCGGTGACGTCATCAAGGTGCACATCAAGGCCGCGGCCCCGGACGGCCAGGTCAAGAAGGGTGACGTCTGCAACGCCGTGGTGGTGCGCACCCGCCACCCCATCCGGCGCAGCGACGGCTCCTACTTGCGGTTTGACAGCAACGCCGTCGTGCTCATCGACAAGGAAAACAACCCGCGCGGCACGCGCATCTTCGGTCCGGTGGCCCGCGAGCTGCGGGACAAAAAATTCATGAAGATCATCTCGCTGGCGCCGGAAGTCATCTAGAGGTCTTATGGGCGGATTGCACGTCAAACGCGGCGACGAGGTGGTCGTCATCGCCGGAGCCCACAAGGGCAAACGGGGCCGGATCATCCGCGTGGATCCCCAACGCCAACGCGTCTTCGTCGAGGGCGTGAACCTGATCAAACGACACATGCGCAAAAGCCGTCAGTACCCTCAAGGGGGCATCATCGAGCGGGAAGGCCCCATCCACGTCTCCAACGTGATGCGGGTGGACGTCTACGAGGCGCGCCGGGCCCGCAAGGCCGCGCCCGCCGCCTCTTGAACCCATTGGAGGCGCCCCCCAGGGAGGCGCAGCCCCACCGATGAAACCCAGACTCTATCAGAAATACATCGAGGAAGTCGTCCCGGCCCTGAAGGAAAAATACGGGTACACCAACCCGCACCAGGTGCCGCGGTTGGTCAAGATCGTCGTCAACATGGGTGTCAGTGCCGAACTCGAAAAAACCGCCGTGGACGACGCGGCCAGGGACCTGGCACTCATCACCGGCCGGAAACCCGCCATCAACCGTGCCCGCCACAGCGTGGCCAACTTCAAACTCCGCAAAGGCCAGCCCATCGGCTGTCGCGTCACCCTCCGGCGGGAGGTCATGTACGAGTTCCTCGACCGCCTCGTGGCGGCCGCCCTGCCGCGCATCCGCGACTTCCGCGGCCTCTCCCCGCGCAGTTTCGACGGCCGCGGCAATTACACCTTCGGCATCTCCGACCAGACGATTTTCCCGGAAATCGACCTGGACAAAATCAAACGGCACCAGGGCATGGACATCACCTTCGTCACCTCGGCCAGGACGGACGCCGAGGCCTACGACTTGTTGCGTCTGTTGGGCGTGCCGTTTGCCGCCCGCTAAACGGTTGGACTCCTATGGCCAAAAAAGCATGGATTGAACGGAACAAGCGCAAGATGGCGACCGTGCAAAAGTACGCCGCCCTCCGCGCCGAGCTGAAGGCCAAGCGCGACTACGTCGGCCTGGCCAAGCTGCCGCGGGATGCCAGTCCCGTGCGCGTGGTCAACCGCTGTTCCATCACCGGCCGTCGTCGCGGCTACATCCGCAAATTCGGCCTCTCCCGTCTCACGTTCCGGGAAGCCGCCCTCAACGGGCTGATCCCCGGCGTCATCAAGGCCAGCTGGTAAGCCTATGGATCCCATTGCCGACATGCTCACCCGCATTCGCAACGGGGCACGCGCGCTGCATCCCGTGGTCGAGGTGCCCTGGTCGCGCCTCAAGCAGAACATCGCCGACGTCTTGCGCCGGGAGGGATTCCTGGCCGATTGGACCGTGGTGGGCGACAAGGTCAAGACCCTGCGGTTGCACCTCAAGTACCGCGGCAAACGTTGCGTCATCGAAGGCTTGCGTCGCGTCAGCAAGCCCGGCCTGCGTTGCTATGTGGGCGCCCGTGAAATCCCCAAGGTCCGGGGCGGCCTCGGCATCGCCATCCTTTCCACCTCCGAAGGCGTCATGACCGGTTACGAGGCCCGACGGAAGAACCTCGGAGGCGAACTCCTGTGCTACGTCTGGTAGCCCATTGCCCTATGTCCCGCATCGGTAAACAACCCGTTCCCGTTCCGCCCCAGGTCAAGGTGCAAATCCAGGGGCGAACCCTGGTCGCCGAGGGCCCCAAGGGGAAACTCACCCTGGAATTGCCGCCGTTGACGGCCGCCCGCCTGGACGGCAACCAAATCCGGGTCGAACGTCAGGGCGACACCAAGCAGGCCAGGGCCATGCACGGTCTGGGGCGTGCCCTGGTCAACAACGTCGTCCGCGGCGTGGCCGAAGGTTACACCAAGCGCCTGGAAATCCACGGCGTCGGCTTCAAGGCGTCCGTTCAGGGCAACGTGCTGACCCTCAACCTCGGCTTTTCCCACCCGGTCGTCTATACCGTGCCCGACCAGGTCAAGGTCACGGTGGAGGAGAACACCAAGATTGTCGTGGAGGGCCCGGACAAGCAAAAGGTCGGTCAGGTCGCGGCCCAGATCCGCAGCTTTTATCCGCCCGAACCCTACAAGGGCAAGGGCATCCGTTACGAGGGCGAACACATCATTCGCAAGGAGGGCAAGACCGTCCAGTAACCCGGCGGTTCCCTGCGTTCACGGCCATACCGTGACCATCCCATGAGAGTCGAGATCAAACACGAACGAGCCCAGAAACGGCGTTGGCGCGTGCGAAAAAAAATCTTCGGCACCGCCGAACGCCCGCGCATGAGCGTTTGTTTCACGAACAAGAACATTTACGTTCAGTTCATCGACGACACCCGCGGGGTGACTCTCGCGGCCGTGTCCACGCTCAGCCGCTCCATCCCCGACCGGGATCAGCTGAGCGCCAATGTGCGAAGTGCCCGCATCATCGGTCGCCTGGCCGCCGAAGCCGCCCTGGCCAAGGGCATCAAGAAGGTCGTCTTCGACCGCGGCCCGGCAAGGTACCACTGGTCCATGGGCAAGGATGGGCAGCCCGTCTATGGCAAGGTGGCCGCCCTGGCCATGGCTGCTCGTGAAGCCGGTCTCGAGTTTTAACCCAACGGAGGATTCCCGTGGCTGACATCGAACCCCAACTGCGCGACGAAATCGTCTCCGGCGCGGAGGAAGTCCGCGAGGAAGCACGCCCCGGCCGCGGGGCCCGCCGCGCCATCGCCGAGGCTCCCGCTCTTACCTTTACCACCAGCGACCAGCCCGAGCTGATGGAGAAGGTCATCTTCATCAACCGCTCGGCCAAGGTGGTCAAGGGCGGACGACGCTTCTCCTTCAGTGCCCTGGTGGTGGCCGGCGACCGGAAGGGCCGCGTCGGCCTCGGCATGGGCAAGGCGGGTGAAGTCGCCGATGCCATCCGCCGGGGCGGCGAGATTGCCAAGGCCAATATGGTGCCGGTGGCGTTGCTCGGTCCCACCATCCCGCACGAAGTGGTGTGCCGGTTCGACGGCGCCCAGGTGTTGCTGCGACCCGCCTCCCAGGGCACCGGAGTCATCGCCGGGCGCACCGTCCGTGCCGTGCTCGAGGCCGCCGGCGTCCGGGATGTTCTGAGCAAATCCCTCGGCTCCAAAAACCCGGTCAATGTGGCCAAGGCCACCCTGAAGGCCCTCCTCCAGTTGCGGCTGCCCGAAGAAGTCTTTCAGGAGCGCGGCTTGAACCGAAAACGCAAAACCACGGACACCCCGTCCGAAACCGCGGCCTCCTCGGCTTCACCATCTGCTTGACGCATATGCGACTACACGATTTGAAACCCCGGCCGGGCGCCAAGCACCGACGCAAACGCCTCGGTGTCGGCGAGTCCAGCGGCCACGGCAAAACCAGCGGGCGCGGCGGCAAAGGTCAGACCGCACGCTCCGGTTCTTCCATCCGACCGGGCTTCGAAGGCGGCCAGATGCCCCTCATCCGCCGCCTCCCCAAACGTGGCTTCAACCACAGCCGGTTCGCCACCCGCTACATCCCGGTCAACGTCGAAGCCCTGAACCGGTTCGAGGATGACACGGTGGTGGACGAGGCCCTGCTGCGGAAAACCGGGTTGGCCAACGGCCGGGCCGACGGCATCAAGATATTGGCGCGCGGGGAGTTGACGCGCCGCCTGATCGTCCGGGCCCACGCCTTCAGTGCCGCCGCCCGCGCCCAAATCGAGGCCAGGGGCGGTCGCTGCGAAGTGGTCCCGCTCCGAGGCGCTTCTACCGCTGCCAACGCCTGAGCCGAGCTGCCCCGTATGCTCGCCGGAATCGCCCAGACCTTCACCAACTGCTTCCGGATCCCGGAGCTGCGCTCCCGCATCTTCTTCACCTTATTGCTGTTGGCGGTGTGCCGGCTGGCGGCCTACATCCATTGCCCGGGCCTGGACGGCAATGCGCTGGCCGAGTTCTTCCGTCAGCAGGCGGCGCGCGATCCCAGCGGCGGTGTGCTGGGCCTCTACAGCCTCTTTACCGGCGGCGCCCTCGAAAACTGCGCCATCGGCGCGCTGGGCATCATGCCCTACATCAGCGCCACCATCATCATCCAGTTGATGACCGCGGTCGTCCCGCAGCTCAGCAAGCTGGCGCGGGAAGAGGGAGGGCGAACGAAACTCATCCAGTACGGCCGCTACCTGACCGTCCTGCTCTGCCTCGGCCAGGGGTTCGTCATGGCTCTGGGTTGGGAACATCCGGAGAAGATCTTCGGCGAAGGCATCGGCCGGCTCGTGCTCTACGACGACACGCCGTTGCAAATCTGGTGGTACCGCATTCAAACCACGCTGATCCTCACGACCGGGACCATGCTCCTGGTGTGGTTGGGCGAGCAAATCACCGACCGCGGCATCGGAAACGGCGTCTCGCTGGTCATCACGATTGGCATCCTGGCGCGCATGCCGGCGGCCTTGATTTCCGTCAAGGACATGTTCTTCCCCGGTCCGGGCCTGGAGGCGCAATACAACATCGGCCATGGCGTGGCCCTGCTGGTTCTCTTGGCCGCGGTCGTCGCCGGCATCATCGCTGTCACGCAGGCCCAGCGGAAAATCCCTGTCCAGTACGCCCAGCGCGCCATCGGCCGCAAGGTCTATGCCGGGGGAACCTCCTTCCTTCCGCTGCGCGTGAACTATTCGGGAGTCATGCCCATCATTTTCGCCCAGGCCATTCTGATGTTTCCGGAGCAGATCTTTGCCCGACTCGGCTCGGTGTACGATGTCAAGCTGTTTCGGGACCTGGCCATCAGCCTGCGCTGGGATGGCAACCTCCACATCATCCTGTACGCCCTGATGATCCTGTTTTTCTCCTATTTCTGGGTGGCCACCCAGTTCAACGAGCTTCAAATCGCCGATGATCTGAAGAAGAACGGCGGCTACATCCCGGGCGTTCGGCCGGGGGCGGCCACCAGCGAGTACCTGCACAACGCCATGCACCGGATCACCCTGGCGGGTGCGGTGTTCCTGGTGGTGATCGCCATCATCCCCGTGATGTTGAGCCGGGAAATGAAGATCCCGTATCAGGTCTCGACCTTTTTTGGCGGGACCAGCCTGCTCATTACCGTGGGGGTGATGTTGGATACCATGCGGCAGGTGGAGACCCACTTGCTCATGCGCCACTATGATGGTTTTTTGAAGAAGGGCCGCATCCGCGGACGGTTTTAACCGACCGCGGGCCGTCGCCGGGCGCGACCGCGCTACAAGAGGTGGCCTCCGGGCGGCCATGCAGCCATGATCATTCTCAAGACAGAACGCGACCTGGAAGCCATGCGACCCGCCTGCCGGGTGGCCGGGCGGGTGCTGCGGGAAACGGCAGCGTTCATTCGTCCGGGCATCACGACCCGCGAGGTGGACGAGTTTGCCGCCGAGCGGATTCGCCATTACGGTGCCCGCAGCGCGTTCCTGGGCTACCGGAAATACCCGTGCAACATTTGCATCTCCGTCAATGAAGAGGTGGTGCACGGGCTGGCCGGTCCCCGCCGGCTCCAGTTCGGTGACATTGTCAGCCTGGACGTCGGGGTGTATTACCGGGGGTTTGTGGGCGACACGGCCATGACGGTGCCGGTCGGCGGTTGCAGCGCCGAGGCCCAGCGCCTCCTGGACGTCACCCGTCAGGCCCTCTGGGAGGGCATCGCGCAAGCCGTCCCCGGGAACCGGGTCGTGGATATCTCCCGTGCCATTCAGCAGTATGTGGAACGGCACGGATTCAGCGTGGTCCGGGAGTTCGTCGGCCACGGCGTGGGGCGTTCGGTGCACGAACAGCCGGAGGTGCCCAACTTCGTGGACGGCAAACCATCCCCGCGGCTCCGCCCCGGCATGACCCTGGCGATCGAACCCATGGTCAATGCCGGGTCGCCGGAAATCCGGGTCCTCAGTGACGGCTGGACAGCCGTCACGAAAGATGGTTCACTGTCGGCTCACTTCGAGCACACCGTGCTCATTACCGAGGGTGCGCCCGAAGTGTTGACATGCCCGGACGAGGACAATGGACTGTGGACGCCGAGGTGATTGCGTGCCTCGCCCCCGGGGTATACCGGGCGCGCTTGGCCAACGGACACGAACTGGTCGCCTTCGTGCGGGGACGCGCCCGAATGAACGCGCCGGCCTGGCAGCCGGGCGACCATGTGCAGGTCGTGCTTTCCGCGTATGACCTGTCGTCCGGGCAGATCGTTTGGAATCAGGAATCGAAGGCTTTATGAAAGTCAGAGCATCGGTCAAACGACTGTGCGAGCACTGCAAGATTGTGCGTCGCAAGGGCGTGATCCGCGTGATTTGTACCAACCCGCGCCACAAGCAGCGTCAGGGTTGAGCCGGTTCACCAGCATCTGATCACCCGCAAGCCCCTGTTACCATGCCACGCATCATCGGAGTCGAAATCCCGGGCAACAAACCCGTCGAAATCGCGCTGCGCTACATCTACGGCATTGGCCCGACCCTGGCCAAGGAGATCTGTCAGCGCGCCCAAATCGATCCCCACATCCGGGCCAAGGATCTGACCGAACAACAGCTTTCGCAGATCGTCCATGCCATTCAGGAGGGCAAGTACGTCATCGAAGGCGATCTGCGCCGGGAGATCGGCCTGAACCTCAAGCGGCTTCAGGCCATCAAGTGCTATCGCGGTATCCGGCACATGCGCGGATTGCCCGTGCGCGGACAGCGCACCCAGACGAATGCCCGCACCCGGAAAGGTCCGCGCAAGACCGTCGGCGTCCAGCGCAATCCTCACGCCAAGAAAGGCATCCACTAAGCCACCGGAATTCTCACCATGGCAGAAGCCACTCCAGCGACTCCTGCTCCCGAACCTCAACCGGCCGGCAGTGCCGCTCCCAAGGCGGACAAGCCGGCCAAGCCCAAGGCCGCCAAGGCCCCCAAGGAGACGAAGGCCAAGGCCGACTCCGCCAAGACTGCGGACGGGGGCGCGGCCCCGGCTGCCACCGCCGATGCCGGCGCGCCGGCCGCGGCCACAGCTCCCACGGCCGCCGAGCTGCTGGCCGATGAAATGGCCGGCAAGAAGATCATCAAGGCCAAGGGCGCCAAGAACATCACCAGCGGCATCGCCAACATCCTGGCCACCTTCAACAACACCATCGTGACCATCACCGACATGCAGGGGAACGTGATCGGTTGGTCCAGCGCCGGACGTGTGGGCTTCAAGGGCTCGCGGAAGAGCACGGCCTACGCCGCCCAGCTGGTGGCCCAGGACGCAGCCCGCCGGGCCATGGCCCATGGCATGCGCGAAGTCGAAGTCCGGGTCAAGGGTCCCGGATCGGGCCGCGAAGCCGCCATCCGCGCCCTTCAGGCCATCGGTTTGGAAATCACCGTCATCAAGGACGTTACCCCCGTGCCCCACAACGGATGTCGGCCGCGCAAGAAACGCCGTGTCTAACCTGCGCCTGAACCTTTTCTCTCGCTGACCTATGGCTCGCTATACCGGCCCACGCGTTCGCATCAGTCGCCGATTCGGCATCCCGATCTTCGGCGATTCCAAATACCTCGAGCGTCGCAATTATCCGCCCGGTGTCCACGGACCCAAGGCGCGTCGCAAACTCACCGACTACGCCCTGGGTCTGATGGAGAAGCAGAAGCTCCGCTATTATTACGGCCTCCAGGAACGTCAGTTCCGCCGGGTCTATGAACAGGCGTTGCGCCGCCGGGGCGTCACGGGCGAAACCATGCTCCAGATCCTCGAAATGCGGCTGGACAACGTGGTCTATCGGCTGGGCTTTGCCCCCACGCGCCCGGCCGCCCGGCAGATGGTCACCCACGGCCATATCCGCGTCAACGGCCGCAAGGTCAACATCCCCTCCTATGCCGTGAAGGTCAACGACGTCATCGAGCCAAAAGACTCCGACGTATCCCGCCAGCTGGTCAGCCGCGGCCTGGAGAACTCCACCGGTCGCCCGGTCCCCGACTGGCTCTCGGTCAACCGGGACGCGCTCCGCGGCGTGGTCATGCGCGTGCCCACCCGCGACGAGATCCAGCCCATTGCCAACGAGCAGGCGGTTGTGGAATTTTACTCCCGCTAAACCCGAACCCGGCTCCGCGGGTGCGGAGCCATGCAATTATACGGGCCCGACCCTGCGCGGGAGCGGGGTCGTGGTCAGGTTAAAATTGCAGAAAGGAAACAGACACCATGCCGGTCCGACTGGGACGATTCGAAATGCCGAAGCGGTTGGTCAAGGACGAGGCCACCGCCACGGCCACGTACGCCAAATTCACCGCCGAACCCTTCGAAACCGGGTACGGCCATACTCTGGGGAACTCCTTGCGCCGCGTGCTGCTCTCCTCCCTCGAGGGCGCGGCCATCACCTCCGTTAAAATCGACGGCGCTTTGCACGAATTCTCCACCATCGATGGCGTCATCGAGGACGTCACCGACATCGTACTCAACCTCAAAAAAATCAAATTCAAGGCCCATACCCGTGACCCGCAGACCCTCCTGCTCTCCGTTCACAAGGAGGGCCCCGTGGTCGCCGGAGACATCCAGCTCAACCAGAACGTCGAGCTGGTGAATCCCGAACAACACATCTGCACGCTGGCCAAAAAGAAGAAATTCGAGATGGAGCTGGAAGTAAAGGTGGGGCGCGGATTCTGCCCCGGCGACGAAAACAAAAAGCCCGGCCAGCCCATCGGCGTCATCGCCATCGACTCCATCTTCTCCCCCGTCACCCGCGTCCGCTACACGGTCGAGGCCGCCCGCGTCGGGCAAAAGACCGATTACGACCGGCTGATTCTCGAAATCTGGACCGACGGCCGCATCTCCCCGGACGATGCCCTCGTCCAGGCTTCGGCCATCCTCCAGCGGCACCTCGACGTCTTCGTGGGCTACGACAAGAATGCCGTCCAATTCGAGGAGACCACCGAGAAACAGGACGAGGAACGCCAGCGGCTCAAGAAACTGCTCAACATGAGCGTCAACGAAATCGAGCTGAGCGTTCGCGCCGCCAACTGCCTCAACAACGCCAACATCACCACCGTGGGGCAGCTGGCCATGAAAACCGAGCAGGAGATGCTCAAATACCGCAACTTCGGGAAAAAATCTCTCAACGAAATCAAGGAAAAACTCGCCGCTCTGGGCCTCACCCTGGGCATGACCTTCGACCCCAGCCTGCTGGAGCCGCCGAAGGATGAATCGAAGAAGTCCCTGGCCACCTGAGCGGCCGCGGCCCGCCACTTTCCCGGCTTATGCGACACCGTAAACGCACGGCCAAACTCGGTCGGACCTCCGAGCATCGGAATCGAATGCTCGCCAGCCTGGTCTGCAGTCTCATTCGGCACAACCGCATCGTGACCACCCTGGCCAAGGCCAAAGCCGCCCGTTCGGTGGCTGAAAAACTGGTGACCCTTTGCAAGAAGGGCACCCTGCACGCACGACGCCTGGCCAGCGCGCGACTCTACCAGGACGAGGAAGCCTGCCGCATCCTCTTCAAACAGATCGCTCCGCACTTCAAATCCCGCCCCGGCGGCTATACCCGCATCATCAAGCTGGGACAACGCCGCGGCGACGCCGCGCAGCAGGCCATCCTCGAATGGGTCGAACTGCCCCAGGCACCGGCTCCGACCGAGGGCCAGACTCAGGGAGCCCAACAAGCGGCGCCGGCCGAAGCCGCGGCCAAGACTTGAGCCGCGGCCGTCACCGGCCCTTCTTCGAGAACCGCTTCGCAACCGCCCGCTCACGCTCGGCAGCGTGCCGCGGGCGGCCTGTTTTACACCAAGGCCGGCCCGGGCTCACTGCCTCGTCTTTTCCTTCGCACGCCGCTCCTCGCAGGGAACCCACCGAGTGGACGAGGTTGAGGGGGACCCGGGCCAAAGTTGGGTTCCTCGATGGTTCCGAGCTGGGCCGATTCGCAGCGGGCGTTCCCGTCTCGTGCCCTGGTTGGGTCACTCGGGTCCTGAAGGAGCGCCGGGTACAGGCCCGCCCTGCTCCGGAAAACCCGTGGGCCGACGACACCACCGGTCCTTGCCGGAAGTGCCGAGGCCGCAGCTCAGGGAGTGGTCGGCGACGTCCGAACGACACCAAAGCGCGAAGGCGCCGGGTGCCCGACAAATCCGGTGACACCCGGCCCGCCAGCCGGCTCCCCGGATCATGGCTCTGGACGGCGGGAAATGGCCGGCATTGCTCCTGACCGCTTCGCCGGGGGATTACGGTGTGGAATCTGGATTTTGCGCTCTCCGCCCGCGGCCTGGATGCTGACCCGGAGGGCAGGACGTACCCGACTTCTCCCAATGCGCGGTTGGAACGGCCTTGACCTTGCGAGCGAAGACGAGAATAAAGGTCGTGATGAAGCCCAGAAGGCAGGTGAATGTTGTCCTGCCGGCATTTCAAATGGGGTCGCGAGGTGCATCCGGATGGAACGCGCCCCCTGCGCAAATGGTACAGGCTACAAAGTTACGACTTATGCGACGGAGATCGGGCTCCCCCGTTTGGCGGCCGCAGCAGGAATGCAGGGGTCCCCGCCGCCAGGGTGAGGGCGTCGGCCGCGCGTCCAACCTCGTGGCCATGCCTGCGTTTCATTGCCGGCGGTGTGTATTTGATTCTGAAGCATTCCGTGACCATGGCGCGGAAAGTTGAGAGCCGGCGCGGCCGGGTTACCCCGATGGCCGCAGTCCAGGTCTTGGACCATGCCGGTTGGCCGGTCCTGACGGTGATTGCAAGTCGATGCGCCTGACAAAAACCTCGCGGGTTGCCGCTTCGGTCCTCCCGGCGTGTGGGGTCGGGCTGGGCGGGGTTTATCTCGCCATCAGGGTGTTTCCTTCCTACAGCTGGGCGCTGTTTGTTGGCACTCCGTTTCTGGTTTCGTTCGTGGCCGCTTTGCTCCATGGCTGGACCGGCCCGACCACATGGCGCGCGGCCTATGGGATTGCCCTGTTATCCATTCTGTTGTTGGGTGCCCTGATCGTTTGTTTTGCCCTGGATGGGCTCATTTGCGTTCTCATGGCGCTCCCGATGGCCGTGCTCGTCGCATTCCCGGGTTCCGCCGTCGGATACCTGGTGGGAAAGCGCCTCGGCAGGGGGACGGCCTGTGCGGCCGCGGTCCTCGTGATGGGCGCAGCCCCCGGCCTCGTTGCCTTTGAGAGTCACCGGCCTGCGACGCCGCGCCTGCATGAAGTGACCACCCGGGTGGAAGTGCGGGCCCCGATTCAGTCCGTTTGGGATGAGGTCATTGCGTTTGACAAGATTGATGAGCCGCCAAAAGGATGGTTCCGGCTGGGGATTGCATATCCCGTGGAGGCGAGGATTGAAGGAGACGGCCCCGGTGCGCTGCGATATTGCGTTTTTTCCACCGGGGCCTTCCTGGAGCGCATCACCCGGTGGGAGGCTCCGGTCGCTTTGGAATTCGACGTGATCTCGAATCCACCTCCGCTCCAGGAACTTTCGCCCTGGGGCAGGATCGAAGCGCCCCATGCTGCCGGGGCTTTCAGCGCTGAACGGGGAGTGTTCCGGCTCTGCGAGGCGAATGGCGAAACAGTTCTCGAGGGCACCACATGGTACAGGCAGAACATGTCCCCGGGGCTGTACTGGCGAAACATTTCGGACCTTGTGATCCACGCGATCCATCGCCGGGTCCTCGAGCAGATCAAAAAACGCGCGGAGGAGAAATACGGGCGACACGAGCAGTAACAGAGGCTCGATGGAGACCGGGGACCTGAGATTCGTGCCCGACCCCGCGTTTCGGCCGGAACATGGGGGAGCTGACTGGAGCGACCACGTTGCGGTGCGCAGATACCTCTGAGGTTTGGACCCGGGGGAGACCTTGGAGGGCCGGGTGACGTGGGCCGGCTGCTGTGAGTGCGGGTGGCCGGTGCTCCGCCATTGGGTACGCATTCTGTGACCTGCGGCGGCAAAGGCAATGTCCGGCAGCTGGGTGCTGCGGCCGCCGGCACCGAGACCTCCTCCTGGGAATACGGCCCTTTGGGCAAGCTTCTGCGGCAGACTTACTCCGCTGCTCCGGCACATCCGAGTCAGCGGGGGCCAAGGAGCCCGGCTTGACGCACCGGGCGCTACCACCCACGATGCGGTCATGCACAAGACCCTGTGGGTATGGTTCAGTTGCCTGCCGTTGGTCACAGGCCGAACTGCCGAATTCACTCTCCACACTTTCGAGAAGCGGGTTTTGACCCGAGAGTTCTGGGCCGAGGGGGCTCACGCAGCCGATTTCAATCGAGACGGCCACGTGGATGTGGTGTGCGGCCCGTACTGGTATGCGGGGCCGGACTTTGCAACGAGGTTAGCCTTCGCGCCGGCGACGAACCAGTTCACACGTCTGCGTCCGGACGGCTCCACGGAGACGGTGCCCGGATTCGAAGGCGCCCTGGGAACCCAAAATGCTTACGCGGATGTGTTCCTGACCTTTACCTGGGACCTGAACGGCGATGGCTGGCCGGATGTGTTGCACATGCCGCACCCCGGTTTGGAAGCGTGGTGGTATGAAAACCCCGGGCGGGCCGATCGTCCCTGGCGCCGTTACCTCGCCTACGACAATGTCGAGGGCGAGTCTCCGGGATTTGCCGACATCACAGGTGACGGTCGGCCCGAGATCGTCTGTTTTTCGCGGGGATTCCTGGGGTACGTGGAAGTCAATTGGCAGCAACCGACCCAGACCTGGCGCTTCGTTCCCATAAGTCCCAAGGGCGAGTGGGGTCGGTACACCCACGGTCTGGGGTGCGGAGATATCAATGGGGACGGGCGCATGGATCTGGTGGAAAAGGATGGCTGGTGGGAACAACCCGGCTCCCTGGAGGGCCGGCCGGTGTGGCGTCGGCATCCGGCCACTTTTGGCCGGGGCGGGGCGCAGATGTTGGTATTCGACGTCAACGGGGATGGCTGGAACGACGTGGTGACCTCGCTGCATGCGCACGAGTACGGGCTGGCCTGGTTCGAACAAGTGCGCGTGGAGGGTCGGATCGAGTGGCGCGAACACCGGATCACGGGAGAACAGCCCGCGGACAATCCGTACGGAGTGAAGTTTTCCCAGGCACACGCGTTGGCTGCCGTGGACATGGACCGGGACGGGCTCATGGACTTTGTCACCGGCAAACGGTTCTGGGCGCACGGACCCACGGGGGATCCGGAACCGAACGCCCCCGCGGTGCTTTACTGGTTCCGCCTGGTTCGGCCCGCGGGGGGCAAGCCGTATTTCGAACCGCACTTGATCGATGCCGACTCCGGCGTGGGCACGCAGGTGACGGTCACCGACCTCAACGGCGATGGCCTTGCAGACATCGTGGTGGGCAACAAAAAAGGCGCCTTTGTGTTTTGGCATCGTGTGCGAACGGTGTCCGAATCGGAGTGGCGTGCTGCCCAGCCACAGCCGTTGAAGCGGTCGGCTGAATCGCGCTAGGCCGCTGCGGGATTTGTGCGGCTGGGAGGGAAAGGGGCGGCGCGGGGGGAGAGCTTGCGCCGCTCGCGTTCGCCCTCCGGCCCCAGAGCGCCCAAGAAGCGCCGGATCCCCATTGGCCGGGTTTCGCGCCGGGGTCGTCGCAAGCCCGGCTTTCTTGCTCCACGACCAGCCTTGGCTTCGGAACGCGAGAGGACGAGCCCTGTCGATTTCAGGGCCCCGCCCGAGGTGGTGCGAACGAGTCAGGGCGATTCCGGAACGATGGCAGCCGGCGACGGCGCGGCTGCGGGCGCTGCGACGGAGCTGTATCCAGTCTTCCTTGAACGTCGGCGTGCTTGCCGGGGCTTGGTAATCCCGGCGGCCCTTGGCCGGGGCGATCGGGTGGACGTTGCGAAGGGGCTCAGCGCGGCTCGTCGGTCGAAAGATCCTCGGACTGGCTGTCCAAGGGCGTCAGCCTTATGTAGTCCAGACCGAACAGGTATGCTGGTGCTGCCTCAGGGTTTGCACCGGCCATCTCCACGCTCAGGACGTGCGTTCCCGCGGCCAGGGCGTTTGTGCCCAGCGAAACGGGCCCGAACGGAAGGACGGCAGGGGCGTACAGGTCCACGGGGTGGCCGAGTTTTGCCCCGTTCAAGAACAATTGCACGATTCCGTAATCCGGTGCCCTGGTGAACCGGGCTTCCACCCGGTAACGTGCCGTCCTCTCCACAACCAATTCCAGGTCCAGCCGGTCGCCCGGTTGAGCCCCGGTCCACCAGAGTTGGGCATCGTGACTCCAGTCTTCGCCCCAGCCGCTCATATCCTGTTCCCGGACCCGGCCGCGGGAGCACTCGAGAATCTTCAAGCGTTCGCCTTCCACCGCGCCGGGGATGGGCTTGTACGACGGGGCCCTGGCATATCCCACCCGGTGCTCGAGGGGCACCGGGGCGTAGGGGTCGTGACCGCCCGGCGCAAGGTACCAGTAAACGGTTGCGGCGTACAATGTGGG
This sequence comes from Limisphaera sp. VF-2, assembly GCF_049537125.1. Lineage (NCBI taxonomy): Bacteria > Pseudomonadati > Verrucomicrobiota > Verrucomicrobiia > Limisphaerales > Limisphaeraceae > Limisphaera > Limisphaera sp. VF-2. The sequence continues at coordinate 691,817 of NZ_JBMVQY010000002.1, forward strand.
CCGACCATTCGAGAAGTATTTTTCGAGGTATGCCTCGAACGACTCTTGAAACGGCACTTGTTCGGCAATGTGCCAGCGGTTTACCGAGATGTGCCCCTTGTTGTTGCCATCGTTGCGGGTCTGGTTGTGATAGGCGTGCTGGAACAGGTCGGGACAACCCCACGCGTAGCCAAAGTAATCTTCCGAGCCGGTTCCGAAGGTGGACGGGAAGGGCTCTCCGTCCACGAAGAACTTTTCGTCGCCTTCGCCCCACCAGCCGCCCCGGGGATTCCAGACATGCAGCATCGCGCCCACGTAGCGGCCCCGGCCCCGGGTCTTCAACAACGGCCAGTCCAGCTCCCGGGTTGCTTCGGTGGGGAGGAATTCGTCCCGGTGCCACTTGGCGTGAAAGCGGCCGTAGGACTCGGGCGGCCGGCGCAATCGTTCCGTGAACACCTCCAGGTGGACTTTGCGTGGTTGGGCACCTTCATTGAGCAGGCGCACTTCCGCGGACCGGCCAAAGGGCATGTACCATTGGGCGTAAAACCACCCGTCTTCGGTGAGCCCGCAGGGCAGCGAGCGATACGGGTTGGCTCCGGGGGCGGTCCCGAAAAAGTCGCCCAGCGGCGACCAGACCGCCGGTCGTGCCTCGTCGTCCCAGGTGATTTCGAGCACCAGCTCGCGCAGCGCTTCTTCGTCGGCCGGCCGGGTCAGCCCCTCGACTCGGGCGCGCAAAAACGTGATGGCTGCGGGTCCCGTGCGGCGCAGCGCATGGCCGTCCCCCGGGCCCAGGATGCCCTCGAACGTGTCCCGGCCGAGAGAGTCCTGCGGCACGCGCGGGCCACACTGCTGCAGCAACCGGTCCAGCTCCTCCAGGGCCGACCGGTCTTCCGCGCTCAACTCGCTTCGAAAGGTCGGCACGACCGTACCCTCCGGGAATGTGGTGTAAGTGAAGTGGTAGTAATCGCCCCATCCTTCCTCGGCCACGATCTTGCACGATGTCTGGTACGGGATTGGGGTGTAGTTGTTCCATCCACGCGCGGCCGTGTGGACCAGGGCAGGGCGATCAAAGGGGGCGTGCTCGCGGTTGAAGTAGCCCAGGAAGGGCAGGTCCACTGCGGGTTCCGGCGCGTCATCGAGGTAGATCCGCACCCGGCCCTGTTTGGGCGACGCGGACCACATGCGCCAGAGGACGCCCGGGCCTTTCATCTCGGCCAGCACCTGGAGATTTCCTTCCCGACGGATCACGCCGTGGCCGTCCGCGTTGGCGTGCCAGTCGAGAAATCGTCCCGTGGCCGGTTCGATCCGGCTGCGGCGATCGTAACTGGACCATTGGGTGGTGCGCTCTCCGGCTTGGGGCAGCGTGGCGAGGTGCTCCAAATCCACGAGGCGACGCACCAGGTCCGGATAAGTGAGCGATTGGGCTGCGGCTGTTCCGATCAGCGGTCCCAGGATCAGCAGGGCCATCGCTTGGCACAGCGTCCGCATTCGCCGGGTCCCGGGGCGGTGGCGGCCGTTGCTGAGGCCGCAAACACTGCGCCAAGAGATCTCACCCGGCCGTCTGGCCGAGCCCGGAGAGGCGAGGTCCGGCAATGGTGGAGCGTGGGAATGGCAGGGCTCGAAAGATGAGGGCCTTCGCCCGGCCGGGCGGTCGGGGCGCTCGTGCGCAGCATCCCTCGCGTCCGTGGGAACTGTTCGGAATGACGGATCCGTTCGTGTCACCTCGTCGTCAAAGGCTCGTTTCCGGGGACCCGCCAACGCCCGGGTGCATCGTGAGATTTGCTGCGCTGCGCATCGAGATCAGAAGCCGGCAGAGCGAAACAACTTGTGCACTTCCAACCTGTCCGGCCCTTGAGGGGGCCGGGTGCCACCGGGTTCGTCCGTCCGTCGGCGCCTGCCCAGGCTGATGCCGCGTCAAGGGCGATGACCACTGCCTGCGCTGGGGCCGCAACGCTGCAGGGGAACGTCCATCACCTCTTCAGCCCACCGGATTCGCTTGGCCATGAACCCCGGCGCAGGGGCCTCCTTCGATCCCGTGCGTCCCGGCCGCCACAAGCGCCGGAGTCGAGGGGACTCATGGCGCGTTGGGCAGACGAAGCTTCTGTTTTACAAGCGCGAAACCACCGCCGCCGTACCCCACCATGCGGGCCACCTCTTTGCCTTGCGGATCGAGCAGGACCAGCGTGGGAAACCCTTCCACCTTGTACTGTTTTTGCAGTTTGCGGTTGGCGCTCTTGCGGGCCTCGGATTGGGCCTTTTGCCGCGGGAAATCGAGCTCGACCAGGACCAGGTGTTTGGTTGCGTAATCGGCGAATTCCTTCGTGGACAGGACTTCTTTCTGCAGCTTGATGCAAAAGCCGCACCAGTCGGAACCGGTGAAGTTGATCAGCACATGCTTGTTTTCGGCCTTTGCCTTCTTCAGGGCCTCCGGCAGATCTTCGAGCCAAACCGACTGAGCGGTCACGGTGAATGCCACCAGAGGGAGCCATCCGGCGAGTACGGCGAGCAGTCTTTTCATGGTCGTCCTTTGTGGATTGTTGCCTGCGCCAACATAGCGCAGGGACCCGCCTGGTGCCACCCCGGAGGGGTTTGGTCCCGCGGGGATGGAACCTGTCGGCGATTGCGTCAGCGGTTTCAACGATGAGGAGGACCGATTCTCTCTCGAAAACCTCGGGGACCATTCCGACGCTGCTCGGGCGGGTGTCACCCTCCCGGTCGGCGAACCGATGGCCGGAAATGACTGCCTCGGTCCAACGGGGGCATCCTGCTCGGCACGGAAGATGCGCCGGGGCCGGGCGACTTCCAGGGCCGGCGGGGAGCCAAGACGGTCCCGGGGGAGAACAGCGGTGGGTTTGCCAAATTGCGGACAACCCGTGCGCAGGCTCTGCCGGGTCTCGGTGTGGGGTGGCGGCCGCCGCTTGGAACGCAAAGGTCAGAGGCAGCGGGAGAGCCCTTTTGCAAGGGGGCCCGCCCCGCGACGGTCTGGACACCGAGGGATGCAGCGGGGCCCGGGCTCTTGAGTGGGTCGGCGCAATCCTCGTGCGCGGTTGTTGTCCCGCCTGCCGCCCGGGGCGCGTGCCGGGCTCTGCCCGCGGAGCGGGCCGTCGCGGGGGCCGAACGCGTGTTGTCGGGCCGCGACGGGTGTTCGGGCTGCGCGAGTTCTGTCGCTCGAGCCGGGGTGACTTTCACGGGGCCCGGGCGTTTGCACCGTTCGGTCTGCCGGGCGCGGGAAACCTCATGTCTCCGGCTTTCCGTTTTCCGGGCGGCGTGGATTTCGGATGGGCGGGTCCGGGGAAAGCCTTCCTCCCTTCGCTGGACCCGCGGGCCAGCTTTGATCTGGATTCGCATTGGCGGTTTTTTCCAAGCTGCATGGATGATGAAACGAACGCATCATTGCAATGAGCTGCGCCCGGTCCATGCGGGACAGACGGTCACGTTGACCGGGTGGGTGCATTCCCGGCGGGACCTGGGTGGGGTGATTTTTCTGGATATTCGAGATCGTGAAGGCCGCACGCAGACGGTGTTCGATCCGTCGGAGGTGTCGTCGGAGGTGTTCGAGCTGGCGGCTTCGCTGCGGCCGGAGAGTGTGGTGGCGGTGACCGGTCGGGTGCGCCTGCGTCCGGAGGGCACGGTGAATCCGAAGATCGCCACCGGCGAGGTGGAGGTCGTGGCGCAGGGTTTGGAGGTGTTGAACCGGGCGGAGGTGCTGCCCTTTCCGGTGGACGATCCGGAGGTCGCTGCCCGGGTGAACGAGGAACTGCGTTTGAAGTACCGGTATCTGGACCTGCGCCGGCCCGAGATGTTGCGCAACCTGCGGTTGCGTTCCAGGGTTGCGACCGCTACGCGGGTGTATCTGGAGGAGCAGGGATTCTTGGAGGTGGAAACCCCCACGCTGTTCAAGTCCACCCCGGAGGGCGCGCGCGAGTTCCTGGTGCCGTGCCGGAATCATCCGGGCCTGTTTTACGCGCTGCCGCAGTCGCCGCAGCAGTTCAAGCAGATCCTGATGGTGGCGGGCGTGGAGCGGTACTTCCAGCTGGCCCGGTGTTATCGGGACGAGGATCTGCGGGCGGACCGCCAACCGGAGTTTACGCAAATCGACATCGAGATGAGTTTTGTCGAGCGCGAGGACATTTACGCGCTGGTGGAGGGATTGTTGCAGCGGATCTGGCGGGTGGCGTTGGGCATCGAGTTGCAGCGGCCCTTCCCGCGGCTGCGGTTTCGCGAGGCCATGGACCGCTACGGCATTGACAAGCCCGATACGCGCTTCGGGATGGAGCTGGTGGATTTGACGGAGACGTTTCGGTCGAGCGCGTTCAAGGTGTTCAGCGGGGCGGTGGCGCAGGGCGGGGTGGTCAAGGCCCTCAATGCCAAAGGGATGGCGGGGGCCACGCAGGGGCAGATGGAGCAACTGACGAGCCTGGCCCGCGAGTTCGGGGCCAAGGGCCTGGCCTACATCAAGGTGGAAAACGGGGAGTGGAAGTCGCCCATCGTGAAGTTTTTCAGCGAGGGCGAAAAGGCGACCCTGCAACAGCGCCTGCAGATGGAGGAGGGCGACCTGGTGTTGTTTGCCGCGGACGAGTGGCAGGTGGCCTGCGAGATCCTGGGTCGGTTGCGCCTGCAGGTGGCGGAATGGCTGCGCCAAAGCGGTCGTTTGCGACTTGACCCGATGCGGTTCGATTTTCTGTGGGTGGAGGATTTTCCGTTGTTGAGCTTCGACAAGGAGAACAACCGGTGGTACTCGAGTCATCATCCGTTTACGGCGCCGGTGCCCGAGGACATCCCGTTGCTGCGGACCGATCCGCGGCGCGTGCGGGGACAGCACTACGACATCGTGGTGAACGGGGTGGAGCTGGGCGGCGGGTCCATCCGCATTCACCAACCCGAGGTGCAAAAGCTCGTGTTCGAGGAGGTGCTCCAACTGCCTCCGGATCTGGTCAAGGCGCGCTTCGGGTACATGCTCGAGGCGTTTCGGTACGGCGCCCCGCCGCACGGGGGGATTGCGCTGGGGTTCGACCGTCTGGTGGCGTTGTTGTGTGGCACGCCCAGCATCCGGGATGTGATTGCCTTCCCCAAGACGGCCAAGGGCACCTGCTTGATGACGGAGTCGCCGGGGCCCGTGGAGCCGCGGCAGTTGCGGGAGTTGCATCTGGAGTTGCGCGTGCCGCCGGCCAAAGGGTGAGCCGGGTTCAACCGCGGCGGCGCAAGCGGGCTACGTAGGCGCCGTCCACGCCGTCGACGAAGGGCAGAAGGATGCGTTCCTGCTCCAGGCTGAAGCCGGGCGTGGTTTGGAGGAAGGCGCGCACGACCTGTTCGTTTTCTTCAGGTTCCAGGCTGCAGGTGCTGTAGACGACCAGGCCTCCGGGCCGGACGTGCTGGGCGGCCTGCTTGAGCAGTTCCAGCTGGGTGGGCGGCAGGCGATGCAATTCCTCGCCCTGCAGGCGCCAGCGCAGGTCCACGCGACGGCGCAGGACGCCGGTGTTGGAGCAGGGCACGTCCACCAGGACGCGGTCGAAGCCCTGGCGGGCCCAGTCGGGCCAGGGGGCCTCGGCGGGCAGGATTTCGGCGCAGGTGATGCCGAGGCGCTCGCAATTCTCGCGCAGCATCTCCAGTCGTTCCGGGTCGGTGTCCCGGGCCAGGATGCGGCCCTGGTTTTCCATCCGTTGGGCGGCGTAGGTGGTTTTGCCCCCCGGGGCGGCGCACCAGTCCAACAAGCGATGGCCCGGTCTGGGTTGCAGGATGTTCACGGCCAGCAGGGTGCTGGGATCCTGGACGTAAAACCAGCCGTCCCAAAACGAACCCAGCCGGGCCAGGGGAGGATGGTGGCGCAGTTCGAACACGAGGTTTTCCTCCAGCCAGTCGCGCCGGAAGAAATCGTACTCCACGTTTTCCTTCTGGCGCCATCGCTCCAGGAGCCGGGCAGGGTCGGTTTTGAGGAGGTTGACGCGTGCGTAGTTTCGGGCCGGCGTGTTGTTCCAGTGCAACAACTGGCGGGTCCGGTCCGGGCCCCATCGGTCGAGCCAGCGGCGGACGAGCCATTCGGGGTGGGACCAGCCCAGGTGAGGAGCGGTGGCCTGGAGCTCGTGCAAAAGCTGGCGGGTGGGACCGGCTTCGCGCAGGTAGGCGCGGAGCACCGCGTTCACGAAGCCTGCCTGCGGGGCCAGGCCCAGTCGCTTGGCCAGTTCGACCGTTTCATGAACGGCGGCGTGATCGGGGATCCGGTTCAGCCAAAAGATCTGGTAGAGCCCCAGCCGCAACACGTCCTGGAGGCGCGGGGGCTGGGCACGGTCGCCGGTCTTGCGCGCGATCAACCAGTCCAGTGTGGCCCGCCACCGCACGACGCCGTATACCAGCTCCTGGCAGAGTCGGCGGTCGGCTGGCGAGAGGGTTTCGCCCGCCAGTTCGCGTTCCAGCAGCGCGTCCACGAACTGTCCAGTGCGCGCGTGTTGCTGCAGGATCCGAGCGGCAATTTCTCTTGGTTTTTGTGCGCTCACTGCGTTTAATGTTGGCGTCCGGTTCCTGTCCCCACGCAGGCCGTGACCATTCTGTTCTATGCGAGAAGCATTCGAGAAACTGGCTGAGGCGGGCAAGATCGAACCCCGCCACATCGAACCGCTGGTACGCCTGGCCACTTGCGGATTTTGCTGGCACCGTTCCTGGGGCCTGGGGCGTATCCGGTCGGTGGACCCCGTGTTTGCCCGCTTTACCATCGATTTTCCGGGGCGGCCGGGGCACATGATGGCGTTGTCCTTTGCCTCGGAAGTGCTCCAGCCCATCCCCGCCACCCATATCCTCGCCCGTAAGTCCCTCGACTTGGAGGGCCTGCGTCAGATGGCGGCGACCCAACCGCTGGAATTGGTCCGGATCGTCTTGGAGAGCTACGGGGGGCGCGCCACGGTGGACCAGATCCAGCAGGCGTTGGTGCCCGACGTCATCGCGGAGGATTGGAAGGCATGGTGGGACCAGGTGCGCAAGCAGATGAAGCGGGACGGGCACTTCCAGCTGCCGCTGAAGAAGGGCGAACCCGTGGTTTACCAGAAGACCGAGCGGACGTTGGATGAGCGGCTGCTGGAGACCTTTGCGGCCGCCAAAGGGTTGAAGGCGCGTCTGGCGGTGGTGGCGGAGATCATGCGCAGTCTGGAAGACCTGGTGGACAAGGCCGAAGTGGCGCGTCAGCTCGTGGCGGCTCTCAACGAGGAGATTGCCTCCCATCAGCGCACCCAGCCGGCCCTGGCCATGGAAGCCATTTTCGTGCGCGACGAGCTTGCCCAGGCCGCCGGTCTGCCGGCGGAGGACGCGCAACTCAGCGCCGTGTCGATCTGGGCCGCCCATCCCCAGCCGGGGCCCATTCTGGAGGCGCTGCCCGCCGCCAAGCATCGTCGTGCGCTGGAAGCGTTCCAACAGGCCTGGCCCGATCGCTGGCCCCAGTTGTTCCTGGAGGCTCTCAATCAGGTTTCCGCCCGGGTCTGTCGCGAGTTGACGCAGTTGCTCATCCAGGCGGGCCACTTGGAATCCCTCAAAGAGACGCTGGCCCGCCACATCAGTCACCACACCGCCAGCAGCGAACTGTTGCTCTGGTTGGGCAAGGAACGGAGCGACTCCTTCGCGGACATCCTCGGTCCCGAGGTGTTTCGTGCCATGCTCACCGCCCTGGAACGCGACCAGTTTCAAGAGCGGCGGTCGAGCCGGCTGCGCGATTTCATCCTCGACGACGCCAGTCTCATCGCGGAATTGACCGCGGCGGCGGACATCGAGGTGATCAAGGACCTCACCCGCGCCCTGCAGTTCTCGCCCGTGTTCGATGACATGGACAAGCGGTCGCTGCTCGCGCGGATCGTCAAGAGTCATCCCGCCATCCAGTCCCTGATCACCGGCGAGCAGACGCGGCAGGACACCAGCTTTTGGGTTTCCTGGGAAAGCCTGGAGCGACGCCGGGCGGAGTACGACGAGCTGGTTCACAAGCGCATCCCGGCCAACTCCCGCGAAATTGCAATTGCCCGCAGTTACGGCGATCTCAGCGAAAACCACGAGTACAAGGCGGCCAAGGAAATGCAGAAGATCCTCATGCGCCGCAAAGAAGAACTGGAAGCCGAGTTGGTCCGGGCCCGCGGGACGGACTTTGCGAATTTTCCTGCCGATGCCGTCGGACCCGGTACCGTGGTGGAACTGACGGATCTGAAGACCGGCCAGCGGGAGACGCTCACCATCCTCGGAGCCTGGGATTCCGATCCGGACAAGGGCATCATCAGTTATCTATCGCCCGTGGCCCAGGCCCTCATGGGACACAAACCGGGCGAGGAAATCGAATTCGAATTGCACGGTGCGGTGCACCGGCATCGGATCGAGAACATCCAACCTTATCGGAAAGCCCCGGCTCCGACCGCGCCCGCGTCGGAAACCGGAAGTTCCCCGGTGGTTGCACCTGCCCCTGTGGAGGGCTCGTCGGGACCGACGGACGCGGCCGGTTCCTCGGACACCGCGCCTCCGGCCGTCGCCCAATCCGGTTCGTCGGAACCCGTTGCGGCCAGCGGAGCTGTGACTCCTGCTGTGGCCCCCGCGGCGGAAGCGATCTCCCAAAGCGTCCCGACCGCCGCAGAAGTGCCGGGCGCGGGACCCGGGGGAGCTGAAATGATTCCGGAACCCGGGCCTGGTGGAGCGGCCACAGGGTCCGGCCGGGACTCGGTCCACGTCGGCTCCGAACGTGTGGAAGGCTCGGTAATCCCCGAGACGGGGCCGCAAACCGCCTGAGGCGGGACACGCTCCCCCTCGTGGGCACGGCCGCGTGCCCCGGTCCTCCCGCTGAGACGGCCGTTCCCGGTGCCGGGGCACCGGTTCAGGCCGCTGCCCATTGCTCCCGCAGCAGGCGCACGGCGGCAGGAATGCTCTGCCGCGGATCCCCCTTGCTGCCGCATTCGAAGCTGATGAAGTTTTGATACCCGATGAACTTCAACCCCCGCATCCCGTCCACGTAATTGTCCCCCTCGTCCTCACCCGGCATTTTGCGTTCCTTGCGACTGGCGATGTGCACGTGCTGGAGGTACGACCCCGCAGCCACGAATGCGGCGAAATCGCTGGGCTCCTCCCAGGTCATGTGCCAGAAATCCCCCATGACGGCCACACCCGGATGATTCACGTCGCGACAAATCGCAGCCGCATCGGCCAGCTGGCGCAAGAACCAGGTTTCGCGTCGGTTCAGTGGCTCCAGCAGAATCCGCGTGCCGGCCTTGTGCGCGTGTTCCCCCAGTTCGGGCAGGAGCTTCACCAGCAATTCTCGACCATCCACGTGGCCGAGCTTGGTTTGGCCGTGAAATGCAGGGACGACGATCAGGCCCACGGCGCCGAGGGCCCCGGCGGCGGTGAGGATTTCCTTGATGGACCGGATGGCCTTTTGCCGGACTTCTTCTTGTTCGCTGATCAGGACCCCTTCAAAGCCGGCGCACACCGCGCTGATGCGAATCTTCCGGCCCCGGAGGGCCTTCTGGAACTCCTCCACGCGCCCGGGCAGGCCGCCGCCCCAGGGCTCGATCCCTTCGAAACCGTGAGCCTCCAGGAAATCCAGCTTTTCGGTCAACGTTTTGCCCGGGGCCACGCCCTCCTGGCACGACAACCGTAATCGTGCCGGTTGGGGCGGCTTGGGCAGGTTCTGCGCCTGTGAAACAGAGGGCCGGGTCGCGGCAGCCAGGCCCAGCGCCGAAAGGGCAAGGAATCGACGTCGCGAGGTTTTCATAAGTCCTGTTCTGACCGACGAGATTTCATGGCCGCGCCTTCAAAAAATGTCACTTCGAAAGGCGCGGCCCCATCCGCGTCCATGCTGGTTTGGTGGTTGCCAGCACTCAATCTCGGAGCTCTCCCGAGAGCCTTGGGCCCCCGGGTGGCGCGGCCCGGAAATAGGGGATCGCGCAGGGAAACACCGGTCCCGCGGCGTCCTCGGGATTTCGAACCGCATTCAAAACCCCGCTGCAGAAGCAGGTCGCAAGCCGGTGGGCGAGGAGTCCGCGATTTCGATCTGCGCGCCTCTCGAGGGCTCGGAATCTCGGCAAGGTTCCGAGCACTCGCCCGGCCCGAAGCCGGCCAGATGGTGGAGACAACGTGCGGAGAGCGGCCCCGGGCGGGCTGCCGAGGGTGGGGTCGGCCGTTTCGGTCCGGTGGCTCGCGCGGATGCGGCTGCGGTTGCTGTTCCCCATCGACCCGCGCATCGGTCCGATCCGGAACAAACCTCAGGCACGCTTTGGAAGACCCGTTTCCAAGCACTTCTCGACTCCGAAGGCTCGCTCCAACAAGAGGCGGTCGTCCGCACCCGCGAATGGAGCCGCTTTCAGTGACCTGAAGAATCGAGGTGAAATGAGGGCCGGGCGGCCCGGGCCGCGGAGGGCGGTGGCACCGGCGGGCGGTTCGGCACGCGGCATGTCTGCGTTGCATTCAATACCCCTCGCCCGGCCCAATCAGGAATCAAAGACCGCCCGAGCAGCTTCCCCCGGCAGGGTGGATCTCCGAAGGGGTGGCGCAACGGGCTTCAACTCGGTCACAGGATCAGGCACGGAGACGGTCGCCTGCGCGGAATGAAGAAGGCCACTTCTTGGGCGGAGATCGAGGGAGAGGGCCGGGTCCCGGGAAGAGCATGAGGGACCCCCGAGCCTGTCGAGATGGGACGAGGCAAGGAGAATCGGTTTGATGGTTTGGGAGGGGCTCCCGAGGGCGATGGGCCGGACCCAACGGTGCGTGCCGGGGACCGGTAACGGGCCGGCTCTTGTCGGCTTGCCTGCGTTCCCCGGCTGGCCCATCTTGCGGGCCATCGAAGAACCCGTGCCGGGCGCTGAAACGCGGGGCGGTTTTGGGGCCCCGGCCCGGTGGAATCCGAAGCGAAAGGCATCGCATGGGCTTGCTGGACGGTAAGATCGGCGTGGTGTTCGGCGTGGCCAACAAGCGTTCCATTGCGTGGGCGATTGCCCAGGCGTGGGCGCGCGAGGGGGCACGCCTGGCGTTTACGTACCAGGGCGAACGGCTCAAGGAGAACGTGGCCGAGTTGGTGAGTGCCTTCGGCAGCGACACCTTGTTGATGCCGTGCGACGTTACGCGGGACGATCAAATCGAAGCCGTATTTCAGGAATTGCGACAGCGCCACGGCCGGTTGCACTTGTTGCTGCATTCGGTGGCGTTTGCCCCGCGCGAGGCCCTGGAGGGCCGGTATCTGGACACCAGCCGCGAGGCGTTCCGCGTGGCCCTGGACGTCAGTGCCTACTCGTTGACCGCCCTGGCGCGCGCGGCCGCGCCCCTGATGACCGAGGGCGGCAGCATTCTGACCCTTTCGTACTACGGCGCCGAAAAGGTCGTCCCGCATTACAACGTCATGGGCGTCGCCAAGGCTGCGCTGGAGGCCAGCGTGCGCTACCTGGCCTACGATCTGGGCCCCCAGCGGGTGCGGGTCAATGCAATCAGTGCCGGCCCGGTCAATACTCTGGCGGCCCGCGGGATCAGCGGGTTCACGGAGATGTTGCGGCATTACGAGGCCAAGAGTCCGTTGCGCCGGAATGTGCTTCCGGAGGAGCTGGGAGCCACGGGATTGTTCCTGGCCAGCGACGGTGCCGCTGCCATCACCGGTCAGGTGATCTACGTGGACTGCGGCTACCAGATCATGGGCATGTAAGGGACGCTTCGCTTTGCGGCACTCACAGGGACCCTCCGAAAGACGCGCCGTCCTCTCCCGCGATAATTTCTCCCCGTTCCCGCCGCAGGGGGTCCCGCTGCGGGGCAAGGCCCGTCCCTGATTTTCCCCGGCTTTTCGGGCGGGCGCGCGCAAGAGCGGCTCCTGGGGGCGGTGGCCTCCGCTTGGGGAGCCAGCCGGCTTTGCGTGTCGTACGGACGATCCCGGCCCGAACACGCCTGCCCACTGGCTCACGACTCCGCCGCCCCGGGCCTTCGGTTTGGCTTGCCTGAGCGGTCGGCCCCGCGCCGTGTGGCGCGGCTGCGTTCGGGGTCTGCCACTTCACCGCCGGCGGGTTCCCCCGGGGGCAAGATATGTTGCACCTTGGACAAAGGCGGCAATGCTCCGCCGTCCGCCTCTGCCTACCGTGCCTCGAGGATGGGACCGAGGCCGGACCTCGCGGACACGGATCCCGGGGCGCGGGATCCGGAGAGGACTGCGAGCACGGCCTCCACCCGTCCGGGCTGTTTCGTACCCAACCATGGGGGCCAGGTGCATGAACGCGGAGAGACCCACAGGGCGCGACGCTGGGAGGACCGGGGTGCCGGGGATGGCGTCCGCCCCGGACCACCGGCGCGGACGATTCTGGTGCGCGGTCGCCCAGGGGGTTGCACTCCGGGGCGGGTCGACGCGCGCGTTCGGTACCTGGTCGGGTCGCTCGAACACAGGAGGGCCTTGTGAACTCTGAGGAGAACCGAGGCACGCAACCGCTGCCGCCGCTGTGGCGAAACTGGTGGAGCCTGGCAGGGCTGGTCATTGCCGGGGGTGCCCTGTTTTCGTTCCTGCTGTTGTTCACCCTGGATACGCTGGCCCGGTTCGGGAATCCGTACCTGGGCATTCTGACGTATTTGGTGGCCCCGGCGTTCCTTTTCCTCGGCCTGGGCCTGACGGTGCTGGGCATGTGGCGCGAGCGGCGTCGTCGCCTGCGCGGTGGCGCGGGCGTCCCCCATCTGGTCCTCGACTTCACACGGCCGCGGGACCGGAAGTTGCTCGGCGCCTTTGTGGCGGGGAGCGTGGGGTTTTTGCTGCTTTCGGCGGTCGGCAGTTATCAGACGTATCACTTCACCGAGTCCACCCAGTTCTGCGGGCAGGTCTGTCACACGGTGATGGAACCGCAGTGGACGACGCATCAGCAGGGACCGCATGCGCGGGTGGCTTGTGTGGAGTGTCACATCGGTCCGGGAGCGACCTGGTTCGTAAAATCCAAACTTTCCGGCACCTACCAGGTCTATGCGACCCTGGCGGACAAATATCCCCGGCCGATTCCGACGCCCATCAAGAATCTGCGTCCGGCGCGGGAGACCTGCGAGCAATGCCACTGGCCGCAGAAATTCATCGGGGATCTGGATCGGACCTTTGCCTATTTCCTGGCGGACGAGACCAACACGCCGTTTGTGGTGCGGATGACGATGAAAGTGGGCGGCAGTGATCCCCGCCACGGTCCGGTGGGTGGCATTCACTGGCACGTGAACCCGACCAACGTCGTGCAGTATGTGGCTGCGCGATGGGAGAACGGCCAGTGGGTGCCGGATCCGACCCGGCAGAGCATTCCCTGGGTCCGGCTGGTGGACGGTCAGGGGGTGACCCTGGAGTTCCGCAAGCCGGGATTCACCAATGATCCGGGAAGCTTTGTCATCCGGACGATGGACTGCATGGATTGCCACAATCGCCCGGCGCATCAGTACCGCCCCCCGACCGAGGCGGTCGACCGGGCGCTCCTGCTGGGTCGCATCGATCCGGGGCTGCCCTGGATCAAGTCGAATGCCGTGTACGCGCTGACGCAACCCTACACCAACCGTACCGAAGCCCTGCAGCGCATTGCCACCTTCCTGGCCGAGGCGTATCCGCCGGACCGCTTTGCCGAGGCCCAACCACGGGTGCGAGAGGCCATCGCCGTGGTGCAGGAAATCTATCGGAACAATTTCTTCCCGGAGATGCGCGCCTCGTGGGAGAAGTATCCCGATCACAGCGGCCACATGTATTGGCCGGGGTGTTTCCGGTGTCACGAAGGCAAACATGTGACCGCAGACGGCAGGCGCAGCATCACCAGCGATTGCAACGCCTGCCATGCGATTCTGGCCCAGGGCCGGGGCGAGGAGCTGCGTCTGCTGACGCCGGAGGGACAACCGTTCCGGCATCCGGGCGACGAGGTGGACGGTGGCTGTTATGACTGTCACACGGGAGGTTTGTGAGGTGCGACGTTTCCGGACTCTTCGTCAGGCCGATCCCACGGCGGCCCGTGCGTGCCTGGTTCCGCCGGCGCAGCCCGGGGCCACGCAGCAGAACCCTGGCGGCGGGTGGCTGGTGCTGGTCCTGCTGCTGGCGCTGGTCGGGGGGGCGAGGGCCGCAGAACGCTTCTCCAATGCGGACTGCCTGGACTGTCATCTGGATCCCACCACGACGCGCAAGCGCGGCCAGGAGGTGATCCCGTTGGTCTTTCCCACCAACGCCTTTGCCGCGTCCGTGCATGCCGCGCTGGACTGTGTCGATTGTCACGAAGGCATTCCGGAGCTGGTCCATTCGACGCCGCTGCCGCCGCCCAACTGCGCCGGTTGCCACGAGGCGGAAGCCCGGCAGTATGCCGCCAGCATCCACGGGGTGAGCCATACCCTGGGGGCCAGTGGCGCGGCGCAATGCTGGGATTGCCACGGGTCGCATGACATCCTGCCCGTGAGGCACGCCGATTCGCCCGTTTTCAAATTGAACCTGCCCCGGACCTGTGCCCGATGTCACAGCAACCCGGGTTTGACGGAAGAGTACCGGATGAAACATCCGGAGGCGGCGGCCCACTATGTGGACAGCATTCACGGGCAGGCGCTGCTGCGCCGGGGCCTGATCGTGGCGCCGTCCTGCAACGACTGTCACGGGATTCACGACATCAAGCGCAGCGTGGACCGCGACTCGCCGGTGCACCATCTGAATGTCGCCCGGACCTGTGGCCGGTGCCATCTGGGAGTGGAACAGATCTACGAACGCAGCATTCACGGGCAACGGCTGTTGGAGGGAGACAAACGTGCGCCGGTCTGCACCACCTGCCACTCGGCGCACGAAATCGAGCCACCCGCCTCCGGTCATTTCAAGGCCACCAGCGACCGCAAATGCGGCCAATGCCACCAGGATCGGCTCACCTACTATCACGAGACCTATCACGGCAAGGCCATGGTCCTGGGGCGGCCGAATCGTGCGCCGGACGTGGCGGCCTGCTACGACTGTCACGGCCATCATGACGTGTTGCCCACTTCGCACCCCGACTCGCGTCTTTCCCGGGACCACATTCTGGCGACCTGCCAGCAATGCCATCCCAAGGCCACGGTCGGCTTCACCCAGTACAAGCCGCATGCCAATCCGCTCGACCGGGAGAACTATCCGGTGTTGCATGCGGTCTTTGTGGGAATGACCTCGCTGGTGGTGGGGGTCTTTGTCTTTTTCGGAGCCCACACGCTGGCCTGGCTGGTCCGCACCCTCTATCTCTATCTCCACGATTCCAAGACCTTCCGGGAAGCCAAGGTCCAGATCCAGCGCGACGACGAATGGTTCACCCGGTTCACGCCCTTCGAGCGCTTCCTGCATCTGCTGGTGGTGACCAGTTTCCTGTTGTTGGTGGTGACCGGCATGCCGCTCAAGTTTTACTACACCGACTGGGCCAAAGCCCTGTTTGGGGTCATCGGCGGACCGGACACGGCGCGGGTGTTGCATCGGTTCGGGGCCCTGGTGACGTTTCTGTATTTCGGACTGCACCTGGCAGCCCTGGTGGGCAAGGCGTGGCGCGGGCGGCACCGGGTGCGGGATCCGCAGACCGGCCGCTGGCAGTGGCGCCGCGTACGGGAAGTGTTGTTCGGCCCGGACTCGATGATTCCCACCCTGCAGGATTGGCGGGACTTCGTGGCGCACAACCGCTGGTTCTTCGGCAAGGGGCCGAAGCCCCAGTTCGACCGGTGGACCTACTGGGAGAAGTTCGATTACCTGGCGGTCTTCTGGGGCGTTTTCATGATCGGCACCTCGGGTCTGATCATGTGGTGGCCGGACTTTTTCACGCGGTTCCTGCCGGGTTGGGTCATCAATGTGGCCCACATCGTGCATTCGGACGAGGCCCTGTTGGCGGCGGGGTTCATCTTCACGATTCACTTCTTCAACACGCATTTCCGGCTGGAGAAGTTCCCGATGGACACCGTGATTTTCTCGGGCCGCATCTCGCGCAGCGAATTGCTTCATGAACGGCGCCGATGGTACGAGCGCCTGCTGGCCACCGGGCAGTTGGAGAGATTCCGCGTGCGCGACGAGTGGGAAGGGTGGAAGGGCATCGCCCGGTCGATGGGTTACCTCTTCTTCGGTCTGGGCGTGGTGCTGCTGCTGTTGATCCTGTACGCCATGGTCTCGCGGCTTCTGCACTGAGCGCGCACCGTTTTCAGGTTCGACCGGGAGGATTCCCGCCTTCGGCCGCGGGCGCGGGTCGGCCCGAGCGGCGCGCTCCCCGATGGCCTTTCGTCCGGAGCCCGGCCGGGGCCGCGGCCCCTGGTCCCGGGCTGGACAGGCCGCTTCCAAGCTCTTCAAACTGCTGCCGGTCGTTCGGGATGGGGATCATGGCCCCGTCCCCGGGGCGGGTGTGTTGTTCGTCAGGCCGATACGGTACACGGGACCGCAATGAACCTCGAGTATGTCGCGTTGGCGGTGATCCTGGCGGGTGCGTTGTACCTGTTTTGGACGCAGAAACTGCGCATGGATCTGACGGCGCTGGCGGTGATGCTGGCACTGATTGTGCCATGGCCCCGGCCCGACGGGGAATGGCGGCCGCTGCTCACACCGGCAGAGGGTTTTTCCGGCTTCGGCAGTGTGGCCGTGATCATGGTGGCCGCCATGTTCGTGTTCGGCGCCGCCCTGGCCCGCACCGGAGCCACCGAACTGTGGGGCATGCGGCTGTTCCGCGCTTGTGCGCGCACCGAGGGGAGTCTCCAACTGGCCGTCCTCGGGGCGACGACGCTCACCTCGATGTTCATCAACGATACGACGGTGGTGATCCTGTTTTTGCCCCTGATCCTGACGATTTGCCGGGAGCGCGGGTGGTCGCCCTCGCGCTTTTTGATGATCGCGGCCTACGGTGCGTTGCTGGGCGGTCAGTGGACCCTCATCGGGACCCGCAGCAACATCATTGTCAGCGACATCCTGCGCCAGCAGACCGGGCAGGGTTTCGGGTTTTTCGATTTGACGCCGGTGGCGGCCGGGGTGTTTCTCGTCAGCGCCGCGGCGCTGATGCTGGTGGGGCGACACTTTCTGCCGGCTGAAGAGCCGGGAGAAACGCTGGAGGACCGCCTGGCACGGCATTATCTGACGGAAGTCATGGTCACGCCCCGCTCCGCCCAGCTCGGCCGACCGGTCAGGGAGGTCGTGGCCGGGTTGGGCCGCGAGGTTGCCTGGATGGGTCTGATCCGTGGTAATGAACGCCTCCCGCCGGCGGACTGGCTGCACCTGCAGGCCGGGGACGTGCTGATCCTGCAGGGCCCGGTGCCGGTGATTGGCAATTTGCTGAAGTCACGAGACTTTCAGTTGCGCGAGGAACTGGCGCTCGATAACCGGACCCTGCGGAGCGTGGACCTGGTGACGGTCGAGGCCACGGTGGCCCCACGATCGAATTATGTGGGGCGCACGCTCGAGGAGGTGGGCTTCAGCCAACAATACGGCTTTACGGTGCTCGGCATTGCGCGGCGCGGCCGCAGCCTCGAGGATCGGCCGGCCCAAACCCCGTTGGAGGAAGGAGACTCGTTGTTGCTGCTGGGGCACGTCACCGGTCTCAGCGCGCTCCGATCGAATGCTGACCTCATTGTCTTGGCGCAGGAGGAGTTCGTGCCGTTGAACCGTTGGAAGGCTGCGGTGACGCTGGGTCTGCTGGTGGGCGTGGTGGGAACGGCTGCGACCGGTGTGCTCAGTCCGGCCGTCTCGATACCCGTGGCCGCGCTGCTGGTGGTGGTGTTCGACTGTCTGAAAGTCCGCGATCTCTATCGGGTGGTGGACTGGCAGGCAGTGGTCACGGCCGCGGGCCTCATCCCGTTCGGGTTGGCGGTGGAAAAGACGGGGGCGGCCCGGGACCTGGCCGAGTTGGCGGTGCGTTTGCTGGAGGGTTGGGGTCCGGTGGCCCTGCTGGGTGGACTGGCCCTGGTGACGCTGATTCTGACGCATTTCCTCGACAACTCGGCCGTGGGCATCATTCTCGCCCCCATTGCGCACCAGGTGGCCGTGGTCATGGGTGTGGACCCCAAACCGTTCATGGTCGCCATCGCCATCTGCATTTCCGCGTGTTTCTGCACGCCTTTCGCCCACGAGAGCACCATTCTTGTGATGGGCCCGGGCCGATACCGGTTCCGGCACTATCTGCAAGCCGGCGGGCTTTTGGCGGTGGCCACGTGGCTGGTCACGCTCTGGCTGACGCCGCGGGTGTGGCCCTTCTGAATCGCGGGCCGAGTGCGCGTCCGGGGCTGCGCGTGAAAAGGAAACCGCCGCCCGGGCGTGGGCGGCGGTGATTCCGGGAGGTTCCAGATCGGACGCTTACTTGCGGGCTTTCGCCTCGTACTGGCTGAGCGTTTCGCGCAGGGCCTGTCGCGTGGGCTCGTCCTCGGCAACGGCGATGGCCTTCTTCTGGTACTCGATCGCTTCGCTGACCTTGCCGGTATCGAACAGGGCCCGCGCGTAGGTATCCAGGATGGATGCGTTCGTGGCGCCGGAAGCATCGAGGGCGGCCTTGGCCAGGTGGGTGGCCAGGGCCAGGTCCCGCTGCCGAACCCGCGGATCGGTCAGCAAGGCCCAGGCCCATTCGTTGAGATCGTCGGGGTGAACGCCGGAAAGCTCTTTCAGCTGGCTGGTCAGTTTTTCCACCTGATTGGTGTCGCCGCGTCCGACGACTGCACGGAAGTATTGGCGGAAGACCTGCGCGTGACCAAGGCGGCGTTTCATTCCGGCCAGATCGAAGTCTTTGGGGGCGAGTTCCTCCAGTCGTTTCTCCAGGCCGGCCAGGGTTTCTGCGGGCGCTTCCGTGGCCAGGGCCTGCTGATACTCGGCCAGGGTCATCTGGAACCGGATAAGGTCGCGGATCTCGGCCGCGTTGAACTTCCGGTCCCGCAACAGCGGGCCGACCTCCGCGTCGAGCGCTTCCAATTCGCGGCCCAGCGCCTCGATGCGGGCCTGGTCGTCCTGAATCACGGCTTCCTGGAACGCCTCCAGCTTTTCCTGGGCTTCGGCGCGTTTCCGTGCCTTCTCGAGGTCGAATTTTCCCGCCTGCAACTCCTCGAGCACCTTTTCCAAATCCCCCATTGGATGGCCGTGCCAGACGATGCGGCCCTCCTTGTCCACCACGAACGCGTGGGGGATTCCATCCACGCCGAAGGCTCCCATGTACGCCTGCCCGGTCTTCTCATCCTTGTCGACGGCGACGACGTAATCCATCTGGTCGCCCATCTTGGCGACGAACTTTTTCACCGTGGCCACGTCTTCATCACTGATGCCCACGATGACCACGTCCTTGAACTTTTTCTGCAGCTGGGTCAGGTGGGGAATGCTGGCGCGGCAGGGCGGGCACCAGGTGGCCCAAAACTCGACGACGGCGACCTTCTTGCCCTTGAGGTCAGCGAGGTTCACGGGGTTGCCCTTGACCCACTCGGCGATTTGAAGGGCGGGAGCCGGATCTCCGAGTTTGGGCTCCGCGGCGGAGAGGGGCGAGAAGACCATCGACACGGCGCCGAGCAGCGCCGCCAAAAGGAATCGTTTCATGGATGTATCCTTGCAGCTTCGTGTTTCAACTGGCACCAACCCTACGCCGCCCGCCCGACCAAGTCAAACGAGGGGCGTCCCAAATTCCGGGCGGGGCCCGGGTTGCTCGACTCCACCGGGAAGAGGCCGGCCCGGGATCGAGCGACGGATGCATTCGCAAACAGCTCTCCTTGCGTTTGGGCTCGTGCCCGGGACGTCCGAGGCCGCGGCCAGAAGGGTCCGACGCGTTTCCAGCGGTGCATTGCACGTTTTGGACACCCTCGAAAGTTCGGCGCAATTCCGGGCGTCCTCGCCGCGGGAAGGCCGAGGGGAAAGGCGTTTCCTCGGCATCCATGCATCCGGTGCTCGAGAGCCGAAAAGCGTCTCGTTGCCAAAACGCGGCGCGCACGGCCTTGTGGTTCGAACCCGGCCTCGATAACCTTTTGAACTCATGGCCAAGCCCGACTGGATCGAGCTGCCCGGTGCAGAACCCATCCCGATCCTCTACGAGGACCGGTCAGTGCTGGCCATTGACAAGCCCGCCGGTTGGTTGCTGGTGCCGGTGCACTGGCAGCGGACGGCCCGCAACCTGCAGGCGGCGTTGGAATCCTCGGTGCGGGCGGGCGATTGGTGGGCGCGGTCGCGGGGCCTCAAGTACCTGCGATTTGTGCATCGGCTGGATGGCGAGACCAGCGGCGTGCTGTTGCTGGCCAAGAGCCCGGGCGCGCTGACCGCTTGCTCGAGGTTGTTCCAGACCGGCCAGGTGGAGAAAGTGTACCTTGCGGTGGTTGCGGGGGAGCCGAAACAGTCGGAATGGACCTGCCGATGGAAACTGGCCCCGGACCGGCGCCATCCCGGACGGGTTCGCGTCGATCCGCGCCACGGCAAGGAAGCCGAAACGCAGTTTCGCGTCCTGGCCCGTCGGGCCGGCCGGGCGCTGATCGAATGCCGTCCCCGGACGGGACGCACCCATCAGATCCGGGTGCATCTGGCAGAGGCGGGCCTGCCGGTGCTGGGGGATGACCTGTATGGCCGTGGCGAGGGAGCTGGACCGCTGGCACTCCGGGCCATTCGGCTGGCCTATCGGGACCCGTTCACGCGCCGGGCAGTGGACATCCGGGCGCCGTGGAGTCAATTTCTTCTCCAGCATGGATTCGAAGAACTGAACTGCCCCGGTGATTCCGACAGCGCCGATGAACGCCATGAACACCGAGCGTCCAACGGAACGCATCGCGAATGAGGAAGTGGTCGGGGAGACGGAGTGGGTGGTGTTTCGTCGGTCCCCCATCCATGGGATCGGCGGATTTGCCCGCAGGGACATCCCGGCCGGCACGCGAATTCTCGAATACGTGGGCGAAAAGATCACGAAGGAGGAATCGGCCCGCCGCTGCGCGGCCAACAATGTGTATATCTTCTGCCTGAACGATCAGTTCGATCTCGACGGGAACGTGCCGTGGAATCTGGCGCGTTTCTTGAATCACTCCTGCCAGCCCAACTGCGAGACGGAACTGGACGAGGCCGAGGGGCGGATCTGGATCCTGGCCCTGCGGGACATTCGGGCCGGAGAAGAGTTGACGTTCAACTACGGATACGACCTGACGGAGTACCGGGATTATCCGTGCAACTGCGGGGCCCCGAATTGTGTGGGTTACATCGTCGCCGAGGAATTCTTCGAGCACGTGCGGCGGCAGCGTGCTCTGGAAGAGGCCGCACGGCAGGTCGCCGGAGATTCGGCTGCCGGGGCTCAGTCGCCGCGATAGACGCAACGGGCCGTGCAGGTCTCCGCCACGACCACCTCGGCCAATTCCGGCAGGGTCGGTTTGAGTCGTTCCCAGATCCACGCGGCCAGCACTTCGCTGGTTGGGTTTTCCAGCCCGGGGATTTCGTTCAGGTAGCGATGGTCGAGCTGTTCCCAAAGGGGCTGGAAGCGTCGGGCGATCTCCGCGTAGTCCATGAGCCAGCCCAGGTGCGGATCGCACTCGCCGCGCACGACAATCTCAACCTGAAAACTGTGTCCATGGAGGCGGCGACATTTGTGTCCCTCCGGCAGATGGGGCAGCCGGTGAGCCGCCTCGAACTGAAACGTTTTCCGCAATTCCACTTTCATGTTCTGACGAGCAAATCCTTGGACAAAAGGTTGCCTGCGCACCGGCCAAAGGCCAGGGCGGCGCGGGTCCACCCATCGGCGCCTCTTCCGCCGGTCAGCCGGACGGCGGTCCGGCAGAAGTCTGCCCGGTCGGAGCTTCGCATTCCCAGTCGATCCAGGTTACCAGGTCGCCCAGGGCCGGTCGGCCGTCGTGGTGCCAGGTCAGCGGGGGCCGTTGCATTTGCCCCAGCGGACAGATGCGCCGAACCCCCCAGGCGGCCAGCTCCTCCGCCAACGCGGCCTGCTGGGCCGCCGGCGCGGCCAGACCCACGGTCGAGACGTGGAGCCGGACCGGCTCCGCGGCCTGAAGGGCCCGCGCCAATGAAGTGACGGGTTTGACGTACACGAACCGGTCCAAACAGGACAACTGGAAATCGGGTTCTTCTTCGTACACCACGGTCCAGGCGGTGGACCCGGCACTGTTCCAGATGCGGGTGGTCCCGCCACAGGCGGCCCGCACGGCGTAGAGATCTCTGCGCGCAGCAATCAGGGCCGCGCGCTCGGGCCTCAAGGGACCGCGGGGTTGACGGGTCTCCCATCGTTCCAGGGCCGCCGCCAGCGCGGCCGCGAACTGCGAGGGAAACTGCTGGTCGGCGCCCGTTTGCACGTAAAACAGGTGCGGCGACAAACAACCCCATTGATCCCAAGCCGTCACATCCGCAGCCGCTCGATCCGCCAGGGTTTCCAGGCTCAGCTCGTGCAACACGCCCGCGGCAATGAAGCCGAAACTGACTCGATGGCCATAACCCAAAAACCGCGTGGTCACCGGAGTGCGCGCCCGCACGGAGGCCACCGTGGCATCCTCTCCGGTCACCACCACGCAGTCGCCTTCGCGCAGCAGCACGTCCTCCAGGTCCTGACGCCCGCCCGGCCAGACGGCCAGCTCCAAACAGGCCGCCAGTTTGGGATCCAGAGCCCGCAGGGAATGACCAAACAGGCGCGGCAGAAAACTGCCCTCGGAGGCGCATTTGACGAATTGAGCCGATCTGACCAGCAAACCGAGGATGATCGACAGAAGAGTGGGATCGGGGAGATTCCCGGCCGCCACCTGCACCAGAAGCCGTGGCCCCAGGGCGCGGACGCGTCGAGAGGGCTCCGGGGCGGGTTGGAAGGCATCCAGCACGGACTCCTCGCCCAGGTCCTGGCGAAGCAGCCGGCGCAGGTTCGATTCGGTCAGCCCTCCGAAGAAGGCGTCCAGGCCGCGCTCCAGGGTGGCCCGACTGAAACCGGTGTGGGCCGGACCTTCCTGGAGCGCCCGCTGCCGGAAAGGGTCGTCGGGCTGCAGCCAGTTGCGGCCCAGCTCGGCCAGCAGCCCGATCAACTGGGAGGTGGTGCGGTGGGCCAGGTAAAGCTCGCGGTTGCGGCGCAGGGTGTGACAGGCATCCGCCACCAGTTGCGGGGTGAGTGGCGCCCCTTCGGGCAGGTCCACCAAAAAGTAGCTGGGCAGGCTCATGAGCGGGGGACGTTGGCCACGGGGGATGGATCGGCCGGCTCCAAGGCCATGAGGGAACAACCTCGGGGGGCCGCACCGGCCGCCCGACCGCGCAACTCGAATCCGTCCTGGACGCGCACGGCCAGATCCTCGGTTTGCACGGCCAGCACCGAGAACACATTCGCCAGATCCCAGATCCGCAGCAGGCCCACCGCACCCTCGGCACAGGCCGCCCCGGTTTCGGGATCCACCACCTCCCAGCGCACCCAGGGAGGAAACCGGAATCGCCGTCGCACACGGACGCGGACCGTGGACTGAGCCCGGCCCGGGTCGGCAGCCCGAACGGCATTCGGCACGTGGAAATGGTCATAAGCCTGCGAACTGAGCTCGCACATGCCGTACTCGCTGAAAATGGCGGATTCCGGCAGGCCCCAATGCGCTTCGATTTGCTTGCGGAGTTCCTCGGGCGGGACCTCGCGGGTCCGCCCTTTGTAACCGCCCGTTTCCATCAGACGCGATCCCGGGGGCAGCGACAACCGGCGCTGGTGGGAACCGGGATGGTCCAATACCCGGACCAGCAGCCAGGCAGTGGCCAGGATCAACGCGGGGCGTCCGAGCGACGCGCATTGCTCGAGTCGCGCCCACACCGCGGCCGGGTCCACCCACCACCCACCGGATGCGTCCACACTGCCCTGGAAGGCACTTTCCGGGCGATTCATCCGGCGCCGGATGGTCTCACACATGTGCACCAGGGAAGAATGCGGCGCCGACGCGGCCGGGGGCAGGAGAATCAGCAAATCCAGCGCGTCCGGAAACGGGTCTTCGGGCAACAGGGCCCGGCGAAACCCCCGCCAGAGGACCTCTTCATACAGCCGTAGCGAATCGGCATTGTGGAAATGGCGACTGGGTCGTTGGCGCGTTGTGCCGCTGGAATGGAACACCGCGGTTCGCGACTCCGGCGCCAGGCAACTGAAATCGAACTCCGCAAATGCGGCAGTGGGAACGGCCGGGATTTGTGTCCAATGCCGGACCTGGTCCGGGGTGGTCCCGCGGGCCAGGCACCATTGCCGATAGGGCGGATTGAACCGGAACTGCAGGGCGAACAGTTCGAGAGCACGCCGGTTGAAGGCCGCGTCCCCCCACTCGCCGGCGGCAGGGGCCGGCGTCTGGCGGGCAAACTCCGGCAATGCCTGCAGCAGATCCTCCGCGCAGGCGCGAAGTTCTGCAGGGGCCGGGGCTGGATTGGACATGGCGATTGGGGCCGGGCGGAGGCGGGTTGCCCGCAAAAGCCCGCGAGGGGCCCTCCCTCTCAGGCACGTTCCTCGATCAACTCCCGTCGGGCACTGCCGAGCAATCGCTCGATGAAACCGGTATCGTAGGAACCTTTGCGGAAGTTCGGATCCTGCAGGATGGCCTGCTGCAGGCCGATGTTGGTTTTGATCCCGGTAATGTAGTACTCGGAAAGGGCGCGACTCATCCGATGCAGGGCCTCTTGTCGGTCGCGCCCGTAGGTGATCAGCTTGCCGATCATGGAGTCGTAATACGGTGGGATGGTGTATCCGGCGTACACGTGGGTGTCCACGCGCACCCCGCGGCCGCCCGGTTGATAGTACATCTCGACGCGACCGGGGCTGGGGCGGAAATCGTCGAAGGGATCCTCGGCGTTGATCCGACATTCGATGGCGTGGCCGCGGAAGTGGACGTCGCTTTGCTTGATTTTGAGCGGCTCGCCCATGGCCAACAGAATCTGCTGTTGGACCAGGTCGATGCCCGTTACCTCCTCCGTGATGGGGTGCTCCACCTGGATGCGCTTGTTCATCTCCAGGAAGTAAAAGTTGCCCTGGTTGTCCACGATGAACTCCACCGTGCCCGCATTGGTATAGCGGGCGGCCTCGGCGATCTTGATGGCCGCGCGGCCCATCTTCTCCCGCAGCTTTTTGAAGCGGGTCTCGATGAGGGGCGAGGGGGTTTCCTCAATCACCTTCTGGTTGCGCCGCTGGATGGAACAGTCGCGTTCGCCCAGGTGAATGATGTGGCCGTGCCGGTCGGCCAGGATCTGAAACTCGATGTGATGCGGATTCTCGATGTACTTCTCGATGTACACGCCCGAATTGCCGAAGGCCTTCTCCGCCTCGGTGCGACAGGTGTGGTACCCCTTGACAAGAGAGACGTCATTGTGCGCCACGCGCATTCCCCGGCCGCCCCCGCCGGCGATGGCCTTGATCATCACCGGGTAACCGATGCGCCGTGCCACTTCGATGGCCTCCTGCTCGGTCTCCACCGGACCGTCGGATCCCGGCGGCACGGGCACGCCGGCTTTCTTGGCCAGCGCGCGGCTCACGGCCTTGTTTTCCAGGGCGCTCATGGCCTGCGCGCTGGGGCCGATGAACCGTATGTTGCAACTTTCGCAGACGTCCGCGAAATGGGGATTCTCGGACAGGAACCCGTAGCCGGGGTGAATGGCGTCCACGTCCGTGATTTCCGCAGCGCTGATGATGCGGTCGATGCGGAGGTAGCTTTCCGAGGCCGGGGCTTTCCCGATGCACACCGCTTCATCGGCCAACTGCACGTGCATCGAGTTGGCGTCCGCCTCGGAATAGACGGCCACCGTGCGGATGTTCAACTCCTTACAGGCCCGAATGATCCGCACGGCAATCTCGCCGCGGTTGGCGACCAGGATTTTCTCGAACATCGTGGGTGTCGTTGGCGCAGAGTCTTCCAGCCGCCGGGGTCAGCCAGGGGTCGGGTGGGCCCCTCCGCCGGCCGCTCAGGGACCCGGGGCCGGCAGCGGCCGGACCTTGAAAAGGGGCTGACCGAACTCGACCGGCTTGGCGTTCTCGACCAGCACCTGGGTGATGATCCCCCGGACCTCGGCCTTGATCTCGTTCATCACCTTCATGGCTTCAATGATGCAGACGACGGTGTCCGGGTGCACTTCCGAGCCGACCTCGACGTACGGCGCCGATTCCGGCGAGGGCGCGCGGTAGAAGGTACCGATCATCGGAGACTTGATCTCGATTTCCGGAGCTTCGGGCTCTACCGCCGGGGCAGGGCCTGCAGGCGGCCGGACAGCGGCCGCAGCCGCCGGGAGGCCTGCCGGAGCCACCACGGGCGGGAAACTCGGGACCACTCCACCGACTGCCTCCTCCCCGGAAGGCGACACCCCGGGGGAGGGGGCGCGCTTCAGCCGGATTCTGAACCCTTCCTTTTCCATCTCGAACTCTGACACGGCGTTTTTCCGCATCAGGTCAATAATGGCTTTGATGTCTTTCAGGTCCACAACAGCCGCCTTTCACTCCAACGGGGTTGGCGATTTGGGTCAGGGCTCATGAGCTCTTGCCCTGAAGGTTGGAAGCTGATGCGCAATACACGGGGCCCCGGTCACGATTCGCCGGATTTCGGCCCACGAACAGCCCATGGATACTTTGGTCCAAGCCGTCACGACCCGCGCTCGGCCTGAGTCCGCCCTCGGCATCAAAAAAGCAGCAGTCGCAACCGACTCTGCCTTCATTGTCGCCGTTGACGTTCAGGACAGGGCAGAGCCTAAACGGGCGGGGCCGACTGCGTCAAGCCGCACGTACCGGGCGCCCGGACCGGCTCTGGAACATGGCAAAAGCGGCCACGGTCACGGGTTCCAGCCGAGTTTCCGTGGTTCGATAACGCTAACGATGGCGTACAAACCCAGCAGGTAAGAGCCAGGTCCAAAACCGCTGATCTGGCCGCGACACACCGGCGCAATCAATGACGTCTGCCGAAAGACCTCCCGCGCGTGCACATTCGACAGATGCACCTCCACCACCGGCAAGCCCACGGCCGCAAT
Organism: Limisphaera sp. VF-2; assembly: GCF_049537125.1. Classification (NCBI taxonomy): domain Bacteria; kingdom Pseudomonadati; phylum Verrucomicrobiota; class Verrucomicrobiia; order Limisphaerales; family Limisphaeraceae; genus Limisphaera; species Limisphaera sp. VF-2. The sequence continues at coordinate 718,626 of NZ_JBMVQY010000002.1, forward strand.
TGCGTCGCGCAGCGCAATGCTGGTATGGGTGTAGGCCCCCGCGTTCAATACCACTCCGTCAAACCGCCCCACCGCCTCTTGAAGCCAGTCCACCAATTGTCCTTCGTGGTTGCTCTGGCGAAACTCCACCTCGACGTCCATGGTCGCCGCCACACGGCGGACCTCTGCCTCGATCTCCGCCAGCGTCCGCGTCCCATACACGCCCGGTTCCCGCCGTCCCAACAGATTCAGATTCGGCCCATTTAAAAACAGTACGCGCATGTGTCCCCCGGATTGCGCCTCGATCCTATGCGGGATGAGCTGGCTTTGTCGAATCGTTTTCCCCCGTGCCCCCCGCCAGCCATCCCAGCCACAGGAACGCCGGCCACGCCAGCGCCGGAATGTAAAGGTTGAATTCCACGCAGCTCTGGACCGCCCAACCCAGCAACCCCAGCCAAACAAAGAACCCTTCGTGAGCAGGCTGCCGCCAGAGACGTCGGCCCGTCCAAATCAACCCGCCCCACACCCACGCACCGTAGAACAGGGCTGCAGGCCACCCGGAGTCCGACGCCTGCTGTAGATAATCATTGTGGGCCAGGCGAGCCATCTCCGACTCCGGCCGTTTCCGCTGTTCGTAGGGTCGTTGGAAGGTGCCCGGCCCGGTGCCCAGCCATGGATGCTCCCAAGCCGTGTGCCAGGCGGCCTCCCAATAATCCAGTCGCGCCACCACGCTGGGCGCGCCCCGCTGGAAGAAGGCGGCGTGTCGGAAGGCGAACACCCCCAATCCGAGCACGGTCAGCACCGTCAGCACCGCAAGCTTCGTCGTTCGCGGCCAGGGCCAGACCAAGAAGGTCACCAACCCCAATCCCAGCGCCACCAGCCATCCCGACCGGGAACCGGACCAGTAGAGACATGCCAGCGCCCCGCCGCCAACGATCGATCCCATGAGGGCCCGGGCGCCGGTGGTGAGCAAGGGTGTGGTGGCGACGGCCCAAAGGACGGGCGGGCCGAACAGCAACAGGGCCCCTGCAAGCGTGTTGGGATAGAACAACGTGCTGCTGATCCGAAGGCTGCGCGCCTTCTCCAGCAACATGGGATGCGCCGTCCATCCTTCTGCGGTTCGGATCAGAACGCCGCTCCGCTCCCATCGGGACCGCTCCTCGGGAGGGAAGTTCTGCCAGTGGGTGGCCTCGTGTTCCAGAATGAACGCCCGTGTTTCGGGCAGGCCACGGAACCGTTGATCCACACCGTAGGCCAGCACCCATAAGAGGGCAGCGGCACAGACGGCCCAGAATCCACGGAGGGTGGGTCGCAGGGCCAGCAGCTTGTAGCCCGCGAAGAAACAGGCTCCACAAACGATAAAGTGAGGCAAAGTGAGACGGGTCAGGGCCCGATCCACGGTGTCCAGCGCCGACAAGCATTGCCACGCCAGCCATGCGGCGGGTGCCAGGGCCAACCACCGAGGGTTCCATCCGCGCCTGCCGGGCATTGCCCTGAGGCTCAAGCCGAGCGCAAGGGCGACCAAGCCGTACCCTAACGTTAACGGCCACGGGCTCAGCAACCACTCGAACCCGTCGGAAGGCCATGACACAAAGCCTTCCATGATCACCGGATTCCCGAACTTCACCAGGGCCAGACCACACACGATGCCCCAGCACCGGACAGCCAAGGTCAGGGCCTTGGAATCGGGCCGGGTCGGCGGGTTTGCGCGAGTTCCCGTCTTGTCAGAAGCGCGGTTCCCAGGTTTGCCACCTGATTCCATTGCGGAGCTCGAACCTCGTCAGCCGCGGGACTTGAGGTGCATCGCGGCGTCGTGCTCGCCCAATTCCAGCTGCAGCACGGCGGTTTCAATGGCGAGCAACTCTTGCACGTTGGTTCGGCGGAGCAGGCTTTGGAGGTCTTCCCATACGTTGAGGTTTCGCAGGGCCTCGGCCTCTGTGAGCCGCGAGGCCAGGTGCGACGTTGCCGCCCAACCGGGATAAAACGGCCGTGCCCCCTCCTGCGCGCCCAGTCGCGCCAGCCAGACATCGCGGAGCCAGCCCTGAACGGCCCCCAGAAAACGGTCTCGTCGCCGACGATACTCCGCTTCGATGGCAGCCTTTTCGGCCGCCTCCGAGCCGCCTGCCGTGGCAGCCGGCCCTTCATCCTCCCCGGCAGGCTCGGCCGTCGGTTCCGTCCCCGGCCCCGACCGCGGGCCGGGTGGTTGCTCGGGCCCCTCGGTCCACCGTGCCTTTACCTCGGCCTCGGCCCGCTCCCGTTCTTGGGCCAGCCGCTGCAGGATCAAATCCACCATGCGGTAGCGGTCGATTACGCCCCGACGCGTCTCCGCCGCCATTTCGGCGAACCTCCGAACCCACTCGATGGCATCCGCGTCCAGGCCGGAGGCCCCTGGCCCGGCGAAGTGCACGCGCATGCAACGGGACACGATGGTTTCGAGCAATCGGGCCGGCTCGGCACTGAGCAGAATCAATACGCACCGCGAAGGCGGCTCTTCCAGGGTTTTGAGCAGCGCATTCGCCGCTTGGAGGTTCAAGCAATCCGCATCCACCAAGATGCCCACCTTCCAGGGGGCCTCGTGCGGTTTGAGAAAAATCTCGCGACTCAGGTCCCGGACTTGATCGATGGCTATCACGCGCGATTTGGATTCGGGTCGGACCCAGTGAACGTCCGGGTGCGTTCCGCTGTCGACGCGTCGGCAGCCAGAACAGCGGTCGCAGCAGTCCACGGGTGCGCCCTCGGCCGAACGTTCCGGCTGCTGACACAGGAGGGTCTTGGCCAGGGATCGAGCCACCGGTTCCAGCGCGGCCGGGTCCGGCCCGGTGAAAAGGTACGCATGTCCCAGGCGGCCATGCGCCAAAGACCGCTGCAACAGGGACACGCCAGTTTGTTCCCTCGGCAGGTCGCGAAACGCCACGGCAGAGTTATAAACCGTCCCCTCTGCCCGGGCCACCGGAAAGCGCACTCCGCTCAAGATCCGATGTGGCGCTGTTTGCATGCTGCACCTCGCATGTCCAAGCGAGCGGAAGCGGAAGGATGAACCTGGCTCCGGCCCCGGGCCGGTGATCCGGCGGTACCGCCCCCGAAAATGAGTCCTGTCAAGGTTCCTGCCCTGGTTGGGTGGCTCCAGAACGCCGGTCGCGTGCTCGTCCAACTCGCGAGAAAGCCCGGTCTGTCGGCCAAACCCCGGCGAGCCCTCACTTCGAGGCCCTTCTGGGCATGTTGCCAGGGAAACGCTGCCACAGTATACGCCGCCGGGGTTGAAGCCCTCGGCGCCAGCGCCGGGGTACATATGCCTTGGGGGTACCGGCGCAGCTGGATAGCGCTCCGCGGGCTTGCGCGTGCGTCTGCGCATGCATCGCAACGTTCCAGGCCCTGCCGCAAGCGGTGCAGACGCCCGGCGCGCCCGCGTTGACCATCGTTCCGGTGGGTCCCGGCTTTGCCACGATTTCCTGGTCGCCCGAGACCGGCGCCCACTGGGTCCTGCAGGAACGGCTGGATTCGACGATCGGCTCTTGGACCAACTCGCCCAGCGGCTGGACCAATCCGGTCACCGTCCCGGCCACCTGGCTGGGGAAGTTCTACCGCCTGTTCAAACCTCGAGATGCGGTCGGCCGGCCCCGATTGCCGCATCGGCCCGGATGTTCCAGACCGCGCCGGACGGCGGGGGCCTGCTGCCATCGGCGCGGACCACGGAGCAGGGGTGTAAACTCGGGTCGTGCGCAATCGGTTGAGGCACAGACTCCTCTGGGCAGAGTTGTCGGCCGGATCTCCTCGGGCAGCCTGGCCGGGTCCTGCCCTCGTGAGTTGACGGAGGAGTTGCGCATGACGGCTTGTGCGCAGCAGCACCGGGCCGAAGGGCCGGCCGGAGCCGCCGCGGAACCGGGACCTCGCGCCATCAGCGACGCCACCAACTGGTCTTGGCCTTGATCTGCTGGGTGGCGGACTTGGAGGTGAACTGTTTCACGAGCAGCTGACTGCGAGCCGCCGTGAGAGCCATGATGAGATCGTCATAGCTGAGGAATCGGTCGGACGGGTTCTTGGCCATCATCTTGACGATGGCGTCGCTGGTGGGTTGGGTGATCTCGGGCACGACCAGGTTGGGCGGAGTCAGGGGCGTGTGGACGTGAGCGGCCACCAGTTCCTCCACCGTGGGGGCTTCGAACGGTACATGCCCAGTGATGGCGTGGTACAGGGTGCCGCCCAGACTGTACATGTCCGAGAGAAACGTCTCGGGCTCGCGTTTGACCTTTTCCGGAGCGACGTAGTAGGGCGTGCCCCAGGCGCCGTCCTCTTCGGTCGCCGGGGCGTCGGCGCGCCGCGCCAGGCCGAAATCCACGAGCTTCGGTTCGTTGTCGGCATTGAACAGGATGTTGCCCGGCTTGATGTCGCGGTGGATCAGGTTGTGTTTGAGCATGAGGTCGAGGGCCGAGGCGATTTTGATGCCGATGTCCAGTACCTGCAGTTCGGGCAGACGATGATGGGCCTCGATGCGGGAGTCGAGACTGCCCTGATCGGCCAGCTCCATGACCAGGTAGAGCTGGCCCTGGTAATTGCCGAAGCTGTAGATGTGAATGATGTTGGTGTGATTGAGGGAGGCGCAGATGCGGGCTTCGCGATAGAAGGCTTCCAGTTGTTTGGGGTCCTCGGCCAGTTCCTTGCGCATCAGCTTGATGGCCACCATGCGTTGCAGGACCGTGTCGTAGGCGCGGTACACCTTGCCCATGCCACCCTTGCCGATGACGCTGCGCAATTCGAAGTGCTCGATCATCATCGGCATCATGATGGGGTGCCCGCACTTGGAGCACGGGATGGTGGACAGCGGTTCCAAATCACCCGGGATGAAGACCTTGGTCTGACACCCCTCGCAGGTGACCATCTTCAGCGGTTTGCTGGAGGTCTGACTCACGATCGCATTCTAACACCCGGGCGGGAGGGAACAAGCTTGGCGCAGGCGGAGGGGAAACGATCACCTCCGTTGCGCCGATCCGGCTTCATCGCCCTGCGAATCGGCGCCGGGATTCGCAAGCTCGAGAGTTCACTGCACCGGACCGGGACTCTGACGCTCTTCATTCGCGCCCACCCGCCCGAACGGCTTCAGGGCCGGCAGGACCCAAGAGGCCCGGGCCTGAGGTTGGATGGGCTCCGCCCGGCCCGGGCACGGCGAAGAGCCGGCGCCATGGACCTGTCGACCCGGATGAGACCCGGGCCTTTGCGAGTCTCCATTGATCCACCCTGCCCGGGCTCGCGTGCCATGAAGGGGGCCCATCAGCCGACAGGCGGTTCGAACGAAGCCCTGGCGGGTCAGAAGCGATTGCTGCGTTTTGAATGCGCGCCCACGAGCGGTTGGGGGGCGGCGGCAGAGGAACCCGGCAACGCGACCTTGGCGAGGTTCTCGGGTGGGTCCGCGGCCTGCAGGCCCCGTCGGCCACCGCGGCTCCCTGGAATGGGGTACTTGTAGAACTGCCGTCCCACGGTGACTGCGCACGGGCCAACGGCTGGGTTCCTTCGATCAGCGAACCTTCGGCTTCCGGCGGGGTGGATTTCGGACTTGCCCCGGCCCGCAGTTCGCCGGCATGCTCTGGCATGGCAGCTACCCAAAAACGAGAGGGCCTCGACGCCCGGTTTTACCTTCCGGCGGATGAGTTTTTTACCGCCAATGCGCATGTAGCGTTCACGTACGACGACGTCACGCTGGCGACGCTTTACTCGGAGATTCTGCCCCGGGACACCCAGCTGGAGACGCGGCTCGCGGAGGGGCTCGTGCTCAACATTCCCATCGTTTCTGCGGACATGGACACGGTGACCGAGTCGCGCATGGCCATTGCCATGGCCCTCAACGGCGGCCTGGGCCTCATTCACTACAACATGCCCGAGCGCCAGCAGCTCTCCGAGGTCAGCCGCGTCAAGTACCACGTGCCCGGCATGATTCCGGATCCCATCAAAGTGGGGCCCGACCAGTATGTCGGGGACGTGGTGAAGATGATCGAGGAGCGGCGATACGGGTTCAGCACCTTCCCCGTTGTGGACCAGGAGGGGCGGCTGGTGGGATTACTCCCCGGGCATGTGGTGAAACCCAGGTACGCCCAGCGGAAAGTGGCCGAGGTCATGACGCCCCGCGCCCAGGTGCACACCATCAATCGAAAGGAACTCGGCCGCGATCCCATCGCGCGGGCGGACAAGTTTTTCACGGAGCATCCGGGCATTCACAAGCTGCTGGTGGTGGATGACGAGGACAAGCTGCGCGGCCTCTTTACCATGAACGACGTGGAACGGATCGCCCAGGAGCGCAAGTCCCAGTTCAAACCCGCCCGCGATGCACAATACCGGCTGATTTGCGGGGCGGCCGTGAGCGCTGTGCGCAATGCGTTCGGCGAGCTGGATCGCGAGCGCATCCTCAATCACGTCGCCGCGTTGGTGGAACGGGGTGTGGACGTGGTGGCCGTGTCCACGGCCCACGGCCACAGCAAAGGGGTGGGCGACACGGTACGCCTGTTGCGCGATGCCTTTCCGAAGTTGCCCATCATCGCAGGCAACGTGACCAGCGCGGCGGGGGTCGAGTACCTGGCCCAATGCGGCGCCAACATCATCAAGGTGGGGCAGGGACCGGGATCCATCTGCACGACCCGGCTGGTGGCGGGGGTGGGCATTCCGCAGTTGACGGCGTTGTACGTCTGCAGCCGTGCGGCGGCGCGTTTGGGTGTGACGATTCTGGCCGATGGGGGCATCAACAAGTCGGGGGACATCGTCAAGGCGCTGACGCTGGCTGACGGCGTGGTTTGTGGGGGGCTGTTTGCCGGCTGCAACGAGGCCCCGGGCGAGATCATCGAGATCAGTGGCAAACTCTACAAGCGGTACCGTGGCATGGGCAGCCTCGCCGCGATGAAGGCCGGTTCGGCCGCCCGCTATGGCCACGAGAACAATCCGAATCAGAAAGTGGCTCCGGAGGGCATCGAGGCTCTGAAAGAGGCCGTGGGCTCGGTGGATCGCGTCCTGGCCCAACTCATCGGAGGCATTCAGGCCGGCATGGGTTACCTCGGCGCGGCCAATCTGGCGGAGCTCAAGAAGAAGGCGCGCTACATCCGCGTCACGCCCGCCGGCATGCGCGAGGCCGCACCCCACGATGTCATCGAATTGAAAACGCAACAATAGGCGGGCTTGATTGCACCGGATCGGACGCGGACCCGGCCCTGCTTCTTGCTGGGTGCGCGGTCCGCAACGCATGTGCGGGCGCGGCGGGGTGCACCGAACGCGGTTTCCCGCCGGGTGCGGGATTCCGGCTTCAGGAATGGCGCCGTGTCCTGTTTCCGGGTTTACGGCCCGCGGGGAACCAAAGGACCGGGGCCCGGTAGGCCAGAGACGGTTTTCGGACGAGCACGAACAGGTCCCGGGGAAACCTGCCTCACGGATCTGGCGCCTGCGCATCGCAGCGTCAGGGGCGATGTGCGCTAAATGACTGATTGCTCTCCCGCATTCCGCGCAGTGCGGGCGACACGGGGAGGGGCTTCGATGCCCGCTGCGCTTCAAGGTGTTACACGAAACTTCCCGGGCGCATCTGTCTCTCTCCTCCACTCCGGCGCCGACCCCTGCATCGTCATCGCAGGCAGCGAGTCCGGGTCTGAACGAGGGACACGATTCCCCCGTTCGTTGCCGGCGGCTTGTGGCGTGGTAATGTAGTTGACGAATAGCGGTGCGGAGACTGCGTCGAATGGAAGGGATGAGATTGCAATGGTTCAGCTGGGTGGTGGCGGGGGCGCTGGTGTGCCCGGCGCTGACACCCGCTCAAGGGTGGCCCCGTGAAGCCTTCGGGGGGGCAGCCCTGGGTGCGTTGATCGGCGGTCTGGCCGGAGCCGACTGCGGGCAGGTCTTTTCCGGAAACGGCGCCGCCATTGGCGCGGGCATTGGACTGGCCGCAGGTACGTTGCTTGGCCTGAGTCGCGACGTGGCAACCGGGGGATGCGCAAGCGATCCGGGATGCACCTGGCCTGCCGCGTCCACGGTGAGTGTGGGTTACGGGTACACCACGCATCGATCCGGCGGATGGATCGGCTACTCGACCGCGTTTGTTTCCCCGATGGGTACGCCGGCTGCGGCTCCCGTGTCAGGACAGAGACCCAACTACATCTTGCCCGCGACGTTGGCAGGCGCGGCTTCCGGGGCCTTGATCGGAGCAGGGACCCGGGCGGTGGGGCCGGGCCTGGCGATCGGAGCCGCTGCCGGGCTGCTGGTCGGGACCCTGGCCGAGCAACAGGCGCAGGCCAGCACGGGGACCGCGGCGTCCTGTGCTCCCGCTGCTGCGTCGTCGGCACCCCGGGTCACCACCGAACCTCCGACACCCTCGCTTCCCTCTCCGCACGCTCAAATCACTTCGAGACCCTGTCCCACTTCGACCTACTACTGGACGGCGCCGCCACCGATTCCCGATGCTCCGCGCGTTCCGGAAGCGCCCCGGTTTTAAGTCTGTCCCTGTGTCCGATGGAAAGGAGAGCTTCGCATGAGAACCATTACCCATTGCTGCGGCATGTTGCTTCTGAGCCTGTGGATGACCGGCTGTGCATCCAGCGGCGTCAAAAACCCTTCGGGCGTGCCGGTGACGCGATTGAACCCGGATGAGCAGGGCTTCGTCGCCGGCACCGGGATCGAGTCGCAGGACCTGGTGGCGGTCGCCGACAAGATGGCCCGCAGCATCCTGGCCATTCCGCAAATCGCGCAGGCGGCCACGCCGCCGGTGGTGGTGCTGGATCCCGTGGAAAACAAGACCCGTTTCCCCATCAACAAGGACATTTTCCTGACGCGCATTCGTGCCCAGCTCAATTCGCGGGCGCAGGGCAGGGTCATCTTTCTGGCCCGCGACCGCATGGCCACGCTGGAACGAGAGCGGAATCTGAAACGTGAGGGAGCCGTGACTGCGGCCACCGACCCGAACGTTCAGGAGTTCAAGGGGGCGGACTACTTCCTGACCGGAACTCTGGAGGGGTTGTCGACGCGGACACGGGCGGGCACGAGCGATTACATTCTGTACACCTTCCAGCTCATCGACGCCCGCACCAGCGCCATCGTGTGGGAGGACATGGCCGAAGTGAAAAAGCAGGGGCTCGAAGACGCCGCGTACCGTTGATGCGGAGGGTCGCCGCCAGCCCCGGGCGGGCGCTGGTCGATTGTTTCATGAAACAGGGTTCCGGCATGCGCGGTGTTGTGCGGAGCGCATCTCCGAGAGGGAGGTCGTGTACTCCGGGAGCGGGGCGGCGGAGTGTGTCCCTGGGGTGGAGCGTGTGTGCCGTTTCTGCGGCGGTCCTGTTGTTGGGTTGTGCTGCCTCCAGGCCGGCCGCCCCGCCCTTGACCGGGGACATCCTGGTGGACGGACCGCGAATGATCGCCGAGGGACCGCCGCGCGACAAAGTGCTCTGGCAGTATCGCACAGCGGCAGCGGCCCTGCGGCAGGGGCGCTTCGACCTGGCCAGGTCCCTGTTGGACGATGCATTGCTGACCTTGCAGGGGATTCACGGTCCCAACCCGGAGGCTCGCAAGGCCCGAAGCCTGTTCCGGCCCGAGTCGGTGAAACCCTTCTTGGGCGAGCCCTATGAACGGAGCATGGCCTACATTTACCGAGGGATCCTGTACTGGCGCGATGGCGAGCTGGACAATGCGCGGGCCTGTTTCCGCAGCGCACAGTTCGAGGACAGCGACACCGAACAGCGGGCCTACGCGGGCGATTGGGTGTTGCCGGATTATTTGGAGGCTCTGGCCACGGCCAAACTGGGTGGCGATCCCACGGATGCCCTCCGGCGTGCCCAGGCCAATGTGCGCGGGGCGAGCCTCCCGCCTTTGGATCCTGCCATCAACACCCTGGTGTTTCTGGAATTCGGTCCGGGACCGCTGAAATATGCGACCGGAGCGTACGGCGAACAACTCCGGTTCCGCACCACCTCGTCTCCGGTTCGATCGGCCCGATTGCAGGTTGCCGGGCTCAGCATCCAGGCCGCGCCCGTGGATGACGTGAACTATCAGGCCACCACCCGCGGCGGACGGGTCATGGACCACATCCTGGGCAACAAGGCAGTCTTCAAGGAGGCGACGGACACTGCCGGTGACGCTGCCATTTTTGGGGGAGCCGTGCTCGCGGCGGCCGGTCAGGGGCGCAAAAGTGCCGTGGACGAAGCCGGCGCGGCGCTGGTCGTGGCCGGGCTTGCCAGCAAACTGGTTTCCGCCGCCACCCGGCCGCAGGCCGATACGCGTACCTGGGACAACCTGCCCCAGTACCTGACCTTCGTGCAATTGCGGCTGCCGCCGGGAGAGCATACGGCCACGATCGAGTTCCTGGGCGCCAACGGCCAACCGCTCCCCAACCGCACCAAGACCATCCATTTCCGCGTGCCGACCGACGGTCGGGACGCTGTCCTGTTTGTCAGCGACACTTCCATCACACCTCAGACCCAATGAAAAACCTCCCCTTGCTCTTTTCGTTGGCCGCATGCGCGGTTCTGACCGGATGCCAGACGCACGACAAGGGCCCCTATCTGCCGCAAACGCCCAAGACTCCGGCCTACGAGAGCACCGAGCGTTTCGTGCTGTTGGATCCCGGCACCCAGCGGTCCGTGACCTGCTCCGGGATTCATGAGCGGGTCTTGCCGGATGGCCGACTGGAGGTCATCGCCCAGATTCGCAACCGCGAAAACCGTCGCATCGAGGTGCAGGTGAACTGCGTGTTCAAGGACGCCAACGGTTTCGGCATCGGCGACGAAACCCCGTTCCAGACGTTGATCCTCACCGAGAACGCCACGGAACAGGTGCGTTTTGTTTCGATGAACAACCAGGCGCGAAAATTCACCATTCGCGTGCGTCAGGCGCGGTAGGATTTCGAACGTCTCGCCCGCGAACTCAGCGCCGCACCTCCGGCGGACCCACGGTCGGTCACAACCCGCTCCAAAGACCGGAGGGGCGCGCCCCACGGGGAGCCGACCAGTCGGGCTCAGATCGGGTTTCGAGAGCGCACTCGATTCAACGGGAAGCGGCGGGGCCCAAGCCGCGGCGATCCTGCACGCTTGAACGCGTTCAACAGACGGTAGGGCTCGGAGCTGTGGACAGCACTTTCCCGCCCATCTGAAGCCGGCGGCGTAGGCCGGATGCAGTCCCCGGGAACGGAGTCAGGTGCGACTTTTGTTGCACTCGGATGCCGCAGTAAGGGAGTCTGGGATGGCCAATCCATGGACGGGGTTCTTTCTTCGCCATTGACGTCGTGGCCGCTCGCCCGGGAACCTTGAGCCCGGAGCCGGGAAGCCCCGTGCCCTTGCCGGGCCGGTGAAAGACGATCCGGACCACCCCTCGTCGCGTTGGTCTCTTCGGCCCCGCTCCCGGCTTGGGCGTCGAACACGGCCCGGCATGCACCCATTCATGGGGATCAGACGGTGGCCATCACCTCCGGCGCAGGTCAGGATTCCTGGGGGCAACGATTCGCCGTCGGTTTATCCAAGCGAGCCGAACCGAAGTCCAGGGGGCAAGGCCGCGGCGGGGTCAAGGGCTCACCTTCGGCTTGAGCCATTGGCCTGGGCGACTCCAATCCCACGCTGTGGCCTTCCTGCCTCGCGAAAGACAGCCCAAGGTCGCTACCAATGGCGCCACGCCTCGGGCCGCGTCGCCGGGAACCTGCCTGCCGTTGGTTCGGGCACTGATGGGATGAGTGCGAAAAAGGAAATGGTGGCTGGAGACGGAATCGAACCGCCGACACAAGGATTTTCAGTCCTCTGCTCTACCAACTGAGCTATCCAGCCACCTCGAACAGCCGTCATTATTGAAGCCCGGGACCGGCTCCGGTGCAAGAGGGAAATCGGGCCTTGCCCGGCAGGGCCGGGCACTCGGTCACTGTCCAGCCGTGGAGCTGCGGGTGCAACGGCCTCCCGCCCAACCGTCCCGGGAAGGGGGTGATCCCCGGACCGCGGGGCTGCCGCCGACGTCCCGGGATCGTGCACCTTCCGCACGGCGAGGGCCGTTCAGCCAGCCTCCGCCATGGAGAGTGTCCTGCGACGTTGTTGACCGGTGAACCCTGACAGGGGCAGGTCTCCGTTCCCGGCCGGGGGGTGGAGTGCCAGGTTGACGGACAGCGCAAGCAGGCGGCATCGACTCCGGCAAAGGCCTCGACCATGCACGGCCTGATCCACAGGAGGTCACTGCCATTGGCTTGCGGCCCGGTCTGCGAGGCCCCCTTTGTCGGGACTTTCCATCTACCCTTGGCTGGCCTGACCCCGGGCAGCGAAAGCCGTGCCGAATGTAGCGCAGACCGGGTCGAGCCCGCGAACTCCCCGGTCCGATGAACCCACCTTGTGATCACGTGTCCTGATTCTGCGCGACTGAGCCTTTGGATTGCTTCAAAACTGAGGGCCCCGCGGGAAAATGGCTTCCCAATGTTGGACGGCCCGTGCATTGTTTTTGGGCAGTTTGTGACACGTGAGGACGGCCTCGGGAGGTGGGGAGATTCGCAAGGGGGCCTTTCCATCGTCTTGATCGCTGTCGGCAAAGTGGGGAGGAAAACCCTGTTTTTGGCCTGTTTTCCAGGGCTGGAGTCGGGTTGGGCCGTTTGACTCGGGCCGCTACGAGGGGCAGGGCTTCGATCTGACTCGCGCGGTGTGCAGCCTGGCACTGCTGGTGCTCTGGGGAGGAGGACACGCATGAGGACGTGCTGGCCATGCTGCATCGAACGCGTCGCCTGCTGAGTCGGCTGGCTCTGCTGGTGGGGCTCTTGGGAGGTGGGACTCCGGTCATCGCCGGACAAGTCGGTCTTGTGTGGGATCCCAGCCCGGACGAGTGGGTCGTCGGCTACGCCATCCATTACGGCACCGTCAGTGGTGTGCATCCGATTCGCGTCGATGTGGGGAATGTGACCAACACGGTGATCGACGGGCTGGAGCCCGGCGTCACCTATTATTTTGTTGCAACGGCCTATACCGCCGACGGCCTCGAGAGCGAGCCCTCCAACGAGGTCAGCTACACGGTTCCCAATCCCCCCGAACCCACCAACGCGCCGCCGGTGGTCGATGCCGGACCGGATCAGACGGTGCGACTGCCCGGCGGGGTTGTGTTGGCCGGACAGGCGGGCGACGATGGTCTGCCGTTGGTGCCGGGACAATTGACGGCGTGGTGGGAACTGGTCAGTGGGCCGGCCCCGGTGCAGTTCAGTGCCACCAATGCACTGGTGGTTGAAGTGGGCTTCAGCGAGCCGGGCGTGTACGTGTTCCGACTGGTCGCCAGCGACGGAGAACTGAGCGCAACTGATGAGGTGGCCGTGACGGTAGAGCCGCCTCTCCCGATCAACCAGGCCCCTGTGGTCGATGCCGGACCGGATCAGACGGTGCGACTGCCCGGTGGGGCTGTGTTGGCCGGACAGGCGGGCGACGATGGTCTGCCGTTGGTGCCGGGACAATTGACGGCGTGGTGGGAACTGGTCAGTGGGCCGGTCCCGGTGCAGTTCAGTGCCACCAATGCACTGGTGGTCCAAGTCGGCTTCAGCGAGCCGGGCGTGTACGTGTTCCGACTGGTCGCCAGCGACGGAGAGCTGAGCGCAACTGATGAGGTGGCCGTGAGGGTAGAGCCGCCTCTCCCGATCAACCAGGCCCCTGTGGTCGATGCCGGACCGGATCAGACGGTGCGACTGCCCGGCGGGGTTGTGTTGGCTGGACAGGCGGGCGACGATGGTCTGCCGTTGGTGCCGGGACAATTGACGGCGTGGTGGGAACTGGTCAGCGGGCCGGCCCCGGTGCAGTTCAGTGCGACCAATGCGCTGGTGGTCCAAGTCGGCTTCAGCGAGCCGGGCGTGTACGTGTTCCGACTGGTCGCCAGCGACGGAGAGCTGAGCGCAACTGATGAGGTGGCCGTGAGGGTAGAGCCGCCTCTCCCGATCAACCAGGCCCCTGTGGTCGATGCCGGACCGGATCAGACGGTGCGACTGCCCGGCGGGGTTGTGTTGGCTGGACAGGCGGGCGACGATGGTCTGCCGTTGGTGCCGGGACAATTGACGGCGTGGTGGGAACTGGTCAGCGGGCCGGCCCCGGTGCAGTTCAGTGCGACCAATGCGCTGGTGGTCCAAGTCGGCTTCAGCGAGCCGGGCGTGTACGTGTTCCGACTGGTCGCCAGCGACGGAGAGCTGAGCGC
>NZ_JBMVQY010000003.1:0-548990 GCF_049537125.1 Limisphaera sp. VF-2
ACCAAGCGGCAGAAGATGGGCCACTGGCTCTGAGGGGAGGGGGCGGGGATGTTGCGCAGGCGGCAAGCAGCACGGGTACGGGGGTCCGGGGGGTGGTATGTCATCGTGGCCTCGCGGTACAACGGGCGCCCTCACGGTCGCGGTTCTTAAAATGCGATTGTTGCGGTCGCGGGTCTCGAGAATGGGGCGCATCAATCTTGGGGGGCCGGGCTTTCCCCAAAGCGCGACCGCCCATAAAGGCGGGCTCCGGCTCAGCCAGCGCCCCTCAGCACGCAGGGCAGCCAAAGGGTGACCGTGGCAACGACCACCACGACACCCACTAGGTCTGTGACGAGCCCATGCCGCAACATGGTTCCCAACGAAATCCAACCGGATCCATACACCAGGGCGTTCGGCGGCGTGGACACCGGGAGCATAAAGGCCAGGGAGGCCCCCAAACAAGCCCCGAGCGCGGGGGGCACGGGCCACACGCCTGCGGCCTCCGACACGGCCAGGGCCATGGGCACCACCAGGTTCGCGGTCGCCGTGTTGGACGCGGTCTCCGTGAGCAACACCGCAATCCCGGTGAACAACACGGTCAGGGTGAACGGATCCGGATTCGGCACGGCGGCTGCCAGCTGCTGGCCGATCCATTGGCCCAGGCCGCTCGAGACCACGCTCTCGCCCAGCGCCAGCCCGCCTCCGAACAAAAGAATTGTGCCCCAATCCACCGTGCGGACGTCCTCCCATGAAAGCGTGGATTGTCCCCGGCGGTCTCCTGCGGGCAGGGCAAACAGCAGCAACGCTCCCAGCAAGGCACAGATTTCCTCCGGCAAATGCCGGTGCAACCATCGGGAGGCGGCGGTATCGGGGCCCAGCAAAAGACCGGCCAGTCCGGGCAGCAACCAGAGCGTCACGGTGAGCGCGAACACCGCGAGCACCTGGATTTCCCCTCGCCGCCACGGACCCAATTGGGCGCGGGCGGTTGCCAGCCAGGTGGTCGCATTGCTCCACGCCCCGTTCGGAGCCGGGCAGACCCGGTGGAAATACACAACCAGAAACCCTGCCAGCACCAGGGCGATGGGCAGGCACAGGGCCACCCACTGCAGGAAGGAGATTTCCACCCCGGCCTGCTCGCGCAGAAGGGCCATCCCAATCAGGTTGGGCGGCGACCCGACGGGTGTGGCCATCCCACCGATGGAGGCTCCGAACGCGGTCACCAGCATCAGCGCCTTTGTGTACGGGAGGTCAGCCGGGTCCACGGGTTGGCTCGTCAGGACGCTCTGTCGGCGCGCCATTTCCCGCAGCAGGGCCGCTCCCATGGGAAACATCATGGCCGCCGTGGTCGTGTTGGAGATCCACATGGAAAGCAGCACGCACGTGACGGTATAGGCCGCCAGCAGCCGCGCCGGCCGATCCGCCACGCCGGGGAGGCTCATCAAAGCCAGCGCCAGGCGTCGGCTCAACCCGTGCCGGACCATTGCGGCGGCCAACAGAAAGCTGCCCAAAAACAGAAACAGCACCGGATGACCGAAACTCTGGAACACGGACCGGACCTCGCCCACGCCCAACAAAACACACAAACACGGGCCCAACAGCGCTGTCGCGCCCAGCGGCAACGCCTCGCTCAGCCACAGCACCATGACCAGGCCCAGGATCGCCAGCATGCGATGGGCCGGCTCCGGCAGACCGTCGAACGGCCAGGCCCAGAGCCCGACAAACACCACGGGGGCCAGAATCCATCCTCCTCGCCGGCGATACCGTTCAAAGGTGGGCAATGGGGGCGCTGCAGGCTCCGCCATGGCCGCATCCTCGTGCACGCTTCCGCTTAATCTGCAAATCCCCGGGCTTTGCCAAGTCCGAATCCTGCGCCGGCCGGCCGGTTCTTGAAGCCCTCGTCCCGGCCCGCCGGGGCCGGTCCGGGCTGCGCGCCGGGGCTGCGAAAGCTGTGGCGCAGGGCCGCCTCCGGCGCGACACTTCGACGAGCACGCTCGGAAGTTGGGGTTGCGCGGGGCGGGTTCTTGGCGTTAATGGTTCACGCTATGGGCAAGGCCCTGGTCATCGCAGAGAAGCCCTCCGTGGCGGCGGACATCGCCCGCGCCCTGGGTGGCTGCAAAAAAGTGGGCGACCACTACGAGAACGACCGGTACGTCATCTCGTCAGCGGTCGGCCACCTGTTGGAATTGACACCGCCGGAAGGGGTCGAGCCCGCCCGGGGCAAGTGGAGTTTTCATCACCTGCCGGTGTTGCCGGACCACTTTGATCTGCAGCCCATCGAGAAGAGTGCGGCCCGACTCAAGCATCTGATCCGGCTGATCCAGCGGCCGGACGTGGAGGAGATCATCAACGCCTGCGATGCCGGGCGGGAAGGCGAACTGATCTTCCGCAACATCATTCGCTATTCGGGCACGCGCAAACCGATCCGGCGGCTGTGGCTGCAATCGATGACCCCCGCCGCCATCCGGGAGGGGTTTCAACACCTGCGTTCGGACGAGGAAATGCAGCCGCTGGCCGAGGCTGCCATCAGTCGTGCCGAGGCCGACTGGTTGGTTGGCATCAACGGCACGCGCGCCATGACGGCATTCAATTCCAAGTCCGGCGGCTTCTTCAAGACCACGGTGGGCCGGGTTCAGACCCCCACCCTGGCCATCGTGGTGGAACGCGAAAACCGGATCCGGCGGTTCGTCCCGCGCCCTTACTGGGAGGTGGTGGCCACCTTCACCTGCGCGGCCGGCTCGTACACCGGTCGGTGGTTCGACGAAAAGTTCGTCAAGCCGGAGGGACGGGACGCGGATCCGGACCTCAAACCGGAACGGTTGTGGGAGCTGGCGCGGGCGGAGGATCTTCGCGCCCGTTGTCTGGGCCAGCCCGGCACGGTCACCGAGGAAAGCAAACCCTCCAGCCAGCCGGCCCCGTTGTTGTTCGATCTGACCAGCCTGCAGCGCGAGGCCAACGCGCGGTTCGGTTTCAGCGCCAGTCGGACGCTCCAGCTGGCGCAGGCCCTCTACGAACGACACAAAGTGTTGACCTACCCGCGCACCGATTCGCGAGCGCTGCCCGAGGACTACCTGGAGACCGTCCGCACCACGTTGCAAGCGCTCGCCCAGACCGCCTACGGTCCGTTCGCCTCGGAAATCCTGGAGCAGGGCTGGGTCCGCCCCAACAAGCGGGTCTTCGACAATGCCAAGGTCTCCGATCACTTTGCCATCATCCCCACGCCCCAGCCGCCCAGGAATCTCAACGAGGCGGAGCAAAAGCTCTATGATCTGGTCGCCCGCCGCTTCCTGGCCGTGTTCTACCCGGCGGCCGAATTCCTCGAAACCATCCGCATCACCCGCGTGGCCGGAGAGCCGTTCAAGAGTGTCGGACGTGTGCTGGTGAAGCCGGGCTGGATGGTCGTTTACGGCAAGGAAGCCCCCGGCGCCGAGGAAACCCCCCGGTTGCCGCCGATCCGGCCCGACGAGACCGTTCACACCCGCGAAATCGAAATCAAGGCCGGCCAGACCAAGCCCCCGCCCCGCTTCACGGAGGCCACGCTGCTCACGGCCATGGAGGGGGCGGGGAAACTTGTCGAAGACGACGAGTTGCGCGAGGCCATGCGCGAAAAGGGCCTGGGTACTCCGGCCACCCGCGCGGCCATCATCGAGGGTCTCATCGAAGAAAAGTACCTCGTACGGCAGGGGCGCGAGCTGGTCCCCACTGCCAAGGCCTTCGCGCTGATGGAGCTGCTCAACGGCCTGGGCATCCCCGAGCTCACCAAACCGGAACTGACCGGCGACTGGGAGTACCAACTGCGCCAGGTCCAGCGCCGCCAGAAAACCCGCGAGGAATTCATGCAGGGCATCCGCGAAATGACCCGGCGCATCGTGGAACGCGCCAAACAGTACGAGCTCGACACCATCCCGGGTGATTTCGGCGTGTTGCAGGCGCCCTGCCCCAAATGCGGCGGCGAAATCCATGAAAAGTACAAGGCCTACCAGTGCGTACGGCCCGGCTGCGACTTTGCCATCCCCAAGATCCTCGGGGGCCGAATGTTCGAACTGGACGAGGTGGAAGCCTTGTTGCGCGACAAACAGGTCGGCCCCCTGCAGGGCTTCCGAAGCAAAACCGGCCGTCCGTTCAATGCCATCCTCCGCCTCAGCCCGGCGGGTCGGGTCGAATTCGATTTCGGACAGGCCACCGCCTCCGACGCCGGCGGTGCGGCCGATACGCCGCCTCCCGACTTTTCCCAGCAGCAGCCCCTGGGGCCGTGCCCCCGCTGCGGCGCCCCGGTGTACGAAGCCGGAATGCATTATGTCTGCGCCAAAGCGGTGGGGCCGGACAAAGCCTGTTCCTTCCGCGTCGGCCGCGTCATCCTCCAACAGCCGGTGGAACCCGCCCAGATGCGCAAGATCCTCACCGAAGGGAAAAGCGATTTGCTGCCCGGTTTCATCTCCAATCGCAACCACCGAAAGTTCGAAGCCTACCTGGTTCTCCAAGACGGGGACGTGAAGTTCGAATTCGCCCCTCGCGAACCCGGCGCCCGGACGCGCCGGGTGCGCGCCACCGCCGCCCCCCCGGCCCCGGTGGATCTCTCCGGCCTCACGCCGTTGGGTTCATGTCCCAAATGCAAGGGCCGCGTCTTCGAGACCCCGGAGGATTATCGCTGTGAAAACACCCAGGCCGCCACGCGACCCTGCACCTTTCGCCTGGCCAAAACCATTCTTCAGCAACCGCTGCCGCCCGAGCAGGTCCGCAAGCTCTTGAGCGAGGGCCGCACCGACCGACTCGACCGGTTTGTGTCTCAAAAGACCGGGCGCCCGTTCGCCGCCTTCCTCGTGCTGGGCCCCAAAGGCAAGGTCAAATTCGAATTCCCCGAACGAGAGACCCCCGACACAACTCGGGAGCCAACCACGGCTTGAACGACCCGACCCGCACCGGTCCCCATTCCCATGTGGCCCGATCCCGACTCTTCCGATCGCCCGGCCCGCTCCAATCCCCAGCCCGAGACTCAAGACTCTCCTGCCCCACCCCGGCCTCCGACACCGCCCCCCGGCGGGGCGTCCGACCCGGACGCCGATCTGGAGGCTTTCCTGGAGTACCTGGCCACGGAACGCGGTGCCTCGCCCTACACCTGTCGCAACTACCGCACCGCCCTCGAAGCCTTCCGCCGCTGGTACCGCGAAACGCGACAGATGCTCCCGGCTTGGGCCGGGCTCCACCGCGATGACTTCCGCGCTTTTTTGCGGCATCTGGGCCGCCAGAACCTCGGACGCGCCACCATCCGGCTCTGGTTCAGTGCGCTGCGCAGCTTCTACCGGTTTCTCGTCCGTCGCGGCCGCGCCGCGGCCTCTCCCGTGCACGGTCTCGATTTGCCCAAACTGCCGCGCCGGCTCCCCCGCCATCTGACCGTCCAGCAACTGGTTCAACTGCTCCGCGCCCCTTTCCAGGCCCTGCAAGCCGCGACCACCCGGGCCCAGACCCGCCGGGGCCGTCCGCCCCTGGCCGTGGCGTATTACCGCGATTACGCCATCCTGGAGACGATATATTCCTGCGGCCTGCGTATCAGCGAACTCTGCGGCCTGCGGGTTGGCGACATCCACTGGCAGGAGGCCCTGGTCCGCGTCCGGGGCAAGGGCCGCAAAGAACGCCTCGTCCCCATCGGGGAGCCGGCCCTGGAGGCGATTCAAACCTATTGGAATCTCCTGCCGGAGCCGCCGGCCCCGGATCACCCCGTGTTCCAATCCCACTCGCCCCGCGCAGGGCGGCCTTCGCGTCGGCGGCCTTCCTCCTCCGCCGGCCCCGCCCCGATCACGGCCAACCTGCTGCAGCGCCGCCTGAAAATGTATCTCGTGTGGGCTGGTCTCGACCCCGCCATTACGCCCCATCAACTCCGGCACAGTTACGCCACGCACCTGTTGGAAGCCGGCGCCGATCTCCGCAGCGTGCAGGAACTGCTCGGCCACGCCCACCTGGTCACCACCCAGGTATACACGCATGTCACCACCGACCGCCTCAAACGCGTGTACGACCAGTCCCATCCGCGCGCCTGAACGGCTGACAGAAGGGGGCGTGGGCCGACAGAAACCCCGGATCACGCCAATTCCACATCGGCCGTCGGGTTGGATCGATGAGCCTTGTGGTGCTGAGGGGGTCGAAGCACTCGCAGCAACAGAGCCCGTGCTCTCGAGCCCGCTTGGCCCGCGCCTGACCGGAGCATCTCGAAGCGCGAGCCGCGGGAACAACCACCCGCCGGGCCTTCTGACTTTTCGTGGACAGCTACGGGTCGGGCAGACCCGATCCCAAGTTCCGGGCAGCCACTCGACTCCCTTGGGCCGTTGTCCCTGACGTGCCCACAGTGCGCGACGCTCCGTTTTCCAACTCGACCCCGCCGCGCCGAGTGTACGGCTCGGCCGGGTCCTGCAACCGGGACAACCTCGCCATTCCGACCGCTCCCGGGCATGCCTCCGCAAGCTCCTGCGAGCGGCGCATGGGTGTGTCCCGCCGAATCCCGCCCTCAGGCGGGATGAATGGCGGCGACCCGGTTTCCCGGGGCGTTGCCCCGGGCTGGTGAGTTTTCGCCCCGTTGGGACAATCACTCAGTGCGCTGGCGGCACGCACATTCCCCCGGCAGCGAAGTGGTCCGGTGGCCCGGGGCGCTACCCTGAACCGGCGCGTCCGCACCCTCTCGGGGCAAACCCACGGCACGGCGAAGGCACGGAACCTTTCCGACCCTGGATGGGCTTGTTGGGGGTAGATCTTGCAAGGGCTGTTTGGGAGGATCGAGGCGTGGATCTTTGGTGTGGGACAGGGCTCCCTGGCACCGCAAATCCGCGGTCCCTGCGCTTTCCGGTGTCGAAGACAGCCAAAAATCCGGCGGCATTTGGGAGGTGCTCCGCACCCAAGAGCCGAGGGAAAAGCGCGTTTCCCGGGAATGCTTGCATTCGGCGCCCGGTGAATGCGCCCCTCCGCAAGGCACGCCGGGTTCACGACTCGACGGCGCCGGTGCGAGCGTCTAGTTTTGCCCGCCATGGAAGCAAGCACCGTCGAAAGCCTGCCGGATGCACGAGGGCATTTCGGACCCTACGGAGGTCGGTTCGTGCCCGAAACCCTGATGCATCCGCTCGGAGAACTCGAGGCCGAATATCGAAAGGCCAGCGCAGACCCTGCGTTCCAGGCCGAATTCGAATACTACCTCCGCGAATTCTGCGGCCGGCCCACGCCGCTGTATCTGGCCGAGCGTCTGACTCGCCAACTGGGCGGCGCTCGCATCTACCTCAAACGCGAAGACCTGCTGCACACGGGCGCTCACAAGATCAACAACTGCATCGGCCAGGCCTTGCTGGCCCGGCGGATGGGCAAGCGCCGCGTGATTGCAGAAACCGGCGCCGGACAACACGGCGTGGCCACGGCCACCGTGGCCGCCATGTTCGGCATGGAATGCGTCATTTACATGGGGGCGGTGGACTGCGCCCGACAGGCCCTGAATGTTTACCGGATGAAACTGCTGGGGGCGGAGGTGGTGCCGGTCACCGCCGGCCAGCAGACACTCAAGGAGGCCATCAACGAGGCCATGCGTGACTGGGTGACCAACGTGCGCACCACCCATTACATCCTGGGCACCGTGTATGGCGCGCACCCCTACCCTCTCATGGTCCGAAACTTCCAACGCGTCATCGGAGAGGAAGCCCGTCGCCAAATCCTGGAAAAAGAGGGGCGACTGCCGGATCTGTTGATTGCCTGTGTGGGGGGCGGGTCCAACGCGATGGGTCTGTTCCATGCCTTTTTGGGGGATGCAGAGGTTCAGATGGTCGGCGTGGAAGCCGGCGGCGAGGGGATTCAACCCGGCAAACATGCAGCCCGATTTCAGGGTGGATCGCTGGGCGTCTTACAGGGCACACGCTCGTACCTGCTGCAGGACGAGTGGGGCCAGATTCAGCTCACCCACAGCGTGAGCGCCGGCCTCGATTACGCGGCCGTGGGCCCCGAGCACGCCTGGCTGCGCGACCAGGGCCGGGTGACCTACACCTATGCCACGGACGCAGAGGCGCTGGAGGCCTTCGAACGGCTGGCCCGCACCGAGGGCATCCTGCCCGCCCTCGAGAGCGCCCACGCGGTGGCCGAAGCGATCAAACGCGCCCCGGCCATGCGGCCCGATCAAATCATCATCGTCAATCTCTCGGGACGGGGCGACAAAGACGTCGCCCAGGTGGCCGCGCGGCGCAAGCTCTCCCTGCCGGTGTCACTGGAATCGGTACCATCGCACTGACGCCGCGATGCTTCGCTTTCGCCCTCGGCGGTGGGCCGGGGCCGGGCGCAAACGCTCGCCCGGTGCAAGGGTTTGGGCACTGACCCGGACTTTTGACCCCGTCCAATGCCGGGAGCCGACCCCGGCCTGAGTCGCCCGGGCACAGGGTGGGTCTCGATCGCGCCGGGGCGAACCCTGCCCCGCGAGGAGACAGGAGACGTTTGCCAGGCAGGCCGGTCTCCGCTAGACATACGGTGTCATGTGCCTCGCAGTACCAGGAAAACTGCTCAGCGTGAGCGGGGAGGACCCTCTGGAGCGGACCGGCCGCGTCAGTTTCGGGGGCGTCATCAAGGAGGTCAGCCTCGCTTGTGTGCCCGAGGCCAAACCCGGGGACCACGTCCTGGTCCATGTCGGCATGGCACTGAGCGTGATCGACGAGGCCGAGGCGCGTCAGATCTTCGAGTACCTTCGCCAAATGGATCAACTGGAGGAGGTGGGTCCTCCGGAACGATCCCCGCCATGAAATTCGTGGACGAGTACCGGGACGCCGCGGGCGTGCAGCGTTTGGCGGAAGCGATCCGCCGCGAGGTGACGCGTCCGTGGACAATCATGGAGATCTGCGGCGGCCAAACGCACGCCATCGTGCGATTCGGTCTGGATGAGCTGTTGCCGCCGAAGCTCACGTTGGTTCACGGACCCGGCTGCCCGGTCTGCGTCACGCCCGTGGAACTGATCGACAAGGCGGTGGCCCTGGCCCGGCGGCCGGAGGTCATTTTCTGCTCCTTCGGAGACATGTTACGCGTGCCGGGTTCGAAAGAGGATCTGTTAGCGGTGAAGGCTGCCGGGGGCGACGTTCGCATGGTTTACAGCCCGCTGGACGCCGTGGCGCTGGCGCGGAAGCATCCGGATCGGCAGGTGGTGTTCTTTGCCGTCGGTTTCGAGACCACGGCCCCGGCCAATGCGCTGGCGGTGCTCCAGGCAAAGCGGTATGGCCTGCGGAACTTTTCGCTGCTGGTGTCACATGTCCGGGTCCCGCCGGCCATCGAGGCGTTGTTGAGCTCCCCTGAAAACCGGGTTCAGGGTTTTCTGACCGCCGGCCACGTCTGCACGGTGATGGGCACGGCCGAATACGAACCGTTGGCCGCCCGCCACCGGGTGCCCATGGTGGTGACCGGTTTCGAGCCCCTCGACATTCTTCAGGGCATCCTGCTCTGCGTGCGACAGCTCGAACGAGGCCAGGCCCGCGTCGAAAACGCCTACGCCCGCGCCGTTCGACCCGAGGGCAACCGACCTGCGCAGAAAATCATGCAGGAGGTGTTTCAAGTGGTGGATCGCAACTGGCGCGGCCTGGGTAGGATTCCCGCCAGCGGCCTGGGCCTGCGGCCCGAATTTGCTGCATTCGATGCGGAGCTGCGGTTCGACCTCCCCGTGCAAACCGTGGCCGAATCCGGCGAATGCATCAGCGGCCTGGTCCTGCAGGGTCGAAAAAAGCCGGTCGAGTGCCCCGCATTCGGGACGCGCTGCACCCCGGAGCATCCGTTGGGGGCCACCATGGTCTCCAGCGAGGGCGCATGTGCAGCGTATTACCGTTACCGGCGCCAGCCCGGCGCGGTGCCGGCGTGACGGAGTTCCAAGAGGAACATGCGAAGAGAGCCGCTGGGAAACTGGCCAATGCCCCCAATTGCGTCCCTTCCATGAACGACTCCCCACAAGGCCTGGTTTGTCCAACACCCATCCAGAGGTATGAACATGTGTTGCTGGCCCATGGCGGCGGCGGCCGCTTGATGCACCGCCTGCTGCAGGAGATCTTCCTGCCCGCATTCGACAACCCGGCCCTGGCGGCCCGACACGATGGCGCCTGCCTCGATCTGGGCGGTCAACGCTGGGCCGTCACCACGGATGCCTACGTGGTGCGCCCGCTCTTCTTCCCGGGGGGCGACATCGGCACCCTCGCCGTCAACGGGACGGTGAATGACCTGGCCATGTGTGGCGCACGCCCCGTGGCCCTGGCGGCGGCCTTCGTGTTGGAGGAGGGCCTGCCCGTGGCGACGCTGCAGCGGGTGGTCGAGTCCATGCGCGCTGCGGCTGCCGCCGTGGGCGTTCCCCTGGTCACCGGCGACACCAAGGTGGTGGACCGGGGCAGGGCCGATGGCCTGTACATCACCACCACCGGGATCGGACGCGTCACCGTGGACCGCGAGATCAGCCCGGCTCAGGTTCGACCCGGCGACCGCATTCTCCTCAGCGGGGATATCGGCCGACACGGCATGGCGATCATGGCCACGCGGGAGGGTTTGGCCTTTGAAACCACCCTCACGAGCGATTGTGCGCCCCTGGTGGAGCCCGTGTTCCGACTGCTGGACGGCGGCATTCAGGTTCGTTGTCTGCGGGACTTGACCCGGGGCGGTCTGGCCAGTGCCCTGGTGGAGATCGCCGAAACCACGCGTTTGGATTTGCTTGTGGACGAAGCGGCCGTGCCTGTCAGCGAGGAAGTGCAGGGAGCCTGTGAAATCCTGGGGCTCGACCCGTTGCACGTGGCCAATGAAGGACGGTTCATCGCCATTGTGGCTGCGTCGGATGCCGCGCGGGCCCTCACCCTGCTCCGCGAGGCGGCCCCGGAACTGCCGGCCGCGGTCATCGGAGAGGTGCGCGGCCCCGGCGAGGGTCGGGTCACCCTGCGCAGTCGGATCGGTGCGCC
The DNA here is from genome assembly GCF_049537125.1 of Limisphaera sp. VF-2. Lineage (NCBI taxonomy): Bacteria > Pseudomonadati > Verrucomicrobiota > Verrucomicrobiia > Limisphaerales > Limisphaeraceae > Limisphaera > Limisphaera sp. VF-2. Next base: position 10,905 of record NZ_JBMVQY010000003.1, read on the forward strand.
TCGCATCCTCGACATGTTCAGCGGCGAACAATTGCCGCGGATCTGCTGAGCCGCTGCGGCCTGCAGCCCGAACTTCGGGTTCGTGCGCCCTCTGCGGCCGAGGTTGGGAGGGCGAAGCGCGAGTGTGCGTCCCCGGGGAACGGGCCCACCCCCGCCGAGGGGTCTGAAAAGCGCGCCCGCGGCCGTCACGTCTGCCGCCCGTCTCCGCGAGGTGCCGGGCGCTGTGCCGACCTCACGGGCTTCCCTCGGGCGTCCACTGCCGCAGGGCCAGCCACCGCCACAGCCGGCCGGGATGATCCGTGATGATCCCGTGAACGCCGCACCGCCGCAGCGCCTCGTATTGCTCGGGCGTGTTGGCCGTGTAGGCCCACACCCGAAACCCTTGCGCGACGGCAGCTTCCACACCCGCGCGGGTCAGGTGCTTCTGGCTCCAGACCACCAGCCGGGCGCCGGTGCGACGGGCCTCCGCCAACCATTCCGGGCCCAGGCCCTCCGGCCGGTGATCCGGTCGTGTGCCGTCCACCAACCGGGACGGCGGACCCAACGCCGCCACCTGCACTTCGGGCGCCCGCGTATGGAACGCGGCCAAAAACTCCCAGTTGAACGATTGCATCACCACGCGCTCGGCAAAGCCGTGCGCGCGGATCAACGAGGCCAGGGTCTCCGCATCGCCCTCCTTGCACTCCACCAGCACACAACCCCCGGCGGCACGCACGGTCTGGAGGGCTTCCAGCAACGTGGGCAGGCGCGTGCCCGCATAACGCGCATGAAACCAGCGGCCGGCGTCCAGGGCTTGGAGCTCGTTGGCGGTGTGGGCGCGTACGGGAATCCTGGTCCGCCCCCAGCGTTCGACGGCGTCGGTGGTGCGGTCGAGCGTCGCGTCATGGATCACCATCGGCACGCCGTCGCGGGACGGGTGCGTATCCAACTCCACCAGATCGACACCCACGCTCAGGGCCAGCTCGAACGCCGGCAGGGTGTTCTCCGGGGCAAGGCCGGAATACCCCCGGTGGGCGATCACCAGGGTCCGGGGTGCCTGGATCACTTCGGCGACGCGGTTTTGGGCCGGAGTCGGCATTACAAACAGGCTCAGCCAAACCCACACGCCGGCCCCCGTCAACAGTGCGCGTGATTTGTTCATCGCAGTTCCGCCTTCAGCTTCGGACAAAAAGCCGGACCGGAAAAGTCGCGAGAAATCCAGCCGCGGCTTCGATGTTCCGGTGCCTCCACCTCCAGAAACACTCCAGCCGGACGTCCCTTCAAGCAGGAGAAGCTCGAAGCTGCGAGCGAAAGAACTCGATCATCCGCGGCCCGGGTCTGCCGCCGCCGAAGGCCGGGAGGAGGATGCCGCCACACACGGCCCAAACCTGTCGAAGTCGAACTCTGGAACATGGCCGGAGCCGCATGGGGAGGCATCTCCCGCGACGGCGCTCCTCCGGGAGCATCGCACCCGCGCAGCTTTGAGGGCCGGCCGAAACCAGCCGGCAGGAGCGCAGGAACGCAATGTGGGAGCCAGGGGCGTCATGGTCCATGAGACGGGCTTGCCATTCGCGGGCCGGCTTCGGGATGATCCGTGCGGAAGGGACCCTGGCCATGAGGGTTCCACTGTTCCAGCCATGAGAATTACGCTGCACGGTGCTGCGGGCGAGGTCACGGGCTCCGCCTACCTGGTGGAAACGGATCGAGCCCGGCTGTTGGTGGATTTCGGATTGTTTCAGGGTCATGCCCGCACAGAGCGGCGCAATGGGGTCCCCGGAGGCTTGCATCCGGAAACCCTGGACGGCGTTCTGGTCACGCACGCGCACCTCGACCATGTCGGGCGACTGCCCCTGCTGGCGCGTACGGGGTTTCGCGGCCCGATTTACGCGCATCCGGTCACGGCGGAACTGGCGGGGTTGGTGCTGCGGGACGCGGCAAAGGTGCAAGCCCACGACGTGGCGCGACTCAACCGCAAGCGGCAGCGGGCCGGCAAACCCTTGCTGGAGCCCCTTTATGGGGAGGCCGAGGTTCACGAAGTGCTCGGCCGGTTTCAACCCGTGGAGTACGCGGCATGGATCGAGGTTGCGCCCGGGGTGCAGGCCCGGTGGGTGAACGCCGGACACATGCTCGGCTCCGGGAGCATCGAGCTCGCCATCACCGAGTCCGGACGAAGACGACGCGTGGTCTTCTCGGGCGATGTCGGCCCCCCGGGTCTGGCCTTGGTGCCGGACGCCGTGGAGCCCGAACCGGCCGAGGTGGTGTTTCTGGAGTCCACGTACGGAGATCGGGACAACAAGTCCCCCGCCGAAACGTTGGCGGAGTTTCGCGGGATCATTGAGAAAGCCGTGCAGGCCCGGTCCCGCATTTTGGTGCCGGCGTTTGCCGTGGGGCGCACGCAGCAGATTCTGTATCATCTGGACGAGCTGTTTTGCGCCGGGGTGGTGCCCCCTTTTCCCGTGTACCTGGACAGCCCCATGGCCATCGAAGCCACGGAGATCTACGCACGGCACCCGGATTTGTTCGACGAGGAGGCCCGGGCCCTGCAACGCTCCTGTGAAATCGTTCGTTCGCACCGTCACGTCATTCCCACCCCCACGGCCGCCGACTCGATGCGGTTGAACGATGCGCCGGGCCCCTGCCTGATCATGGCCGGCTCCGGCATGTGCACCGCCGGACGCATTCTGCACCACCTCAAACACGGACTCTGGCGGCCGGAGACAGTGGTCATGTTCGTGGGGTATCAGGCCGAAGGTTCGCTGGGCCGCCAATTGGTGGACGGTGCTCGCCGTGTGCGCATTCTCGGCGAGGAAATCGTGGTGCGCGCCCAGATTCACACCCTGAACGGGTTCAGTGCCCATGCCGGGCAATCGGCCCTGCTGCGCTGGCTGGAGCCGTTGGCAAGAACGCGGCCCCGGGTGGTGCTCACGCACGGCGAACCCCGGGCTCGGAATCCGCTGGCTGCCCTCATTCAGGAACGGTTCGGGTTGACCGTTCACCTGCCCGGGCCGGGTCAGCAGCTCGAGTTTTGACGGAACCCGGAGCTCCCGAGGGTGCAGGGATCGGGGAACCGAGGGTTTGCTTCCGCGGGCTGGGGCGTCGGGGTAACGACCCGCGGAGAGTCTGCCGAAAAGCCGTGAACGTTCGATGGATTGGGACCCCGCCGGCACGGCCCTCGGCTTCCGGCAGAGGGCCTCGTCGCGGCCGTGCTGGCGGGTTGCGCGGTGCCGGCGGCCGGCGGCAAACCTGCAAGACCGGGGAGCCACCTTCGCGGGCGTCATGGGCTCTGACGTGCCAAGAGGCCGGCTGCCGTGCGCTTTCCGGATCCACCTCACGGAGGGCGCTTGCGCCCTGCAAACAGCTTCGGGCTCCCGCGGCAAGCGGGCGGTAAATCCCCTTCACCAAGGCCGGCTCCGTACCCGGGCCCAAAGACTTTTCCCGGTGCGCCGGCCCTGTTTCCCGGGCCAAGCGGGTGCCACGACCCCGGTTGCCGCCAGCGGCATCGCGACTCCCCAGCCCGTGCGGATTGCCCGGTTGGGCCCGGCCATTTCCCCTGCGACACGGTTCCATGAAGGTGCGGCCAGGGCTCATGCGGTCGGCCTGCAACCCTCCGCCACGGTCCGCGCAAGCCGGGCGCCGACTTGCTTGGCGGGGCGCCATGAAAACGGGAACCTCGGAGAATCTTGGCATTGTCAGAACATGGGAGATTCTCATTTCTTGGATGCGCAATGGAAATCGCCCTGGTGCTGTGCCTCACAGGGGTGGCCATCTGGTTGTTTGCCGCCGAAAAGTTCCGGGCGGACCTGGTGGCCTTGATGTTGATGGCCGCCCTGATCGTCGTTGGGCTGCTCCTGGACTTTCTGGGCTGGGGCCGGGACGGTCGCTGGATCCGTCCGGCCGATGGCGTGTCCGGGTTCAGCAATCCGGCGGTGTTGACCGTGGCTGCCATGTTTGTGTTGAGCGCGGGCCTGCAGCGCACCGGAGCCATCGGCTTTGCAGCGCGGTGGTTGGAACGACTGGCTCGATACCCGTGGCTGCTGACGCTGGCCACGATGGTGTTGGCAGGGGTCATCTCGGCCTTCATCAACAACACGGCGGTCGTGGCCATGTTTTTGCCGGCCGTGCTCGGGGCCTGTGCCAGGGGCGGCCTGGCGCCGTCCCGGTTGTTGATTCCGCTGTCGTTTGCCACGCAGATGGGGGGCGTCTGCACGCTGGTGGGGACTTCCACGAATCTGTTGGTCAGCGCCCTGTCGGAGCGGTCGGGCCTGGGCTCGTTGGGGTTGTTCGAATTCACCCCGCTGGGGGCCGTGCTGCTGGGGATTGGCACGGTGTATCTGCTGGTGGTGAGCCGTTGGCTTCTGCCGGACCGCGGCAGTGGGCAACGGGTGGAAAGTTACCAGTTGGGGCCTTATCTGGCCGAACTGCAGGTCCGTAACGACTCGCGCCTGGTGGGACGTACCCTTGCGGACACCCCGTTGGGTCGGGGCGATACAGTCACGGTGTTGGAGGTGATCCGGGGCGAACGTCACTTGTTTGCCCCCCTGTCGGAGAAGCTGCAGCCCGGAGACATTCTCCTGGTTCGGGCCGGCCCGCGCGAGCTGATGGAAACCCAGGCCACTTGGGGCCTCGAACCGGTGCGGCGGTTGGAGGTCACCGACGCCGTCCTCGAGGGCGAACATTTGAAACTGGCCGAGGTCTTGATTCCCCCGGGATCTGCATGGGAGGGCCGCGCTCTCGGCGAGCTGGACTTCATGCACCGTTACGGAGCATTGGTGCTGGCCGTGCGTGCCCGGCGCCGCACCGTCCGGGAGGGCCTCCAGCAGGTGCGCCTGGGCGTGGGCGATGCCCTGTTGGTCCTGGGACCGGAAGAGGCGCTGAACCGGCTCCGCGGCGACAGGAACCTGTTGGTCCTGCAGCCGGTGGATGAACCGGCCTTGCGCAGACGCAAAATGCCCCTGGCCGTGGGCATCGTGGCCGGTGTGGTGTTGCTGGCCGGACTCAACCTCTTACCGGTCATGGTGGCCGCCATCATCGGCGGGATTGCGCTGGTGGCATGCCGGTGCATCTCCTTGGACGAGGCTTACGCGGCGATCGACTGGCGGGTCATCATGCTGCTGGCCGGGACCTGGCCCCTGGGGTTGGCCCTGGAAAAAAGCGGAGCGGCCGCCGGGATTGCGCAGGCAGCACTGTGGCTGGCAGGCGAGGCCAATCCGTGGCTGGCCCTGGCCATCCTGTACGGTCTGACCGCCCTGTTGACCGAATTCCTGAGCAACAACGCCACCGCAGTCCTGCTCACGCCCATCGCCATCTCCACCGCCGTTTCCCTGGGAGTCGATCCCAAGCCGTTCATCATGGCCGTATGCTTCGCCGCTTCGACCAGCTTCACCACGCCTCTGGGCTATCAGACCAACACCATGGTCTATCACCCCGGCGGCTATCGCTACACGGATTTCGTCCGGGTGGGACTGCCCCTCAACCTGATTTTTTGGGCGGTCTCGGTGGCGCTGATTCCCCGCTTCTGGCCGTTTTAACGCGGCACTGAAAAACGGTTTTCTTCGGAACGATCTCCTTTCGACCGTGACCCCATGCGCGGGCGCTTTTTGCAAAGATGGCCCGTCTTTAAAGCGGCGGACCCTGCTCCAGGTTTGGCCCGGCGTTGCCTGCGCACAAAGGCTCGATGTCGTCGCTGTTCCGTGGCGGCTGCAGAAACACGCTAAGTGGTCGCGCGTGGCTGTTCTGCCGACTTCCGTCGACGGCTACGGATCGGTGGTGACCGCCACCCTCTGGCGGCGGACCGGGGATGTCAGCAAGACTCGCATCCGGGAGGTTATCCATGACGGCGCGGCGGCGGACCCCGAGGGGACCGCCGACTTCCGTCGACGGCTACCTCCTCGGGCTCCCGCCCGGTTTCTGAGCACGGCCAAGGGCAGGGGGATCGCTGGGGTCCCTCGTGCTCCCCGGAAGAAGTGGCCTGAGTCGGGCCACCCCCTTCCAAAGGCTCCATGGTCACACGATCTCCAGGGGACACCGCGGGAGGGCGTCAAGAAAGGCTTGGCCATAGCGCTTGGTCAGAATCCGATTGTCCAGCACCACCACGATCCCGGTGTCGGTCTTGGTCCGGATGAGACGGCCCACTCCCTGGCGAAATTTCAAAATGGCCTCCGGCAGCGAGAACTCCTGAAAGGCGTTGCCGCCGCGGGCTTCGATGGCTTCGATGCGCGCCTCGATCAACGGATGATCCGGCACGGCAAAAGGCAGACGGGTAATGATCACGTTGCTGAGGGCTTCCCCCGGAACATCCACGCCCTGCCAGAAACTGTCCGTGCCAAAGAGGACCGAGTCCACGTCTTCCTTGAACTTCTCCAGCAGCACGGACCGCGGCGCACCGGTGCCCTGTACGAAGCAGGTAATGCCCAGTGCCTCCAGCCGGGGTCGGAGCGCGGCGGCCACTTCCTGCATGAGTCGTGCGTTGGTGAACAGGATGAAGGCCTTGCCATGTGTCAGCCGGACGAAATGTTCGATCCAGTGTTCGAGGGCCGGTCGATACGCGGGATCGCGCGGGTCCGGCATCTTGCCCACGACGTACACCTTCATCTGCCGCGCGTAATCGAAGGGGGTGCCCACCTGGAGTTGAAGCGCGGATTCTCCGCCGACCCGTTTGGCGAAGTAATCCAGACCCCGGGCCGGGGGGCGCCCTGGAGTGCGCCGCTCGGGCGTCGCGTTTCCTGCCGGTGCGGGCTCCGGGTCGTCGACCCGGCGGGTGGCGAGCGTGGCACTGGTCATGATGATGCTGGTGCCGCTCTCGAACAGGCGCGCGCGCAGGTAATCGGCCACCTCCACGGGGGCCGCATTGAGGGTCAGATTCTGTTGTGTCTTTCCGGCGCGTTCCACCCAGTACACGTAATGCTCCGCGCTCTGGTTCAAAAAGGCTGCCACGGCCTCTCGCAGCTCGCCCAGGCGCCGATTGCACTCGGCCAGTTCCTCGCCGATCTCCCGATCCTCGCTGGTCTTGATCAGGTCGCTGAGCGCCTCCCGCAGTCGTTGCAACGGCCCGGTCAGCAAATCGGGCACGAAGTCGGGCTGGCGGATGCGCAGCTCCGTCCAGTTCCGCACCGAAGGGCCGGCCCCGGTTTCTTCTTCGGGGCTGCCCTCGCCGGGCCGGGCGACCCGCGCCAGGGTTTCGCACGCCGCTTCCAGCTGCTCGAAAAACGCGTCGGCCGCCTTGAGCGCGTCGGCCACGAGCGCAACGGCGGCGCCCTTGCGCAGCGTCGCCAACAGACCTTTCTGCGTCCGCGGGTTCCACAGTCGCTGCAGCGTGTAACGCACCTGGGCGTGAGAAAGACTCAGTCCGATGTGCCGGGCCGCCACGTTCTCGACCGTGTGGGCCTCGTCCAGAATGACAAAGTCATTCTTGAACAGCACGCCGCCCTCCGGTGGCTCCTCATCCCAGCCGCCCAGCAGCGTGAACAGGAGGGTGTGGTTCAGCACCAGCACATCCGAGGAAAGCATGCGCTGCCGCGCTCGCTGGTAAAAACACGCGCCATGCAGCTTGGCGAACTCGGAGTGCGGCCCGCAGAGCTTCGGGGCACACAGCCCGCGCTCGGAGCACACCTGGTCCCAGACCTTCGGATCCGGCTGGGGATCCAGATCGGAAAGGCTGCCATCCTCGGTGCGCTGGGCCCACGCGTACAAGCGTTCCAGTTCGGCCTGCTCGGGGGAGGTGAAGAGGGCCTGGGCCTGTTCGCGGGCCTTGTGCAGGCGACGCGTGCACAGGTAATTGGCCCGGCCCTTCAGCATGGTGTAGGTGAATTTCACCGGCAGGATCCGTTCCAGCAGGGGCAGGTCTTTCTGGATCAACTGCTCCTGCAAATTGATGGTATGGGTGGACACGATGGCCCGCTTGCGCTGCGCCACCGCGTGGAGAATGGCCGGGATGAGGTAGGCCAGGCTTTTGCCCACGCCCGTCCCCGCCTCCACAATCAGGCTCTGCCCGTTGACCAGTGCGCGCGCCACCGCCACCGCCATGGCCTGTTGCTGGGGCCGATACTCGAAGTTCCGCGCCCGCGCCAGCAGGCCATGTGGCGAGAAGAACGTCTCCACCTGCGACACCAGGTCATTGCCCGCAGGCTGCGGATCGAGAACGGAAATCATGGGAGAAACCGAATCCGGGCAAGCATGGCGAGCCTCGGGTACAGGGCGGCCCCGGGGTTCACGACCCCTGCGGGCCCCCGGGGGTCGCGCCCGTTCCGGCCGAAGGGCCGCTCTCGGCCGTGACCCGGCCGCTTTGCAACGCCGCCAGTTGCTTTTCCAGCTCCGCCACTCGTCGCAGCAGATCCGGCAACTGTTGCAGGGCCACGATCTGGCGCTTGGCCTGCCGATCCGGCTGAGCGGGAATGCCGAACCACTTCTGGTTGTCGGGAATGTCGTGCATCACCCCGGATTTGGCCGCGACGCTCACTCGATCGCCGATTTTCAAGTGACCCGCCAGACCCACCTGGCCGGCCAGGACCACATAATTGCCCAACCGCGTGCTGCCGGCGATGCCCGTCTGCGCCACGATCAAACACCGCTCCCCGATGCTCACGTTGTGGGCCACCTGCACCAGGTTGTCGATCTTCGTGCCGCGGCCGATCACCGTCGGGCCCAGCGCGCCGCGGTCCACGGTCACGTTGGCCCCGATTTCCACATCATCGCCAATGATCACATTGCCCACCTGCGGGACTTTCAAGTGGACGGGGCCGTCCTGCACATACCCGAACCCGTCACTCCCGATCACACTGCCGGCGTGAATGCGCACGCGCGATCCCACCTGGGTCCGCGGATAGAGCGTGACATGGGGGAACAACCAGACCTCTTCTCCCAAAACGCAATTCTCCCCCACAAAGACCTGCGCCCAGAGGACACAGCGCGGCCCGATGACCGCCCCGGCGCCGATGACGCATCCGGGCCCGATGTGCGCCGTCGAATCCACACGGGCACTCGGGTCCACCACGGCCGTGGGGTGAATCCCGGGGGCAAACTGCGGCTCGGGGAAAAACAGGGGCAGCACCTTGGCAAACGCGATGCGGGCATTCCGGACCCGGATCAACGTTTTGGCCGACGTCACGGGGCGATCGACGAGGATCGCCGAGGCCCGACCCTGTTCCGCCCGGGCCAGAAACACTTCGTTTTCGGCAAAGGTCAAATCGCCCGGCTCGGCCCGATCCGCCGGGGCAAACCGGTGCAATACGACCGAACCGTCGCCAATGACCTCGCCACCCACATGACGCGCAATTTCAGCCGCCGTGAAAGGCATAGGAAACCGTCCCGGATCCGTGCACGCTCCGGGCCGGTGGCAGACTATGAAGAACTCCGGCCACGAATTCAATGCGAAGTTCGGCCACTGCGGGCCCGTCAGGGTGCCCCTCACCAGGGCACACCCTGGCCGGTACCCGGGCCCGAGCCCCGGCACCGGATCAGTCGAACATTTTGCCGGGATTCAAAATCCCCTGCGGATCCAGCACGCGCCGAATCTCTCGCAGCACCCGCATTTGCACGGCGCCGGCCTGCATCGGTAGAAACGGCTTTTTCGCCAGCCCCACACCGTGTTCTCCCGTGATCGTGCCGCCCAGGCGAACCGCCTCCTCGAAAATCTCCCGGGCCGCCGCTTCCACCCGGTGCATCTCCTCGGCATTCCGTTCGTCCGTCAGAAAGGTCGGATGCAGGTTCCCATCGCCCATGTGGCCGAAGGTGCCGATGCGCAACTGATATTTCCGGGCCACCGCCTGGATGAACCGCACCATGCGGGCCAATTCGCTGCGTGGCACCGTGGCATCCTCGAGAATGGTGGTGGGCGACACCCGGGCCAGGGCGGAAAAGGCGTTGCGCCGCGCCGCTGCCAGGCGCAGGGCCTCCGCGTTGTCCCGGGCTACGCGGACCTCGCGTGCCCCGTTGCGTCGCGCGATCTCCGCCATTCGAGCGGCCTCCTCCTCGACAGCCGCCGGATGCCCGTCTGTCTCCATCAACAACAACGCCTCGCAGTCCAAGGGCAGGCCCACATGCGCATAAGCTTCCACGCAGTGGATGGTGGTGCGATCCAGGAATTCCAGGGTGCAGGGAATGATCTGTGCTGCGATGATGTCGGACACCGTCTGAGCCGCGGCCTCCATTTGGTCGTACGTGGCCAGCAGGGTCTTCTTGGCCGGGGGCTGCGGGATCAGCCGCAGTAACACTTTGGTGATCACGCCCAACGTCCCCTCGGAACCGATGAACAGATCCTTGAGCGAATACCCGGCCACGTCCTTGACGCACTTGTTGCCGGTGAAAAACACCTCACCGTCCGGCAGCACAATCTCCAAACCCATCACGTAGTTCCGCGTGATTCCATATTTCAGGCCGCGCAGGCCGCCGGAGTTCTCCGCCACGTTACCGCCAATGGTCGAAATCTTCATCGAGCCGGGATCCGGCGGATAAAACAACCCGGCCGCAGCGGCGGCGTCGGCGATGGCTTGCGTGGTGGCGCCCGCCTCCGCCAGCAGGGTGAGGTTGGCACGGTCCAGTTCCAGGATGCGATCCATCTTGGCCAGGCACAGGACAATACAGTCCGGGACCGGCACGCTGCCGCCGCTGAGCCCGGTGCCGGAGCCGCGCGTGACCACGGGCGTCCGCGTTCGCTGGGCCAGCTTGAGAATGGCCGCCACCTGTTCCGTCTGCCGGGGGAAGACCACGCAACCGGGCATTTGCTGCAATGCCGCCGTGCCGTCAAAAGAGTACGGAATGAGGTCCTCCGGGGCGGTGAGCAGCTGATCCGGCCCGACGATTTCGCGCAACGCGCTCAGCACCTCTTGTGGCATGCCCATACAACAACGCGCGCCAGCATCGGTCAAAGCCGTTTCCACGGCAAGCGACCGTTGCACGACGCGTCAAGACCGGCCCATCGGATGAGGCCCGCCGTTCTCGGTTCTCCTCCCTGCGTGCGGTCGTCGGCCGCTTCGACACAACCGGTCCGGTCGGCCATGACGCTGAAGCGTTGAGCCCATCGCATGCCGGAGATTTCGGGGAGCATGAGAAGATCACTGGCACTGACCCTGAGTGGCCCAGGCGCGCAGTCCACATCCAAACCGTCCCGACCGCGCCGCAGCGCTCTGAAACCGTCGCAGCCGTTCCGCTGGATTTTGAAGTGGTGTCGGCCGCCGCGTCCCCGTTCAATAAACCGCGGGGCGAGCCCTGTCAGCGGCCCCGGTCGCGAAGCCGCGGCCGGGTCGGGACGGATGCGTCCCCCACTCAATCCACGGACAGACAAGGAAGCGTATGAAAAGATTCTGGATCGCGTCGCTCGGTTTGGCGGCCTGCGCCCTGACCGCTCAGGAAAAGGTGATTCCCCTCTACGACGGTCCGGCACCCGGATCGGAAGACTGGACCCACTCCGAACGGGAAAGCGTCTCCAACCTCTGGAACACGCGCGTCGTTTTCAATGTGTCGCGTCCGACGCTCACCTGGTTTGCGCCCGACCGGGCCAGGGCCAACGGCACGGCGGTCATCATCTGCCCCGGCGGTGCGTTCTTTGCCCTGTCCATCGACAGCGAGGGCCGCGACGTGGCACGCTGGCTGGCCGAGCGCGGCGTGCACGCCTTTGTCCTGAAGTATCGCCTCGTCAAATGCGAAACCGACGACCCCACCCGGGAAGTCATGACACGAGGACCGCTGGATGCCGTCGTGGCGCCGGTGGTGAAGCTGGCCATGGCCGACGGACTGGCCGCGGTGCGGCACGTGCGAGAGCGCGCCGCCGAATACGGCGTAAACCCGCGGCGCATCGGCATCCTGGGGTTCTCGGCCGGCGGCACGGTGGCCGCCTCGGTCGCTTACAACTACGACCCCGGCAGCCGACCCGACTTCGTCGCGCCCATCTACCTGGCCTATCACTGGACCATCAAGGACCGGGGCGTGCCTACCGACGCCCCGCCCATGTTCATCGTGGCGGCCTCGGACGATCAACTCCGGCTGGCCCCGCACAGCGTGGAGCTCTACCAGGATTGGACCCGCGCCGGTCATTCGGCCGAACTCCATTTGTACGCCCGTGGCGGTCACGGATTCGGCATGCGCCGCCAGAACCTGCCCAGCGATCGCTGGATCGAACGATTTGCGGATTGGCTGGACATGAACGGCTGGATGCGTCCCTGACGTGCCGATGGTCGGACAGCTCATCCGGCAACCCTTGGGCACCTGCCCGGGAACCACGCCCGGTACTTCGGTTTGTCGGGCTGCGCGGCAATCGAGTCCCGCCCCACGCCCAGGGAGCGTGCATCGCCTCGATCCGAGCGGCCATGCGTCAGGATGGAGATGAAACCCCGGCGGCTCCACCCGACGCAGACGGAGGGACAAACCTCCTGCGCGATCGTCGCTCAGGCAGTCTCGACCGCTTCCCTGCGCAGGGCGTCGGGCACGGGTAGCCGACGCAGGTAGCGGATCTGAAACACGTCGGGAGAGTCGCCGGGGTCCACGGAAGCTTCCAACAGGGCCGCCTGCTGCAAAATCGGCCACGCCACGGCATCCCGCCGCAGGCACGCCACCGGCCATTGCCGACCCCTCGGCCGGGAGTCGGTCGTGTCCGAAAGTGGCTCGAGTTCCGCCACCAGGTCGGCCACGGTGCGATGCCCGATGTTGACCAGCCAGGCCAGGATCTGCTCGCGCGGATAGCGGAAGATCTCGGGATGCAAAAAGAGCAACTCTCGGGGCAACACGCGCAGCGCATACGCACCGGCCGTCCACCAGTCCGGACGCAGACTGGGGAATTCGCGAACCGTCAAGAGTTTCCGCAGCGCCCCGTCCAGGAGCGGTACCAACGACCGCAAAAGCTTCGCCTCGACAAAATCGAGCCGCCCGGCGCGGTTGAAGCGATGCGAGATTTTGATCCGCCCGCGCTGGCCGCGGAACTCACCCTCGTAACAGACCGAAAGGATCACGTGATCGTACACGGACTGCACCTGCATCCAGCATCCCGCGGCGTAGCCCGCATAGTCGCGCTTGCTGGCGTCGGGGGGCGCGGGATGCGACCGCACAAAGGCCTCGATTTGTGCCAGGCGGACAAAATAACTGCTGTTGGGGGCAAACCCGTGCGCCCGGAGGAACTCGGCGAACTGACGAATCTGCGCCATTTGGAGGCCCGGTCCGGTCCGCAGCGCGGCCTCGAGGGCTTCCAGCTGCTGGCGGGCTAGCCGCCGCGCTTCCTTGGTTGGAGTCTGTGCAGGTGTCACGGTCTGATTGTCGGGGCGACTGCGCCTGGCTGTCCGGTGGCCGCAGCCTTTCACGCGTTGCGCCAGCCAGTTTGTCCACCGTTCCAGCCATCCGGACCGCCAGGCGCGTCGGTCGCTTCAAACCGAGTGCACTCTAGCGCACTCCACCAAGCCGCCAACTGTGCGTTTGGATGCACACCCGGAAAAATTTGGAACCCGCCCAGCCTCCGCCTCGTGATCTCGAAGCCCGTCAAGAACGAGACCGTCGCATTCCGCAGTCCGGAAAGTGCTGCAACACATTGCAAACCAATGTGTTAGATGCATTCCGTGTGAGGGGATCCCACACTCTGGATAAGACGGAGACTCCTGAGCGCAATGTCCGCGGCGATGAAAAGGCCTTCCGGATGCCGGAACGGGCAAGGTTGCGAGCCGAGAGGCCGTCAGGTGCCCCCGGGCCTGACCGCGCCGATCATGGAGCCTGCGCGGGTGGACAGGGTCCGCACCGCCGGAGGAGTGCCAACGCGGCCCGAGCCGCCCGGCCAGATCCTGCAGCCGATGCCAAGCACGGTCCCGGCCGCCACAGCGCCACATACCATGTCGGCCCGAGACTCTGCCGCGCCCGCCGCAGCGCCCCGGTCCACGAAACCACGTCCCCCCAGGATCGCCGCTCCTGAGACGGGTCCAATGGAACAGAGGCCCCGAGTTTCACGGTTGGCTCTCTTGGAAGGACGACCCGGGTGCAACGTGGTCCAGCGACACGTTGACTTGACTTCCGCGGTCGTGTTAAGGTGCACACGCCGTTAGGCAGGTATGGCTTCGTTGTTGAACCAGCCCGTTCTGGTGTTGAATCGCCTCTGGCAGGCCGTCAATGTCTGTTCTGCGAGGCGGGCGCTGACGTTGCTTTTCCAGGGGCATGCCCAGGCGGTCCTCTGCCGCCCCGACGGCACCTACCAAACCTTCAACTTCAACGAATGGAGTGACTTTTCCCGCGCCGAGCCCGGTCCGGACAGCATCGCCACGGTCAGTTTCCGCATCCGGATTCCGCGGATCATCCTGGTCCTGTTCTTCGATCGCGTGCCGAAGAAGGAGGTCACCTTCACCCGCCACAACATCTTCGAGCGCGACAAGAACACGTGCCAGTATTGCGGGCGGGTCTTTGACCGCAAGGACCTCAACCTGGACCACGTGATCCCCAAGGACCGGGGCGGGCCGACGACCTGGGAGAACATCGTCTGCTCCTGCATCGAGTGCAACACCCGCAAGGGCAATCGCACCCCCCAGGAAGCCGGCATGCGTCTGATCCGCAAGCCCAAGAAGCCCCGGTGGCGGCCGTTTCTGCACATCACGGTGGGGTTCCAGCACCACGACAGCTGGAAACACTTCATCGACCTCGCCTATTGGAACGTCGAGCTGGGCGAGGACAAGGACTAGCGTTCCGGCACTCCTTGCGCCGCTGATCCACGGGCGGACGAGGGCGCCGGAATCAATCGGGCAACCCCGCGGGGGAGCCGGCAGCTCGAGATTCGTCTTTCCGACGACTGCTGGTTCCTGTGCGGTGTTGAGAGCCAGACGCCCTCTGTCCGGAGAGTCGTGGGAGCAGGCGGCTCGAAAACGCCGTGTTGTGGCCGGGCCGCTCGGCAGACGAGTTGGAGACACTCAACCGGCCAGCCGCAAGGTTGCCAGCCTTTCCATTCACCCGATTGGGTGGGCTGAACGCGCCAGCTCGAACTTTTCCCGGACCACCACTTCGCGCGCTCGCGCCGCGCCGGCGGCGACGATCTCGATCCGGGGCCCGGATCAGGATCGCGTCGAGTGCCGCGCCGCTTCGATCATCTCCCAAAACTTCGGGTTCTCCTGCAGCGCCTCGTCCTCCGGAACCTTCAAGCCCGATCGGAACAAGAAGTCCTTCAACGTGTGCCGATTCAGGATCCGATGCACCAGAACGCCCAACTCGTGTCGCTCGAAGTACACCCGGTAATCGCCCAGTCGGTACCGATGCAGAATGCGGCCACCGCGCTCCAGCTTGCCAAAAGCATCCAACTCCGTCCCGATGACCTGACGGGGCAGGCCCCGGAACTCGCCCAGAATTTGCAACTGCAAGTCGCGCGGCATGCGCGACAGATCCGCTGCCGCCGCCGGGGTGAAAATGATCTGGAACGGAATCATCGGGACCAAAACAGTTTGGCGGCGCGTACGGGAATCGAACCCGTCTTTCGGCCTTGAGAGGGCCGCGTCCTGAACCGATAGACGAACGCGCCGTCTTGAACTCGCCTCCTCATCGTACCGTGCCCCTTGCGAATGTCAACCCACAGCACTGGTTTTCGGGCAAGGCCGGTGTCCGTCGTGCCCCCGGTCGTGGACCTCAACATCCCGAGCGTCCGGTACAAAGAGAATCCGCAGCACCTTCTGCCTGCGCGGCGCAACCCCCCGGATCACGGGAGCCATCCTCCCCGGACTCGAACGGGCTTCTGGGAACTCTGCCGAATGCATACCCACGGCCACGGGTCTCCCGAGAGCTCTTTGCCTGCGCCCGGTGCCGTGGCCCATAACCGCCTCCGCCAGTGCGGCTGCTCCTGCCACACTGTCCGCCCGCGCCCTTGCCCTTCGCCACCCCTGCCCACATGTGCACAAGATCGCTATCTCACAGGCTGACGACCAGCGTTTCCCTCGGAACATGGGCTGCCGAACGACTTGGGCGGACCGCGGTTCGCGCCTGTGTCCTTCTTCGAACGCCCCGCTGGCGCCACTGCTTCAACCTCGGGTCTCTGCACCGTGGCATGCCATGGCCCTGGCCGCTGCAGAACCTGCGAACTCAGACCCCGGCCCGGTCGGGACCCTGTTGGACCGGCCCTTCTGCAGCTCCTCGCCACGCCTCCTCTCTCCCGCTCATCGCCCCTTGGGGGTACCCTTGCATGCAGCCTGTCGCCTCGACGGACCATTCTGCACTTGGCGACTCTGTGAGGGTCGGCGCACCTTGACGGCCATGAACGACAATGGAGCCATTCCATCCGCCGCAGAACTGGCGCGGTACATCGAGCATACCTTGTTGCGACCCGAGGCCACCCGGGCCCAGATCGAGAAGCTTTGCGAAGAAGCGCGCACGTACGGGTTTTATGCCGTTTGCGTGAACGGATCGCGCGTGGAACTGGCGCGATACTGCCTGGAAGAATCGGACGTCCGGGTGGTGGCCGTGGTGGGCTTTCCCCTGGGCGCCATGAGTGCGGACGTCAAACGCTACGAAACGGAGGCCGCCGTGGACGACGGGGCGCACGAAGTGGACGTGGTGTTGAACATCGGCAAACTCAAGGACGGGGAGAACGCTGCGCTGCTGCGGGAATTGCGGGACGTGGTGGAGGCGGCGGACGAGCGACCGGTGAAAGTGATTCTGGAAACCTGTCTGTTGACGCGGGAAGAAAAGATTCGGGCCTGCCAGCTGGTTTTGGACTCGGGAGCGCGATTCGTGAAAACCTCCACGGGTTTTGGTCCGGCGGGCGCCACGGTGGAGGACGTGCAGCTTCTCCGGGAAACGGTGGGACCGAATTTCGGAGTCAAAGCCGCGGGCGGCATCCGGGACACGGCCACTGCGCTGGCCATGATTCGAGCCGGGGCGGATCGGTTGGGCACATCGAGCGGCGTGGCGATTGTCCGCGGCCTCCGCGCCGCCGGCTCTGGTGGCCCCGGGGGAGACTACTGAACCGAAGGGCGCGCCGAGACGTCCCGCGGGTCCGCATCCAGGAACTCCCGCAGGTGAGCCAGAAAAGCTTGGGGCGCGTCCACATGAACCCAGTGACCCGCCCCGGGGAGGGTGCGCACTTCGGCCCTGGGAAACCAGCGGCGTAATGCCGTCAAGTCCTCCGGCTCCAGATAATCCGAGCGCCCGCCCCGGAGAACCAACACCGCGCCTTCGAAGGGTCGGCCGCCCGCCACCGGTTCCAACAAGCGGGCGTAGTGCGCACGGATCGCGGCCAGATCCATCTGCCACCGGAGGAATCCATCCGGACCCGGCACGGCATTTTTTAACAAAAACCACCGCAGCCGCGCCTCCGGGATGCTTTCGGCCAGGGCCCGATCCAGCTCCGATCGGTGGCGAAAATTGCGGATGGGCACGCGGGCAAGCAGATCCAACAGGGCCGCATGGCGCGGCGGAGCCCGGCGGGGCGAACAATCCACCAGCACCAGGCGCCGCACGCGCGCCGGAAACTGAAGGGCCAGTTGCATGGCCACTTTGCCGCCCAGGGAATGGCCCACCACAGAAGCCGACGTCAGGCCTTTGGCATCCAGAAACGCAGCCACCGCACGGGCCAGGGCGGGGTACGTCAGCTCCCCCGGGGCAGGCGCACGACCGTGAGCCGGCAGGTCCGGTGCGTACACGCGGTAGGCGTCGGCCAGCGCCCGTGCCACGCCCAGCCAGTTCGTGCCCGACCCCAGCAGGCCGTGCAGCAGAACCACGGCGGGGCCCTGCCCCATGCAGTGGGCCGGGAGAGGCAGCTCCATCATGGACGGTAGCGTCGGGCCCTCAATCCGGAGTCGCTGACGCCACTGAGCTGGTGGGTGGCGCAGGTCGCAAGAATCGCTTGACGTTTAGTTTTCGTCAGTTGACGATACATACGGATAGTGAATCACTTATGACAGAGGGTTCGCGCGAGCTGGCCTACCGCGTGCTTCAGCAAGTGCATGAGGCGCAAGGGTTCGAAGCCGCTTTCCGCAAGGCAACCGGGCTGACCGTGTGCTTGCGCCCCTTGCCGGCCCCGGGCGAAGGGGTCGGCATTCTGCCGGAAGAGAATCCGGTATGCCGCCTGGCGGTGCAAACGGCTGCGGGCAGCGCCGTCTGCCGGGAAATGCAGATGCGCTTGCGGCGTCTCATTGAGTCCGGCCGCCCATTGGAACCGGTCACCTGCCTGGCAGGGCTGACCGTGCTGGCGGTGCCCGTGCGGCTGTGCGGCGAGCCTGCCGCCATGCTCCACACGAACCGGTTGCTCCTGCGCCCGGTCGGGCCGGAGGATGTAGAAGCGGCGGTGCGCCTGCTGCGCGGTTGGGGGGCACCGGCCACGGCAGAGACCATCGCGGCCGCGTTGCGCGACCTGGTCGTACTGACGCCTCCCCAGCTGGAAGCAGTCGTCCGCCTGCTCCGGATTTACGCGGAGTACCTGGGTGACCTGGCCAGCCGTCGCGTGTTGGCGGATCGTCAGGGCCGTCCCTGCGCCCTGGCCCAGGCCCTGACCTATATCAAGGAGCATCTGCCGGAGCGGTTGCCTCTGCGCGAGGTGGCACGGCGGGTCAACCTCAGCCCGTACTACTTTTGCAAACTCTTCCATCGCTCCATGGGCATGACGTTCACCGAGTACCTTGCGCGCATGCGGCTGGAACGGGCGAAGGATTTGTTGCTCAACCCGGCCCTGTCCGTCGCGGAGGTGGCCAGCGCGGTGGGCTTTGGTTCGATTCCTCATTTCAACCGGAGCTTCAAGAAGTACACGGGCATGACCCCCACCGCGTATCGCACCACCCGGTTGGGTCGCAACAAGGTTCCCCTGGCCGTGACCCTGAGTGCGTCCGGCTAGGAGGCTTCTGACAGGGCGGGGACGTTCGCAAATCACCCTCGATTTCTCGAGGAGACGCGCACAGCTTCTTGCCGACAAAACGGCTTTTCAACCCACGCGCCGCGCCCCCACGGACCGCCTGCACCGAGTCGTGTCCGCGCCGACGACAGGTGGGCCGCGCACCCCTGCCGGGGCTGCTCAATCCACCGGTTCCAATGTGACCCGCCGAACTTCGATTTCGCTGCCCTCGCTCTGGATGCAGATGTGGCCCGCCGTGTCGCTGCACTCGGTGGCCTGGTTCATCAGATGCCCGTTGACGTACAGCCGAATGGTGTCCCCTTTGCACACGATCTCGTACGTGTTCCATTCGCCCACCGGTTTTTCCCGGGAGGGCCCTTGCTTGGGCACGCGCCGGTCCTGCTTGCCGCCGTGTTCCTTGAAGGTGGTGCCTCCGATGACCCAGAAGTCCCCCTGATTGTCGTGCATGCCCTGCGCTTCGATGCTGCGCGGCCAGACGCGATCCGGTCCGGTCATGTGCACCAGCACTCCGGTATTGCCGGGCTTCAGGAACCGCCATTCCACGGTGAGCTTGTAATCGCGGTATTGATCGCGGGTGCGGATGTACCCGGCCGGTTTGCCCGTGCAATGAATGACGCCGTCGCGCACCGACCAGGTCTGGGCCGGGTCGGCGCCCGGAACGAACAAGACCCATCCGCTGAGGTCCTTGCCATTGAACAGTTCGATGCGCTGCTGCGGGCGAATGGCGTCCACCGCTTGCACGCCGAGCACGCCCGCTGTCAGGGCCCAAACCGCGGTCCAGCCTGCCCATCGCACCGCCGGGGTCTTCCGCCGAGAATACGTTTTCATGACCCGCAGCATTCGAGACGGCAATGGTTCTGTCAACTGCGCGGCAGCGACAGCGTTCGGACCCCGACCGCGAACTGCTCGGTGCCCGGCAGGGGATGGAAAGTTGCAGGCTCCTGAAGCCGGACCGGCTGCCCGGGGTGCCGCCGCGATTTCGGCTTTGGTTTTAAGGCAGGCGGTAGAAACCATCGTGACGCCGGTCCCGGCGGCATCCTCGGGTCCCGGTCGTCCTTGGGGTCCGCCGAGCCCGGTTCGCGCGCCGACCCTGCCAACGCCGCTCCCGCCCCGCGCAACGGGTTGCCCGGTTGCCGCGAGGTTCGTAAGGGAGTTCACCCGGTCGGGGCCGGGTCATGAGTCACTCATCGGAGCGGCCCCGCAGGTGTGGACCTGAGGCGGTGCCGGCCTCCGTGGCTTCGTCCGGGTGGCTCTGCCCGGAGGTTCTGGGTGCGGAGCTCAACGTCCCTTGTATGTGTGCGTGACGCCGGGTGGTTCGGCGATGGGCGGAAAAGCCGGGCAAACGCTCGCCAGTGGTGAAAATGGCTTGCATGAGAAGGGTTTCCAGATGTTCACTGAGCGGCAAATACTGAGGTCCACCGCCATGAAAACCAAACCGTCTGCGCCGGCCCGGCGGGGTTTGCTGGCCGGGGGCAACTGGATTGTCGATCAGGTCAAGATCATCGATGTGTGGCCGCAACCGGAGCAACTGGCCAATATTTTGAGCCAGTCCCAGGGCACCGGAGGGGCTCCCTACAATGTTTTGGTGGACCTGGCCCGCGCGGGTGCCCCGTTTCCGTTGTGGGGGGCGGGCCTGGTTGGCGACGACGATTTGGGCCGTTCCATCTTGCAGACCTGCCGGCAGTACAAGATTAACACCCAATACCTCGGCAAAACACAACGCGCCCCGACCTCGTACACCGACGTGATGACGGAACAGAAGACGGGCCGGCGCACGTTTTTTCACTCGCGCGGGGCCAACGCCCTCTGGCGCGGGGAGGATCTGGACTTCCGCAAAATCAAGGCGCGGCTCTTTCATCTGGGCTACCTGTTGTTGCTGGACGCGCTGGATCAGCCGGACGCCAAGTACGGAACCCGGGCGGCGCGATTGCTGGCGGAAGCGCAGGCGGCCGGCTTGAAGACGAGTGTGGACGTGGTCAGCGAGGACAGCGATCGGTTCGGCCGCATTGTCACTCCGGCTCTGCAGTATGTGGACTATTGTATCCTGAACGAACTCGAGGCGGGGCGAACCGCCGGGTTCAAGATTCGGTTGCCGGACGGGTCGCTGGACACGGTGGCTCTCCGCCATGCAGCGGGGGCCCTGCTCCAAAAGGGAGTACGAGAACTGGTTGTCATCCATTTCCCGGAAGGCGCCTTTGCCCGCACCCGCAAGGGCGAGGACGTCTGGCAAATGTCGCTGCGGTTGCCGGAAAACTACATCATGGGCACCGCCGGGGCCGGAGACGCCTTTTGTGCCGGCGTCTTGTGGGGCTTGCACGAGGGTTGGGATCTGCAACGGTGTCTGCTGACCGGGGTGTGTCTGGCCGCCGCCTCGCTTTCGGACGCCACCTGCACGGCCGGGGTCAAGTCGCTGCAGCACGCCCTGGGCCTGGTGCGTCGCTTCGGCTTCCGGCCTCCGTTGGAACCGCAGGATTGAGACCCGTGAAACCCCGGCCCGGGGAAGCCGGTCGGGGCGCCGGGCCCGGGGGTTCAGATCGTTTCCGATTCCGTCGACACCGGGGTCTTTTCGCCGCGCAGGGCTGCCATCAGGGCGTGCCAGGCCAGAATCGCGCACTTCACGCGGGCCGGATACTTGTGCACCCCGGCAAACACCGCCAGCTTGCCCACGCCATCAGCCACCTTTCCCGTGGTGACCATGTCGTGCACCACTTGAAACATCTGTTCCACCTCGGCCCGCGTCTTGCCGCGCGCAAACTCCGTCAGCAGCGAAGCCGACGCCTTGGAAATGCAACAGCCGGAGCCCACGAAACTGATGTCCTGAATGCAGTCGTCCTGCAGCCGCAGGTAGAGCTTGAGTTGATCCCCACAGAGGGGGTTGTGGCCGTGGGCGGAGCAGGTGGCCTCGGGGAGCTCATGAAAGTTCCGGGGATGCTTGCAGTGATCGAGGATCACCTCCTGGTACAGGTCTTGGATGTCGTCGAACATGGTGGGGCGCCGGGCAGGCCGGAGTGGATCTCAGGCCGCCACGAGGTGCGGACTGGTTTCCAATCGGTCCCAGACCAGGCGGTCGAGGGCTTCACGGGCCGGTTCGTACTGGACCCGTTCGATGATCTCCCCGGCAAAGGCATGAATCAGCATGCGCCGGGCCGTTTCGGGGCCGATGCCGCGGGTGCGCAGATAAAAGATGGCCTCGCGCTGGAGTTGGCCCACCGTGGCGCCGTGCGTGCATTTGACGTCGTCGGCGTAGATCTCGAGCTGGGGCTTGGTGTTGGCCACCGCCTCGTCTGACAGCAGCAGGTTCTTGTTGGTCTGTTTGGCGTCGGTTTTTTGGGCTCCGGGCCGGACCAGGATGCGGCCGTGGAAGACGCCGCGCGATTTGTCGTCGAGGATGCCGTTGAAATACTCGTGGCTGGCGCAGTGGGGTTGGGCGTGTTCCACGATCATGTGGTGGTCGGCCAACTGTTCGCCCCGGGTCAGGTACAGGCCGTTGAGGATGGCCTCGAGCCCCTCGCCGGCCAGCCGCACCCGCAGGTTGTATCGGGACAGGCGCGCCCCCAGGGCAAACGAGTGAATCCAGGCCCGGCAGGCCCGCCCCAGCGATGCATGCAACGCAGCCACATGAAATGCCTCGGGGGACTCATCCTGGAATTTCAGATGCTCCACAAAGGTCTCATCGCCCGCCACCAGCTCGGTCAGTGCGTTGGTGAAATACCGCGCCGCCCCTGCGTGTACGTAGCTCTCCAAGATCGTCACCTGACTGCGGTCTCCGACCACGACGAGATTGCGCGGGCAGAAGGTCAGACCTTCGCCGGCCGGGGTGGCGACATGGAGGATGCTCAGGGGCTCCGTCAACTTCGTGTCGGGGGGAATCCAAATCCAGGCACCATCGGCAAAGAACGCCTGATTCAGGGCGGTGAACCCGTTGTCCGCGGCACCCACGAGCCGGTCCCAGTAGGGCCGGAGGGCTTCCCCGTCCCGCGTCAGGGCCGGGATCAGGCTGCCAAACCGGACGCCCGCCGGTAGCGGATCCGGCCGGGAAAGCCGGGGATGATAATGGCCGTTGACGAACACCAGGCGCGGACCCGGCAGGCGGGCACACCACAACGAGTCGAGCACCTCCGGCGGCAGGTCCCCGGCTCCGGGTTCCAGCGCGGGCCGGAACGCCATCCGGGCAATCGGCGCCACGTTGGTGTAACGCCAGTCCTCGTCCTTGAGCGTGGGCAGGCCCAGGGACTGGAACCGTTCCAGGGCGGTGCGCCGGCGGTCCACCACCCACTCGGGCTGGTCCCACAGTTGCACCACCCGGTCAAATCGGCTCACGTACTTTTCCACGGTTTGCTTGGTTTCAACCGCTGCTTGCGTCATGAGACTGAATCCGTGTCGCGACTCCGGCACCGCGGCCGGGCTGTTCAATCTCCCACCCAGGTGGGAAGATCGCAATTCCGAAACGCCCCTACGTTAGCACGACCGGCTGCACAGACAAATCCGGGCTTTTCGTCGCGAGTTTTCGGGGCGGCAACGACCTGCCGTCCAGCCCCGGCACGTGAGGGAAGGGCCCAGGGGTCCGCCGGTTCATGGCTCGGCAGGCAAACCGGTTTTCTCGCCGTTGCCCGACCCGGCGTCCTCCACCAGGTAAGCCGCGAATTCCTGTTGATGTTGCGGACTGAGATGAACCCGGAAGCGGGCGGTCCTGGGGTAGTACCGACGCTCGACCACCTGGCCCACGGCGTGCAGCCGGGCGATCAAATCGGCTCGCTCATGAGGGATGGCCACCCGCACGCATTGCCGGCACGGGCGCAACTGTCGGGCAATTTCCTCCAGCAGGTTTTGCAGGCCCTGTCCGGTCAGGGCGGAGATGGCGACGGCCTGGGGATGCCGCTCATAAAACCGGGCCGCCACCTCCTGTCGCGGCAGCCGGTCCACCTTGTTGAACACGATGATGGTGGGCTTGTCATCGGCGCCGATCTCTTTGAGCACGCCCTCCACCGCGGCCATCTGTTCCTCGGCCAGAGGGTGGCTGATGTCCACCACGTGCAGCAGAAGGTCGGCCTCGGTCACTTCCTCCAGCGTGGCCTTGAAGGCTTCCACGAGTTGGTGGGGCAGCTTCCGGATGAAGCCCACCGTGTCGCTCAGGAGCACCTCCTGACGCGTCGGCAGCCGGAGCCGCCGCGTGGTGGGATCCAGCGTGGCGAACAGCTTGTCCTCGGCCAGAACCCCCGCGCCGGTCAGCGTGTTGAGCAGGGTGGATTTGCCGGCGTTGGTGTAACCGACGATCGAGGCCAGCGGAAATTGGTGGCGCTGCCGCGCGGCCCGCTGGATGGCACGCTGACGCCGCACTTCCTCCAGTTCCCGCTGGATGCGAGCAATCCGGTCCTGGACCTTGCGCCGGTCCACTTCCAGCTGGGATTCACCCTCGCCACCCCGCATCCCGATGCCGCCGCGTTGGCGCGACAAATGTCCCCAAAACCGCGTCAACCGGGGCAGCAGGTGCTGCAGTTGGGCCAGCTCGACCTGGAGCTTTCCCTCGCGCGTGCGGGCGCGCTGGGCAAAGATGTCGAGAATGAGCGCGGTGCGATCCAAGACCTTGCATTGAAACACCTTTTCCAGGTTCCGACTCTGTGCGGGGCTGAGCTCGTCGTCGAACACCACCGTGTCCACCTGGTTCTGGCGGCACCACGCGGCGAATTCCTCTGCCTTGCCCCGTCCGATGAAGGTGGCCGGGTGAATGGCCTCCACGCGCTGTACACCGTCGCCCACCACCTGCCCGCCGGCGGTGGTCACCAGTTGGGCCAGTTCTTCCAGAGAATCCCGCGTTTCCCAACCGTTGGCGCGGTGCTTCAACTCCGCGGCCACCAGGAAAACGCGTTCAATACGTCGTTGTTGTGTTTCGATGAGTCCTTTCAAGGTTTCAACCACCCGGGCCCAAAGGGGAGGGACTCCTGTCCGAAGTCAGCACCTACCAAGAAGCGCAGCTTGCGATAAAGACATGGGAATTCACATGCCACCCGTTCCGCAGAATTCGGGAAGATGCCCCCTCGGATGGCCATGAATGCTGCCAATCTCACCCGGCTCCGGGCCCGTCGACTGGGAAACCCCGGCCCGCACTCCATGGTCCACGCCGAAGACACCGCTCCGGTGGCAAACGCAGGAAGGATCCTGCGCCTCGAGCCCGGGCCGGGCTCGCCCCTCCCCGAGCCGTTGCTTTGTTCATCGCTGGGAAAACCCGTTCGTGGCAGCTGAAATTCTCTGCCTTCCGCATCTCGCTTATAAATTACGCCGGCCTGGCCCGTTGTCGAGTGCCTCGGTTCCACGGCAAACGCCCGCGGAGAACGGGGCAGGCGTCCAGCCCGCAGGTCGGACAGGTGCTTTGCTGCGGGGCACCACAACCCGTCGAGCCGCCCCTGGTTCGGCTTGGGCAACCGACGGGGGCTCGAGTGACTGCGGCGTGAGGCAGCTTCTGGAACCGCACTCCGGCCCCGGGGGTGCAATCGCGAACGGACCTTTCGAGACTCTCGACAGACCGGCCGGCATTCAGAGCCGGCGCCCGGTTGTGGACTCGGTGGCGGGCGCGGTGCTCGAATGCCTTTGGGTGCTCCTCATATCTGCGAGTACCCGAGCGGGCGCAGGAAGAAATTGGTAATGTTGGTCACGATTTCCGCATCCGTGTACCCCGGAGTCGTGCTCAGTTTCTTCCATTCCGGATCCGCCACAAACGTCCGCCAGGCAGCGTCGCGCGCTGCCATGTCATCGAACACCAGCATGTAGGTCAGATTGGGCAGACGCGCGCCCACGAGCGTGGACCCGAAAAACACCGGCCGCAGCCCGGTCCGCTTGAACAGGGCGGTTTCCCCCACGTCGAACATCTCCACCTTTTTGCGGTGGGCCCGGTCGCTGTGGCTCTCGTAAATGCGCAACTCGAAAATGCGTCCCTTTCGTTCGAGCGTTTGGGGCGGCACTTCCAATCGCGGCATTCCTTCGAATGCGATCATCAAGGAGCTTTCGTACCTTACGTACGGGGGATTGTCCGGCGGAGCCTGGGTGAACGGATGCGCCAGAACCTGGGGATCCGTGGCCAGGACCCGTTGCGCCTCCCACCACTGGGCCAGCGAGCGGCAGGGAAGCAGCACGTAGCGGGTGGGGCTGTCCGGTCCGGTGGCCACATCGAACACCCCGACCCGCTGAATCCCCACGCGGTTCCACGCCGGTAGCGCCGCCTGTTCCAGAAACTCGTCCAGGCGGCGGACCATGGGCCCTCGCCGCAACTCGTAGCGGCGCAACTCGTAGAACTCGCGCTCCGGGGCCTGGGGAGCCTCGGCCGCCCTTGCGGAGAGTGGAGACAAGGAGAGACCCAAACTGGCGAACCCGAGAGATTGGAGGAATTCACGCCGTTGCATAAGCGCAGCTTGGGACAGAACCTGCCATTGCGCAATGTTTTTGCACGCCCCGGGCCTCCGAAGGGCGCATTTCCGTTTTTTGAGCCCCGGATTCAAAGATGCCCGGGAAACGTCCCTTTTCCGCAGCTTTCTCCCGGGCCATGGATGCCCGAGGCCGACGAGCTTTTCGGCAGTCCCCAAAAACCCGTAATGCGCCGGACCGTGGATCTGCTGAGCCGGGGCTCTCCCTCGTGCAGGGGACGATGAAGCAAAGCCGCTCCCCGCGAGTCCATCCCCACCCAACCCATCCAGGGCCGGAAGTTTCGCACCTTCGGCGCGCCCGGGTTTGCCCCTACGGCGCGTCGATGCACCGGCTCAGGGCAGCTCCCGGGGCAACCGGACTGCCTCGCTGTCGGGTGAATGGCTGCGCCACCCGCGCGACGTTCGAGTGCTCCATCGGGGTGTGAATTCACCAGCGCAGGGCAGCGCCCTGGGCGACCGGATTCCGCCATGCAGTCCGCTCTGCAGGGGCGGAATTCGGAAGGGGCGCGCCCGGCCCTTGCGATGGGCGTCCTCGGGTTGCGCCCTTTCGAGGGCCCGCAGGTTCTCCGTGGACGCGGTTCCCGGGAGGCGTTGCCCAGGGTCGGATGAACGGGATGCGCCTTCGGCGCGTGGACGGAGCGGCGCGATCCGTGGAGCGCGGAGAACGTATTTCGACTTTTGGACCGCGGATTCAAGAATCTCGGGCAAATGCAGTTCTGCCTCGGCCTTGCCATGCCGTGAGCAGGCCCGAAACGCCGGCGGGAATTTGGCGCGTGTCCAGAAAGAACATGCACCCCCGTCACAAACGAATTCAGCGCAGGATCGGCTTCGCTTTCCAGACCCGGCCGCAGCGCCACTGCGTCTGACTCGGATCCGACTCGCATCCGGAGCTGGGGAAGCTCACGAAGCTCGCTAATCATGGCTCCTCTTCCACCCTCGGCTGCCGAAACCGGTCTTGCGAGGGCGCGGCTGCTTGGTCGCTGGTGCCCGAGGCGGGCACCGCCTCCGGGGCCACCGGTGCCACGGTGCCATCGACCCGGCACGCTCGCGCGCGGCGAATGTTTTCATAACAAAAAGCTTGCGCGCACCGGCTTCGCGCTTGTGGGTTGTCGGCAACGCCCGGGCCCGGCTGGACACAACCGCCCGGGCGAGCATGGTCGGAAGTTCTGCAGCGGCCGGCTTCAACACAAAGGCCCGGAATTGGGTCGCAGACGCCCCCGGCACTTGCCAACAGGCCCTCGTCTGGTTGCCCGGCGGTCGTCGCGCCTCCGGCCGTGATGCTGATCGCGCTACCAGATGCGAGAGGGATCGCGGGGGTTCAGGCGGGCCTGACCCCGCGCCCCGTAAAGGACTCACCACGCTGACCGGCGGTTGACTCTCTGCCATGATCGAAAGCCGCTTGTGCCCCGCTGCCGAACCCCTAGAGTTTGGTCGTGAACATGCAGGCACCATCGAGGGAGAGTTCGGACCGGTCCAAGGAACCCGACCGCTCGGGTCGCACGGGACTGGCGGGGATGGGTTACGGGCTGGCCGTGGGCGTGGTGCTGGGGGCGGCCGGCTTCTGGCTCTACCAACAGGTCGGGACCGAACCGTCCCGGACAGTCCCGATTTCGCTCTCGGCACCGACCCGCGCCGCCCTGGAGCATTTGTCCCAACCCGTGGTGGCACACCTGTACATTGGGTTGCACGAGGCCGGCGTGCCCGAGGAAGACCGTGCCTTTGCCGGCCATGTGGAGGAGTTGCTCCGGGCGTTTGCAACCGTGGCCGGCCCGAACTTCCGGGTCCAACGGCACGAGGTGCGAACTGCTGAAGAACAGCAAGCCGCAGCCGAGGCCGGCATTGAACCGTTTCATCTGGAACGCGGCGCTGCGGCCTGGTTGGGATTGGTGCTGGAAAGCGGCAATCGCCGGCAGACACTGCCCAGACTCGATCCGGCGTGGAAAGAGGCACTGGAGTTCGATGTGGCGAGGGCGGCGCAAGAGGTGAGCCGGCCGCTCCTCGCTGCGCAACCTGCGCCCACGGAGGCAGAGCAGGCTGCCCTGAGCCGGGTCCGGGAAGCCCTGGGTCCCCCGGACGCCCTGAGTCCCGAGGAAGGCGCCCGTCGGTTGCGGGAAGCGGCTCTCGAAGAATTCAAGCAGCTGGCGCAGTCGTTTCAGGCTCGGCAGGACGAGCTGCGCCGCCGGTTCCAGCAGGCGGAGCAGCAGGGTGATGCCGGAGCGCAGCAAGCCCTGCTGCGAGAGCTGCGTCAACTCCAGGCCGAACAAACCGCCCAACTCCAGCGCCTGGCCGAGCGCCTTCAGTCCGACCTCCAAGCCTGGCAACGTCTGAAGTCCGCCCCGTCCCCCGAGGGTGCGCCGTCGGCCACCGGGCCCGAATCAACACCTGCTCCGGGCCGCCCGCATCGCTGAGGTCGGTCCACCCCGATCCGATTCCCCCGGGCAAGGGCCGGCTCCGGGGCGGCCCGGCGATTTGGTCACGGCAGCTCGCTCACACGGTAATAGCGGGCCGGGGCCGTCGGATCCGGCTCCACCCAGGTTCCCGGTGCATTGGTTACGGTCCACGCGGCCCGCAACTGAAACGGCTGGTCCAGCTCCGTCGTGCTCCACACGGCGTAGGTGCGCCCCACCACCACCGGCCACCGCAACTGCCAGGGTGGCCCCTGGACTTCCACCCAGAGCGGCGCCGCAGAGGCATCGTCCGGTACCAACCGAACCCAGTGCGTTTCCGTTCGGTAGCGGGACCCGTCCGGCCATGTCACCACGGCGTAAAACGGATGCAACCCCGGGCCCAATCGAGGTCCGGGCACCTCGAACTCGACCGGGGGTGCATTGGTCACCACGTCCCAGGAACCGCCCGTAGTGAAAAGCTCGACGCGGAGGGTCCCGGTCGGCTCCGCCGAAACCTGCCAACGCAGCGTCAGGCTCACACGGGTCAGCGATCCACCCAGCAAGGGTCGCAGGGCGGCCTGGCGGGTCGTGTTGGCCACGCGGATCCGGCGTGTGACATGCCCCTGCGTGGCGACATGCGTACCTTCGTACGCCACCGCGACGCATTCATGCCACCCGTCGGCCAAGGTTGTGGTGTCCAACTCATACTGCAGCGGGAGCTCGCGGGCGCCGCAGGCCAGGTATAAATGGTTCCGCGGTTGCAGGTCCTCGAGATTCTCCTCGAGCGTTTGCGGGCCCGTGGGTTCCACGGTCAGAGCCTCGGAAGCCGTCAGCTCCGCTTGCAAAAGGGCCGCGGCTGTCCATCCCGGGGTTCGTGCCCGAAGCACAAAGCTGACATTCGTTCCATCGCCGTCCGCGGAAAGGTCTCCGGCGGACAGTCCGTCCGGTCCCAGCAATTGCGGGTGGGCATTGACAGCCGCCACAAGCTGGTGCGCCAGACCTGCAGTGTTGGTGCCCGCTTCGTTGGTCACGGCAATCGAGATCGGCACGCCATTGCTTTTGGTGACGATCAGCTGCAGCCAGTCGGCAGGACCCGGCGCGCGGCGGAGGGTAAACCCGCGGAACCCCAACGCAGTGGAGTCCACAAAGGCGGGTTGGGCGAGCCTGGCGTACAGGTTGAGGACGGCGTTGGTTCCTGACAGCGTTTCGACGTGCGCCGGGGTGGCGGCCCCGGGGCGGCCCGGAACCGTGGATCGCAGCAACAAGCGGTCGCCAATCGCCTCGGCCACCACCCCGGTGGCGTTGGTCTGTTCGGGTCGGTTGAGCACATCGGCCAGGCGCTGCGCCACCTCGCCAAGACCGAGTTCTTCGGTCACTTCAAACGCCACCTCGTGTCCGGCCAATTGCAACCGAATCCGGTTTCCGACTGCCGGCCGGCTTTCCCAGGGCGTCCCATGAAAACGGCCGTCCACAAAAAGATCCACCCGGCCAATGGGCCGCGCCGGATCCGCCGCCTGAAAGTGCCATTCCAAGAGGACCGGGCCCGACACGGTGGCTTCCGGGGCCGGCGCAATCCAGTCGCCCCGCGGACGCCGCGCAAACGGCGCCGCCAAGGGTTCTCCGACGACCACCCCCTGATACGGCGCCGCGATGCTTTGGTAGTAGCATTCCGCGATGTTGAAGCCCCGCGCCTGATAGAAATAGTTCCTCGGCCCCGGAAACTTTTCGGTCCAGTTGCAAGGTTCCACCACCGTCCCGTAACTGGCCGTGGCTCCCGCAGCCAGAAAGTCCGGCACGCGCGTCATGCCCGCCGCATCCTCGAACAACCAACCGCCAAAGGAGGTGAGGTTGTCCGCCATCGCCCCGGGCACGAACAGATTCGCTGGCAGGGAAAAGCCGTAAAACCCGCTTTGGCAGCCCAGTTGCAATCCCAAACCGGCGGGCGAATTGGCGTTGGTCGGAACCATGCTCACCCGACCCAGCACGCGTTGCTCGAAAATGGCGTCGTCAAACCACCAATGTCGGACATTCCGCGCCGAATCCGTGCTTTTGAGCAGGTACACCGATTGCGTTGGCCACGATTCATCCGCCGCCACACCGCGGTCCACGACGGCTTTCGCCTGGGCAAGATTGGAGGCTGTGATCATGGTGACCAGCCAGTTGGACCACGCAGACCCGCTCGCCACCGCACGGAACGGCATTTCGCTCCCGGCATACGCGTGCAGGACGGCCGGAGGCAAACTGCAGGATCGGGGGAGATTCCCCGGCGCATTCGTGTCCGGCTGCCACCCGTAAAACAGCACCGAGGTGGTGCTGTTGCGCACCAGCCCGTTGGTGCCGTTGCTCTCAACCACGCGATAGGGAATGTCCATCGAAAGGACCAGATACTCGATCTGGTTGGTGAGCTGCCGCGCTTGAACCCACGTCGCCAACGGTCGCAAAAGGACCGACTCGAACTCTGACCGTGTCCACTCCACCGCGCTGCCGGTCCAATGGATTCGGAACAACTGCTCCGGCGGCACCATGCGCCGCTCGCAGTAGTAGTTTCCCAGCTCCACCGACTGTGCGCTGGCCTCGTTGACCACCACCACCACGTTCAGGCCGCTGCCACCGGCCCGCGCCAAATCAGGGCCGGCCAGCCACAACGCCGCGGTCCACAAAGCACAAAGCCTTCCACGCATCCGCGGGAATCTCCCTGTCCGGATTCCGAGCGGCAAGTGTAAAGCCGCCTCCGGGCCAGCCTCCACGAACGGGTTCCGATGCGCCCCTCGCGCGTCTCACCGCAAAGCGCCCTTCGAACGAGCGCCTCCTGGCATCGCAGGTCGGGGAGCTCGCTCGTTCCGCAGGACCGCCACTGCCTGCGACAGCAGCCTCGCGGCTTCCCACCCCTGTGAATCTCCGTGGCTCGAAGCCGGGCGGAACAACGCATCGCGAACCTTCCAGGAACGCCGGGTGCACAGGGCGGACCACGTCCTGCGAGCACTGTCCGGAGCGGGACTCGGACGAGGTGGGGCCCGCCGTGTCGTTCGGCGGACGCTTTGGCTGCCGGGTCAGTCGTTGAACCCAGCGGGCCATTTGAAGGGCGGTTTGGGCGGCTTCCAGACCTTGGTTGTAACGCCGGTCCGGGCACCGGCGCTGCGCCTGCGCCTCGTTCTCCGGCAACAACACCTCGTGAATCACCGCCAGCCCGTGCCGCAACCCCACCTGCATCAACCCGTCCATGACCGCCCGGCCGATCAGCTCCGCATGCATGGTCTCGCCCCGCAAAATCACCCCCAAACACACAATGGCTGCCGGCCGCCGACCCAAAACCCGCTCCGCGCCACCAGCTCCGCCCCCAACACAATCTCATGGGCCCGCCCACCCGTACCACCGCCACTTCCGCCCCCCCCCGCCTCCAACAACGCCCGCAGCGCCCGTACCAATCCCCTCGACATACCGCCGTGCCTCCCCGTAGAACCGTTGCCATACAGCCCCGGGGCTGCGGGCGGGGTGCATGGAGACCCCAAGGTATTCTGATCCCGAGGAGGCCGGACCCCATGCAGCGCCCACTGCGTGTCTGCCCCGTGTCCCCACTTCATGCGACTTGGCCGCCTGCCGCGGCCTCTGGTCTTCTGATGGCTGGAGACGGTGAAACAGAACTGCAGACTAACCATGAAAACCTCGCATGCAATGTGGCTGGCGGCTGCCATGGGACTTGCACTGACAGGCCCCGCCCGCGCCGACGTCGTCATCAGTACGTTTGACAACTTCACCTCCGACGCGCTGTACGCTTCGTGGACCACGGCCACGATTGTCTCGGGCCCCACGGCCTACACCATTACGGCTTCCGGCTACGGAAGTAACTGGAAGTACCTGGGAACCATTGACGGTACCGGCTACGACACGGTCCAACTGACCGTAACCCTGAGCGGCGGCGGTGATGGTTTCCTGGGTCCGATTGTCACGCTGAAGGACGCCGACGGGACCGCCTATCATTACGCTTGGTACGGTCAAACCCTGGGATCGCACGTGCTCACCAAACCCGTCCAGCAGCCCACATGGACCGAGGCGGGATCCATTCCCGGGCTCGATCTGGCCACCCTTACCCATTTGCACCTCCAGTTGGACCCGGGTGGCTATGCCGGAACCTACACCGTGGCCTTCGAGGATCTGCGTCTGATCCCGGAACCTTCGGCGCTCGCCCTGCTCCTGTGGGGAGGATTGAGCCTGGGCTGGCTCCGCCGGCAGCGGTGAACTTCATGGGGTCGTTTCTCCCCGGTCGTTTTCTGCCTCTTCGTTTTCTGTCTCTATGAAACCGTGCGGTCCTTGGTGGAACCTGGTCGCCTGCGTCGGTTTGCTGGTTGCAGCCCCGCTGGGTCGGGCGGACACGGTCATCGCCAACTTCGACTCGCTTTTCACCATGGACGGCCTGTTTGCGTGGGCGGACGCCACCGTCGTCGCCACCGACACAGGCTATTCCATTACGGACGTCTGCTACGGCAGCGGGTACAAAGACATCAACGTGGACGCATCCGGAGAGACCACGGTGATGGTCACGGTAACCCTCGATGGCCCTCCCGAGGCGGAGGGCCACCTGGGCCCGATTGTTTCGCTCGTGGACGCCGATGGCACCTTCTACAACTACGCCTGGTTCGGGCAGAGACGGGGTCGTCATGTACTCACCATGGACGTGCAGCAGCCGACCTTTGTGTCCGGTGCAGGCACCGTGCCGGGCCTGGATTTGGCGAAGCTCGACTTTTTCCACCTGCAGCTGGACCCGGGATTCTTTGGCTGCGGGGGCGCGTACACGGTCATCTGGCATGACTTTCGACTGGTGGGTGCGCCCGGTCCCCAGATCGTCGCCTGGCGTTACGACCCGGCCTCCTCCGAATTCACACTGACGTGGCAGGCCAAGGCCGGGAAACTCTACACTCTGCTCTACACACCCGACCTGGCCTCGCCCCTCACTCCCCTGGTGAGCGACATCTACGCCGAAGGCACCGAGGTGACCTACACCGTGATGCTCCCCTCGGGTGCCTCCGGTTATCTCCGCGTACTGCAGCAGCCCTGAGCCAACGGGCCTTTCGCGTCCCAGACCGCTCTGTGACCTCGTCCACACCGATGGAAACCGGCGGCCTCGCACGTCGCCGGTTTCCTTTTCCAGAGCCGCGACGGCGCCCCGGCAAAACCTGGTGCATGCGTATTTTTCGTTGCGGACTGGCCTCGATGCTGCTTCACGTCAGCCCCCTCTCCGCGGGCGAGAAACTCCTCCTGGCCCATTACATGCCCTGGTACACGGCTCCCCCGATCAGCAGTCAATGGGGCTGGCACTGGACCATGGGGCATTTCAATCCCGACCAACAGGACGCCGAGGGACGACGACAGATCGCCTCCTGGTATTATCCGCTGACCGGGCCCTATGACTCGGCCGATCCGGTCGTGCTCGAGTACCAGGTCCTGTTGATGAAACTGGCCGGCATCGACGGTGTCATCGCCGACTGGTATGGGAAAGACGATTTCCTGGACTACGGTCTCATTCATCAGCGCACCCTCCGACTCTTCGAATGGACCCGACGGGCGGGGCTCGTCTTTTGCCTCTGCTACGAGGACCGCACCATCGCGCGGATGATCGGAGCCGGGTTTCTTCCTTCGAGCCAGGCCGTCACCCACGCCCGGGAAACGCTGCGGGAGGCGGAACGCCTCTTCTTCAGCGATCCCGGTTATCTCCGCTGGAACGGGCGGCCCGTCCTGCTGAATTTTGGCCCGGTGTATTTCACCGCAGACCAGTGGCCGGCCATCTTTGCCGGGCTCCAGCCGACCAACCAGCCGGTCTTTTTCACACTGGACCGACGTGTCACGGGCGCCGTCGGTGCGTTCAGTTGGCCGCCCATGTGGGCCAGCAGCACCAATGACGGACGCCTCTCCATGGCGACCTTGCAGTCGTACTTGGACGGTTTCGAACAAAAGGCCCTGTCGTGGTCCCTCTACATCAGCAGTGCCTTCCCCCGGTTCCACGACATCTATGCCGAGGCCGGCGTGGGACCTTCCTACGGTCGCCTGGAGGACGCGGATGGGGAAGTCTTCCGTGCCACCCTCCACCGGGCCCTGACCAACCGCTCCACCTATGTCCAATTGGTCACCTGGAACGATTATGGCGAAGGCACCATCCTGGAGCCCACCAGGGAGTTCGGCTTCCGGGATTTGGAAATCATCCAGGACGCCCGGCGGAGTTATCTGGACCCGGCTTTTTCGAGAACCTCCGGCGACCTGACCCTGGCGTGGCGGCTTTATCAACTCCGACGCCGATTTGCCGGACAGCCGCTGGCCGAAGTCGAGTTGGATCATGTTTTTTCGCTGGTCAAGGATGGGGAACTGCCCAGTGCCGGACGTTTGTTGGAAGCCATGGAGGTTCAGCGGCCGGTCCTTCATGGCTGGACGTTGGCGGGGGAATCCCTGGAATTCCAAGTGGGGGGGTGGCGTGGCCCTGCGGGGCTGGAGATCCAGTGCAGCACCAATCCCTATACCGGGCCCTGGGAAACCGTGGCAGTGTTGCCCGCGGGGACAAACAGGGCCATCTTCCGAGCCGCGATCGATCGGGCCGGCCCGCCCCGGTTCTATCGCGCCCGTAACCGCTGAGCCGTTCCCGGTCGAAGCGATGTTGGGGCCGTGAACCAAACTTTTTCCTCGGACAATCGCGGGTTCAAATCACCGACTTCCGCAGGCGCTGGTGATCAACGTGGCCTTTGACAACTCCCCGCGAATTCGATCGGCGCGGCTCCCGGCGAAGCCGCAGCCGAGTGGTTTGGCGGCCGGGAGCCCCGGGCGAGGATCAGTGCAACTTGAGCAACTCAATAGGGTAGCCGCCCACGCAAGTCGGCGGAAAGTCCATCCACGGAGTAACCGCCGCATCTCCGCAGTAGTCATATCCGCTCTTGGGACGGATCCACCCGGGGGCCAACGCGTCTCCGCGCCAACTAACATCGGGCGCGGGAGTCCGTTTTCAGATCCCGGATCCGCCGCCTCACAGCGGCGGCTGCCAACTTTCCAGTTCCGTAACCGCCGGCGGAGGCCGGCGGAAAGTTTCCCGGTGGAGTAACCATTGCGTCCCCGCGGCAGCAGTCCAATGACCGCTGCGGCGCTGCGGCGGGCAAACGCCCCGCTGCAGAGGTGTGCTGACCAGGAGAGGCCCTGAGTTCACGCTGATGCTTCTCGAGAAGAAACCCTCAGAACCCCTTCCACCGGAAAAAACCGCACGTTGCACCCGTGCGCCCGGCCGTCGCCGCTTCACCGCGCCGCGGCTTCGAGCCGATCGAACATCAGGTCCAGAATCCGGGCCTGCAGGTAACTGTTGTCCGTGTTCCAGCGGGTCACATCCGGATGCTTGGACCATTTGACCGCCCCGTCGGTGAACAGCACATTGAAGCCGCCCTCCCGATAGTGCGCCCAGAAGCTGACGCCCTGAATCACATCCACCGCAAACAGCTTGTGAGGTTCCAGCTGGCTCTCGCGTCGGTACCGTCGATGCGTGTCGATGGGGCCGGGTCGGTTCCCCGCGTTGATCGTCCGCGGATTGTAGAGATAACTCGACCGCACGTCGCCGCCCGCATCCGTTGTCAGGAGCGGCGCGTAGTAACTCGTGCTGAAAGGTCCCTCTTTTACGGCCGGACAGAAGAAGATGGTGCCATCGCCGGTGTATTTCAGGGGATAGAGATACCCGCCGTTCTGCCAGGTCCAACCGGGCACCGGGATGTTTTGAGGTGCCTTCGAGCTGGGCGGGCCGTTGACCACATAACGACTGTAATGCGATGCACTCAGATCATCCTCGTTGGGCAGGCCCACCCGCCAGGGGGGCAGCCGACCCTGAAAGTCCTGGACGTACATCATGGTGCCCTGGCCCAACTGGCGGAGGTTGCTGACGCAGGCCATCCGCTGCGCGCGAGCCTTGGCTTTGGAGAGGGCGGGCAGCAACAGGCCCGCCAGAATGGCGATAATGGCAATGACCACCAGCAACTCGATGAGGGTGAATCCGTTTGCCAACCGGGCCGGGTCCCTGCCCTCGGGGGGTCGGGGACCCGCGGTTTGGCTTGTGCGAGGGATCAGGACGTCGAGCCTCATAAGTTTTGGCGGCTTCGCCGCTGACGGGTGCGTGCCTGCAACCGGCCAATCGCCTCCTGGATAACGGCCCGCTGTTCGGGGGTGAGCCCCGGATGTTTGAGAAGCTTCTGAAAATGCTCCAGGGCATCCTGCCCGTGCCCGAGCCGACTGACTGCCAGGGCTTCCTCCAGAAAAAGCTGGTGCGCGGAGGAGGCGCCGGCAAATGCCTGACGAAGTTTGGCCTCATCGACCAGCGTGTCTTGGGGCGGCGCAGCGCGGGAGGCTGGTCCCGGGTCGGCGGGAGTGACCATCTCCGCTGCGGGGCCGGGGGCAGAAGAGCCAGCCGCGTTCTCTTCCAGTGCCCCGGGACTCGGGCCGGACCGGCTGCACGCCACGAGCGTCACGCTGAGCCACAAGCTCAACCACCCTGCCGAGCGCAGAATATCCGACCGGCAACCATCCCGTGGTTGCAACCGCGTTCCTTGCGTGTCCATGGCATCCTCGTCCATCACCATGCCGCATGGCAATGTAATCTCGGACCGGGAACCGGGCCATGGCCAGTTCTGGCCGGGGACGCTGACCCGCCGTGCGCGAAGCCGCAGCCACGCCCGAGCGGGCCGGGAGGGCTTGGGCGACCTGTGAAACCGGGGATGCCTGCCAGTTGAGCCTGCGACCGGCGACGAGCCGGGACCGCCCCGAGAAACCGCAAGCGTCCCCCGCCGCCTTTGCGGCCTCCATCTCCCGGCTCCCCAGAGCCCACCGGAACGCCGGGTTTCCAGTCCCACCCCCGCTCCTCGTAAGGCGTGTACCCGGAGACTCCTGTCCGTCCCGACGGCGCAGGCAAAAGCGGGGATTGACCCGCCCATGGTCGCGGAGCTACCCCTACCCGTGCCATGCTTGCGCCTCACGACACTGCCATTGCGTCCCTCGGACCGTGCACCTTTCCCTCGCCCCTGCGTCTCGGGGGCCGGGCGGACACCGCACTCCCACGGTTCGTGCCGGATGGGGCCCGCGTGCGGTTTCAGGTCGAATGGGAGGCGGAAGGCCAGCCGGCTGCCGAAGTGTGTTTCGAAAAGGCGGGACCGCGGGAAAAGCTCTTCTTCGATCCGCGCCAGACCCGGGCGGCGATCGTGACCTGCGGCGGATTGTGTCCCGGTTTGAACAACGTGATCCGTTCCGCGTTTCTGGAACTGCACTACAACTACGGCGTGCCGGAAGTACTGGGCTTGCGCTACGGATATGCAGGGTTGAACCCGGCGGTGGGCGAGCCGCCATTGCGCTTGAGCCCGGAATTGGTAGACACCATCCACGAGGAGGGCGGGACCATGCTGGGGACTTCGCGCGGCCCCCAGCCGGTGGATGTGATGGTGGATTTCCTGGTCAGCCGCGGCATCCACCTCTTGTTGTGTGTGGGCGGCGACGGCACCTTGCGCGGTGCCCGGGCCATTGCCGAGGAAATCTTGCGGCGCGGGCTCTCCATTGCGGTGGTGGGAGTGCCCAAAACCATCGACAATGACATTCTCTACGTGGAACGGACCTTCGGTGTACAAACCGCCGTGGACAAGGCGCGCGAGGTTCTGGATGCCGCGCACAACGAGGCCAAAAGCGCGTACAACGGGGTGGGTCTGGTCAAGGTCATGGGCCGCGATGCCGGATTCATCGCCGCCATGGCCACCCTGGCCAGTCAGGAGGTCAACTTCACGCTGATCCCGGAAGTGCCATTGCGACTCGACGGACCCCGGGGGTTCTTGGAAACCCTGCGGCGACGACTGATGGCGCGTCATCATGCGGTGGTCGTGGTGGCCGAAGGCGTGGGACGAGAACTGTTACGGGACGAACCCACGGAGACGGACGCCTCCGGCAATCCCCGCCCGCCCGACATCGGCCCGTTCCTGCGCAACCACATTGTGCGACACATGCGTCAGGCCGGCGTGCCGGTGGACGTCAAGTACTTCGACCCCAGTTACCTCATCCGCAGCGTGCCCGCCAACAGCGAAGACGCCATCTTTTGCGATGCGCTGGCCCGGCACGCCGTCCATGCGGGCATGGCGGGCAAGACCAACGTGGTCATCGGGTTGTGGCACGGCGTTTTCACCCACGTGCCCATCCCGCTGGCTGTTTCCGGGAAGAAACAAGTGGATCCGGCCGGGGCTTTGTGGAAAAGCGTCCTGGCGTGCACCGGCCAACCCGCAGTCTGGGAATAGAAGCCGGACCGGGAGCGCTGCCGGGGTGTTCGTCATCCGGCCCGGAATTCAGACCACGCCTTCAGCGGGTTCGCAGCATTCGAGCCCGTTTGTTCCGGCCCCGTGGACGGGGAAAGTCCGATTCTTACCCGCGGCTCAGATCCCGAAGCTTTTGCCCGCCCCGGATTCGCCTGATTCTGCCGCCGGGCACTTGTGTCGGCCCAGGGGGCTACGAGAGTCGGTGGCCCAGGGCGGCGTTCCCCATTTCCTCCGGATGTCAGCGGCCTCCGGACCCGTGGGCAAGTGCGGCCCCTTTGCTCCCGGAGACGGCATTGCTCCCCACGCTCCGGCGCATACCTTGGAGCTTGTGAAGGTTACGGTGGGACAGCAGTTGTCCGTGCGAATCGAGGATGTGGCGTTCGGGGGCGAAGGGGTGGCCCGCGCGGACGGTTTGGTGATTTTCGTGCCGTTCGTCGCGGTGGGCGAAACGGTGGAGGTGGAGATCACCGAGTGCAAGGCCAACTTTGCCCGCGCGCGGCTCCTGCGGGTGCTGGAGCCCTCCCCGGAGCGTGTCCCGCCCGCCTGCCCGCACTTCGGTCGCTGTGGGGGCTGCCAGTACCAACACCTGCGTTACGAAACCCAGTTGCGCATCAAACACAAACAAGTGGCCGACCTGATCCAACGCATCGGGGGTTTCGATCCCTCCGTGGTCCAGCCGGTGATCGGTTGCCCTCGACCGTACGGGTATCGAAACCGCATCATGGTGCGCAGCCAGTGGAACAAGCCGGAACGTCGGATGAACGTGGGATTCCTGCGTTGGGACTGCGGGTTGGTCGAGGACGTGGTGGAGTGCAAGATTGCCGAGCCGGCCCTGAACGAGGAACTGCAAAAAGTGCGGGCTCATCCACCCCCCAAGAGCGGCTTGAAAGTCGTCCTGCGCCTGCCGCCGCAAGATTGGATCGTGCCCCCGGACTCTTTTTTCCAAAACAACTTTCATTTGTTGCCCGAGTTGGTCCGAGTGGTCCGTGAGGCCGTGCAACGCAGCGGGGCCCGTCACCTGATCGACTTGTACTGCGGGGTGGGCTTTTTCGGCATCGAACTCGCAGACGCCGTCGAGTCGTTTGTCGGCGTGGAGTACGACCGAAGAGCCATCCGGGCCGCGCAAGAGAACGCGGCGCGGCGCAATATCCGGAACGGGGAGTTCCTGGCCGGCAAGGCGGAAGAACTTCTGCCCGGGCTGCTGCAGCGGTTCGCCCCGAACTCCGTGGCCGTCCTGGTCGATCCTCCGCGCAAAGGGCTTACGGGCGAAGCGGTTGACGCGTTGCGATCGGCCGCGCCCGCGGCAGTCGTTTATGTCTCCTGTCATCCCGCCACCCTGGCTCGGGATCTGCGGGCCCTCTGTCAGGAAGGGCGATTCACCCTGGAACGGGTCACGCCCCTCGACATGTTTCCGCAAACTCAACACGTGGAGTGCGTGGCGGAACTTACGAACCGAGTGACCCACCCGGGAACGCCGCCGTTGGAGTCCGAGAAGCCCGAAGCCTGAAACCCGCCCACCCCTCGAAGAGCGTGCGGCTGAGCAGTGCTTCCGCCGGCGGAACTACTCGAGGAGCTCAAACAGCCCGGGAAGATGCCGCTTGTCGCCGATCCTGCGATGCTGCAGTGCCTGCGGATATGACGCAGAGCCGGGACGGAACCCGCGTTCCACCAGACAAGCCGCCCTGCGCGGCACCCCAACCCATCTCGGCCCGCACGTCAGGCTCCCACTGTCGGAGGTCCGGTCCCTGTAAAACCAAACCCACGCCGCGGCTTACTCCTCCTCGGTCCACAGGCGTTCGCGACGCTGAATGGCTTCCGGGTGGGTGTCCAGGTTTTGCGAAAGGTACACGTGCCTCAGTTCCTGTCCGAACCCGATCTTCCGGAAGAACGCCAGGGCAGGTTCGTTCGCCTCGTCGGTGTCCACCAGCATGATCCGGGCATCGCGCTCGATGAAGAGGCTGGTCAACTGCCGAATCAGGCGCGTCGCCACGCCGCGACGGCTCCATTCCGGGTCCACCCCCAGCCACTCGAGCCATCCGTACCGCCAGGCACTGCCGCGCTTCTGCATCAGGCTGCCCAGAGCGAATCCGACCACCTTTTCCCCCGCCACGGCCACCAAACAGGTCTCCTGCTCCGTGCTGAACAGCTTCATCACCTCGTCCTCATCCCAGGACCGATACAAGGTGGGCAATTTCTCCGCAGTGAACAGCTTCTGACCCAGGGCATAGACCGCCGGCAGGTCCTCCAGGCGCATCTGGCGGATTTCAATGGCCGGGGAGTCGGCACGGCGCCGACGCCGACGCGGCTTGGCAGACGGGGACACGGTCGAGCTCTTCATAACCAGCCAAGGAAAAGCAAACGCTTCGACGAATCTCGAAAACCGAAGTTCATGGAGAAGGCCGCCGGCTCAGGGTACGATCCGCCCTGAACGCGGGGCAGGAAGGCGAAGCAACAATCGGGCCCTTACCCCGAACGAAAGGTTCGGACCATCGTCTGTTGCATCGTCATTCACGCCGATAAGCTACGAACAGAACGAACAGGGTGTCAAGGAATGGCCGGGCGGATCCTCCACAACGCATTCGGCATCAAGAAGATGCAATCGTTCCAGACGAACCTCGGCCGTGTCCCAAACCCGGAATGCTCCGGGGCCGACCCACCGTTTCCAGACTCGGGGAACGATCCCCAGGGCCGCTGCTAACAGGTTGATTT
Organism: Limisphaera sp. VF-2; assembly: GCF_049537125.1. Taxonomy (NCBI): domain Bacteria; kingdom Pseudomonadati; phylum Verrucomicrobiota; class Verrucomicrobiia; order Limisphaerales; family Limisphaeraceae; genus Limisphaera; species Limisphaera sp. VF-2. The sequence continues at coordinate 52,477 of NZ_JBMVQY010000003.1, forward strand.
CAAGGATCTTGGCACAAGACAGGCACTCCCTCACGCACCGCAAGTGGCACGGCCCGAGCCCGACCCGCCCCGCAAAGGCCGCAGACACGTGCCGCGGGTCACAGGGTTGAGAAAAACGCGTTTCCTCAAAGGATCTCCTTCCCGGTCAACGACTTGCGCGCCAGATTCGAGGAGGCATGGCCCTTTTGCAACACGCTGCTGCCGATCACACGGGGTGAACCCACAGGTCGGGACGCCCCCCAGAGAAGCTTGAAAGACGCGGAGGGCCCCACGGTCGAAAACCTCCCGGATGCCGCCAAAGGAGGCTCACGGGTGGGGGTGGAGGTTTTGCGCATTCCCCGGGCGATCCGTCGGGTGGCCGACCTCTTTGGTTGTCGAGTCCGGCTGTCTGCCGCACTCGCTCCCCGCTCTCTCAGGTGGAGTTGGCATGCAACTTCCGCACCCGAATGCCGAATGCCCGGGCCGGATTCGCCCGCAACAGTTGATCCAGGTCCGCTTCCGTGCAACCGGCCTTTCGCAGATCGGGCAGCAGCCTCTCGAACAACGAGCGATACGGCTGCGGATTGCCGTTGCCAAACAACCTCAAGGGCGCCTGCCGGGGCGATTCCCCCTCCACGGCCCAGCCGTCGTCATGCGAAACCAGCACCCGCGACCAACAACCCGCCGACTTCAGCGCAAGCAACGCCTCGAGATACCGCTCCGGCACGCCAGGGGCGAGACTGTAGCCGTCCAGGCTGATCCACGCCCCGCGCCGTGCCGCTTCGATCCGGTCGGCGTCTGTGCCGTTCTGCGCATGCACCCAGACAAAGGCCTCCGGCGCCACTTCTTCCGAGGCCAGGATCCGGAGCTGATCCATCGCGGCCACCCCGTCCCCGGTGTGTCCACAGATGGTCAGCCCGGTCCTTCGATGCACCCGGGCAGCCGCACGCAGCAGCTTTTCGTGCAACGGCGATAACGCACCGCGATCCGTGCCGAGCTTGATGAATCCCGGCCGGATTCCGGTGCCATCAATTCCCTCCCGCCATTCGCGCAGCCATCGTTCGGCCAGCTCCTCTGCACTTTCCTCGTACGCATGCTGCGGGATGTACTTGTAGCCTGCCGCCCCGTAGTAGCCGGTGTTGGTGACCAGGTGCACGCCGGTGGCCTCGGCCAGCTGCCGCAACAGCCGCACGCCCCGGCCAATGTATTGCGGCGTGCATTCGAACAGCGCACTCACTCCCCGCTCCTTCAGCGCCTCGAGGTGGGGGCGAACCGTGGTCACCGCTGCTTCCAGATCGTACCTCGGCCCGGCCCACCGCGCCGCTCCGAGGAAATCGGTCACGATGTGCTCATGGGTCAGGGCCCGGCCCAATTGAGAGACCGGCACCGGTCCGCGAACGGTCATGACGGAAGCGTCCCCGGCCGGCTCAGCCGCAGCCGCACGTTGCGAGTGCAACTTGAAAACGCCTGATGCGGCCGTCAGAACGCACGCCTGCAGGAAATCGCGACGTGTCCACGCCGCCCCGGGTTTGTCCCCGTGCCCCGGCGCAAGTTCCCGCACCCGTGCCCCCGCCCTCGCCGGCGCCCCGCTTCTTTGCGTGCCCGACAAGCGCTCGCAGAGGGCGCCATCCCGTCCAAACCGACTCCAGAGCTTCCCTGACATGCGACATTCCACACCGCGAATCCAGCGGCATCCTCCCTTGCGAACCCGCCCTTGACAAGCTTCTGAGAGCCGCAACCCCCGGCGGTCACCCTCTCAAATGGCGAGGGCCGGCCCGGCTCGCCCCCGGCTGCGATGCGATCTCCCACGTTGTGGGCCCCACCCGCACCGGGTAAAACGGCCAGGGCCCCGAACGCCGTCCGTCGCGCGTCACTGAAGTTCACATGCTGTTTCGCAGGCTAAGAATCAGGTCCTTCCCAAAACGGTTTTTCCGAAGCGACGCCGTGCTCAGTTTTGCCTGGGGAATGTGACGTTTGCAGCGCTTGGGAATAGGATCTCTGCAGTTCCCCGCCAGACCGCAGCCGAGGGCTGGCCGGCAGCAAAGCTTTAACAAAAGGCCCATTGAATTGGGGAGGTTCTCGTCGACCATGAAGGCCACCTGCCGCATTCCTGCAGCAGCCACCGGACAGCTGCAGCCTTTGTCCTTCGTCCACAAACAATCTCGGCCAAATGTGGAGGTGATCGGCCGACCGACAGGGTGTCGACAAGGGACCAGCTTTACAAGGAGCGGCAACGCAGGTGATTTGGGCGCCCCGGTCCTTGGTCTGCGTCAGGGTATCGAGAAAGGCCGTTTCGTAACACTGATCCTTGAAAACCTCGGGATGCTCGGGTGTTTTCCCGGCTGAGAATGACCTTTCCAACACTCTGTCACACAAACGATTCCACGCACTGGCATGTCGCTGAGTGGGACCGGGAGAAAGATGTTTTCATCCTCGGTTCCCAGGAGCTCGCCCGCCCGCGCCTTGATTGGGTCATGATCTGCATCCACCACCGCCGGTCCTCAGGGGGAATTGTGGCTAGAAACTTCCTCGGCCGGTGGATGAACCGGAACAATCGCGCCTCCGGAACCTCTGCACGGTCGATAGGCGGCAAACATGCGACCCGGCTCGTCGGCTGTGCCGCATGGCACCTACAACCCCAACCGACCGGTGGGAACAACAGCTCCAGCAACACCATCCTCACGTCCTCGCGGGGGCCTCCCGTGGACAATCTCTCACCTCGGTGTGGCAACCGTGTTGCCGATTTGGACGCGCAGTACCTCCCATTCCCACTGCACCGTAATGCCAGTTGCCCGCCAACGGAACGCAACAAGCGACGCTGCTTTCCCCGTCTCAGGTTCGCTCCGCCTGGCCTTCTCCCCATGGTCAGCCGGAGCGGCTGGCGACCCTGCCTCAGTGTCCAAAGTCGGCAGGCCGTTTCATGGGGATTTCAAGGCCTCAACCCCGGCCCGGATCCCTCTTGGCTCAGCGGCGATCTGGGTTCAAAGCCAGCGACCGAAGCGGCGAATGTAGAGCGCCTTGGCCAGTTGGGTCACCAGGCAGTAGGCGAGCAAAACGCTCGGCAGATAAAGAAAATACGCGCCGGGCAGCGGCTGCAAATGCAATCCCGCCGCCAGCGGAGAGAAAGGCAGGGCCACGCCCACCGCCATGATGATGGACGTCGTCGCGAGCACGAGCGGCGCGGCGGTGCTTTGCACGAAGGGGATTTTCTCGGTCCGTATCATGTGCACGATCAACGTCTGCGTCAGCAATCCGACCACGAACCAGCCGGATTGAAAGAGCGATTGCTTCGCCACGGTGTTCGCGCCGAACAGATGCCACATCACCCAAAACGTCACGATGTCGAACAACGAACTGATTGGGCCGATCCAGAGCATGAAGCTGGCGATGCTGTCCGTTTCCCAGGTGCGCGGCACGGCCAGAAATTCGGCATCCATCACATCCCACGGGATCGCCATCTGCGACAAATCGTACAGGAGGTTTTGCACCAGCAGTTGCACCGGCAGCATCGGCAAGAACGGCAGAAATGCGCTGGCCACCAACACGCTCAGCACGTTGCCGAAGTTCGAGCTCACCGTCATTTTGATGTACTTGATCACGTTGCCGTAGGTGCGCCGTCCCTCCTGAATGCCCTGCTCCAGTACCAGCAGGCTCTTTTCCAGCAAAATGATATCGGCTGCCTCCTTGGCTACCTCCACGGCCGTGTCCACTGAGATGCCCACATCCGCTTCCCGCAGGGCGGTGGCGTCGTTGATGCCGTCGCCCAGGAATCCCACCGTGTGCCCCCGGCTCTTGAGCACGCGCACGATGCGCGCCTTCTGCAAGGGCGAGACCTTGGCAAAGATGGTCGTCCGCTCGGCCCGCCCGGCCAGCTCCGCCTCGTCCAGCGCCTCGATCTCCGCGCCGGTCAGCACCTGTTCGACCTCCAGACCCACGTCCCGACAAATCTTCCGCGCCACCACGCCATTGTCCCCGGTGAGAATCTTCACGCGCACCCCGTGTTGCCGCAGTGCGCGCAATGCCCCGGCGGTCGTCTCCTTGGGCGGATCGAGGAACGCGACAAACCCCGAGAATACCAGCTCCCGTTCGTCTTCGACGCGCACGCGCTCCGGGCATGAGCCGAGCGGTTTGTAGCCCACCGCGATGACCCGCAAGCCATCCTCGTTCAACCGGTCGCGCAATTGTTTCAGTTGCGTGCGCAGCTCGTCGGTCAATTCGACCCGGCGGCCGCGGTCTTCCACACAGGTGCAGATGTCCAGCATCTCTTCGACCGCCCCCTTGCAGAACAAGACCCGCTCCCGCTTCGAACGCCACAACACCACCGACATTCGGCGCCGCACAAAATCGAACGGAAGCTCGTCCAGCTTCCACCAACTTTTGGCCACCTCCCGCATACCCAGCGCCTCGGCCCGTTCGATCACAGCCCGGTCCAGCAGGTTCTTCAGCCCCGTTTGAAACAGACTGTTGAGATACGCATGCTCCAGAACCCGAAGGCTGTCAGCCCCCCACAAATCCACGTGTCGAATCAACACCACCTTGTCCTGCGTCAGCGTGCCGGTCTTGTCCGTGCACAGCACATCCATCGCCCCCAGGTTCTGAATCGCCTGCAATTGCTTGACGATGGTCTTCTGCCGCGCCAGCGCGATTGCACCGCGCGCCAGATTGGCGTTGACGATCATGGGCAGCATCTCCGGGGTGAGCCCCACCGCCACGGCCACCGCAAACAAAAACGCATCCAGCCAATCCTGCTTCAGCAGACCGTTGATCAGAAACACCGTCGGGGCCATCACCAGCATGAACCGGATCAGCAACCAGGTCACCTGCTGCACCCCGCGGTCGAAGGCGGTCGGCGGCCGACGCGCCGACAGCCCGGCCGCCATCGCCCCAAACCAGGTCCGCGCACCGGTGGCCAGCACGACGGCTTTTCCGGTGCCGCTGACCACGCTGCTGCCCATGAACAACAGATGCGGTGAATCCAACACCTCGGCTGGCGGCGCTTCGTCGGCGGGCCCGGGGCGCGACCGATTGCGTTCCGGCTCGTACTTCTCCACCGGCATTGCCTCGCCGGTCAGGGCCGACTGCGTCACAAACAGATCGCGGGATTCCAACAGCCGCAAATCCGCCGCCACTAAATCCCCTGCCGAAAGCTTTACAATGTCGCCGGGCACCAGTTCGGATGTCGGAATGTCCGATGCCAGCGGATCCAGCGCGTTGGGTTTGCGCTCGACGCCCTTGTTCTCGGTCCGCACCACCGTGACCTCGCTGCGCACCAGTTTCCGGAGCAAGGCCACCTGGACCTGGGACTTCGCCTCCTGCCAGAACCGCAACGCCACACTGGCGGTGATCATCGAGACCATCACGACGACCGCCTTCCAGTCGCCCGTGCTCCAGGAAATCACGGCCAGAATCGCCAAAATCGCGTTGAAGGGATGCTTCAACGCATTCCAGAGCAGCACCGGCCAACCCGGCGGCCGTTGTGCGGACACCTCGTTTGGCCCGAACTCCTCCAATCGCCGGCGCGCCTCCGTCCAGCTCAGCCCGTGCGCGGAGCTGTCCAGACGCCGAAGCACCTCGGAGGCGTCTGCGGCCGCCGCCTCCGCCAGATCTCGAAAGCCCTGCGCAAATGAAATCCGGTCCGATCTCATCCTCGTCCAGCAATGGCCGCACCGTACCCGGCACCGCGCCTCTCAGCAATAGCGCGGACGGCGAGCACGGACGCGAGGCAGCCGGCCGGTGCCTGGTCTCGGAAGCGGAGGCGTATCTGCCGGGTGAAGCATGTGTGAAGCATGCACGGGTGCATGATCGTCTCCGCCGGTTTGCGTCCCTGGAGCCCATTTGGGCCGGAGCGATCTTGTGTTCTCATCGCACGACTGCCGCTCGGAGGGCGGCCCGATGGACCACCTGCGTGGAGGTCCTTGCAGAGGGAACAGCCAGATGACATGTTCGACACCGAAATTGGCGCATGAGCCGTTCGCAACAATTTCATCTTCATGCTTTGATCATCCCCGTGGAAATCGCAATCCAGGCAATCCGAGAGTACAACGCCGGCTGCTACAAGGGGCGGCGAAACATCGATTTGGATCACGAGGGCTATGAACTGTTCCAAGGCGGCCTCTCCGACGACGAGAACGAGCAGGTCGAGCAACTCCGGTTTGTTGCGGAAGAGTACGGTGCGGTTCAGCAGCGATTCCTCCCTCACTCGATCGTGGACGAGGCTCGCCTCGTTGCCAAAAACTTGGCTCCCATCCTGGACGAGTGGGGCGCCAAAGTCGCTCAGTCTCGGCCCCTGCGATACCATTCACCCGACGAGGGTGTTCTCGAGCTGCTCCTGAGACCTTTCACAGCTACGAAGCGATGGCCCGTTTGGGCAGCGAAAGTGCTTCACTTTTTGAGGCCGGACGTTTTTCCCATTTTGGACTCCCGAGCCGAGTGCGCGCTGGGGATATCCCCTGCGTCCAACCCCGTGAGCCGTTACGCGAGGTTCTGCAGCACCTTTCGAGAGGTTTTGTTAGCGAACGAGCATGCACTGGCGTGTGCCCGAGAGGTGGACAAGGGGAACTCGCCGTCGGACCTGAAACTGTTGGACAAGATTCTGTTTGAGATGGGGAAAGGGGGCAAAGGCGGGCGATGTTGCGGCGGCGAGCCGTAGCCATCGCCCCGGACCGCCGCCCACAAGAACGCCCGGACTCAGCGGAGCTGCCCACCATGCGCGATCGCTGACTCGATCGGAGAATGTCGCGAACCGGTTGCATCCAGTGCTCGTCCACGGTCCATGCCACCCTGTTTACTGCCTTCAGGCGGTGGGGGTTCGGAAAAGCACTTGTTCGGCACCGCGATTTGAACGCTCGCAAACGGAGCGGGGTGAAGGCGCACGCTGCTCCTGCGGCTTCAGGTTCAGCACAGCCCGCGGGCGAACGGTTGCACTCGACCCGCGGTCCCCTCGGGCGATCAACCGAGCCCCTGCTGCCGTGCGCTTTGGCGTCGTCGGGTGCCAGGCCGCCGCTGCGTCGTGTCGCCACAATCCATGAAGACCTGAGTTTCGCCGACATGGGCGGGGCCGGGTTGGGTGGCGGCAGCCGCTGCCTTGGGGGCAGCAGGCCGCGCGGCACGGTCAAACATCCTATGGATTACGTGCGAGGAGCTTGAACAGCACTTGAGCGGTTGCGGAAATTCCGATGCCGCGACGCCGAATCTCGATCGGCTGGCCGGGCGCGGTATGATCTACACGCGGGTCTGGTCGGCAGGGCCGGTGTGCGCACCGGCCCGAACGACCATCATCATGGGAGTGCACTCGGCCACGCTGGCGGCCGAGCATATGCGCGGTCTGGTGCCGCTGCCGCCGGGGATGCACATGTACCCGCAACTGTTGCGCGAGGCGGGTTACTCCTGCACCAACAACGAGAAGGAAGGTTACAACCTGATCCAACCCGGGCGGGTTGGGGACGAATCCTCCGGTCGCGCGCACTGCTCCAATCGCCCGCCGGCTCGGCCGTTTTTCGCGATCTTCACTCACACCGTCACGCAGAAGAGCCCGGTGCGGAAGAGACCACACGCTCTCATCCATGATCCGGCCCGGGTGCGCGTGCCGGCCCACCACCCTGACAGCCCGGAGGTGCGTCATGATCGGGCGCAATGTCCACGACCTGAACGCCACCGGCCTTCATTGATGTGCTCCGAGGGAAGCGCGAATGCAGCGAAGTGGTCGCCGACGGAAGTCGGCGGAGACTCGCCGGGGATCCTCCGCCGCGCTCCCGCGACCACCGAACCGCAGCGGACGTCGCATGACATTGCCTGTCTGCCCGGGCAGGGGCTTCGGGTTTCAGTTTGCCGTTCGCGGAAGCGCGTGTTCAAGGTGCCGTGAACGGAGGCCACCCCGCCCGGCATGTCCAGCGTCCTCCACTGCGCGGCTGACTTGCGCGAACACCTGCTGCATGCCTCAGCCCCCCCGCAGGGGTTCCAACCTCGATCTGCTTCTCCGTGCGTTGACGGCTGGTGTGGGTCCGCGCCCAGAGATTCCCGGCCCTCGCGGAGCTTTGGGCAATGCGGGTGAACCCGACCTGTAACCGAACCGCGTGCTCCTGTTTCAACTGTTCGCGTCCCGGTGCACCCATCCGGCAGAACCGGCACCTCGCGGCCTCGAAGCCGGCATCAGGTCAGGGGCGGTTTTGGCCCCACTGTTGGGGCACCGGCCGCCCGCGACGCCTCACCCGTCGCGCTGCTCACCAGGGTGACCTGCACCGAAAGGCCACGGCCCGTGCCCGTTCAACGTGAGCCGGGCGAGAAGCGCTTGCCACGATCATGGTCACCGCAAGCAGGCTCGCCTTCCACAGTTCGGAGGACTCGCGGATAACTTGGCCGCTTTCAGAGGGGCGTTTTCACAAAGGTTGCTCGGCAGCGGCCATCCCGCCCGGGGCATCGTAATCCGCTCCGGCCCGCATCAACTCTGGGGACTCTTTTCACCTTTGCGCTGGCCTCGACCCGGCCAGGAGTCTTGCACACCGGCGTATCCCTCCCAACGAGCGCCGGGTCGCGGACCTGGCAATCAAGTTCCCAGAAGCTTCAAGATCTCCTCCTCCGAGGGCACTCGCCCGCTGATCTTCACTTCGCCGTCGATCGCCACCGCGGGGGTGAACATGACCTTGCGTTTGGCGATTTCCTTGAGGTCATAGACGTGCGTCACCTCCGCGTCCTTACCGGCTTTGGCCAGGGCGTTGATGACGCGGCGTTCGGTTTCGTGACACCGGGGACAGCCCGGACCGAGGATTTCGATTTTCATGGCTCGAGGTGCAGGTTGGAGTGGGTTGGCGTTCAGAACACGAATTGGCCCGCCAGCCACCCGGCCAGCGTGCCCAAAATGACAATGGTGACCACGTACACGACCGCCTTCTTCACACCAAACACCCTCCCGATGGCCAGCCAGTTGGGCAGGCTCAGGCCGGGGCCGGTCAGCAGCAACGCCAGCGCCGGACCGGGTCCCATGCCCATCTTCATCAGGGTGTCCACGAACGGCGCCTCGGTCATCGTGGCGAAATAACTGACGCTGCCCAGTAACGTGGCCAGGAAAGACGCCCGAAGACTGTTGCCCCCCAGCCAGCGTTGCACCCACGCCTCCGGCAACACCTTGCCGATCACCCCCACCAGAAACACCCCGAGCAACAACAGAGGGAAAATGATGCGCACGAACCACCACGTCTCGACCAACCAGCGCTTCAACTCTTCCCTCGACTTGACGCGCACGGCGTACCCGAACACGGCCACGGTGGCCGCCGCCCAAACCACGACCTTCTCCCAAAACGGACCTTTCTGGATCAAATAATTGGGAGCCAGCAGGGAAATCACGAGGAGACCCAGCAGAACGAGATCCCGCCCTTCGACCACTCGAAGTGTGGCCCCGGAGTTGCGCGGCGGGTCGGCCTGCGCGGCGGTCAGGGCGGCCATTCGTTCGCGGTCCTCGCGGCGAAACACAAGGGACATCACCCATCCCACGACCAACGCCATGAGCAGAGCGGTTACGAGCCGGGCCAGCATCAGTTTCGGCCCCAGCACATTGCCGGTGTACACCAGCGAGAGGATGTTGGAGGCCGGTGCCACCCACAGCAGTACGAAGGCCGCGCCAATGGCCGCGCCCCCGTAGTACAATCCGCTGCTCACCGGGATGACCGTGCAGGAACAGGCGGCCACGAAGAAACTGCCGCCGGCCGCCAGGGCGAACGCCTTGAGTTTTCGCGTCGCCGCGCCCAGATGCTGCATGATGGCTTCTTTGGAGATGAACGTGACCATCGCGCCGGCCAGCAGGAACGCGGGCACCAGGCAGGTCAAGACGTGCAGGGCCACGTAATCCCAAACGGCCAGGAAACCGGCTTTCAGCCATTCATATCCCATGGAAAGACTCCTTTCGATCGCGGCCACGCCCGAGCCGCTCCAGATACCGGAACAGGTCCAACCACCCGCGAGGGGTTCGGCCCATCAAACACCTGCGCTCCGCGTTTCTGATCGGCCACAAGGCCGGCCCGAGGGAGGAGCGTCAGGTGACGCGAGACAGTGGGTCTCTCGGCTCCGGCGAGTTGGGCCGGTTTGCCGACGCAGCGTTCCCCGCGCGCCAGTTTCTCGACGATGTGCAAACGGGACGGATGGACCGGCATTCCCGGGAACCGGGCCCGGGCTTTTCGTTGTCCTGGGCTGGAGAGCTTCGCCGCCATGACTGCAAGCAATTTAGCCAAGTAGCTAAATCTGTCAACCGCGGTCCGGCCCGGGCCCGGAAAAGCCCCCCTGCCCGACCGCCCGCGCCATCCCCGCCCTCGCGGCGATCCCTGAGCATTGCCGCCCCGCCGCTTCCCTCCGGGCGGATCCGGGCTTCGGACGCAACACCACCCGACCCGATGGCGGAGCCCCGGACACCAACCCTGCCTCTGCATTCAATCGAGCACCCAGAGGTCCACCCATGGGTGGGTTTCGCCGGGGCGCTTCCTGTAGTTTGCAGGAGACAGCCGAGGGACTTACCCGTCCGGGCTCAGAGAGACTCGGCCCGATCCCGTGCTGTGGAGGCGGCAGAAGCTTTCTCTGTTTCCCGACCGCTTTCGCGAACCGAATTGACCCGCCTGCTCGCCGTCCCTCCGAGGTTCTGGCGCGACGAGGATGTGGCCTCGAACTGGGCTCCGGCATGTCGACCTGTCGGCCCGACGGACCGGGAGCGTGGTGATAGGCAGCCCGACCGGTAAGGGAACTCGACGCGGGCCGCGTCGGCCTCCGCATCGCCTTCGGATGCCGACCCCGAGCCTTCGGACCCCGGGCGGTGGATTGCTCGTCGCTTCGAATCCCATCCCCGTGTCACTGCCGGCACTGCTGACCATTGGTCAACGCCGCCAGCCATGTCTTCGGCCCCCTGGTTGGCCGCCCCCGCCTCGAAAGCCATCGCGCCCGCGGTGCAGCGATCACCGCCATACCGGAGCATGAGACTTCTTAACAATTCCGACGACCCCTGACCACCTAACGCGGGACCAGCCCTTCAGGCCTCCTCCAGGGCCAGCCACCGCGGATCCGCCAGCGCCGCCAGCCCGCGACCGGGCACAAGCTCAAACATGCCCCTTCATTCCCCGAAGGCGCGCCTGCAGGCGGTTCCTTCGACAAGGCCTCTTCGAGCACAAGTTTGTCCGCGAACATCTTGCGACAAGTTGCTCCTCCCTGCACCGTGCATGTTTGGTTTTGGAGGGTTGACACGGGCCCCTCGCGGAACACCGTCTTCCAGCGCAGTCAACCGGGCTTCCCTGCGGCAGCTTGACGAGGTGCACGTAAAGCACAACAAACCTTTTCCGAGCCCTCGAGGAAGCCCGTCTTGCCTTCAGGCGTTTCGAAATCCATGCTCCGTATGCCTCTGACTGGAGACAGTTCTCTACCGCTGGCCATCGGATCATTATGGCATTCCCATGACTCCGAAGCCCGGAAGGTAGACCTCAAGGGCTGGGCATTCATAAAGCCCCACAATCAGGAATGGGAAAGAGAACTCAGCGCGGCAAATGGAACCCTGGTTAGCTGAATGGGCGCAAACGAGTGGTACCATTGGCTTCGCAACAAATCCTGCACGTGGAAGGTTGCCACTCGCAACCACTGTAAAGTCAAGCAAAGACGGTTGGGCAATCAGCGCATGGTAAAAGGGATGCACTATTTGCGGGAACGCGGGAATAACATGCTCGCAAAAGCGCATGAATCGATGGCCGAGGCCCATGAGGCTGCCATGCAGTGTCAGGCCTTGGGCATTGCGGGCGCCTCCGGGGTGCTGGTGGTGCTATGTCCCGAAAGGTTTTGCAACGGCCGATCGGTTTGTTGTCTGTGCCTTTCAAAGCATTCCGGATCTGCAGGAGCATCGACACAGCATCCAGCTGGAGGTCTGCAAGCCCACCTTGAGCGACGCGGAGATGCTCATTGATGTGATGTGGCGCAAAGCCGGAGAACTCAATGGCAAATGTGGCGCTGCTGAGTGGCCCCCGGAAGATCGATCAGCTGCTTCTGGGCGTAGGGCAGGATTTCCGGTGTGCAAAGCGCATCCGAAATGCAAGATGACGGGCTCGGTCTGCGTTCTTCTTGGACCGTGGGGGATACGGGCGCCGGGCGCTCGAGGGTCGTGCAAGCCCTCGGCGCCCGGTCGGCCACCTTAAGACCCGCACGAGAAGCATGCTCTGACGCCCATACTGAACTCGGCGGAGGACGACTGAAATAGTTCCGGTGTCTTTCGCCCGGAGCCCAGTAAGAAGTCGTGAGTCGCGGAAGGACGCAGATTGGCATCACGCTGCCTCCGGCCTCATGAATCTCGGCCTCCAAGGGCCCGGAATGAGTGCTTCCAGCCAGCGGGTTTCCGGCCACGACAAATGCACCAGGACTTCACCCCGGGCCCGGGGGCCCGCAGATCGTTGCCCGGGGAGACGCGTGGGGGTAGGTTTCTGCCATGCGTGATCATTGGTTGGTTTCCGCCGCACTTGCGCTCATGGTCTGCAGAGGATCGCTTTTCGCCGCAACCCCCTTGGCGCTGCACCCGGAGAACCCGCATTATTTCGTGTGGCGCGGCCGACCCACGGTGCTGATCGGTTCGGGAGAACACTACGGGGCCGTGCTGAACCTGGACTTCGACTACCGCAAATACCTGGACACCTTGGCCCGGGACGGGCTCAACCATACCCGCACCCTCAGCGGGGTGTACTGCGAACCCCCGGGCGCGTTCAACATCGCGCGCAACACGCTGGCCCCCGCCCCGGGCCGGTTGATCTGTCCCTGGGCCCGCAGCGATCAGCCCGGCTACCGGAACGGCGGCAACAAGTTCGATCTCACGCGGTGGGACCCGGACTACTTCGCCCGGCTGAAGGATTTTCTGGCCCGGGCCGCAGAACGGGGCGTGGTCGTCGAATTGAACCTCTTCTGCCCCTTTTACGAGGAGGCCATGTGGCAGCTCAGCCCGATGAACGCGATCAACAACATCAACGGCGTCGGCGCGGTGGCTCGCACGAACGTGTACACCCTGGACCGCCATGGCGGCTTGCTGCCGTTTCAAGAGGCGCTGGTCCGCAAATTCGTGACCGAGCTGAAGGATTTCGACAACCTGTACTACGAGATCTGCAACGAGCCCTATTTCGGCGGCGTGAGCATGGCCTGGCAACACCGTATCGCCGACGTGATCGTGGAAACGCAAAAGGCCGTGGGCGCGCGGCAGTTGATCTCGATGAACATTGCCAACGAGAGAGCCAAAGTGGAAAACCCGCATCCGGCCATTTCGATCTTCAATTTTCACTATGCCTACCCGCCCGACGCCGTGGCCATGAATTACGGGCTGAACAAGGTCATTGGAGACAATGAAACCGGTTTTCGCGGGACGAACGACGGGCCGTACAGGGTCGAGGCCTGGAGTTTCCTGCTGGCGGGCGGGGCGTTGTTCAGTCATCTGGACTATTCCTTCGCCGTGGGATTCGAGGATGGCACCTTCGTGTATCCGGCCAGCCAGCCGGGCGGCGGCAACGCAGTGTTCCGCCGACAGATGCGCGTCCTGCGGGAGTTCCTGGAAAGTCTGGATTTTGTGCGGATGCGCCCGGCGCCGGAGGTGCTCGTGGGCGGCGTGCCGCCCGGCCATCGCGCCTATGTTCTGGCGGAGCCGGGGCGGGCTTACGCGCTGTATCTGGGGCGCGACCCACGGGACAAGGCGGCGCCGACGGGTCCAGTGCAAGCGACCCTGCTGCTGCGCCCGCCCCCGGGCACCTACACGGCAGAATGGATTCAACCGCGCACCGGCCAGGTCGAAAAGCGGGAGACGGTTCGGGCTGTGGGCGAGCCGACGTCGTTGGCCAGCCCGCCCTTCGAAGAGGACGTTGCGCTGCGGTTGCGAATCAGATGAATCGGCCTCGGGATCGCTGAAACGCAGTTGACAGTGGCGGCGGGACTCTCGGCCGGCATCGCGAGCGATGTCAAGGTTGCCCATCTGTCCACGAGGCCGCCACACGAACCTCTTCTCCGAGGGATTGCTCCTCTTCTTCGGGCACAGTCGCGGCAGATGGGCACGGCCTCGGCTCGAGCGCGGGTGGGACGTCAATTGCCCTCCTTCTGCCCACACACCACGAGCACCAGCGTTGACTGTGGCGGGCGCCTGTGATATGGGACGAGGGGGGGCGGGCAGGTTCCGCCCCATGGTTACAGAAGCTGCACTCATCCATCAATCACGTGCTCCAAGCTATGAAAACAAACTCCCTCGTCGTAGCAATGCTCCTGGGGATTGGCGTGTGCATCGACACTCGGGCCATCTCCGTCAGCGGCCTGTACAACACCGGCGTGGACGACTCCGGTCAGGTGATCCCGCTTCATGCAGCGGAATTGCATTGGGTGGTGCAAGGCCCGGTGGACACGGTGTATCGCGTGCCGATTGTCTATCACAGCCCGGGGCACCAAGCCTGGGTGACGCCGCCCGAAGGGTCGGCCTGGATCGGGCCGAACCCTACCGAGAGCACCTGGCCTCATGACCCGCCCGGGCTTTATACGTACAAACTGGAGTTTATCGTCGATCTGGGCGGGATCGATCCGCAAACGTTGACTCTTGTTGGGAGGTGGGCTTCGGACAACTGGAGTGAAATCTGGTTCAACGGCGAGGACACAGGCTATGCCAGAGACCTCTGGGGATTTGTGGATTTGCAATGGTTCTCGATTCAGGGCGGATTCCTGGATGGGGTGAATACGCTCGTGGTAAAGGTATTGAATCAGGAATGGGGTGGGAATCCGACTGGTCTGTTAGTGTCCGACCTTCAGATCATTCAAGGCGGTCTGCCGATTCCACCGCCGGGCACCTCTGTCCCCGATGCTGGCGGAACGTTTGGGCTCCTCCTGGCCGGGATTGGAGCAGTCGTGGCTGTTCGACGTGCGCGCTGCCGGGGCAACTCACAAAAGCTGCAAACGCAACCTTGGCAGTCTGGTGAAAAACGTGTTTCTTCCAAAAAAACAAAGACCCTTTCCAGATGAACGACTTGTGCAATCGTCTTTCGGAGAGGGTCTTTTTTTTTTTTTGAACACCATGGGAATTCCTTCCGCCCAGCTTGCCGCGAAGCGACAGCCTGGGTGGCTTGTCGCATTGAGGGTCCGCAGGGAAGCCAAATTCAACTTGCGCGACGTCGCTTGGGGCTTTTAGAGCAGCCGACAGTCGGTGGCTGGCAGCCGGCGACATGGATAAAGTGGCCTCCGGCCCAAGTCGCAGGATTGTCCCATGTCCCACCGGATTCCGGCAGTGGCTACCATGCGAAGCGATGATTTGTTTCAGATCCCGGGTCCGGCGGGGCCCAAACATCCGCGCGGCGATCAGGAAGCGTCCCGTGGCAGAGGGGCGCAGCTGATCCGGGAGGGGCAGTCACCCATGTAGATCCTGGAAGAGGTAGTCATGGCACCCTCTGAGTCGGGAAAACCGCATTTTCAACAGCCTGCAAGTCCGTACGAGGCCTTAGGCCCTCATTGGATCGGCCGGTTTAACGGCCAGCTCGGCGGCGCCTTAGTTCTACGTCGTCTTGCGCGATGGCGATGAGGGCAAAGAACGGTCAGGGGGAAACCTATTCCGCCTTCCGGCCATAGGTTTCGGACCGCTGGGGGCTAGCTCCAGCGCGGCGGGCTTCAACCGCTGTGGACCATGAGGAATTGCACCGGCTCATGTGCCGGACCTTGAATGGGGACAGTCAGACACCCCTGGAGGCGCTCCGCACCAGCCCCATGCTCCGGCACGGGCCCAGGGAGTTTTCCGCCCTGGTCGGCTACCTGATGGCCAACCGCGACGGGATAAACACCTGCCATCGCATCCGGGGCCGCTTGCGTATTGATTGGGGCCACCGAGCCCACGGCATCAAGAGCAGCTCGGGCGTGGAGGGGAAGAACATGGAATTAAAAAATCAACCGCCGCCTAAAGCGCTAGGGCCGCAGTTCCTCATCGAACCCAGCCGGCCTTAATCCCGCGCCAACTGACAGTTGACGAGCACCTCCTGGGGTGCCCCTTTTGCAGCTTTTGAACTTGCCAGCCTCTCGACAAGTGCTATAGTCAGCTTGAACCTGGCGTGCCAGAGCACAAACGCCACCATGAGTAGCGAATGCAAGCATGTGTGCGCGTTCTGCGGTGGTCACATTGCATACGACGCGCACTACGCAGGTGTGAATATCCCCTGTCCCCATTGCGGCAAGGAGATCACGCTCGTCGGCTCTGATCCCGACATTCGTAGGCATAGCTTATCCGATGCTCTTGCGTGGGTACATAGGGCCTACCTTGGAGCGCGCAGGCACATCTCACCTCAGAGGTTTGCTCTTTTTGTCGTTCTACTTGTTCTCGCGGCAACATTCGCTGCGATGGGATTGCGCTTCGTTGCAAGACCCGGGGACGAAGGACAGCGCCATTCGACAGACGAGCTCGCTCGTCCTAAAGCGGACGCTGATGTCGTCAAGATTGAGCAGGACGAAGCCGCAACCGGAGCAGAGGTTCCGAAGCCTTCGTCCGAACCGGAGGCGAAGGCGCATCTACAAGGGAAAACGGCCCCAGCCGGCGAGGCCCATGCAGCCGCCGAAGCTCCAACGCATGAGGAGGAGAGAACGCGATTAGAGCAAGAGCGGAAAGCGAGGCTAACGAACAACCCGGCTCTTTGGGCGCTCTGGGAGGAGCCGGACCGCAATGCGGTCAGGATTGTTGCGACGCGCCCAATGGATGCCACGGTGAGTCATAAGGGAGCGTTGATTGTGGCAAGATATGAGGATATGCCTCACTGGCTGCGCCAAGCAGCCCTGGCAAAGCATAAAGAAGATGGCGAAGCAAAAGGGTTGATCCGGGAAGTGGACGGCAAGATTTATGACCTGCGAGCGGCGCCACCAGGCTGGGTGACGCTTCCAACAGCTGAAGTGATTCAGATTATTGAGGATGGTTACCTAATGATAGACGTTGCCTCTCTTCAGAAGAATCTTTTACCAAGAGTGTTCAAGCTAAAGCATAACGGGCTGACTCGCATCTTGAATACGGGCGACCGTGTTCGACTCACCGCAATGTCAGTCGGAACATACACTTATGTGAACAAAAAGAACGAGATTAGAATCGTGCCGGTTTATGATCCCGGGATGCCCGTGGGACCTTTGCGAGCCAGGGTTGTGACAATGAGCGGGAGACCGCCGCGGGCTTCCGCACGAACCCGGACTGTGTCGGAGGAGCCGATCGCAAGCGCCTCAGGATTTTTCATATCCGAGGAGGGACTTTTTATTACTAGTGCACACGTCGTGGAGGAGGCAACGAGAATACAAGTTAAGACAGTGGCAGGCAAAAAGCATGCAACAGTGCTTCGCGTCGATAACGACAAGGACTTGGCGTTGCTGCGAGTGGAGCTTGTAAAAGGAACTGTCCCAGCTTTAAACGTGGCCACCAACCCGATCTCCTTGGGGGCACAAGTATTCACCATCGGCTATCCCATGGTCGAGTTGCAAGGCTCGCGGCCGAAGTACACCGACGGGAACATCAGCGGTCTTGCTGGACTTCTGGACGATCCGGACCAAATGCAAATCAGCGTTCCTGTTCAGCCTGGGAACTCAGGGGGACCGCTCGTAGACATGAATGGCGACGTCGTCGGAGTGGTGGCCTCGCGTTTGAATGACCTGAAAATCATAGCAATCGCAGGAACGATTCCGCAGAACGTGAATTACGCTATCAAAGGCACGACGTTAATTCGATTCCTGAGCGAGAATAAGATGCTCGCCTCGGGCGTTAGACTCGGCAGGTCCTCACCACGCACACGTGAGGAGGCGATTCGGCTCGTTGAAGAGGCGACTGGGCTGGTGTTGGTTTACGATTAGCATGTCGCTGAGAGCGAAGTATGGGCTCAAAAGGCACGCAAACCATGTCGAGAAAGCGGTGGTCATTGTCAAAAAGCCCACACGTAAACATCGTAGCTAGCTATTGACGATGAAGTTCCGGGCACCGCGCGTGGCCGTGGTGACCAGGCCGCCGGTCCTTGCATGGAGACCAGCGTCCGTCCAGTCCGCTCGCCGTCCAGGACGAAGAGACCTAGAAGCAAGACGGGTGCAGGACTTCCCGGCAAAGGCTGTGAGAGCAGCGCCGCGCGCTGACGCGCGACGAAGTGCCAGGGTGGGACTGACCACTCTATTGAGCTTGAGGGCGGTCGACGTCTGGCCCCCTGAGAGAACCGGCGCCGACCGCCACGCGGAGGGACGGGTCCTGGGAGAGGCAGGTCCAGCGCGGCGGATGAAGGCTTGGAGACAGGGACGGAGTCGTAGGGGCAAGTGGAGCACGGCCAGTGTAGCTCCGAGGGCCGACGTACCGGAGAAACCGAAGCGGACCTGCCGGGATGCAGAAGAGGAGAGGAGCTGTTAGAGGTGGTTTCCTCATGTAAGGCCTGTGTAAGACCTCATCAAAGCGTTTCTCAAGCAGCTACCGCCGGAGGCGAGTGACAGCAGGCCAACCGCGGGGATGGCATACGATTCAGGATCCCATATGGCAGACGGACGTGGCGGGACATAAAGGGTCTTAAGTCCAGATCTCCGATTGGCCGACGGAAGCGTTCCGGACCTCGTGCGTTTCGCACCTCCAGTGGAAGGGGAAGGAGAACCACAATTGCAAGCAGAGGCGGCATATCGACCAAGGCAGCATCGCTGGGATTCAACGAGAGTGGACGAATGAGGAGGGCCGGCGCAACCGCCCGAAGGCACCGCCCTTTTGCAGGAAACTCTGATTCAACACTCGGCCTAGAGGGTTGTTTCTCTGCGTGGTGGCCGCGAAGCATGGCTACGGCGGCTGCGGTGGTATCCCGGTTGAAGGGCGCGCTTGCGTGGGGACCGTGGCTATCTCATTGTTCGGACCGGGTATGTGACGCCTGGCGGGCGGACGCGTCGGGGAGAGCGATCGCATGGGCGCGCTGTCTTGCGGAAGGTTGGAAGGTCGGGAGCAAAGCTGCGAAGACGGCTGCGCGACAGGGTTGCGGAAACTCAGACGCGAGGAACCACGAACGAGGCGAACGAGTCTCCGAATGGGCTCCGGGGGTTCGGGTGGCGGATTGGGTCGGAGAATCCGGCAGGAGTGGCGGCGCCGGAGGACCGTCCGAAGGAGGGATTGCGGTCCGCTCGCGAGGCGCGAACCAGCGGGCAGAGTGCGGATGCGGCGTCGCTGGAAAAGGCCGGGCCGGCCGCCCGGGAATTGGTGGCCAGAAATGCTGAGAGATCCCGGCGCAGAGCCGGGAACGGTTTGGAATCGAGGTCAACGGGTCTTCGAGGGAGGGACGCGCCCGTTTGCATCGGGTGCGTTCGGACTGGCGTGGTGGGGTGGGGAAACCTCTCCGGACTCCAGCTCGGCGATCCACTGTCGAAGGCGGGGGACGTCGGAGGACGCATGGCTGACCATGCGTTCCAGGGTTTCCAGATCCTCCCGGGCCAGGGCTTCCGCCTGCCGGGCCATGGACTCGAGGGCAGCGGCGATCCGCTCCGCCCAATCGGCGGCGAGGCGGGAAAGGTTTTTTTCGACTTCATAACGGGCCCTGGCGAGCAGACTGCGTTGGATGGGGCGGCGGAAAAGCCGCATCGGGATCAGCCAACCGAGCGTGGCAAACGCGGGATCGAACGCATATGCTACATCCACCGGCGGACTTTCGGGGGCCCGAACCTCGACGATGAATTCCCGGGGTGCGAGCGCGAGATCCAGCGCGGCCCTGACATGAGCCGCGAGCCGGTCGTGGAGGGCCTGCAACATGCGTGTGAGATGGGCTTGCGCCTGTTGCAAGGGTGTGCAAAACCGCGGTCGCTCCGTGCGGGACAGCTCGGTAAGTTCACTCTGAAGGAATTCGTACAGCCACCGCCGCCATGCATCCAGCAGGGGCGGCAATCGCAGGTGCCAGTGGGCGAACTGCTCCTGTAACTCGCGCGTGACCCTGTGCTGCAGGGTTCGCTGCACGGGACGAAGCTGGCGGAGATAGTTTTCCAGGGAGCCAGCCGCCAGGGTGCGGACGAAGAGGGTCAGTTCGGTGCGGAACCATTCGAACTGCCGGCGTTCTTCTGCCAGCCGGTCTCGCAGGGCGTTGCGAGCCGAGTCGGCGCGGGTGGCGGAGGCGAGAGCCACGTGCAGGTAGTTGAGAATCTGGTCCCGCAATGAAGTCAGCTTGTGTCGGACAATTTGGTCGCCCGCGGCGGTGTGATGTTGGAGGAGCGGACGGATCCATTGGTTCATCAACCGGGCTTTGAAGGCTGCTTCGTCGGAACGGATGGAGTAGAAGAACACGGGCATGCCGTCGTTCTGCGTCCCGGAGAGCCGCTGTTGGACAAAGGCGAGCACCTGGGCGCGCTGGGTCTCGGTGAGCAGGTCCGCCCTGGTCAAGAGCAGGGCGATCCACGGGGTGTGACGACGCACTTCCTGAAGGAGGGCAAGGTCGTGTTCGGACAGTGGGGCGTCGGCGGGGATGGCCACCAGGGCCGCGCCGATGTGGGGCAGGAAGTTGAGGGCGGCCTCGGTGTTGTGCCGCAATGCGCTGCCCAGGCCCGGTGTGTCCACGAATTGCAGCGGGGCGAAGGGAAGTAACTCGGGCAATTCGACCTCCACCGCCGCGACTTGTTTTCGATTGCCGGGGTTCTCTTGCTCGCCCACATAGCCGGAGATCTCGGCTAGGGGGATTTCTCGTCGCGTGCCGTCGAGGAACTGGACCGATGCGCGGTCCGCAGGGCCGGCGCGCAATCGTGTGACCACGGCGGTCAGCGGGACCACACCGACGGGCAGGATCGCGCGGCCCACCAGGTGATTCAGGAACGAGCTTTTGCCCGCCTTGAAACGTCCCAACACCACCACCTCGATGGTCCCGGGTTGTGCGAGAAGTTGTCGGCAGGCCCTGATTTGTGGCTGCAGACTGGTCAGGCGGCATTCGTTGGCAATACGGGCGAGCTGCTCCAGGATGTGGTTCGGGCTGGTCATTCGGCTCCAGGGGGTTTTCGCTGCAGGAGAGCGATCAAGGTCCGGACCGCTGCGTCGAGTTTTTCGATTTCACGGTCGAGGTAGGCCGCCGTGGCGGGAGCGAGCGTTCCGCAACCAGCCAGCTCCCCGCGGGGGCGACATTCGTACAAGTGGATGCTGTCCAATTCGAGCGCGGCCAGGAATGAGCGTCGTACGGATTCGCTTCCAGCCGGCAGGGCAAGATCATCGGCGATCTGCCGCAACCGATGTTCGGCCTCGTGGAGGGCGGGGAGAAGGCGTTGGGCTTCGCTGGGAGCGATTGGATCTTCGTAACGGACCAGCCGGCTCTGTCGTACCCCATGCTCGAGGGCGTCGCGGAGCGCCGCCAAGTGCTTCTCCAGAATCGTCAGGGCGGCCGCGATGCGACGACTTTGAGGCTCGTTCAGGGCAAATGCAGGATCGTGATTCATCGGGCGATCATGGTGTGCGGGGACGGTTGGCGGATGTGGCGGTCCGGTGCCCGTCGGCGCAGCGATTCCCGGGATCCGCGGGGAGCGTCGAGGTTTTCGGCTGGACGCACTGGGATCGGCGGCAAGCCACGAAGGTCTTGTCGGGACCGGGGTGCAGGGCGCCCCCGGTGCGGCAGGCCAGGGGCGAGGATGTCACGGGACTCGACGAGTGTCCGTGTTTCGGCAAGAGGGCGGGGCGGGCAAAACGCGCCGGGCGCCGCGAGGTTCCACGGGAAAGGGTGGGCATGAAAGAGGGCTGTCCGCGGGTTGGCAGTTCTGGGCGGGGAACGCTTCCCGACTGACGCTGTTGCCTTTGGGGCGTGCTCAGGCCCGGGGCTGCGAGCTTCATGGGTTCCACGGAAGGTCGCATTGGGAAGCGGTGACAAATGTTTTTCACCCGGGCGCCCTGTGGGGAGAGGAAAACCGCACGGCGGGCAGGGCCTCCCGCGGGCACCGTCAGCCCGGCAGGATTTGAACCGCCCTTCGTGCAATCGTCCAGCCACCTCATCGCTGCTCTACCGATTTCAGAGCGTCGGTAGGAGTTATCAGCCCGAGATGATCAGGCGGTTCTCTCGCAGGGCGAGACGGCAAACCCCATTGCCGTTACGAATCTGCCGCAGCGTGGAGCGGTGCGCAAGAGCGGGTGCCCGGGCCCGGAGTGCGAATGCGGGCCGCACCGACGCTTGCACGAGGGGCATCGGTGACCCATTGTGGCGGCCGGGTTCGAGCCGAGCGGAACGGTTGGTGGACAACTGCCTGGTGGCCTTATGTAGAGGCATCGGCAGAGAGGAGACGTGGGCGGGCGCGCGGGGAGAGGGGTTGCGGACAAGATCCACATACAGGCTCGAAAAGGAGACCGCGGGATGACGTACGACGAGGCCATTCAATTCCTGTACGGGCTGCGTTGGTTCGGGGCCAAGTTTGGCCTGGAGAACCCGCGCCGATTGGCGGCGCTGGCGGGGCATCCGGAACGGCGATTACGGTTTGTTCACGTGGCGGGGACCAACGGGAAGGGGTCGGTCTGCGCGTTTCTGGAGAGGATTTACCGCGAGGCCGGCTATCGGGTGGGGCTGTACACCTCGCCGCATCTGGTCCGGTTTGGCGAACGCATTCAGGTCAATCGACAGTTCATCTCCGATGCAGACGTGGCCCGGCTGGTGGAGGAGATGCAGCCCTGGCTGAGAACGTTTCCCGCGGATCATCATCCCACGTTTTTCGAGGTCGTGACGGTGATGGCGCTGCGGTATTTCGAGGAGCAAAGGTGCGACGTGGTGGTGTGGGAAACGGGGATGGGGGGACGACTGGATGCCACGAACATTGTGACGCCGCTGGCCAGTGTCATTACCAACATCCATTACGATCACCAGCGCTGGCTGGGCCATACCCTGGCGGAAATTGCCCGGGAGAAGGCAGGGATTCTGAAACCGGGAGTGCCGTGTGTGACGGCCACTGAGGCCCCGGAAGCGCTGGACGTGATCCGGGCCACGGCCTTGAGTCTGGGCTGCCCGCTGTACGTACTGGGGCCCGAGGCGGTGCGAGCGGCGCCGTTGGATCGGATCAAGCTGTTGTTGCCCGGGGCACACCAGCGGATGAACGCCGCCCTGGCGGCGGCGACGGTCCGGGCGGTGAGCCGCGTGTTGCCCGTGGGCGAAGAGGCGATCGAGCAGGGTTTGGCCCGCGCGAGCTGGCCCGGCCGGTTTCAGCGGGTACGGTTGGGAACGGGGCCGGAGTTGATTCTGGACGGCGCGCACAATGTGGGCGCGATGGAGGTGCTGTGTGCGACGCTGCAGGAGGAGTGCCCCGGAGTGCAGCCGGCGTTCATTTTGGGGGTGATGGCCGACAAGGATCTGGAGGGGATCGCGGCGCGGGTCGTGCAACGGGCCGGGCGGGTGCTGTGCGTGCCGGTGCCGAGTGAGCGGAGCGCCGACCCTGCGCGGCTGGTGGCGGTCTGTCGTGCCGCCGCCCCGACGCTGCCGGTGGAGGCATGTGGATCCTTGCGCGAGGCGTTGGATCGCGTTCAGGGAGAGGCCCTGGCGGTCGTGACGGGGTCGCTGTATCTGGTGGGGGAGGCGTTGGAGCTGCTCGAGGGTCAGGCGGGCGGCGTCCGGGACGAGAAGGGATTGAACACGTGGACCGGCCCCGTGGCGCCGACCGCCGTGAGCCCGCGTTGAGGATCCTTGCCACCGCTTCCGAGCAGCCGGCGTGGTGGGTCGTCAGGGGGCTTTCACGGCCCGGACCAATTGACTCACGAATTCGCTCACTTGGGGGACCAGGTCGGGATGGGGACCCAGCTGTCCGATGCGGTTCACCACGGCGCTGCCGATCACGACCGCATCCCCCCAGGCTGCTGCGGTCCGGGCTTGTTCGGGGGTGGAAATGCCGAAGCCGATGGCGATGGGCAGCCGGGTGTGTGCGCGGATCCGGGCCGTCATGGTGCCGATGCCGTCGGCCAGTTGGTCACGCATGCCGGTGACCCCTTCGCGCGAGATGTAATAGATGAAACCGGCTGCGTGGCGCGCGATGAAGGCGATGCGGTCGTCCGGGGTGGTGGGGGCGATGAGGTAGATGGGACAAAGCCCGGCGGCCCGCATGGCCGCTTCGTAGCCCTCGTCTTCGTCCGGCGGCAGGTCGAGCACCAGCAAGCCGTCCACGCCGGCGGTGCGGGCGCGCTCGATGAAGCGCTCGAGGCCCATGCGGTGGATGAGGTTGTAGTAGAGATAGAGCACGATGGGGATTTGGGATTCGCGGCGAATGGCGGCGACGGTGTCGAGCACGCCGGCGGGGGTGGTGCCGGAAGCCAGCCCGCGCTGGGCCGCCATTTGATTGACCGGGCCATCGGCCAGGGGATCGCTGAAGGGCACGCCCAGTTCGAGGACGTCCACCCCGACTCGGTCGAAGGCCAAGGCCAACTGGCGGGTGGCCTCCAGGTGCGGGTCGCCGGCGCCGATGTAGATGATCACGCCCTTTTGGCCGGCCTGGCGCAGCGCGGCGAATCGTTGTTCGATGCGATTCATGCGGGGCTGCAGCATACTGGACCGGCCCGGAGCTTCAACGACGGAGACGGGTTTCCGTTCGGCCCGAGGCGTGGCCGTACTTGTGCGGAATCCTTCCGCTCGGGCCGGGCTGCCGCGATCGAATGCGGTCACGGGCTTGTGGGACTGTGTGCCGAATTCGGGAGCCGCGGCACGCGGACCGGTTCTCCGGCGACGGCCGGGCGGGGCGTGCGGAAACTATTTTCTGGAACGGGCCGGATAGGCCCGACAAGATTCCGGCGCGGTTGCAGCGAACGCGGACTGAGATCTGGGCATGAAGGCGAAGATCATTGTGACGCCGAAGAAGGCGGTGGTGGACCCACAGGGCAAGACGGTGCAGAGCGCTCTGGCCCATCTGGGGTACACGGGCGTGCGCGCCGTGCATGTGGGGAAGTACATCGAGATCGAGTTAGAACCCGGCACGGACCGGGCGGCGGCGCAACGGGCGCTGGACGATGCGTGCCGGAAGTTTTTGAGCAACCCGATCATCGAGGATTATCACTTGGAGATTGTCGATTGAACGGCGCGGGGGCGATGCGTGTCGCCCCGACCGATGCCGGCGATCGGCGGCGGAGGAGAAACGATGAACGTGGCGGTCGTACAGTTTCCGGCCAGCAATTGTGACCAGGACGCGGTGCATGCGATTCGTGTCCTGGGCCATTCGGCGTGGTTGGTGTGGCATCGGGAGACGAGCCTGGGCCCTGCGGATGCGGTGATCATTCCCGGCGGGTTCAGCTACGGCGATTATCTGCGGTGCGGTGCGATTGCGCGGTTCAGTCCGGTCATGCAGGCGGTCGGGGCGTTTGCGGAACAGGGCGGGCTGGTGTTGGGCATTTGCAACGGATTCCAGGTGCTGACGGAGGCGGGGTTGCTGCCGGGGGCGCTGGTGCGGAACCGGTCCTTGCAGTTTCGTTGCGAGCACGTGTTTCTGCGGACGGTGCACAACGATTCGCCGTTTACCTGGAGGGCGGACCCGGCGCGGCCGCTGCGGATCCCGATCGCGCACGGCGAGGGCTGTTATTACGCGGATGAGGCGACCCTGGACGCGCTGGAAGCGCGGGGTCAGATCCTGTGGCGGTACTGTGATGCCACGGGCGCGGTCACGGAGTCGGCCAATCCCAACGGGTCGCTGCGGAACATTGCCGGAGTGTGCAACGAACGGGGCAATGTGGCCGGGTTGATGCCTCATCCGGAGCGGGCCTGCGAGGCGATTTTGGGGAGCACGGACGGCCGGTTCATTCTCGAAAGCATGTTGAGCTGGCGGGAGCGGCAGGCGGCGATCGCGTCGAGGCCGGTGGCCGCGTGATTGGGAATCGGCCTCCGAGGAGGCGGTGGCTCAGGGTTCGCCGGCCCCGGGAGAAGCGGATCCTTCGGAGAGAACGCGCCCCATGCATCAGCCGCGCTTCCGGAGAACCCTCTCCAGGTTCCCACTTTTTTCAGCGAACTTCGGCAGGCTCGCGCGTTCAAGGACGGGGGCGCAAAGGCCGCGGTCCACACCGAGCCGCGCCGGCCTGCTTATCGCGAGCTGACGTGAACGGCTCTTTCTGTCTCCCAAACGCCGGGGGGTTCAAGAGTTCGGTGGTGCAGGAGAAGCGTTGGTTGCCGGAGCGGGTGGCGGACCGGCTTGTTTCAGGATTTTCTGCGCGCGGGTCAGGCCGCCCAGATTCCAGACGTTGGAGTAGCCGAGACTTCTGAGTTCCTGCAGGGCCATTTCACTGCGTCGGCCGCTGCGACAGTAAAGCAGGAGGGGTTGGGTTTTGTCGGGGAAGACCTTCGGAGCCAGGCGGCTGAGCTGGTCCAGGGGGACGTTGGTGGCGCCGGGGAGGTGTCCCTGGCGGAATTCTTCCGGCGTTCGAACGTCCACCACTTGCGCGCCGGCCCGGAGCTGTTCTCCCAACTGCTCCGGGCTGAATTCCTGAGCCACGGCGGCGCGACGGACCAGGCCCCAAGCGATGCAGATGCCGGTTGCCACGGCCACCCACAAGAGCACCGATGTTGCCGAACTGTTCATACGCGAGAGCATGTTGCCTCAGATTGGCATGGCGCCGCCCCGCTGGCAAACCGCGTGCGCGCCACGCGATTGCCGAGCCGAGAGGCGGGGGAAAGTTACAAACGTCGTGAGGAGATGGGGCCCGGCATTGCCGCCGGATGCAGACGTCCGGGGCGGGCATGGGAGGTCGAAGCGGGCGCGGACCGCCTCGAGGAAAGAGTCTCGCGCTCAGCCGCCGATGGCGGTCATGGGGCGGCCGGGTTGGTAACAGTTTCGGAAGGCGTGCTCGCGGGGTTTGATGGCCAGGGCGGTCAGGAAGAGTTTGCGCAGCGCTTCGTCGTCGGGTTCCCGGAGGGCGGCGTGGAGGTCGATTTCGTCGTGATGACCGAGGCAGGGGCGAAGGCGGCCGTCGGCGGTCAGACGCATTTTGTTGCAGGTGTCGCAGAAGTGGGTCTGGGTGATGGCGCCGATGAAGCCCACGACGGCACCGGTCCGTACGAGTCGATAGTATTTGGCCGGTCCATGTCCGAGGCGGGCCTCGGGGGCGGGCACCAGCTCGTCATGTTCCCGAAGGCGCTCCATGACTTCCTCGACGGAGAGGAAGTTTTCGGGGGTCAACACATCGCGGGAGGTCAGGGGCATGAGCTCGATCAGGCGCAACGGCAGTTGATGTTCGGCACTGAATCGGATGAGGGGCCAGATCTCCTGCTCGTTGATGTGCCGCATCAAAACGGTGTTGAGCTTGACGCGTTCGAAGCCGGCGCGGACGGCCGCGTGGATGCCTTCGAGGACGGGCGCGAGGTTTCCGCCCGTAATTCGCCGGTAGAGGTGCGGGTCAAGGGCGTCCAGGCTGATGTTGACGGTGCGCAGGCCGGCCTCGCGCAGGGCGGTGGCCAGGGGTGCCAGTTTGACCCCGTTGGTGGAGAGGCCGATGCACTCGACGCCCGGGATGCGGGCCATTTCGCGGACCAGCTCGACCAGGCCGGGTCGGAGCAACGGCTCGCCGCCGGTGAGCCGGAATTTCCGGAAACCGAGGCCGGCCGCGACCCGCACGATGCGGAGCAGGTCGTGATCCGTGAGACCCTCACCGGAAGCGATCCAGCCGGCGTACTGACGGGGCCGGCAATAGACGCAGCGTTCGTTGCATCGGTCGGTGACCGAGATGCGCAGGTAGTCGATGGTTCGGCCAAAGGCGTCCATGGCTCCGACGTGCGCGGCTCCGGGCGCTTGTCCGGTCACTTTGCGACCAAGAAGACCCCGCCGGGTCCGGCGACGTTGGCCGAACGTAAACCCGATTGATGAGGGATACAAGTCCGGTTTGAGACGGCTGGCGGTCGAGTCCAACACTCGGCCCGGCGGAGCGGTAGGAAGGCCCGGCCGCTGCCCCGGACCGGGGACCGCGCCCCTGCACGGTGCCTGCGAGGCGGCAGGGGGGCAGGAGCGGGTGGTAAACAGGCCGCCGGACCGAAGGCTGGGGCGACGAATCATCAGAGAGACGGCCCCGTGCCACGTTTGGATCCGTTTCCTGCGAGGCGGAATTGTTTCGGAGGCTTTTGGCCGGAGAAGAGATTCGGTCTGGTGCCGGAAACGACCCCTCGTGCGCCGGAGGAACGGAGGAAAGGGAGGTTGCCCGCAGGTTGCGTCCGACGCTAGGTTGGAGGGCCATGAGACGGCTCATCGCGTGGTGCTGGCTGCTGGGTTGGCTGGGAGGGCTCGTGACCCTGCCCGGCCAGGGGGCGGACCAGCAGTACGTGGGAATTTACGCAGCGATTCAAGAGGGCGACCGATTGTTGGCCGCCGGTCAGGAACGGGCGGCTCTGGCGAAGTATCTCGAGGCGCAGACGGCTTTGCAACGGCTGCAAAGTGCCTTCCCGGATTGGAATCCCCGTGTGGTCCGGTTTCGCCTGAATTACCTGGCCGAACGGATTGCGGCTGCTTCCGGCCGGACAGGACCGGCTCCGGTGCCGGAAACGGCGAAGCCCACACCGGGTCCGGAGGTGTCCCCGACCACGGTACGGGCGGACCCGGCGCTTTTGCAGGAGCTGGAGGTGCTGCGGCAGCAGGTGGCTCAGCTTCAGTCGGACAAGGCGCTGCTGGAAGCGCGGCTGCGCGAGGCGCTCTCGGTTCAGCCGGCCGCCGCGGATCCTCGGGAACTGGCACGGGCGCAGAATCGGATTCGCGACCTGGAAAAGGAGCTCGAGTTGTTGCGTGTGGCCCTGGATCAGGAACGGCAGCGCAAAATGCCGCCGGATCGATCGGCCGAAGTGGAACAGTTGCGACGGGAACTGGAAGCGACGCGGCGGGAGTTGGAGGAGCAGAAGGAGTTGGCACGGC
This sequence comes from Limisphaera sp. VF-2, assembly GCF_049537125.1. Taxonomy (NCBI): domain Bacteria; kingdom Pseudomonadati; phylum Verrucomicrobiota; class Verrucomicrobiia; order Limisphaerales; family Limisphaeraceae; genus Limisphaera; species Limisphaera sp. VF-2. Next base: position 81,241 of record NZ_JBMVQY010000003.1, read on the forward strand.
GCCTGGCGCGCGACAAGGCCTCCGCGGAGGAGCAGCTTACGGCGCACAGCCTGGCGGCCGCGCAGGAACTGCAGCGAACGCGTCAGCGCATCGCCGAATTGGAACAGGAGCTGGCCGAGCTGCGGAAGGGAGCGGCATCGCCGCCGGTCTCCGGAACGGGTTCGGCGGATGCGGCGGCGCTCGAAACGCTGCGTCGGGAGTTGGAGCAGGCACAGCAGCGACTGGCCGAGCAGAGGGAGCGTGCGGACACGCTGGCGCGCGAGAAGGCACAGTTGGCGGCGCGTCTGGAGGCTTCCAGTGCCGCAGCCGTGAATTCGCAGGAACTGGAGTTGCTGCGGCAGGGGTTGGAAGAGGCCCAACGCCGGCTTGCCGAGCAACAGGCGCTGAACCGTCAGTTGGCGGCGGAAAAAGCCACGTTGGAGGCACGAATGCAGCAATGGCAGGCCGATGCCGGAACGCTGGCAGCCCTGCGGGCGGAGAACGCCCTGTTGAAACAGCAGTTGGCCGCCCTCAACGCAACGCCTGCTCCGGACACCAACACGTTGCAGGCGCTGCAGCAGGCGCAGGCCCGGCTGGCAACCCTGCAGTCGGATCTCGAGATCCTGCGGCTGGAGAAGATGGCGTTGGAGCAGCGGCTGCAGGCTGCGCGGAGCAACGAACTGGCGGCGACGCGCGCGCAGGCGGAGACCGTGGCGAATCTTCAGGCCCGTCTGGCGGCCCTGGAGGCTCAGCCGGTTCCCTTCACACCGGAGGAGCTTGCGCTGCTGCGGGTGCCGGCACCCCGACCGCAGGAAGTCGCCGTGGCGGAGGCGGGTTCCGGGCCGGGGCCCGCGCGTTCAGCCCCGGTCTCGGTGGCCAAACCGGAGGGGTCGGCGGAGACCGGAGTCGCGCCGCCCCCGGCCTCGCAAGTGGAAGCGTGGATCGCGCAGGCACGTCGGGCCTTTGCCGAGGGGCAATACGAGCAGGCGGTTCGACTGTACCAATCCGTGCTGGAGACGGATCCCCGACGAGGTTCGGTGCTGGCGGATCTGGCGCTGGTGAAGCTGGAAATGGGGGATGTGGCGGGGGCCGAGGGCCATGCTCTGGCTGCTGTGGAGGCGGCGCCCGAGCTGGCGTTGGCCCGATTCGCACTGGGGCAGGTTCGGTTCCGGCAGGCGCGGTACGATGAGGCGGTGGAGGCGTTGAGTCGCGCGGCGGCGCTCGATCCGCGAAGTGCCGAGGTTCAGAACTTTCTGGGACTGGCGCTGGCGCACAAGGGGTTGCGACAGGCTGCGGAGACGGCTCTGCGACGGGCGATTCTCTTGCAGCCCGGTTACGCGGTGGCCCATCACAATCTGGCGGTGTTTTATTTGCATCGCACCCCGCCGCTGGTGGAGCTGGCGCGGTGGCATTACCAGAGGGCACGGGCCGGCGGGCATCCGCCGAATCCGGAACTGGAATCGGCCCTGGCAGCCAGGACCGGCGGGCCTTCGAGTTGAAGCAGGGCGGCCGCTGGACCGAAAGGCCGGGCTCAGGGCCTGCGGGGGTGCAGCCCGAGCGGACTCATCCAACCGTTTCGGGACGGAGCCGGGGAACCTGTTCCAAGAGCTGCGAGACGATTTGGTCGGGGGTAATTCCCTCGGCCTGGCCTTCGAAATTCAGGATCAGTCGGTGCCGAAGGGCGGGCGGGGCGACGGCCTGGAGATCTTCGAGACTGGCATTGAGCCGGCCGTGGAGGAGGGCCCGGACTTTCCCCGCCAGCACCAATGCCTGCGCGCCGCGCGGGCTGCTGCCGTAGCGGAGGTATTGTCGGGCCAGCGGCACGGCCGAGGGATGGTCGGGATGAGTGGCCAGGACGAGTCGGGCGGCGTAGTCTTTGACCGGGCGAGGCGCGGGCACCTGGCGCACGAGGCGCATGTGGGCCAGGAGGGTGGAACGGTCCAGAACGGTGCGCACCGGTTCCGGTTCCTCGCCGGTGGTGCGATCCAGTACTTCGACCAACTCCGCTTCGTCGGGATAACCGACCAGGATTTTGAAAAAGAAGCGATCCAGTTGGGCTTCCGGCAACGGGTAGGTGCCTTCCTGGTCGATGGGATTCTGGGTGGCCAACACGAAAAAGGGTTCTTCCAGGCGGCGCCGTTCGCCTGCGGCGGTGACCTGACGCTCCTGCATGGCTTCCAAGAGGGCCGACTGGGTCTTGGGAGTGGCGCGATTGATTTCGTCCGCGAGTATGAGCTGAGCAAAGATGGGACCCGCCTGAAATTCGAACCTGCGCCGGCCGTCGGGGCCTTCAATGACAAGGTTGGTGCCCAGGATGTCCGCGGGCATCAGGTCGGGCGTGAACTGGATCCGCTGGAATCGGAGATCCAGAGCCTGGGCCAGCGTCCGTACCAGCAGCGTTTTCCCCAGGCCGGGCACGCCTTCGAGCAGGACGTGCCCGCCGGCAAACAGCGCAATGAGTGTTTGTTCCACCACGGTTTCCTGGCCGACCAGCATGCGGCCGATTTCGGCTCGCAATGCGGTGACCGCGCGATGAAACGATTCGATCTGCTGTTCCAGTTCTGATGGACTCATGTCTCCCAACCCTCGGCGGTGCTGCCGACAAAGGGCCCGGCCCGGCAGCGGCGCGGCTCGAGCGGCGGCGTGCCAGGCTTACGGCTGCGATTCATCGAAATAAGACCGCACGGTTTGACGATACGCACGGGGAATTCTGTCCAGATTGACGGCTTGCGGATTTGCCGGGGTGGCAGCGGCCGTGACTTCGCCGATGGCCACGTTGGCGGGGGTTTGCAGAGCCTCACCCCGGGTCCGAAGCACGGGCATCGGTGTCCCGGGGAGCCAGGGCCCGACGAGGCGTTCCGGAGCCAGTCCGGCAGGTCGCGGCATGGCCCTCAGCGACTCGTTGTAAAGATCGCCGCCGGGTTGCGTGCCGGCACTGCTGCCCCCGGCGCTGGAGATGGCCGACGAGCATTCCATCCAAGATCGACCCGTGCCCACGCAGGCAGCCGCTTGGGCCACTTTCCGCGATGCCGCCAACAGTCTTTGACTCTGACCCGTTCCGCGGCAGGCCGACGCTGCCTGGCTCAATGCCCGGCTGGCGGACGAACAGTTCCCGGCCTTCAAATCCTTCAGCGCGGACTGCAACCATTGCCGGGCGGCCCGGGACGTGGCCGCGCCGGGCAGGAGCGACTCCAGTTCGGAGGCGAGGCGCTGTTGTTCGGCCGGGTTGAGCCCTGCTTGCTCCAGGGCGCCGGCCAGCTCGTCCAACCGTTGCGCCAGGGCTGTCAGAGCCGCGGCGTCGGCTGCATCGAGACCCGACATCGCCAAACCCGAGGCGGTTGGACGGTCGGTTTCTGAACCGAGCCGAGCTCCCTCCGAGGTCGAGCGGGCAGGGTCCGAGCGTTGGGGAAGCTCGCCGGCGGTGGGGGACAATCGCGAGTCCTGGGCAGCGAGGGCTTGGGACTTGGCCACGGTCGCCCGCTCACCGGCTGGTTGCGAGGAGAGCGCGGGTACGGACGCCGCCCGGGTGGAGTCGGCGGATGCGTTTGAATTGCCGGCGGTTCGGGTTGCCTGTTGTTCTGTGCCCCGGGAGTCTGCCGTGGTGCGGGCCTGGGATTCGAGTCGGCGTGCCAATTCCGCCAAAGCCTGCAGTGCCTGTTCTGGTGGCAAGGTGAGTTCCGAGAGCTGGCGCCCGATGGCTTCGATTTCCCGCAAAGCTGTCTGAAGGTCAGGGGTCAGATCCGGGGCCCGGAGTTCCTGGCGGGCAAAGGCCACCAATTCGCGACCCGCCTCGCGCTGGGCTTGGGCCTGGCGCTGTCGTTCGCGCCAGGCATGGGTTCGGTATTCCGGGACCCAGAGCAGCGCGAAGCCAACCACGAGCAAGGCGCCGGCCCACGAAGCCTGGCGGGGGAGCTGCAGGCGAACCAAGCGTTGCCAGGGGGTTTGTCGCAGCGCTTGCGCAGCCCGACCGATCACCAACGGAGCCCACGGATGCTGCGCCTTGTGCAGGGCCAACTCCCATGCGGTCACCAGCCGTTCTTTCAATGCGAGCTGCGCATCCATCCAGTGGACGGTTTGAGCCAGGGTACGTCGCCCCAACCACTGCAGGAGAGCCCCGGTCACGGTGAGCGTGGGCACGGCCCAAAGGGCCATCCGGGGCCATACATCGGGCACAGGCAGGAGCTTATAGACCGCCAGCACGCCCACCCAAATCGCGGCCCCCAACGCCAGCCCTTGCCAGAGGCCCTGCCAGAGCTGGACAGCTCGCAAGCGGCGCCTGGTCTGCCGTGCAGCCTGCTCGAGGTATTGGAAATCCGCGTTCACAAAGCCCGGCTTTCCCGCCCCAACCATGCCTCAAAGTCCAACCGATGGCCAGTGGGAAAGGCGTCCGGTTCGGCCGCAGGGATGGACCGGGACAGGGCCAGAAGGTGGGCCGGGGGTTTCAGGGCTGGCAGTGCCGTTGTGCAGAGGGAATCTGATTTGTCGCCACCAGGCCGCTGGAGGGCCTGTTTCGTCGGGAAGCGGCCGAGCCAGGCCAACGAGCTGGGCAAGTGTTCCTGGCAAGGTTCAATCTGCGCGGCTCGCGGCCAAGCCGCAACCAACTCCCTGGTCGGCGGCCGGAGCTCCCAAGGCGGGCCGGTCGATCCGGGACATCGCCATGCGGCCTGTAGACCACGACCCGGTCTGCCGATCCCCATCTTCGCTCAAACAGGTGGCACGAAACGGATGAGATGCCGTCGACCGAAGTCGGCAGATCTCAATCAAGTTGTCTCGGTTATAAGTCTTCGCGCCACCTTGGGATCTACTGCCTCATCGTGTTGGCCGGCCTCCGGAGCGAGAATTTGGAATGAGAATCTGGGGCCGCCGACTTACGGCGGCGGCTACCGACCGCCAATCCCGCACTATCAAACCCCGCGGCCACCGACGGAAGTCGGCGGAAGGTCCTCCCGCGGAGGCTCGGCGGCACGATCGCGGCGGTTAGGTCCATGCGTGAAGGGCCCCCACGTGGCCGCGGGCGCAGCCGATTGGCCGCATTGGGACTTGCCGCGACCCTGCATGGCTTTGGAAGCTGGACGTGCGCGATCGGCTTATGCGTGGAGTGGGCCGCTGGATTTGGTTGGGGTGGCTGGCCTCGGGGGTTGCCGGGGACGCAGACGGGCAACCGGCGATTCCTGAGCCACCGCCGCCCGTGCGGGAGTTTCGGGGCGCCTGGATCGCCACGGTGGGCAATCTGCACTGGCCCTCCCGAGCCGGTCTCCCGGCAGCGGAACAGCAGGCGGAGTTGCGGCGGTTGCTCGATGCGGCTGCGGAATTGGGTCTGAACGCGGTCATTCTTCAGGTGCGTCCCGCCGGCGATGCGTTGTATGCCTCGAAGACCGAACCGTGGTCGCCCTATCTGACGGGACGCATGGGGCAGGCGCCCGAGCCGTTCTACGATCCACTGGCGTTTGCCGTGCGGGAGGCGCACCTGCGCGGACTGGAGCTGCACGCGTGGTTCAACCCGTTTCGGGCCCTCGTCCGGTCGGCCAAGACGGGGCCCGTGGCCGCGCAGCACATTACTCGAACCCGACCCGAGTGGGTCCGGTCGTATGGTTCGTATCTCTGGCTGGACCCGGGCGAGCCGGCGGTGCAGGACTACGTGATCCAGGTGGTGCTGGACGTGGTGCGCCGCTACGACGTGGATGGCGTGCACTTCGACGACTATTTCTATCCCTATCCCGAAAAAGGGCCCGAGGGGCGGACGCTTCCCTTCCCCGACGAGTCGACCTGGCAGCGGTACGGCAGGGAGAGCGGGTTGGACCGCGACAGTTGGCGTCGGCGCAACGTGGACCGCTTCATCCAGCGAATGCACCAGGCGCTGAAACAGACGCGGCCCACGGTGAAATTCGGCATCAGTCCCTTCGGCATCTGGCGGCCGGATCATCCCCCGGGCATTCGGGGCCTCGACGCATTCGCGGTTTTGCATGCAGATGCGCGCAAGTGGTTACGGGAGGGCTGGCTCGATTACTGCGCTCCGCAACTGTACTGGCCCAGCACCGCCAAGGCACAGAGTTTTCCGGCACTGCTGGATTGGTGGAACAGTCAGAACATCCAGCGTCGTCATGTGTGGCCTGGGCTCAACACTGCGATGGCCGGGCAGTGGGGTCAGGAGGAGTTGATGCGTCAAATCCGGTCCACGCAACAACAACGGGTAAGTGCCGGGCACATCCATTGGCATCTGCCGGCGTTGCTCGGGCAGACGAACCTGGTGCGCGCGTTGCGCACGGGGCCCTATGCCCAGGCAGCCCTAGTTCCCGTTTGTTCATGGATGCCGGGGCCGGTGCCCGCGCGACCCCGCCTGGAGGTGGGTACGGAATCGGGGACCGGGCGTGTGCACCTGCACTGGAAGAGCACTTCCAGGGATCCCGTGGCGTTTTGGTACGTGCAGGTGTTGCAGCCGGGGGGATGGACGAGTCGAAGGTTGGGAGGCGAGACGCATTCGTGGGTGGCGGAAGAGGCCCGGGCGGTAGCCGTCCGCGCGGTCGCTCCCAACGGCGCGGTCAGCCCGCCGGCGATCTGGCGCCGGTCTGGGACGGGGGGAACAGGATCACGATCGTGATTCTCTGCTGATGCCCGGCCGGCGCATCACGGCGGGGCACTGGACGCCTCTTTTAACAGCCACTGTTGGATGAGCAACCAGGCTGCCCGATCGCAGGCTTCCTCGGCTTTGGCCCCACCCGCGTTGGTGGCGACCGCGAGTGCGAAGTCGCGCGCAGGTGCCAGCCAGACCACGGCGAAGAAGGTGGTGTTGGAACCGGCGTGCGTCAGGGCGCGCCCACCGGCCCAATCTCGGGACACGACCACCCAGCCGAGCGCATACTCCGCCTCACCCACGGGCGCGTGGAGTTTCTCGAACGAAGCCCGGGTCAGGCCGGCTTCCTTCCCTTGTGCGCCGCGGAGATGGAACCGGAGGTAGCGGGCCAGGTCCGGCAGGGAACAATGAACGGCACCGGCGGGGGCAATGGCCGGGGGATTATCGGCGCGGGGACCGGGTGGGACCGGGCGGAACGTCTGATCCCGGGAGGCGTGGCCCCAGGGCTGGTCCAGTTGTCCGGGAGCCGCGGGTGCGCCGAAGCCGGCGGAACTCATCCGGAGCGGTTCGAACAACTCGGCGCGGATCAGGTCTTCCCACGTCTGACTTGCAGCTCGTTCCAACATGGCACCGGCCAGTGCGTACCCGGCGTTGGAGTAGAGCGCCTTCGAGCCGGGTGGCACCGCCGGAGCTCGGGCCGTCACACGCTCCAGCAGATAGAGTCGTTGCTCGCGCGGTGGTTCCGAACGTTCCCACAAGCTGGCCCACAGCCCGTCGGCATCCAGGCTGGCCGGCACGCCGCCGCGATGGGCCAAGAGCTGTTCGAGGGTCACTTGACGAAAGGCCGGGTCAAAACGTGCCGCACGGTCTGGGAACACGTCTTCCAATGTGGCGTTCCACCGGATTGTTCCCCGTTCCACCAGCCGGGCGGCCAGCGTGGCCGTCATCGACTTCGTGATGGAGCCGATGTGGAATTTATCCTGCGGGGTGACCCGAATGTCGCTTCCCAGACGTCGGACCCCCACGGCGCCCAGCGCGACCACGCGATCGCCTCGGACCACGACAGCAGCCAGGGCGGGCAACTGAAACTGCGCACGCACGCGTTCAAGCAGATCCGCGCAATCGGCCGGGCCCGGTTCCGAAACGGTTGTCAACGAGTCGGCGAATCCCGTGCTGGTCCATCCTCCCAACAACCGGCAGGCCAGCAAACAAGCGAGGCCCATGGAGCGGCCGGGCCCCGGCAGTCCGATCCGCCCACGCAAGGCGAGGTTGTGAGCCTTGAGCGCCATTCCACCGAGACTGATGCAGGATCCGTGGCGGGGCAAGGCCGGTCTTCAGAGAGCGCGCAAACCGGATGAAGCTACCGGGGGCAAACCGGGCACCCGGCATCCGCGGTAATTCTCGTTGCGCGGAACGCACGAGCCCGAACCGTTCCCTGCTCCGGGGACAACCCGTTTCTGTCGCGAGGGTCTCCGACAGTGGCGCCTGACGGCATCGGCTTGCGCAACGGGTCACATCCGAACCCCGCGGTGTGTCGCGCTCGGGGAAGGCACCCGGTCCCTCGGGCCTGGCAAGCCGCTCCGAAGGTCGCAGCTGGGAGGGACTGGGCGCTCGGCCGCTCTGCTCCCGACCCGGCCGAGCCCGCATCCCGGGAATCGAAGGCCCAGTCGCTCCGACGCGGCGTTCGGGCTGTGGGCAGGCTGCCCCTCGGGGCTTCGAGGGCGATTGAGCCTGGTCGGCGCAGTGGTGCCATTGGGCTGCCTGGCCGGGTGGTGAAAAAGCCGGGCTTTCTCCAAGCGCCGCGGGCACGTTGCTGGTTTCAAAGTGCAGTTCCTCAGCCAAAAAACGGCTTCGATGCTGAGTCGGAGACTGTTGGTCCGGCCGCGCTGCAGCGGGACCGGGCTGGCCGAAGCCCGACACTCCATACACTGGCGCCAAGCCGCTCACTCCTGCTTTTGACGCCTCCATGCTGCAAAATGGAGTTCGGGGGTACGAACGGGTGCTGGCTGGCGCGCGAGCGTCCGCATGTGTTCCTCTCGAGCGGACGGCTCGTGGCGAATCCGCGGGGGACTGCCATGGTGAAGGACGTGAGGTTGGGAATTCTCCGACTCCGGACTCCGAACGCGCGGTGCGTCCGCCGGAATGCCGCTTGGGGCCAGAGTTCGGGGTGCGCCCGTTGGGCAGAGGCCGGGTAGGGCATTTCTCAGGCCGTTTTTCCGGGCTCGACCTGGGTTCCTGGCCGCGGATACTTGTGGGATGCAGCAGATGAAGCAACACGGGCCTGCCTCGCCAGTAGGGGACAGGCTGCCAGGGCAACGGCCTTGGTGGAGGTCCCGGGACACCGGGCCGATGCACAGGGAAAGCCGGCTGTGCAAAGAAACAAGCCCGGAGCGGGGCGAAACTGAACGCGTGCCCTTTTACAACGCAGTATGAATCCCTGGATTGCGCTTTGGATAGCGATTGTGTCGGAAGTCGCCGGCACGCTGGCCCTCAAGGCGTCCGAGGGGCTCACGCGCCTGGGCCCGACGCTGATCGTGGTGTCGGGCTACGGAGCGGCCTTTTACTTCCTTTCGCTGGCTTTGAAGGCCATTCCCGTCGGCGTGGTTTATGCGATCTGGTCAGGGGCGGGCCTGGCCCTGATTACGGTCGCAGCGTGGTTTTTGTTCGACCAGGCCCTGGATGTGGCGGCTCTGGGCGGGCTGTGTTTGATCTTGGCGGGCATCGTGGTTCTGCAATTCTTTTCCAAGTCTGCCCAGGGGATTGGCTAGGGCATCAGGCCGGCTGCCATCGAGGATGGCCCCCCCTGCCCCGATCTCTGCGCGCCGGAAAGCGGCACGAAGTCGCAGGCGATGGCCTCTTGGGAGTCCGCAGGGGGCATCGAGCCCGGGAGCGCGAATTCCGCACGCCGGCAGCCGGTTTTTCGCTCGGGGGTTACACGGCCTCCGCGCGAAGGCGGGCAGAGGGTGCGGGCGCCGGGCACAGCGTTACCGATGCCGCGGGCACATCGGGCATTTGGGCAGGCTTGGTTGTGGCGGAGATGCGGGCGGGAGGTGCCGGCCCGTGCGGCCGAAGGCTCGCCAATCTGCATTTCCGGGGCTTCAAAAGCCTGAGGGCCCGGTTGGAGTCGCATCCAAGGTGTTGCGGTCCATGGGCTTGGACAGCGACAGGGGTTGCGAGCTTGCCACGCGGCGGATTGCGGATACCTTTATGGCCCGGTTTGGAAACCAAGAGTCCGGACACGATGCCACTCGAGCTGTCCAGTCGCCCAAGGCCACAACGCTTGCCCCCGAGGCATGCGCCCTTGGCCCGTCAGGAGCCGCATGTTCGCCGTCCGGCCCGCATGGTCACTCGCCGCGTTGCATGGAAACCGCAGTAGAATCGATGGCCGGCCCGCATCAGCTGCAATCGGAGTTGGCAAAACTGTGCCTGCCGTCGGCCAGCCGGGATCCGAACCGCAAGCTGGCCTACGTCAACTCCATTTGCGCCGCCTTTCTGCTTGTGGGGCTGGTCGGTCTGAAGATGCCCGAGCCGTACGTGCGTCCGATCCCCGAGCCGGTCGAAATTGTGCCGGTCGTGTTCACTCCACCGGACCAGCCGCCACCCAGCACGCAAGAGGAGTCCCCGGAAGAACCGCCCGAGGACCTGCCGGAGCCCAGTTTGGACACCCCCGTGGTGGCGACCGTCGTGGCTGCGGATCCTTCTGCGGTGGCCTTTGCCGTGCCGGTTCAGGGACCGGTCATCCTGGCCCCGGCCCGGTTTGCGGCTCCCCCACCGCGCGTGACCCGACCGCCTCCGCCGGCACCCACGCGGTTTGTGCCGACCGGCAGGGAGGCCGGCAGTTTCCCATGGCCGAAGGCCTACCCGCGACAGGCTTTGCTGGAACGGCAGCAGGGAACGGTCATGCTCCTCGTGCAAGTGGGAGAAGATGGCCGGCCCACGTCGGTGACCGTCCATGAAAGTTCGGGCTACGGCACCTTGGACCGACATGCGTTGGAATGGGTCCGGGACAACTGGCGTTGGCCGCCGGGGCCACCCCGGGCCTACTACGTGCCGTTCGTGTACCAGCTGCCAAAGTAGAGCATGGACAAAGCCCCTTGGCCCGGATTAATCTGGTCAAACCCGGTGCGAAGGGGCCCGGGGCAAGTGAAGCATGAGCAGGTTCCGGTAGGCGAAACCGCAAAACGTTTATGATGCTGGCAAACATTCTGGTCGAGTATTTCGAAAAGGGCGGATGGATCATGTGGCCCATTCTGGTCACTGCCATCGTGGCCGTGGCCGTGGTGGGCGAACGCACGATTTGGTGGATCCGCGAGGGCTTCCGACGGGATCCGGAGCGTTTGGAGCAAATTTTTGCGGCGATCGAACAGGGAGACTTCCGGAGCGCAGCCCGGCTGTCCAAAGACTCGACCGATCCGGTGATCCGGATGATCTGGCACGGCCTCAACCATCATCATTCTTCGCTGCAAGGGGCCCTGCAAGTGGCGGCGGGTGCCGAGCTCCAACGGGCGGGCCGGTTTTTGACCGTGATGGACACGATGGTGACGCTGGCCCCCCTGTTGGGCCTGTTGGGCACCGTGTCGGGCATCTTCCGCACGTTCCTGTCCATTGGCGATGTGGAATTGGCCGTGGAGAAGGTCACCGGGGGTATCGGCGAAGCGTTGATCGCCACGATGTGCGGCCTGGCGATTGCCATCATTGCGTTGATTCCTTTCAATTATTTCACGAGCAAGGTCAGCCGCCTGCAGTTCGAACTCGAGTCCGCTGCCACCAATCTGGAGGTCATGGTCGCCGCGGCCAAGAAACGCGGATTCGACACCCTCGAATTCCATCAGGCGGCCGCGGAAGAGGAAAAGACGGCTTGAACCTTGGGACTGGCAGTTTGTCTGCCGCCAGCGCAGCGCCGGGACGGCCATGAGAATCGGCTCTCCATTGCCCCACAAAAAGGCCCGGATCGAGATCATCCCGCTGATCGACATCATGTTCTTTCTCCTGGCCTCGTTCATGATGGCCAGCCTGACCATGATCCGGATGCAGTCCATCAAGATGGACCTGCCCACCGCCACGGCCGCCACGCGCGATTTCAAGCCGGATATCATCAACATTGCCGTGGACAAACTGGGGGATGTGTACATCGAAAAGCAGCGGGTGACGCTCGCCGAGCTCCACGTCTACCTCTCGAACAAATACCGGCTGAATACCAACGTGCCGGTTTACATCAGCGGTGACAAGGACGCCACCCACGGCGCTGTCATTCGCGTGCTGGATTTGGTCCGCCGGGAGGGCATCCAGAAAGTCTCCTTCGCGATCACCCCGCAACAGACCAAGGAATAGCCGCTCTCCTTGACGCGGGCGGGCGGCCGGGCAGCGGGTGGAACAACCAAGACGCCTCAGCAGGCGGTTGCCAGTGAATGCACGGCAACCGGCGCTTCGAGGAGCAACCCTCTTGAGCGTTCCAGCAGGCGCACCTGCGAGCCGGAGAAATCAGTCTCCAGCCCCAAGGGCCTGATCCCGCGTGTGCCCTTGCCCCGACGCGGGTCCGGGCTGGTGCTTCTTGCACCGCAAGGTCAGCCCCCGGCTTTCGCCACGGGACGGCGGGAATGGCGCTCGTCTGCGGGGTCGCATCTGCAGCGGTTCGAGAAAGACAACCGCCGGGACCACCGCTGCCCACACGCAAGGGGATCGCCGCCACGGCGGAGGAGGGAACCTCCAAACGCCGGTGCCCGCACGCCGCGTCTCGGATGTCCATACCCGGACGTTGGCCGGACAGCAGCGAATCCTCATGCGCTGCCCGGGGACCTTCGCGCAGCGGTTTCATTCCCGGTATCGCAGGGCTCCTCTTGCCGTTTTTGAAAGGCCGCTTCCTGCTGTTATCGCCCGGCATCGAGAAGCGCGTGAAACCGCGGCGGACACCCGGTAATCGGAAGCCGGTTGGAACAACGGGTGGAGTCCCGGCAAAGGAATCGCGAGCTTGTTCTCCCCCGGCAGATCGCCAGGCCCAACGGGCCATTACGCAGTGAGCCCGGCCAGAGTCGGCCCGTGTCCCACGAAAGGCAGGGAAGACAAAGAGGCGTTATCGAACCCGATTCCAGAGAGCGCGCCAACTCACGCGGAAGGGGCAGCGGAATTCGGTTCAGGGCCGGCCTGGTCGGCACGGAGAAGATGGCGAAAGCTCACCGGCGGCCGGCCGGCGGTGCGTTGGTGGCGGAGGCGGCGAGGGCTTCTTGCTGGGCATTCCATTTCTGGACCAGGTCGTTGAACTGCTCCACCAGTTCATTGTATTTGGCCACGATGCCGTTCCGTTCCTCGGCCAGCTTCTTCATTTCCTCGTTTTGCTGGGCGATGGTCTGGTTTTGGCGTTCGATGTTTTCGTTGGCCTGGGCCAGGGCTTGTTTGTAGACCTCGACCTGTTGCTGTAGTCGTTCGTTCTCCCGGAGCGCCTTGTCCAGTTCCTTGTCCAGTCGGCTGAGCTCGGCCATGTTGGTCTGGATGGTCTGGGTGAGGTTCTTCCGGATCCCCTCCAAGCGATCCACCTCCTCCTGCGTACGCCGGACCAATCCGTCCAGGTTCTGGAGTGCCTCTTTTTGGTTTTGCACCTCGTCCACCAATTCCTGGAGGCGCTGGCGCAAGCGAACCTCACGGGTCCATTGAAACGCCACCAAACCGCACAGGCCCAGGGCAAACACCATCAACAGCGTGACCAAAAAGGATCTCATAGTTTCTTATGACACCGCGCTGCGGGCGCGCGTGCAGGGCAGCATCGCAGGTTCCCTGTTTCGAGTCAAAGCAGGAAACGTCCACAGGCAAGGAGCCGCAACTGTTTCGGGGTTGCGGAGCAGGCCGGGTCGGGGGGCGTCGGTTGCTGACTTTTCCCGCCCAAGGGGAAGGAGGGACCATGTCGGGTGGCGGGGCGGCATTGCGCCGGAAAGGCGTGCTGCGGGCAGGTCGGGTCGATGATTCGGGAACCGGCGGTTCAGGCTGCCAATTTCCGAAGAGCCACGATGTCACCAAGCGGCAGGGGAAGCGTCCGGCAGCTCCCGGGTCCCGCCGGCCGGGTGCGATCGACATCCACTTGGCGGAAGAGGGGGATGTCCCTGCGGACGTGTCGGTATGTCCGCCGGGTTAGTGTCGCTGGGCACGTATCGGCCGCCGCGAGGGGCGGTCGGACCGGTTCTGCCATGCGGAGCAGGGCCGGGCGTGTGCGTGCAAAGCATTGCTCCCGTATGACGGGACATGCAGAAGGTTCCCTTGTAGCGACGTGCTGTGTCCACCGCTTCGGTTGACCTGCGGGCGTTGCAAGTGTTCTTATGGGTGGGTGTTTCGCGTGTCCGGTGCCCGACTCCTCGTTGGTTCGGTCCCTTGGGATCCGGGAGCCGCGTCGAACGAATGTTGGATGGACGCGCCGACACGAATCGGGGCAGGCTGAGTACGGCAATGTTATCGGCGGGTACAGCGGCTCGGCGCGTGCGGCCCTGGCGGGAAGAAACGTTGGGCGACGCGCCGGCCCGAATCGGACAGGACATTGCCAAGAGGAGCATGCATCCGAATCCATTCCCTTCCCCAACTGGAGAGTGCTTATGAAACGGAACGCGTCGGGCCAGCGTCGGTTTCTCGCCTCCACCATGACCTCCGTCGTGATGGCGGGAGCCATCCTCGGATGGCTGCCCCTCGGCGGGCTGGCGGCCGTGTACCAGTGGACAGGCAGCGGCGGGAACCTGTTTTGGAGCCATCCGGCCAACTGGTTGCCAGAGGGACTGCCCGGCCAGGCAGACGACGTTCGGTTTTTCGATCCGGGCGCAGCAACGGAGGAAGGTTCGACGACCGTCGTGTTGCCGGGAAACGCGACGGTGCGCTCGTTGTGGTTCGGTCAAACCAATGGCTTCCACCGGCTGGAACTGCAGGACCGGGCACAGCTGGTCCTGGGCGGCTCCGGTTCGGTCACTGCGCTGTTGGTGGGCACGGAATCGGACAACGGCAACGGCCAGAGCGTGGCAGCTGCGATCACCGGCACGGGAGCCTCGCTGGTGATCTCGAATCCCGCCGCGGTGGTGGCCGTGCGGCAAGCCAGCGCCAATGCCGGCCCGAACCTGCGGGCGAGATTGGACCTGTCCGGCCTCGAGGAGGTTACGTGGGTTGCCGGACGCCTGTTGGTGGGGTCGGAATCCCCCGTGGCGCCGCGGCCCTCGGGGACCGTCTGGCTGGGGCGAACGAATCGGTTGGTTTTGACCGGGGCAGCCCCGGCGTTGGCGATCGGCGGCCGCGGCGGCAACAACAACGGGGGCAACTCCAGTTACCTCTACCTGGGCGAAGAAAACTGGATCTTCACCGACTCCATCATGATTGGCCGGGGCAAGCAGGGGGGCGACAGTTCGATTCTGTTTCATACCAACGCGTTTGCCCAACCCCGGGCGGTGTTCCGTGCAGCTGACGGGCAGGGTCGTGTCGCTTCATGGAACATTGCCGACTCGGAGAACATCAGCGGCACCGTGCCGGCCCGCGGTTCGGCCCAGTTTGTCGGCGGTCTGGTGGATGCCCTGGTAGACACGCTGTTCATCGGGAAGAGCACCACCGGCAGCGGGACCGGAACCCCGGCGGGTTACTGGATGATGGAGTATGGAATTCTGGATGTGAACCGGCTGTATGCCGGGTATCAGAGCCGGCCCGATGCCAATGGTGCCCGTGGCACCGTGCACGTGGTGGGTCCGGCCGTGATCCGCGTGAACGAGTTGCTGGAGCTTGCGCACGTGAGTGGCGGGACCGGGGCGGCTCAGGTCGAGGGCACTCTGAATGTCACCCTGGGCCAGGTGTTGGTCACAGGCCGCTTTCTCAGCGGGGGCGGGCGTGTATTCGTGAACATCACCAACGGGAGCGTGACGCTGCCCGAGGGCTCGGAACTGTTCGCAGATTCCGTGAATCTTGATGGAGGTCGGTTGACCAATGCCGCCGTGATATCGGTCAGCAACCAACTGGTGGCCGTCAACGGGAGTGCCTGGCACGGGGCCCACACCTTCGACATGGGCATCCATGGCACGGCCTCCTGGGACCTGAGCGGGTTGGAAGGTGGACTCGTCGTTGCCCGCCGTCTCTCCGGTGCCGGCACGCTCGTGGGCGAAGTCCGCATGAATCCGGGTTCCACGTTGGAGCCCGGTGGGCCTGCGCATGTTGGAACACTGATGCTTACCCATGGCCTGACTCTGGATCAGGGACAGCTCCGCTTCGACTTGGGCGCAAGCGCGGGCGGCGCAAATGACTTCGTGCAAACGTTCGATCAACTCCGCGTGCGGGGCCCCCAACAGGTCTGGCTGACCCCTCTGGAGGGATCCTTCGACACGTCCCAACCCTACACCCTTTTGGGGGCCTCCCAGGTGGTTCTGGAGGATGCGCGCTTCGACGTGGCCGGGCCGATGGCACGCAGTCGATACACGTTCCAGTTCGACACGAGCCAACCCGGCACCGTCCGATTGCTGGTGGGCGGTTCCCCGCCCCGTACGCTGACCTGGGTGGGCAACGGTGCGGCCAACCGCTGGAACGTCCAAGGGGACGCCAACTGGAACAACGGCACGGGTCCCGACCGGTTCTACAACCTGGATGGCGTGGTATTCGACGATTCCGGCAGTGCCGCTCAGCCGGTGACGGTCGAGGAAGCCCTGGTGCCCGCCTCCCTCACGTTTCGCAACAGCACGAAATCTTATCGGTTCGTCGGGCCCGGTCAGTGGGATGGCGGCAGTGTGGTGTTGGAAGGCGACGGCCTTGTCCGAATCGAGAACACGGGCAGTAACCGATTCGACAGTTTGACGCTGCTGCGGGGCAGTCTGGTCTTTGCCGGCACCCAGGCAAACCAGATCGGGGGCACCCTCCTGAACGTTCCGGCGGGCGCGTTGCTTGTCTTCAGCAACGCAGGCCCCAATCTGCTGCCACCGTCCGTTGCCCTGGACGGCACACTGGTGTGGGCCCAGCCCACCGACGGGACCCTGGCAGCGAGCCTGAGCGGGGCCGGCCGTTTCCTCAAACAAGGTGCCGGGCAGCTGACCCTCGCCGGAGATAACAGCGGCTTGACCGCGACTCCCGCAGTGGAGGTCCACGAAGGGGTCCTCCAGGTGCTCTCGGCCAACAGCCTGCCCTCAACCGGAGTGCTGGTTACCAACGCGGGCACTCTGGACGTCAACGGGGTGAATCTCGGAGCTCTGCCGGTCACACTTTCCGGATGGGGTGCCAATGGCCAGGGCGCGCTCGTGAACAACACCGGCAATCCCAATTACGTCAGCCCGCACGTGCGGGATGTGACACTGGCAGGCGACACGGCCGTGGGCGGCACCGGCCGGCTGGACATCCGCTCGCCCGGAGGCAGCTCCGGGGATCCGGCCACGGCCCGATTGAGCACCGAAGGCCGCCCCCTCAACCTCTACAAGGTGGGGCCCAACGGCGTGTACATCGTCAGTGTCACAGTGGATCCGGCCCTGGCAGATATCGAAGTTCGGCAAGGGGTCCTCGCGTTCGAAGGAACGACGACCTCCATGGGCAATCCTCAACGCACGTTGACCGTGTTCCCGGGCGCCACGCTGCAGTTCTATCGCACCACCAATGCCTGGGACAAACAGTTTGTCCTCCATGGTTCCGGAACCAACCTCACGGTCAACAACGCCAGTTGGACCAACCGATTGGTGGGGCCCATCACTCTGGTCGGGCCCTGCTGGTTCAACGCCGGCGGTGACCTCCTGATCGTGGACAGCCCCATCCGCGGCGACGGCAGCCTGATCAAGCTGGGCGGGGCCACTCTGCGCCTGGGCGGCGTCAGCTCGCACACGGGCGATACCATCGTGAGCAACGGGACATTGCAGGTCGAAGGCCGACTCGAACGGACCCGACAAGTGTGGGTGGCCGGAGGAATGCTCACCGGGACCGGGGTGATCGCCGGCCCGATCCGGGTGTTGCCGGGTGGAACCCTGGCACCCGCGGGCGCCAAGCGAGGCTCCCTCACTGCCACAAACGTGCTCGTCCTGGAAGGAACGGTCGAGATGGATGTCTTCCGATCCGGAAGCGGCACCCTGGAGACGGACCAGATCCGCGGGCTCGAGGCGGTGCAATTCGGAGGCACCCTGCGCTTGAATCTCACGGGAACCGCCCTGCAGGCAGGCGACGTTCTGCCGTTGTTCGAAGCCAAACAGTACAGCGGCAGCTTCGGGGCCATCGAACCGACCACGCCCGGGCCGGATCTGGCATGGGACACTACATGGTTGGCGCGCGATGGCACCTTGCGCGTGACGGTGCCCGCTCCGGCACAGCCGCGGATCGACGGCTGGACCTGGCTGGGAAGCGAACTTCGGTTGACGGGCAGTGGCGGCTCTGCAGGGGGCACGTATCGCGTCTGGGCCAGCACGAACGTGGCGCTCCCGGCAGCGGCCTGGTGGCCGGTACGAACCAACCGGTTCGACGCGACTGGCGCGTTCCAGGAGGTGCTCCCGGTGGAGCCCGGGGTCTCGCCGCTCTTCTATCGCCTGAGCGTGCCTTGAGCCGCCGCGGCTCGGCGCGGCGGCACCAACCCTTTGTGGGGCGAGAGCCTCTCCGGCAGCTTTCCCCACGCCAGGTCGGCGCGGCGACGCGGCGCCCGATCGTCTCGCAAGAGGCACGGAAGCCTTGGCTTTCCTGGTGGAACCGAGGGCGGGCTGATTCCTCGATGCGCCCTGGCGTCTCGGGCGGGAGATCCGCGCCACCCGCTACGGCGCGCCGGCGGTCCGAGAACGGCCCGGCTCACGGGCCCAGACGGTTGCTGTCATGGGCCAAATTCCAAACGTGCAGCCAGCGACGGCGCGGGATGAACTCGGCGTGGCCGTCGCAGAAGTTCGCCTGGGCACCGATGGCTCCGTGGTTGTCGGCCGGATCCGGATAATTGTTCGCGTCGTTGGCGCCACTGGTATCGTCGGCATCGGTCATGAGCAGAATCTGGGCCGGGCCGGGCCGGGTGCCCCTCGGGACGCGACTGTAACGAGAGATGGCGTAGGTCAACACCGAAAGCTCCGTTTTCTTGATGTTGCCGGAGAAATTCCCGAACACCTCATAGCTGCTGCCCGATGGCGCTTGGGGGTTGGCCCCGTTGTCTGCCAGATCCTGGACCAGCCACTGACCGGGTTTTTGCGGGTGGGGCACCAGGTTGGTGCGAATGAAATTGCGGGTGGCGGGGCACACGAAAGTGGATCGGCCAAACGCGGCCGGGACGTAGGCGGGAACCAGCCAGTTGAAATCGTCGTCGGCCACGTGGCGGTCCGTCGTCCGGAGGCCCCGCACCTGGCCGGCCATGGGTTCGCGCCACGTGGCCCCGGAGAGGTGTCCCTCGTGATCGCTCGCGTACATCGCGCTGCCCAGGCCCAACTGCTTGAGGTTGTTGAGACAGGCAATGCGCCGGGCGCGATCTTGGGCGCGGCTCAGGGCGGGGAGCAACAGAGCCGCCAGGACTGCGATCACGAGCAGCGTCACCAGCAGTTCGATCAGTGTGAACGCGGCGCGGACCCCGGACCGTCGCTCTCCTGTCCGGCGGTCGGCCGCCCCCACCCGGACGAAACACCACGACCCCATGGCCACAGCCGACGGGAGGTGCCGCAGCCGACGGGTAACTCCGGGCTGGCCGGTCCGGTCCGACATCGGCGCCACTCTCTTCCTGTTTGGCACGTTCGTCAATGCTGCTGCGGCCCCGCCTGCGGCCGGGGGATCTCGTTTTGCGCACCGGAGACGAACCGTCCGGGAAGAACACCACCGCGCACGGCCGAGCAGACCGCGCCTCCGGCACCGGAGATGAAGCCCCCAAAGGGATCTTCCGGTTGAGAAAAGTCCAAGGGACCCGGTCAGGAAAGGGCCCCGGCCTGACCGGCCACCGGAGTCTGCAACCCTCGCTGAAGATTTTGGCGCTCTTTGGCGCGGTTGGCAATGCATCCGGCACGAACGGAGCCACGCCACGTGGTGGTGCGCCAGAAGTCCACAGGTCTGGCGACGAGTGGCTATTGGGCATGCATTGGGAAAGCCGCGGAGGTGGCAACGGTGTGGAGGACCTCAAGGAAGCATGGGCGATGGAAAGTGGGAGAGCCCGTGCCCACCGATGCGCACGCGGTGGCCTGCATCAGAGTCCGTGAGCCTGTCGCGAGGATGGCCCCGCGGGTTTTGGGGTGCCATGGCCGGCAGCCGGGAGGCGCAGCAGGGCCTTGCTGCGCTGGGGCTCCGTGGTGACGTTGGGGTTTGCGACCGGTGAGTCCCAACTGATTCAGGCTCAATCAATTTCCGCCTTCGGACACCGCGAAAGCGGGGGCATTGGGCGCCTGTCGGGCACGGGAAAGCCGAGGGACCATGGCATTCGGTGGGGATCTCTGAGTTTGGGTGCATAAACGAATCGCGCCCGCCACTGCCCACAGGTGGCGCGGAACACTCAACGCGCCGAAGGCGCCTCCATTTGTAAGCGCGGGGCAGCGCCCCGGGCATTCGGCCCGCTAAACCTGATCACGCCCTGAAAGGGCGTACCTCCGTGGGCCCTTCACAAGGGGCGGGCATAGCCACCCCGAGTTCCGCCCTTTCAGGGCGAGATGAATCCGTTTGGCCTGCCTGCTCACGGCGTTGCACTGGGCTGGTGAATCGCCGCGCCGTCGGGGCGGACCCGCAACGCGCCGAAAGGCGCAACGATGGACCCGGTATCGAAGCCCTCTGCTTGTCCTGGGTGCCTTCTTGTGCCGGCACAATCACCGCCCGGGTGGAGTCATCCCGCCGTGCATCGAGGGCACGCAACGTTTTCGGCTCTTGATGGGGCTCGTTGGCATGTAAAGGGCAGGCGCTGCCTCGGAGGCAGGAACGCTTGCAACATCGACTCAGGCGGAGCTCACCATCCCCGCAGACCCGATGTTTGGCGCTTTTCAAGCTGAGGACTTGTCCGAAAGCTCTGCGCAACCTCAGACGTCTTCGGCGATCCGACGGAAAGAGGCATTTCATGGGGACCTCTAAAGTCGCAGCTCGAAAACGGAAATGCGCCGCTCACCCAAAGGGCTCGGAAATCGGGGTTGAGTTGACGGGTCCACCGGTGGTAGTGTGGTTGCGGACGGCGTTCCTTGCCTCCACTCGAGAACGGTCGGGGCGTAGCGTAGCCTGGCTAGCGCGCTTGCTTGGGGTGCAAGAGGTCGCGAGTTCAAATCTCGCCGCCCCGACCACTCCTTTTTCCGGGCTCGGTTTTTCCAGGGGCGGTTCCGGACCGGGGCAGGCGACGGCGGGCGGCGCACGTCGGTGCCGGCGCGCATCTCGGGCGGTTGATTCGGGAAACTGCGAGGCGATGCAGCCGCCTCAGGTTCCGCGCAAGACGAACTGGCGGTGGCGTGGGAACAGCGGTCGGAGCCGTTGCGACAGTTCGTCCTGGAGGGCCTGGAGTTCCTGATACACCGCCACGGCTTCCGGACGCGGCTGGGTGGTCTCGGCCGGGTTGAGCTTCACGAAGGCATCGGTGATCTCGTGGATGGCAACCTTCTCGCCTTTCTGGAGGCGCCAGCACCACAGCGCTTGCAGCGCGGCCCCGTAGGCGGCGCCTTCGCTGACTTTCAGGGTGACGACCTCGGCGTTGAACACATCGGCCATGATCTGACGCCAGAGTTTGGATTTGGAGCCTCCTCCCGTGGCGCGGATCTGACCGGCCCGAACCCCGAGCTGGGCGAGGCGGCGCAGTCCGTAGTTCATGCCCAGGGTGACCCCTTCCATGGCGGCGCGGCAGAAGTGGCTGGCGGTGAAGGTGCGGGGGGTCACGCCCAGGAGCACGCCGGTGCCTTCGGGTACGTTGGGAGTGCGTTCGCCCTCCAGGTAGGGCAACAACAGCAGGCCGTGTGCGCCCGGGGGCACGCTGGCGGCCTTTTTCTCGAACTGTGCGTGGGTGTAACCGAAGTCCTGGCGCATCATTTCAGTGGCCACGGTGACGTTCATGGTGCAGAGCAGGGGCAGCCAGCGGTTGGTGGAGTCGCAGAAGGCGGCGATCTCGCCGGCGGGATCGACCACCGGTTTTTCGGAGCAGGCGTAGATGGTGCCGCTGGTGCCGAAGCTGGCGGTGACGATGCCCTGGCGGGTGTTGCCGGTGCCGATGGCGCCCATCATGTTGTCGCCACCGCCGGCGCTGACGAGCACGCCCGGTTCCAGGCCCAGTTGTCGCGCCGCCTCGGGGCGGAGGCGCCCGGCCGGCTGATCGCTGGGGATGAGCGGGGGCAGTTTTTGCATGAGGTCCGGGTCGATGGCCCTGACGGTGGCCTCGCACCAGCGACGTCGCCGCACGTCCAGCAGGGCCGTCCCGCTGGCGTCGCCATATTCCATGACCCGTTCGCCGGTCAGCCAGAAGTTCAGGTAATCATGCGGCAACAGGACGGTGGCCAGGCGGGCGTAATTGTGGGGCTCGTGCTTTTTGAGCCAGAGGATTTTCGAGGCGGTGAAACCCGGCAGGATGGCCAATCCCTGGAGGCGGAGGGTTGCTTTGAACCCGCCGAGGGCGGCCATGATTTCCTCGCATTCGGCCGCCGTGGAGGTGTCACACCAGAGCTTGGCGGGTCGGATGACCTCGCCGTCCTTGTCGAGAGGGACAAACCCGTGTTGTTGTCCGGAGACACCGATGGCGACGACCTCGGCCGGGCGGGCCTTCGCCTGGCGCAGGGCGGCGCGCACGGCCTTGATGGTGGCGTCGCGCCACGTGTGGGGATGTTGTTCTTTGGCGCCGGGGGGGAGGTTGGGAATCAGGTCATAGGCCTGAGCACCCGCGCCCAGGACGCGACCATTGCGTGCATCCACGACCAGTGCCTTGGTGGATTGGGTTCCGCTGTCGATGCCGATGAGCAAAGAGCGCATGCGGCTTGTGTAGCGCGGCCAGGGCGACATTTCACGCCTTTTTTTAGCGGTCGGCCCCAAGGAGTTCGCGGCCGGAAGCCTCGGGAGCGGGATGGCCGTTTTTTGGAAGTGCCACCGGCGATTGCATGGCCCATTCGGATCGCCATCAGGAATGAAGGTCCCCCTGCACCTTCCATTTTCGGCCCGCCCGGAAGCGTGTGGAAAAACTCGAGCTCGGAGAATAGGCTTCGGTCTTATGAGGAGATTGGAGCGTGTTCCGTTGGGAACTGCCTTTCCCACTCCCTGCTATACTTTCTTGCCCGTCAAGCCCCTAGAGAAGTTGAGGCCAAATCCAACCGGCGATCCCAAGGATGAGCTCGCTTAAAAACACTTTCCTAGATCTTCGCCACCGCCCCCTCCGCACACTCCTTGGCTTCCCAAATGCCAAACCCCCTCAAACGGAGCATTGCAGACTCCACTTGCGCCGCACGGCCGCCATTGTATCCCCGTGCTTTCCCCGTCCCCAGAGAACTACGACCAGCACATCAGTCCCAGCGCTTCCGCGCGTTCGCGTCTTCATAGGTTGCACAGGGCACCGCCCATGGTCAGCCGGACCCGCCAGAGGCCGCGGCCAAAGAACTCTCCCCCTATCCCGGCTACCAAGTCTCGGAGGATATCCTTTCGAAGGTGACGGCTTGAGCGCTCCGCGCTCACGCCACACAACACCTATCCGCTCTCCCACGGGAGCCGGCCCGCCGCCACCCTCGTTCTGCAGCCGCTTGTCTCAACTACCGTGGCAAAATGAGCGTCCGTAATGACTTCCTCTTATACCTCCCCTGCGCGCTGACGTTTTTCCGAGGATGTGTGCGTTTTCTCACCGCCCTGATACGCCACTTAAGCCCCCCAGTACATGTCATGGGGGCTGCCGATAGCTGTCGCAAAGCGGCAGAATGCCCCGGCTTTTCCCTTGTCATTCCCCTACTTCAGCTGGATCCATGCCCGATGCTGGCTTCCGTCAGACAACGTGGCAACCAACTGCCAGATACCCTTACTCATACCACTCTGGCGCGTGTCTAGGTTGAACCGCCACACGCCGTCGCTATATACGAACTGATTTCCACTAGTGGCAGCGTCTTGTGGTGTCGCATCAATCGGCTCCGCTGCGGTCGTCGCGTCGCTAAACTTGACCACTTGGAGCCGATGCACCCCTGCCACCACCGGCGTGCCGCCACAGAACGCTTTAAACTTCACGGGGATGGTACTGCCGAACTTAAACGTCTGAAGGGGTGCAAAGAAGCTGCCGCCTGTGGCATCCGAGCCACCGATTGGCGGTAGAAAGCCATCGAACTCCAGTGGGGCGCGAATGACCTTAAACGAGCACGCTGCCACGTTGCCCGCTGCGTCGCTCGCCGTGCACGTGACCACAACCTCGCCAACCGGAAAACCACTGCCGGATGGTGGATCGCACGTCACGAGCGGCGAGGGATCCACCCCATCGCTCGCGCTTACAGCGAACGTTACAGGCACGAGTGGATCTGGACTGCAATGCACCCGAATCTCACCAGGACAATGAATCACGGGCGGTTCCGCATCCCCTTGCACGACTGGTTGCCCGCAGGGCGAAAAAGCAGATGTGTTCCCCTCCGGGTCGGTAGCGGTTGCCGTAATAATCCAGCCTACTGGAACAGACACCGGCAACCAGACATCAATCCGGCCATTCCCATTCTGATCCGTGGTGACATCTGTCGCGCCAAGGAAACGCTCGCCTTCACCATACCCCGACGCGTCGCACTCTCGGTTCGCGAACAACTCAATCCGAAATGTGGTCTGGGGCGTGCTGTGAATAAAGCCCTGCACCCTTGTACCCGTGGGCGTGCTGGAGGCATTTTGAATGATCGGAAAGTTTTGCAGCTTGTTGACCCCCTCATCCATGTCCAGAGGATCATTCTCAATCATTTCCCAGCGAATGTACGGCATGGTCAGGAAGATACCATAGACTGGATGGTCTTCCGCTCCGGCGTTAGAATGAATGCTGTTACCCAGAATCCGATTGCGGACCGCATAAGGGCCAGCTTCCCACGGGGCGTGGCCAACGCCGATCCCACAGTGCACGTTAAACGCAACCACATTTCCGGCTCCGGTTTCCTCGCCACCGATCGTGTTGTCATGGGCTCCGGCACCAATCGCTATCCCATCAGCGTTAGGCAGCGGCGAGAGCCCCGTTCGGTCGGTGCCGATGTAATTTCCCTGGATGCGATTGCCGAAGGTCTCCGTGTGGAGAACAAGGATACCATGGCGCGCGTTCCCCGAAATAACGTTGCGCGCATTGGCGCTCGTACCACCAATAAGGTTACTTTGGGCGCAATCGGAGAGATACATTCCCACGCCATTGGGCAGCGCAACCGTAGCCGATACGTCGGTACCCACGAAGTTACCCTGAACACGCCCCCCACTGCTCATGAGTCTAATGCCAGTATCATTTCCCGAGATAATGTTGCGGTCCGCGTCGTTGGTGCCGCCGATACGAACATTGGGATTAAAGACGAACACGCCTTCGTGTTGGTAGGGCAAAGCCTTCGTGCCCGTGCTGTCCGTTCCGATATAGTTCCCTACAATAGCGACGTCGTCCGCTGTGACGCTGATGCCTCGATAGCCATTGGCAGAAATGACATTCCGTCGCACGAGAGCCTGATGACCGAAGTAGAGCTGCAGGCCCACGAGCCCGTTGCCTAACGCCGTCTGGCCGGTGATGTCAGTACCTATCAAGTTGTTTTCGATACGATGTCTCAGTCCTGTGGCAAACAAGCCAATCAGGACATTCCCCGAAATGAGGTTATGTGCGATTACACAATCATCGCCGACCACCCAGGCACCCCATTGATTTGGAAGAGGCATGCGGCCCGAGAGGTCAGTGCCGATAAAATTGCTTTCGACTCGAGTCCGGTGGCATTCCCAGGAGCAGAAAATGCCGCATGCTTGCTGCCAGAAGCCCAGTGGCTCGGTCGTGTTGCCGGAGATCAAGTTGTTGCGAATCACTGTGTCGGGGGCGTACTCGGCCTTGATCCCTCCGGCATAATGATAGCCTACTAGGCCCTCGGGCGGAATAATGCCGGTGGGGTTCGAAAGCGCTCGAGTCCCGGTGGCGTCCGTCCCGATCTTGTTGTATTGGACCGTGGTGCGAGCGCTCCACTCTAGGTTGATGTTCCATTTATTCCCGGAGATGACATTGGCTTGTCCTGGTTCCGGCGAGCCTATCACATTGCCGTCAGAGTGAAACGCTAGAATGCCCGCGTGAGCCGGGTATTCGGGGCTGGTCTCGATGCCGTTACCCGCGGGGGTTAGGCCGTCGGGCATGAGACCGATGTAGTTCCCGAGTATTCTGTTGGTGCCGTTGGGCGAGGCCCACGTTCCCTCGAGGCGGATGCCGCTGAGGTGAAATCTGGTGATTACGAGCCCCCGGACGAGGCTGGAGCCGCTCACTATGAGCAGACCATTGGCCCCAGGGCCGGCGAGCGCTCCGTCCAGATGCACGATTGGTGTGCCGAGGAAGCCAGGCTGCGTCGTACCGTCAATGGCGACCGGATCCGTGATCGGCGGCAAAGGGGTGAGCGGCTGAAGGGTATACGGCGCCACTGGAATGTTAAACGCGATCGTGTCGAAACCGGGCGTGGCGTTGGCCTGTTCAATCGCCCACCGGAGTGTTCCTGGGCCATTATCGGCAGTGGTTGTGACCGTGAAGGTTGCTGCAGAGACCGCAGCAGTAGCAGTGCAGACGAGGAGGGCGGCGGTGAGTTGAGCTCTTGCTTTCATGATGGGCTCTCCTGGTCTCGATAACGTAGTGACTTTAGGCGGTTAGTGACGGTAGTCTGTAGGTGAAGCGCCGAAGCACATTGGGTCAAGGGTTGCCCAAATGCTGGCGTCGCACCAGCTAATACAAGTTGTTTATGCTGGCGGTCCGCGACTGTCAAGAGCGTTTATGCAGCCCGGCAAACGAGAGCATGTTCGTACATTGTCATGGCGACAGCAAAAAATGGAGATGTACGCAAACGACAACACGTGGAAGTAGTTCGCTGCCACATGGGGAGTTACATGGTCTCCTCGGGCACCGTCGCTACCCGAACAAACAGAATGTTGGAAAGCTTTGATCGGAAACCCGCGCGTCCAAGTCAACCAGTCGCGCAGGCGCTTACTGGAAATCTCGGGCTTTTTCAACGGCGTGCGAGGCGGCCGTCAGACAGACCTACTGTCCAGCCCCGCGGAGTGTTTCCCGCTGGATCGGCCTCTGCCTCAGCGCCTGCGTGCTCTGGGCCTCGGTCGAGCACCACGGGGACCGCCTGTTGGTGGAACGGGACAAAAGCCCGCCCCCAGCGGCCCATCCCAAGAAGGTCCCGGCTCGGAGCAGCGAACTGGATTCCACTTGGCGGAAAGCCCAGCAGCGGAACCGGCGCGGTCTTGTCCGACACTTCCTGCTCCACCTGGGGTTACATTCCACCGGCGGGCAGCGTCGCTATCGGGCTCGGGGCTCCCGCAGCCTGGGCCTCCAAAACAAGCACCTGCTTGTTTCCACCCAGCCCTTGGCCCTGTTCGGTCGCCAGTTCCAACTGCAAGGCCACCGAGTCTGGGCTCCAGACTTTCAGGTGCTGTGGAGCGACGGGGACGAAGGGCTGCGGCGGCTGCGGCAGGATGATTTCCACCACCGGCCCTGGCGGTTGGACCGCCGGCACTTGGCCCAAGCGGTGCGCGCCTTCACCGGCCCCAACCAGGACGAATACCACCGGCTGGATGCGCCCGATCTGGAACGCCGACAGACAGGCCGCCCTGGAAACGCTGCGCACCAGTCCCCTGCGCTAGCAACGGCCCAAGGCGTTGGAGGCCTTGGTCGGCTACCGGCAGGCCAACGGCCACGGCACCGACGGCCTGGCGCCAGATCCCGGCCCGCCTGCGCGCCGGTCGAGGGCGTCGGGCGCCTGCGGTCAAGCCGGTTCGGGCGCGGTGGAGAAGAAGATGGAAATCCACCGGCGGTTCAAACGCCAGGTTCGCAGCGGGCATCCGGTCCGGGCCGAGCGGCTCTTGCAGCTCCAACGGCTGCTGGCCCAACCGCTGCAGTGGACCCGCCGGGGGCAATACCCACCCCAATTCACCCCCAAATGGAAACCGCCTTAATCCCACCCCAACGGAGAATTGACCAACACTACCCCCAAGCCTGGGCGGCGCACTCTCCGCTTGTCGGCGTGGCCGGGGTGGGGTTGAATAGCGGTTCAGCGACGGAAGAGGGTGAAACGTGGCTGCTCTGCGGGGAAACCATGAGTGAGAACAGCGAGGCCGGGGTGGATTTGAAGCGCGCTCGACGGCGGCGCGGGCCGGTGACAGAGCCGCGGGCGGATCGACTTCCCCCGCATTCGTTGGAAGCGGAGCGGGGGGTGCTGGGTTGCATTCTGCTGTCGCCCAACCCGTGCATGGGCGAGAGCCTCGAGTTGCTGAAGGCGCGGCCGGAGGTGTTTTACGATCTGCGTCACCAGGTGATTTACCGCACGCTCATCGAGATGTTCGAGCGGCGGGAGCCGATTGACCTGATCACGCTGCAGCAACGGCTGAAGGATGCGCCGCCCTGGGAGGACGGTCGGGCGGGGACACCGGTGAACCGGCTCGACCTGGCGGGTGGCTTGGCGTACCTGGCCACGTTACCGGACGCGGTTCCCTCGGCCGCCAACCTGGCGCACTACGCCAACATCGTCTACGAGAAGTATCTGCTGCGGCGTTTGGTGCAAACCTGCACCCACGTGGTGGGCCGCGTTTATGAGTACGAGGGGGACGTGCAGGAGCTGCTGGACGAGGTGGAACGGGACCTTCTGCACATCAGCGAGGAACGGGTCGAGGGGGGCACGGTGCCCATTCGGGAGCTGGTGCGGGACGCCATCGGCAAGATCGAAAAGCTCCACACGCAAAAGGGCATGCTCAGCGGCCTGCCGACGGGGTTCCCGGATCTGGATCGTTTGACCACCGGGTTGCACGGGGGCGAGATGATTGTGATTGCCGCCCGGCCGAGTGTGGGCAAGACCTCGCTGGCGATGAACATCGCCGAGCATGTGGCTATTGATCTGCGGCTGCCGGTGGCGGTGTTCAGCCTGGAGATGACGGCCGAGTCGTTGGTGATGCGGCTGCTTTGTTCGCGGGCCCGGGTCAACCTGCGCAATGTGCGGGACGGCTTCCTGGCGGAGCGGGATTTTCCGAGGTTGACGGCGGCGGCCGGGAAGCTGGCGTCGGCCCCGTTGTACATCGACGACACCTCGGGTCTGTCGATTTTGCAACTGCGGGCGAAGGCGCGTCGGCTGGCGCAGCAGCACGGGATTCGACTGTTTGTGATTGATTACCTGCAGTTGCTGCATTCCACTTCCCGGCGTGCGGAGAACCGGCAGCAGGAAATTGCCGACATTTCCAACGGGGTGAAGGCGCTGGCCAAGGAGCTGAACGTGCCGGTGATCGTGTTGAGTCAGTTGAACCGGGATGTGGAGAAGCGCGGCGCGGGGGAGGCGCCGCGGCTGTCCGACTTGCGAGAGTCCGGCGCCATCGAGCAGGATGCAGACGTGGTCGGCCTGCTGTACCGGGACACCAAGGGCCGGGACGACGACGATCCGGCGCGCGATTTTGACGAGGAAGCCGTACCTGTGAAACTGTACATCGCCAAGCAACGCAACGGGCCCACCGGGGAGATCGACCTGGTGTTCCTGCGGCCCTACACCCGTTTTGAAAGCGTCACCAAGGTCGAGCCTGAAGATCTCCCGAGCCCTGCCTGAACATGCACTGGTGTTTGCGGTTTCTCCTGGCCCTGTGCCTGCTGAGCGCCCCGGGGGTGGTGCGCGCCCAGTTTTCCCCCCTGGCCCAGGAGGACGTCAAGGTGGTGCGGGTGGACGTGCGACATGTGGGCCCGCCGGCGGCCAGTGACGCGCTGTTGCGGGCCAACATTCGCGTCAAGCCCGGCGATGTGTATCGCCCGGCCAGCGTGGACGAGGACATCCGCAGTCTCTATGCGACGGGTCAGTTTTACAATGTGCGGGTGACGGCCGATCGCACGCCGGAAGGGATCGTGTTGACGTACATTGTGCAGGGCAATCCCCGCCTCACGGACATCAAGTTCCAGGGGAACACGAAGTTCACGGACGCGCGGTTGCGCAAGCTCATCAGTTCCAAGGTGGGCGAGCCGTTGATCGAGCGAAAGTTGTTCACCGACAGCCAAGAGATCCAAAAGCTGTATCAGAAGAAGGGCTACCCGAACACGCGGGTCAAATACGTGGTCAACATCGACGAGGCGGCCGGGCGCGGCTCGGTGACCTTCGAGATTGCGGAGAGCCCCAAGATCAAGATCGAGCGCGTGGAGTTTGCCGGCGTGCAGGCCTTTCCCCCGCGCGTGGCGTGGTATCAGCGCCTGTTTCGTCCCGGCCGCAAGGGGCCGGGCAATGTGATCAAGACCCGGCCGCACTGGATGTTCTCGTGGCTGACGGGCAGCGGCTATTACAAGGATGAGGAACTGGAGGACGATCGGGAGCGACTGACGGACTTTTACCGGCAACAGGGCTATTTGGACTTCGAGATCAAGGACGTGAAGATCGAGTATCCCCGGCCCAATCGCATGATCGTGCGGTTCGAGGTCTTCGAGGGGCAGCCGTACAAGGTGGGCAGCATCCGGTTCAGTGGCACGACGTTGTTGCCGACCAATGCCGTGGCCCCGGACTTCCAGCCGGAGCCGAAGCCGCCCCGCGGGGAGGAGGATCGGCGCCAGTGGTACGAGGTGCAGGCGTTTCGTCGCGCCTTCAAAATGAAACCCGGCGACGTGTTCACCCCGGCCGGCTTGTCCAACAACCTGGTCGCCATCGAAAATTTTTACGGGGCCCGCGGCCACATTGACGTGAATGCCACCTCGCCCAATCTGCGGGTCCGTCGCATCCCGAACACCGAGAGCAACACCATGGACCTCGAGTTTCTCATCAACGAGGGCCAGAAGGTGTTCATCGAAAAAATCGAGATCCGGGGCAACACCAAGACCAAGGATCGCGTGATTCGACGGGAACTGGCGGTGGCGCCGGGCGAGGTGTTCGACATGGTGGGGGTCAAACTGAGCGAGGCGCGTCTCAAGGGCCTGCAATACTTTGACAAGGTGGAATTGAAGCCGGAGCCGACCGACATCCCGACGCGGCGGAACCTGTTGGTGGCGGTCGAGGAGCGGAACACGGGCAACATCAGCCTCGGGGCCGGCTTCAGTTCGGTGGATGCCCTGGTGGGGTTTGTGGAATTCAGCCAGGGCAACTTTGATCTGTTCAAGCCGCCGACGTTTACCGGCGGGGGTCAGAAATTCCGGCTGCGCGCCCAGGTCGGCACCGAACGGCAGGATTACATTTTGAGCTTTGTGGAGCCCTGGCTGTTTGGACGGAAACTCAGCCTGAGCGTGGATTTGTACCATCGGGATCTGGCCTATCAAAGCTTCGGCGGGCTGTACGACGAGCGGCGCACGG
This sequence comes from Limisphaera sp. VF-2, assembly GCF_049537125.1. Classification (NCBI taxonomy): domain Bacteria; kingdom Pseudomonadati; phylum Verrucomicrobiota; class Verrucomicrobiia; order Limisphaerales; family Limisphaeraceae; genus Limisphaera; species Limisphaera sp. VF-2. The sequence goes on from NZ_JBMVQY010000003.1 coordinate 112,117, forward strand.
GCCTCAGCCTGGGACTGCGTCGGACGCTGTGGAGTGACTTCTTCATCGGGGGCGTGACGTACACGCTGGAAAACGTGGGCATTGATCTGGACCCGGGGCTGCATCCGGCGCGGCTGGTGCGCGAGCCGTTGCCGGGGCGCGGGGAGATCCTCCGGGTGGACCCCGCCAATGCACCGGGGGCGTTGTTTGCCGAGGAGGGCGACTCGCTCGTTTCGCGCCTGGGTTTGTCGCTCGCGTATGACACGCGCAACAGCACCCTGCTGCCGAGTCGCGGCCAGCGCACGGAGCTTTACGGCGAAGCGGCCGGCCCGTGGCCCGGGGAGAAGGACTACTGGCGCACCGAACTGCGCACGGCCTGGTATTTCCCCGGACTGTTCGAGGGCCACATCATCGAGGTCATCGGACGCGTGGGCGTGGCGGACACCTGGGGAGACACGCAGGTGGTGCCGTTTTACGACCGGTTTTACCTTGGCGGGCTCTATTCGTTGCGCGGCTTCAAATATCGCGAGGTCTCGCCCCGCGAGCCGGGCTTTTCGGAGCCGATCGGGGGCAACACGTACTGGATGGGCTCGATCGAGTACAGCCTCCCGGTCATCCAGCGCCTGCGATTTGCCGTCTTCTATGACGTGGGCAACGTCATGGCCGACTCGTTCAACTTCGACTTTGCCAACCGAAGCGACAACTGGGGCTTCGGGATCCGGCTGGATCTGCCCATCGGACCGCTGCGCCTGGATTATGGCATCCCGATCAACTATGACGAACGCTTCAGCAGCGGTCGGGGCCGCTTCCAGTTTGGCGTCGGTTACACGCGCGAGTTCTGAGCCCGGCATTCGTTTTGCCCGATGAAACTGCCTGCTCCTGGTTCTGATCCGATCCCGCGGCCACCGGCCGGAGGGCGGGATCTTGCGCGAGGCCTGCTGATCTGGTGGGTGGCGACCGTGGCCGCGCTGGGGCTGACCCCGGGGGGGCCGGCCGGCACCGTGCAGCTGCCCTTTTACTTCGAACGCAATGTGGGCCAGGTGGAGGCGCGGTATGCCTTCGTGGCGCAGGGCCGGGCCGCGCTCTATCTGGTGGCGGCGGACGAGGTGGCCGTGGCGTTGGTGCCGCCCGGACCCGTGGAGACCGCGCCGTCCGATGACGGCCGGACCCGAAGCACCGTCCCACCGCGTGCAGTGGCGCCGGCCCGGTGGGTCCGATTGCACTGGGTCGGAGCCAATCCGCAGGCTCCGGCAAGGGCGCTGGATCCGCTGCCGGGCCGGGTGCATTACCTGTTGGGAAATCGGCCGGATCGCTGGCGACTCGACGTGCCCTTGACCCGTGCGGTTCGCTTCGAGCAGGTGTACCGGGGCGTGGATGTGGTGTACTACGCGTCGGACCGGCAGCTCGAAATGGATTTCGTGCTGGCTCCCGGGGCGAATCCTGCAGGCATCGAGATGCGGATCGAAGGCGCCGAGGAGGTCCGCGTCGAGGCCAACGGGGATCTGGTGGTGCGCGTGGCGGGTCTGGAACTGCGCCAGCACCGGCCCGTGGCTTATCAGCACGCCGAAGGGGGCCGGAGAGAGATTGAATGTGCGTTCGAGTTGCGCGGGGCCCGGCGCGTTGGGTTCCGTCTGGGCCTTTACGACCCGTCCCTGCCGCTCACGATCGATCCGGTCTTTCGGTATGCGAGTTATTTCGGGGGCGCGGGTGGCGATGTGATCTGGGCCGTGGCGGCGGATGCCACGGGGGCCGTGTACGTGGCAGGTGAAACGACCTCGGCAACTGCGCTGGCGACGGCGGGGGCTTTTCAGACGAATTACGGTGGAGGCACGGCGGTCGGTGGGGACGCGTTTGTGGCCAAACTGACTCCGTCGGGTTCGAACCTGGTGTATCTGACGTATTTGGGGGGCCGGGCTCATGATGCAGCGCTGGCCTTGGCGGTGGACAGCGCGGGGGCGGTGTACCTGACCGGCTTTACAGCCTCCTCGAACTTTCCCACGGTTCGGGCTTTGCAAGCGGCCATCGGAGGGCAACCGGATCCCGCATTGGGCGTGCATCCTTTGGATGCCTTTGTGGCCAAGTTGAGTCCGGAGGGTGACCGCGTGGAGTTCAGCACCTTTTTCGGAGGGTCCGGGTTGGATGAGGGCATCGGTTTGGCCGTGGACACCCCGGGCCGGATTTACCTCACGGGCTTGACCGACTCCACCAACCTGCCGGTGGTGAACGCGTTTCAGCCGGTGCCGGCCGGCGGGCGGGACGGCTTTGTGGCGCAATTGACGGCGGATGGGCAGGGCCTGGGTTTCAGCACCTATCTGGGAGGCAGCGGACTGGACTATGGCAGCGGCGTGGCCGTGGACAGGGAGGGCCGGGTCTGGATCACGGGCCTGACGCAGTCCACCAACTTTTGGGTCACCAACGCGATTCAAGCCCGCATCAACGATCCCACAGGCCTGGCGACGAACGTAAACACGATGCCGGATGCGTTTGTGACGCGTTTGTCGTCCGAGGGCGCGCCGGAGTTCTCCACCTTTTTGGGCGGGACATTCAGCGACGTCGGTTTTCGCATTGTGACGGATGTCGAGGGCAACGCCTACGTGGCCGGGAGCACGGAGTCCATCGACTTCCCGGTGACCATCACAAATCTCACGGGCACGGCGTGGACCAATCGCGCGTTGGCAGATGTTTTCGTCACCAAGATCGATGGTCGGGCCCCGACCGGCTGGGTTTACTCGGTGGCCTTTGGGGGGCGGGGAAGAGACGAGGCCTGGGATCTTGCAGTGGACCGTGTGGGGCGCGTCCATTTGATCGGGGTCACCGGCTCGACGAACTTTCCGGTGATGGCGGTTCCCTCGGGTGGCAGTGCGACGCTGGCGGGTCGGCTGGATGCGTTCCTGGCGGGTCTGGATCCGCGCGGTGGAGCCCTCGAGTACGCGTTTTATTACGGCGGCAGCGGCGAAGATTATGGGTATGCACTGGCGCTGGATCCGGCCGGACACCTGTGGATCGCAGGCACCACGACGTCCACGAATCTATGGACCGAGCGCCCCTTGCAACCCGTGTTTGCGGGAGGGCCCGGCGATGCATTTCTGGCGCGGCTTTTGCAACCGCCCGCTTTGCAAATCCGTCTCGCGGGGCCCGGTTTGGTGGAGCTGTTCTGGCCCGCGCCCTCCCATGAGTGGGAATTGTTCCGGGCCCTGCCCGATTCTGCGCCGGTATGGGAATCCGTCGGCCCCGCTCCGGCGCCCGTCTCCGGATTCCACCGCATCGAATTGGGAACCACCAACGGGCCGGCCTGGTTCCGATTGCAGCTGCGGTAAGGTCCAGGGCTGTCCTGCCCGTGCGTCGGGTGCCGGTGCAAGGCTCGGGAGCAGGGTGGAAACACCGATCCCTCGCAAAAGCAGAAACGGGGTTTCCCTGTCGCACGGCTGCATCGGTACTTTTCCCGGGGCCGGGTCTGTGTTGTGGGCGGGGCAAAGGTGGGTTGGCGCCACGATCAAACCGGGATAGGTTTCGGTGCGTGGGGTCCTGCAACCCGCCCCGGCGCAGCTGCGGATGAGCCGCGTTGCCGGCGTGGCCGGGCTTGCGAGGGATCCCAAACGAATCTGGCATGAAGTGCTGTGACAGGTTCCGATTCGGGCGCAGCCGCTCGATGTTCTTGATCCTGGCCGTGGTCACAGGGTGCCCCTTCTCCGGCCCGGCCGCCGGCTTTCGTGCTCTCCCCGAGCTGCGCGAAGACCTGCGGCCCCTGCCGCCGGAGGTCAAGGCCCGTACGAGTCTGGCCCCGGTGGTCAAAGCGGTTGCCCCGAGCGTGGTCACCATTTACACCACCCGCATTTTGCAGGGGGAGAGTTTCTGGCACCCGTTTTTGGACGATCCCGCGTTCCGCCGGTTTTTCGGGGATCGGTTCCGTCGCGAGGGACGGCCCCGGGAACGTCGAGCACGGGGATTGGGCTCCGGCGTCATCGTGTCGCGGGACGGTTACATCCTCACGAACAACCACGTGGTCGAGCAGGCCGACGAGATCCGCGTGCGGCTGGCCGACGGCCGAACGGAATTCGAAGCGGAAGTCGTGGGGGCGGATCCGCACACGGACATTGCGGTGTTGAAGGTGCCGGCGACGAATCTGCCGGCCATTGTGATGACCGACAGTGACCAGTTGGAGGTGGGCGACCTGGTATTGGCGCTGGGCAATCCCTTCGGCGTGGGGCAGACCGTCACGATGGGCATCGTGAGTGCGGTGGGGCGGGGCGGCCTGGGCCTGACCGATTACGAGGATTTCATCCAGACGGACGCGCCGATCAATGTCGGTAATTCGGGCGGGGCACTGGTGGACGCGCTGGGCCGGCTGGTGGGGATCAATACCGCGATTGTCACCGGGGGCAGCGGAAGCGTGGGCGTGGGCTTTGCGGTGCCGGTCAACATGGCCCGGCACGTGATGGAGCGGTTGCTGACGGAGGGTCGGATCCGGCGCGGTTATCTGGGCATTTATTTGCGGCCGTTGACCCCCGAGGTGAGCCGGACGTTGAACCTGCCGGAGGGATCCGGGGCCCTGGTGGGCGGAGTGGCCTCGGGCACGCCCGCCGAAGCCGCGGGCCTGCGCGAAGGGGATCTGATCCTCGAGTTCAATGGCCGGAAGGTGGAGGATGGTCGGCACCTGCGCCTGATGGCCTCGCAGACGGCGCCCGGCACCTCGGTGCATCTGAAGGTGTGGCGCGACGGGACGACGCGCAGTGTGTCCTTGACACTGGCCGAATTGCCGAACCCCGACACGGAGGCCGACGATGCGGGATCCCTTCGGAGAATCGACCTGCTGGAGGGAGTTGAGCTTGCGCCCCTGGACGAGCAGGTGCGGCAGCAGGACCAGATTCCCGATTACATCCGTGGCCTGTGGGTGCGCTCCGTGGCCGAAGGATCTCCCCTGGCGGAAGCCGGGTTGCGTGCGGGCGACGTGCTTCTCCAAATCCAGGGGAGGAACGTGCGCACCGAGGAAGCCGTGCGGAACGCGTTGCGGCAAGCCGACGAACCCGAACTGCGCCTGCGCATCTGGCGAAGGGACGGGGGTCGGGCCGGCACGCAGGTTCTGACGATACCCAATCCCCGGGGTCAGCGATGAACTTTGGCCTTGAGGCCGGCCGGGGGCCGCTTGGAGATTGACGGCCATGAACACACGGGGACTGGTCGTGGTGACGGGAGCCACGCGCGGCCTGGGCCGTGCCATGGTGGGCGAATTCATTCAGCGGGGCTGGACGGTGGCCGGCTGTGGTCGCAATGCCGCCGAGATCGCCGCGCTGCGCACGGCCTGCAGGGAGCCGCATCGATTTCAAGTGGTGGATGTGCGGGAGGACGCCGCGGTGCGGAGCTGGGCCGAATCGGTGTTGGCCGACCTGGGTGCGCCGGACCTGCTCTTGAACAATGCAGGCGTGATCAATCGTTTGGCGCCGCTGTGGCAGTTGAGCGCCGAAGAGTTCGACGTTGTCCTGGACGTCAACGTAAAAGGGGTGGCCAATGTCATTCGCCACTTCGTCCCGGCGATGATTCGGCGCGGGCGGGGCGTCATCGTGAATTTCAGTTCGGGTTGGGGTCGGAGTGCGGATGCGGAGGTGGCGCCGTATTGCGCCAGCAAGTGGGCCATCGAAGGTCTCACTCGCGCCCTGGCGGAGGAGCTTCCGCGAGGCCTGGCCGCGGTGGCGCTGAACCCGGGCATCATCCACACCGACATGTTGGAGGCCTGCTTCGGCGCCTCGGCCGCCGGCTATCCCTCGCCAGAGACCTGGGCGCGTGTGGCGGTGCCGTTCCTGTTGAAACTGGGTCCCGGCGACAATGGCAAGGCCCTGACCGTGCCCACTCCGTGAATGCGCGGGGCTGGCGCGCTGGCCGGCTTGGTCGTACGGCCGGGCTTGTCTTGCGCGCGCGGGAGCCGGATTCCGGCCGGTTTATTTGGCAGAGGGGCGGTTCGTGGCGGGGGCGTTGGCGGCCTCGAGCAGTTTTTGATAGAGGCGTGCTTCGTCGGGCTTGTCGAGTCGCGTGGCCAGGGCGGCCAGTTCCCGGTAGAGCGCGGATTTGTCCACCTGGTCGGCGTAATCCTGAAGCAGCGCACGACAGGTTTCGTAGGCGTCGCCCCACTGCTCCAGGGCTTTGAACCGTTCGGCGAGCAGAAGCAGGATGCGATAGCGCTGCTGGGGCGAGGGAGAGAGCTTGAGGGCCCGCTGCCAGGTCAGGGCCGCCGAGTGGGGTTTGCCCTGGAGATCGTAAAGTTCGGCCAGCTTCTCGGTGAGCACGGCACTGTCGCGGGTGACGGGACAGTTTTCGAGGTAGGCCACCATGTCGGCCACCGGAGCGCCACGGGCGAGGTTGAGGTTGACGAGGCGCAGGTGGGACCAGGCCACCAGTGGGGAGGACCGGGCTTCGAGCTCTGCGTGCAGGGCGCTGGGCGACCGGCCAAACGGCCGGTATAGCGGGTCCCCGATCATGGTCATCTGCCAGGACAGGGCAGGTTGGCAGGCCCAGGCGGCCTCGCCGAAACTGAACCCTTGAAGGACCAGACGGGAGACGAACACGGTAATGTCGGGGGTTCCGCCCAGGTACGGCTCGTACACGGGCCCCATGGTGATGGTCACGCCACGTTGGAGGAGCGGCCCCACCCAGTGGCGCTGGACACTGCGCAGGTCGGCGGCGGCAAAGGAATGCAGGTGATAGGCGAAGGCGCCGGGCATGAACTCCGGGGCCGGACGCGCCAGGGCGCCGCCGATGTTTTCCGCGTACCAACCGGCGTAGAAGGCCACGTGACTGAGTGGAAATGAAACCGGCAGGATGGCCTCGTTCGTGTCCACCACGGTTTCCATGCCGAGCAGCCGGCACATTTCGGCTGCCTGCCGAAGCATGTCTTCGCCCGCCTGAAGACCGGGCTCGACCTGGCCACGACAATCGAAATAAAAGCGTCCCCACAGCCCGTCGCGTTGGGCCTGTTGGGCCTTGTCGACGAGCGCCCGCGCAATCTCGGGCGTCGGGCCGTCCAGGCGCGCCACCAACAACAGGCCGTTGGTGGGATGGAGACCGGCTGCGTTGGTGGTGCCGTAGTGAGGATTCACCAGGGGCCCGACCAGCGGATAGCCGCGCAGGGCCATGGGCAGGCAGGCCAGCTCCGAGTCCACCGCGGCCTCATTCCGACGCAGTTCGAGCCGCAGGCTTTCGCTTTCCGACTCGTACAAGCCCGTGTCGGGTTTGATGCGCCAGGGAATGCCGTAGCAAAGAACCGCATAGCGAATGGCGGAGCGGACAACGCGCAGCCGGGGACGGGACTGGGACTCGTTGCCGGGCGGGGCGGTTTCGACCTGCATCAGGCCGGAATTGGTCAGGGCTCGCAGCAAGGGTTCCAGGAGCAGATCGCGATACTCGGCCCGGGACATTTCAGCTCCGGTGGAGAGTTTGAATCCGAAGAGCTGGTTGGCGGGCACATTCCGGGTGCGGGCGTAGTGTTCTGCGACGGCGCGCGACTCCGGCACGGCAGTGTTGTACAGCACGATCACTTCGGCGCCCTCCGTGGCCGCAACGCGAAGGGACACGGAGAACCCCATGACCCATGCTGCCAACTGGCCGAAACGGAGACAAAGCCGCCCGGGCCGGGACGGTCGCCGGGGCTTGCGGGGATTGGACTCAGGAACGGGCGGGTGCATGGGAACACTCCACGGCATCGGCCAGGGACACCGGATCCTCCAGCCGCAAGCGCAGGCCGTCGTAGGCGAGCTCGACCCCTGCGGGCAGATCGGCATTCACCACGTCGTGGTCGTAATCATGCGTGAGATGGGTGAGCAATGTATGCCGGGCGCCAATGCGGCGTGCGGCGGCCAGGGCCTCATCCAGGCACATGTGCGTGGGGTGCGGCCGAAAACGGAGGGCATCGAGCATGGCGATGTCGACCCCTTGGACCTGGCGGATGACGTCGGGGGGGACCGTCTGGCAATCATTCAGGTAGGCCAGTCGCTTGCGGCCGTTTTGCTCGAAGAGGTAGCCGGTGGTGGTAAAACGGCCGTGCGGCAGGGGCAGGGGCGTGATCCGAAGGTCCCCCAGACTGAAGGGGCCCTCGACGATGTGAGGTTCGGGGATGAAGTAGCCCTTGGGCCATGGACCGTCGTGGAAGGCATAGGCGAAAACGCGGCGGAGATCGGCCATGGTGGCGGCGTCTGCGTACACCGGCAGCGCACGCCCGCCGCGCAGATCGCAGAACCGGCGGCAATCGTCCAGGCCCATGATGTGGTCGGCATGACTGTGCGTGAACAGCACGGCGTCGAGCCAGCGAATGTTCTCCCGCAGGACCTGGAGTCGAAACTCCGGAGGCGTGTCCACGACCAGTTTCACCGTCGGCGTGGCCACGTAAATGGCGGAGCGGGTCCGATGGTTTTTGGGATTGGCCAGGAATTCGGGCGGGTACTCGTGCCCGATGAGGGGCACGCCCTGGGAAGTGCCCGAGCCCAGAACGATCAGTTCGAACGCCATGCCACGATTTTTCCTTTGCCAACGCGGGGACGCCCTCTTGAATGAAGGACGTCGCCTTTCGCAACGGCGGGCCCGATCGGGCCGCCGATCGGATGCAAAACTTAGCATGCTGCGTACGCTGCGCATCAAAAACCTTGCGCTGGTGGAGGACCTGACCTGGGAACTCGGTCCCGGTTACAACGTCATCACGGGGGAGACCGGCGCCGGCAAATCCATTCTGATCGGCGCGCTCGAGCTGGTCCTGGGGGAACGGGCCGACCGCACCCGGTTGCGCAGCGGGGCCGACAGCGCCACGGTGGAGGCGGTCTTCGACGTTCAGGATCTCCGGATCCCCCTGGCCGACTGGCTGGAGGAGAACGGGCTCGAGCCCTGCGAGGACGGTCGGTTGGTGCTGAAACGCACCGTGACGGCATCGGGCCTCAACCGACAGTTTGTGAACGGCACGCCCACCACGCTGGCCGTGCTGAAACGGCTGGGGGACTGGCTGGTGGACATTCACGGTCCGCACGATCACCAATCGCTGTTGCAGCCCGGCCGACAATTGGACCTGCTCGATGCCTATGGCGGCCTGCAGGAGCTGCGGACCCGCTTTGCGCAGGCCTGCCAGGAGCGTGCCCGCCTGGAACAGCAACGGGCTGCCCTGGCCATGGATGAGGCGGCCCATGCCCGGCAGGTGGACCTGCTTCGGCACCAGGTGCGCGAGATCACCGAGGCCCGCCTCCAGCCCGAGGAGGAAGAGACCCTTCCGGCTCTCCACCAGCGCTTGAGCAACGCCGCCCGCCTGCTGCAACTGTCGCGCGCCGCGTTGGATCTCCTGTCGGAAAGCGAGTCGTCGATCCTGCAGCAAGCCGGGGTCATGGGCCGGGCCCTGCAGGAATTGCAGCGGCTCGATCCCGCCGCAAGGGAGTTTGTGGAAAGCCACGCCCGGGCCGTCGAACAGTGGCGGGCCCTGCGGGAGGATTTGTCCCGCTATGCCGATCGCCTCGAGCTGGATCCGGAGCGGCTGCAGGAGGTCGAACAGCGTTTGGACCTCATCCACAGCCTCAAACGCAAGTACGGCCGGACGGTGGCCGAGGTACTGGCGTTTGGCGAACAGGCCCGTCGGCAGTTGGAAACGCTGGAACAGCGCGAGGCGGAACTGGCGCGGTTGCAGGCGGCGATTGCCCAAGTGGACCAGACGCTGCGCGCACTCGGGGCCGAGCTGACGGAGCGACGGCGCAAAGTCATTCCCGGCCTCACCCGTGCCGTGGGCCGGCAGCTCGAGGACCTCGGCTTCCGCCAGAGCCATTTCGAGGTGCAGCTGGAGTCCGAACTGGACGCGTGGACCGCAGGGCCGCCCCCGGCCCCGACCGGATTCGACCGGATCGAGTTTCTGTTCGCGCCGAACCCGGGGGAACCGCCGCGGCCGTTGCGCGCGATTGCCTCCTCCGGTGAGCTGGCACGGGTCATGTTGGCGCTGAAAACCGTGCTGGCCGCTCAGGATGAGATTCCGGTGTTGGTGTTCGACGAGGTGGACGCCAACGTGGGTGGCGAAACGGCCCATGCCGTGGGGGCGAAAATGCGCGAAATCGCGGCGCATCGGCAGGTCCTTTGCGTGACGCACCTGCCGCAGGTGGCCGCGGCGGCCTCGCACCACTGGGTGGTGCGCAAGTCGGTGCGGCAGGGACGCACGGTGTCCGAGCTCGAGCCCCTGGAGGCTTCGGCCCGAGTGGAGGAGCTGGCGCGGATGCTGGGTGGGCGGACCGAGGAGGCGTTGCGGCATGCCGCGGCGCTGTTGGAATCCGCACAGGGCGGCCGGCCCCGTTCCGCGGCCCGGAATCGTTGAGGCGCCTGTTCGGCCGGCTCAAAACCCGCAGGAGACAGCCGGCGGAGGCAGCTCGCGCCGGATCCGCTCCAGCACATAGCCAAAGCCGGGCCCCTGCACCGTCGAGAGATCCACGCACCCGTAGCGGCGTTCGTAGAGACCCGGATGGACTTCCGCCTCGGGTGCAGAGGCGGCCGGGTAGAACTGCATGGCATTCGTTTCCACCCCCATCAACGTCGGAAGGTGCGCCGCCAGTTGGACGTGGGGGATTTGTGCGAGCATGGGATTGGTGAGGTCCTGCACCATCAACGCCATCCCGTGGGCGCGCGCCCAACAGGCGGCCAGGATGGCTCCCGTCTGGGTCTTGCAGGTTTTGAGTGCCACCCCGTTCCAACCGAGCTGCCGACCCAGCCGCACCAGACGCCAGTCGTGGGCGCTTTCGTCGAGGAACAGCGGCTTGCGCGCCGCCACGCTGTGGACGTCGCGGGGATGGGCCTCCAGGTCGTAGGGAAACGGTTGCTCCACGTACAGCAGCATGCCGTAGATCCGCGGGTACTCCTCGCGCAGGCGATCGAGAATGTCGTTCACGTAATCCGGGTCCTGGACGGTGCAATTGAAATCGGCGGACAGCCAGTGCACGTCCTGGGCCAGGGCGATGCGCCCCACCCGCACCAGGCGATCGTAGTCCCAGGCTGCGTCCGTGCCCCGCAGTTTCACCTTCAGACATTTCAGGCCGTCGCGCCGGATCCAGTCGGACAACAGGACCGGGTACCCATCGTCCGGTTCCCTGCCGGTCAGCTCCCAGGGCTCCAGCGCGTCCAGACCACCCACCAGGTGCCATGCGACCAGTCGGTCGCGTCGCTGCGACAACAGAAAGTCCGCCGGATAGCGATCCCGAAAGGATACCGAGGTCCCTGGCGCAGGCTGTAAATACCGGCTCAAGTCGAACCGGAGGAAGGCCGAGGTGTAGGTGGCGTACACGGGCCGGCCCACGTGATGACCGAACGCATCGTGTGTGGCCAGATCGAAAGGCGACACGCAAACCAGTGCAGCCAACCACGGCATCGGCTCCCGGCCGCGCCGGTGGCGCTGGTTGAAACCCTGCCAGAAACCGGGCAACACGGTTTCCAGAAAGGCATGCCCGAGTTCCAGCGGATGACCTTCGACGCGGATCGCCGCCCAGAGCCCGGTGAGTTCACGACAGAACTGCTGCAGCGTGTCCAGTCGTTCGGCGTACGGCAGCGAGCTCGGCCACACCCACTGGACGCTGAGCGGCGTTTCGCCCCAGCCCTCCGCCGTGTGACCCTGGCGATCGGTCACGCGGACTCGCACCCGCGCACAAGTGACCGTGGTCAGCGATTCCGTGCCGAACTTGAGCGGGACCCGTGTCGTCACGGGCAGAAACCGGAGTTCCGCCGCTACGGGCCGTACGTCGGTGCTCGCGCCCATGGACCGCGATGTAGCGAGGGACGGTCCTTTGCTCAAGCGCTTTTCGGGAGTCGCACAGCCCGCGGGGCTTTTTGCAGCGGCTCAGGGCGGTGGATCCAGACGCGCCAAATACCGGGCCGGGTCGGCCAGGAATTTTGCACGGCAGTCTGTGCAACAAAAGGCAATCAAACGCCCGCCGTGCACGGCGGTGACCTCGGGCTTGGCGGGTTGCCCGGAGACCGGGCAGTTGCGATTGGCGGGGAGCTTGCCCAGTTGGCCGGGAGGCGGGTTGGCCAGTTGGGCCAGCCGGGGCGTGTAACGGGCCGGATCCTTCTGGAACGCGGCGATGCAGTTGGTGCAGCAAAAGGCAACCAACTGGCCCTCGTGCCAAACGGTACGTGTGGGATCGGCCAGCTTGTCCGAGACCGGGCAGATGGTGTTGATGGGCACGCCGGGAGCCGGGAGCGGCGGGTCGGGCTCGGTGCCCAGCTCCACGATCAACCGTGCCTGCTCCAATCGGGCCTGCAACTGTTCGAGCTCCCTTTGCCAGGCCTGCAGTTCCGGCCGTTGTGTCCGTGCCTGCTGCAGGGCTTGCACGGCCTCCGGGCGCACCCGGGTCTGCCACAAATAGAGCCGGCGCAGCCGTGGCAGTTCCGCCAGCACGGTCAGACCGGTCTCCGTGATGGCGGTGCCGTAGAGGTTGAGCGATTCCAGCTCGGCCAACCCGCGCAGGGCAGCCAGGCCGGCGTCGGTGATACCGGTGCGGTCGAGTTGCAGCCGTTCCAGACGGGGCATGGCGGCCAGGGCGGCCAGGCCGGCGTCCGTGATGGCCGTGCCACTGAGATCGAGCCAGCGGATGTGCGGCCCCAGTTCGGCGGCCAACCGGCCCAGCGCAGCGTCGGTGAAGCGCGGGCCCGCGACGGCGGCATTGACCTGAAGCCAGGGGTCCTCGGACGCCAGGGGCGTGATGGCGATCCCGAGCTCCGCAACCAGGGCCTCGATCCTGGGCCGCAACGATTCCGCAGACGGCAATGGTGCCGCGGCCTGCGCGGGTGTGCCCGGAGCGGCTTCGCGCGAAGTCGAGACGGAGGTCCGGAGCAGGCGCTGTCGGATGGGCTCGGGCGGCGTCAATTCGGCCAGGGTGCGATTGGTCGGAGCCCCTGCGCCAATCCACCATGCCAACAGGTCCAGGTCTGCCGGTTCGGGCTGCGGTTTGCCCTCCGGGGGCATGTGATCGTCGTGGTCCAACGGCAGCCGCATGCGTTGCAACAACAGACTGGCGTCGGGCTGGCCGGGGGCGATCGCCGGGCCGGAATCGCCTCCGATCCACAACCCGGCTGCGTGGTCCAATCGCAACCCGCCTCGTGCCTTCTCGGACCCATGACAACTGACGCAGTACCGATCGAACACCGGTTGAATGCCGTGGAGGTAAATGTCGAACGCGGCAGGGTCCGTGCTCGCGGGTCCGACATCCGCAGCGGCCGACGGACGTGGACCGAGCCACGCTTTCCACCAGGCAGGCGCGTATCGCGTCAAGTAATCGCGGCCGTGGGTGAGCGAGCCGCCGTAATGGCTGGCCGGCACCAGCACCGCGCAGCAGGCGACCAGGAAAAACCGATACAGACCGGAGCGACGCAGCGAGTGGGCCAGGGCCATCAAGCAGGTCAGCACGGCCACCGCCAGACCCGTGAAGCGATGCTTTTGGAGCAGGGCCGCATCGTAGCCGCCCGGCGCGGCCAACAACCAACCGCACAAAGCGGCCGCCAGCGTCGTGGGGACCAACAAAACCAGCAACGGGCCCGCCGCGGCCCGTACCACGGCGCGCCGGGGCCGGAACGTGGCCACCAGCTCCAGAAACACCAGGGCGATCACCAGCCCGATGGGCAGGTGCACCAAGAGCGGATGGAACCGACCCAGAAAGAGCGACCAGTCCGCCGCGCTCATGCCGATGTTTTAGCTCAAAATGCCGTGAATGACACGAGCTTCCTCGGTCCCGGTCAGGCGCTGGTCCAGGCCCTGAAACCGGTACGTGAGCCGGCGATGGTCGATGCCCATGCAATAAAGGATGGTGGCGTTCAGATCCCGAATGTGCACCGGATCCCGCACAATGTTGTAGCTGAAATCGTCCGTTTCGCCGTACACGAGGCCGCCCCGAACCCCGCCGCCGGCCATCCACATGGTGAAACACCGCGGATGATGGTCGCGACCGTAGTTGGTCCGGGTCAACTCGCCCTGGCAGTAAACCGTTCGACCGAATTCGCCACCCCAAACCACCAGGGTCTCCTCCAGCAGGCCCCGTTGCTTGAGATCCAGGATCAACCCCCGGCAGGCGCGATCAATGTCGCGGCACTGGAGCGACAGGTCGCGCGGCAGGTTTTCATGCGTGTCCCATTCGCGGTGGAGGATTTGCACCACCCGGACCCCGCGTTCGACCAGCCGCCGCGCCAAAAGGCAACTGGCGGCAAAGGTGCCGGGGACCGTGACCTCCGGCCCGTACAAGTCGAGCACGGACCGGGGCTCGTTTTCCAGATCCGTCAGTTCCGGGATGGACGTTTGCAGGCGAAAAGCCATCTCGTACTGTGCGATGCGGGTCTGGATTTCGGGGTCACCGCTCCGTTCGTAGGCCATTTGGTTGAGTCGGGCCAGACCATCCAGCATGGTGCGACGCGCGGCGGCATCCACGCCACCGGGATTGTTGAGGAACAGCACCGGATCGCCCACGGCTCGCAAGGGGACGCCCTGATACCGGGCGGGCAGGAAGCCGGAGCCCCACAGCCGCTGATACAGGGCCTGCGCGTCCCGCTTCGAGGACCACCGCGGCGTCATCACCACGAAGGCGGGCAGATTCTCGGATTCACTGCCCAGCCCGTAGGAGATCCAGGCGCCCAGGCTGGGTCGGCCCGGGATCTGACTGCCGGTCAGGAGGTAGGTGGCGGCCGGGTCGTGGTTGATGGCCTCGGTGTGCACGGTTTTGATCACCGCCAGTTCGTCCACCACCTGGGCGGTGTAGGGCAACAGTTCGCTGACCCAGATGCCGCTCTTGCCGTGCCGGGCAAACTTGAAGATCGAAGGGGCCACGGGGAACCGCTTTTGCCCCGAAGTCATGGTGGTCAGGCGTTGGCCCTGGCGCACCGAGTCGGGCAGATCGGTATCGTACAGTTCCTGCAGCCGGGGTTTGTAATCCCACAGATCGATCTGCGAAGGGGCCCCGTTCATGAAGAGGTAGATCAGGTGCCGGGCGCGGGGTTTGAAGTGGGGCAGGCCGGGCAGGCCCGGATGGGCACGGGCTTGTGGTTTGTCGGCGCCGCGCAGCAGCTCCGGCAACATCAGGGTGGCCAGGGCGATGCGGCCGGCGGCGAGGCCCGTGCTCTTGAAAAAGGCCCGACGGGTCATGCGCTGGGCAAACTCGATCCACGGTGTCATGGCACCTCCGACGCAGGGCTCGATCGCAACTGCGACAGGCAGCCGGGACGAGCCGGTTCAATTCTTGGTAACGAACTCATCGAGGTTGAGGAGCAAATTGGCAACCAGGGTATAGGCGGCCAGTTCGGTCACCGGCACATCCTCCGGCACGGGCGATTCGCCCACGGCCACCAGGGCCTGCGCCGCGGCGCGGTCGGCACGGTACCGGAGCCGTTGCAGCTCCAGGTTCTCCACCAGCACGTCGGCCTCCAGGCTCGTGGGAGCGCGTGCCGTCACCAGGCGGAAGCCGTACGCCAGCCGATCCCGATCCGCGTTGCCTCCCTCGCGCCACATGCGGGTGGCCAGGTGCCGCGCCGCCTCCACCACCTGCACATCGTTCATGAGCGCCAGCGCTTGTAACGGAGTGCTGGTCCGCTCCCGGCGCACGGTGCACTGTTCGCGCGAGGGAGCGTCGAACAACACCATGAACGGCGGTGGCGCCGTGCGTTTCCAGAACGTGTAGAGGCTGCGACGGTACAAGGCCGGCCCGTGATCCTGTTCGTAGCGGGCCGTGTTGCTGGTGGTGTAACCGACGGCCTCCCAGATGCCGGGCGGCTGATACGGCCGGACCCCGCGCCCGCCCATCTGCAGGTTCAACAATCCACTGACAAACAGGACACTGTCCCGGACCACTTCGGCATCCAGCCGGTGGCGCGGCCCGCGGCTCAACCACCGGTTCTCCGGATCGCGTTCCAGCAGCTCGGGCGTCACCCGCGAGCTCTGACGATACGTGGCCGACGTGACCAGCAGCCGCAACAGGCGTTTTACGTCCCAGCCACTTTCCACAAACTCCACCGCCAGCCAGTCCAGCAATTCCGGATGCGACGGCCACTCGCCCCGCAGCCCGAAATCTTCGCTGGTCCGAACCAGCCCGAGGCCGAACAGTTGTTGCCAGAACCGATTCACGGTGACGCGCGCGGTCAGCGGATGCTCCGGGCTGACCAACCAGCGGGCCAGCGTGAGCCGATTGGTCTTTTCCGCGGGCGGCAGGGGCGGCAACACGGCCGGCACCCCCGGCCCGACGGGCTCGCCGGGCTTGTCATACTGACCCCGAATAAGGACGTGCGCGGGACGCGGCGTGTCCAGCTCCCGTGCGATCATCGTCCCGGGGATCTGCTTCTCCAGCTCGGCTTTCTCGCGTTGGACCCGCGCGATCTGCTGGCGGAGCTCCGTTACGGCGGGCGCCCCGGCGTGCACTTCCCGCAGGTAATGCGTCCGGATCGCTGCCCGCTCCTCCGCGCTCAGCTGGCCCAGTGGTTTCTCCAGGCAGGCACGGAATGATTCGGGCAACTTGGACCGGTCCTTTCGCTCCCGTTCCTGTTCCCACCACGCCTGCAGGGACAGACCCGGATCCCGCGTCGGATCCTGCACCGTGCGCAGCCCGGCCGCATCCCACCAGGCCCGCCCGCCGAATTGCGTAAAGGCCATCCCGGTGATGCGGGTGCCCGCGGCCAGTTGCAATTGACGGGTGGACACTTCGAGTCGGACCCACCGGCCCGTCGGGGGCAGGTCGCCCTGCAACAGTTTTTCCGGCGTGCCGGCCCGGCCGTACGGGATGGCGTTCGGATCCCCCCAATTGGCGCGTTTCGACCACTGCCCGTCTACATGAAACTGCAACATGACCGCCGTGGGCGGGGTGTCGGGATCCAGGTACACGTAGGCGAAAAGCGTGTCGTCGGTGCCGAGGACGAGCGGTTGATTGCAATTGGGAAAGAAGGCCTGGTGCACCCCCTGGCCTTTCCGCTCCAGACTCCGCTGACCGGAATGAACCGGTCCCTCGGCCGCGGTGATCCAGCGGTTCGGCGGTGTCCCGGGATTGATCTGCGGTTCGGCCCCCGGCGGGAACTCGTCGTCGATCCAAACCGTCTCGCGCGTTTGCGGGACCGGCGGCGGGGATTGCTCCGCGGGGTCACGGTAGTCCAACCGGCTCACGGCTTGCGCCAGCGCCGCCTGCAATTGCTCGCGCTCCCGGTCCAGGGCTTTCAACCGGGCTTCCTGCTCCGGGGTGGGCAACGGCAACCACGGCGGCGGCAACAACGCGTTTCCGTCCATGGCATTTTCGGCGATGTTGTTGAAGATGGCGAAGAGCTGATAGAACTCCTTTTGGCTGATGGGATCGATCTTGTGATCGTGGCAGGCGGCACAGCCCAGGGTCAGGCCCATCCAGACCGTGCCCACCGTTTCCACACGATCCACGGCATAGCGCACGCGAAACTCTTCGTCGATGGCGCCCCCTTCGCTGGTGGTGACATTGCAGCGGTTGAAGCCGCTGGCAATGAGCTGGTCCCGCGTCGGTTGCGGGAGCAAATCCCCAGCCAGCTGTTCGACGGTGAATTGATCGAAGGGCAGGTTGCGGTTGAAGGCGGCCACGACCCAATCCCGGTAAGCCCACATGGACCGTTCGTTGTCGAGGTGCAACCCGTGCGTGTCCCCGTAACGGGCCGCGTCCAGCCAGTAATGCGCCATGTGCTCGCCGTAGCGGGGCGAGGCCAACAGACGATCCACCAGCCGTTCGTAGGCATCCGGCCGCGTGTCGGCCAGAAACGCATCCACTTCGGCCGGCGTGGGCGGCAGCCCCGTCAAATCCAGAGTGACGCGCCGGATCAACGTTTCGCGGGATGCCTCGGGCGAGGGCTGCAAGCCCTCGGCTTCCAGACGTGCCAGGATGAACACGTCCACGGGCGATCGGGCCCAGTCCTGCCGTTGCACACGCGGGAGGGCCGGTCGCCGGGGCGGTTCGAACGCCCAGTGCTTCTGATAGACGGCACCTTCGGCAATCCAACGCCGCAGCCGCTCGATCTGCTGTTCCGTCAGCGCATGACCCGAGTCCGGCGGCGGCATGCGATCGGACGGGTCGCGGGCCGTGATCCGGTGCCACAATTCGCTCTCCTCGGGTTTGCCGGGGACGATGGCCGGCCGCCCTTTGCGCGGAGCGGTGGCCCCTTCGAAGCTGTCCAAACGTAAATCGGCCTTTCGATGGTTGCTGTCGAATCCATGACAGTGAAAGCAGTTCTCCGAAAGGATCGGCCGGATGTCCCGGTTGAATTGGAGCGGTTCGTCGGCTCCGGCACCGGCCCAAGCCCCGGCACAGAGCAGGCCGGTAAGTAACCTGCGTCTCCACCGCTTCGCGCGTGGTTGAGGACCCGGTGGTTGCATCTGCCGTTCTGTCGGCCACCCCCGTTGGCCGGGCGCAAGAGCGGCTGACCCGCCGGACGTGACGGACCGAGCCAGCCACCCGCCCCGCCAACAGGCTGGTTCATGCAGAACATTAAGAATCCAGCACCCCCCGTCAAATGCTTTTCCGGAGAAAGCCCGGCCGCGCGTTTTGACGTTTGGACACCTCCGAGGGCTCGAGGGAATTGCAGGCGTCCTCCACAACGGAAAAGCCGGCGCAAAACGGCGTCTCTTCGGGACCCTTGGTCCGAACCTCAAAACGGGGATCCGTCCGCCGCTGTCCTTGGATCGCACAGGCCATTTTCCGCGCCGAAGGCGCAACCGTTCGTCGGTTTTTGACGCAATCTCGTTGCCCAGGGCGGGAACCGGGCCGGTGAATTCCCGTCCCTCTGGGGCAATCATTCACCCGGCACCGAGGGAGTCTGGTCGCCCAAAGCGGTTCCCTGGGCCGCCCGCGCCCCTTCGGGCGAATCCACGGCGCGCTGAAGGCGCATTCCATTCGCCAGCCCGGGGCAACGTGCCGGCGACTCAAGCCCCGAACCCCATCGCGTCCTGAAAGGGCACAACCCGAGGACCCCCATCCCAAGGGCTTGGCGAGCCACATTGAATTCCGCCCCCTCAGGGCGGGAGGAATGACGGCGACCCGGTCCCCCAGGGCCTCGCCCTGGGCTGGTGAATTCCTGCCCCGAAGGGGCGGACACGCAACGCGCCGAAGGCGCACCGTTCATCCGGTTTCCGGGCAATTTGGTCACCCCGCACCTCGTGCATTCGCGCTCAGTTCGACCAACCTACGGCACGCCGAAGGCGCGAGACCTTGTCCGACCCCTTTGGCGCGTTTGGCGGGAGTGAATTCGCGGGAACTCGTTTGGAATCGTGGCTTGCACCGTAAGCGCAGGCAGGGCCGTTGACACTGCTGACCTGCTGCTGGCCTCGTTTCAGATCGTGGACAGCCGAAAGCTCAGTAGCATTTCACGCCCTCCTGGCACAGCAAAACCGAGGGGAAGGGCCATTTCATTCCGATCCTTGAGTCCGGAGCCCCAAAAATGCGCCGGAAGGCAGAGAAGCTCTCGGTAGATTGCAACCGCCGTTCGTGTCCCGGGCAACCGGTCCGATCGCCGGCCCTCCTGAGTGGGCGGTGGTACACGGCCAAGGAGGCCGGCCTGCCGCGATCAGACAGAGCCCGCGGTTGACTTCCGCGGGCCTGTTCGAGGGGGCACACCGTGAATCCATCCGACTTGCGCGGCCGGTACGGCGTCCACCCTTCCTACCCGCACGGAATGAAACAACCCGCGTGCCGCGAGGGTGAGTCGAGGCCGTGTCTCACCCCGCGAATTCGCATGGTCCGTTCACCTGTCGCATCCCATGGGAGATCACCGCGACGCGCCCGCGTGGCCCCCGGATGGAACGACTTGCCCCGAAACAGGGTGCAGGTCGTGCAAGCTGCAACCCACGAGCTCACCCTGCCAACTCCGCCACCCGTGCAGTTACCGCTCCGGCCTCTCTGCTCGAAGGTCGGGGCGAGCAAGCCGGCTGTTGGCCGGGTTTGCAGGCAGGAAGAGGCTGTGCTGATGCGGACCCGGTGCGATTTTCTGATCCAGCTTCCTCGAATCTCGGAGGGTGCGTGACAAGCATTTGCGCTTTGGCAACACCCACGTTTTTCAACTGTGGCCACGGACCTCCGGCTGCCAACTCCCGTCCTCACCGCACCCGACGCACCAGTGGGCACGCGATGGCCATCGAGAATCCAGCGGCACCAGGACCTGCTTTCCACGTGGCCCGGCCAAGAGGTTCGCCGGTGTTCCGGCTGTCTGGACAAACATGCCCACGGGAGCACGCGACCCGGGCGGCGCGCAAACCCCGCCGCTCCCGCAGGGTATTGTCACGCCGGCTCGCGCGGCGCGCCGGGCCCGGACCTTGTCCTTTTTTGGCATTCTTTTCTCGGATCTGGACATTCTCGTCGGGATTGCTTGCGGCAGCGGCGGGTCCCGGTAAGGGTGCCGTCAGACGACAAAGGGTGTTGCAGAATCGAACCAGTCAGGTCCCATGAAAACGCGACGTGAATTCCTGAAAACCACGGCGGCGGCCGGAGCCATGCTGTCGCTGGCAGGTCTGGAACGTTTGTTCTCTGCGGAAACGACTTCGTCCCCTCAGCCGGCCCCGCGCTCCGCCGACGGACCGCGACCGGTTCTGGTGGCGGTGCGGGACGGTTCGCGGGTGGCGATGTTGGATCGCGCCCTGGCGGAACTGGGCGGGATGGGCGCGTTCGTGAAGCGCGGCCAGACCGTGGTGGTCAAGCCGAACATCGGTTGGGACGTTCCGCCCGAGCGCGGGGCCAATACGCATCCCGAGCTGGTGGCGCGCATCATCGAGCTCTGTTTCGAGGCGGGCGCCAGGTCGGTGAGTGTTTTTGACAACACCGTGGATCAGTGGCGGCGCGCCTACGAGACCAGCGGCATCGAGCCGGCCGCCAAGAAGGCCGGGGCCACCATCGTCAATGGCAAGGACGAATCCCTGTACCGCAACGTGGCCATCCCGAACGGCGTGAAGCTGCGCGAGGCCAAGGTGCACGAGCTGTATCTGGAGGCGGATGTGATCATCAACGTGCCCGTGCTCAAGACGCACAGCGGCGGCATCATCACCGCCTGTCTCAAAAACCTGATGGGCGTGGTGTGGGACCGGCGTTATTACCACGCCAACGACCTGCACCAGTGCATCGCCGACTTCATGACGCTGCGCAAACCCCATCTGAACATCGTGGACGCCTATCATCCGATGGTGCGCAACGGCCCGCGCGGCCGCAGTGTCGAAGATTGCGTGGAGATGCGGACCCTGTTGGTGTCCACGGACGGCGTGGCAGCCGATGCCGCCGGGGCACGGATGTTGAATCTCGACCCGGCCACGATCCGTCACCTGACCGCGGCGACCGAACTTGGGGTGGGCCAGGTCAATCTGGATCTGGTGGAAGTGCGCCGCATCAAATTGGCGTAAGGCCGCATCGGGTCAACGGCGGCACGGTCCCATGGCGTCGGTAAAACCTTCTGCCCCCGGCTCGCCCGCATCCGTGGGGACCCCGGAATTACCGACCCCCACGCACGAGAGCACGGCACCGCCGTGCCCGGTCGGGTCGCCTGCACCCGGGGGCCGGCGGCGCTGGCTTCGGCGATTGCGGGTGGGGGTGGGCACGCTGGTGCTGGGCGCGTTCCTCTGGATCTTCACCGATGCGTGGGAATCCGTGCCGCCATGGCTGGCCCGGGGACTGGCCAGCACGCAGTTCGTGCCTTCTCTTCTGGCGTGGGCGGCAGGTACGGGGATGGCCCTGGCCGCTGCTTCGATCGTGGTGGCCTCCCTCTTGTGCGGGCGGGTTTACTGTGCGGTGCTCTGCCCGCTAGGGCTTTTCCAGGACGCGGTCTGGCGCCTGCGACAATGGCTCCGGCCGCGGAAGCGGCTCCTCTACGTCCCCGAAGCGCGGAAGCTGCGCTGGGGTGTCTTCTGGATCTGTGCCGTGGGCGCGGTGTTCACCGGGGGAGTCACGCTGGCGTGGCTGGACCCGTACAGTTTGTTCGGCCGGTTGGGCATGCAACTGTTGCGGCCGATTGTGGTTTGGGTGGGCAACGAACTCACTCCGCTGGCGCATGCCGTGGGCTGGGGCCACTGGTACCGGGTGGAATCGTTGTGGCACTGGGGCGCGGCGACCGCGGTGGTGCTGGCGATGACGGCCGCCATTCTGGGTCTGGCGGCGGCACGGGGGCGGCTGTATTGCAACACCATTTGCCCCGTGGGCACGTTGCTGGGCTGGTTGGCGCGGCGGGCGCGCTGGCGGTTGGAATTGAGTCCGGCCCTCTGTCGCAAGTGCGGCGAATGTTTGCAGGTTTGCAAGGCCCAATGCATCGATCTCCGCCGTCAAGCGCTGGACTATTCGCGTTGCATTCTGTGCCTGGACTGCCTGGCCGTGTGCCCGGAACGCGGGGTTCATTTCGTCACCGGCCGGCGAACCGGTCCGCAGGGTGGCTCTTCTCCTGTTCCGGTGCCGACGTCCACCGTCGGACCCTCGCGGCGCCGGTTTTTGCTGTTGTTCCTGGCCCTGGTGAGCTGGCCCGGGCGTCGGAGTCGGGCTTCCGAAAGTGCCGGGACTCCGGAAGGCGCTGCGCCCTCGGTTGTCCCCGCGGCGTCGCTTTCCCCGGCCTGTCCGCCCGGCTCGCGCAGCGTGTCACGGTTCCTTCGCCAGTGCACCGCGTGCGGGCTGTGTGTGGCCGCCTGTCCCACGCGCGTGCTCCAACCCGCGGTGCTCGAGTACGGCCCGGCCGGCTTGCTGCGGCCCCGCATGGATTATCACAAGGCCTACTGCAACTACGAATGCCACCGGTGTGGAGAGGTCTGTCCCACCGGGGCCATCGTGCCGCTGCCCCTTGAGGAAAAGAAACTGACGAAGATTGGCGAGGTGGAATTGACGTTGGACCTGTGCGTGGTGGTGACCAAGGGGACGGATTGTGTCGCCTGCTCCGAGCACTGTCCCACGCAGGCCGTGTTCCCCAAACCCTACAAAGACCACCTGCGCGTGCCCGCCATCAACCCCGCACTCTGCATCGGCTGCGGCGCCTGTGAATTTGCCTGTCCCGTCCGGCCCGTGCGTGCCATTCGCGTGCGTGGTTGGGCCGAGCATGGCCGGGCCGAGAAATGGGCCGACACGCCCGCCGCGGCGCCGGCCCCGCGGGAGGATTTCCCGTTTTGAGGAAGAACCGGGGTCAGCCGTCCCGGAAACCGCTGCCCCGATTCCCGGAGTGGCGGCCAGTCCCGTCGGTGTGGGGCGGTCAGACGTGAAAACGAAACAGCAGGACATCGCCGTCCTGCACTTCGTAGTCGCGGCCCTCGTGTGCGTAATGGCCGCGTTCCCGGGCCAGCGCCACCGACCCCGCCTCCACCAGGTCCTTCCAAAAAACGCGTTCGGCCCGGATGAAACCGCGCTCGAAGTCGGAATGGATCCGACCGGCCGCGCGGGCCGCGGGAGTACCGGCCGGCACGGTCCATGCCCGCACTTCCTTCTCGTTGAACGTGAAAAAGGTTCTCAGGTTGAGCAGGGCATAGGCCGCGCGGATGAGTGCCGCCACGCCGGTTTCCCGAACCCCCAGACTCTTGAGGTACTCCTGCGCCTCCTCCGGACTCAGATCTGCCAGATCGCTTTCCAGCTGGGCACAGACCACAATGGTTTCGTATCCATGATGTTCCCGGCCGTACCGGCGCACGGCCATGACCCTGGGATCCTGCTCCGCGCCCGCGAGTTGGCTCTCGTGAACGTTGGCCGCAAGGATGGTGGGCTTGAGGGTCAGCAGGGGACAGGAGGCCAGTAGGGCTTGTTCCTCGCGGGTGAGCCCGGCGGTGTTGGCGGGACGGCCCTGCTCCAGGTGAACCTGCAGCCGCGCCAGCAGATGATCCTCCGCCACGGCATGTTTGTCGCCGCTGCGCACCTCGCGGCTGATTCGTTCCCGACGTCGTCGCAGCTGTTCCAGATCCGCCAACACCAGCTCGGTCAGTACGATCTCGATGTCACGCACCGGATCAGGGACCCCGGTCACGTGGACGATGTCCGGATCCTCGAAGCATCGCACCACATGGACCAGGGCGTCCACTTCGCGAATGTGGCTGAGGAATTGGTTGCCGAGACCCTCCCCGCGGGAGGCACCCTGAACCAACCCGGCGATGTCCACGAATTCAATCGCGGCCGGCACGCGGGTCGGCACATCCACCACGCGCGCCAGGGCATCCAGACGCGGGTCCGGCACGGCGACCACCCCGCGGTTCGGTTCGATGGTGCAGAACGGGTAGTTGGCCGCCGGGGCCAGATGGGCGCGCAACAAGGCATTGAAGAGCGTGGACTTGCCCACGTTCGGGAGCCCGATGATCCCGGCTTTCAGCATAAGCCAACTTTAGCGCCGCGAGTGTCGATGGGGTAGGCAAAAGCGCCGGTCCGGGTTTGGTCTCCGCGACTCTTTCTTTGCAGGGGCGCCCCGAGACCTGCGGAGGGCAGAGGGCCGGAGGAGTTGTTTTCCGCTTCTTTGCGCGGCAAGAGTTCTTGCGGCCGTCCTTTCCGCTCGGCCGGAACCGGAGCTCCACGGCGCGCCTGCCACACCCGCGCGATTCAGCACGCGCCGAGCTCCGAAGGGAGGCAGAACCCCGTTCAGGGCGCGAGGCGGGCCGGAGCCGACACGGGGCTGCCGGTGGCGGCCTCGTCCACGGCCTGTCGGATGGCTCGCTTGAATCGTTCCACCCCTTCGCCTAGGGCGGCCGACATGGTCAGAACGGGCGTATGCGGTACCCGACGTTTGAACCGGCGCAAATAACCCTCGGCGGCCGGCTCGTCCATTTTGTTCGCCACCACCAGACGCGGTCGATCGAGCAGCCCCGGGTCATACAGCTCCAGCTCCTCCAAGAGGTGCCGATAGTCGTCCCAGGGGAAGCGGCCGTCTGTGCCGGCCATGTCCAGCAGGATGACCAGCACTTTGCACCGCTCGATGTGCCGGAGAAAGGCGTGGCCGAGCCCCACATTACGGTGGGCGCCCTCGATCAGTCCCGGCACGTCGCAGACGACCAGCCGACGGTAGTCGGGGTATTCCACAATCCCGATCTGAGGGTGCAGCGTGGTAAACGGGTAGGGTGCGATTTTGGGGCGTGCGCGCGAGATTGCGGTGAGCAGGGTGGACTTGCCCGCGTTGGGATATCCCACCAGACCCACATCGGCAATCATCCGCAGTTCCAGGAGGAACTCGCCCTCTTCCCCCGGCTCGCCCGGTTGGGCAAAGCGCGGAGCCTGTCGAGTGGGCGTGGCGAAGTGCTTGTTGCCCAGACCGCCGCGACCGCCCCGGCAGAGCACGAACTCCTGACCGTGTTCCGTGAGATCGGCCACCAACACGCCGCGGATCGGGCCGCTCACGCGGGGTGGAAGGGGGAGAGGCTCTCGCTTCGGATCGGTCATCCGTCCGGCATAGGGAAAGGGCGTCCGGACCGACGTGGGCAAGACGGTTTTGCTGCTTTGGGAGGGGGGCGGCTCGGCCGGCTCGGGCGGGTGCAACCGCCAGACCAGCGTGCCACAGGGCACCGGCACAATCAGGTCGCGTCCCGACCGACCCTTCATGCCCTTGCCCATCCCGTGTTCGCCATCCTCCGCAATCAGTCGCGGCTGGTAGTACTGGGCAATCAGATTGTTGAGGTCATGGTCGGCGCGCAAAATCACACTGCCCCCGTCGCCTCCGTCGCCACCGTCCGGACCGCCCTTGGGACGGAATTTTTCGCGACGGAAGGCCACGCAGCCCCGGCCGCCGTGTCCGGCACGGGCGTAAATCTTGACCTCGTCAACAAACACAAAGCGAAGGGACAGGGGGGATGCACATCCGGCCCACCTCACCGGCTGCAGTCGCGCGTTGCCGCAGTGCCGCGCAAGAAAAAAGGCGAGGCAAGCGGCCTCGCCGGCTGCGATCGGTCCAAAGACGCCTCAATTGCTGGCCGGCTCGGCCGTGGCCGCCACCGGGGCTTCGGGGATCACGTTGACCCGCCGGCCCTGCTTGTCGAACTTCACCCGGCCGTCCTTCAGCGCGAACAGCGTCCAGTCCCGGCCCACCCCCACATTCAACCCGGGCACGAACTTCGTGCCCCGCTGCCGGACCAGGATGCTGCCCGCCGTGACAAACTCCCCACCGAACGCCTTGACGCCCAGCCGCTTGCTGTTGCTGTCGCGGCCGTTGCGGACACTGCCCTGACCCTTTTTGTGTGCCATATGCGCTCCTTCAAACCTTGATGTCCTTGATCTTGACCACGGTCAGCTCTTGGCGATGCCCTTGGAGTTTGTGGTAGCCCTTGCGGCGCTTCATCTTCCAAATGATCTTCTTCTCGCCCCGCTTGTGGGCCACCACTTCGGCCACCACGGCCGCATTGGCCACCGTGGGGGTCCCCACCAGGATGCGACCCTCCTGATTGACAAACAGGACTCGATCGAACGTGGTGCTCTGGCCGGCTTCCACCGGCAGCCGTTCGATCTCCAGGGTGTCGCCGGCGCTGACCCGGTACTGCTTCCCACCTGTTTCAATGACTGCGTAATTCATGGCTTCCCCAGTCAGGGGCCGAACACCAAACCACAATCCCGACCGCTTGTCAATGGCCGTCTGCGAACCGTGGGAAAGCCCGGAGACGCAGGGGCCATCAACACCCCGGTATCCACAGGATGAACCCTGCCGCGGGAGCGGCCGCTTCTGCACCCGGCCGCCCATGGCGCACGAATGGCCCCTTGGCGGCAGGCTCCATACCCGCCGCGCTTCACAATGGAGCAAGATCGACGGCCCGGCTGAGGAAAGCACCGGAGAGCAAACGGTCCTTGCGCCGGTTGTTTTTGCGGGTCCTGGTTGGAGTCCCTGGCCCCCCGGTTCGGGTCTGATCCCGTCTCCCCGGCGGGAGGGGCACAAAAAACCGATCCAAAACCGAGTTGGACAACCTCCCGGACGCGGATGGATGAGCATACGTTTCGGTGTGAAAACCGATGGCTTCACGGTGCCAAAACAGCCGTAACCCCCACCGCCGGACCTTCGGTTGGACTGGCCCCCGAATGCGTGTCTTGACTGGCAGGCGACCAGCGCCTCCGCAGGCCACGTCGTCCTCTAGGAGAGCATCTCCCCGGTCCTGAATCTCGCTGTCCAGTAATGAGACGGTCTGTCCCGGCTTTGGACATCCCCAAGGGCCGGCGTGTGGATGGAAGCACGCCTTTGTTCGGGACCGAGAGCCGCTGGGTTGGAAGGAGGTTCGATTGGTAAGCAAACTCAGGGGCAAGCGACCTTACAAGCCAGGCTGGTCAGGCATGATGAATGCTCTTTAGACGGGCAAAGGTTATGCAGGTCCTCGCAGCCCGAGACGGTCGCAAACGACATTTTATGCAGCAGCCACGACAACGAAAGGAGGGGCCCGCTGTCGTTCGGGCCCGGCGTCGGAGTTCCGAGAACGCGTACACCCTGGCGGAAGTTTCGGTGGCGACGCTGTTGTTGAGCACGCTGGTTGTGTCTCTCTATGCGGGCATGAGCGCAGGGCTGGCGTACACGGCGATGGTGCGCGAGGAGCTGAGGGCCACCCAGGTCATGCTCGAACGGCTCGAAGGCATCCGACTGTACAACTGGGATCAGATCAACAGTAACGGGTTCGTCCCCCCCACGTTCACCGCATATTATTTCCCCAATCCCACAAACCCGGCCACCGGTTCCGGCGTGCTGTACACGGGCAGTATCACGATTCGACCCGTGTCCTGGAACAATCCCCCTCCCTACGCAGACCACCTGCGAGAAGTCGTGGTGCGCATCGGTTGGCAAACCGGCCTCGGCCAGGGCAGGCCCCAGGTGCGCGAACGGGAGATGCGAACGCTGGTGAGTCGCTATGGATTGCAAAACTACATTTTCAACAACTGAGCCGAGGGCCGATCGGGTGCGACGTTCCACGTCCTGCCGGGGCCGAACCGCCTCCGGCGGGTTTACGCTCACCGAGACCATGGTGACGATGGCGCTCGCCGGAGTGATTCTGGCAGCGGTTTTGGGTTTCTGGACCTTCAGTGCCCGGACGTTGGCCGGGATCACCAACTATATGGACTTGGACCAGCGCAGCCGACATGCCCTCGATGTGTTGAGCCGCGAAATCCGTCAAGCTGCCGGCCTGCTTGCAGCCACTCCCACGTCGCTCACCTTCTCCAACCTCGATGGGACGACCATGCAGATCGTCTGGGACCCGGACCGGCGGATCGTGACCCTGCGCCGCGACACCCAGGTGGAGACCCTTCTGACCGGCTGTGATTACCTGCGGTTCAACATTTCCCAGCGCAACCCGAGCAACGCGGTCTTTGGTTTCTACCCCACCCGCGACATCCGGCAGGCGAAGCTGGTGGATCTGAGCTGGCGCTGTACCCGCCAGATCCTGGGCCAGACCCTGCAGACGGAAAGCGTGCAAACGGCGCGCATCGTGATTCGCAACTGACCCGGTCTTATGAGGATCTCTCCTGCACGACACTCGCCCTCCGGCCAAATCCTTCTGATTACGCTGCTCAGCTGCGCCATTCTGGGCGTGATGCTGGCCAGCACCCTGTTGCTGGTGCAGGGACAGGCCCTCTCGGTGGCCAGGTCCATGTGCTGGAATGCCAGTCTGGCCATGACCGAGGCGGGCATCGAGGAAGCCCTGACGCATCTGAACCGGAATGCCCCGTTTTTCGATCCCAGCGAAGCCACCAACAACCTGGCGGTGCACGGCTGGGTGCGAGACGGGAACCTGTATCGGGCACCCCGACGCTTCCTGGGCGCGGGCAGCTATTACGACGTGGCCATCGTGCTGCAGGGAATGGAGCCGCAGATCTATGCAACGGGGGTGGTGAGTCGCGCCGATTTGGTGCCCGCCGCGCCCGGCCTGGGGACGATCGGGATGGAAGCCGGCGGCCCCTATGCGCCCGTGCCGCGCACCGTCCAGGTACGCACGCGCAGCGACCCCCTGTTCGCCGTGGCCATGGCGGCGGAGGGCCAAATCGACCTGGCGGGCAACAACGTGACCACCGACAGCTTCGATTCGGGCGACCCCAACTTCAGCGACAACGGCCGGTACCCCATGAACAACCCGCTCAAGCGCAAGAAGAACGGCGACGTGGCCACCAACGCCGGCCTCATCAACTCCATCAACGTCGGCAACGCCAAAATCAACGGAAAGGCCATGACCGGCCCCAACGGCACCGTGCGGATCGGACCCAACGGTTACGTTTCCGGGGGCACCAACAACGACTTCAATGTGGTCTTCCCACCCGTGCGCGTGCCTTCGGGATCCATGTGGTATCTGCCGACGGTGTCCAACGTTGAGATAGACGGAGTGCCCTACAGTCACTTTGTGCTCATGAGCGGCACGTATTACCGGGACGGTGGACTGGCCGGCAGCCTGTACGTCGGATCCAATGTACAGGCCACCGTGGTCCTGCGCGGAAGCACCAAACTGAGCGGGAACAACGATCGCATCTACCTGGCCCCCGGCGCCCGGCTGATTCTGTACGTGGATGCACCCACCTTCTCCATCAAGGGACAGGGCGTGGTCAATGAAAGCGGGCAGGCCATCAACTTCCTGTATTTTGGCACCCCGCGGAACACCACGCTCAGCCTTGGCGGTAACGCCTCGTTCACCGGGGCCATTTACGCGCCCGACGCAGATTTCACCCTGGGTGGCGGTGGAAACGACACCTACGACTTTGTCGGCGCCTCGGTGACCCGCACGGTCAAGATGAACGGGCATTTCAATTTCCACTACGACGAGCACCTGCGGCGCATCGGCCCGAGCCGGGGCTTCATCGTCAATTCCTGGCGGGAACTGTGACGTGCGGGCCGATCACCGTGCCCGGGCCGGATCGCTGAACCGCTGTTTGACCTCCTCCAGACTGCGCCCCGTGGCCTCGGCGACGGCCCGTAGGTACGTCTCCGCATCCAGAGGGCGCGGCCGGGCCCGGCACTGCGCTTCGAAACCGGGGAAACGCCACCAGTTGGGAAAGTCGCGACACTGCTGCGGCTTGACCGGCTGCACCCGACAATCCCGGCCCTCCAGGAACACGCACGATCCATCCGGCTTTTCTTCCAGCACCAGGCCGCGCCGGTCCGCCGCCAGCCGGCAATACCGCTGAATAAAGGTGAACTCGTCCAGCCCCAGAAACTCAGCCAGACGCCGGATCTCTACCTCAGTCACCCGGACCTGGCCGGGCCAGCGACAACACGCAGTACAACGCTGACACTCGTAAAAGACGGGCATGCCAACCCGGGAAGATCCCGGCCGGCCGGGGCGGGTTCCTATCCATGTTGACAGCCCCGGGCGAAATGCTCGGCCAGGGCAATGGCCTGAAACATGGCGGAAGCTTTGTTGACGGTCTCCTGCAACTCGGCTTCCGGTTCTGAATCATGCACCCAGCCACCGCCGGCTTGCACGTACGCCCTGCCGTCCTTGAGCAGCGCCGTGCGAATGGTGATGCAGGTGTCCAGGTTGCCGTTGAATCCGAAATAGCCCACGCAGCCGGCGTACGGCCCCCGCGTGGTGGCCTCCAGTTCCGAGATGATCTGCATGGCCCGGATCTTGGGCGCCCCGCTGACCGTGCCCGCCGGGAACGTCGCGCGCATCAGGTCGAAGGGCGTCCGATCCGCGGCCAGGCGCCCCTCCACCGAGGAAACGATGTGCATCACGTGGCTGTAGCGTTCGATGATCATCAGGTCCCGCACCCGCACGGTGCCGAAGTCACAAACCCGCCCCAAATCGTTGCGCGCCAGATCCACCAGCATGACATGTTCGGCCCGCTCTTTGGGATCGGAGAGCAACTCGGCTTCGAGGGCGCGATCCTCCTCCGGCGTACGGCCCCGGCGCCGCGTACCCGCGATGGGACGGATTTCCACCTGCCGGTCTTCACAGCGCACATGGATTTCCGGAGAGGCCCCCACCAACGCCAACCCCTCGAGTTCCAAGAGGAACAGATAGGGAGAAGGGTTCACCGACCGGATGGCGCGGTACACATCGAGAGCCGAGGCGCGCACCGGGGCCGAAAACCGTTGAGAACCCACCACCTGAATGATGTCCCCGGCTGTGATGTATTCCTTGGCCTTGCGCACATGCGCCAGGAAGGTCTCCCGCGCCATGTTGGATGTGAACGCCACCGGAGGCACCGCGCCCGGCAACAGCGCCGGGACATGATCGCTGGGCTGTTCCAGCAAAGCCAGCAGACGCTCCAATTCGCTGCACGCCTCGTCGTAAGCCGCGTCCGCCCGGTCCGGTTCTTCCACCCACGCGTTGACCACCACCGTCAAGGTCTGCGCCACGCGGTCGAACACCAGCAACTGATCCGCCACGAAAAAGTAGAGCGTGGGCGTCCCCAGCTCGTCCCGGGGCGGCCGGGGCACCACCGGCTCGATGTCATGAATAAACTCGTAGCCGAGATAGCCCACCGCCCCGCCGGTAAACCGCGGGAGCCCCGGGACCGGCACGGGACGATATCGGCCAAGCACATGCTCGACCACTTCCAAACCGTCCCGCACCTGACCCGGCCCGGGAACTCCGCGCGCCCCCACCACCTCGAACCGCTCCGTGACACGTCCGGCCTCCCGAACCTCTACCCATGCCCCGTCCTGCCGAATGATCGTGCGCGGGTTGGTGCCCACGAAGGAAAACCGCCCGAGGTGTTCGCCCCCTTCCACCGATTCGAACAAAAACGATTCGCCCTGGCCCCGCAGTTTGCGATAGGCCGAAAGAGGCGTCTCGATGTCGGCCAGCAGACGGCACGCCACCGGAATCAGGTTCCCACCGGCGGCGAGCTGCCGAAACGTCTCTCGATCAGGAAAAACGTGCATGGTGGTCGGGAGCGTGAAGTCGGCCGCTGCGCCGCAGACGATAAATGCCCAGCAGGGTGTAAAAAGCCACCGCCGCAGCGTAGGCCACGATCCCCATGCCGATGGCCAGGAGCACCAGCTTGCCCTCGCTGAACAGCATGATGGCCCCTCCCACCGCCGCCGTCAGCAGCGTGTTCCCGGCCAGGCACAACAAATACACCGAAATGCGCGTCTCCTGCACCCGTTCCACGTGCCAGTCCCGGTAATTATGCTCCCCCAGCGAACGCATGAGCCAGGCCGACTGGAAATTCCGGGCGGCCACCATGACGCTGGCCGTGGCGACCACGATCGCGGCCAACGGCCACTGGGCCAGGAGCACACAGACCAGCGCGTTGACCGCCAATCCCCACCGCCAGCCCAGGCGCTTGGCGATCGGATTGCCTTCGAGCACCAGATTCGGCGTGGCCACCCACGTGCTCAGGAAATCGGCTCCGCGCGCCAGCACCAACAGCGCCAGCATCATCAGATATCCCCGACTGCCCAGCGAAACGTACTCCTCCATCGGTGCCTTGGATTGCCCGCCAGGCAGGCTCGGCCCGGTTCCGACCCTGCCCGCCACCCCGGCCTACCGTTTCGAGCCGTAGATCTGCTCCGGCGATTCCAGCTGCGGCTCGGTAATCCGGAAACCTTCCCCTCGCCCCGTCATGGACCGGAAAAAGCAGGACCGGTAACCCTCGTGGCAGGCGGCGCCCACCTGCTCCACCTGGATGAGCAGTGTGTCGCCGTCGCAATCGAACGCAATGTCCTTCACCCGCTGCACGTGACCGCTGGTCTCTCCTTTCATCCAGAACTTCTGCCGGGACCGACTCCAAAAATGCGTCAGCCCCGTTTCAATGGTCTTTTCCAGCGAGGCCCGGTTCATCCACGCCATCATCAGCACCCGTCCGGTGGCCGCGTCCTGAATGATGGCCGGGATCAATCCATTGCTGTCGAACTTCAATTGATCGAAAAAGCTCATGGGTTCCAAGACTTCGTCTTGGGGGAAGAAACTACCAAAAAGTCTCCCTGCGACCACGAAAAACTTCGGGACGCCCGGGGCGGCGGCGCATTTCAGGTTTATAGCTGCCAACTAGGGACGGAATCTGGGGCGTTGCCCGGCGCGAGAACCTAGGGAAAACGGCATTTCCCTGGATCCGGGCTTCAAGAAACGAGAATGCGCGTTCCGCTGTCTACGGATCCCACGGCCCTATCCACGCGCTGAAGGCGCATTGAACTCGCCAGCCCGGGGCAACGCCCCGGGAATTCGGCCCGCCAGAACCCACAACGCCCTGAAAGGGCGCAATTCGAGGCCTCCCATCGCGGGAGGCTGGACGTGCCCCATCGAATTCCGCCCTCGCAGGGCGGGTTGAAATGGGACACCCGGTTACCCAGGGCGCGCCCTGGGCTGACGAACTCCCGCCCCGATGGGGCACCAATCCGGCGCGTCGAAGGCGCATCAATTCAATAGCCCGGGGCAACGCCCCGGGCACTGCGGAGCCCAAAACGGGCCGCGCTCTGAAAGGGCGCCACTCGAGGACGCTCCTCCCGGGGACCGGTGAGCCCAGACCGAATCCCGTGCCTTCAGGGCGGGGTCCATGGCGACCATTCGGCTACGCAGGGCGTGCCGTGGGCTGATGAATCCCGCCCCGGTGGGGCGAACACGCAACGTCCCGAAGGCGCACCCGTTCGTCCGTTGCGGGTGCAGTCTCGTTGCGCAAGGCGGGCCCCGGGCTGGTGAGTTTCCCACCCCGGATGGGGCAGTCATGAGCCGCACTGGAGGTGCCGCCATGCACCTGCTGCCAAGGTGATCCGACCGGCCAAAGCGCCGCCTTTGGCTGCCGTATCTGCCTCCGGGCTGGGCCGGGCAAACAGCAGCCCCTCAGGCATGACTCCCGCTCTGCTGCCGGCTCTGCCGGAATTCGCCCGCCGGTCTCCCTG
This sequence comes from Limisphaera sp. VF-2, assembly GCF_049537125.1. Classification (NCBI taxonomy): domain Bacteria; kingdom Pseudomonadati; phylum Verrucomicrobiota; class Verrucomicrobiia; order Limisphaerales; family Limisphaeraceae; genus Limisphaera; species Limisphaera sp. VF-2. The sequence continues at coordinate 145,780 of NZ_JBMVQY010000003.1, forward strand.
GCCTTCTCGCAGGCCGGGGATCGCAAGTCCGATTCCGCCCAAAGCCCGTGGGGAAACCACACCTGAGCCACCGCACGTTCAGTGCGACGCTCGTCGATCCGAGAACCCGGGCCATGCGCTCGGAGATGCTGAGGGCGCCGCGGTGTGAACTGTGCCCGGTCGGGGTTACGGCTCAAACAACACGCGGAGCCGACCGAAGCGCGCGGCTGCGTTGGTGCGCGGGACCGGATCGGTGAAGTGCCAGAGTTTGCGGCCGTCGCCCGGGTTTGGATCGGTCACAGTGGTGTCGGCCAGGCTGGTTTGCTGGAACGAGAGACTGCCGCTGAGTTCGAGCCTGGCGCTCAAAGTGGGATCGTCGTCGCGCAGGGGCACGCTCAGGGTGAGCCGGCCCTGGGCATCGAGGATCGGCGGCTCCCAGGGCGGCGCGTTGGGCTGGCGCGGATGAGTCCGGAGGGCGTACTCGGCCGCATTGCTCAACCCGTCGCCATCCGGATCGGTCTCCGGTGCCGCGAGGGCGGCTTCTTGGGGAAGGGAGAAGTATTGGGCCTGCCAGCCGCCGTACCGGGCCACCACCAGCAGCTGGACACTCAATTGCGCAGATTGGGGCGGGGACCCGTTGTCGGTAACCCGCAGGACGACGGTGTTCGTTCCGGAGGCACTTTCGGGAGGGATTCCGCTGAGGACGCCGTTGGTGCTGACTGCCAGCCACGCAGGACCCTCCACTTTGCTGATGGTCAATCGCTGGCAGGCGTTGGGATCGGAGGCCGTGGCCGTGGCGTTGAAGGGCAGGCCCCACACCGCCGTGGTGGAAGAGACCCCCGCAAGCATCGGCTGGGCATTGGCCGGCCGGCTCGTGCTGACCCCCGGATTGGTTACCGGTGCGCCCGGGATGGGCACGCCGTCGCCGTCCGGATCTCCCAATTCCTCGCCGTTGCAGTACGAGTCGCCGTCGGAATCCTCTGCGGCCAGGGCCGGGGTCCAGAAAGGCCGGCTCGAAGTGCCCACCAGTTGGAAGACCCGGTTCCCGAACGCATTGCGCGCGCCGCCGCCCGCCGGATTGATGTGACAGTTGGCGCACATGAAGACGTGGCCATTGGGAATTTGATTGACGCGAAAATCGCGGGCCTCGAGAAGCCCGCCGCTGCCCGCGGCCATCCAGCCGAGGAGTCCCAGGGCCCGAAGCGCGGCCATCCACGCAGCGCCAGGGTGGCCGCCGAAGGGCACCGTTCTCATGCGGACCATGAGCCCAATTTATGAGGGAAGCCGCCCAACGTGTCAAGGGCCCGACCCCGCACCAGGTGCGGAGCAAGCGGCCGCAATCCACGCCCGTGCGCGGGGAACGATCCGCAACGTTGCGGGTGGCCGGCCCGGACACACAGTCGCGCCACGAAGTCCGGCGCCGGGCGGGGCAGGTCGGGGATCTCTCGATGTGCACTTCGGAGTGTGGATTCGTCCCCGGGACCCGCTCCGCACCCGCTCCACGGGCCGCGTTGTTCAGAGCCGGCGTCGCGCGGGAAATTCGCTTTCCCGTCGGAGCTCCTGCGCTACATTGCCCGCGCATTCAAAGCGCGTCGCAATCATGGAATTGAATGCTCGAGTCTTGGCACGGCAGGAAGTGGCGCCGGGATTGATCATCCTGCGCGTGGCGCCGGAGGGCTGGGCCCTGCCCCCGTTTGAGCCCGGGCAGTTCGCCGTGCTCGGCCTGCCGGGAGCGGCCCCGCGGGTGCCGGAAGCCGAACCGGAGAACCCGCCACCGCCGCCCCACCAGTTGATCCGGCGGGCCTACTCCATCGCTTCGTCCTCGCGACAGCACGAGTATCTGGAATTCTATCTGGCGCTGGTGCGGACAGGCGCGCTCACCCCGCGTCTGTTCCGGCTGCACGTGGGTGACCGACTCTGGTTGGGCCCCCGGTTCAGCGGAATGTTCACGCTTCGACACGTGCCCGCGGATGCGCACCTGGTCCTGGTGGCCACCGGCACGGGCCTGGCACCGTACATGAGCATGTTGCGGACCCACCTGGCCGAGAGTGCACACCGGCGCACGGCAGTGATCCACGGGGCCCGATACCCGTCCGACCTTGGCTATCGCAACGAATTGGAAGATTTGGCTCGACGGCATCCGCACCTGACTTATCTGCCCGTGGTGTCCCGACCGCAAGGGGCGGTGCCTCCCTGGAGCGGCGCCGTGGGACACGTGCAAGACATCTGGCGGGCGGGATTGATCGCCCGGGCCTGGGGATTTCCGCCGGAACCGGCACACACGCACGTATTCCTTTGCGGCAATCCGCAAATGATCGAGGACATGGTGCGGCTGCTGGAGGGAGAAGGCTTTCGGGAACACCACAAGGACGCGCCCGGTCAGATTCATACGGAGCGATACTGGTGAGCCGCCTCGCCACCCTGCATGCCAGGATCCGCAGGGTCGGCACCAGGGCGGGCCTGCAGATCAGAGGATCGGATCTTCGCGCCGGATGGGAGAGGTCTGCCAGCAACGCTTCCAGACCCTCATGAAGCCTTCCACCCGCTGCAGGTCCACACGGCCGAGAAATCGACCCTCTTGCCGGAAGGCGGACCCCACAATAAAACCGTCGGCACGGGCGAAATAACGAGGAAGGTTTTCCGGGGTGATGCCCGAGCCGATCCAGACGGGCACGGACGCGTGGCGCCGGACGCGTTCGAGCTCGCCCACGGCCGGGGGTTCTCCCGTGCGGGGGCCCGTCACCACCACCCCGTCCACGAGGAAAAACTCCGCCTGTTTCAGCTCGTCCACGATGCTCAAATCCGCCGTCAAAGCGTGGGAGCAGTGCTTCTTTTTCAGGTCGGCAAACACGCGGATATGGTCCACGCCCAGGTCCCGCCGGCGCCGGAGCAGCCGCCCGGCACAGCCCTCGATGAGTCCGGCCCCGCCGATGTGGGCGAATACATAGCCCTCGACGCGCAGGAAATCGAGGTCGGCCGCCGCGGCCACCTCCAGAGCGTCTTCATTCGCGGCTTCGAGCAACTGAATTCCAATGGGGCCCTCGAACCGGGCCCGGACCTCGCGGGCAATCTCGGTCATCAACAAGACCGCCGTGCGGGGCAAAGGCGGTTTGACGTACGGAAGGTCATAACTGTTCTCCAAAAGCAGCGCGTCCACGCCAAGGTCCCGGAATGTCTCGGCGTCGGCGACCGCTCGGCTGAGGATGAGGGATGGGGGATCGCAATGCCGCGGGGAACCCGGCAGAGGCGCCACTGCGATGACGGCCACCAACGGACGGAGGGGCCACGGCCGTCTGGGCGGTACCGGATTACCGGCCGAATTCGGAGGGACCGGGGCTGGAGACGAAGAGGGTTTCAAATGGCGGCCGCGGCACGTTGGATGGGATCGCCCTTGAGCAGGGCGACGGCATAGTCGCGGTTCATCCGGGCGATGAATTCAAGGCTGACGCCCTTGGGACAGACGGCTTCGCAAGAGCCCGTGACGGTGCAGGCCCCGAAGCCTTCGCGGTCCATCTGCTCGATCATGGCGCGGGCGCGCCGGTAGCGCTCGGGCTGACCCTGCGGGAGCAGGCCCAGGTGCGAAATCTTTGCCGCCACAAAGAGCATGGCACTGGCGTTTTTGCAGGCCGCCACACAGGCGCCGCAGCCGATGCACTGGGCGGCGTCCATGGCGCGTTCGGCGACATCCTTGGGAACGGGGATGGTATTGGCGTCGGGGGCGCTGCCGGTGCGCACGCTGATGAAGCCGCCCGCCCACATGATGCGGTCGAGGGCGCTGCGGTCCACGATGAGGTCTTTGATCACCGGAAAGGCCCGCGCGCGGAAGGGTTCGATGACGATCGTGTCCCCGTCCTTGAAACTGCGCATGTAGGTCTGGCAGGTGGTGACGCCGCGGTGCGGTCCATGCGGCTTGCCGTTGATGACCAGCGAGCAGGTTCCGCAGATGCCCTCGCGACAGTCGTGGTCAAAGGCGATGGGTTCCTCCCCGCGCCGGATGAGGTCCTCGTTGACCACGTCCAGCATTTCAAGGAAGGACATGTTGGGATTGAGCTCCGGCGTGACGTACGTGACGAACCGGCCGGGGCTCTGGGCGTCTTTCTGTCGCCAGACTTTCAGCGTAACTTTCATGGCACCGGTTTCCGAACAGGATCCTGGGGGTGGGCCGGAAGATTCACTTGTAACTGCGGGTGGTCATCCGGACCTCCTCGTACACGAGCGGCTCCCGGTTGAGCACGGGCGCCCGGTCCGGCCCCGCGTATTCCCAGGCGGCTACATAGGCAAAGTGTTCATCGTCGCGTTTGGCTTCCCCATCGGGCAGCTGGTGTTCCTCCCGGAAATGACCGCCGCAGCTTTCCTCGCGGTGGAGGGCGTCCAGGCACATGAGCTCGGCCAGCTCGAGGAAGTCGGCCACGCGATTCGCCTTTTCCAGGGCCTGGTTCAAGGTGGTGGCCTCGCCCGGTACGTTGACGTTGTGCCAGAACTCCTCGCGCAATTCGGGGATGCGCCGCAGGGCCAGTTCCAGGCCGGCCCGGTTGCGGGACATGCCGCAGTAGTCCCACATCAGCTGGCCCAGCTCGCGGTGAAACTCGGTGGGCGTCCGTTTGCCGCGGCACCCCAGCAGCCGGCGCAGGCGGGTGGTGACCTCGGCCTCGGCTTCGGCGAAGGCGGGATGATCCGTGGACGGCCGCTGCGCCGGGTTCACCGTGGCCAGGTAGTTGGCGATGGTGGCGGGCAGGATGAAAAACCCGTCGGCCAGCCCCTGCATGAGCGCGCTGGCCCCGAGCCGGTTGGCGCCGTGATCCGAAAAGTTGGCCTCGCCAATCACGAACAGCCCGGGCAGATTGCTCATGAGATTGTAATCCACCCACAGACCGCCCATGGTGTAATGCACGGCCGGGTAAATGCGCATGGGCACCTGGTAGGCGTCTTCGCCCGTGATTTCGCGGTACATGTCGAACAGGTTCCCGTAACGCTCCCGCACTTTGGCGACGCCCAGCCGCTTGATGGCATCGGAAAAGTCCAGGTACACCCCCCGGCCTCCCGGCCCCACGCCGCGCCCCTCGTCACACACTTTCTTGGCGGCGCGACTGGCTATGTCGCGTGGACAAAGGTTCCCGTAGGCCGGATACATCCGTTCCAGGTAATAGTCGCGGTCGCTTTCCGGGATCTCGTTCGGCGGCTTGCTGCAGTCCTCGCGCCGTTTGGGCACCCAGATCCGACCATCGTTGCGCAGGGACTCACTCATCAAGGTGAGTTTGGACTGGTAGGTGCCGCTGACGGGGATGCAGGTGGGGTGGATTTGAGTGAAGCACGGATTGGCGAAGCAGGCCCCGCGCTTGTAGGCGCGCCAGATCGCCGTGGCGTTGGAGTTCAGTGCGTTGGTCGAGAGGTAATAAACGTTGGCATATCCGCCGGTGGCCAGCACGACGGCATCGGCGTTGTGGCGGCTGATCCGGCCCGTTCGGAGGTCCCGCACGATGATGCCCTTGGCGTGCCCGTCCACGACGACCAGGTCCACCATCTCGCAATGGGTGTAGGATTTGACCGCCCCCGCGGCGATCATGCGACAGAGGGCGGAGTACGCCCCCAGCAGCAGTTGCTGACCGGTCTGACCCCGGGCGTAAAAGGTGCGCGAAACCTGGGCGCCTCCGAAGGACCGGTTGTCCAGCAACCCCCCGTACTCGCGGGCGAACGGAACGCCCAGCGCCACGCAATGGTCGATGATCTGGACCGACACCTCCGCCAGCCGGTACACATTGGCCTCGCGCGCGCGAAAGTCGCCTCCCTTGATCGTGTCGTAGAACAGGCGCCACACCGAGTCGCCGTCGTTCTGGTAATTCTTGGCCGCGTTGATGCCGCCCTGCGCCGCCACGGAGTGCGCCCGCCGCGGCGAGTCATGATAAACGAAGTTGTGCACCTCATACCCCAGCTCGGCCAGGGCCGCAGCCGCTGAAGCGCCGGCCAGCCCGGCCCCCACGACGATGACCTTGTACTTGCGCTTGTTGGCGGGGCTGATCAAACGCGACTCGTTCCGGTGTCGCGTCCATTTCATTGCCAGCGGACCCGACGGAATGTGAGCGTTGAGCGTGGCCATGGCTGTCTGATTCTATTTGGACGGGGCGGGCACCGACGCGGCCCCGACCCGTTGCACCACCTGCTGGAGGTAATTTTGCCCGTGTCCGCAGAGCACGGCCACCGGGATCGAGGCGTATCCCAGAAAAATCAGCAGCGCCACCACCCGGGCAGCCCGGTCCAGGCAGGGGCCGTAGGTGGCGTTCTTCCAGCCCAGGGATTGAAACATGGCCCCCAAACCGTGTCCCAGGTGCATGCAGAGGGCTCCCACCCCCAGAATGTAAAAAAGCGACACGTACCAGACACTGAACCCGGCCACCATCATGGCGTACACATCATGCTGGGCCTTCAGCGCCCGTAGAGAAACCTGCGCGCCACTGATGCCCTCCACCACCACGGTGTAGTGCAGCAGGTGGTAGATCACAAACGCTCCCAGGGCCAGGCCGCTCACCATCATGGTCCGCGAACTCAGCGTGGCACCGTACGGGGCGGGCCGGCCCCAGTACCCCACCGGCCGCGCGGCGCGGTTCTCCCGGGTCAACGTGGCCGCGGCCCACACGTGGATCCCCAGCAGGGCCAACAGCGCCAGCCGCACCGGCCACAGCAACGCCGGGTGCGTTTGCAGGTACTTCGCGTACGCATTGATGTTTTCCGGGGGCAAAAAAATCTGCAGATTCCCCAACAGATGGCCCACGACGAACAGGAACAACAACCCGCCGCTGCCGGCCATCAGGAACTTTCGCCCCACGGACGACGTAAAGAAATGAGCCAGTGTTTTCATGCCCACGTCGGATCACCCACAGGAACCCGGGCAGCAACCACCCACACAGCGGACGGAAAACTAGGTGCAGAAGGAACGATCGTCAAACCTTCTATTGAGCCCTGTAAATCTTTGCGATGGTGATGCAGAACCGCGACCTGCGACGCCACGCGAATGCCGTGCGCGCACTCCGGCACGATGCTCCCACCCCGATGGGGGCCCCAGCCCTCTTCGAGTGTCCGAGCACGGCGGGTCTGCGGGCATCGCCAGAGCCTGCCGGCGGCGGTGGAATTCCAAAATGGCTCCGCACGACGCGGGTGTGCGCACCGCAAGCCCGGGTCTTCGGCTGGGTCAAAAACCGGGTTGACCGGGCGTCGAAATTCAGGAATGCCCCGGAGACCGCGGGGCCGCCAAGCACATCCGCGTGCCCGCGGGACCGGTGCGGCACCGCGGCTCTGCGTGCCGCAGAGGGGAAAGCCAAAGCCGCAAACGGCTCCAAGTCGCTCGCCTTCCCCTGAAGGGCGCGGGCGCACCCTTCGCGCAAAACCGCGGCCAACCGCCGACGCCCGATCTCCTTGATGGTACATCAACCGGCTGTGGGGAAACGGGCTGCGATCCGGGCGGATCTTGCGGTGCAGCCCGTGGCGAAAAAGGACCATCGTCATCAGCGTAACCTTTTCGGGCAGGAGCCATGCCAGGCGCCGGCTTGCCGGAAGTTGCCCGCTATTACACGCCGGATCCACAGGCCAGCGGAACCGGCTCGTGCCTTCTCGGAGCGCAAGAACTCCTGCATCCGCAGTAGCGACGCAGTGCCACGGGAACCCATTCCCGGAACCTTGGGCAGCGCAATCTCTTGGACGTCCGAGCCCTTGCACAGGGCCGGGCACGATTGCACTGACCCCACGAAGATCCGATTCGCAAAGTCCGGCTGCTCCGGTAGGGGCGGAGTCCAAGAGACCCTTTCATGAGTTTGCAGCCTGGCCGGTGAGCAAGCCATGCAGACAGGGGCAAGCGGCAATGTGGGGCGGTTGGCTGCCATGGGTCGAACAATTGATTTGCGGACGATATTGCGGAAGCGCGCGAACTGACATCGGGCGGCTTTCCCGGATGTGGAAAGACGGTCTCCCGCGCAATGCTGGCCTTCCATACCAACGACGCGCGCAGGTGCTCCGGAGAAACGTGGCCCTGTTCCCACGCACCTCCGAAGGCCGGCTGCGAGCGTAGGCGACGAGTTGCCAGTGAAACCGATGACATTCGGGCGCATCCAGCACAGCTGAAAGAAGTTGGTTCATCGGCCAGGAGGAACGATCCCAAAGATTCTTGGCAGTTCAGGCGATCATACAGCAGCCGCAGCAGAGGGCGTTACCGTTGGAGGTTCATGAGACCTCGAGGTTCCCGGCCAGAGGAACGATGCACACAACTTCCCCACCCGACACCTTGGCGCACGTTGGCACTGGTCGAATTGCAGGCACTGTTTTGAAAACGCGGGTGAAGTTTTTTAGCGCGGGGCCCGAGGCAGGACGGGCAAGGCCTTGACAAGCTGGGATGGACGGCGTAGGCAGGCATTAGCTGCATTAGCATCACAACAGACGTGGACTCTGAATCATCATTCTTCTTATGAATCAGCTCCAAGAACTCCGTCCGACCTCCCCAAACCCCAGCTCTACAGCCCCTCCGTTCCTCAGGTCTGCCGGGAACGCCCGGGGTCCAGGGCGACTCTGGGCGTGGCTGAGCGCGGCGTTTCTTCTGTTGGGGAGCGGTGGTTCCTGGCCCGGCCGGGCGGCAGAATTCGGCATCAGCGGGATTGTGGAGCTCGGGGCGAGCCTCCGGCGCTGGACCTCGACCAATTTGACCGCTTGGGGCGACAGGATGGAGTACCTGGGGCCAAACGGGGAGTTGTCCGTGGCGCGGTATCATGCCGACCTGGCGAGCGGCCGCATGGGGACATATGTCCGCGGGTACAAGCCACCTGTGGATTTCGTGAACCCGGCAGGGGCGGGGGGATACGCCTTGGTGGAGTGTTGGGACAGGCTCCGTTTTACCATTCCCGCAGGATCCTACCCCAGCGGCATTGTGGCCACTCTGCGGGGACGCTTGACCGGCAACCTGGCGGCAGTGGGACGCGCAGGGATCAATTATAGCTATGCCAGTCAATATGCGCTGGTGGTTTTTCAAGGTGCGGGGAGTCCGCCCGGCTCCGATTGCCGCTGGGCTTACAACGTCTCGGTGGTTCCAGAGCAATCGCCGCGCACCGTATCCGAGGCTTTTGCCGTGAGCACCTGGTTGGCGATGCCCGGCGATAACTACCCTCTTCCGCGCACGCGCCAGGTTTCGTTTGCGGCCCGCCTGGAGGCATGGGCCTCGGCGGCGAGTTGGACCCCCCGGGGACAGAGCGCGGATGGAGTCTCCGATTTTGGCGGTAGCGTCCAGCTCCTGGCGGTGGAGTGTCCGCCGGGCGTCACATGGACCTCGGATTCAGGCGTGTTCCTGACGCTATTCCCTGAGCCGGCGCCGCGGCTGACGGTGCGGCGTGTAGCCCCGGACCTCCTCGAATTGGCCTGGTCCACGAACTGGGCCGACTGCGCGCTGGAATGGACTCCGCAACTGTCCTCACCGATTTGGGCGCCGGTGACCAATGCCGCGAGCCTCTTGGGCGACCGTTACACGGTGACCCTACCGCCTGAGTTCCCCGCGAGTTTCTTCCGCCTGCGGGTGCCGTGAATCGCGGCCGGCACGCCGGCTTCGCACTCGTTCGGTGATTAGAAGTTGGCGGATATTTTTCTCCAAGAACTGCCCTTCTGCATCAACAAACCCGCTCGGGTGCTCGGATTCCAGAGCCGGCGCTGGACCGAACCGGGAGGGCCGGGGTCCGTGGGGCAACCGAGGGAGCGGAGATTGTGCGGGCGGTGCCCCATGCCCTCCATTCAGGCCGGCGGAGCCAAGTAGGAGGTTCTTGCCGGGAGCCGTTTGCCTGCTGGTTGCAGGCGCGTCGGCGAGGGCTGCGGGCTGTCCTTTTTCTGGGCAAGGCATGAGCAGGACTAATTGTGGCGCAGTGGCCTGTGCACCCCCAAGGGTTGCGGTCCCCGCCCGGACAGCTTGTTAGCGAGCTCCGCCAGCCTTCTGGCATGCATGCTGCTTCTGCCTCGTTGGCGGCTCCCCATCCCCTTGTGGGAGAGGGAGGCGGCTGAATTGCGTCTCCGCATGGAAGCAACGATGGAGCGAAGCTTGAGCGGCGAAAGTCCGAAGCCGGCGGTCGGCGATCCCGCGCCCGCCGACTCGGGCCCGGCTGGCGGAGTCGATCCGTCCGACCGGGCAGTGGAATCGTGTGCGGGTGGGGCGGAAGCGCCGGCGGCCAGCCATGGAAACTTGTTTGCAGTGCTGGCCGACCACGCTCCGGTGGGGATGTTTCTTTGGAAAAACGGTCGGGTAGGCTACGCCAACGAGGCACTCAGCCGGATGTGCCGCCAGCCCCGGGACCGTCTCCAGGGATTGACAGATCTGGCGGAGCTGGTCAGCCCGGCCGATCGTCCCGCGTTTCAGCAGACCGTACAAGCCGCCCGGCAGGGGCCGGCGACGCATGCCAGTTGCGAGGTTCGCCTGGCCGGGCCCGGTGACGCCTCCCCGGTCCACGTCGAGATCCATGTGCGCCGCATTCCGGATGCCGGCGGCGAGGTGCTGGTGGGCACGCTGGTGGATGTGACGGAGCGGCGCCAGTGGGAGGAGCGGCTGGCCAACGAACGGGCCATCCTGCGCACCCTGGTGGACCATCTCCCGGTGGCCATTTATCTGAAGGACACTGCCACGCGCAAAACCCTGGTGAACCCGGTGGATCAGCGGAACCTGGGCGTGCGCAGCGAAGCGGAGGCGTTGGGGCGAACGGATTTCGAGTTTTTCCCGCGGGAGCAGGCCGAGGCGTTCTATGCCGACGACATGCAGGTCTTGACCACGGGCGTGCCGGTGCTCAATCGCGAGGAACGCATCACCCGGCCCGACGGCACCAGCGGCTGGTTGTTGACGTCGAAGGTACCGCTGCGGGATGTGTCCGGCCGGATCGTCGGGTTGGCGGGGATCGGCCTGGACATTACCGAGCGCAAACTGGCGGACGAAAAGTTGCGTGCCTTTGCCGCCCAGCTCGAGCGAAGCAACCGCGAGCTGCAGGATTTCGCCTACGTGGCTTCCCACGATTTGCAGGAGCCGCTGCGCAAGATCATCGTCTTCAGCGAGCGTTTGTGCGAGCGGTTCGCCGAGGGTTTGCCCCCCGAGGGCCGGGACTATCTCGAACGCATGCGTCGGGCGGCCCAGCGCATGCAAACCCTCATCAACGACCTGTTGACCTTCTCCCGCGTCACCACCCGGGCCCGCGAATTCGAGCCCGTGGACATCGGCGAGGTGGTGCGTGAAGTGGTGGCCGATCTGGAGGCGCGTCTCGAGCAGACCGGGGGCTCCATCGAGATTGGCGATCTGCCGGTGATCGAAGCCGACCCGCTCCAAATGCGTCAGCTCTTCCAAAACCTGCTGGGGAACGCCCTCAAGTTCCGCAAACCCGAGGAGCCCCCGCGTGTCCGGGTGTGGGCCGAGCCGCTCCACGGACCGCGCCCGGACCGGGGGCCGGAATCCGCCCCGGAACCCCTTTGTCGTTTCTTCGTGCGGGACAACGGCATCGGCTTCGACGAAAAGTACCTCGACCGCATCTTCAACGTGTTTCAGCGTCTCCACGGCCGCGGTCAGTACGAGGGCAGCGGCATTGGCCTGGCCATCGCACGGAAGATTGTCCAGCGGCACGGTGGGGACATCACCGCCCGCAGTCAACCCGGGCAGGGTGCCACGTTTATTGTAACCCTGCCCGTTCACCAACCCAAAGTGCATCAACCATGAAAGGCAAGGAACGTCCCATCACCATCCTCATGGCCGACGACGATCCCGACGATCGCGAACTGACGCGGGAAGCCTTTCGGGAGAGCCGGCTGGCCAACGAATTCCACACTGTCGAAGACGGGGAGGAACTGCTCGACTATCTCCACCGCCGCGGCCGCTATGCCGCCCTGAATGGCGCGCCCCTGCCGGGGCTGATCCTGTTGGACCTGAACATGCCGCGCAAGGACGGTCGCGAAGCCCTGCGCGAGATCAAGAGCGACCCTCACCTCCGCCGCATCCCCATCGTCGTTCTGACCACCTCCAAGGCCGAGGAAGACATCTTGCGCAGTTACGATCTGGGGGTGAACTCCTACGTCACCAAGCCGGTGACCTTTCAATCGCTGGTGGAGCTGGTCCGGGTCCTGGGCCGCTACTGGTTCGAAGTGGTGGAGCTGCCGCCGGATGAATAAAACGACTCTTCGCCATGACCGCTCCGTCGGTCCAGGTCCTGTTGGTGGATGATGACGAGGACGATTTCATCCTCACGCGGGACTTGTTGCGACGGCCCGGCCTGACCGGGCAGTATCAGCTTCACTGGATCTCCGACTACGATCAGGCGCTGCAGGCCCTGGCCTCGGGTCGATACGATCTCTGTCTTCTCGACTACCGCCTCGGGGCCCGTACCGGGTTGGATTTGCTGGAGGAAACCCGGCATTTGCCCGCCCGCCCTCCGGTGATTCTGCTGACGGGACAGGGCGATCCGACCGTGGACCTGGCCGCCATGCAAGCCGGCGCTGCCGAGTATCTGCTGAAATCCGAGCTGACCGCCGAGGGCCTGGACCGCGTCCTGCGCTACGCCCTGGAGCGGCGCCGCGCCGAGGAACGACTCCGTCGCGACCGCGACCTCATCAGCCGGATCATGGAAACCAGTCCGGTGGGCATCGTCGTCACCGACCGCCGGGGGCAGGTCACCTTCCACAATCAGCGGGCCGAACAGATCCTGGGCTTGCGCGGGCCGGACGGCTCCCTGCGTCACGCCTGTGTCTTGGACTGGCCCCTGCACGATCCCGAAAGCACCGGGGCGGACCCGCCCCTGGCGCCCCTCCGAACCGCCCTGGAGACCGGCCGTCCCCTGCATGACCTGCGCCGGGTCTGGGACGAGGGCCCGCGCCGGATCGTCCTTTCCCTCAATGCCGCCCCGCTGCTGGACCGTTCCGGCCAGATTGATGGACTGGTGCTGTCTTTGGATGACATCACGGAGCGGCTCGAACTGGAAAGCCGGCTGCGGCAGTCCCAAAAGATGGAATGCATCGGGCAACTGGCCGCCGGCGTGGCGCATGACATCAACAACGTGCTTACCGTGGTGCAGGGACACGCCGAGCTGCTGTTGGAGGCCGTGCCCGCCGGCAGCCCGGAGGAACGCTCCGTCAAACAGATCTGCGCCGCGGCCGACCGCGCCGCCCGCTTCGTTCGTCAACTGCTGCTCTTCAGCCGCAAGCAGGTCATCCAGGTCAAACGACTCGACCTGAACCAGGTCCTCCACAACCTCGCCCAGTTGCTCTCCCGCCTCTTGGGCGAGGACATCCTGATGGAACTGAGTTGCGAGGAGCAACTGCCGGCCGTCGAAGCCGACCTGGGCATGATCGAACAGGTCATCATGAACCTGGCGGTCAATGCACGCGACGCCATGCCCCAGGGCGGTCGCCTCCGTCTGGTCACGTCCTCCCTGTCGGTGGACGAAGCCGAGGCGGCCCGGCGCGGCGCCCCCCGGCCGGGGCTTTACGTCTGCCTGGAAGTCACCGACACCGGCTGCGGCATGGACGCGCAGACCCTGGCCCGCATTTTCGAACCTTTCTTCTCCACCAAGGAAACCGGCAAGGGCACCGGCCTCGGCCTGGCCACCGTGTACGGAATTGTCAAACAACACCAGGGCTGGATCGAAGTGACCAGCAAGCCCGGCGCCGGCAGCACCTTCAAAGTGTATCTACCCGCCGCGCCGGGGACCGTGACCAGCTCCAGCGACACCAGCTTCGAGCGCCGTCCCCGGGGCCACCACCGCGAGACGATCCTCGTCGTGGAAGATGAACCCGACCTGCGGGAGTTGGTTTGTGAGCTCCTGGTGGCCTGCGACTACACCGTGCACGCCGCCGCCACTGGAGTCGAAGCGTTGCACGTTTGGGACCGGGTGGGCGGGCGGGTGGACCTCCTGCTCACCGATGTGGTGATGCCGCAGGGCATCAATGGACGGGAATTGGCCGAAGAATTGCGCCGGCGCAAACCGGACCTGCGCGTCATCTACACCAGCGGTTACAGCGGAGCCCTGGCCGGACACCGGCTCCGCCTCGAAGATGGTTGGTTCCTGCCCAAACCGTATCGGCCCGGACTGCTGGCTCAGGTTGTCCGCGCCTGTCTGGACGCGCCCATCGGGACACCCCCTCCACCCGACCTGGATCCCGTGCTGGCGGGCTTCGGTCCCGACTCTGCCATGGCCGCGGCTGCGATCCAGCCCTGACGGTTTTCCAAAGGCGCAACGGCAGAACTCACCCGCCTCTGCCCGCGGCAACGCCAGACCTCCCGCAGCTCAACAATCCCGCCCCGGTCGCACGCCCTGCTGCGCCTCCAACCATCGCACCAACGCAAGCGCATTGAGCACGGTCTTCGGAACGAACGAGCCCGCCAGCACGTACTCCGGTTCCTTGCTCCCGTCCGGACTGCGTTCCGAACAGTGGGCGTTGTCGCCCACCGGGCCCAGGCCATCCAGCGTCGGCACCAAATCCCAGAGATAATTGGCATCACTGAGCCCCCCTCGGGTTTCGCGCTCCACCGCCCAGCCCAGTTCGTGCCCGGCCGTCTCCCAGGAACGAAACAGTCGCTCCGTGGACTCTTGATCCGGCCAGGGAGGCATTTCCTGCAACAAATCCACGCAGACGCGACAGGGATGCCCGTCGGCGCGGGCCCGGACCCCTCCGATACCCGCCAACGCCAGTAACGCGGCCTTCCCTTCCGCAAACACGGCCGGGTCGAGGGCTCGCATTTCCACCTCTGCCTCCGCTTCCTCCGGCACGCGGTTGACCGCGGTGCCGCCGCGGATCCACCCCACATTCACAGAGCGGCTTCGTTCCCAATCGGTAACCCTCGCGGCGCGTAACACCGTCTCGGCCAGTTGGACGACGGCGTTGGCACCGCGTTCAGGCCGCGTTCCCGCGTGCGCACCCCGGCCCTCGACCCGAATCCGGAACACCGCCCTTCCTTTGCGAGACGTCACCAGGGTCCACGCCTCTCCGCGTCGTTGCCCGCCTTCGAACACCAGGGCGGCCGCGGCTCCGGCCAGGCGCCCTCGGGCCAGCCGTCCGAAGTCCGGCGATAAAACCTCCTCCGCCCCGTTGAACAACAGGGTCCAGTCCACCCGCTCAAACCACTCCGGTGCCCCGCGTCGCAGCACCTGCAGCATCAGGAACATGGCCACGGTCCCACCCTTGTTGTCCACGGTGCCCGGTCCGTAGATGCGGTCCCCTTCACGACACCATCGGAAGCCGTTGCGCTGTTCCTCCTCCGGGGGAAACACCGTGTCCAGATGGGAGACCAACCCCACGCGCGGGCCGCCCCGACCCGGCCGGGTCAATACCCAATGATCGCCGCGATTCGGCTCGGCCGGGCGCACCCGTTCCGCGCGGAATCCCAGCGGCTCGAACATCGCCGCCGTCAAGGTCCCGACGGCGTTCACGCCCTCGGCATTGCCGGAGAAACTGTTGCATTCGACCATCCGGCGCAGCCACTCCAGTGCCCCGGGCAGCTGCGCTTCCGCTTCTTCCCAGAGTCGTGCCGTATTCATGCAGGATGTCGAAAGCTTGGCTCCTTTGCCCGACTTGTGCAGGGCCCCGGCTTCCTTCACCAACCCAGCCAGGCCGCCAACACCACCGCCCACGCCAGCGCCGGCAGGTAACTGGCCACCTCGATCCGGCGCACTTCCAGGATCAACAGCGCCACACAAAAAACCAGCAATCCGCAGGTGGCCGTGAGGGCTGCGCCCGCCTGCCGTGCGATCAGCCACGGTTCCCCCAGCAGCCACAACAGCGTCTGGGTTCCCTGAAACGCCAGGACCGGCAGCGCGGACAACATCACGCCGGGCCCCCATACCCGGACGAAACTCATCGTGGCCAGTCCATCCATCACCGCCTTCAAAACCAACGGCACGGAGTCTTTTCCCACCGCCTCGGCTGCCGGCCCCAAAAACGCCAGGGGCGCCACGCAATAGAGCAGCGTGCACACGGCAAACCCCTCGGTCCATCGCTGCCGCGCCTGTTCTGCCGCCTCCATTTGACGCCGCGCGTACCGGCCCGCGGCATTCGAGAGGGTTTGCAACTGCAGAATCTTGCCGGTGATCCGGCCCAGTGCGAGTGCCACGATCACCAAGAGAACCTGCCGCAGCATCGACCCCCACGATCCGCCGAGGCTCGCCCAGGTCAGCCGGAGGCCGAAGTACACGGTCAACACGGCCAGCACGATTTTCAGCCAACCCTGGGTGGCGGGAGGCAATCCCCGTGGCCAGAGCAATCCCCCCACGCCGCCCACCACGATCGCCAATGCATTGAGCACCGTGCCTGTCACGTGCCCGACCTAACCACGCCCCGAGGCGGCCGGGAAGCCAAAAGTCCCCAGCCGCAGGGGAACTGGAGCAGGAGCAGGTAACTCCGGAAAAAACGGGTGGATGCCGCTTGCGAAACGTCACGGCCGGAGCCCCGCCAGGCACTCAAGAATCAAGCCGGGGCCTGGCTAATGACAGCCGCGACCGGGGTTGCACTCGGGACGACAAGTGTCGGGTGGCCATGGTTCAAGCTTCGGGGTGCCGGGAAACCGGGAAAGGCGCCGGCGGTGGAAGGTGTTGAACTTGACCTCGCGACCGGGGTCTTCCCGTTTGAACTGGCCCACTGCTGAAGGGGAGAGTGCGCCACGTTCGGAACCTCCGCACGGGCACAGCGAGTCCGGGACCTTGCGGGGAGGGGTTTATCGAGGAGCTCCGGGGCCGTGTCGGCCAGCCCGTGGTGCGGCCTCGAAAACGGTCACCGCCTGTCCCGAGCTGGTGAAAACCACCGGGGACATCGAGGGGCCGTTTTTGGACCGCGAAGTGCCCCGCGAGGCAGGGGGATTCCTCAAGGCGCGGCCAGGCGAATGTGACGTCGACAAGCTCAGAACACCGACAGGGGAGCGGGAGGGCTCGAGGCCGCGACTGGAGGAGGGTGCCGCATCATCGCATGGCTGGGAACCGGGGCGAAGGAAGCCGGCAGCGGACAGCAGGAACCGCACGGAGGCAGGACCACGGACACTTGGGGCAGCCCGTGGGTGATGGAGCGTGGACGCTTTCCGGAAGATTTCGACTCTTCGCAAACCACGGTTCGCAGGTTCCTGTTGCCCGTTTCGAGGGCGGGGAGTGCGCAGTCACCAGGCGCTTTTGCGGGGCGGCCCTCCGGGCTGGGCCGTGCGCGGACCCGCCGGGGGAAGCAACGATCGGGGCGGAGGACGGCTTTGCGCTTGGCATTTGCGGTGCCGCACAGTCTTTTCGAAGGGTGGCGGGCAGACAGTGGGGAGACACACACGGGGCCCTGGCCGGGTTGTTCTTTGTGCATGCCCTGGCCATGGGAATGTGGTTTGTGCCGTTGAGCGCTCTGTTGGACGCGGCGGGTCAGGGGGAGTTGCGTCCGTATGCGTTTGCAGCGTCGGCGTCGGCGGCATTCGTGTCGCCGCTCCTCTTCGGTGCAGTGGCGGACCGCCACGTCTCCCCGGTGGCGGTGGTTCGCGCACTCTCCGCGGGGACGGCGGGGATGATCGGGTTGACCGCATGGGCCCTCGAGCAAGGCGCGCCCACGGGGCTGGTGTGGTTGTTGATTCAGGGGGTGGCGTTGTGCATGGCGCCGACGTTCAGCCTTTCGACGGCGATCGTCTTTGCCCGGCTGGCCGGGTCCGGGCGGCCATTCGGCCCGTTGCGTGCGATGGCGACCCTGGGCTGGATGTGCGGTTGTTGGCTGGTAAGTTTGGCAGGCGCGGACGGGTCGGTTCGATCGGGTTACCTGTGTGCCCTGGCGTGGCTGGGACTGGCCGCGTACACGTGGGTGTTGCCCCGGGTGCCGCCCCCCGCCGCGGAGCAGGCGCGGACGTGGAGGGAACGGCTCGGCTGGGATGCCACGGAATTGTTGCGGGAGCGAGATCATCGGGTGGTGTTTGTGACGGCGGCGTTGTTCAGCGTGAGTCTGGCGGCCCTGTATCCCTACACACCGCCGCATTTGCGGACACTGGGGTTTCAGGCGCTGAGCGCGTGGATGTCGGTGGCGCAGGTGACGGAGGTGGTGAGTTTGTTTTTGTTGGCGTGGTTACTGGCGCGATGGCGATTGAAGTGGACGCTGGCCCTGGGGCTGGGATTTGCCGTGGTGCGGTTTGGGTTGTGTGCATGGGATCGGCCGGGTCCGGTCCTGCTGGGGGTGGCCCTGCACGGGGTGTCATTTGCGTGCGTGATGATTACGGCCCAGGTGTATGTGGCCGAGCGGATCGGGTCGGCATGGCGGGCCCGGGCACAGGCGCTGCTGACTCTCATGACCATGGGGTTCGGCAGCCTGGTCGGGTACCTGGGCTGCGGTGTGTGGTATGCGATTTGTCAAGTCGGCCCGAGCGTGAACTGGCGCTGGTTTTGGAGTGGCTTGGGGGTGTGGACGGCCGGAGTTCTGGTGTACTTCCTGGCGGCGTATCGCGGAGTAGGTCGGCCTCGAGGGTTGCCGCACGCGGCACCGGAAGGGCGGGCGCTGCACTCATCCCCACCCCTCTCGCCGGCCGGTTCGTAGCCGCAGGCGGCTTCAAACCTGTTTGTTCGGAGAGCAGGGGGTCAGATCGTCGACTCGCGCCGATGTCTTTGGGACGAATGTTCACCTGGCCCGCGGGGGATTCGGCCTGCGCGGCTCCTGGCAAAGCCGCATCCCAAGACCCGGCACGCAAGGGAGCTCTGGAAGGAGGCCGGTCTCCCTCGGACAACTTACCTTTCCAGGTGAAAGCTGCGAATCGATCCTGCCGACCCCGCAGACGCGGGCAGAAGGCGGACGCGAACTCAAAGAAGGGAGCCGCCGACGGAAGTCGGCGGATCTCCACAAAGCAGGCTCCCATGAGACTCGGCGGATCGATCCAAGGTCCAGCGCGTTGCCGCGGTGGCCATCGCCCGCAGTCGGGATCTGTGTTTGGCCCTGACGGTTGCAAGCGCCAACCTCTTGGAAATCCTCAGCCGCCAAACGGAAGCCGGCGGAACGACCACCTGGACCCTTCGCCGCAATTTTCTGCCTTGGCGACTTCGACAGTCGGCACCAAAAGGGCAGTTGGTGGAGGCGTCCGCGCGGCTTTTGGCAGTGGTTGCTACGCGGAACGACGCGGCGACAGGCGTGGCTCCGCCACTGATTCCGGCCCGGGATGCCTTAGGATGCATGCGTGGCTCAGGCGTCCAGGCGGCCGTAACGGCGGACTTCCGGCCAGACGCACGCCACGACGAGGACCGCCAACAGGGTGCCGAGGCCGCCCGTGACCACGGAAAGGATGGCGCCGGTGGGGATGGAATTGCCCAGGGCCGGACCCAACCAGTGGGCCACGGTGCCGGCACGGAACCCTCCCAGCTCGTTGGAGGTGCCGATGAACAGGCTGTTGACCGCGGAAACCCGGCCGCGTTTCTCGTCCGGAGTCAACAATTGGACCAGGGTGTGGCGTACGACGACGCTGATGTTGTCCGCCGCGCCGCAGGTCACAAGCAGAAGGAATGACAGCCAAAACCAGGAGGAAAACCCAAACATCAAGGTGGCCAGGCCGAACACGGCCACCGCGGTAAGCATGGCGCGTCCGGCCCTCTGGAGGGGCGGCCGATGGGCCAGCACGAGGGCGCACGCCACCGCGCCCAGGGGCATGGCGGTTTGCAGGAGGCCCAAACCGCTGGGGCCGACCCGGAGGATGTCCCTGGCGAAAATGGGCAGCAGCGCGGTCGCCCCTCCGAGCAACACGGCAAAGAGGTCGAGTGTAATCACCCCCAGCAGCACCCGTTGGTGAAACACGAACTGAAACCCGGCCACGAGGCTTCGCAGCGTGAACGGCTCCGGCCTGCGGCCGCTGGGGCGCGGGGCGATGGTGGCCACGAGGGCGAAACAGAGCAGGTGCGCCGCCGCGTACACGGCATAGACCACGGCGGGCTGGTTGGCCCACGCAAGCAGGGCACCCCCGGCCGCCGGCCCGACCACGCAAGCCAGGTGAAAAGTGCTGCTGTTCCAGGTGACGGCCCGCGAGAACAGCTCGCGGGGGACCAGGTGGGGCAGGAACGACGCACTGGCGGGCCAGTGAAAGGTGCGGCCGACGCCGGCAAGGAACAGGCACACGTAGATCCAGGTCACGGGCGCATGCATGGCACTGACGAGAGCTAGGCCAAGACCGGCCAGCGCCATGACGGCGGTGGTGCCCAGGATGATTTGCCGGCGGTCGTAATTGTCCGCCACGTGACCGGCCGGAAGGGTGAACAACAGCATGGGCAGCATCTGCGTCAGACCCACCAGCCCCAGCGAAAGGGCGCTGCCCGTGCGGTCATAAAGTTCCCAACCCACGGCCACGACGGCCATTTGCTGGCCCAGAACCGCGATCAGCCGGCCTACGAGATACAGCAGATAATCCCGATTCCGCAGGACATCGTACGGATGGGCCGGCCCGGGTCTGCGGGGAGGGAGCGGGACTTCTTCCGCGGTGGTCAGGGGGGCCATGGGCGAAGGTGCGGGTTGGGAGGAGGCGGCGCGGACGATGCGATGGACAGGCGGCTCCCTGCCCGGATGTTATTCTGCGGTCACCAGCACGTAATGTTTTTTGCCCTTGCGCAGGAGCAGGTGACGTCCGAACAACAAATCCCGGTGTTGCACCATGCGCGTCACCGACGCTTCCCGAACATTGTTGAGGTAGATGCCTCCGCCCTCGATATCCTTGCGGGCCTGGCTTTTGGAGGGAGCCAGGCCGGCCTGCACCAACAGATCGACCAGCGCCAGGCCCTGGCCGTCGAGGCGGGTTCGGTCGAGCCGGAGCGAGGGCACTTCGTCCATGATCTCGCGGAAGGTGGACTCGGAGATGCCGTCCAGATCGCCGCCGAAGAGGACCTGACTGGCGCGGATGGCCTCGGCGGTGGCGGTGGGGCCGTGGACGAGTTCGGTGACGGCGCGGGCCAGGGCGCGATGAGCGGCACGGGCCCCGGGATTCTGCGCGTGCTCGGCCTCCAGGGCGGCGATTTCCTCGGCGGTGAGGAAGGTGAAGTACTTGAGGTACCGGATGACGTCGCGGTCGTCGGTGTTGATCCAGAACTGGTAGAAGCGGTACACGCTGGTCTTGGCGGGGTCGAGCCACACGCTGCCGGATTCGGTTTTGCCGAACTTGGTGCCGTCGGCCTTGGTGATGAGGGGCAGGGTCAGGCCGTAGGCGGTGCGGCCGAGTTTCTTGCGAATGAGATCGATGCCGGCGGTGATGTTGCCCCACTGGTCGCTGCCGCCG
This sequence comes from Limisphaera sp. VF-2, assembly GCF_049537125.1. NCBI lineage: Bacteria > Pseudomonadati > Verrucomicrobiota > Verrucomicrobiia > Limisphaerales > Limisphaeraceae > Limisphaera > Limisphaera sp. VF-2. Next base: position 166,982 of record NZ_JBMVQY010000003.1, read on the forward strand.
ATCTGCAGTTCGCAGCCGTAATCGCGGCACAGCACGTAAAAGTCGTACGCCTGCAGCAGCATGTAGCTGAACTCGGTGTAACTCAGGCCGGATTCGCGGTCCTGGAGTCGGGCCCGCACGCTCTCCTTGGCCAGCATTTGATTGATGGTGAAATGCTTGCCGATGTCGCGGAGGAAATCGAGATAGGTGACGTGGGCCGTCCAATCGGCATTGTCCACGAGCCGCGCGGGGTTGAGGGTCGTCTCGAAATCCAGCAGCCGCGCCAGTTGGGGACGCACGGCCTCCACGTTGGCGCGGATCTGTTCCTTGCTGAGGAGCACGCGTTCCGTGGACTTCCCGCTGGGGTCACCGATGCAACCGGTGGCGCCGCCGGCCACCGCAATGGGATGGTGCCCGAACTGTTGGAAACGACGCAGGGCCAGCAGGGGAACCAGGTGCCCCACGTGGAGACTGTCGGCCGTGGGATCGAATCCGCAGTACAACGTCAAAGGGGTGGTGCGCTGGCTGAGGGCCGCTGCGTCCGTGCAGTCGGCGATCAATTCGCGCCAGCTCAATTCCTGCCAGATGTTGGTACCTGTCATCGCGGGGCAGGGTAAGGCGGGAAGGATGCCTTGCCAACGGACAATCGGAGCACAGAGCCCAAGCAGCGTGGGGCATGCCACTGCAGGGGGAGCCGCAGGCCACGCCACGGGTGGAGGGGCCCGACGGCAGGATCCCCGGGGCGCGGGGAGGGACGTCACCGGGATGCGCGCGCCAGAGGCAGTGCGGGCTGGGAAGGTGGGAGGGAGCCTTGCGAAGGGCCGAGCATGCGTGTAACATATTCTGGCGGAATCAGTTGCATGGACTTCGGCGGGTGTGCACTGCCCGAATTCTTCGTTGTGTCGTGAATGTGGATTTTTTATGCTCAGGCAGGTCGAAGACTGTCCGTTGTGGGCGGTTTGGGTTTTGAGGTTCTATGCCTGAAGAAACGGTGGAGACGCAAACGACCGAGCGCCCCGGCACGGTGGCGGCGGCCGAACCGTACGATGCCTCCAAAATCGACAAGTTGGAGGGGCTGGAGGCGGTGCGGAAGCGGCCGGGGATGTACATTGGCGACCCGGACGAGCGGGGCCTGCATCACTGCGTGTTCGAGGTGCTGGACAACTCGATCGACGAGCACCTGGCCGGCTTTTGCAAGCGGATCGAGGTGACCTTGCACGTGGACGGCTCGGTGTCGGTGCGCGACGACGGACGGGGGATCCCGGTGGACATTCATCCCAAGTGGAAGATTCCCGCGGTGGAGTTGGTGCTGACGAACCTGCATGCCGGGGGCAAGTTCGGCCAGGGAGCCTACAAGTACTCGGGTGGACTGCACGGGGTGGGGGCCAAGTGTGTCAACGCCCTGTCGGAATGGTTCAAGGTGGAGGTGTCCCGGGACGGCAAGGTCTACTCGATGGAATTCGCCCGCGGCAAGACGGTGCGACCGCTGGAAGTGATCGGGAAGTCGCGCCATACCGGCACGCTCATCACCTTCAAGCCGGACCCGGAGATCTTCACGCTGACCACGGAGTTCAAGTTCGATCTTCTGGCCAATCGGTTGCGCGAGCTGGCGTTTTTGAATCCCGGGCTGGAGATCGTGCTGACGGATGAGCGTGTCGATCGTACGGAGCGATTCTTTTACAAGCACGGGATCGAAGAGTTCGTGCGTCAGCTGGGGCAAAGCCGCCAGGTGCTTCATCCGAAGCCGATTGTCATCAGTGCCCGGCGCACCGTGGAACTGGAGGGCCGCACGGACGAGGTCTTCGTGGACTGCGTGCTGCAGTACAACGACGGGTACAATGACCAGATCCTGTGTTATGCCAACTCGATTCCCAACCCGGACGGCGGCACGCACCTGACCGGGTTCCGGTCGGCCCTGACGCGCGCGGTCAACCAGTACGCGCGGCAGAACGAGCTTCTGAAGGAGAAGGATCCCACGATTTCGGGGGATGACGTCCGGGAGGGCCTCATCTGTGTGCTCAGTGTCAAGCTGCCCAACCCGCGCTTCGAATCGCAGACCAAGGTCAAGCTGGTCAACACCGAGATCGAAGGCCTGGTGGCCTCGGTGGTGTACGACGGGCTGATGAGTTACTTCGATGCCAACCCGTCGGTGGCCAGGAAGATCGTGGAAAAGGCGCTGCTGGCGGCGCGCGCGCGCGAGGCGGCGCGCAAGGCGCGCGAGACGGTGCGCAAGACCGCGCTGACCGGAGGCGGGCTCCCGGGCAAGCTGGCCGATTGTTCGGAGCGGGATCCGGCCCAGACCGAGCTTTTCATCGTCGAGGGCGATTCGGCCGGAGGTTCGGCCAAGCAGGGCCGGGATCGCCGCTTCCAGGCCATCCTTCCGATTCGCGGCAAGCTGATCAACGTGGAAAAGGCCCGGCTCCACAAGGTGCTGGACAACGCCGAGATCCGCACCATGATCACGGCCATCGGCACCGGCATCGGCGACGGCGAAGGAGAGGGCGCCTTCAACATCGAGAAACTGCGGTACCACAAGATCATCATCATGACCGATGCCGACGTGGACGGCTCGCACATCCGGACCCTGCTGCTGACGTTCTTCTATCGGCAGATGCCGGAGCTCATCAAACGCGGCCACGTGTACATTGCCCAGCCTCCCCTCTACCAGATCACGCGCAAGAAACGCGTCGAGTACGTGGAGGACGACGCCCAGTTGAACAAGATCCTGATCCGGCTGGGCGCCGAGGAGGTGCGATTGCGGAATCTGGCGGACCAGCGCGAGTTGTCGCAGAAGCAACTGGAGGAGACGCTGGAGTTGCTGGACACGCTGGACAAGTACGCGCGGGCGCTGCGCCGACACGGGGCGGACTTCGCCGACTACGTCGAGCACCGGCACCCGCAGACCCACGAACTGCCGCGGCACCTGGTGCGCGTGCGCCAGGGGAACGAGGAAACCGTGCACTACTTCCACACCGAACAGGAGCTTCGGGCCTTCAGTGATGCCAATCCGGACCTGCGGCTGTTCGGCGACGAGGACGGCGAGGCTCCGGGAGCCGCCGAAAAGGGCCGGAACGGGCCGACACGGCGCGCGGTGCACGTGGAATTGCACGAGAGCAAGGCCATCGGCGAGTTACTGCGGAAACTGGAGCGAAAGGGCTTCCATCTGGACCATTACGCGGCCCAGGATCATCCGCTCTTCGAGCTGATCGAGGGCGAGGGAGACCGGGCGGTGGTGCGACCCCTCTTCTCGATTCCGGAGATCCTGGCGGCGGTGAAGGAGGTGGGGCGCCGCGGCCTGCAGATCAAGCGGTTCAAGGGCCTGGGCGAGATGAACCCGCGCGAGCTGTTCGAAACCACGATGGACCCGGCCCGGCGGAAGTTGCTGCGGATCGAATTGACCGATGCCGTGGAAGCGGAGCGGATGTTCACCACGCTGATGGGCGAGGAGGTCGAGCCGCGGCGCCAGTTCATCGAGGATAATGCGCTGAACGTGCGCAATCTGGACATTTGAATCCGCCGGCCGGGCCGGCACCTGACCGGCCCGGGGCGGAGTCGCCTGAAAACCATTCCATGTCTGCTGGTTCTGAAACCCCTGCGGTTCCGCCGCCTCCGGCCGGCGAGAAGATCGCCCCGGTCAACGTGGCCGAGGAAATCAAGAGCTGTTTCCTCGACTACTCCATGTCGGTGATCATCTCGCGCGCGCTGCCGGATGTGCGGGACGGATTGAAGCCTTCGCAACGGCGCATCCTCTATGCCATGTACGAGCTGGGGGTGCTGCCGAATCGCAAGCACGTCAAGTGCGCCAAGATCGTGGGCGAGACCATGGGCAATTACCATCCCCATGGCGATCAGGCCATCTACCCCACCCTGGTGCACATGGCCCAGCCTTGGTCCATGCGCGAGGTCCTGGTGGACGGTCAGGGCAACTTCGGATCGGTGGAGGGCGACCCGCCGGCCTCCATGCGTTACACCGAGGCGCGCCTGGCGCCCCTGGGCGCCCTGCTCATGGAGGACATGGACAAGGACACCGTGGACTTCGTGCCGAACTATGACGACACGCGCATGGAGCCCTCGGTGTTCCCGGCGGCCTTTCCCAACCTTCTGGTCAACGGCGGCACCGGCATCGCCGTGGGCATGGCCACCAACATCCCGCCCCACAACCTGGGGGAGGTGATCGATGCGGTCTGCGCCCAGATCGACAATCCGGACATCTCGGTGGAGGAGCTGATGCGGTACCTGCCCGGGCCGGACTTCCCGACCGGCTGCATGGTCTGCGGGCTGGAGGGCATCCGTCAGTATTTCGAGACCGGCCGGGGCACGTTGAAGGTCCGGGGACGTGTGGGAGTCGAAACCCTCAAGGGCGGCCGCGAACAGATCGTGATCACGGAGATCCCCTTCGGGGTGAACCGTGCCGCCCTGGTGGAGCGCATCGCCGAGTTGGTCAACCAGAAAACCCCGGGGCTGGCGGACATCACCGCGATCCGGGACGAGTCCGACGAGAACACGCGCATCGTGCTGGAGATCAAGCGCGATGCGGTCCCCAAGGTCATCATCAACAACCTCTACCAGCTCACCCAGCTGGAAACCACCTTCGCGGTGAACATGCTGGCCATCGACCGCGGTCGACCGCGGACGCTGACCCTGAAGCAGGCGCTGGCCTGCTACATTGAGCATCGCCGGGAGGTGGTGCTGCGCCGGACGCGCTTCGAACTGCGCCGGGCCGAGGCGCGCGCGGAGATCCTGGAGGGCTACCTCATTGCCCTGGCCAACCTCGACGAGTTCATTCGCATCATCCGCCACTCCCGCACCCGCGAGGAAGCCCGGGTGAAGTTGCTGGCGTTCGAGTGGACACGCGCGCAGATCGAGGCCTGGCGGGTGCACCTGCGCGATGAGGCGCGCCTGGTCAACGGCCGGTACGCCCTCTCCGAGGCCCAGGTGGACGCGATCCTCGAGCTGCGCCTCTATCAATTGACCGGGCTGGAAATCGACAAGGTCACCGCCGAGTACCAGCAGTTGCTGGAGCGGATCCGCGATCTGCGCGACATCCTGGCCCGGGAGGAACGCGTGCTGGAGATCATCAAAACCGAGCTCCGATCGGTCAAGGAACGCTACGCCACTCCGCGCCGGACCGAGTTGGTGCCCGACGCGGGCGCCATGGCCATCGAAGACCTGGTGGCCAACGAGCCCGTCATCATCACCCTCACCCATGCCGGACTCATCAAACGGACGGACCTGAGCCAGTACCGCGCGCAGCGGCGCGGCGGCAAGGGGGTCATCGGGGCCACGCCGCGCGAGAACGCCTCCCCCGAGGGCGAGGCCACGGATTTCATCGAGCATCTCTTCGCCGCCAGCACGCACGATTACCTCATGTTCTTCACCAACACCGGTCGCGTGTACGTCGAGCGGGTCCTGGAAATTCCGGAGATGAGGCGCGACGCGCGCGGCCGCAGCATTGCCAACGTGTTGGAACTGCGTCCCGAAGAGACCATTTCGGCGCTCATTCGCATCCCTTCGCGCACGGATGCCGCCCGGCAGGACGTCACCTGGGAACAACCGGGTTATCTGTTCTTCGCCACGCGCCGCGGCACGGTGAAAAAGACCGCCCTGGTGGAATTCGCCAACGTGCGCAAGGGCGGCATCATTGCCATCACGATCGAGCCCGGGGACACGGTGATCGATGTGGAGTGGACCACGGGACAGGACGAGGTGATGTTGATCACGCGGCAGGGCATGAGCATCCGGTTTGCGGAAGAGGAGGTGCGGCCCATGGGCCGGGTCGCCGCCGGGGTCCGGGGCATCCTGCTGGAGGAGGGCGACGAAGTGGTCTCCCTGGCGGTCGTGCGACCGGAGGCCACGCTGCTGGTGGTGGGAGAGAACGGCGTGGGGAAACGGACTCCGTTTGACGAATACCGGGCCCAGAGCCGCGGCGGCAAGGGCATCATCACCATGAACACCACCGAGCGCACCGGGGGCGTGGTGGGTGCCCTGGCCGTCCGGGACCAGGACCAGTTGATGTTGATCACGGCGCGCGGGCAGATGATCCGGATTCCGGTCAAGGACGTGCGCGTGGCCGGCCGGAACACCCAGGGGGTGAAACTGATCGACCTGGAGGAGGGCGACCGGCTCCAGGCCGTCGCGCCGGTCATCAGCGAGGCGCAGGAGGACGACGTGGCGGACCAGGCCGCCGGGGCTTCCCGATAGGCGGGCTCCGAGAGGCGGGCGATCCGCGCACGGACAACCCGGGGCCGGGGTGCCGGTCCCCCGGCTGCCGCGAGGGCACCAGAGGCGGCGAGACGGACGTTGCTTTCCCCCCGGGTTTGTGGCAGGCATGGCAGAGGACGGCCGACTATGCGTGGGCGCGTGCTGTTGTATGTGTCGCTGGTCGCCAACGGTCTGCTGGCGGCGGGTTGGTGGTGGACGTGGCGCCAGGTGCGGCCCGCCGAAGCGGTGTCCCATTCTGCGGCAACTGCCGTGACTGCGCCCACGCTCACGCGCACGAACATTCTGCCGCGTCGCCAGTTCTTCCACTGGAGCGAGATCGAGTCGGACGATTACGCCACCTACGTGGCCAACCTGCGGGCCATCGGTTGTCCGGAGCAAACCATTCGGGACATCATCATTGCCGATGTGAACGCCCTCTACGCGCGACGGCGCGCCACCGAAGTGCAGACAAGCCAGCAACAATGGTGGCGGGCCGTCCCGGACCCGGAACTGGAAGCCCGGGCCCAGGCCCGCCTGGAGGCGTTGGAAGCCGAACGACGCGAGCTGCTGACGCGTTTGTTGGGGCCGCAGTGGGAAACGGGCGACCAGATCAGCCTGCCCCGCCCCAGCCGGCCCGGCGTGGCTCTGGACGGGCCGATCCTCGGCCTCTTGCCGCCCGAAACCAAGCAGCAGGTCCAAGAGATCTACACCCATTACCAGGATCAGTTGGCTGCGTACCGGGAAAGATTGGCCGCCGAACAGCGGGCACCGGACCCGGCCGAGTTGCTCCGTTTGCAGCGGCAGATGGAACAGGAGCTGGCCCGCGTGCTGGCGCCCGCGCAGCTGGAGGAGTTTTTGTTGCGGTACTCGGACACCGCCGAAGCCCTGCGGCGGGAGCTGGCGGAGCTTCGATGGCTGGAGCTGACACCGGACCAGTTCCGTGCCCTGTTTCACGCGCGCCGGCGATTCGAGCAGGGTCTGGCGGATCTGGCCCAAGCGGACAGTCCGGCCTCCGCTCTCCAGCGCCAGCAGCTGGAGCAGCAATATGAGCAGGCCCTGCGCCTGGCCCTCGGAGAGGAACTATTTCGGCAATACCAGCGCCTCCAGGATCCGGACTATCGCGAGGCGGTGGACGAGGCGCGGCAGGCGGGCCAGCCGGAGTTGGCGGACACGCTGTATGCCATTCGGCGTGCGCTGGCCGAGGAGCAGGTCCGACTCGAGACCAACACCGCGCTCACGGCGCTCCAAAAGGCGATCGAGTGGAAGCGGCTGGAGTTGGAGGCCTTGAAGGCACGAGCGGAAGCGCTGGGCGAGCCCCCGCTGCCCGAGCCCGCCCCGCCGCCCCCGCCCATGCGGGCGCACACGTATCGGGCCGGGGAAACCCTCATCAGCCTGGCCGTGGAATATGATGTGCCGCTGAGCGCCATCCTCCGGGCCAACCCGGGCCTGGATTTTCAGCGGCTGAAACCCGGGGACACGATTCTCATCCCGGTACCTTCCCAGTAAGCGCGAGGCACGGGTCCCTTCCCGGGGTGCCACAGGCACCGGACGCGCCCGCGGCCCGGGAACGGAGACAGCGGGCCGCGCGTCTTCAGGCGTTGCGCAGTGCGACGATTCTTCCGGTGCGAACGGACTGTTCTTCCGCGGCGCAGATCTCCACGGCGCTGAGGGCGTCAGCCGCAGTGACCACGCTCGGAGGGCGGCCCCGGCGGATCGCCTCGATCATGTGCCGAAGTTCCTCCACGTACCCGTCCGTTTCGGGCAGAGGGACGGTCTCGGCGGGCTTTTTGTCGCGGTACAGCCGCAGCGCTTCCCGGCCGCGGGAGGAATCGTACTCGGCGGTGGCCCGTTCGAAGTTGACCGTGTAACTCATCTGGAAGGGATAATCGCCGCTCATGATCCAGCTGCCCTCGGCACTGACGACGGCCCCGCCTTCGACAAGGTACTGGGTCACGACGTGATCCACCGCGCCACTGAACCGGCTCAGTCCCCGGGAAAACACCGCACGGGGTCGGCCGAAACAATACTGAACGAAATCCGTGTCGTGGATGTGCAGATCAAGCAGGGCTCCTCCGGATTCCTCGCCCTTGAAGTAGCTGGCGCGGCTCCAGCCCGGGGGCCCGCTGACGCGGCGAAATCGCGCCGCCAACACGCGTCCGTAGGTGCCGCGGCGGATGGTGGCAGCCAACCAGTCCCAGCCGGGCCAGAATCGCATGCACATGGCGGGCATGAACCAGGTCTTTGCGGTCCGGGTGGCCCGGACGAGCCTGCGCGCTTCCGCGACGGTGCGGGCCAGGGGTTTTTCGCAGATCACGTGTTTGCCGGCCGCCAGAGCGGCCAGGGAAAGGGGCACGTGCTGCGGCGTGGGCACGCACAAATCCACCAGGTCCACGTTGGGATCGGCCAGCAGCGCCTGTGGGTCATCGTAGAACTTTGTGTCGGGGCCCAGGCGGTAGGCATCTGCGGCGGTCAGATTGCCCCCCACGCCGGGGATCACCCCGTCCACAGGGCGCTTGAAGGTGTCCGCCACGGCGACAATCCGGACGCCGGGGATGCGGGCATGGGCGCGCAGATGGACGAGGCCCATGAAACCGAGTCCGACAACGCCGACGCGGACCGGGCGGGAGTGGGAGCGGGGAGTCGTGCTCATGGCGATTCGGAGGCAGTTGGTGGAGTGGTTACGTTGCGGACGCGGCCTGTTGCTGCAGGAGGCGCTCCACAAATTGTCGCGCGGTTCGGATGTCCTCGACGCGCTGCCGACCGGCCTCGCGCTCGATGCACAGCGAACCTGCGAAGCCAATCCCTGCCAGGGTCCGGAAAAACTCCGGCCATTCCACTTCGCCGGTGCCGAGGACGACTTCCTCCCCCCACGTGCCGGGCACGCGGGTGCGCTTGGCGTCTTTGAGGTGGCACTGCCGCAACCAGGGGGCCAGAACCCGGACCGCGGCGATGGGGTCGCCCTTGTCGTAGAGGATCATGTTGGCCGGGTCGAAGTTGACGCCCACGTTGGGACGATTCAATCGCGTCAGGAAGTCCGCCAGGGTCTGGGCCGTTTCCTGTCCCGTCTCCAGCGCCAGGTCGATCCCGGCGGCCGCAAACAAATCCGCCACCCGGCCGAGCCGGTCCAGCATCCGCCCGTAGAGAGGTTCCGAAGGGTCTTCGGGGAGGAACCCGGCGTGGAAGGTGACCAGCTTGATGCGCAGACTGCGGGCGATGTCCCGAACGACCTGGATGCGGCGCCAGTTCTCCGGCCAATGCTGGTCCGGCACCAGCCCCCCGGTCTGGCGGATGCTTTCCAGGGTCGAATAGTCTTCCCCGACGGTGGTGAACATGCCGGAGACAACTTCGATGCCGTGCACGGCGAAGGTTTCGCGTGTCAACCGCCAGGCCACGGGTTGTTCGTGAAGAGGGTCCAGGGCCAGTTGCACCCGGGGCAGCTCCACCGCCTCGAGCAGACGCACCAAGTGTTCCGGGCTTTCCGGCAGGAGGGACCAGCTGCAGACGGCCAATCGTTCGGTAAAAGGTCGCGTCGCACTCATCGGTGGGGAGCATGTAGAGACAGCCGGGGTCCGTTGTCCAGCTTACACGTTGGCAAAGACAGGGCTGCCATCCAGCAAGCTTCTCCCGGACGCGCGCGAGGAACGGGGGGCGCCGCAGCGAAAAAAGATCCCCGTGCCCGGTTTAGGAGGAGGGCGGCGCGGCGACGACCTCGGCGGAGGGCTCCGGCAGGGGTTCCACGCGCACGGGACGCTTGGGCGGCCGACCCTGGCACCAGGCATCGATGGCGCGGGCGGCTTTCCGCGCATCGCGCACGGCGTGGACCACCAGGCTCGGACCGCGGACCAGGTCTCCGCCGGCGAACACGCCGGGAATGTTGGTCATTTGGTTTTCGTCCACAATGACTCCGCCCCAGTCGTTGGTGCGGATGCGACGGAGGTCGCTGTCCGGCGGGAAGGGCGTCGGATCGAAACCATAGGCCACCAGGACGACGTCGGTGGGATGCAGGAACTCGGAGCCCGGCACCGGGAGGGGACGGCGCCGGCCGCTGGCGTCCGGAGGTCCCAGTTCCATTCGCTGGCAGAGGATGCCGACGACCTGACCGAGCTCATTGCCCAGGACTTTGAGGGGGGCAGTCAGGAATTGGAACCGGGCGCCCTCTTCCAACGCCGCATAGTACTCCTTGCGGCTGCCGGGCATGTTGGCGAAGTCCCGGCGATACAGGCAAATGGCCTCGGCAGCGCCGCATCGCAGGGCGGTGCGGAGGCAATCCATGGCCGAGTCCCCGCCGCCCAGAACGGTGACGCGCTTGCCCCGCACTTCGATGTCGGGTCCCTCCAGCGTGCCCGGGGCGTTTTTTTGGATGAGGAACGGCAGCGCCTGGTACACGCCTTTGAGATCGGCGCCCGGGACGTCCAGCGGTTTGGCCTGCCAGGCCCCAAAGCCGAGAAAGACCGCGTCGTAATCGCGCAGCAAATCATCCAGATCGATGTCGCGGCCCACGGACACGCCCAAACGGAATTCCACGCCCCGCTTTTTCAGCAATTCCAGCCGGCGCCAGACGATGTGCTTGTCCAGTTTGAAGGCGGGGATGCCGTTGATCAACAGGCCCCCGGGGACGAGCCTGGATTCGAACACGGTGACCCAGTACCCGCGTCGGGCCAGCTCGTCGGCACAGCTCAGACCGCCGGGGCCGGAGCCCACGACTGCGACGCGATAACCGTTGGGACGGACGGGCGCGGCATTGAGCAAACCGTGCGAGATGGCGTACTCGTTGATGAATCTTTCGATGGCCCCGATGGAAACCGGTTCGGCACGGCCGTTGAGAATGCAGGAACCTTCGCAGAGCCGCTCCTGCGGACAGACCCGGGAACAGATCTCGGGCATGTTGCTGGTGGACATCGAAATCTCCGCCGCCTCCAGGAAATGGCCCTCGGCGGTCAGCGCCAGCCATTCAGGGATGCGGTTGGCCAGGGGACAACCCTCGCGGCAGGCGGGCTCCGGGCACTGGATGCAGCGGCTGGCCTGTTCCCGGGCGGTTTGCTCGTCCAAACCGGCGGTGATCTCCAGAAAATCCGCGATGCGTTCCCAGGCGGGTCGTTGGCGGGGCCGCGCCCGTTCGATCTGGAACCAGGCCCATTTCGTGCGGGCTTCGGGTCGAAGTTCGTCGCTCATAGCGCCCTCGGTTTGCCCGGGAGGTCGGATTTCTACCTGCGTTCCCGGGGCTGGTTCCACGCGCCCATTCCTTCCGCGGCCCGGCCACAGGGCGCACCGCCCTTGCTCTGCCGCGGCCACCCGGTCCATCCGTACTCAAGCTACTCGAGCCCGTCTCGGGGCGCAAACAGAGAATTGGTGGGCGACGGCCGTGGCATTTGCAGAACGACGGACGGGTGCACGCACAGAAGCTTCCGGGCACGGTTTGCTCCGCATGCGAGCGTTCCGAGGTCCATGGAGGCTGTAACCGATCGGGCCGCGAGGCCGTCTGGATAAGCAAACGCGGGTTACGGAGACCTGCTGGCACGAGAACAACGAATGAAACAGCGGAGGTGACCATGAAACGGAGTCGAGTCAACATTCTTGGGATTGCGGCTTTGTTGGCTGCGATCAACCTTGCCTGGACGGCCGGTGCCGGAGAGGGCCGGGCCAGAGCCGACAGGCCGGCCCGGGGACCGGATGCGGCTCCGGCGACGCAGCCGGGCACCGGCGGACGGGGTGCCGGCCTGATGCGCCCGGACCGGCTGGGCGAGGAGCTGCACCTGACCCAGGAGCAACGCCAGAAAATCCAGGCCCTGCTGCAAGAGCAGCGGGACAAGATGCTGGCCCTGCGAAACGACACCAGCCTGACGCCCGAACAGCGTCGCGAGAAAGTTCGCGCGCTGCGCGAGGAGCATCAGCAAAAAATGAAGGAAATCCTCACCCCCGAGCAGTACGAGAAATGGCAGCAGCTGCGGGCGTCCCGCGGCCCGGGTGCCGGACCGGGCCCGCGGCCCAATCGGCCCGCGGACGCCGGACCGGGTCCGCGACCGAATCGGCCGGCAAATCGTTAGGTCTGTTCTGTTCGTCCTCGTGCCGGGAGCCCGGGGATGAACCCGGCCTCTCGGCAAAACGATCGGGGCTGAGCAGTGCTGAGCCCAAAAGGCCAACGCCTGCGCCGGCCCTTTTGTTTGCTTGGCCACTGCGGGCCGTGCCCGGGTGATGTGTGCTTCGGCCCCGGAATGGTTTGGCATCGGCCGGTTCGTGGGGAACCCTTCGCAAGTTCCCATCCGAAACGGGTGCCGAGACGCACCCACGCAGTTCCGGCCGTTTTGAGCGATGCCGGGGGTACAGCCTCGAGCCGGGCGTGAAGGAGGCGTGAACCGCGCCGATCAAGGGCCCGATCGGTCCTGCGGGCCTTGCTCCCGTCGGGTAAATGGCTTTCCCTACGGGTGGCGATGTCGCGTGAGGCGCACCACGAATCACCAGTGGAACGAAAGGCCGGCTCGTCAGGGCCGGCCGGTCCTTCTCCTCTGGTGTGGATCCTTGAGCGATGGGCAGCCGGATTGTGGATTCTGGGGGTCGCAACGGCATTGATTGCGGGCGTGGCCTTCGCCTGGGCCCTGCAACGGACCTGGCTGCCGGTGGTGCGCGTGGCGGTGTCGAACTGGCCGGGCCTGGTGCGATGCCAGCAGGGACATTTCGAGTTTCCCACGGACCAGCCGCGGCTTTTGGCCGAGGGCCATGATCTGGCGCTGATACTGGATCCGCGGCACGACGGCACGATCCGCACACCCGCCTGGGTGCAGGTGCAATGGGGAATCTCCACCCTCCGCCTGCGCGGTCCCTTGGGAGAGTGGGAGGCGAGATTCCCGCGAGGCTGGACGTTTGAACGGGATCCCGCCTCGGCCCGGGCGACTTGGGAAGCGTGGGAAGGGGTGCTGTTGGTCGGCCTTGCCCTGACCGCGGCAGTGTCGTTGCTGCTGGCCTGGCCGGTGCTGGCGACGGTGTATTGGCCGGGCTTGAGCCTCGTGGCGCGGCTGCTGGGCAAGCAGGCGCAGGGCCGTGTGCTGTGGCGGATCGGACTGTTGGCGCAGCTGCCGGGCGCGTGGTTCATGATCGCCTCTTTGTTTGGTTTTGGGAGTGGCTGGTTGAATCTGTTGCGCTTGCTGGTGGCCTTTGGGCTGCATTGGATTCTTACCTGGGGCGTTCTGGCGGGCCTGGTGCTGAGCCTGCCCCGTCGGGCGCGCACAGTTGCAAGTCCGGCCAATCCCTTTGCGGCGGCTTTGAATGCGGTGAACGATCCGGCGGCCGAGGGGCGGGCGACGGGAGAAAGCAGCGAAGAGGACACGCACAAGCTTTCTTGAGAACCGCAAGGGTGTTCCCGGCGCACCCGGCGGCAGAACTCCCTGTGGCGACGATCCGGCCGCCGGGATGTCCAAGGGGCCATGCATGCGGTCGCAGGTTCCGACTCACCCCCGATCCCGGCAGACGTACCTGCAAAGTCTCGAGTTTGGCTTTCCCCTTCAGCCGGGCTAGAGTGAGCGGGAGCACTATGTTGCTGGTCATCGATAATTACGATTCGTTCACGTACAACCTCGTCCAGTACCTCGGTGAGATGGGGGTGGAGATGCGGGTGGTGCGCAACGACGAGGTGACTCCGGAACAGGTGGAGGCATGGCAGCCGGAGCGGTTGTTGATCTCACCGGGGCCGTGCTCGCCCCGGGAAGCGGGGGTCTCGTGCGAGGTGCTGCGCCGGCTCGGGCCGCGGATTCCCACCCTGGGGGTCTGTCTCGGGCATCAATGCATCGGACATGTGTTCGGGGCTCGGGTGGTGGTGAACTATCGGATGATGCACGGCAAGACCTCAATGATCCGGCACAACGGTCAGGACTTGTTTGCCGGGTTGCCGAATCCGTTTCGGGCCACGCGCTATCACTCGCTGGTCATCGAGCGCTCCAGTCTGCCGGCGTGTCTGGAGATCACCGCCGAGAGCGAAGAGGGCGAGATCATGGGAGTGCGGCATCGGCAGTACCCGATCTGGGGCGTGCAATTCCATCCGGAGAGCATTTTGACCGAGCACGGGCACGAGTTGCTGCGGAATTTCCTGCAATTGGGCAAACAAAGCACGGCCGTGAGCAGCCCGCAGCGAGAGGCGCACGGGGGTGGAGCCGGCGAAGAGACGGGCGCCCGGTGACCGGAGGAGTTTTTTCAGGGGGCCTGAAAAAAATGAAAAAAAATTCTAAAAACGGCTTGCGTTTCCCCGGCAATGGGGCAAAGTAGCGGGCGTCTGGACGGTGGACCGGCCACTTTCCAGGACTTGGTGAATCTTCAGGTGAACGGTTGTTCGGTGATGATTCGAAACCCGGCGGTTCGGGAACGGTCTTGGTGAAGTTACGGGAAATCGCGGACAGAAACATCACATGAACAACAAACTGTTTGTCGGGAACCTCTCCTTTCAAACCACAGAAAACGATTTGCAGGATGCGTTTGGGGCGCACGGGCACGTGGTGGAGGTGAATCTGATGACGGACCGCTCCACGGGGCGGTCGCGGGGATTTGCCTTTGTGACCATGAGCACCGATGCCGAAGCGCAGGCGGCCATCGAGGCGCTGCACGGGGCTTCGCTCGACGGTCGCCCGTTGACGGTCAACGTGGCGCGGCCGCGTGAGGAACGCTCCGGCGGCGGCGGCCGACGGCCCTACTCGGGCGGTCGGAATCGCTACTAACCGCGGTCGAAGGTTTTCCGAGAGCGGGGTCTGGTGCATGCCGGATCCCGCTTTTCGTTTGGGGCGGTGGGCCGCGGCGGTGCGGGCATGAAGTCCGCAGGGAGGCGTTTTGACAGGCGGGGAGGCGGGTGGTTAGTGTGGGGGCATGGAATGGCTGCATGCCCCCTGGCGCATCCAGTACATTTTGGCGCCCAAACCACCGCCGGGGGACGGGTCGCTGTTTACCCGAATTGCCCAGTCGAACGATGACGAGGCGAACCTGGTGGTGGCACGAGAGCGGTCGTGTTTTGCCCTGTTAAACCGCTATCCGTACAACGGCGGCCACTTGATGGTGGTGCCGTATCGGCAGGTGGCGGAGCTGGGGGATTTGACGTTGGAAGAACTGACGGAGTTGATGCAGTTGACGCAGCGCTGTGTCACGGCCCTCAAACGGGTCATGAACCCGGACGGCTTCAATATCGGGCTGAACCTCGGACGCGCCGCCGGGGCGGGGATCGAGGAACACCTGCACCTGCACGTGGTGCCGCGGTGGTACGGGGACACGAATTTCATGCCGGTGCTGGCGGACACGAAGGTGTTGCCCGAGGCGTTGCAGGAGACCGCGGCGCGGCTGCGGGCGGCCCTGCAAATGCTTCCGCGTTGAGGGATCTGGGCTATGCCGGTGGAGACCCTGCATTTCGAGAGCGCCCGGATTGTCCAGCATCTCTACAGCAACGACCCGCGCAATCTCCAGGCGCTGAGCGATCAGCTGGGGGTCAAGGCCGTTTGCCGCGACAACTGGATTCGTCTGGAGGGCCCGCCCGAGGCCCTGGAACGGGCGCGGCAACTGTTCCTGATGTTGGAAAGCAGCCTGCGCAGCGGTGCACCGGTGCGCAGTCGCGATTTTGCGCATGCGCTGAACGTGGTGCAGCGGGAGGGGGTGGACACGCTCCGGGCGCTGATGAGCGATCGGATCGTCACCTCGGACAAGAAACCGCCCGTGACGGCGCGCACGCCGGGGCAGAAACGGTATGTGGAGGCCATCCGGGCCCACGACGTGACGTTCGGCATCGGGCCCGCGGGCACCGGCAAGACCTATCTGGCCGTGGCGCTGGCCCTGGCTGCGTTGCGGGAAAACCAGGTTTCGCGGATCGTCCTGACCCGGCCCGCGGTGGAGGCGGGCGAGGCGCTGGGCTTTCTGCCGGGCGACCTGTACGAGAAGATCCTGCCGTATTTGCGGCCGCTGCATGATGCCCTGCACGACATGCTGCCGGCGGAGGAGATCGAGCGGCACATGCAGCGGGGCGTCATCGAGGTGGCGCCGTTGGCGTACATGCGGGGGCGCACCCTGAACAATGCCTTCATCATCTTGGACGAAGCCCAGAACGCCACGACGGAGCAGATGTTCATGTTCCTGACCCGCCTGGGACACGGAGCCAAGGCGGTGATCACGGGCGACGAAACCCAGATCGATCTGCCGCCGCACAAACAGTCGGGGTTGTTGGAGGCGCATCGGGCGTTGGAGGGCGTGCCGGGGATTGCGATCGTGGAACTGGGCAAGGCGGACGTGGTTCGGCATCCACTGGTCCAGCGGATCATTACCGCGTATGAGCAACACCGGGGGCGGCAGAAGGCTTCGCGTTGATCCCGGCCGGAGATCGTCCGCCGCAGGGGCCGGTTCGTGCGGGGACACCCCTGCAGAGACGCCGGAGATTGAGGATTCTCCCGGGGGACTTCGCGTGGAGGTCAGCAATCGGCAGCGAAAAGTGCCCGTGGACGGCCGCCAGGTGGGTCGACTGCTGCGGTTGCTGCTGGGCGAGGCGCTCGGGTTGAAGCGAGCCCACCTCAGCGTCTGTTTGCTGGACGACGCAGCGATGGCGCGGTTGAACGAGACCTACGTGCACCACGAGGGCCCGACGGATGTCATCACGTTCGACTACCGCGAAGGCGGCCCGCCGATCGGGCGGGACGATCTGTGGGGCGAGATTTGCGTGGGGGTGGAGGAGGCGCAACGGCAGGCGCGGCGTTACGGCACGCGTTGGCCGGCGGAGGTGGCACGGTACCTGGTGCACGGGGTGTTGCATCTGCTCGGATACGACGATCAACGGCCGGCCGCCCGGCTTCGCATGAAACGGGAGGAAGACCGGTTGTTGCGGCAGTTGCGGCGACGGTTCGCCTGGGAGAACCTCCGCCGGGGCGCGGGCCGAACAAGGCGGACCGCGCCCCGAGGCGCGAGAAACGGACGACCTGGATCGGGCTTGTGAAAAAGACTCTTTTGGCGCGGTGGCAGGCGAATTTTCTGGCCGGGCTGGCGGTGGTGATGCCGGCGGCCCTGTCCGTGGCGGTGGTGGTGTGGCTGTTCGGCACGGTGTCCAACTTCACCGACACGTTGTTGTTCTTCCTGCCGCGGCGCCTGACGCATGCCCAGGGTGGCACAGGGCCGATGTTTTGGTACTGGAAGCTGATCGCCCTGGGGCTGGCGGTGGTGCTCATTGCCGGGGTGGGGCGGATCACCCGGCATTATCTGGGCCGGCGCCTGATCAGCTGGGTGGATCAGGTGATCCTGAGTGTTCCGTTGCTGAACAAGATTTACTCGGTCCTCAAGCAGGTGAACGAGGCGTTCTCCCTGGGCAAAAAGGGGGCCTTCCAGACGGTGGTCCTGGTGGAGTTTCCGCGACCCGGGATGTATGCCCTGGGGTTTGTGACGGGCGAGCACGAAAACGAAGTTGAGGAGGTGGTGGGCGAGCGGGCCGTGACGGTGTTCGTGCCGACGACCCCGAATCCCACTTCCGGGTTTCTGCTGGTCGTCCCGGAAACGCAGCTCCGTCGCCTGCGAATGCCCGTGGGCGATGCGGTTCGATTCATCGTCAGCGTGGGCGCCATCACCCCGGGCTCCCCGGCCCCGGGGAACGCAACGGTTGCAGGGATCTCCGAAGGGGCGCAACCGACCGGCACAGCCCCGGGACCGGGGCCGGGCTGACATGTTGGAACGAACCGACGGCTTGATCGTCCGGGTACGGCCGCTGACGGAAACCAGTTTGATCGTCCATTGGGTGACCCGGGCGCACGGCCGGCTGGCCACGGTGGCCAAAGGGGCGCGTCGGCCAAAATCGGCGTTTCAGGGGCGACTGGACCTGTTTTTCTGGGCGGAGCTGGTGTGGCAGCGGAGCCGACGGTCGGAACTGCACCTGCTGCGGGAGGTCACCGTCCTGGATGCGCATGCGGACCTGCGGACGGATTGGGAGCGGGTGCGTCTGGCCGGATACGCCGTGCAGCTGCTCGAGGCCAGCACGGAGACGGAAACGCCGATTCCCGCCCTGTTTGAACTGCTCCTGGGCC
This sequence comes from Limisphaera sp. VF-2, assembly GCF_049537125.1. NCBI lineage: Bacteria > Pseudomonadati > Verrucomicrobiota > Verrucomicrobiia > Limisphaerales > Limisphaeraceae > Limisphaera > Limisphaera sp. VF-2. The sequence continues at coordinate 185,179 of NZ_JBMVQY010000003.1, forward strand.
TGGTGCGGCATCTGAATACACATCCGGCGCAGGGCCGGGTGCGACTGGCGTACGAGGTGAAGTTGCTTGCGTTGCTGGGTTGGCCGCCCGAGGTGCCGGGCCAGGGGTTGAGCGACGCGGCCCGAGCGTTGTTGCGGGAATTGGCGCGCCGGGATTGGGAAGCCCTGGGCGAGTTGAATCCGACGCCGCAGACGGTCCGGGAGGTGGACGCCTGGCTGCGGCGGCTTTGGCGGGACCAGGCGGGCATGGGCCGCAGGCTGCACGAGGGACCTGACGCGGAACCCTGACCGCGGAACCGCCGGGAACGGGGCTTCTGCCGGCCAGACGGCTCCGGGCGATCCGGCTTTAGGCTTGCAGGTTACGGCGGGGATTTGTTAGCACGGCCGCATCCTTATGGCGGCCATTGGGCGATTTCAACGAGGTGACGAGGTCTTTTACGCCAAGGTGGTGGAGGGGGAGCTCTACCGCCTCCAAGGGGATTTGTTTGGGTCGTCCACGTTCGAGAAGAAGCCGATCCCGATGAAGGGCGTGCGGACCCTGGTGCCGGTCACGCCCAGCAAAGTGATCGCGGTCGGGTTGAATTACGCCGACCACGCGCGCGAGACCGGCAAGGCGCTTCCGAAAGAACCGTTGTTCTGGTTCAAGGCGCCCAGTTCCCTGTTGCCCGATGGAGGAAAGATCGAGATCCCGTTTCCCGATCATCGCACGGATTACGAGGCGGAACTGGCCATCATCATCGGGCGCCGGGTGCGCAATGTGACGCCCAACGCGGCCTCCCGATACATCTTTGGGTACACCGCGGCGCAGGACATTACGGACCGAACGTTGCAGGCGGCCGATGGCCAGTGGGGTCGGTGCAAGTCGTTCGACACATTCACCCCGTTGGGACCCTACATCGAGACGAAGCTGGACCCGCACGATTTGACCATTCAGTTGTTCCAAAACGGTCAGTTGCGGCAGAACTCGCACACCAGTCAGATGGTGTTCAACTGCTACGAACTGGTGAGTTTCATTTCCACGAATCTGACCCTGTTGCCGGGCGATGTGATCCTGACGGGGACCCCCAGCGGCATCGGGCCGATTCAGTCCGGCGACCGTTTGGAGGTTCGGATTCAGGGGCTGGCCCCGTTGATCAACACCGTGAAGTGAGTCGACGGCCCGAAGCCACGGGCGCGGCTCGTTCGGGGCGAGGAGGTTTTCATCATGCGTTGGACCCACACACTCATTCCCACATTGCGCGAGGCGCCGGCCGAAGCGGAGATCGTGTCGCATCAGCTGCTCCTGCGGGCGGGTCTGGTGCGCAAGCTGGCCGGCGGGGTGTACAGTTTTCTGCCGCTGGGCTTGCGGGCGCTGCACAAGGTGGAACGGATTGTGCGGGAGGAAATGGACCGTGCGGGGGCCGTGGAGGTGTTGTTGCCGGCACTGCAGCCGCCCGAGATCTGGCAGCAATCCGGCCGGTACGAGACGGCGCGCCATGTCTTGTACAAGGTGTACGACAGCGCGCGTCGGGAATGGGTGCTCAGCCCCACGGCCGAGGAGGTCATCACCTTGCTGGCCGCCGCCGAGATCCAGTCCTATCGGCAGCTGCCCAAGAACTTTTATCAGATCAGCGTCAAGTTCCGCGATGAGATCCGGCCCCGCTTCGGGTTGATGCGGGCGCGCGAGTTCATCATGAAAGACGCCTACAGCTTCGACGTGAGCGACGAGGCGGCGCAGGAAAGTTACCGGCGCATGTACGAGGCCTATACCCGGATCTTTGCGCGGTGCGGTCTGCGCACGTTTCCGGTGGAAGCCGACACGGGCGTGATCGGCGGCAGTTTGTCGCACGAGTTCATGGTGCCCGCCGAGACCGGGGAGAACGAGGTGGCCTACTGCGAGGGCTGCGGATACGCCGCCAACGTGGAAAAAGCCGTGAGCGCGGCGCCGGCGGCAGCCCCGGAAACATCCGGCGGCAGCACGCCGGCCCCGGAAAAATTCCCCACGCCGGGCGTGCAAACTATCGAGGATTTGACCCGGCCGCCCTACGGCATCCCGGCGGCGCGACAGATCAAGACCCTGGTGTACATCGTGGAGAGTCGGCCGGTGCTGGTGCTGTTGCGCGGGGACGACCAGTTGAATGAAGCCAAACTGGCCGCGCGGCTGGGCACCACCGTGTTCCGTCCGGCTACACCGGAAGAGGTGTATGCCACGCTGGGGGCGCATCCTGGGAGTCTGGGTGCCGTGGCCACCACGCTGGCAGACCGGGCCGTGCCGGTGTGGGCCGACGAGCGGTTGCGCGGAGCCACGGACATGACCACCGGTGCGAATGAGGACGGATATCACCTGCGGCATGTGAACGTGGCGCGGGATCTGCGCGTGGATCAGTGGGCGGATCTGCGCACCGTTCGGGCGGGCGAACCGTGCGCACGCTGCGGCCAACCGCTCCGAATCCGCCGGGCGATCGAGGTGGGTCACGTCTTCAAGCTGGGTACCAAATACAGCGAGAAACTGGGGGCGACGTTCATCGACGAATCGGGGGTGCGCCGTCCCTGCGTGATGGGTTGTTATGGAATTGGCGTTACCCGCACCCTGCAGGCGGTGATCGAGCAGTGTCATGACGCGGACGGCATCATTTGGCCGGTGAGCGTGGCTCCGTACGAGGTCTGTTTGACCCCCTTGCAAGTGGCGGAGGACTCGCCCGTGTGGCGGGCGGCACAGCAGCTGTATGCAGCGTTGGTGGAGGCCGGGATCGAGGTGATTCTGGACGACCGTGAGGAGCGACCGGGGGTCAAGTTCAAGGACGCGGATCTGGTGGGGTTCCCGTTCCGGGTCAACATCGGCGAGAAATCTCTGGCGCGGGGCGAGGTGGAAATCAAGCGACGCGCAGGCGGGTTGGAAACCGTGCCCGTGGGACAGGCCGCGGACCGGGTGGCGATGCTGGTGCGGGAGGCGCGGGCAGGCCGGGGCGGGACCACCGGGGATTCGGGCCGGTTTTGAGGCGCGGACCTGCGGCGGCCGTCAATGATCGTTCAGCACGCGGATCCGCAGATTTCGAAACCAGGTCTCCGTGCCGTGGTCGGTGAGCATGATCCGGCCCCGGCATTTTTCTCCGAAGCCCGGGCTGTTTCGGAACTTGCTGGCACGGATGGCCTCCCGCAGGGCCGGACTCCCCAGTTCGTAGCGCAACGCCAGCTGCCCATTGAGCCAGTGCTCCACGGTGTGGCCCCGGACGATGATGCGCGAAAGATTCCACTGGCCGGGCGGACGCGACAGTACGCCCGCCTCGGGTGCCAGGACGTCGTAAAAGGCGGCGGTGCGATGCCGCGGATCCGTCACGGTGCGGTCGTCCACCATTTGGTATTCGTGACCCGGGGCGGAGGGCCGGGACTCCAGTACGAGGTATTTCACCCCGTTGTTGCCTCCGGGCACGATCTTCCATTCCCATTCGAACTCGAAATCGACAAATTCGGCCACGGTCACAAGGTCCCCGGCCCGGCCCCCCGGCCACCGCACGAGGCATTGGTTGGTGATGACCCAGCCCCGTTTGGGGAAGTCCGCCCCCTGCCAGGCGCGCCAACCCCTGGGGCTGTGACCGTCGAAAAGGCTTTGCCAGGACATCTCCGGATCGGTGGCGGTTTGTGCCGATTGGGCCAGGGCCGCCTGAGGGATTGAAAGGATTGCGGCCAGCCCGATTCCCGCTGCCAGCAAACCTGCGATTCGCCGGAGGCGGGTCGGTGAACGGCTGACCTGTGGGCTTGAGCTTTTGCGGGTCTGGTTGGTTGGCATCGCGGTCATGGCAATCAGATTGGACAGGCGATGGAAAATGACAAGCGGCCGCACAGGCGTGGGGCGGTGCGTTTTCTTCCCATTGCCGGGCGTTTCCCGGCCCATGCGGCGCGACTCAGGGACCTGTTTCAACCCCGGCGGGCTCTCGTTGAACCCGAGCCCCATGATGGCCGCGCGATCCGGGACGAAGGCAACGATTCTGCCCGTCTTTGCGACAGGATGGACGGTCCGCGAGGGCGACCCGGGGACCGGCTTGACTCACATCATCAAGATCGCCAACCGCTTACGGCCCTCCTTCGGCCATGTGCACTCGCAAATCACGTGGCGCAACCACGCCCCACAGGCCCGGCCAGGGTGAACGGCCGTTTTTCAATGACGACCGGCTGACTTCCCCGGGACACGACCGGCGTTTGTTGAACCCGCGGTGGAGCCCGTTTGGACCTCCGCGGCGTCGCTGCAGGAGGATTTGTCCATCGGAAGTGGCAGCGCGGTTGGCTCCGGGCCCGGTCGGGTTCAGCGTGGCTTGCGCGCCGGGCCGGGCGAGCGCGTGGACAGGTCCGGGGAGTGGGCGATCCGGCGAAACATCGTCCCCCCAGCCGCATCCGGGTTGGGAACGGGAGCTGACGGCCCCCGGACCCGCGCTCTGCTGTTCGGTTGCTCCGGGAACAGGGTGCGGCGAAAGTTGCCGTGGCAAAACGGGATCGGCTCCTGCCCTTGACGTTGTAGACCCCCATGGCGTAGATTCGTAGTGCGGTTAACAGCGTGCTGGGAGACCAGCGGGTGGAAGTCGGAAGATTCGCATCTGCCGACTTTTTTATTCTCCCAAGGCGGCTGGCCGCGAGGATTGGGCGCTATGAACATGGATTTGATGCCGGTACTGGAGTACTTCGAGCGCGAGAAGGAGATTCCGCGCGAGAGACTGCTTTCGGTCGTGCAAGAGACGATCTTGTCTGCGGCCAAGAAGGCAGTGGGGCCAGCCCGCCAGCTTCGGGTGGAGATTCACCCAAAGACAGGCGACATTCGCGCTTTTGCGCGCCTGATCGTGGTGCAGCGCGTGGTCTCCAAGCACGATCAGATCTCTTTGGCGGAAGCGCAGCGCATCAAACCCGATGTCCAGATCGGCGAGGAGCTGGAGGTGGAGGTGACGCCGGCCAACTTTGGCCGGATTGCCGCTCAGCTCGCCAAGCAGCACATCCTGCAGAACATTCGGCGCATCGAAAAAGAGATCATGTATGCCGAGTTCAAGGATCGGGTGGGCGACATCGTGAGCGGCACCGTCCGCCGATTCGAGCGGTCGGATGTGATCCTGGACCTTGGCAAGTGTCAGGCCGTGCTGCCCAACAAGGAGCGGGTCCCCACCGAGGAATACCAGATCGGCGACCATATTCGCGCCTATGTGAAACGGGTCGAGCTGGGGCCCCAGGGCCCGGAGATCATCCTGTCGCGGTCCGACGAGCGCTTTGTCATGAAACTTTTCGAGTATGAGGTGTCCGAGATCCGTGACCACACGGTCGAGATCAAGGGCATCGCGCGCGAACCCGGCTTTCGCACCAAGCTGGCCGTGCACAGCCGGGACGAGAAGGTGGATCCGGTGGGGGCCTGCGTGGGCTTGCGCGGTCAGCGGGTGAAGAACATCGTGCGCGAGCTCAACAACGAACGGGTGGACATCATTCGGTGGTCGCCCGACATTCGTGTGTTTGTGAGCAATGCGCTGGCACCGGCCAAGATCAAGTCGATCGAAGTGGACGAGGCCCGGAAGCGGGTCAAGGTGATCACCACCGAGGATCAGTTGTCGTTGGCCATCGGAAAGCGGGGTCAAAATGCTCGTTTGACGGCGAAGCTGACCGGGTGGGAGGTGGACATCGAGGCCGAGGTGACCGTGGTCAAGGGATTCGAGGAAAAAGTGGCCGAGGCGGTGGAGGCCTTGGCGGCCATTCCCGGCATCACGCGCGAGCAGGCCGACGTGCTGGTGCATCATGGACTGACCCGGTTGGAAGACCTGTTGCAGGCGGAAGAAAGCGATTTGCAGGAGATTCCGGAGCTTGCCGATCAAGCGGCCGCGATTCTCGAAGCGGCCCGGGCCGAGGCGCAGCGTCGCACCATTCCGCTCGGTCAGGACGCATTGCCCAAGCAGTCCTGACCGCCCCTGCTTTCGTGTTGGCCATGGCCGGCGCTTTTGATACCTTCGCCGCCTGATGCCCAGACGGTGCATCGGCCTGAGGACAGCAAGCTTTTATGCCCGTTCGCATTTACGACATCTCGCGCCGACTCGGCCTGGAGAACAAAGAGGTTCTGGCCAAGGCCAAGGAGTTGGGCATTCAGGGCGTCCGCGCGGCCAGCAGCACGCTCGACAAGATTACGGCGGAGTACTTCGAGGCCGAACTGAGGAAGATCTTCGCGGATAAAATCGCTGCGCGCCAATTGCAGGAAGCGGAGGCTGCCGCCCGAGCGGCGGCGGCAGCGGCCGCAGGCGCGGCCCCGGAGGCCGTCGAGGAGAAGCAGGAGGCTGTGGCGGTGGAAACCGTGGAGGAACCGGTCCCGGCGCCCCCTCCGGAGGCCGCGGCTCCGGCCGCGCCATCGGTTCCTCCGGCAGAGGCCGCCCCCCCGGCACCCGAAACTGTCACCCCCGCTGCCGTGACTCCTGCGGCTCCGGCGGCGCAGACTCAGGTACCGGTGGCGGAACCGGTCTCGGCCGACAAGCAAAGCGTGGTGTCGGCGGGAGCTGCCTCCGTGGAGCCCGCCGTGGTCTCGGAAGTCCTGGCCCCCGCCGCAGTTCAGGAGCTTCCGTCCAAGGACACCAGAGCCGCGACGCCAGCCGTCCCGGAGACACCGCCCGCGCCGGCCCCAGCGCCGGGAGAGGTGCCCGTGGCCGCTCCTCGTCAGGAACCTCGCGCCCCCACAGCCCCGGCGCCCACGGCAACAGAAACCCCCCGTGGGACCACGCCGGAGGCCCCTCCAGCGGCGACGGCGCCCGCCGTGGCAGGCCCCTCCGGCGGAGCGACGGCATCCCCGGCCGTTGCCGCCACGCCTTCTGCCGACGAACCCGCTGCGGCACCAGCGTCAGCTCCTTTGTCATCCACCACTGCCGTTCAGGCCGGCGCGCCGGCGCAACCCGCCACGGCCGCCACGCCTCCCAAACCGCGGATTGGTGAAAAGGTGGGGTTTATCCCCCTGCCCCCGCGACCTCAAACGAAGAGCGCGCCCAAGCCGCCGCCGGCACCGACAAAGCCCGCAGTCTCCAAGGCCGCGCCGGTTACCCCGACCAAGGCCGAGCCGGTCAAGGCCAAGACCCCTGAGAAAGGGCTGGGGACCCTGGCCATCAAGGTCACCGCTCCCGCGGCCCGGGACGACAAAACCAAGGCTGCGCCGAAACCCACGACGACACCCCCGGGGCCGAAGATCCCCAAGATCGAGCTGTCCCCCAATGCACCCGTGGTCAGTTTGAAACCGCCCATTTCGGTGCGGGCGTTGGCAGAGAAGCTCAATCAGAAGGCCTTCAAGATCATTGCCGATCTGATGGAGCTGGGCGTGTTTGCCAACGTCAACCAGACGATCGACGCCGACCTGGCCCGGGCCATCTGCGCCAAGTACGGTTACCGGTTCGAAGTGGAGAAGCGGGAACGGCACGGGCCCGCCCCCGTGGTGGTCACCCGCAAGGCGCCGGACCTGGACGCAGAGGATCGACCGGAGGACCTGCGGCCGCGCCCGCCCGTGGTGACGGTGATGGGGCATGTGGACCACGGCAAGACAACCTTGTTGGACGCCATTCGGAAGTCCAACGTGGCGGCCAAGGAGGCCGGGGGGATCACCCAGCACATCGGCGCCTACACGATCTCCTTTCCGCATCCGGAACGGAAAGGGCAGCTGGCCCAGATTACGTTTTTGGACACGCCGGGCCATGCAGCCTTCAGCGCCATGCGGGCCCGCGGTGCCAATGTGACCGACATTGTGGTTTTGGTGGTGGCGGCCAACGACGGTGTGATGCCGCAGACCATCGAGGCTTTGAACCACGCGCGGGCGGCTCACGTGCCCATCATTGTCGCGGTCAACAAAATCGATCATCCCTCGGCCAACCCGCTGCGGGTGCGGCAGCAGCTGCAGGAACTGGGACTGGTGCCGGATGACTGGGGGGGCGACACCGTCTTCGTGGATGTGTCGGCCCTGACCAAGAAGGGCGTGGACAAGCTGCTGGAGATGATCCTGCTCCAGGCGGATCTTTTGGAGCTGAAGGCCAATCCGAACCGGCCGGCCAAGGGCAACATCATCGAATCCGGCATCTCTCCCGGGGGCCCGACCGCGACCGCTTTGGTGCGCAAGGGCACGTTGCGGGTGGGGGATGCGCTGTTGTGTGGCCCCTACTACGGTCGAGTGCGCGCCCTGATCAACGAAGAGGGGCAGCGGTTGAAAGAGGCCGGGCCGTCGGTGGCGGTGAAGGTGTTGGGATTGAACGGGGTGCCCGAGCCGGGCGCGGAATTCATGGTGGTGGAGAACGAGAAGAAAGCCCGGGAGCTGGCCGAGCAGCGGCAGGAGGAATTGCGGGCGCGCAGTGCGGAAGGCAAGGCCAAGATCACGCTGGAGAACCTGTTCCAGGCGCTGGACGCGCAGCAGGCCAAAGTGCTGAAACTGGTGGTCAAGGCCGACACGCAGGGATCGGTCGAGGCGATTGTGGATGCCTTGAAGAAGATCGAATCCGACAAGGTGAGCCTGGAGATCATTCACAGTGCCGTCGGCACGATCAGCGAGTCGGACATCCTGCTGGCGTCGGCTTCCAAGGCGGTGGTGATCGGATTCCACACGCGGGTGGACACGGGCGTGCAGGAGATTGCCAAGCGTGAAGGGGTCCAGATCAAGCTCTACACGATCATCTACGAGTTGATCGACCAGGTGCGAGAGGCCATGGCGGGGTTGCTGGAGCCGGTGACGCGCGAGGTGGTCCTGGGCACGGCCGAGGTGAAGCAGATTTTCCAGTTGTCGAAAGGGCCGGCGGTGGCGGGCTGCGTGGTCACGCAGGGACGCATCACCAAGGGCCGGGTGCGGGTCCGGCGGCGCAAGGAGATCATTTTCGAGGGCAATGTGCAGTCGCTGCGGCGGTTCCAGGACGAGGTGACCGAGGTGCGCGCCGGTCTGGAGTGCGGGGTTCGCCTGGACGGTTTCGGAGACTACCAGGTGGGCGATCTCATTGAGTGCTATACTGTGGAGAAGGTGGCGCAGACCCTGTAGGGCGGGTGGCGCGCAGGGTCCGGTGGCCCGGCGGTTCTCCTGCCCTGCCGCCACCGGCGCAGCAAGTCTACGCAACATGGGCTCGCATCGGATCGAACGCGTTCGGGAGCTGCTCAAGCGCGAGATCGGCTCGGTGATCCGCCGGGAATTCCCGGTGGAGGAGGTCGGGCTGGTCAGCGTCAACGATGTGGAGGTGTCGGGTGATTTGCGCCGGGCGGTGGTGTTCGTCAGCATCCTGGGCAGTGCCGAGCAGCAGCGGAAGAGTGTGCAACGGCTTCAGGAACAGCGCTGGCGGATTCAGGATCTGGTGGCGCGCTCGGTGGTCCTGAAATACATCCCCGTGCTGCGTTTTGTGGTGGACGATTCCATCGCCCGCGGCAATCGCGTGCTGCAGATTCTCGAAGAGCTGGAACGGGGGCAGTCGCCCAGTCCCGAAGGTGCGGAGTAACTCGTGAAGGCCCTACCCCGGACGCTGGCACGGATTCTGGAGGTCCTGCGGGGCGCCCAGCGGGTCTGCGTGGTCGGACACGTGCGGCCGGACGGTGATTGCATCGGTTCCCAACTGGCGCTGACCCTGGCCCTGGAGGCCCAGGGGAAAACCGTCCATTGCTGGAACGAGGATGCCGTTCCCCAAAAGTACCGCTTCCTGGATCCGGAGGGTCGGATGCAGAAGCCGCAGCCGGGTTGCCAATTCGACTGTGTCGTGGCCACGGATGCGGCCAGCTTCGAGCGCCTCGGGCCCAACATGGCCGCCGCCATCGCACAGCGCCAGTGCCTGATCAATGTGGATCACCACGTCAGCAACACGCGCTACGGAGATCTCAACTGGGTGGTCCCCCGGCAACCCTCCACGGGCGAGCTCATTTACCGGCTCCTGAAGGCCGCCCGGTGGCCGATCACGCCCGCCATCGCCGATTGCCTCTTCACCGCGATCTCGACCGACACCGGCTCTTTCCAATACCCCACGACGCTCCCGTCCACCTATCACGTGGCCGGTGAACTGGTCGCGCGAGGGGCGAACCTGGCGCGCATCTGCGACGAGGTGTATCAAAGTTTCCCCCTGCCCCGGGTGCGGCTGCTCAAACGCATCTACAGCCGGTTTCGTCTGACCGCGAATGACCGCATCGCCTACTGCTGGCTCAGCCGCGCCGACTTTGCCCGGACGGGGGCCGACCCTTCCGACACCGAGGGACTCATCGATCATCTGCGGGCCATCGAGCCCGTCGTGGTGGCTTGTGTGTTCGAAGAGGTCGAACCCGGCATGGTACGGGTCAGTCTGCGATCGAAGTCCGATCAAGTGGACGTGGGCAAGGTGGCCGCGCAGTTTGGCGGAGGTGGGCACCCGGCCGCCGCCGGCGCGCGAATCCAGGGCACGCCGTTGTCGGTCCGACGCCGCGTGTTGGCAGCCCTCAAACGGGCGCTGAGCCATCACTAACCCGAGGCGCCCCCTCCCCGATCCGGAAAACCGTCTCAAGTGGAGCGATCCGTGGCCGGATGACAGGGGCTTCGAGAAAAGCGGACCCGCTGCTCCGGTGGCTGCCGGATCGGGAAACGATCGGACGCATGTGACTTTGCCCGGGGCTTGGGCGTGCCTCGACACGGTCGGGAAATGCGCGATCCGCACCCCGCACCGCGGGTCAGCGCCCGTCGGGTTCAAATCTCCGGCAGTTCCCGCCGCGCCTTGCGAAGATCCTTGCCCCCCGGCGGCGTGGGCCGAATGAGCAACGAGCTGCAGTACTGTTTGACCTTCGGGCCCACGAAGGACGCTGCAAACACCTCCTGCTGCAGCGTCTGCAGCGTGGGGAAGAAATTGCTGCCGTATATCTCCCTCTGAAAACGCTGCATGGCTCGAATCTCCGCGTCCGTGTAAAGGCGCGCATTCAGCAGCGCCAGTGCCGCCAGCAGTACGCAGGCAAACCGCAACATCCCGGCGCCCATGCCCAGGTAATATTCCGCCCGGCCAAACACGTCGCTGCCCACCAGCTTGCCCCCGACCAGGCGTTTCCCCAGCGAGAACACCGCCATGACGCCCAAAGCGGCCAAAAGATAGGCCAAAATGTAACAGGTCAGCAGCCCAAACGGGCTGTTGGCCATCAGCCAGCGCCCCAATGGCTCGTACCCGTGGCCGGCCACCAACACGATCACCAGCCACTTCAACAGCGGGATGAGTTCGCCTGACATCCCGTTCTTCTGGCCGCGCCAAATGCCCAAAAGCAGGACAGTGACCACGGCCAGGTCGAACCAGTTGAACGGCAACTGCGGCAACGACATAGGCCTGCTCCTTACGAAGTCCTGTCACAGCCAGAACCGTGCCAACCGAAAGAACTTCGCACCTGAGAATCGGCACCCCTCCGCCCGTCCTCGACTTCCGTTCCGGGGACCCGGTCTGCCACCCGCTTCGGGTCGGGTCTCGTATCGGACAAACCCGGGCGCCGGATCGGATCAAATTGCCCACCGCCGGTGAGACAGGCACGCCAGGGCGGCGCAATACACCATGGTGAGGTGCTGAAGCGAGTAAACCTGCAAGGGAAAGTCCCAGCGGGCATGCAACAAACATCCTCCCAGGGCGATCCAAAACACCCACGGCAGCCGCCAACTGGTCGGGACACCACCGGGGAGAAACACACGGCCAGCCGCCAGCCCGAAGGCCAGCAGCAGCAGTGCCATTCCGATCCGGCCCCAGGTCACGCGGATTTCCAACCAGTCGTTGTGCAGTTGGGCGGGCCAGTACTCCTCCGTGCCCTTCCGATAAAGCTGAAACACCGGGCCCAACGTGCCCGGGCCCGTGCCGTACCAGGGGTAATCCGAGGCGATTTGGCGGGCCGTTTGATACATCGTCTCCCGCTGCACGAGCCCAAGGTCGAACTCCTCGAACCTTTTGCCCAGCTGTTCTCCGCCCAGCCACAGGCCCAATGCCCCGAAGAGCGCCAGGAAGGCAAGAAAGGAGAGGCGAACCCACGCCCGGCGCTCGCGCCACGCGGTCCAAAAGACGCCTATCAAAGCCAGCATGCTACCCAGGGCCACCACGGCCCCACCGCGGCTCAGCGAGAAGACGCTCGTGGCTGCCATCCACCCCGCTGCCGGAAGCAGGAGATGATGGGCGCGACGCTTCCATCGAGCGGGCCGGCGGTCCGGGGCCGCACTCCGCAAACTGCGCATCCGATGCAACCGCCACCACAGACCCAGGGTCACCGGCCACACCAGGTTCAGATACTGAGCTCCATTGGAGCGATAATTGAAGGGCCCCAATTGTGCTTCGGGGATGGCGTTGAGGCGGGGGCGAACCAGCCATAACAACTTGTCCGTGCCGCTGAGGCGCTGGGCGACGGCTTCCGTGGCCAGGAGGGCGCCGTTGATACTCAGCAGTCCCAGGAGAATGCGGAACCGCTGGGGCAACAGCAGGCCCGGCCGGTCTGCCGCCCCGTCCCGGTGCAGATCGCGGCGGTCGGCCATCGTTTTGCCCAGCAACCAATCCCGTGCGGCCCAGAAGTAGCAGGCCAGGGCCACTGCGGTGGCAAACATCTGCCAGGACCGACTCGCATCATAACTGTGAGGCAACCAGCGGATGTAGTCGCGGTAGTGAAAAACTCCCAGGTCCGGATCGTACTCGGCCCGTGCATTCCAGGCTGCCACACCGCAGTAAAGCAGGATGAGCACCGTGAGAGCCGCCATCGAGCATACCCACGCGCGATCCCACCGTGCCGACCGGGCGTCATCCGAGTTGCGGGTGTCCCATCGGACGGGTTGGAAGCCCGTGATCCCTCGGATGATCAATTTGACTCCCAACAGCAAACCCAGGAGGTAGCCGGCTCCGTTCAGGGTCCAAATCGCCCAGGGCGGCGTGCCACCAAAGGCCCAGGGCGCAAACACCAGGCTGGCCCCCAGCACGACTCCCGATACCCGGTCGCAACGCTGGTACCACAACGCAGTTCTCAATCCCGCTCGGGGCCCTGCCGACCCTTGGGAGGTGACGGTCTCCATCGCCCGGGGATTGAACCGCCGGGGCGGTTCTTCCCACAAGCGGGAAAACCGGGCTGACGAACCGATACGTTTTCAGCGCGCCGTGCGTTCACTCCGAAGGGGCGCGAATTCACCCGCCCGAGGCAACCCATGGATCGGCTGGAGGGCAGAGGCGCCGGCGGTGCCGGCAGCCACCCAAGTCGAATTTGATGGGCCAGGTCTTCCCTGTGGTTGGCAAGGTTCGAGCTCCGTTTGTGCCCGCTGGGGAAAGAGGTGTGAACAATTTCAGACGGGCTTCGGGGCCTGCAATCCCGCTGGACGCGGCGGCCACGGCCGCTTTTCGGGAAGGCTCTGCAAACGCCCGCTCTTCGGGAGGGATCAATGCAGGGGCGTGTGCTCCCGAGAACCTCCTGAAGAACCGCTGTCCTCGAGGGGTGCCCGCCCGGTCGCCTGGTCGGAGGCGGAAGCATCCAGACAGCGTGCCGCCAGCCGAGAGGGCCGTTCCCATGCAGCCGGGGTGGGCGTGTCCGCGCAGGGCGCGCCGTCCTCCCGGGCCCGGGGCGGGCTGCGGGCGAAAAAAGTTGTTGCGTTGCATCGTTTGGCGGATTAGTTAGGCGATAGTGTTTGGGGCCGCTCCGGCGGCCAGTGCATGGTACAGCGACACAACATCGAAATGACGAAGCTTCAACTGAAGAGGGTGTCTTGAGCCGCCCTTTTTCTTCCAGCAGCAATTCGGGTCACGGCAACTTCGTTCGGGTCAACGGCAAGATCCGTGCCCGCGAAGTGCGCGTGATAGGGATGGATGGTAAACAAATCGGGATCCTGCCGTTGGGCGAGGCTTTGACTTTGGCCCGCCAGCACGGGGTGGATCTGGTGGAGGTGGCGCCCAACGCCAATCCACCGGTCTGTCGGCTGATCGACTACGGCAAGTTCCGCTACGAGCAGGCCAAAAAGGAAAAAGAGGCCCGGAAGCATCAGCACGCCAACAAAGTCAAGGAGGTGCAGTTGAGCCCGAAGATCGACCCGCACGATCTCGGCGTGAAGGCTCAGCATGCGATCGACTTCCTCTGCGACGAGATGAAGGTGAAGGTGGCGTTGCGTTTCCGGGGCCGGGAAATGGCCCACACGGAGCTGGGCTTCCAAGTGGTGCAAAAGTTCCTGGAGAAGATTGCGCCGTGGGGGCATCCGGACTTCGAGCCGAAGCTGAACGGGCGGAACATCGTGGTCATGGTCAGCCCGCTGCCGCGGCACAAGCGGGCCAAGCACCCGCGTGAAGCGCAGGCGCCCCCGCCACCGCCAGCCTCGGCCAAGCCAAGCCCGGCGCCCGCTGCGGCTTCGGCGGGGCCCGGTAACGGGTCCAAACCTGAAGCTGCCTCCTCGTCTCCGCAGGGATCGTCGGGCACGACGACCTCCACCGGTGCTTCCGCCGAGGGGACCAACCCGGCCGGCGGGTTTGCCAACAACCCGTTCTCGGACCTCGATCTGAGCCGCGCCTAGTCTTCTTTCCCGGCCCCCTGGGCCGCTGCGGCCCATTGGCGCACCCGGGCGGGGAAGGGACAGCCTTCGCAAGCGGCGTTGGCGTGATCACAAAAGTCGCGCACGATCTGCAGCAAGCCCTGCTGCGTGGCTGCGCGGCGCAACAGCCCTCTGGGTACGCGCCCGGCCAGCAGTCGTTGGCGAGCCAGTCGCAAAAGTGCGTTGTCCTCGCCCGTCGGCCAGGCGAAGTACCACCTTTGAAGCCGTTCCCAGAGGAGGGGCGGCTCGACCGTGCGGGCCCGGGCCGCCAACCACGGGAGAATGACGTTGACCGCCAGGTCGGTCACGCGGGCTTCGCCGATCAGGGGCTGGGGCTGCGGCAGTCGTGTGGATTGGACCGTCCAATGCCAGGACCAAAACGGGTCGGACGGTGGCTGCAACAATCGCAGGAGGCTTGGCGCCAGGTCGGATTCCGCGTGCTCCGTCGTGCACCAGATTTCGAGCGATCGGACCCAGTCCGGCCGGGCCAGCCAGTGCGCCACCAGGGCGAGGCGGCGTTGGGGATGATTGGCGGGGCGCACCCCGTGCAGGCGCCAGGCATTCCGTGGCAGACAGCAATCTTCGAGAGTCGCGCGGTCGCGCCACCACAGATCCCAGAGCCGGCGCAGGAGTTGATCCGAATCGGCAGGCAGATGGCGGATCTCGTCGGGCAGGAGACCGCCCAATCCCAGCAACCGCGCTTGCAACAGGGTCACGCTGCGGGCTCCCTCGGCCCAACGGCAGCGGTGCTCGGCCAGCCATTGCATGGGCCAGGTGTTGTGCTTGTAGCCAAGGCCGCGAAACAGGCCTTCCCACAGGGCCTGTTCCCAACCCACCGCCCGGGCGCGCGCCTGGAACCAGAGAATCTTGCCCTCCAAACGGGCGGCCGCCGCCTGCTCCAACAGCTCTTCCAGTTGGCCCGGATCCAATTGGCGGAGGGGCGCACAACAGGCGCCGCGCAGGGCCTCCGGCCAAGCGACGTTTTCCCCCCGGTCCAGCCACAACGCCAGTTCCGGCAAGGGTGCGTCCAACACCTCGCACAGGGGCAAGATCGGCGGAGGCGGATTCTCCGCTCGATTCCCGCGTGCGGGGGCGTCCGGTGCGAGCGTGGCCGCTTCCCAAACCACGTGCAGGAGGACCCGTGCATACCGGGGGTTTTGATCATGCCCGTGCTCCCACCAACTGCGGGGTCGAACATCCACTTCGACATCGCCGCGGCAGACGGGTCCGTCTCCGAGCCGAACGAGTGCATCGCGGAAATCGGGGCCGCCTTCGGGATTCGGGAATCCCGGGTGTACAACCTGCACTTTTCGGCCGTCGGTGGTTTGCAATCGGTCGCGCAACAATCGTTGGTGAAACCAGATGGCCTGCAGGAGACGCTCCGCAGGGGCGCCGTCCTGGTCGTGCAGGCACCAGGCGCGCCCCACTTGTTCGCGAGCGCGGAAATACCACGTGGGCGGGTGGATCGACACGTCCTTGCTTCTGGGGCGCACTGTGCTGGTGTGTCAAGCCCTGCTTGATGGCCGGGGACGGTTTGGTGGCTTCGAACCGGTGCCGAGCTTGTACTCCAGCAGCGCACACTTCCGTCAAGTGGCGACGGATACGGAAAGTACCGGCCCCGGGTGCGGTCCGGCATTGCCCATCGACCCGAGTCCGGCTCGACTCGAACCTCGATCGAAGGGAAGCACAGCCCGGACTGCCGGCCTGAATCGCCAAGTCCAGTTCCGCGCCGCCTGCGGGGCGAACCGTGGATTCGCGGCCGGGGCTGGGTGGGTCGGTCGCTCGTATGTCGAAGCGTGGGACCCGCAACGGGTGGAGCCATGGGCGACTGGAAGAATTGGAACGCGTCTTGCGCCGAGGGAGCGGCCCGGGGGCCCGGATGTGCGGTCGTTTCTTGCTTGAGGATTGGGGAACACGAAACGGCCCACGCGGCTTTCAGATCCAGGGGCAACGAGCTGGACAGCGGCTTGAACCGGCTCGGCTGACCGCCTCAGGCGTCCAACCAATGAACAGAGCGGGCAGTCGCAGCGTCCAAACCCGGGGTCACGCTCCGCAAGGGGCTGAAAACCGGCCGGGGATTCTGTGCCCCTGGGCGCGGAGCCATCGCTGCGAGCGGCTGGAGAAGACGAGAAGATCCAACGGTCCGGCGCGACGCCGGGCCGTTGCGGATGCGGGCAGCGGCGGGGCCGGGGCCGGGCGGTCGGGGCATCGGCCGCAACTTCGCGGGGTGGGCCGGGTTTGTTAAGAGCGTGAGTGTGCATGGGACAATCGCAAGCGGAACGGCGGCCGCTCGAGCCTCCAGAGAGCGATCCGCGTGGTGCGGATCCCGGGGCGGTTGGTGCACCGGCTGGGCGGCCCGGGTGGCCGGATGGACGATGTGCGCGGCGGCAACGGCCCTGGCGGCGGCCCCGGCGGAGGTGGCAGATGTCCGACGGGACGCCACGGTGCTGGCCATCGAGCGCGTCCTGCCGACGGTGGTGAACATCGCCACTACGCGGATTGTGGAGTATCGGGATCCTTACCAGGATTTGTTCTACCAGTTTTACGGTCGGCGGGCCCCAGTGGAGCGTCGGGAAGAACCCAGCAGCATCGGCTCCGGCGTGATCATTGACGAGGAGGGCTACATCCTCACCAACTTTCATGTCCTGCGTCGGGCCTCGCGGGTGTATGTGAAGTTGCAGGACGGGCGCGTCCTGGAAGCCGAGCCACTCGTGTACACCCCGCACAAGGACGTGGCCCTGCTGAAAGTGCGCGCGCCGGAGGGAGAGCGTTTTCCGGCGATCGTGTTTGCGGAGGAGGACGACCTGATTTTGGGC
The DNA here is from genome assembly GCF_049537125.1 of Limisphaera sp. VF-2. Taxonomy (NCBI): domain Bacteria; kingdom Pseudomonadati; phylum Verrucomicrobiota; class Verrucomicrobiia; order Limisphaerales; family Limisphaeraceae; genus Limisphaera; species Limisphaera sp. VF-2. Next base: position 202,455 of record NZ_JBMVQY010000003.1, read on the forward strand.
GAGACGGTCATCGCGCTGGGAAATCCGTACGGGTTGGGGACTTCGGCCAGCCGGGGGATCCTGAGTTCGAAGGCCCGGCGTCCCCCCGTGGAAGGGGAACCGCTGGGCACGCAGGATTGGTTGCAGACCGATGCCGGCATCAACCCGGGCAACAGCGGCGGGCCGTTGATCAACCTGCGGGGTGAGCTCATTGGAATCAATGTGGCGGTGTATCGGGAAGCCCAGGGCATGGGGGTGGGATTCGCCATTCCGGTCAAACAGATCAATGAGGCCTTGAGCGAGTTCTTTTCGCCGGAAGTCACCGCGGCCCTGTGGTTCGGGGCCAAAGTCAAGGGCCTGCGTCCGCCGCTGACGGTGGTCAGCGTGCAATCCGGCAGTCCCGCGGCGCGGGCGGGTCTGCGCGAGGGCTGGCAGATCGAGGGTGTGGACGGGCGCCCGGTGCGCGGGTTGGTGGAGTTGAATCGTCGGCTGACCGCGGCGACGGATCGACCGGTGACCTTGGAGCTGCGCGACGGGACGACGCGGCGGACGGCCCGCGTGCAGTTGATTTCGTTCGAGGATCTGATCCGGCAAAAGCTCGGGTTGCGGTTGTTGCATCCGACGCCCCAGGTGGCGGCCAGTTTTCAGGTGAACCCCGGAGAGGGCCTCTACATCGAGTCGGTCGAACCGGGCAGTCCGGCCGCCCGGGTGCGCATGCCCGCGGGCAGCCTGTTGGTGGGGCTGGACGACCAGGCCGTGGGCAGTCTGTATCAGGTGGCCGATGTGCTGATGCGGAAAGAATCCGGGGACCCGGTGATTCTGACGCTGGTGGTGCCGCGCCGCCTGGGCGCTGCCTATGTGGAGTACCGGCAGGTCCGAATGGAGGCGCGAGTGCGCTGACCTTGCTTTTTCGTCGCCTGCACGTCCCCGTTTCGACTATGGTGGACACGGTCCGACCGATGAGCGATGCAGTGATGATCGAAGTGTCCGACCTCACCAAGCGCTACGGCACGCGCGTGGCCATTCAGGGGCTCTCGTTCACGGTCGCCCGGGGCGAAATCGTGGGGTTGCTGGGGCCGAACGGCGCCGGGAAAAGCACCACCATGCGGATCCTGGCCGGGTACCTGGCGGCCACGCACGGCACGGCCCGGGTGGCAGGGTATGATGTGGCCCTGGAATCCCTGGAGGTGCGACGACGCATCGGGTACATGCCGGAAAACAACCCGCTCTATCCGGACATGCGGGTGCGGGAGTATTTGCGCTTCCGGGCCCGGCTCAAGGGCCTCAGCCGCCGCCGTGTCCGGGAGCGGGTGGACGTGGTGCTGGAACAATGCGGCCTGACCGAGGTGCACCGTCGGCTCATCGGTCATTTGTCCAAGGGGTATCGGCAGCGGGTGGGGCTGGCCGACGCGTTGGTCCACGAGCCGGACCTTGTGATCCTGGACGAGCCCACCATCGGACTGGACCCGCATCAAATCCGGTCGGTGCGACGGCTGATCAAGAGCCTGGCCGGTCGGCATACCGTTCTGTTGTCCACGCACATCCTGCCCGAGGCGGAAATGACGTGCCATCGGATGTTGATCCTGTGCGATGGCCGCGTGCTGGCCTCGGGCACTCCGGAGGATCTGGAGCAGCGACTGGCGCGCAATCACCAGGTGGTGGCGGAGATCGCCGCGCCGGAAGAAACCCTGCGGGCCTTCTGGGCGCAGCGCCCCGAGCTGGCCGCGTGGGAGGTCACCCCGATGGAAGGTGGATTCTGCCGGTGCGTCCTGTCGCCGCGCGAGCCCACGGACCTGCGGCCGCAGGTCTTTGCCTGGGCCCGCGAGCAGGGGTGGACGTTGCGGGAGCTGACGCGGCATCGCTATTCGCTGGAAGACATCTATGTGCAGCTGACGGAGCCCGAGCCGGCCGAGGAAACCGAAGCAGGGGACGAGGGTTAAATGGGTGCGTTTGGCACGTTGTTGCGGCGCGAGCTGGCCGTCTATCTGTGGTCGATCACCGGATGGGTGGTCCTGGCGGCCGTCGCGTTTTTGATCGGCCTGAGCTTCGTGGATTTGCTGGTGGCCGTGCAACAGGCGCCCCTGCCGATGCATGTCACGGAGGTCTTTTATCAGACGCCGTACTTCTGGATGATCCTGCTCCTGAGCGGGCCGGTGATTACGATGCGCCTGTTTGCGCAGGAAAAGGCGGCGGGCACCTATGAGACCCTGATGACCAGCCCGGTGCGGGACGGGACGGTGGTCCTGGCGAAGTTCACAGCGGCGATGGTGTTTTATCTGATCGTGTGGTTGCCCTTGCTGGGCAGTGTGGTGCTGATTCGGTCCTGGACCGGCGAGGCACGGGCACTGGAATGGCCGGTTTTGGCCAGCACATACCTGGGCATCGCCCTGCTGGGGCTGTTGTTCGTGAGCATGGGATGTTTTGCCTCGGCCCTGACGCGGTCGCAGACGGTGGCAGCCATGGTGACGGGGTTGCTGGGCGTGAGCCTGTTCCTTCTGGGATTTGCCGTGCCCACAGGGGGAACCGAGGCCCCGTGGTGGGCGCGCGTGCTCGGCCTTTTCACCCTGGTGGAACACATGCGGGATTTCACACGGGGGATCGTGGACCTGCGGCCGGTGGTGTTGTACGGGAGTTTGAGCGGGGCCTTTTTGTATCTGACGATGCGCGTGGTGGAGAGCCGCCACTGGAAATGAGGAGCGCCATGGAAGCCAACGCATCGATCCGACCCAGTTTCTCGGCGCGGCGTCGGTGGGCGCACTGGACGCGCGTGGCCGTCGGGGGTCTGTCGGTGCTGGCGCTGGTGGTCATGGTCAACTATCTGGCGCAGCGGCATCCGGTGCGATGGTTCGTAAGCCCGGAAGCCGAGACACGACTGTCCCCGCAAACCCGGGCGGTGCTGGAGACCATCACGAACGAGGTGCGCGTGACCGTCTTCTATGACCGGGAGGATCCCTTCTATCCGACGGTCACCGCCCTGCTGCGGGAGTATCAACTGGCCAATCCCCGCATTCAGGTCCGGAGCGTGGACTACCTGCGGGAGGCGGGGGCGGCCCAGCAGGTGTTCGCCGAGTACCAGCTGGCCGGGGCGACCAACAAGAACCTGATCCTGTTCGATTGCCAGGGCCGTGTCATGCGCGTGGACGGGCGCGCGCTGACGCAGTACACGTTCGATCAGGTCAAGGGCGGCGCCGAACCGGAATTCGTGCGCCGGCCGGTGGCGTTTTACGGAGAACGGGCGTTTACGGCCGCACTGCTGGCCGTCACGCAAACCCGGCCGCTGCGCGCCTATTTTCTCGCCGGACACGAGGAACACGACCCGGAAAGCAATCACGAGACGGTCGGATACCAGAAATTCGCCGGCCTGCTGCGGCAGAACTGCATCGTGCCGGCAACCCTTTCCCTGGAGGGGACCAACACGGTGCCGGACGATTGTCACCTCTTGATCGTGGCCGGCCCCTTGCGGCCGATCCCGGCGGAGACCCTGGAGAAGCTGGAGCACTACCTGCAACAGGGAGGACGCCTGCTGGTGCTTTTGAACAGCTACGGCCTGTCGCGGTCCTCGGGCCTGGAATCGCTGTTGGCGCGCTGGGGCGTGGAGGTGAGCCTCTGGCCGGTGGTGGACCGCGCCAACACCGTGACCGGTCAGGACATCAAGGTGCTCCGGTTTGGGCAGCACCCGGTGGTGCGGCCCTTGACCGAGGGCGGGACCCCGGCCGCGCTGCATCTGTGGCGGCCGCGCGCGGTGGGACGTCTGGCGGCGGCCGTGGCCACCGCCGGATCGGTGACCGTGTCCGAATTGTTCTACAGCGGCGAGCGCAGCACTTTGTTGGGGGCCGGTGCGGGCACTCCGAGCGCATTCCCCTTGGCGGTGGCGGTGGAGAAAGGGGCGGTGCCCGGGGTGGTGACCGAGCGCGGCACGACACGGATGGTGGTGGTGGGCGACTCGTTTTTTCTGGCCAACCAGTTGATTGAATCGGTGCACAATGCCGATTTCGGTGCCCACGCCGTAAACTGGTTGCTGGATCGCGGTTTTTTGCTGCACCAGGTGGGGCCGCGGCCGGTGCGCGAGTTTCGGGTGACGTTGAGTGCCCAGCAAATGCGCGTGCTGCAATGGATTCTGTTGGCGGGCATGCCGGGCGGCCTGTTGCTGGTGGGCGGATTGATTTGGTGGCGGCGCCGGAATTGAACCGGCGGGCAGGTTCACGATGACGCGGGTTTCGCAACACGCAGCAAGGAGCGCACCGGCGCAAGGCGCTCCCGGCCCGCCCCTCCGGGCGGAAGACCGGGTCCGCATGCGGCGCACAAACCGAACAGTCCGGGCATGAGCGCACGGTTCACCCCATTGTGGGCGCTGCTGGCGGCGGCCCTGTTCGCCTTCATCCTCCTCGTCGAACGCCACTGGGAGGAACCGGCACGGGGGCCCCGGTTCTTGCTTTCCGGGATGGACCTGCCGTCGATCCACGCCCTCGAAGTCCGATGGCCGGGCAGTACGCCGCTGCGGGTCGAAAAGGACAAGGACCAATGGTGGCTGGTGCAGCCGGTTCGGGATTCTGCCGACAGCGCCCGCATCCGGGCCCTGTTTCAGGCTCTGACCACCGAGCCGGTGCAAACGGTGTTGACCACCGGCGAGCTCCTCCAGCGGCCCACGGTGTTGGAGGATTTTGGATTGGCAGAGCCCAGGGCCACCCTCTGGCTGTACGCCCCGGACCGCAGGGTGCAAATCCAGTTCGGAAAACCAACCGCACCGGGCGATCAGGTGTTTGTCCAGGTTGTCGGGCAGGGAGAGTTGTGGGTGGTCAGTTCGGAGGTGTTGTCGCATTTGCCGCGTCAGGCCGACGATTGGCGGAACCGGGAATGGATCCGGCTCGCGAATCGGCACTTCGATCGTCTGGTGGTCAGCAACCAATGGGGACAGTTTGCCCTGGAACATGCCGCGGGCAGCCCGGAGTGGAGGCTGGTCGAGCCCCTGCGCGCCCGCGCCGATCCCGAGAAGGTGCAGGCCGCCTGGGATGCGCTGGCCCAATTGCAGGTGACGCGCTTCGTGGGGGACGAGCCGGGGGTGGATCTGGAAATGTTCGGGTTACAACCTCCTGTCCTGTCCGTGACGCTGCTGGATGGCACCAACCAGGTGGAACGGTTTGACTTTGGTCACTCGCCCACCAACGACCCCGCGGTGGTGTTCGCGCGCCAGAGAGGTCGATCGGTCGTGGTCACCGTACCCGCGGGGCCTCTGGCGGCATGGAAGGTCGCGTATTCGGAGTATCGCGACCGACGGCTGCTGCGGTGGAACGGGCCCGTCACAGCGGTGGAACTGCTGGGGCCCGACAGTTTCGCTGTCCACCGGCTGCCGTCCGGATGGCGGCTCCTGCCGCTGGATCTTCCTGCTGACGAAACCCTGGTGGACAACCTGCTTCGGTTGTTGCAGCAGCTGGAAGTGGTGGAGTTCGTCAAGGACGTGGTGATCGAGCCGGACCTGGCCCGTTACGGGTTGGCACCGCCGGCCTGGCAGATCGTGCTGCGCAAGGCACCCGAGAGCAGCGGCCGCAGCCACTCCCTGCTGGGTGAACTGCATTTCGGGCTCAGCCAGGAGGGCAAAACCTTCGTGCGTCGGCCGGATGAATCCGCCGTTTATGCGGTTCGCACCGAGGATCTGGGAGGCTTGCCCCCGGCGGCCCATGAGTTGCGAGACCGGCGCATCTGGCGCCTGGAAGAATCCCAGATCGAGCGCGTCATCGTGCGACAGGGCCCGCGGCACCGGGAACTGGTCCGACTCGGAGATTACTCCTGGACCCTGGCACCGGGCTCGCAGGGCATCATCAACAGCCTGGCCGTGGGCGAAGCGGTGCATGCGTTGTGCGACCTGGTTGCCGTGGCGTGGTTGGGCGTGGGCGAAACGAAACTCGGCGAGTTGGGCTTTGGCCAGAACGACTGGTCGGTCACGCTGCGGCGTCGGGACGGTGAGGAATTCACCGTGACCTTCGCGGGGGTAACGCCCGACCCGCTCCTGCGCGCCATGGTGCGGCTGGAGGGAAAACCCTGGGTGTTTTTCTGCCCGCCCGCGGCCGGGGAACTGGCCAGTGCCCACCTGCGACTGCCGCAGGAGGCGGCGCCTTGAACGCCATGGCGCGCTCGTCCTCGCGAACGTTCTGGCGCGGCTGCCGGGTGGCTTTTCGCATTTGCCGAATCCTCGTCTGGAGCCTGCTCCTGCTGCTGTTGGGAGGCCTGCTGTATCTGGATCGAGTGGGATTGCCGGAGGTGTTCCGTCAGCCCTTGGTGGATCAGGTCCGACGGCACGGCCTGGAGCTGGAATATGCCCGGATCCGACTGCACTTGTTCCGGGGGATTGTGGCGGACGAGGTGGCGATCCGGCCGACCGCGGGCGCGACCGCGCCGCGTTTACAGGCCCTGCGGCTTCATTTGGACCTCCACACGGCCGAGCTGTGGCGCGGTCGATGGGAGCTCGAGGGCCTGGAAATCCTCCAGGGCCGCCTGGCTCCCGTGCCGTCCCCGGCGCCTCCGGATGAGGGTCCGTGGACCGTGGAACAGCTCGAGGCCCGGATCCGGTTCCTCCCGGAGGACACTTGGGACATCGAACGATTGCGGGCCTGGATCGGGCCCGTCCGCTGTTCTCTCACTGGGACGCTGACTCATGCTTCCGCTCTTCGAGCATGGCCGGGCATCGAACGTCGCGCTCCTGCCGCTGCAGGCCTGCAGGCGTCCTGGAATTGGCCCGCATGGACCCGTTGGCTGGAACGACTGCAATTCCCTGCTGAACCCGAGGTGCTCATTCGCTTCGAGGGCGATGCACGTCGACCCGACGCGATCCGGGCCGAGGTTCGCTTCACAGTGCCGGAAGCGGTGACGCCCTGGGGCACCTGTCAGGGGCTCCAGGGGACTTTGCGCACCCTACCGGATTCCAATGCGCCACCGGTTCTGCACGTGGTCGTTGGCGCCCGGCAGGCGTGGACCCCGTGGGGCGATGTGGAAGACTTCCGCCTCGACCTCGAAGCGGTCCGCGATTCCAGAGCCCTCTCGGCGTGGCGGGTGAAGGGCACGCTCGCAACACAGACCCTGCACACGCGTTGGGCCGGTGTACAGGCAGTCCGCGGCGAGATCGAAGCGACGCTCGGCCTCGCCGACCGGTCGCTGCAACGCTGTCGCGTCTCCTTTTCGTGCGTACACCTGGACACGGGGCACGCGGCGGCCCAGGACGCACGCCTCGAAGCGGAGGTGCAGGCGCGGAGCGAGCCGACAGTCCCGGAGCTGAGCCCGGGCCCGTGGCGGGCCTGGATTCCCTGGGAGGGTGGGGCAACGTTCGAGGCTCGGACTGTGAGGATGGGATCGGTCTCGGCGCGGGAGCTTCGCGTGCGCGGACAATGGTCGGCCCCGATGCTTCAGGTGCCGACGTTCGAAGGCCGTTTGGCTTCCGGAGCCGTGGCCGGGGCCTGCACCGTGGACTTTGGATCGGAGGTCGCCCGGTTCGAACTCACGTCCGATGCCGACCCTTTCGAGGTTGAATCGTTTCTTTCCGACCGCGCGCGGCGGTGGCTTGGCCAGTTCCGGTGGCAAGAACCGCCACGGCTGTCAGCGGCGGGGACCCTGCGGCTTCCGCCCTGGCCGGCGGGGACCGGAGCGTGGGCGGAGGCGCTTCGCACGTCGCTGACGATGACCGGCGAGGTGGCGCTGGGGCAGGGGAGTTTCCGCGGCTTCGCAGGCGACCGCGCGCGCACCCATTTCTCGTTTTCCGACGGGACCTGGCATTTTCCCGACCTGGAGGTGGATCGCTCCGACGGCCGGATCCGCGCAGACTATCGCATACGACCCTGGGCCCGCGACTATCACTGGCGCTTTGTCGCGGCGTTGTCACCGGATGCTTGCCGTCCGCTCCTGCGTTCGAATCAGGTGGCCTTTCTGGATTTGTTTGGGTGGACAAACGTGCCGTGGTGCGAAGGCGAGGTGTGGGGTCGGTTCCTGCAGCCGGAAACCGTGGCCGGACACGGTCGTCTGATTTGGAGCAACTTCGTGTTTCGCGGGGTGCCGATCCGGCTCCTGGATACGCGCCTGGCGTTCAGCAACCAGTGGCTCCATGCCGTGCAGCCGCGCGTGGAGCGCGAAGGAGCCTCGCTGGGTGCGGAAGGCGTGGCCCTGGATTTTCGGCAGGCGCGCGTCCATTTGACCAATGCGGTTTGCCAGGACGATCCGGCCACGGTGGCCGGGGCCATCGGCCCCAAGACGGCCACGAACCTGGCACCGTACCGGTTCGAGCAGCCGCCGCGGGTCTGGCTGAACGGGACCATCCCGTTTCGCGGTACCGCGGGTGCGGATCTGCATGCGCAAATCGAAGGAGGGCCATTCCGCTGGTGGCGCTTTCGATCGCCGCGGGTGATGGGGCGGGTGCACTGGCTCGGCGAGCAAGTGGCTCTGACGAATGTCACCGCCGAGTTCTACGGCGGGCGGTTGACAGGCTGGGGGGTGTTCGACACCACACCGGCCGAGGGGACGGACTGTCGTTTTTCTGTCGAGGTGTCGCAGGTGCGTATGCCGGACCTCATGCGGGACTTGAGTCCGTCCCCGCGCCCGCTGGAAGGGATCCTGGACGGATGGCTGGAGGTGACGCGCGCGAACACACGCGATTGGCGGACCTGGAACGGGCAGGGCGAGGTTCGTTTGCGGGATGGTTGGATTTGGTCGATTCCCCTGTTCGGAATTCTGTCCGAGCCCTTGGACGCGCTGGTGCCGGGGCTGGGCCGCAGTCCTGTCACCAGTGGCCAGGCCACCTTCGTCCTCACCAATGGTGTCATCCTCTCGGACAACCTGGAATGTCGGGCTGCGACGATGCGCCTGCTTTACAACGGTCGTCTCTCCCTGGAAGGCGAGGTGGACGCAGTGGTGCAGGCCGAGCTGCTGCGAGACGCCTGGCTGGTGGGACGGGTCTTGAGTCTTGCCCTTTGGCCTGTCAGCAAGATTTTCGAATTCCACATCACCGGGACTCTGGAGAATCCACGGGCCGAACCGCTTCACATTCCGCGGGTTCTCACCATTCCCTTGCGCCCCGTGCAAACGTTGCGGGAACTCCTAGGTGCGCCCGCGAAGGAACCCAAACCTTGAGGCGCAAGGGGCGGTAGCGGAGGGAGTCGGCGTCAGCCGGGCACGTTCCCGGGCTGCTGATTTGGTGGTGCGGATGGCGCACATTCGGGCCCTGCATTTGCCAGCCACGGGACAACCAGGCAGGAGCCGGCAAACGGTTTCCCCCCGGGGCGTCTACACCGCAAGTCAGACAAACACGCGCTCCCGGGACCGGCGCCGGACCCGCCCGGCACAAGCCGGACAAAAACTTCCCATGTGCTCCCGGCTTTTCGGCCTCCGGGCTCCATGCCGGGCATGGCGGCTCGGAGCTGTTCGATACTTATGACGAAGGAGTGGGCGTCGAACCTCGGTGAGCGGGCTGTTGAAAGCATCGCTTCGCACGTTAGAACATTGAATCTCCTTGTACCATCGAGGGTCATTCTCGGACGACACCACTTTTCATCAGCCTGTTAGTGTTCCTTAATGGTCAGTTATGAAGGCAAGCGGCAGGCTCACCCAAACGGTTTGCGTATGGCTGGGCTTGTTTCAGGCACGGCGCCTTTCACTGTCTCCATTTGTGCCACCGTCACGCCATGGACGCCTGGGGCAAGTCCCGGCCCGCCTGCGTCACGGCGGGGGCCGCCGAGTCCCGGCCCTCAAGAACGATTCGGGCGTGCAGAAGAACCTTGAAGGGGGTATCCGGCGCCGTTTCGAACGCCAGGGCCGCAGGGGGCATCCGATCCGAGCCGAACGGCTCCTGCAGCTCAAACAACTCCCGGCCCGGCCCAAGGGCGGGTCCCAAGAGTGGAACTCCACCCCCCAATTTCCCGCAACCCAATGCGCCTTCACCTTCTGCAGCCCAGACTTTACGAAGCCTGCCGGCGCTCGGCCCTGTGTTGAATCCATTCTTGACAATGCCGAAGGTCCGCCTGTAGCTATAAGGCAATTCCTGGGACGATAACTCGGTGAAGCAAGCGGACCGCCAGCGGGAGCCACGGCTATGTGCCAGCCCAGAGTTGATCCGCAACGCCAGATGCGGCTTCGATCTCCGTCTGGCGGTTGAACCCCTAACCAGGCACGTGTGTCACGGTGAGGAGTCGCTTGGATCGCATTACGAATTGGCGGGAGCTGGCGCGGCAGGCCCGTTGGTCGCTGGGGAGGCTGGCCGGAGCGTGCCGGGTGTCGGTCCGAACCCTGGAGCGGTATTTTACGAGCCGGATGGGAAAGACGCCGCGGGCCTGGCTGATGGAGGAGCGGATGGCCCGGGCGGATGAACTGCTGACGAAGGGGTTTTCGGTGAAAGAGACGGCGGTGGCGTTGGGCTACAAGAGCGTGGAACATTTCGCCCGGGTGTTCAAGCGACACTACGGCCATTGCCCCTCCCGGCATGCTGCGCCGGGTGATGCAGGGGCCGACGGTCGGGGCGGGTTGGGGGCATCGGAGTGAGAAACCGTGCTGCGGCGATGCCCTGAAACCCGGAGGGAGGCCGCGGCGCGGGATTCACGCCTGCAGAGATCCATCGCTGTCGGTTTGGTGGCCCACCGTGAACTGGGGCCGCAACCTGTTGGCCGCATCGTTTCTACAGAGCCGGCTTGCGGTAGCGTTGCACATTATGATGCGCCTTGCCAAGGCGCTCCCGTGCGGCGGCACGGTGCTTCAAGCGCGAGCGCGCAGGCAGGCTCCATCCCGCCTGTGGTGTCTCTGGGGTTCGGGCTGGGACCATCTTTTGGTTGCGGCTCTGCCATGCTGGGGCTGGGCGGTTTTCAGCAAGGGCCCCTGCTGCCCAACGCGTGCGAGTTCGGCTGCGCGACTTGGTGGCGTTGCGGTGGAACTGCTGTCCAAACCGGGTGAACTGTCGCGAAAAGTCACGTCTTTGGGCTTCTCAGGGAGCGGAGGGCGTGCTGGAATGACTGTGGTCAGCGACGGTGTGGAGGGGCGGCCTGAGCGCCCCCGTTCGCGTCGAGCGGTTAGGGGTCCGAGAGATGAACTACCTGCGCGGTCAAGGTGAGCCTGTGGCGACGGGGTGCTGCGGCGAGGCCGGTCCTCCGTTGTGGCCGCTGGCGACGAACCTGGCGTTCCCGCTCCAGAGGATCGCGAAGGCGGAAAACCGGCGGAAGTCGGGTGTTCGCACCGGGCGCTCCGGGCAATGCCTGAAGTTCAGCCTGCGCGCGGGCGCCGGCCCCGCCGTGCCCATGGCGAGCCTGCTTCCGTTGGTTGATATGTCGGCACTGGGCGGGAACGTCGCCGCCAGCAAGAACTGCACCGCGGATGCGGCGCTCTTGAACAAGTTTTCGTGGGACGAACTCCGGAGTTTCCGGTACTCCAGCGCCCTCGCCCAGCTGATGAAGAAAGGACCCCGTGAACGTGCGAGGCACCCCGGAGAGTCTGTGCTGCGACGGCTGGTTTTGTTCAACATTATCAACCGCATTTGGGCAGGGTCGGCGGTTGTATCGGGACTCCGCGTTCACGTGTTTCATCAACCTTCATCTCCTGAATGGCCCAACCCCGGCGGCGGTAACCCTGGGAGCCCCCGGATCGATGCATGGTGGACGTCCGCCGACGAACCAAGCCCGGCCGCACCTCGAACCCCGCGAACCATTCGCACTCCACGACTCCACCAGACCCTCACCGATGGGAAATGCCATGAACACGTCGCCGGCAATTCCGGCGGACACGCCTCCCTCGAGAACGCGCGTGTCCGTTGAAACAGCATTCGCATTAACTGCGGGTGCGATCCTCGGTGTTACCGGCGTGGCCAAGATCGCAACCGCCTTCGAGAGTGCACCTCGGATGGCTTCGACCGATCCCATCTTCGGCATCCCGTTCCGGTATTTGATGTTAACGGCCGGCATGGCGGAGGTGGTGATCGCGGGCGTCTGCTTCTTCAGGAGGACGCGACGGATGACACCGGTGTTCGTAGCATCCCTCGCCACGAGTGTTGTTGTTTACCGCTTGGGTCAGTGGTGGCTGGACTGGACCGGGCCGTGCGGGTGTCTGGGGAACCTGACGCACGTTCTGTACCTTTCGCCCCGAACGGTGGACCAGATTTTGAAAGGAATTCTCGTGTATTTGCTCGTGGGGAGCTACTGGCTCATTGTCGGAAAAAGCGTGCATTCATGCGAGAGAGCGTGCCAATGAAGGCGTCTGAGCCCCCAGCCAGTCATCACGCGTATCGACCAGCGCCGGCAGGGGCGGCGCTTTATGTCATCGCTGTCAGCATTGGCGGCAGCCTGGCTCTCACAGCGTTGGCTTCGCAAGACGCAGTGGCCGCTTACGAGGCGTTTGTATCCTCTCCCCCGATTGTCGAAGAACTGGTGTTCGAAGATGAGCCGAACGATGCAGACGGCGCGATTGCAATGTTTGGACCGGATGCGTCGGTGTTCTACCGTGTCCGGTGGCAGCCGGGTGCGTTCCTGCTTCTCTGCCTTCGTGGTAACGGTGCCCACCAGGGCAACACCGTGGTTCGGGGCTCGGGGCGCGTCGGCAACTTCTTCTGGTCGTATAGCGAGGAAGGAGGCATAAGCCTGTACACACGAACCGACGCTTCCGTGCTTCACGAAGCATCCAACGGTGTTGTCCAGACACACTTGGCGCATCTCCGGATCGCTGCCGAGATCCTGAATCTCGGAGTTCCCGCGGAGGACATTGGCGCCGTGCGCTGGACGCGCCATCGCTTCAAGTTCACGAACTCGCTGAACTATCTGTGGGAGGGACAGTTGGTCACAAATCGTGAGGGACGGGTGTCCGAGATCCTGCAAACCGCCAGGGATCTTCGCAGCGGCCAGACGTATCACCACAAGACACGGCTTGGGTACCGGGATTCCCAGAGCCTACCGTCGTCGATTCGTCATTATACGGATTTCGGCCCGGCGCGCGGCTGGCAGCTCATGAAGTCCTTTCGCATTCATGCCCTCGAAACGAATGCGACCCCGCTGCCGCCCGCCATGTTTCTGTATGACTTTTTGAATCTGGCGAATACAAACATTATCGCGTACTCGAATAACATGAGGTTTCTCGTTGTGAAAGGCAAGACAGTGCCGATCAACGTCCGCCCTGCGCCAACACGGCGTGAGGTCGTGATCAAGCGAACGGCACTCATTGTCTTGTTTTCCGTCGGAGCGGCATTCCCCTGGTTGCTCTGGAGAGTGACCGCCAAGCGGAACCGGAATCTGGTGTCTTAGACAACCCGGGGAGAGCGTAGCAAGGACACCGCAACAGTGACAAGGAGATAGCGATGAAGACCTACATCAAAGCGATGGGTGTAGTGCTCGCCTTGACGGGTGTGGCATTTTCATATTGCTACACGTCAGATCCACCAAATAGGTTAACTGTGCGACAGCGGGAGTGGACACGAGAACTGTCGCGGGAAAGACGTGCGACGGCGTTCCGATCATTGGGACGTGCGTCGAGACCGTTGACAAAGACGCGATCAAATCTGCAACTACCGGTAGGGGCAGAACCGCAAATGTAACGTGCTCATGTAGGTGCAGGTATGCATGTGGGGGTAGGGTGTATGACGACGGAACGTGTAATCTTAACAAGTATTACGACAAGCTTAACGATAGCCCATGTCCTCCGCGGTAAGGTAGGCGTTACTGGGAAAGACAAAGGACCGGACGTGGGCCGTGTTGAACCCCGCTATTGGGATGGACTGTGGGATGCAAGATGCAGCGTCGAAAAGTAGGGCGGTGGATTCGAGGATGCGTCATGGGATGCATCGGGGAGTGCGGTGCGTGACTGGCGTTTCAGCGGCGCGCGAGGACGGTGTCATGACGCCCGAAGGCCCGGGTGGCCGAAGAGTGCGTGCGAGAGAGCGCGTGTGCGGCAAGCGATGCGAAGGATGGTCCGCTATGATATGGTGAGTGTACAGTAAGGTGTTTGACTCGATGTCGGATGTTCCATGTCATTGTTCGGTGCTCTAAGATGACAAGGGAGCGCGTGTTCTGAAACCCGGGTCTTGGAGGCCGGTAGTGTGTATGCTCGGCAGTGAAGGTGGTGGATGGACAAGGGGACTGCAGACCGCCTGGGGTCCTGCGGGCGTACCTGGCGTGCGGAGCCGGTCGAATGACGGTTGGTGCGTAGATGGCTGCTGCCCGAGGCGGAGCGCGGGGCGGACGCGTCGAAGTCCTGAGGCAAAGTTCGCCGTAAAGCCGAGCCCGCTGGGGCTCGTCGTGAGGGCATCCTGCGCTGTGGGTCCCGGATGGGAAGCAGGTTTCGCGGCGGCAGGTGACTGTCGGTAGCTGACAGCATCTGGGATTGGAACCGGGTAAAGCAAGCGGACCGCCAGCGGGAGCCACGGCTATGTGCCAGCCCAGAGTTGATCCGCAACGCCAGATGCGGCTTCGATCTCCGTCTGGCGGTTGAACCCCTAACCAGGCACGTGTGTCACGGTGAGGAGTCGCTTGGATCGCATTACGAATTGGCGGGAGCTGGCGCGGCAGGCCCGTTGGTCGCTGGGGAGGCTGGCCGGAGCGTGCCGGGTGTCGGTCCGAAGCCTGGAGCGGTATTTTACGAGCCGGATGGGAAAGACGCCGCGGGCCTGGCTGATGGAGGAGCGGATGGCCCGGGCGGATGAACTGCTGACGAAGGGGTTTTCGGTGAAAGAGACGGCGGTGGCGTTGGGCTACAAGAGCGTGGAACATTTCGCCCGGGTGTTCAAGCGACACTACGGCCATTGCCCCTCCCGGCATGCTGCGCCGGGTGATGCAGGGGCCGACGGTCGGGGCGGGTTGGGGGCATCGGAGTGAGAAACCGTGCTGCGGCGATGCCCTGAAACCCGGAGGGAGGCCGCGGCACGGGATTCACGCCTGCAGAGATCCATCGCTGTCGGTTTGGTGGCCCACCGTGAACTGGGGCCGCAACCTGTTGGCCGCATCGTTTCTACAGAGCCGGCTTGCGGTAGCGTTGCACATTATGAGGCGCCTTGCCAAGGCGCTCCCGTGCGGCGGCACGGTGCTTCAAGCGCGAGCGCGCAGGCAGGCTCCATCCCGCCTGTGGTGTCTCTGGGGTTCGGGCTGGGACCATCTTTTGGTTGCGGCTCTGCCATGCTGGGGCTGGGCGGTTTTCAGCAAGGGCCCCTGCTGCCCAACGCGTGCGAGTTCGGCTGCGCGACTTGGTGGCGTTGCGGTGGAACTGCTGTCCAAACCGGGTGAACTGTCGCGAAAAGTCACGTCTTTGGGCTTCTCAGGGAGCGGAGGGCGTGCTGGAATGACTGTGGTCAGCGACGGTGTGGAGGGGCGGCCTGAGCGCCCCCGTTCGCGTCGAGCGGTTAGGGGTCCGAGAGATGAACTACCTGCGCGGTCAAGGTGAGCCTGTGGCGACGGGGTGCTGCGGCGAGGCCGGTCCTCCGTTGTGGCCGCTGGCGACGAACCTGGCGTTCCCGCTCCAGAGGATCGCGAAGGCGGAAAACCGGCGGAAGTCGGGTGTTCGCACCGGGCGCTCCGGGCAATGCCTGAAGTTCAGCCTGCGCGCGGGCGCCGGCCCCGCCGTGGACGTGGCAATCCTCCTCCCGTTGGCGGGGTTGCGGATGTCGGGGAACCACACCGTGGTTGCCAAGGTTTGCCGGGCGCAGGTGGCGCTGCCGAACAATCTGCATCTCTTTGGAACAGAACTTCGAGGATTCAGAACCATGGAAAGCTGTTCGAGCCGTTCCGCGACTGCCCTGCGGCGGTTGGTCCTGCTTCACGCGCTCCGGGGTGGGTGGACCGGGCTGCCGAGGGTGGTAGCAGATGGGTCCTATGGGCATGACCCCCAAGCGTTGCATGACGGACTCGCAGCTCTGGCTGGAGCTGCGCTGTGTACCCGTACGAGGAAGGCGACCTTCCAGAGAAAACCTTCAGGGTGAAACACCATCCAATGCAACCTATGTCACGATGGCGCGGAATTCTGGCGGCGCGGCTCAAGCGTGTCGGGGGACGGCTGGAAGATCAGATCAGCACATGCTTGGGCGTTCTCCTCCTTGTTACTGCGCTCGCCAAAGTGGTTGGAGTCACTTACGGGCCCGAGCGAGTCTTGAGTCAGCTGGACTGGCTCCTCCAGATACGCATGCGATGGGTGCTGATCCTTGCGGCGGCTGTCGAAGTCGTGATTGGATGGATTCTGCTCGCGCCGGCGAAGAAGTCCCTCAGGTGCATTTCCGGATTCGCGTTCTTCGCCTGGCTGGGGACCTATCGCCTGTTTCGTAGCTTGCTGGGCGCTCCCGACCCCGACGGGTGTGGCTGCCTGGGTTACATCACAGACGCGATTGGAATCCCCCATTACCTTGCGGAGAAGTGGCTCTCCGGCTTCGTTGTTTTTGGGCTCGCATGGTTTTCCTTTCAGGTAGCTGGATATCTCTTGGGAGAGCCAAAGAGAGCCACAGAGTGGCCGCATGATTGAACAACGCCAGACGCATTTCGCCATGGCAAAGCCGGAAAGTCACGGTGTGCTTCCAATGGTTGCGCTGCTCGCGGTCGGCCTGGGCAACGTGCCGGCGTTCGCCGCGGCGCCGGCGGCACACTTCACGGCGACGGTCCGGCTGACGCCCTGTAGGGACGATGGCACGCCAGGTGTCACCAGGGCAAGGATGCTGGAAGGCTGTCTGTTTGCCGACGGTTTCCACGTGTGGTCCACCGGGGAGTCGGAGGGAGCAACGTATTTCGAAGCCTGTGCGGTCGTGAGCAATACCGTGTACTCGTTGACAAAAAGAATCACGAATGGCACCCAGGTTGCCTATCAGGCGTTACTTGAGCAAGGCTTTGTCTCCAGGTTCCTGAGCATGCGTCACCAGATCGTCGCGTTGGCGCTCGGCATCGCGGACCGATGGGAAGACCTGGCTCAAGGGAAGACGAAAGTCCTGCTCACCCTGGGCGAACCCTACCCCGAATACTACAACACGTACTTGGTGGAGCGGGGCTCGCCGCAGAGCATTCACGTGGTGGCGCGTGCACCCAACTTTGCCCTGTGCAGTACAGGGATCGTGTTCTTCCCGAAGCCCTACGATGTCGGCTTTACCTTGTGGACCCTGGACGTGGAATATTCTCCAGACGGCAGGCCCGCGTCGGCCCGTTTCCAGAAATATGTTCCCTTGGACGAGGCCATCGGTGACGTTCAGATGGGACGTACACCTCAGCGGCTCGAAGCGTTGATATCCTCAGCGGAAGTCCTTTTCACCTGGGCCCCATCTTTTCGGATGTGCGATCGCCTGCCGATCCCGCCGCAGTTGCCCTTCTACATTGACGACTATCGCTTCGTGTTCGACACCTACACCAACAATCGTCTTTCGGCGATGGTTGAAGGAGGGGCGCGTCTTCTATGTACGAACGTTGACTGGAGCTATCCGCTGGACAAGGCAATGAGGGCATCGATGTTTGTCCAGCGCGGGCTTGCCGCGCGCGACGCTGCACTGCGCAGAGGATGGCTTGGACCGTTGTTTCTTGTAATCTGCGCGGCCGCCTTGGTGGTTCCGGCGCTACTGGTGTGGCGCAAGGGCGGTCCGACCCAAAGTAACGGTCCGAACCCAGGAAAGGAGGCATGAACCCATGAGGAGAAGGAGAGTTGGCCTACGAGTGGTTGGGGTCCTGGCTTGTGCCGGGCTCGTAACATTCGCGGCGTACTACGAACGACCTGCAGCATCGTCGCGAACCGAGGAGAACCCAGTGTGTACGAGAAGCAACAACGGGAGTTCTTGCCAGCGGCGCGTGTACAAGGGTCGTGTGCTATACGGGGGAGGAGTCCTGCTCGCCGACGGAGTGGGAGTGCGGTCCTTGGAAGAGCGGAACATGCCGGCCTGGCCCCTTTGGTCTGTGGCACTATTGTGCCGTTGATGAGCAATAGTCGCTTCGGATCCGCCCAGTCTTCGGCCGGGCGGAAGTCGAAAACCGCCTCCGGCGGCGGATCCGGGCCGGAGAGGACGTCGGGCGCAGCGAGTTTTTTGGGGCTTGGGAACGCGGCTCTGCTGGAAGCTGTGATTCGGCGGACGCTGGGCGTGGTGGCAGGCCTGGGGTTCGTCAAATGCGAGGCGGACCGGGACGTAGGAACGGACAGGGCGACGACGGGCCTCGGTTCATGTGGAATGCGCGGCGTGCAAGGCGCTCTGTGGGTTGTCGTGCTGCACCCAATGGACAGACGGTCGGGCGTGAAGCCTCGATTCCCAAGCCTTTTGGGCTTTTTCGGGGTCCCTTCCCCAGGATAGGAGGAACACAATGGGGAACCGACGACCGGAGGTTGGCGGATGGGAGTCGCGGCGCGCTGGCGGACAGGGAGCTTTCGTACGGACAGGTTGGAGCGGGGATTGCGCGGCTTGGCGGCGTGGATTTCTGGCTGCTTTGCCGTGTCTCACCCCCGGCTGCGTGCCAGCTCAGCCGCTTTTCCCTGAGTCAGGTCAACGCGGTGTTTCCCTTTATACCCATCGGCAGCTGCATTTCCTCGCGGCGCTGATGGTGGCGGCCATGGCGGTGGTGTGCTTCCAATGTTGGGAGCGCGCCATGGCCAACCTGCTGGTGCTTTACCACCGTGACCTGCTGGTGTGCTCCAAGTGGGCGTTGAACGAGTTTGACGTTGTTCGGTACGAGTGCATGGGTGGCGTGGGTGCGCTGTTGCCTCTGAGTCCGTGGGAAGAATGGCGGCTTTCGTTCCTCGCCCTTTGCCTGGTGTTTGCGGTGACGGTGCCCTCGGGGGCGCGAGCCTGCGGGGGTTGGTTCGCCGGGACCGCGGGGTGGTGGAATCCAAAGGTATCGGCTGCGCCTTTGGGTGGAGGGTTTCCGGGTGGTCGAGGCTGTCGCCCCGCTGTCCTTGAGCGACGCGGAGTCGCCAGTGTGGGTCCGAGATTACCGATACAAGAAGATGCGCGGGAAACGCATTTTCCCGTCTGCCGAATACACGCTGATGCCCAGCCAGGCTTGGAAATCCGATGCGGATCCCGAACTTTCGGCCCGGCAGGAGGAATGGTTGCGACACGGGCCGAAATATGGCCGCTATCCGATTCCGAGGAAAACCCTGATGGTGTGGGGACTGATGGAGGGCGAGCTGGTGTTGCCTCTGGCGTTGTGGTTTTTCAGTCGCCCCACAAAGCACAAAGCAACACAACGTGGAACCGAGACCAATAAAAGGCCCATGCGCAAGTCTCCGAGTTCGTTGACGGGCGTAACGGGCCTTGGCGTGGGCCATCCGGGCGGGTCGCCTGTCGCAGTCAGATGGAATGTTGTCGCGCGTGGGAAGTGCGCGAGAGGTCTTGGGACTCGGGTGCACAGACGTGCTCACACGCGGATGGGAACAACGTGAGGACCGCCAAATGCGCGTAGCCCGCACACAGCAACCCTGAAAGAGCGAGATGAGACAGCGGGAACGGGTGCATGGCGGCTCGCGGCACGTGCCTCTCCGATCACCGCTGCAGGGAACAGGCCGAGCATCGAGCTCTTGATGGAGGTCCGGAAGATGGCATGTACTCTAGGGCGACGTGGGCAGGGCGTGGGACCTTGTATGGAAGGCCACGTCACACAACGGTTGAGCGCCATATGTCGGTTCGCGGTCAGCCCCGGAGGCCGTCTCGGGATGGCCCGGCTCAAATAGGTGTGGCATGGAAGGAAATGCTCGAAAAGCATTGGGTGTTGTTCTTGCGGCCAAGGGCATGATTGCCGGTGTCGTACTTCTCAGTGCGCTCGCTGGTGGGTTCAATATCCCACAATTTCTCTCCGTCCATGCACGGTGGCCGAAGAGCGGTGAGCCGCAGCAAGTAAGCCACCTGGTTGTGCGGGATTCGGCCCACTACCTGAGCCTGAGCCAAGAAGGTTACCAAGCGGGCTCCCCCTTGTGCGCCTTTTATCCGCTATGGCCGATGGTGCTGCGGGCGGGCACCGTGGTAACGGGAGGCCGGCCGGTCCTGGCGGGCATGGTGCTGGCCAATGCGCTGTCGCTGGTCGGGTTGGTGCTGCTGTACCGGTTAATGGAGCGGCATTGTGGACCGGCGGTCAGCCGAGACGCGCTGGTCCTGCTGCTGGCCTGTCCGGGGGCGTTGTTCTTCTCGTTCCCGTACAGCGAGTCGCTCTACTTGTTCCTGCTGATGGTGTTCTTCTGGGGACTGGCGCGTCAGCGATGGGAATGGGCGGCGGTGGCCGGGTTCCTGTTACCGTTGGCGCGGCCGGTGGGCATCTTTGTGCTGTTGCCGCTGGCGTGGTTCTTGTGGGAACGGGGTGGGCCGCGCTGGCCGGGGGTGAGGGCGGGTTGGGAGAGGCTGGGCCGGGCGGTGGCGGGTTTATGGCGTTGGCGCCGACGTGCACCTGCGACGGAAAGGGTGGCCACGGATTCATCGAGTGAGCGTCTCCTCTGGCCTGCCGACAGCTTCTGTCACGCTGGGGGCAAGGGACAAGATGCTGCGCCAAGGGCGCCGCTGGGCGGCACGCCGTGGCTGTTGCTGGCGGCGCCGCTGCTGGGCTATGCGCTCTATTTCGGGTTGATGTATGCATGGACGGGGAATGCGTTCGAGGGGTTCGAAGCGCAAAAGGCGTATCCCAATTCGCCGTCGATCCGGAACATGTTCAACCTCTCGGGTTTTTGGGATGCGTTGGTGAACGTCGGCAGTCTGGATGGGATGACGGACGGGTTGCTGGATCGGGCGTTCTTCGTTTTGGTGCTGGTGGCGTTGCCGGCGGTGTGGCGGCTGAACCGGGTGTGGTTTTGGTATGTCTTGCCGGCGGGGCTGGTGCCGGCGCTGACCAGTTGGTTCATGTCGTATCGGCGCTATGTGGTGGTGTTGTTTCCGGTGTTCGTGGTGGTGGCGCAGTGGCTGGCCCGGACGAAGAGTCGCTGGGTGTTCTGGTATTACGTGGTGGTCTTGGCGGCGCTTCAGGCCTGGGCGGTGAAGCAGTTTGTCAATTTCAACTGGGCGGGTTGACGCCAAGAGCAGGGTCCGAAATGCGATGATCGCCGGCACAGAATAGGAGGCGCGCAAAGGTGGGGGCCCAGATGTCCCCGTTGCTGCGCTGGGGTTGCCTGGGATTGCTTCTGGTCTCCGCCGCGCCCCTGGCCTTGTTGGGTCGGCAGTTCCAACTGCCGGCCCATCAGCGTTTTGCTTCGGCTTTTCACGTCTGGATCGGCGACGGGGATGCAGGGCTTGGAAGGGCTGCGAAGAATTGTTCCCTCCGTCTGCGTTGGGTGTTGCACAGCTGGCAGATGGTCCCGAATGGCGGACGCATGGGTCCGTCTGGATTCGGAGGAGCTTCGCCGACTCCTGCGCCCGACTAGGAACGCCGACAGTCGGAGCGTCTTGGGAGCGCTGTGCACCAGTTCCTGGCTCCGGCAGCGGCCCAAGGATTTTGAGGTCCTGTGCGGCTACCTGCAGGCCCACGGGTACGGCATCGACGTTAGGCGCCAGATCCCGGCCTGCTTGCTGACCGGCCCAGGGCGCAGACCGCCCGCTCTCAAGGCCGGTTCGGGGCCCGTCGGGAAGAACATTGAAGTGGAAATCAACCGCCGCTTCAAACGCCAGGGCCGCAGCTGGCATCCGACCCGGGGCGAGCGTCTCATGCAGTTCGAACGGCTGCTGGCCCGGCCCCCGGCGGGGCACCCTGATGGGACTTCAAATCCCAATGTCACCTCCACCTCCACGCGCCTTCGTTCCCTCCAACTGGCGATTGACGAACACCATCATGCTGGCCGCGCTTTAACTTTTGGACACCGCGAAAGAGGGGGCATTTTGGGGCCTTCCGGGCACGGGAGAGCCGAGGGACCATGGCATTCAGTGGGGACGCCCGAGGCAACGGCAAAGAAACTCGGCAAACAAACCTCGTGAGGTCCTCATAAGGCGCAACTCCATGCCCCTCAATGCGGGGCGGGAATGTTCAGTCCGAGTTTCGCCCCTTCAGGGCGGGATGAATCCGTTTGGGCTGCCCACCCAGGGCATTGCCCTGGGCTGGAGAGTTGCCGCCCCGTTGGGGCAGACATGCGGCGAGACGTAAGCGGAGCCATTTACCACCCATCGAGGCGCTGCGCTTGCTCAGGGCGCGTTCTTGGACCGTTACCATCACCGCCCGGGTGGAGTCGACCCGGGATGCGTCGAGGGCGCGAAAGGTTTACGACCCTCGATAAGGCTTGTGAGATGGAAAGGGCGGGCGCCGCGCCGGAGGGCACAACACCTGGAACATCGGCTCAGGTAGAGCCCACGGTCGCCGCTTCATGGAGGCCGTGTCTTTTTGCGCTTGCGACCGCGGGCCGGAGGCGCAAGGATAGCTGTGGCCCATGCCGCCGCGGGGCCCGGTCTTGGAGTTCGCGGCGGATCCGGGTGCGCGGTTAGCTCAGTTGGTAGAGCACCAGCTCGACACGCTGGGGGTCGCAAGTTCGAGTCTTGCACCGCGCACCATTTTTTTTGGTGAAGCCCCGACTGGCGCGCGGCCGGGATACGTAAACGTGCTGTGGGTCGGGCCATCGATCCGAACCGGGCCCCCTCAGTTTCCGGGCTGCGCCTTCCACGTGGACGTGGCAAGGGGACCGGGGTGGGGGATTCTCTTCAGGTGGGTTGGGGGCACCGGCTGCGCGTGGGTCGTCAACGAAGGCCTGGTGCGTACTGGCCTCCCCGGTGACTTCGGCCTATGTTGTCGGTGGCCCGCGCCTGGAACGGCACGGCCCAGGAGTTCGTGCGAGGCCGGGGTTGCAACGCGGAGGCTCACGATGAAGCTGCAAATTCGAAGTCCCGCCTTTGGCTATGGCGAACCGATTCCTGTTCAGTACACCGGCTTGGGAAAGGACATTTCCCCGCCGTTGGAATGGAGCGGCATTCCGGCAGAGGCCAAGAGCCTGGCCCTGATTGTGGAGGATCCGGATGCACCGGTCGGCACGTGGGCGCACTGGCTGGTTTATGGGCTTTCCCCACAGAGTAGCGGTCTGGCTGAAGACCAGCCCAAGACGCAGTACCTGGCAGGGGGCGCGCGGCAGGGATTGAACGATTTCCGTCGGCTGGGCTATGGAGGGCCCTTGCCGCCGCCCGGGCCGCCGCACCGGTACTTTTTTCGGCTGTATGCCGTGGATTGCCTTCTCGATGAACCGCCCGGATTGGTGCGCAGCAAGGTGCTGGCGGCCCTGCGTGGGCACGTGTTGGCCGAGGCGGAGTGGATGGGCACGTTCCAGCGGCCGCGGGCCTGAGAGGTCGCGAGGCCCGGCAAGGGTTCAGGGATCGTCCCAGCTCTGTCGGACGGCCTGCTGGACCCGACGGTAATCGGGCAGTTCCTCGTCGGGCACGGGTTGGGCGGCAAGTCGGACACGAACGGTTTTCGGGACGCGCCACCGCCAGTGTTCGACGTGGCCATCGGCGAAGGAAAGGTTGCACCCTTGCGAGTGGCGATTGGCGGGGATGTCCCACCACTGACGGGCGTCGCCCCACCACTGGAGGGTCGGCATGCCGAAGAGCGAGTCGAGGATGGCGTCCTCGTGGACATCCAGAAACACCATGAGCCGGGAGGGCGGGGGATTCTGGATTTGGGTGAGCTTTTTGTAGGACGGGATGAATTGCGCCAGAAACGGGTCGTATTCCGGCCAACCATTGACCGACTGGCTCATGTTGTAGCTGCGCGTCCGCGGCAGGCCCAGGGGTTGGCCTTCGGGAGTTTCGACCGTGGAGCGGTCGGCCGGGCACCGATAAATGGCGGTGGATTGATTGTAGGGGAACAGCAGGCCGTTCTGGATGTTGGTGGGTTCGACGTCCAATCGGGCGTTGCCCAGGCACCAGGAAGCCCCGCGAGCCAACGGCGTGCCCGTGTTGAGGTTGTACACGGAATTGTTGGGAGGCAGGACATCGGCATGATCCAGCGCGTACAAGTACCAGCATCGCTGCAACTGGCTCAGATTGTTCAGGCAGGCCACGGTCAGGGCTTTGGCTTTCGAACGACTCAGGGCCGGCAACAACAGACCGGCCAGGATCGCGATCATGGCGATGACGACCAGCAGCTCGACCAAACTGAAGGCCCCCGGGGTGGAACCGGGCGGCCCGGCGCTGCCTGCGGATTGGCTCCTTGCTTTCATCGGCGTTCGCACCGCGTCCCGCCGAACACTATAAACCCGCCGCGGCCTCGTGCCACCCTGCAAAAAGGGGTCTTCTCGGAGCCCGGGAGAGGTCCTGCCGGAGGACCGGCCATGTGCAGGGTCCTCGAACCATTTCGAGTCCCAGCGGGCCCCGGGGTCGTGCGGGAGGGGCGGACCCGGCCTGCCCATGTGCGGAAGCGATTCTGCCCACGGTGAAGGGATGGGCCGCCGGAGTTCCCGTGGGCCAGGGAGGAAGCCGGAGGCACACGACACCCGGATGTGTCAGGCTCGCCAAAATGGGGAGCGAGGGCAGCACCCCTTGGGGGAGCTTGCCGCGGCCGGGGGTGTCTGCTAGGTTAGGGGTCCCGGGCCGGCTTGGGGCGTCGCCACGCCGAGGGTGCCCCGGGGTTCGAGAGCCAATGTAGCTCAGTGGTAGAGCAACGGTTTCGTAAACCGTCGGTCGCCGGTTCGAATCCGGCCATTGGCTCCAGTTTTTTCTGCGCATTCTTTTCTGCGCATTGCGGATCTGCGGCACCGCCTTCCCGGGAGCTGCTTCTTGTTGGGTGATTCAAACCTTCTTGCCGTGCTCGGTACGACGTTTCTGTGCGGCCGGTAGTGCGGCGAGGCGGTGTTTCGGGCTTGCAAGGCCTGCAGCCCGCGGCGCATGGGGCCAGGCGCAGAGAGAAGCTGCTGTTTGACTCCGGGAGGACCCGGAGTGGTGGCCGGAAGGATGAGTGCAGCGGCCTGGTCCGAAACGAGGCGGGGTGAGCGCGAAGGCTGCGGTGGCGGAGGTCAGAATTTGTAACGCAGACCGGCAAGGACGCGGAGGTCATTGGCCTTGCGGCCGGCGGGTGGGTCGTTGTTGTAGTTGTTTTGAAGGACGAGGCTGAGGCTCAGGCTTCGAGTGATGGCCGCATCCACGCCCGCTTCTGCGATGAGCAGGAACCGCGTACTCCAGTCATCGACCTGGGGGATGTATTCCAGGGTTTGCCACAAACGGGTGTTTTGATTGAGCTTGTGCTCGAATCGCTCGCCGGCCCGGAAGGCGGTGTACTGGTCCGAGGGCCTGCCCTCGAGGTTTTCGAACACCCACGAAGGACCCGCCTCCACGCGCAGGTGCGTGTTGGTGCGCTGGATGAGATACCAACCGACTAGGGGGCTGACCCGCAGGCGGTAATCCACGCCGGCGATTGCGTCGTATTCGGCGTCGTTGCGCAACCCGAGGTAGCCCCGCTGATGAAATCGCCGGTCGTACTGGCCAAAACCGCGCATGTACTCGGCGGTCTTTTCGGTTTCGCCCTCCACCGTGGATTCGCCGTAGCCGGCGGTCAGGCCGAGGGCCAATTCCCAACGCGGCGCCTGGCGGCGGCTGTCGAGGGTCAGGTTGCCCAGGAACGTGTCGCTGTTGCCGCGCGTCAGTGTCAGTCCCAAAAAGGCGCTGCTGGTCCAGAGTTTCGGGGGAGGCGGTTCTGCCTCCGCCGGGGAGGCGGTGGGTTCGTCCGCCATGCTTGCGGAGCGCAAGAGCACGAGGCCCAAGCCGACGAGAAGACCTTGCCCGGTAATTCTGATTCCGATGGTGGCCATTCTGCGATTCTCTCCCACTTGGCGTTTTCGCTTCGAGGGTGTGAGCGTTGCCGCAGATCGACCTCCCGGGCAAGGCTTTTCTCGCGCCGGGCGTGAACGAGGACCGAACGCAAGAAAAGCGCCGGGTCAACTGGTGGATATCAGAGCGGCCACTTCTCGAGAAAAGCCCGTCGCAGGAACCTGGTAGCAGCGTGCGGTCCGGGCTCCGGGAACAGTAGTGCGGTTCACGGTCCGGCGGGCGACGCGGATGAATGGGCGGGTGCAAGCATTCGGACGGGGCTCCGACATTGCCGAGGCACAACCGGGTTGGGGTGCTTACGGTTTGGCCTGGGCGCTGGGCCATCGGGGAGGAGAGCCAATTCGGCTCCGCAGGCAGTGCGTCCCGAAGTGAGCCTGCCCGGGCTGCCTGGGTTGCGCGCCGCATGAAGTCGGAGCGTACCAACAGCTTTGGAGCTGGCGGTCTGTTCCCGGGAAATCGCGCCAAAAACCTCCCGGCTTCGGGAGGGCGAGTCCCTCTGCGTCCCGTCAAAAGCCGGGTCTGAGGAAGCGGCGATTTCGTGCTCAGTTGTCGGAATCGGTTGGGCCGTATTCGGGGACCAGGCGGTAGAACCGGGCGGGGGCGGCCCGTGGATCCGGTTCGACAATGCTCACTTCGTCTTCGGTGCACACGGCACTGCCGACGACTTCCCAGTCCACCAGGTTGGTCGAAGTTTCGATCCGGTATGGCAGGCCGGGTACATAAGGCAGGCGCAATTGGAGAGCACCGTCGGCCAGGCGGGCCAGGTCGGGGAGGGGATGCGGCCCATCCAGGATCAATGCGGCAGCCACGGCGGGCCGGCCAATGCGATAGGCCTGGGCCACGGTGGGTGATTCGATCAGGCGCAGCACCACCGTTTCCGCGCCCTCCGGGAATTCATCTTTTTGAGGGACAATGTCGATGGCCACTGAACGGGCGCCCTCGGGGATGACGGCGTGTGCGGGAATCTCGACATAATCCGCACCGTTGGAAGCAGTGCCGCCGATGCGGTAGTGCACGGGGAGCGGGGCGGATGCGGGCTTGGAACTGAGAATGAGGAACCGAGCCCGATTTGTGGTGCCCTCGCGCGCGACGGGGTCGGCGGCGATGATTCGCACCACCGGGGGCTCGGGTTCGGCGAGCACGCGGATGGTGATCGGCTCGGATCGGCTTTGCGTGCCGAGGTTGTCCGTGGCCACAGCCGTCAAGACGTGTTCCCCGGCCGGGACATTGGACCAGAGGAGCGCGAATGGCAACACGGGGAGGTGGGCGGGAATGATGGTGCAGTTCGGCGCGATGTCAGGCGAGGGTGGCTCGAGGATGGTCAACCGGTTGGTGACGCGGCCGAGGCTGTGTTCGTCTGCGAAGAATTCCACGGTCAGCACACAGCCGTCGCGGTCCCCGGCCAGGGCGAGCAGGCGCAGGTCCAGGGGAACATGGTACACCTTGCCGTTGGGGGGATGGACCAGTTTCACCCAGGGCGGCTGGTTCGTCCGGGTGACGTCGCGGATCCAAGCGACGGCGCGGGACGGTTCACCCACGGCGTAACAATCCGGCCCGGGCTGGGCTGCGGTGATGCAGTCGGGCTGGACCAGTTCGATGACCACGGACTCGGTTTCTTCGGGGAGCTGATCAGGCAGCGGTTGCACCACGAGTTCCACAGTGTGCCGGCCGGGGGCAAAGGTCGCTTCTCCGGTCAGTCGAACGTAATCCACACCGTTGGAGGCCGTGCCGCCCACGTGGTAACGAACCGTGAATGACCGCAAGAGGTCGCCGCCCTCTCGGTACAGACGGAACCGGGCCGGATCGAACGCAGGGGTGAGGGGCTGCGGTTCCGTGGCGTGGGGGTCCACGGCCTCGATGCGAACGACAGGCACGTGCAACGGAGAGCGCACGCGGATGACCACGGGGGCGGAGGTGCGGGTCAGGCCGGAGTCATCCGTGGCCACCGCCGTGAGTGCGTACTCGCCCGGTGGAACGTTGGACCAGGTCAAATCGAAGCGTTGCGGCTGACCGGGTGGCGGCGGAATGATGAAATAGACCTCGCGCACGCCAATGCGCTCGGAGTTTGCGAAGAATTCGACGCGCGGCACGTAGCCATCGGGATCCCGGGTCACCACTTCGATGGGCACGGTGGCCGGTGCGGGAAAGACCGTGCCGGGGGCGGGCCGCACGATTTCGATCCTGGGGGACAACGCTCCTGCTCGGTCGTGGATGTGTACGACCGCCTCGGCGGGCCGACCGACCACGTAACACTCCGGCGGGGGCGGCCAAATGGCAATGCACACGGGAGGCTCGATGTGAAGCACCACGCTCTCGACGGGCTCTTCCAAGTGGTCGGCGATCGCTTCCACCACGAGGCGCACCTGTGTCTCGCCCGCGGGGATGGTCACGTGTTCCGGCAGCCGGGCGTAGTCAACCCCGTTCTGCGCGGTGCCGGTGATCCGCAACTGAACGGTCACCGGCACATGGAGATTGCCCTGGCGCTGAATCAGGAAAACCCCGATGTTGTCCGTGCCTTCCACGGCCTCGGGGTCTGTGGCAACCACCGTGACGACGGTTCGTTCCACCTCCGGTCGATCCTGGGCAAACGCCGAGCCGGCTGCCAGCAAGGTCAACCCGGACAGGCACGCCGCCGCGACAAGTTTCTTCCCCTTCATATCACCTCCGCGGGCTTGGTCTTGGTTCCTGGTTTGTCGCCATACTGAGGATCGCACAAACTCTGGATTTGGCAAGCGACCGGCTGAGCTTCAAGCGCCCGGCAAGGTTCCTCACGGGGTCCGCGAGGCCTGGTACCGGATCGGTGTGATGCGTCTGAAGGAGCCCTCCACCCGGGGCATTGGCAGTTCGTCCTGTGCGCGGAAAGCCCGAGGGCCGGAGTCGGTCACGGGACAGAAACCTTGACCGCCCGCGGCCCGGCCTGTAGTTGAGCCGGATCATGCGCAAGAAACAACCCACCGCGATCGAGCGGTTGCTCGAGATCATGGCCCGGTTGCGCGGCCCGGGAGGCTGTCCCTGGGACCGAAAACAGACCCATCACAGCCTGCGGTTCTACGCGGTGGAAGAGGTGTACGAGCTGCTGGACGCCATCGAGTCCGGCGATGATGCGGCGTTGCTGGAGGAGCTGGGCGATTTGCTCTTGCAGGTGGTCTTTCACGCGCAACTGGCGCAAGAACGGAGTGCCTTCGATTTTGACGCGGTGGCCCGACGCATCGCCGAGAAGTTGATCCACCGCCATCCGCATGTGTTCGGAGATGCAAACGTCTCCACTGCCGAGCAGGTGCTGGCCCAGTGGGACGAGTTGAAGCGGAAAGAGAAACAGGGCACCCGGCACGAGCGGGGCTCGGCCTTCGACGGGATCCCGCGGCATTTGCCCGCGTTGATGCGGGCGACCGAACTGCTGAAAAAGGCGCGCAAGGCCGGCCTGTGGAACGGCGAGATTTCGGACCCGAAGTCTTTGGGGCTCGGGGCCGGGTCGGGCCGATGGACGGAGCGACGGTTGGCCCGGGCGTTGTGGGGGTTGGTGGAGATGGCGCAGGTCAGGGGATGGTCGGCCGAAGCACTTTTGCGGGAGGAATCGAAACGCCGGGAGAAGGCGTGGCGTCAGCTGGAACGGCGCTGCGCGAGCGCATCGGCTGGCGCCGGGCCGACCGACTCCCCCAAAGCTGCCCCGCCGAAGCCGCCGGTCGCCGGGTACCGGCGTCCAAAAAGGGCGTCCCGCCGCGGGGCCTGATCTTTCCCAACGGACCCTGCAGGCTCCGCAGCGGTCCGCGCAGAACGCGCTGCCCGCGTCGTTTCCAAGAGGGCCGGCTTTGCCGGACCACGCCCGACCGGGTATGCTGCGCGCCGTGGAAACGCTCCTGTTGGCCACGCGCAACCGACACAAAGTGGGAGAAATCCGCGGGATTCTGGGCGAAACGATTCGTTACCGGGTTTTGACGGATTGGCCGGACGCGCCCCATCTGAGCGAGACCGGTCGGACCTTTGCCGAAAACGCGCGGCAAAAGGTGATACAGGTCCTCCACTGGTTGGACACGAAGGCCGCCGGGGTTGCGCGGGCAGAGCTGCCAGAAGGTTTGTGGGTGCTGGCAGATGATTCGGGCTTGGAGGTGGATGCCCTGGGCGGGGCCCCGGGCGTGGAGTCGGCACGCTTTGCGGCCCTGGACACGGGCGCACCGGGTAACAGTTCGGATTCGGAGAACAATGCCAAACTTCTGCGGTTGATGGCGGGCGTGCCCGAAGGGCAACGTGGGGCGCGGTTTCGGTGCGTGCTGGCCCTGGGCCGGTGGCCACGGCAGAGCGAGGCCGAGCCACTGCACTGTTTCGAAGGGGTTTGCGAAGGCCGCATTGGCTGGCAGCCCCGGGGATCGGGCGGGTTCGGCTATGATCCGTTGTTTTACCCGGAGGGATTTGACCGGACCTTTGCCGAGCTGGGGGAGGAGGTGAAGAACCGGATCAGTCATCGCGCGCGGGCGCTGGCGGCGCTGGCCGAGTGGTGGCGCTCCACGCACGGCGCCGGAGAAGCGGGGGTCCGCTCATGAACGAAGAGCGCTGGATGCGAGAAGCCCTGCGGCTGGCGCGGCGCGGGTATGGACGGACCTCGCCCAATCCGATGGTGGGCGCTCTGGTCCTGCGGGATGACCGCGTGCTGGGGCGTGGCTGGCATCGGGCCGCCGGGTTGCCTCATGCCGAAATCGAGGCCATGAACGACGCCCGCCGCCGGGGCCACCGATTGGACGGGGCGACGTTGGTGGTCACGCTCGAGCCGTGTTCGACGTGGGGGCGCACCCCTCCCTGCACCGAGGCCATCGTGCAGGCGGGTATTCGTGAGGTCATCGTGGGTGCAATCGATCCGAATCCCCGTCACGCGGGTCGGGGCTTGAGCCTGCTCCGTGCGGCGGGGGTGCGGGTAACCGCCGGGGTGCTGGCGGAAGAATGCGCAGAGCTGAACGCCGCGTTCAATCACTGGATCGTACATCGGCGGCCGCTGGTGACGGTAAAAGCTGCCATGACGCTGGATGGGAAGATTGCCACGGCCGCCGGCGAGTCGAAATGGATCACCGGCCCGGCCGCGCGCGCGTTCGGATGGCGCTTGCGGCGGGGTTGCGATGCAGTGCTGGTGGGCATTGAAACGGTGCTGGCGGACAATCCGAGCCTGCTGCCGCGGGGTCGAGGGCCGTGGCGACAACGTCGGGTGATCCTGGATGCGCGGGCGCGCACGCCGCTGGAAGCGCAGGTGACGGCGGACGCCTGGGCCCGGCAGACCATCGTGGTGGTGGGCCCGGAGGCTCCGCCCGATCGAATTCGCGCGCTGGAGGCGCGGGTGGAGGTCTGGCGGGCGCCTCGGGCGCGGCGCGGGCGAAGCCCCGGGGGCGCACCCCGGTTGGACGTCGAATGGGTGCTGCACCGGCTCGGAGCGGCAGAGGTGACGCATGTCCTGGTCGAGGGAGGCGGGGAAGTGCAGGCGTCCTTCTTGATGGCCGGTTTGGCGCATCGCATCGCCTTTTTTTATGCGCCGAGGGTTTTGGGAGGAGCGGCCGCGCGCCGGGCCGTGGCCGGCGAGGGTGCGCGGTCATGGGCTGAGATTCTCCGGTTGCGGAATGTGCGGTGGCGACGGGTTGGGGGGGACCTGCTTTTGGAGGCGGTGGTGGAAGCTCCGGGAACGGTCGTGAAGTCCGGCGTTCACGGTCAGTAGAGCGGCCGGAGGTGGGGGCCCGTGTCCGCGCTCTGGATCCCGTGCCTGCTTCGGTCGACCCGGGCTGGCGTCCGCTGATGGCGGTCGGCCCACAGGAGATCGGTTTGTGACAAGCGCGTGACAAACCGGATCTTTTTTGGCACGGTGGCGGCGCGCGGGTCGTCCGAGAAGCCCGATGGCGCCTTCTCTGGTACCACGGGGAGAAGCTGCGTCACCGGCCCGGACGAGGGCGCACAAGAGCCATCGAGCATGACGTGGAGTCGGTCAGCGACTGCAGGAGTTGCCTCGATGGCGGCGTTGTTGGCGGGTTTTCTTGGGGGCGGCCGTGGTGGTTTGGGACACATCTGGGGGCTTCGCGGGTGCCAACCCCTTCCTTGATTTCCCGCGACACACTCTGGATTCACTACCATGAGCGGGTCCCGTACTACATCACCTCGCCCACCGGCGTAACCGGGCTTTGCGCAGAACCCGTGCGACGGGCGTTGGAGCGATCGGGTCTGCCGCATCGATGGAGGTTGACGCCGCCGCGGCGGCAGTTGCTGTGGCTTCGGACGCGGACGCGGGAAGCCCACGCGGCGGTGGGTTGGTTTCGCACCCCGGAACGCGAGACCTGGGGACGTTTCTCGATTCCCATACATCGGGACGGGCCGACGGTGGCGATCGTGCGGCAGGGCGACGCGCGCATTCCGCCGGAGACCACGGCGGTGGCCCTCTTGAGTCGGCATGACCTGTTGTTGCTCACCAAGGCCGGGTATGCCTACGGCCCCTGGCTGGACCCGTTACTCGAGCGCCATGCCCCACCCCGGATGGTCAGCGCGGGCGACGTTCCGGTCCTCCTGCGCATGATCGTCCACGGGAGGGCGGATTATCTTTTCATGGCCCGGGAGGAAGCGGAGGCGCTGCTGGCGGGGAGCGACCCGTTGTTGGCGGAGTTGCGCACGGTCCTTCTTCGGGACGCACCGCCCGGGCCGACTCGACATGTCCTCTTTGGCGCCGGTGTCCCCGACGCGTGGATTGCGCGGTTGGATGAAGCGCTTCGGGAAATCACGGTCGCCGTGGCTGCACCTTCCCCGGAAGGATGGTTGACCACCTTCAGGTCTGTGCATGAGGCCAACCCATGAAAACACGGAACGTGTTATGGACCGTCGTACTGACAAGTTTTGTGGGTTATCTGGTTTGGGCGGTGAGATGGGAACACCTTGCCCGGGCCGTGGCGCGAAGTCAGTTGGACCAGCACGCCGCCGTGGTGGCGCCGGCTCTGTGGCACCTGGACCCCGGCGTCTGCCGGGACTATCTCGAGCTGGCGACCCGGACGCATGGGTATGCCCGCCTGGAGGTCTGGGACGAAACCGGGGCATTGTTTTCCGTGCACACGGCGGACCCGTTGCGCGGCATGGATCGGTGGTTGTTCCGTGCCGGGCTCCTGCCCCTGATTGAATTGGAAGCGCCCCTGCTGTGGGGCGAGACACCGATCGGCCGGCTCCGTGCCGAATGGTACTGCCGCACCATTCATGGCCAGCTCGGCGGCCTGCTGGTTCTGGTCGTGGGCTGGGTCCTGTTGGAGCGGCATTTGCGGGTCCTCCAGGGGCGCAATGAATTGCAGATTCGGGTGGCGGAACGCACCCGCGAACTCGCCGAAGCCAATGCGGCGTTGGCGGCCAGCGAGGCTCGGTACCGGAGTGCAATCGAACAGGCCCCTCATCCGTGCGCGCGTTTTCGCCAGGACAGCACGCTGAGTTATGTGAACCCCGCGTATTGTCGATTGTTGGGGCGGCCTGCTGA
This sequence comes from Limisphaera sp. VF-2, assembly GCF_049537125.1. Lineage (NCBI taxonomy): Bacteria > Pseudomonadati > Verrucomicrobiota > Verrucomicrobiia > Limisphaerales > Limisphaeraceae > Limisphaera > Limisphaera sp. VF-2. Next base: position 235,565 of record NZ_JBMVQY010000003.1, read on the forward strand.
AGAGCTGTTGGACCGCTCGTTCCTGAGCTGGGTCTACGAGGAGGATCGACCGGACGTGGAACGCATGGTGCGGGAGAACGTTCGACCGGAGATGGAACCGTGGAGTTGCGAGAATCGCGTTTTCGCGGCAGACGGCTCGATTCGGTGGCTGCGTTGGACGGTGAATGCGATTCGCGACGACCGGGGACGCTTTTTGGAATACCAGGCCCTGGGGCATGATGTGACCGAGGAGAAACGGGCGCGGGAGGAGCTGGCGCGAAATCACGAGCGCTATCGACAGGCCATCAGTGCCGCGGATGCGGTGCCTTATCAGTGGGATTTTGGCTCGGATGAATTTGCGTTTGTGGGCGAGGGCGTCGAGGCCCTTACCGGATACCGGCCGGCCGAGTTCACCCCTGCGGTGTGGCGGCAGGTGGTCCAGGCGACCGAATTCCTGGGCGCGGGCCGGGGGCTGAGCTGGACGGAGGCACGAGAGCAGCTCGCCGACGGGCGCCTGCGTCAATGGCGGGCGGATCATCGGATCCGAACGCGCTCGGGTGAGGTTCGATGGATTGCAGACTCAGCCGTGCCGATGCGGGATGCGCAGGGGCGTGTGACAGGCGTGTTGGGGATTCTGCAGGACGTCACGGAGCGACGTCGCCTGGCCGAGGAGCACGCCCGCCTGGTCACCGCCGTGGAGCAGGCCGACGAGATGGTCTTTGTCACCGATCCGGAAGGGGTCATTCTGTATGCCAATCCGGCGGTGGAACGAGTGACCGGCTACAGCCGGGACGAACTGCTCGGTCATACGCCGCGCCTTTTCAAGAGCGGCCGGCATACGGAAGGCTTTTATCGACAACTCTGGGAGACCATTCGCCGAGGGGTGACCTGGAAGGGACGCGTGACCAACCGGCGCAGAGACGGCCAGCTGTATGAGGCCGAGCTGACCGTGTCCCCCGTGCGCGACGCCGGCGGGCGCATCGTCAATTTTGTCGCCGTCTGCCGGGACATCACGCAACGAGTGGCGTTGGAACAACGGCTGCAACAGGCCCAAAAGCTGGAGGCCATTGGACAACTGGCCGCCGGCGTGGCGCACGAGTTCAACAACCTGTTGACCATCATTCAGGGGAACGCGTTGTTGATGAACCGGGACGCGTTGTCGGCCGAGGACGCCTATTGCGTGGATCAAATCGTCCACGCCACGCAGCGGGCCGCCCAGGTGACGCGTCAGCTCCTGCTCTACAGCCGCAAACAGCCGATGCACATGGGGGCGGTGGATCTGAACGAGGTGGTACGGCACACGGTCAGCATGCTGGAGCGCGTGCTGGGGGAGCAGGTCACCATCCACGTGCAACTGCAACCGGGCCTCCCCCAGGTTCGCGCCGATGCCGGGCTGTTGGAGCAGTTGTTGGTCAACCTGGCCATCAACGCCCGCGACGCCATGCCCCACGGAGGGGATCTCTTCGTGGAGACCCGGTCCTGCGAAATCACGGAGCAGGACCTGCAACGCCGCCCGGACGCGACCGCGGGGCCCTGTCTCTGTCTCACGGTGCGCGACACCGGCACCGGGATCGCCCCTGAGCACCTGCCCCACATCTTCGAACCCTTCTTCACCACCAAGGACGTCGGCAAGGGGACCGGGTTGGGCCTGGCGTCCGTGTACGGCATCGTCAAACAGCATCACGGGTGGATCGAAGTGGAGAGCGAGCCGGGCCGGGGTACGAGCTTTCACATCTTCCTTCCGGTGCGCGCGGTGGTGGGGCCGGCGTCTCCCACCGAGCGAGAGCTCCAGGACCTTCCCCGGGGTCGGGAGGGGATCCTGGTTGTGGAGGACGATCCTTCCTTGTGTGGGCTGATCGAGCATCTGCTGCAGCGCTGCGGGTACCGGGTGTGGACAGCGACCGATGCCGCTGCCGCTCGAGAGGTTTGGCAGGACCACGCTCACGAAATCGATTTGCTGGTCACGGACGTGGTGATGCCCGGGGGCGTTTCGGGCATCGACCTGGCCCGCCAGTGTCTGCGCGAGAAACCCCAATTGAAGGTCTTGTACACCAGCGGCTATTTCGAAGCGCGGGTCGAGGAGGCACGGCACCTGGTCGAGGGCGAGAATTTCCTGCCCAAACCCTACCGACCCCGGCAACTGGCAGAGATGGTTCGGGCCTGCCTGGACCGGTAGTGCAAAGGGGCAGTTGCGGGGCCGGGACCGCACTGCGATTCCCGGAGTGCACGGGAATCGCTCGCTCAGCGGCCCAGGAGTCCGTAAGGCCTGAGACTGTCCTCGCCGGGCCGGTATTTGGGCGCGGCCTTTAGTGAGAAGGCGAACCCCACGGCGTAATCGGTGGGCCCCTGCTGCGGATTGCGCACACGGAACGTGAGGGCGCCCGTCCAACTGCGAAAGTCCCGGTACACGGTGTAGAACTGCTCCTGCAACTGGCCGGCGTCGATCTCGACATGATGGCTGACCCGGAAGGCCCAGTTGTCGTCCCAACGCCAGAGCAGGCTGTGAAAGAGCAGGTTGTGGCCGGGGCCCCAGGCGGTGGGTTCGGCGCCAAAATGGTCGCGCAGATAATAGTGGCCCACGGTCCAGCTCCAGCGATCGGCTGGTTCCAGGGTCAAACTGTGGAAGGCCAACCGGACTTGTCCGGCCTCCGGGGCGTACCGGAGCGTCGAATCGACGCGCGCCCGGGAACGCGGCCGCAACGTCAGCTCCGAGACGAGGTCGCCGAAGGTGTCCTGATGGGCTTCGCGCTCCAAATGCCAATCGGCGAAAACCGACCAATCGACGAGGGCCTCCACTCTTCCGGCCCGTTTGGTTTGCAGACGCTGGTGGACCCCCAGACGGACCAGATGCATGCGGTCGAGTGCGTCCACCGGGTTGTAGGCGGGAAAATCGAGCGGCAGCAACCAGAGACTGGGTTGCAGCCCGTCGAACTGCGGCAGCGCCGTGGGGCGTGGATGCGGTCGCGGAACGAACCAATACTGCGCGAACGGTTCGACGACATGACGCAAGCCGTCGATGTCCAGGAGCGAGCTGGCGGTGTCGTTCCAGGTGCGTGAGGCTTTGAACGACATGTCCAGTCCGGTGAAGAAAAGCGCCCGGGTGTGATCGGTGGTCCGGGCGCCGGGCCCGTGGGCTTCGCCGTAGGCGGTCAGGCGTCCGCCGACTCGCGGCGTGACGTGGAGCCAGTCGGCAAAGGTCCAGGGCCACAGGAGCTGATGGAGGGTGTCGGCTCGCACGGCTTCCACCCGTGGTTCGGCCACTCCGTTGGTTTGCGGAAAGCGGAGACGGTAGAACCCGGCGCTGCTTTGACTCTCGTAAAACAGCGGGGTGGCGCCCACGGGCTGGCGCCACCCGGTCAGCCGGATTTCGGGAAGCCGTTCGACGGTGTGGAAGAAGTCGTTGATTCGGGGCTCCGCGAGCAGCTCGAGGGCAAAATGGTCCCAAAACCTCGTGGCCTCGAAGAAGGTCCGGGGCTGGGGGTTGCGCCGGAACTCGGATTCAAAAAAGTCGTGCTCGATCAGGGCGTCGCTGAGATAGCGGACCTGAGCGCGAAGCTGGAGGTTGGTGGTGGGACCGGCCAGCCAGGAAACCGCCAAACGATGGCGACTGGAATCGAGGGAGCCTCCCATCGGATCGGGTCCGGGGTCCTCGTCATGGGCGTAGTAGTATTGGAGTTCCGGATTGCCCCACAGGCCGGCGTGACCGGTGAGGTCCAGGCCGGCGGCCGGGCCGCGCTGGGTTCGGTAGTCCAGATGAAGGGTGCCGTCGAGCGCCGGGCTCAGATTCCAAGAATACGTCCCCAGGAGATAGGCGCCGTGGCGACTGCGATAGCCGGGGATCAGGTCCCAGCGGGGGCCGGTCTCTCGGAGCGAGCGGCGGTAGTAGGGGAAGTAAAAGACGGGGATGTCGCCCAGGTAAAGCGTGGCGTGGCGCAGTTCGAGATACTGGCCGGGCACGATGGTGATGTGCCGCGCGACGATGCGATCGAAGGGCTCGGCGACATCGTCGGTGGTGATCCAGGCGTTGGTGGCGGTGTACACGCCGCGGGCAAGGTCGGCTCGCAACCCTTCGGCCGCGGCGAACACCGGGGGGCGTCCGGTGCGGAACTGTTCCGCCTCCATCTGGCGGGTGCGAAAGTTGTATCGGATCCGCTCACCCACCCAGACCTGGTCGGCGCGGAGGATGCGGACCCGGCCCTCGGCGACCGCCTCGCCCGTCTGCTGATTCAACCACACCACGTCCGCCGTCAGCGACGCGTCCCCATACCGAATGGCCACCCCGTTGGTTCCCAGCAGGAGACCCTCTCCGAGCCGGTACTCGAACCGGCTCTGGTCTGTCAGCGATTCCAACTCCCATCCCTCGGCCGGAGCGGGCTCCGCAGCGTGGGGCGCAACGCTTCCCAATGCGAGCAACAGGATACCCAGCCAACAACTGAACACGCGCGCAGTCATCAGGGCGCGGTCAGCAAAGCAGACGCGATGCACGCTGCCAAGCGAGATCCGGTCCACCCGGGCCAAACGCCGGATTGGCACTTTCCCCGGCGCCGCTCGGGTTCCACTGGGGACGGCCGGGGCAGTGCTGCCGATGGGGTTCGCACGCGTTTCTTCGGCACGACGGGTTTGATCTGGACGTGGCGCTTTGGGCACGAACACCCCGGGCGGCAGCCGCGGGCCGGGGTTCGATCCCCGTGGCGCTTGAATCCCGGCCTCACGGGAACGGCTCAGGGCCGGGAGGGGCGCAGCGCGAAAACGGTTTTGAAAGCCCCGGTCCCTGCCCAATGTGGGGACCTTGAACACGGGGCCCGAACGAGTGGAAGTCCGCCCAACGGGCTTACTCGACGATCTTGGGCACGAGGAACAACCCGTTGGCGTGGGCCGGGGCGTTCTCGAGCGCTTCTGCCTGGGTGAGTCCGGGACGCGGTTCGTCCGGACGCATGACATTGACGCGCGGTACCGCGTGAGCGGTGGGCTCGATCCCTGTCACATCCAGCTCCTTCAGTTGATCGACGTAGGCGAGGATCTGATCGAGCTGCCGACCGAAGAGCTCTGCCTCCGCCTCGGTCAGTTGCAACCGGGCCAGTCGAGCCACGTATCGGACGTCCATCCCGGGCCGGGGAGCCGCGGCGTTCATTCCTCGTTGAACTTGTTCTGGACCAGGGCTTCCAGCTCTGCCAGGGCCTGGGCGGCGTCGTGACCCCGGACATGCAGAGTGAGCCGGCTGCCCGGCCCTGCCGCCAGCATCATCAGGCCCATGATGCTTTTGCCGTTGATGGTTTCTCCGTCCTTCTCCACCAGGACTTCGGAGTTGAAACGGTTGGCGGTCTTGACAAAAAGGGCTGCCGGCCGGGCGTGCAAACCCAGCTTGTTGGTGATCACCAGGCTCTTCTTGAGAGCCGGCACCTTGTCGTTGGCTGCGTGGCCGCTCATGGCACCGTGGGATTAGTAGCGCAAGCCTGCACCGTTGGCCACTCCAAATTCGCAGGACATGCAGACATCCGGAGCAGTCTCTCTGGGTGACAGCCTGCTGGTGCGACCTCCGGCCCTGCCCCGAGGCGGCGGCAGGCCGCTCGAGTTCGCCGAGGGACAACCTTCCGGCGGGACCCGACAACGCGTTTCCCGGGCGGGCGCACCTGGCTTCCCGTTTACCTACATTGGTCCGGGCTCGTGACATAAACGGCGGGGTCGCCCTGGTAAAAGGTGAGCTGCCCGGTGATCCGAACGCGCTGACCCTCCCGGTAACATCCGGCGCGGTTGCGCCCCATCTGGGGGTCGAGCCCGGGAAAGCGCGGCCATGCGTCGCGGGGAATCAGGGCCTTGAACCGGCCCCGGTGCGGGTGGTCGAAGCTCAGCAGAATCGCCTTGCCGTTGTTGAAGACGTAACGCAACTCCCCCTCGACGGAAACGGGTTCTCCGGCCCGCGGGTCGGGGGAGGGTGGAGGTGCGGGATCGGGAAGGGCCGCGGTGGGACCCAGGGCGGTTGGATCTCCACTTACGAGGCAGAAGATCGCTCCGGTCGTGTCGCGTACGATCAGTTTGTCCGGCAGACCCACCACGCAACCGTACTCGGTCCAAAACATGTCGTGGACGGGCCCCGCGTTGTGACAGACATAGAACCCGCCGGCGTACCGCCGCCCACAGCCGGGGTCTTCGACCAGGGCTCCGGCGCAATAATGCGTGGGCGAGAAGGCACAGGGTCCGCAGGGGCCCTGGGAAACGATGAACCACGACAGGTTGGTCGTGTCGATTTTGTTTGCCCAAGAGCCGCGCGCGGGACCGCGGTCGAGGGGGCGGAGGGCGTAGGTTACCAGCCAGTGGCTGCCGAACAGGTAGTCGCCGGCGGCTGAAACAAACGGCTGCTCGTCTGTCAGCAGAAAGGCGTCGTCGGTCGGGCTGTTCCCGTGGCGGATCCAGCGCACGTCTCCGGCTCGCAGACCGGGGACGGTGTTGTCATCGAGTACGATTTCGCCGAAATGGGAGTCCCACCGTGCGTCGTAACGGGCATCGCCCCGAATGATGTTCAGCGCCACTTCCTTGCCGTCGGGGAACACCCGGACCACCGGCATGGAACCGATCGGCAGGTAACCTCCGTCGCCAAATCCGCCGCAACCGTTGTTGATGTCGAACGCGACACTGCCGTCCTCCAGCCGGAGGGCATAATGACATCGGGCCCCCGGCTGTGCGGCCAGACGAGCGCGGATTGTTGCATTGTCCGGAACTCCGAACGGATTGGGACTCAGCCAGAGAGCATCCCAATGGATTCGTTGCCGCAGCAGCACCAGACCGTGCTGTTCGGCAATGACCGGCCAGCCGTGGGCGAAGGTGTGGTGTTCGTCGGGTGCATGGATGCCGGGCTTGACGCGCCACCGTCGTGTGCCGTCGCGGTTGCGAATCCCGTGGACGTGCAGGTCGGCGGTGGCAACGACGACGATGTCCCGGGTGGCGGACCAGGCCGGAGGCGTGTGCACGGGGCTGCCGGCGTGATAGACCCAGTTTGTGGTCAGGCTGACCGGGTCCAGTGCGAGAGCCTGCTGCCCCATGGAGGCCCAGAGGCGTCCGTGGCTGACCGCAACGGGCAGGGGTAACGGGCTGGGCGCACCCAGGACGCACGAGGCGATCGTCGAGCCGGTCGAGGGGTCCAGCTTGTAAAGCCGGCCGTTACTGGACACGGCGAACAGGGCGCGTGTCCCGGGGTCGTAGGCCGGCGTGGAATTGATGGCACCCCCCGGTTGTACCTGCCACAGCACCGCGCCGTTGGTTTCATTCAGCCCATAGATGCCGTTCGTGCCGGCCGCGATGTACACGCGTCCCTCGGCCACGATGGGTTGGACGTTCCGGGGCAACAGCACCTTGCCCGGCACGGGGCGGCCGCTGGCGTCCGACCCGTTCCACTGCCAGGCCCAGCGCCACGGGTGCGGTGGAGCGGCGGGGACATAGCCGGTGCGTTGCGCGTCGTGGGCGTGCTGCCACCCGTGGGACTCCGGAATGGTCGCTTTGACCCTGTAGAAGGCGGCAGGGGCCTTAGCCGGAAGGGCGTCCGTCAAAACATTCAGCGGCGGTGTGGCCGGCAGGTTGGAGACGACAGGGGCGAACGATTGCGTCAGGTTCAAGGTTCGTTCAACGCCGTAGACAACGCCGGTCGTGCTGTTCCAGGTCAGGCGCACACGGTTGGTCCCCAGCCGTTCGATGGTTTGGATGCGGAAGGCCAGCGCCACGGCGGTTCCCCCGCTGAGTATCCCGATCCACACGAGGTGACTTTTCATGGTTCCCTGAGTTTTAATCGCATGAATCGCTGCCCGGCCTCCCGCAGGGGCACGCCGTCGCGTGCGGTCACGTGCCACCAGTCCCCGGCGTCTTCGCGGCCGATTTCGACCACCCCGTTGGTGGACCAATGGCCCGGGTGGAGCAATCCGGCTGCTTCCGGTTCGAAGCGCAAATCGGTGGCGGCCTTGTTTTGTCGATACACGAGGGCCAGATAGCAGGCCGGGCCGGCCGCCGTTACCGCCCCGGCCACTCGGAGCGCTTCCCCGTCCGGCGCCCGCGGGTTGCCCCCGAGCGCATATTCCCAAAGGTTCGGGACTCCATCACCATCGGGATCAGCGAAATCGGCGGCTGTACCCTGGTTTTCCGGCGTACCGAACCGATCCAGCCGCCACTGCTCGCGCGGGGTCAGGATCCGCTGGAGCTTCGCCCCGATGTCGGTCCGCAGGTTTGCCACCGGGAAGGAAACCACGCCGGCCGTGTCGGCCACCCGGGTTTCATGGCTGACGGCCAGGCCGGTGGACGTATCCACCCAGGTGAGCCGATAGGTGGCGTTGGGGGCGCCCATGGCCACGGCGATGGTCGCGGTTTGCGCCGACCACGTCCGGCCCTCCACAACGGCGCGCCAGGTGTGATTGGTGTTGTCCAACCAAAGATGGGCGCGCCCGGCCACGATGTCTTTTTGTCCCAGGACGCGGATGTGCGGATTGGAACTGACGGCGGCGGCGTCGGCGTAACGGCCGTTCGACAATGGAATGCCGGCCATGAAGCGATGCCAGTTCCCGTAAAGGCGGTGCAGATTCTTTTCGAAAATGTTGTCCGTCCACCAGTAAAGCGGGTATGTACCACCGGGCCCGCAGCGTGCCCAGAGGATCTTGTGGAGCCAGATGCCCGCGGTGTCGTTGGCGAGCAGCGGTTCCTCGTCGTCGCTGCCCGCGCCGGTGCCGTCGATGCCCATCTCTCCCCATACAACCGGCTTGCCAAAATCTGCCGCGCGGGCAGCGCGGTCGTACTCCTGAAAGAACCGGGCCGAATCGTGGGCCAGCGCCTCCCTGGGTTCGATCCAGCCGGTGGCGCGGACGTAACAATGGAAGTCGGCGTAGTGAATCGGCGAGCTGGCGGGGTGTTTCCAGGCGTTCGTGGCCAGACCGGCCCAGGTGGAGGTGCTCACCAGGTGCGGATTGCCGTCCCGGTCGGCCTGTTGTGCCGCGGCGGCGGTCAGTTCGAAGTGTTCGCCGGGACCGGGTGCCTCCTCGTTCACCAGCTCCCAGGAGTGCACCGAGCGGAAGGCGCCATAACGGGCGGAGAGATGCCGCCAATAGGCTTCATGCAACCACCGGGTGGGCGAGCCGGCCCCGCGATTGAAATGGTTGCCGTGCGGGTCCGGCAGGCCGAGCGGAGAGAGTTTGTTGAGCAGGAACTCCTGTTTTTCGCTGATGACCAGTTTGAAATACAGGCCGCGTTCCTGCGCCACGCGGAGGATGTGCTCCATCCCTGCCCCGCGGCGCGGGTCGAACGTGGTGTGCTGGTTTGCCCGGGGCGACCGCAGGAGATTGGGTCCATACGTGCCGCCGCCCAGGGATTCCTCCACGACGATCTCATCCACGAAGGCGCTTCCGCCGGTTGCATTCTCCAGAATCATCGCCAGGTTCGGCAGGAAATCACCGGTGGCGGTGAACGTGGCCGCGGAGACGTGCCAGGGCGTGTCGCCGTTCACATGCGGGACCAGGGCCGGCAGGGCAAGTGTCTGTCCCGGCTCGGGCCAGCCGACAAACTTCACGCAGACGCCGAAGGGGTATGCCGGGTTGGCCGGGCCGGTGATGTTCTCGGTGCGCCAGCGCACGCGCACGCGATACGTGCGGCCGGGAATCAACCCGGCGTGACCGCTCTGGAAGCCCTGGAACAGAATCGGATTGCGGGCGTCCAGTTTCCAGGCGGCCAGGCCCTCGCCGAACGCCGATTCCAATGACAAGCCCGTGGGCGGCACGGTTCCCTCGTAAGGCAGCGTTCGCGATGCCCAGGGTTGCCAGGCCGAACCCCAAAGGTGTCCCGCAATCCACCAGCGGAAGAAGTTTTGGTTTCCGACGCCGATGGTCTCGAACTTCTGCTCGGCATCGAACGAATACGTTTCCTCCGAGAACCCCAGCCCGTGACCGCTGCCGAGAAACGGAGTGCCATCGGCAAACTCGAAGTAACGGGGGTCTGTGGGCGAAACGCGAATCGGGCCGTGATTCAGCGGGTGGGTGGGCGGCACGACGGTGAAGCTCCGCGTGCCCGAGATCCCTGAACCGCGGGCCTCGCGTACTTCGATGCGATACTGCCACAGGCCCGTCTGCGGGGGGCAAACCGCACACACCATCGCGGCTCATTGGTCGGATACATCCACTCTGCGCCACCCTTTCTCGCGCGCGCATACGGTTGCCAGAGAAACGCCGGCCGCCGGTAGATGGTTTGCCAGTTGTCCGGGGTAAAGAGTCCGTCCACGGTTATGCCGTCCACCCACGCCAGGCCGGGCGGGGGATGGGCCTCGAACGGCAAGTGCGGATGCGTGGCAGCGGAGTTGGTGATCTGAAAGGTGATCTCCAAGGGTTCCCAGCGCTCGACGGTGTTGGTGCTTTCGGAGAGGCCGAGGACAGCCAGCGGCCCCGGCGGCACGTAGCGAATGCGTCGTTCGGCGTGGTGGGCGTGAATGCGATTCCAACCCGGCTGGAGCGTGACGGAGATGCTCCAGGCGTTCGATCCGGTCGCAAGGCCATAAAAACCGCGATCGGTGCTGACGGCGACGGTGGCCAGCCCTGTCGCGGTCCCGCTGACCAACACCACCGGGGCATTCGTGGTCAACTCGAGGGAGACCGGGTTGGTGATGAGTACGCCGGGGAGGTCGGCCCGACGGGCGGACCAGGCCAGCTGTTGCGTGACCACCAGGCCCTCGTCATCGGCCACCAAGACCCGTGCGGTGAAGTCGCCGGGCAACCCCACGCGCCGGCTCCCGTGCCATCCAAACGCCCGTGTGCCGTCGCCGAATTCCCAAACGATTTGCCTGATCGTCCCGTCGGGATCGTCGCCGCTGAGCCGGTAGGATTGGGGGGCGGGGGCGGAGACATGGACGGGATCGAGCGTGATGTTCACTGCTGGGGGCAAGTTCCCGGGCGCATCCTCGACCAGCGCGCAATCGTCGAAATGTACGACCTGCGTGCGGCCGCCTCCGCCAAAGTACCCGGCCAGGAACAACACGCGTGGCGTCGTGGCGGTGAACGATAGTGCCACCTTGAACCAGTTCGTGCCGTGCGTCTCGGCGAGCAACGCACCCGAATGCGCCAGCGACTGCCAGTTGGCGTCCACCACCTCGATGCGAAATCCGCCCCAATCGCTACCGGTCTCCGAGGCGATGCGTACCCAGGCGAAGGCCTTGTAGGGGCGGCCGCCATGAAGGTTCACCCAGCCCTGTCGCACTTCACCATTGACCAGCCGGGCCGCCCACGCGCCGCTCCGGGAGTCGTCCGGAATGACCGAGGCACCGCCGCTGACGACGGTCCAACCGGAAAAGGAACCCGTTTCGAAGCCCGGATTGTTCAGCAGATTCGCTCGTGCGCCGGAAACGATGCCGAGCACTGCCACCGCAGTCCACAGAAGGATGGTCCCTCGACCCAGCGTAACCTCAACCACGGTCCGGACGGTTCCGGGCCGCGCGAGGCATCCCCTGCGAAACAGGGCGTCCGCGCACATGCGATGCCGTTTTCGTCGATGATCCACTTGCCCCAAGTGTGTCCCAAGAACCACCCGTGTGCCACAGCCCGCTTGGGATCGTGAGCGCAGACGGTGCCCGGCAGAGGCGGGGCCGGGCCCTGGGAACGCCGGATTCATGCCCCTTGACAGGCTGCACCAAGGCGGTGCCCTGGGGCCCTTCACGCTCGAGAACCGAGGAGCAGAAGATGTGAAAACGACGTCAGCGGGATCGAGTCGATGCTGTAATTGCGCCCGGGGGGATCCCCGGCCGGCCTTCATGGCCCCGGGTCGGGACGCAAGTCCTTCGAGGCGGTCGCGCCGAGGACCCCGGGCTGATTTATTCCGAGGAACCGGCGTCCCGGCTGCGGGCCATGCGCGCGTTTGACCCGCGGCCGAGACCCGCTCCGGTTTGCGGCGGCTGGGCCTGCCCGGCGAACGGTGGGACTGCCGAGGCGGGGAGATCCGGTGCGAGTGCGGAGCGCGGCCGGCCCGTTCCATGCAGCAGCTCCCATCCCCGCCGTGGGAGCCTGCTTTGTGTCCTGGTTGCCGCATCCATTTCCACCACCGCCGGGCGAGAGCAGCCTGGCACACGATGGGTGTCGGTTCCTTGACTTCGGCGCGGGCGGACCGATAGCGTGGGCTGCGTGAAACGAGGTTGGCGGTGGATTTGGTGTGCGTTGGTCTTTTGTCTGCTGGGGCCCATGCCCGCTCCGGCCCCGCTCATTTACACGCCGGGAGAAGGATGGAGTTATGAACCCGTGGGCGCCGAGGGACGGTGGCGCCGGGCCCGGGCCAAGGATCAACTGGAGGTTGCCCAGCAGGCCTTCGAGCGCGGCGATTACGGCTTGGCCCTGAAAGCGGCGCGCCGGGTGGTGCGGCAATGGCCGCTCTCGGATTACGCCCCGGAGGCCCAGTTCCTCATCGGTCGCTGTTACGAGGCGCGGCGTCAGGACGAACGGGCTTTCAAGGAATACCAGAAGTTCATCGAGCAGTATCCGAAGGCGGACAAGTTCGAGGAGGCGCTGCAACGGCAGCATGCGATCGCGCTGCGGTTCCTGGGCGGTCAATGGTTCAAATTGTGGGGTTACATTCCGTTCTTTCCCTCGATGACCAAGACGGCGGAGATGTTCGACAAGATCGTGCGGAACGGTCCGTTCAGCCCCGTGGCGTCGGAGGCGCAACTGAACATGGGAGCGGCCTACGAGAAGGCCCGGGACTACGACCTGGCGGTCAAGGCCTACGAAGCCGCGGCGGACCGCTACTTCGACCGGCCCGGTGTGGCCGCCGACGCACTGTACCGGGCCGGGATGGCGTGGTTGAAACAGGCGCGCACGGCGGAGTACGACCAGAGCGCCGCCGGCAGGGCGATCGCCACGTTTACCGATTTCCTGGCGCTCTACCCGGGGGATCCACGGGCGGCCGAGGTGCAGCAGCACATTGCCAGCCTGAAACGCGAGCAGGCCCGGGGGCATTTCGAAATTGCCCGGTTTTACGAGAAGAACCGCCATTGGGCCGCCGCGCTCATTTACTACAACGAAGTGTTGTTGTTGGATCCGACCTCTTCCTATGCGGATGAAGCGCGTCGCCGCATCGAGCAACTGAAGCCGCGGGTGCGCCCTCCGGAGGCCACGGCGCAGGCGCGTCCATGAACGGGAAGACGACGTTACCCCTGTTGGGTTTGTGCCTGGCGGCCTGGTTGGGCATGAGCTGTGCCGGATACCGCTTGGGTCCGGTGAATCCGGCCATGGCTGCGGGACGGAGCGTGTTCGTGCAACCGGTGCTGAATCAGACCATGGAACCCCGGTTGGCGGAGGCGCTCACGTCGGCGTTGCGTCGCCAGTTCCAGCGGGAGGGCACCTTCCAACTCGCCCGTGCTGGGGAGGCGGACATCGTGCTGACCAGTACGGTGCTGGAGCTGCATCGGATCGGCGTGAGCTTTCATCCGCAGGACGTGGTGCGGCCGCAGGATTTTCAAGTCACGTTGCGAGCCCACGTACGCGCGGTGCAGCGGGGCTCCGGCCATATGTTGTTGGACCGGAGCTTTGAAGGGCGCGCGTTGATGCGAATTGGACCCGATTTGACGAGCGCCGAGCGTCAGGTTCTTCCGCTGCTGGCCGATGACCTGGCGCGGCAGGTGGTGCTGGCCCTGGCGGAGGGGGAATGGTGAGTCGGATGAGGCCCGGCGCCCGGCGCGGTCATGCGCCGTTGCCGCCTCCGACCAGGCACGACGAGTTTTGCACGCTCGTGCGAGTGCGACGGATTGAAAGGGTTCGTGCGGCTCGCGGTTTTCCCCGTCGACCCCGGGGAGGAGCTCGTTGTCCCCATGGCAGGGTCCGTCTCACCCAGGTCGCGGGGTTCTCCTCCAGGGCCGCCACGTAGTGGTTCCCTGCCCTGGGCCCATGCCGGACGGCGCAAATCTGGCGCGGGCTCCGCATCTGTCCGTAAGCACGGATCGGGTCACCATGTGACCGGGCGGCGGAAGGCCCGGGACTTGCATAAACCAAGGACAAGACGAAGAACCGTCCCTCCGTGGTGATGCCGGGAAGGACTGGGTTGTCGTGCCGAAACCCGGTGGTTTGCGATGGAGATCCGGTCCGACTAGGCTGCGGCAACATGCATTTGGTTGTTGTGCACTACCATTACCGGCCCGGAGGCGTGCGCCGCGTGGTGGAGCTGGGGGCGTGCGCGGTCGTACGCCACTTGCCCGTGCGTTGGCAGTCCGTGGTTCTCGCCGGGGGTGAAGCCCCCGCAGTGGCGTGGTTGGAGCATCTGCGGGCGCAATTGGCGCCGGTGCCGGTGCAGATGTGCGTGGAGCGCGCGCTGGCTTATATGGCCGAGACGCGGGTTCCCGTCTCTCGATTGCGAGAGCGGCTGCGCCGGTTTTGGGCAGGGCTATTCAACGATCTGTCGGGGGCACCGGCGGTGGTCTGGGCTCACAACCTGGGCTTGGGGAGAAACATCCTGCTGGCGCGCGAGCTGGTTCGGGCATGCCACCGGCGCGGCATTCGGCTGGTGTCGCATCATCACGACTGGTGGTTCGAACATCGCTGGCATCGCTGGGCGGAATTGCGCCGGACGGGGGTGGGATCCTTTCGCGCCCTGGCGGAGACCGTATTGGCGGCACATCCCGAGGTGTGTCATGCGGTGATCAATCGTCGCGACGCGCGCGCGTTGCGGACGGCACTTGGTAGGCAGGTGGCCTGGCTGCCGAATCCCATGCCGCCGCCGGCTCCGGTGTCCGCGACCGAGGTGGACGCCGCTCGGCGTTGGTTGGAGCGGCAGGCGCCGACGCAGGGACGACCGGTCTGGATCGTGCCCTGCCGGTTGTTGCGTCGCAAGAACCTGGCGGAGGCCATTCTGTTGACACGCTGGCTGCGGCCGGAGGCGTGCTTGCTGACGACGGGCGGCGTGAGTTCCAGGGAGGAGACCGGTTACGCACGAAAGCTGCGGGACGCAGTCCACCGACATCGCTGGCCGGTGTGGCTGGGGGCTCTGGAAGAAGCTGGGGCCGGGGCGCCCGGGGTCTATGCCCTGATGCGAGCGGCCGAAGTGGTACTGCTGACTTCGATCTTGGAAGGATTTGGTCTGCCGTATTTGGAAGCGGCCGTGGTGGAGCGTCCTTTGATTGCCCGTGCAGTGGCACATGTGGTGCCGGACCTGCGGCTGCTGGGGTTTGAATTTCCGCAGCTTTACCGGGAGATTTGGATTCCCACGGCATCGTTCGACTGGGCGGCCGAGGCGCGGCGCCAGCGTCGGCTGTTCGAGAAGTGGCGGCGTCAGTTGCCGGCGGGACTGGGGCGAGCGAGGGGCCTCCGATTGCCCTGGGAAGACCCTCGCGCACCGAGGGTGGTCGCTTTCAGCAGCCTCACGCTGACGGGCCAGTTGGAAGTGCTCGCGCAGCCGCCGGAGCAGAGCTGGGCCGCCTGTGCCGCTTGGAATCCCCGGTTGGTCGAGTGGCGGCGACGCCTTGCGGGAGGAGGATTGCAGATTACGGCCTGGCCGGCGAAAGCGGATCGCTGGCTGGGGCCGGCGGGGTATGCCCGACGCTGGTGGCGACTGGTGCGAAGCTCCAGGGCGGGGCACTCGCCCGGAGACCCACTGCGGGCGCAGCAGGCGCTGTTGGAAAAAACCCTTGCGAGTGCTTTGCGCCATCCGCTTCTTTGGGCGCCGAGGTCATGACGGTGCGGGCCATTTTGTTCGACGTGTACGGGACAATCTTCCGGGTGGGCTTGCCTTCGGCGGATGCCGACCAGCAGTGGGTTCAGTTGTTTCGCGAAGAGCTGCAAACGGATCCGCCCATGAACCGGCTGGCCTTTGCAGCGGCGTGCAGTCGGGCCGTGGCGCGGCGACACGAATGGGCCCGCGCGCGCGGAGTGACGCATCCCGAGGTGAACTGGTCGGCCGTGGTGCTGGAGGTCCTGCCGATCCTGCGCCAGTTGCCGGGGCCGGCGCAGGACCGGTTCATTTACCGGCAGATGCAGCTGGGCCGGCACATCGAACTGTATGGGGGCGCCGCCGAGACGTTGCGAAAGCTGCGCGACGGCCCCTGGGTCCTGGGCCTGGTCTCCAATTCCCAGGCGTACACGCGGGAAGAATTGCGGATTTGGCTCGGCGGGGTCGGCCTCGGCCTGGACCTGTTTCATCCGGGACTGTGCTTCTATTCGTTCGAACACGGCTTTTCCAAGCCGGACCCCCATGTGTTCCAGTGCTTGACCACGCGATTGGAGGCGTTGGGGATTCGCCCGGAGGAAACCCTCATGGTGGGGGATCGCCTGGACAATGACATCGTTCCCGCTCGCGCTTTTGGGTGGCAGACCTGGCACCTGACGCCGCAGCCCAGCGACGGGACTCATGCGGGCAATTGGGAACAGTTGAACCGACACCTGTTCCGCGCTCGGGACAGGTGAGGCGGACGTGGATTCACAGGCCCGATCCGCGGGGCCGGGTGTGGCCCGGTGTCGCCGAATCCTTGCCGTCGCGTGCGGCCGGCGCAGCCACCGGCACTCCGGTTCGGGCGCGCAGAGCCGGCCGTGGCCACGGACTGGAGCGGCTGCGGCCGCGGCGGTTCAGGTGGCCAGTTCGCCGACCTGATAGCGGAGGAAGCGACGGACCGTGATGGAGTCGCCCAGTTCGCGGCCCACGCGGTCGATGTATTCGCGCACGCTGATCTCGGAGTTCTGTTTGACGTACCCCTGTTCGAGCAGGCAGACGGTCTGATAGAATTTCTCCAGCTTGCCCTCGACGATTCTCTGGACCACGGCCGGGGGTTTGCCCTTGACCTGTTCCGCTGCGATTTCGCGTTCCTTGGCGATGACGGTCTCGGGCAGTTGTTCGCGGGAGACGGCCATGGGCGAGGAGGCGGCAATCTGCAGCGTGATGTCGCGCACCAACTGTTTGAAGGCCTCGGTGGCCACCGTCTCGGGTCGGGTGGCCCCCACTTCCACCAGCACGCCGATCTGTGCGCCGGTGTGAATGTAGGCGGCGATCAAGCCGTGCCCCTCAACCTCCAGACGGGCGTGCCGCGCGATCTGCAGGTTCTCGCGGATTCGGCTGACGGCGTCCTGGCGCAACGGTTCAAGGTCTGCCTGGGGATCGGCCGCCAGCCGGGCGGCGACTTCCTGGGCAAAGGCACGGAACAGATCGTTGCGGGCCACGAAGTCGGTTTCGCAGTTGACCTCCACCAGCACACCGGCGCGGGCGCCGGGCAGGACATGGGCCACGATCACTCCTTCGCGGGCTTCGCGAGCGGCCTTGTGCGCGGCCGTAGCGGCGCCTTTCTTGCGCAGGATCTCGACGGCCTTTTCCATGTCGCCCCCGGCTTCCACCAGGGCTCGTTTGCAATCCATCATGCCCGCGTTGGTCATCTCGCGGAGTTTCACAACCTGGGCAGCAGTGACTTCAGCCATGGCTCAATCCTTGTGCGTGACTGTGGCTTCAACAAACCGGCGTTTCGCTCCGCCGCTCAGCTGGTGGCAGCCTGTGGCACGGACGGCGCCTCGGCAGAGCCCTGAGGGGCCGCGGGGACGGGGACCGTGGAGGCCTCCGTTGTAGCCGGGGCCGGAGTCGGCTCGGCGGTTCGGGCGGACGTTGTGGCCGTGGTTGCGGGGGATTCGGCCGTTGCGGGGCTCGCGGCCTCGCCGCCCCGGCGGGCCTGTTTGGCCTCGTACTCCGCCCGGGCCTGCATCACCGTCTGGGCAACGACACTCAGGATGAGTCGGATGGACCGGATGGCATCGTCGTTGCCGGGGATGGGGTAGTCCACCTCGTCCGGGTCGCAGTTGGTGTCCACAATGGCGGCCACGGGGATTTTCAATTTGCGGGCCTCGGCCACGGCGTTGTGTTCCCGTTTGATGTCCACCACGAAGAGGGCGCCGGGCAGGCGGTCCATCCCGCGAATTCCCTCGAAATACTTCCGCAACCGGGCGGCCTCGCGGCGCAGCCGCGCCTGTTCCTGTTTGACGTAATTGTTGATGGCGCCACTGGCCTCCATTTTTTCCAGTTCGTCCAGCCGACCCATGGAACGTCGGATGGTGACGAAATTCGTCAGCGTGCCGCCCAGCCATCGCTCGGTGACCCAGAACTGGCCGCACTCTTTGGCGGTGTCCCGAATCACCTGCTGCGCCTGCTTCTTGGTGCCCACGAAGATGATGCGGTCCCCGCGCAGGACCACTTCGCGGAGGAACTGGCAGGCCGCTTCCAGTTGGGCCAGCGATTTGCTCAGGTCGATGATGTGAATGCCGTTGCGCGCGTCGAAAATGAACGGCTTCATCTTCGGGTTCCATCGGCGCGTCTGATGACCGAAATGGACCCCCGCATCCAACAATTCCTTGATCCCAATGCTTAACACAATGTTCCTTTCCCGACAGCCCACCGATCCGCAACACGGTGGACCATCCCGCGGGGCGCGGGATTGTGACCGATGTTGTTGTGGCCCCCTGCGCCTCCGCCGGCGCAGGTTTTTTAAGACCGTTCGGACCCCGTGCGGCAATTCCGTTGCGGCGGTTTGGCCGGCACAAGGGACAGTCAATCTATCAAAGAGGTGTCCGGTGGCAACCCCGGACTTGGGCGCGCCCGCCTGTCTTCGACCCCTCTTTTGCGGGGTAAACCGGCAGGAGACGGGTGACGAATCGGTCGGCGAGGGACAAGCCCTCCGAGCTCGCCATGGCCGGCCGGCGCTCCGGCCGCGGGGTGCCCCATCCCGCAGGAGCGGCGGGCGTGGGTGGACCGAGCCTTGCGCCCGGACCTGCCTGCGGGGCATCGGCCCTTTTGTGAATCGGCCGGGCGATCGGGTCGAACGGTCTGGGGCATGCCGGGCTTCCGCGGGGGATGCCTTCAGCGTGCCGACGCGGCGACGTCAGAACAGTTCCGGAACTCCTTCTTCGAGGAAGCGGATGCTGGAGAGCAGGCCCTGTTGCCGGGCCAGTTCGCGCAACCAGCGCGGCGGTTCGTCCGGGTCTTCGAACGAGAGTTTGAAGGTGCCGTAGTGCATGGGCACCATCCACTGGGCGCGCACGTCCTTGAACACCTGCAGCGCCTCGTCCGGGCCCATGTGCACATTCCGGAACGAGTCGGGCTTGTAGGCGCCAATGGGGAGCAACGCGATGTCCGGCGGGCAATGCTGGCCAATCTCTTTGAAACCTTCGAAATAGGCGCTGTCGCCTGCGTGGAAGATGCGCCGGCCCTGGTATTCGAGGATGAAACCGCCGTACCCCCGGTGGTCGTCGCGCAGCACCCGCGCCCCCCAATGCCGGCAGGGGGTCAGGGTGACCGTCCAACCATTGTGCGAGAACCGATCCCACCATTCCAGTTCGACGATGCGTTCGAAGCCGAGGTCGTGGGCCAGATCGCCCATGCCCCAGGGCATGACGGCGATCTTGGGATGGGGAAGCTTGCGGAGGCTGGGCTTGTGGAAATGATCGAAGTGCGCGTGCGTCAACAGGACCAGGTCGATGGGCGGCAGGTCCTCGACTTTCAGGCCGGAACGCCGGATGCGCTTCAGGAAAAACAGCCAGTTGGCGAAGTTCGGGTCGATCAGCGCGTTGAGATCGGTGAACTGAATCAGGAACGAGGCGTGGCCGATCCAGGTCAACGCCACCTGTCCGTGGTGAAGTCGCGGAAAGCTCGGGCGTTTGGGCGTACCGGTGCGCGGGGTCAGGAGAGCCTTCCAGACCATTTCGCGAAAGAACGTGCGCGGATTGAAGGCCCGGGTGGGCGTCAATTCGCGCAAGCGACGGGGCAGCCGGCGTTCCCGCCGGTACACGGGTGGCTTGCTGCGCGGTCCGGGCGTCATGGCCGGTTCACCGTTCATCACTAGCCTTCGACCGAATAAAAGGCAAGGGCGCTCGTCCAATCGAGCAGAGAGCTTCAGGAAGGAGCTGCGAGGTGGACGATGAAACGGACATTGGTGCTGCTGACGGTGCTCGGATGGACGCTGGCGGGTACGCCGCGTGTGGAGGCGGGCGACCGCGAATGGGCCACGGCCGGCAAGATTCTCACCGGCGTGATTGCCGGGGCGGCTTTGGTGCATGCGTTGCAACCGCCGCCCGTGGTGGCAGCACCGGCCCCGGTGGTCTGCGCACCGGCGCCGCCGCCCGTGGTGGTGGTGCCGGCGCCCGTGGTGGTGGCCCCGCCACCGCGCGTTTGTCCGCCGCCGGTGACGGTGGTGTATCCGGCCCCGGTGGTGGTGCGTCCGGTGCCGGTGGTGGCGGTTCATGTTCATGCCCGATTTTCCCGTGGTCCACACCGACACTGCCGGTAAGGCTGTGGGAGAAGCGACGACCCGCCCGGGGCCGGACGGCCCGGGCGGGTTTTTGATTGCCCGGGGCTGCCGGGCCCTGCTAGGGAACGCGCATGACTGAGATGCCCGGTCGGTTGGAGTCGTTGTCGCGCACACCCCGGTGGCTGGGGCCGGTGTATGTGGCGCCCAGCGCCGTGGTGTTGGGGGAGGTGATCCTGGGCGAAGAGGTCAGTCTCTGGCCGCACACCGTGCTGCGGGCGGACCTGAACCGCATCGTGGTGGGGCGGGGCACCAACCTGCAGGACTGCTGCGTGTTGCATTTGTCGGAGGACCGGCCGTGCGAAGTGGGATCGCACGTCACGGTGGGACACGGGGCCATCCTCCACGCGTGTCGGGTCGAGGACGAGTGTCTCATCGGCATGCGTGCCACGGTGCTGGACGGAGCGGTGATCGGTTCGCAGTCCATCGTGGGAGCCGGGGCGGTGGTCAAGGAGGGCTTCCAGGTGCCGCCGGGCTCCTTGGTGGTGGGGGTTCCGGCCCGCGTGGTGCGCAGTCTGACTGAAACGGAGCGGGCCGGCCTGCGGGCTCGGGCCCTCGAGTACATCGAGCTCGCCCGGGCCCATGCTGCCCGGGGGTACCTGCAGCTCTGGAATCCGCCCCCGGTGCCACTTCCTTCTGTGGCCTGAGCGCGGTTTCTACGGCGGTTGTCCTCGACAAGTCCGCCGCCGTCCCTACCTTGGGCCCATGAGCAATCTGTTGATGGTGTTGCTGACGGCGCTGCTGACCTCCAATGCGCCCCCTGCGGAAATGGCGCTGCCGGCGGCGCCCGCGGCTCGCACCAATGTCGTCCGGCCCGCTCCGGACGATCCCGTGGAGCGGGAATACCAAAAACTGCTCGAACTGGATGATCAATCCCGGGAGGAAGTGGACCGGCTCATCCGGGAATTCCCGCAGAGCACCGAGCCGACCGACAAGGCGCGCGAGGTGCTGCGCCAACAGGTGGAAGAACGGCTGGGCGTCGTGCGGAAGGCCTACGAGGACTTTTTGCGACGGCATCCCAAGCACGCGCGGGCCCGCCTCGCCTACGGCAGTTTCCTCAACGATCTCAAGGACGAAGAGGGCGCAGTCCAACAGTGGGAGCAGGCGCGGCAGTTGGAACCCGAGAATCCGGCTGCCTGGAACAACCTGGCGAACTACTACGGACATCGCGGGCCGGTCACGAATGCGTTCCGGTACTATCAACGCGCCCTGGAACTCGACCCGCACGAGCCGGTGTACTACCACAACTTCGGCACCACCGTGTACCTGTTCCGCCAGGACGCCATGCAGTTCTTCGGCATCAACGAGCAACAGGTGTTCGACAAGGCCCTCGATCTGTACGCGCGTGCGCTGCAGCTCGACCCCACGAACTTTTTCCTGGCCCACGACATTGCCCAAACGTATTACGGCATTCGCCCCTTGCGCACCAACGAGGCGCTGCTGGCATGGACGTACACACTGGGCCTGGCCCGGGACGAGGTGGAACGGCAGGGCGTGCTCATTCACATCGCACGGGTCAACATCATGGCGGGCCGATTCGACGCCGCGCGCAAGTTGCTCGAGCGGGTGACGGAACCTGCCCTGGCGGAGTTGAAGTCGCGGGTCCTGCGCAACCTGGAGCAGCGCGAAGCCGCGGCGCAGAAGACCTCCTCGCCTGCGACCGGATCGTCCGGCGCGTCCGGGCCTTGACCCGGGAAGCTCGTCGGCAGGCCCCGCTCTGCACCCGGGGGGGCGCGGAGAACACGCCTGTTTTGACCTGCATCAAGGCGGGGAGCCCGGTCCGTGGATAAGCTGGGCTGGATGAAAAACCTGGTCGTGACGGTGGATGTACGCGAGGACATCCGGGCGGGCCGGCAGCCGTGCGGGCGGATCATGGCCGCGGTCGAGAGCCTCCAACCGCAACAGGCGCTGCGTCTGCTGGTGCCCTTCGAGCCCGTGCCGTTGTATGCGGTGCTCGGCCAGCGGGGATTTGTGCACGAGACGCAGATGCTGTCCGATGGGACGTTCGAAGTGATCTTCCGACCGGGCGGCGCGGGGGCGGGATCGGCCTCGCCAAGGCCGTCGGCTCCTGCCGCGCGTGGGGAAGCGTCGGAGTGCGGCTGTGGCAGCGCTGCGGCGGTCATCGAGCTGGATGCGCGCGGCCTGGAGCCGCCGCAGCCGATGACGCGGATCCTCGAGGCGGTCGAACGGCTTCATTCGGGCCAAACCCTGGTGGCACGCACGGACCGGCGGCCGATGCATCTCTATCCGTTGCTGGAGCAACGAGGGTGCAAGGCGCAGACCCGGGCCCTGCCTGATGGCTCGTTTGAAACCCGGATCGTGCGACATTGAACGTTTTTTCGCGATGCATGCGGCTTCCCCAGCACCGCAGACGGCCACCGCGGCTCAGGAAGGCACCGCCACGGTCCCGGCGCTCCAGGGCGCGCCTGCCGTGGGCCTGCCGCTACGGTTCTTGGGGACGGGTTTGCTGGCCCTGGCCGCGCTGCCGGTGCTGTTGTGGATGCGGCCCGAGATTCTGGCCACCTACCATTACAACCAGTACGTCATTGCTGCCACGCATCTGGTGGTGCTGGGTTGGGTGGGTTCGGTGGTGTTCGGCGCTTTGTATCAGCTGGTGCCGGTTGTCCTGGAAACGCGACTCTACAGCGAGCGCCTGGCCCGCTGGCATTTCCTCTGCCACCTGATCGGATTTGCCGGCATGGTGTGGATGTTCTGGGAGTGGAACCTGAAACAGGTGGGGCATTTCGGGTCGGTGCTGGCGTTGGGGGCGGGCCTGGGCATCTACAACCTGGTGCGTACGCTGGCCCGGGCGCCGCGGCGGTCATGGATCACCTTCACGGTGGCCAGCGCGTTGTTCTGGCTGGCGGCGACCCTCACGGTGGGGCTGGGAATCGCCGCGGCCAAATGCACCTATGAATCGGCGGCGCGGCTCAGTCCCGCTTCGCCCCTGGGTGCGCTGGTGCACGCGTTGGAAGCGACGGCCACGTACTTGAAACGGTTCGACCAGATCGGGCTGATGCACGCGCACGCGCACCTCGGGGTGGTGGGCGCGTATGTGGTGCTGTTGATCGGTGTTTCCTACAAACTGGTGCCGATGTTTGCGCTGAGTCCGACCCCGCATGCCGGTCGCGCATGGGGATCGCTCGTGCTGCTGAACCTTGCGGTTCCCGGCAGTTTCTTCACGATTCTGCACCGCAGCGATGCGAAGCTGTTCTTCACCGTGCTCGGCGTGGCGGGGGTCGCCTTGTACGGATGGGAATTGATCCGGTTGTTGCGCCGGCGACGCCGCCCTGTGCTGGACCTTCCCCTGCGCTATTTCCTCACCGGCCTCGCGTGGTTGGGAGGGGCATGCGGGCTGGCGTTGTATCTCTCGTGGCCCGGCCTGGCACTGACGCCGCGGGTGGGACAGTTGGAGAATCTTTACGGTCTTTGGGGTCTGCTGGGGGCGCTTTCGTTCTGTCTTCTGGGGATGCTCTACAAGATTCTGCCGTTTCTGGTGTGGTATCGCCGTTATGGCCCCTGGATCGGGCGTCAACCCGTTCCGGCCCTTCACGAGCTCTATGCGAGCGGCCTGCTGCGGGCTGGCTTTGGATTGCACGGGCTGGCGCTGCTGGGGCTGAGTGCGGCGACGCTTTTGGGGCATGCGGCTTCCGTGCGATACGGTGCGGTGTTGCTGGCTGCCGCGGTGGCCTGTCACCTGATCAACGCCGGACGAATGCTGGGGCATCTCCGGCGGCCGGTGCCGGCGGCGGTTCCGGCCGGCACGTCGTTGTCTTCGATGCCGTCATGATCGAGGAGGGCCAGATCTGGGAGGCTCTGCGGCGGGTGGTGGATCCCGAGCTGGACTGCAACATCGTGGACCTGGGCCTGGTGTACGGGCTCGAAGTCCGGGACGGTCGCGTGCATGTCCAGATGACGGTGACGAGTCCGGGGTGTCCGTTGCAGGAGATGCTGGTGGCGGGAGTGCAACAGGCGTTGCGGGACGTTCCGGGGGTGGCGGACGTTTCCGTGGAGGTGGTGCTGGACCCGCCGTGGCATCCGGGTTTGATGCGGCGGGAGGCCTACGAGCGGCTGCGTCAGATGGGATAGACCCCGGGGGCCGGCTTTCTGCGGTCTCGCAAGAGGAAGTTTCCGTCCGGCGCGAAGGGCGGAGGGTCAGGGCGGCGCCACTGCTCGGCGGCCGGGTTCCGCAGGGTTCGGCACCCGCGGGAGAGAGGCGCGAACCGATGGTTTGGCCTTTCCGGAGTGGCGCTTTCCAGTGTCTTCTTTGCTCGTGCAGTGAAGGTGGGGTCGGCAACGTGGCACGATCGGCGCCGAAGCACCCCGGCGGCCGTCGGTTTCGCGTTCGAACCCGCCATGCGATGCCGACCACGGGGCAGGTGAGTGGGGGACGAGGCGGAACCGCAGCCCGGCTTGCCCCCGGTGGGGCACGGGGTAGGATGAAATCGTGCGCGCAGCCGGAACCATGGGCGCCCTGTTGCTCTGGGTGGCCACCTTGCGGGCCGACGCAGGCCGGGAGCTCGTCCCGCCGGAGTCGCACGGACCGGATTGGGCGGCGCGGGTCTGGCAGACCGACGAAGGTTTGCCGGACAACACGGTGTACGGGCTGGGCCAGAGTGCCGACGGGTACTTGTGGGTCGCGACGCACGGCGGTCTGGCGCGATTCGACGGGGTGCGGTTCCAAGAGTTCTCGCTCACGCATTTGAGTGGCGTTCCCAATCGGGTGGTGCGCGCGCTTTATCTGGACCGGGGTGGCCGCTTGTGGCTGGGCATGGATCGCGGACCGGTGGTGTGCGTCGAGGGCGGGACGGTCCGGGTGTACGGCGCACAGGAAGGTCTGCCGGATCTGCGCATCGAAGGTTTCGCGGAAGAATCGGACGGGACGGTCTGGATCCTCTATGCCAACGGAGAGTTGGCGCGGATCCGCGGGCCGCAGATCCGGAGATATCCCACGGCTGCGGGGACGCCGGGCGGTCGGGTCGGTTTGAGCAGCGACCGGGAGGGGCGGCTGTGGTTTGCGAGGGGCCGGCAGTGGGGCTTGGTGCGCGACGGCCGGTTTGAAGTGAGGCACGAGGGGGACGAACCGATTGCGTGTCTGGCAGCGGCGCGTGCCGGGGGGTTGTGGCTGGCCACGGCCACGCGCCTGTTGTGGTCCGACGGAACGAACACGGTGCGTGAAGTGCTGCGCTGGCCGGACTCGTCCCGTCCGGTGCAGCCGCGCCTGTTGTGGGAAGATCAGACGGGCGGCGTGTGGGTGGGGACGGCGGCGCACGGGTTGGGACGGTTTGAAGGCGGTCGGTTTGGGTGGGTCCCGACGAGTCATCGCGAGATTCTGTGTCTGGCGGAGGATCGGGAGGGCAACCTGTGGGCGGGCACCGGGGGAGGCGGATTGAACCGGCTGCGGCCGCGCCGCATCGAGCTGTGGAGCACCGCACAGGGACTGCCGTTTGAATCGGTGCGCACGGTGTGCGAAGACACGAACGGTCGGCTGTGGATCACGACGATGAACGGGCAACTGGCCCGCGAGGGCTCGACGGGTTGGGAGGATTGGACGGCGCGGGCGGACTGGCCCGGTGGGGCGGCGGTGTGTGTGGCAGCCGATCCCTCCGGGGGAGTCTGGGTGGGCACTCGCGAACGGGGGTTGTACCGCTGGAACGGGTCCTGGATCCGGCTCCTGGGTCGCCGCGAGGGCCTGGCGGATCTGTCCATTCGCTCCCTCTGCGTGGTGGGACCCGAGGAGGTTTGGATTGCGGCGGCCACGCGACCGGTGATCCAGCGCTGGAAAGAGGGGAAATGCCTGACCTTCGAGTTGCCGGCGGGCACGCGATCGATCCGGGCCATGACGGTGGATGCCGCCGGGGACGTGTGGGTGGGCACCGCGGATGGGTTGTTGCTGCGCGTGACGGGGGATACGTTGCGCAACGAGACCGTGCTGGTGGACGGGCGAACGCCGTCCATTCGCGCCTTGCATGCCACGCCGGACGGGGCGGTGTGGGTGGGATACGCGGGCTACGGGCTGGGCCGATGGTGGTCCGGGCGCTGGATGCGGCTGACTTCGGCCCAGGGACTGGGCGAGGATTACATTTCCCAGATTGTGGCCGACGGGGAGGGACGGCTTTGGTTTGGAGGCAACCGCGGCGTCTTTCAAGCCACGCTGGCAGATCTCAACGCGGCGGCACATGGCACGGGGTATGTGCACTCGATTTCGTACGGTCGAGGCGAGGGCCTGCCGGCGCTGCCGGCCACCTATGACAGCGCCCCGGGGGCGGTCCGCCGTGGCGACGGCCGGCTGGTCATTCCCACGCGGCTGGGGCTGGCCGTGATTCATCCGGGAGCATTGGCCTCCGAGGCGGGCCCGCCGCCGGTGGTGGTCGAACGGGTGGCGGTGGACGACCAGACCGTGGCCCTGTACGACAGTCGGTTTCCGCTCTGGAATCATCCGGGGCCGGTTCCTCCGGACCTCCGGGACGGTCGGTGGGAAGGTCGCCTGCCGCCGGGCCATCGCAAGGTGGAATTCGAATTCACCGCCTTGACCTATGCGGCGCCGGAGAACGTGCACTTTCGCTACCGGCTGGATGGTTTCGACGAGGCATGGGTGGAGGCCGGGGCACGCCGCGTGGCCAGTTATCCTCGATTGCCGCCGGGCCGGTACCGGTTTCGCGTCATGGCCGGAACGGCCGCCGGTGTGTGGAACGAGGCCGGCGCCGGTGTGAGTTTTGCGGTGCAGCCGTTCCTCTGGCAGACGTGGTGGTTCCGGTTGAGTGCGGGCGCGGCCTTCACGCTGGGGGTGGTTGCGGTGGTGCGTTGGGTGTCCTTTCGCCGGTTGCGACACCGACTGCGGCTTCTGGAGCAGCAGGCGGCCCTGCAACGAGAGCGGGCCCGGATTGCCAAGGACATCCACGACGATGTGGGGGCCTGTCTCACGCAGATTGCGCTGCTGTGCGATCTGGCCCAGCAGGGTACCGGGGCCTGCTCGGCAGCTCCGGGGCCCTGGGAGAAGATCGCCGCCACGGCGCGGCAGGCCGTCAAGTCGCTGGACGAAATCGTCTGGGCGGTGAACCCGCGCAACGACACGCTGGCGCAGATGATCGATTACGCGGGGCAGTTTGCGCTGGATTACCTTCGACTGGCCGGGATTCGGTGTCGGCTGGACCTGCCGGAGCCCACGCCGGATCAGCCGATGCCCTCCGATGTGCGTCACAACTGTTTTTTGGTGGTGAAAGAGGCGCTGCACAACATCGTGAAGCATGCCGGGGCCACGGAGGTGTGGTTGCGGGCGCGGGTGGAGGACGGGGGGCTGCGCATGGAGATCGAGGACAACGGGACCGGTTTTGACGCGGCCGCCAGGGTTCCCGGCGCCGACGGATTGCGCAACATGCGCCAGCGGATGGCGGACGTGGGAGGCAAGTGTGTGATCGAGAGTCACCCGGGGTCGGGGACGCGCGTGCGGTTGTTCGTGCCCTGGCAGCGCAACGGGGTTTGACCTCCGACGTTTGTCGGGTTGCAGATGGACGGCCCCTCGGTCAGGGTGAAGGGCGCGACATTTGGGAGCATGCCAATCCGGGTCACCATCGTGGAAGACAATGCCGGGATGCGGGACAGCCTGCGCGAGCTGGTCTCGCGGGCGCCGCAACTGACTTGCGTGGGGGTGCATGCCACCGGCGAGGAGGCGCTGCGGCACTTCGAGGCGGAAGCGCCGGACGTCGTGTTGATGGACATTCACCTGCCGGGCATGAGCGGGATCGAGTGCGTGGTGCGGATGAAAGTGCGTCGGCCGGCCACCCAGGTCCTGATGCTGACGATCTACGAGGACAGCGAGTTGATCTTCGAATCGCTCCGGGCCGGGGCCAGTGGGTACCTGCTGAAGAACCAGCCGGCGGCGGAGTTGGTGCAGGCGATCGAACAGGTGCATGCCGGCGGGGCGCCCATGTCCATGCGCATCGCCCGAAAGGTGGTCGCGTACTTCCAACAGATCAGCCAGCCCCGCTCGGAGATGGAACAGCTGACCCGGCGGGAGCAGGAGATCCTTGCACTGCTGGCACGGGGTTACCTGTACAAGGAGATTGCCGATTTGCTGGGCATCAGCCTGAGCACCGTGCGCACACATCTGCACACGATCTACGAAAAGCTGCACGTACAGTCGCGGACCGAGGCGGTCGTGAAGTATCTGGGCGCCGAGCGAAAGAGTTGAAGCACCTGCGGCCGGTGCTGCGTTGCGCGGGGCGGCGCGGCGGTCGGAAGGACGCGACGGAAGCCGGGGCCGGCGACGGACAGATAGCTGGCGTCTTCGCGCCGGCGCTTTCCAAAGAGGGGCTCCAGAGCTCCGCTCCGGTGATTCCATTCCCGACGGGGTCGGGTCTTGCTCCCCGGTTTTTTTCCACAGCCTCCGAGCAAGCCCGTCGACCAGCGTTGGTCCTCAAAAAACAGCTTGCACGCCCGGGGACTGGCGTCGGCGAATGCCGCAATTGTGGGTTCTTTTCAACGGCCGGTCAGTGGGAAGGAGGAAGCGCGAACGCGACGTACGCATCGCCGGACCGGGTGCCCATTTTGCCGCCGCCGCAGGCGATGACCACGAATTGTCGGCCATTGACCTCGTAGGTGGCCGGCGTCGCGTAGCCGCCCGCGGGCAGTTTGAACTGCCACAGCAGACGGCCGTCCCTCCGGTCAAAGGCCCGAAAACACTCGTCCTTGGTGGCGGCGATGAAGACCAAATCGCCGGCGGTGACCAGCGGGCCGCCGTAGTTTTCGGTACCCGTGGGCGGCAACCCGCGGGCGGTCAGTTCGGGCAGTTCGCCCAGCACAACCCGCCACCGGTACTCGCCGGTGTTCAGGTCAATGGCATTCAGCGTACCCCAGGGCGGCTTGACCGCCGGGTAGCCGTCAGGGTCGAGCCAGCGGTGGTAACCGGTGGACACGAAGGGAACACGACCCAGGGCATGCGCCACGGTGGCGGGTCGATGGGCACCGGCGCCTTCGGTTTTTGGCGATGTGCCCTGCGGGTCCAGCAGGTAATCCGTCAGAGCGGCCTTCTGATCGGCGCTGAGGAAGCCGAAAGCGGGCATGCCGCCCCGACCGGTTTCCAGCAGTCGCAAGATGGCGTCCCGATTCAGTTTTTGTCCCACTCCCACCAGGGAGGGGACATTTTGGCCGTGGGCCGTTTGGCCCTGTCGGTCCAAACCGTGACAGGCGGCGCAGATTTGCAGGTACAGACTCCGCCCGTCGGTCAACTCTGCGCCGGGCAGCGCCACGGGGGCTTCGACCATGGTCAGGACCCACGGCATTTCATTGGCGTTGACGTACAGCACGCCTTCGGGATCCACGGCTGCGCCACCCCACTCGGCTCCGCCGTCAAAGCCGGGAAAGATGATGGTGCCCTCGCGGCTGGGCGGCTGAAACGGTGTGTGGGGGCGCAGCCGCGCAAACCGGTCCAGAACCGCTCGATGCGCCGCCGGTGTGCGGTCGGTGATTTCGGCATAAGTGAAGAGTTGTCGGGCAAACGGCGCGGGTCGAAGGGGCACCGGTTGGGTGGGCCAGGCCGATTCCCCGGGCAGGTCGCTGGGGGGCACGGGCCGTTCCTCGACGGGGAACAAGGGTTCGCCGGTCTGCCGATCGAACACAAACACGTGTCCCGATTTGGTGACCTGGGCCACTGCGTCCACTCGACGGCCGTTGCGCGTGAGGGTCACCAAATCCGGCGGGGCCGGCAGGTCACGATCCCACAGGTCGTGGTGGACGAACTGGAAATGCCAGAGCCGACGGCCGGTGCGGGCGTCCAACGCCAGCAGACAGTTGGCATAAAGGTTTTGGCCGAGCCGGTCGCCGCCCCAAAAATCGTACGTGGCCGAGCCGGTCGGCACATAAACGATGCCCCGCTGGCGATCCACCGCCATGCCCGCCCAACAGTTCGCCCCGCCGGCATAGCGCCGGGCTTCCGGCGGCCAGGTCTCGTAGCCGGGTTCTCCTGGATGGGGAATGGTGTGAAATCGCCAGACCAGCCGGCCCGTCCGAATGTCGTAGGCGCGGATGTGTCCCGGCGCCGCCGGCTCCGGCCCCTCCCCCACGCGCATGGGCAGAATCAACAGATCCTCGAACACCGCGGGCGGGCTGGTGCCCACCACGTACATGCCCCGTACGTCCCGTCCGAGATCCTCCCGGATGTCCACCCGGCCGTTCCGGCCGAATGCCGAGATGAGTCGGCCCGTGTGGGCGTCCACAGCGACCAGGTACGGACCGACCACGTACAAGACACGGGCGTGTGAGCCCTCCCGCCAATACACCACGCCGCGGTTGATGCCCGCGCCGCTTTCCAACAACCCGGCGGCCACGGGATCGAACCGCCACAATTCACGCCCGGTGGCCGCATCCAGCGCAAACAACTTCAACCGGGGCGAAGTACCGTACAGTACCCCGTCCACAATCAGCGGGTTGCACTGGATCTGCGAAAGATCGTCCGCTCGGGCGTCCCCGCTGCGGTAGATCCAAGCCACCTGGAGCCGGTGAACATTTCGCCGGTTGATTTGCCGCAGCTCCGAGTATTGCGTGCCCTCCGGATCGCCCAGGTAGGTGTCCCAATTCCGACCGGCCGCAGCCGGTGCCGAAGACGGGTTCACGCTGAGGCCCACCAGCAGCAGGGCCACGCCGTGCAGTGCCACGACACCGACGGGACGCCCCCTGCCGGCGCGGGCCGGGTGGGGGCGGGCCAGATGGGCTGCTGTTGTCATATAACGGGGCGATTGTACCGTCGGTGCGGTCAAGGAACGCGTCGAATCGGTAGCCGAACCTCGTGCCGTTGTCGAGGCCGTGCCCGTTGGAGAAAGGTGGGAAGCGGACGCGGACCTCCTGCGGCGGGCCCGTGGAGTCGCGGCTGGCGAGGTGTGGCATCGGGGACAGGTTCGGATGCACTTGACCGCGGGCCCTCCGCGCCGGCTCAATGCCGCGATGACACGGAGGACCTTTCTGAAAACCACGATGGTGGCCGCGGCCTCGGCACCCCGCCTCTTCGCTGGGCCAAACTCCCCGGACTCCCCCGAGGCACGCCTGCTGGAGGAAGCCGAGGAACGGATCCGACGACATCGACGGCGCGGCCGGACCCTCGCCTTGCAGGATGCGTCGGGCCGTCCCCTCGCCGGCGTTCGGGTCCGCGTGGAGCAGGTGCGGCATGAATTCCTCTTTGGCTGCAATTTGTTCCAGTTCGGCCGCGGTGCGGATTCCGACCTCGAAGACGCCTATCGCCGGCGGTTTGCCGAATTGTTCAACTTTGCCACGCTCGGATTCTACTGGGCTTTTTACGAGCCGCGCCGGGGGGAACCGCGGTATGCCGACACGGAGCGCGTGCTGGAGTGGACGCGGGCGCAGGGCATTGTGTGCAAAGGGCACCCTTTGGTGTGGGATCATCCGGCCGGCTCGCCGCGCTGGTTGCCCGAGGACGACGTGGAACTGGCCCGCTTGTGTGAAGCGCGCGTGCGGGAGATCGTCAGCCGGTTTCGCGGCCGGATCGAGATGTGGGACGTGGTCAATGAGGCGACGCACCTGCCGGACCGCGTCAATCAAACTCGCATGGCCCGCTGGGGGCTGGCCCTCGGCCCGGTGCCGTACACTCGTCGACCCTTGGAAGTTGCCCGGGAAGCTCATCCGGCTGCGACGCTCCTGGTGAATGATTACCGCCTCGACCCCCGTTATTACGATCTCCTGGACGCGCTGCGCGACGCCGACGGCCGCCCGCTGTTTGATGCCGTGGGCTTGCAAAGCCACATGCACGGGGGCGTTTGGCCGCTGCGTCGCGTCTGGGAGGTTTGCGACCGCTACGCCAAACTGGGCCGGCCCCTGCACTTCACGGAGACGACGGTGCTCAGCGGGCCGCGGCTCGGGCCGGGCGAGAACTGGGGCACTACCACCGCCGAAGGCGAACTCCAGCAGGCCGATTACGTGGTGAGGTTTTACACGATGGTGTTTGCACACCCGGCCACTCAGGCGCTGACCTGGTGGGATTTGTCCGATCGCGGTGCCTGGCAACGAGCACCGGCGGGGCTGCTGCGCCGGGACATGTCCCCCAAACCCGCCTATGAGCGGCTCCAGGAGCTGATCCGCCGGCGTTGGTGGACCCGCGGCGAACAGCGCACGGACGAATCCGGGCTGTGCCGTTGGGAGGCTTTCCACGGGATCTACCGGGTCACAATCGAGAGGGAGGGTTCGGCCCCCGTGGTGCGGGAGGTGGACTGGCGCAGCGCTGCGCCGGACCGAACCGTGCTGACCGTTTGAGAAGGTCCGGCCCCCGTACCCAGGGATCGAAACTCGCGGTTCGCGCGCGGTCCTGCGCGGCCCTCACGTGGGTGCCACCCGGAGATTTCGGGTGGCTCTCGCGCCGGGGCTTTTCGAAGGCCGATCGCCACGGGCCGGGGGTCGCAAATTGGCGAGAAAAAGACGCAAAACGGCGTTGTGCGCGAATCGAGCCGGAGCCATCCTTGGGACGCCCGGTCGGTTGCACCGTGGTCGGGTCGCTGTCCCGCCCTCCGGTGACAAGCGCCGCGCAGGAACCCAAGGACCAGAAGAATCAGGACCATGCATTCACGGACCACGTCTGACGCCCATGTGATTCAATGGAAGTCTTCTTGCCTTGTCGCCAGGGTACCCGGGCAAACGGCCGG
Source organism: Limisphaera sp. VF-2 (assembly GCF_049537125.1). Classification (NCBI taxonomy): domain Bacteria; kingdom Pseudomonadati; phylum Verrucomicrobiota; class Verrucomicrobiia; order Limisphaerales; family Limisphaeraceae; genus Limisphaera; species Limisphaera sp. VF-2. The sequence continues at coordinate 268,448 of NZ_JBMVQY010000003.1, forward strand.
GCCCTGCGCCAAGGCCGGCTCTGCTGCCGCAACAATGGCTCGGGGCGGAGGTTGGCATCGATTCCATCCCGTCACTCGCGTCGTTGGGCTGTGTTCCGGGCGCCGGCTTGCGGGCGCGGTCCTTGGATTGGCAGCAACGCTTTCCTTGTCCGCGTGGGGGCAAAACGTTCTGCCCAATCCCTCCTTTGAAGACGCGCAGGGGAACCGTCCCCGCGGGTGGCGTGCCGAAACGTGGGCCGGTCAGGCCACTTTTCGTCATGCGCAAGTGGGGCGGACGGGCAACCGCAGCGTGGAAATCGCTTCAGAGAACGGAGCCGACGTGGCGTGGACGGCCACGGTGGCGGTGGATCCGTTTGCCCGGTATCGGCTCTCGGGTTGGATCAAGACCGAGAATGTGGAACCGCGCCAGGGCGGGCGCGGTGCCCTGCTCAACATCCACGGCATGGCCGGGGTGGCCACCCGCGCCGTGACGGGGACCACGGACTGGACGCTGGTGGAGACCGAATTCGACACCGACGACCAGACCTCGGTCCAGGTCAACTGCCTGTTTGGCGGCTGGGGTCAGGCCCGGGGGCGTGCGTGGTTCGATGACGTGGCCCTGGAGAAGATCGCCCAGCGCGAGCCTCCGGCGCCGCGCATCCAGGTGAATGCCGCGGAGGTGGGCGCACCCTTGTCGCCGCTGGTGTACGGCCAGTTTATCGAGCACCTGGGTCGGTGCATTTACGGAGGCATCTGGGCGGAGATGCTCGAAGACCGCAAGTTTTACTACCCGATCACCTCCAACTACGCGCCCTACACCTCGTTGCGGAACACGCGCTACCCGGTCGTGGGCGCTTCGCCCTGGGAGATTGTGGGGCGGCCCGACGGGGTGGTCATGACGACCAACGCGCCGTTTGTTGGACGTCATACGCCGCGGTTGCAGGAAGGGGTCGGGATTCGACAGCACGACCTGGGTGTCACCGCGGGCAGGGAGTACGTGGGCTACGTGTGGCTGAAGGCGCCGGAAAGCCGCTCGGCCCGTGCCCGGGTTACGTTGCGCTGGGGGGCCAGTTCCGACGAGGCTGCCTCCGTCGAAATCAAGGGCATCGGTCGCCAGTACAAGCGGTTCCCCTTCCGCTTCCGGGCCGGCGGGACGACCGATCGGGCATCCCTGGAGCTCCGGGCCGAGCAGGGTGACCTCTACGTGGGAACCATCTCGTTGATGCCGGCGGACAACGTCCAGGGAATGCGAGCCGACACGCTGGCCCTGTTGCGACAACTGGCGGCGCCCATCTATCGCTGGCCCGGCGGAAACTTCGTCAGCGGCTATGACTGGCGCGACGGCATTGGCGATCGCGATCGCCGGCCGCCCCGCACCAATCCGGCCTGGACCGGGGTGGAGCACAATGACTTTGGCCTCCATGAATTCATCACGTTCTGTCGGCTGGTGGGGGCTGAGCCCTTGGTGACCGTCAACACCGGCTTCGGCGACGCCCATTCGGCCGCGGCCCTGGTCGAGTACTGCAACGGGGCCGCGAACACGTACTGGGGGGCCAAGCGGGCCCGGAACGGATCGCCGCGGCCGTTCGGCATCCGTTACTGGTGCGTCGGAAACGAGATGTGGGGCCCGTGGCAACTGGGCTACATGTCGCTGGACCACTACGTCCTCAAGCAGAACTGGGTGGTGGACAAGATGCGTGAAGTGGATCCGACCATCTTCTGCATCGCCTCGGGGAACGCGGGGCCGTGGAGTCGGGGCTTGTTGGAACGGTGTTCGGATCACATGGAGGCCATTGCGGAACACTTCTATTGCCAGGAACGGCCCGGGCTGGCGGCGCACGTGCGGCAGATTCCGGACAACATCCGCAGCAAGGCGGAATTCCACCGGCGCATGCGGGCAGAACTGCCGAACCTCAAAGGCAAGGACATCCGCATCGCCATGACCGAGTGGAACTACTGGTACGGACCCCATGTGTTTGGCGAGCTGGGCACGCGCTACTTCCTGAAGGACGCGCTCGGGATCGCCGCCGGCCTGCACGAGTACGCGCGCCAGAGCGACTTGATCCATTCGGCGTTCTACGCACAGACCGTCAACGTCATCGGCGCCATCAAGACCAGCCGCCGCAACGCAGCCTTCGAAACCACGGGCCTGGTGCTGGCCCTCTATCGACATCACTTCGGCGAGTTGCCGGTCAAAACCCAGACGGAAGGACTGCTCGACGCACAGGCCGCCTGGACGCTGGACCGCAGGAAACTCACGCTCGGCATCGTGAATCCCACGCTCGAAGCCCGCACGATTCCCTTGCAAATCCAGGGCGCCAGACTCAAAGGAACCGGAACCCGCTGGCAGATCGCCGGCACGGATCCCCAGGCCTACAACGACCCGGATGAACCGCCCCGCGTCCGTGTCGAGCAGGTGCCCTGGGACGGAGCGTTGGATCGCGTGACCGTGCCTCCCTGCAGCGTGACGCTCCTGGTGTTGGATGCGGAGTGAGCCCGGGGATCGCGACCGCGATCATTGGGGCGGTGCTCTCTCCGGCCTCTCGCTGGCGACGCCCCGTGGGAGCTCCAAGGTGCCTGCGTCACTGCGCCGAGTCCGGAGGCGCCCGCCCCGAGCAGATTTGGCTCGTTGTCGCAACGCCCGGTTGTTCTCGGGTGTCGGCGGCCGCCCTTGGTTCCCCGTAGAACAGAGGCCGAGGTGCGGGCTGGAGGGGGTGCTTTGCGGGGGCCGGGGCCAAACTGACGATCGGCTGCCAACCCCGGACTCCGTCACGGGTTGTGCCGAAGGAGTTCGTGGGAAGGCCCCGGTCTTCCGGTTGAGACACCGCCAACCCGGGTTGCCCGGCGTTTCACGGGCCCATGGCCGAAGAATCGACTTGGGGGGTGGAATCGTGCCCGCGGCGTCCGTCGCAGGGTCCTTTCCAAGAGTCCGGACCCCGGAGGGTGCGGGACCACGCGCCGGCGCAGAGCGGCCGGGTCGGTGACGCCACTTAGCCCTGCCGGGCCGGCAGAGCGACGGAGCGTCGTCGCGATTTCATGCCCTGGAGACACTCACGCACCAGCGTCCGCAAGCGCTCGCGCTCCGCCTCCGACAAGCCCCGGGGATCGAACCGATAGCGATAGTGGAGTCGGAGGATTTCCTGCAGGGCGGGGCCCCACCCGGCCCAGGCAGCCTGACTGGCGATGCGCCTGAGCCAGGCGCCACAGGGTTCGGCCGGCGGGCGCGCCCAGCCGCGGGTCACCAGCCACCGCTCCAGCTCGTAGAACTCCGAATCCCTGCCCGGCCAATCGGAACGGCTCCCGCTCTGCGCAGGATTCCTGCTCCGCAACCGGCCGCGCCGAAACAAGATCTGATACAGCAGGACCATCAGGGCGGGCACCAGGCTCCAGAGGAGGATGCGACGCAGCGGCGTGTAGCCCCACCAAACCAGGGCCCACTGATGTCGGATCCAACTCCAGGCATCCTGCAGCCACAGCCAGTCGCTTTCCCGGGAGCGCTCCCACACGACCCAGTTCGAGGGCGTGGTGTCGAAGTCTTCCCACTGCTGGGTCGCCTCGTTCCAAACCTGGCACCATGCATGCGCGTCGCGTTCCCGCACCACATAGCGGCTCCCGGAGCCTTCGTGGACCGCGTAGCCCACCGCGTACCGCGCCGGGATGCCCAGATGTCGCAACAGCAGCACCGTGGCCGTGGCAAAGTACTCGCAATGTCCCGCGCGCGTCTCCAGAAGGAATCGCGCCAAGGGATCGCTCGACCGCCGCATCCAGGAAGTCATCGGTTGCCACAGTTGGTAGGTGAACTTTTCAGCAAAGAATCTTTCCAGCACGGGACGAACCTCGGCCCAGGATCGGCCGTTCAATCCCAGCTCCTGCACCACCCTTTCCAATGCGGGTCGCTCCCGAGCAGGCACCGCGAGGTCCTGCTCCCGGTCCGGCGGCGCTTCCCAACCGGTGCCCGTGTGATGTCCGGCTTCGAAAACCAACAACCCCGGACCGGTGACCATCACGGCACCTGCGCTGTTTCGTTCCACACTGAACGCCGGAAGCCGTCGCAGTTGATCGGTGCGCGGCGGCAACGGCAGAAGACCGGCCCGCGCCTCGTCTTTGCGCCAGCGCAGTCGCACGGCAATGCGCACGGTGGCCTGACCGGTGGGGTTTTGCACCAGGGGCCAGTAACCGCTGTCGGGCGGGGTCTCCGGCACGGGCACGAAGTCCTCGGACGAGGTTCCGGCCAACCACTCATCGCCGCGCAACAGTCGGTAGCTGGCCTCCCGGAGATACTGCGGGGGCGGCCCGTTCAAAACCTGCAGGCGCACGACAATCCGCGGGGAAAGCTTCCGCGGTCCCAACCCCTGCCAGGAAACCCTGGCCGCGGTGGGATCGGAACCGAGACCCGGACGGCGAAAGCTCGCCAGCCACGACCCCAACCGGGTCGAGCTGCCTGCGTATTGTTGCAGTCGCCACACGCCGTACTGACCAACGAATCCGAACCCCAGCGCGCCCAGCAGGGCCAATCCCCAGACCCAGCCCGGATAACGCTGCGACCGTATCGGCCACAATGCCCAGGCCAGCAACGCGGCCATGCCCCAGTAAAAGGTGAAGTCGCCGGCCGGCCGCATGCAGGCCCCTGCCAGGCAACCGGCGAAGTACACGTAGCCCGGATGAAACTGCACATCCGGCGGCACCGGCAGACCGGCTCGCTGCAACCGTTGCCGCCGCCGGCGCACCAGCAGGGAGAGGGTGCCCAGCGACAACAGCGCTCGCGTGCTGTACGCCTGGGCCGCGGCCAGCGGAAACATCAGCAACGGCAACCAGCGGAACACGGACGTGGCCGTCTCCGTGGTCACCTGGCTGGCCCGCCGTTGCTGCGTCAAGGTGGGGGCCTCCAGCAGTTCTCCGAAAGTGGCCGGTCCTTCATGCGACGTGAACGCATACGCCAGTGCGCCCAACAACAGGACCGAACACAGCGCCCAGATGCGCCGAAAATCCTCGTCCGACAACTCCCAGCGCAGCGGGATCCATCGAGCCGCCTCCAGAATGATCGCCAGTCCCACCGCCACCCACAGAAAGCCCACCTGCCAGCCCCAGAACAGCAGGGCTGCCCCCAACAGGAACGGCGGTGGTTTGTAGAGTCGATTCACCAGGCGCTCAAACGGTCACTCGGCGTTTTCCCGGTCGATTCCAGCCTCCAACGCCCGTTTGGACGGTGCCTCCGTCCCCGGGCTGTCGCTCAATGCCCCGCGACGCTGCGGGGCTCCGATGCCCATTCCCCGGTTCGCACAGCCCAATCTCGGGCCGAACCCGGTCTCACGTCAACCGGGCCAGCTGAACTTCCAATTGCCGCGGATCCAGCACGCACAACCATTCCGGGTGTGCTCGCAGGGGCCCCGGATCCAACGGTCCTGCCGGCGGCTCCAACGGCACCACGAACACCCGCGTCGGGATGTCCCGCTGAACGAGCCGCTCGATGAATCTCCGGCGGACGCCATCCCATCCCAGCAAAATGCACAGGCATCCACTGACCAGGGGCGCATGCTCCAGGACCACCTGCTCCAGGGCATGGAAGGGGCGGTGATGACATGGGCGTACCGCCGCCAGGATTTCGAGGATCTGATCCACATGCCCCACGCCGCGACCGGCCGTGACGCAATAGGCGTCCGGGCCCACGAACAACAGGTCCAGGAGCGATTCCTGCAGCGGCAGTGAACAGGCCAGAGAAGCGGCGACCGAAACCGCGGCCTCGAACGCTTCGTGATGCTCCCACGGCATGAACGTGTCCAGCACCAGCGCATGCCGCACGAAAAACTCGTCCTCGAATTCCCGCACAATGGGCCGCCCCACCTTGGCCCAGCTGCGCCAGTGGATGTGGCGAATGGGATCGCCCCGGCGGTAATCGCGCAAGCTGATGAATTCGTCGCTTTGCCCCACCTGACTCGCCAGGGCCACCCCGCCCAGTTGGTACCGGGGCAGACCGGGCAACGCCAGCGGGGGCACGAAATAACGCCGGGGTAACACCACCAGTTTTTGCGGCGCCGGCACCCGACGGAACACCCGCACCAGCCCGAACGGGTCCGTGCGGGCCACCAGGACTTCGCGCAGCTCCAGTAACCCTCGTCGCCAAACCACCGCCTCCAGTGTGGCCTCTCCGATCTGGTTCGGCGCCAGCACCGGCAACGGCGCCTGACAAAGCAGGGGCATGAGCGCCGGCGTGCGGAGGGGCCGCTTCGTCCGGAGTGTCCGGCGCAACCGGCCCCACCACTGCCGCAGTCTGCCGCCTCGTTCTTGCGCGCCGGGAACCGGCCCCACCAGCTCTTCCAGCACGGTCAGCCCCTGCTGGGTACGGCGGGTGCGGTTCCTCACACGCACACGGTAGCGGAAAGGCACGCCGGCGGTGACGAAACGGGGCAACACGCGTTCCACTTCGAACCGACCCCGCATCCAACCCGCCGCGGTCGCCGAGGCCAGCAAAACGCCGAACAACAGGGTAAAGGCCTGGTAGGCGACAGAGTTGTCCGGATCGAACCCCAGCGTGCCGCTCAAAAGCATGGCCACCAGCAACGCCAGACCGGTCGGCGTAAACCGCAATCGCAACCAGCGACGGAACCGGTGCGGGCCGCTTTGCCCGCCCTGTAGCCTGCGTGTTCTCCACCCCATGGGTCTCCGAACGTTCCAAGGCACCCGGCCGGCTCGCAAAGCGGGCCTGTCTCAGGCCGGCACCGGCACTCGTTGCAGGACCTCTTGCACCACGGCGACCGCGGTCCGGCCCGAAAACCGGGCCTGCGGATGCATCACCAGCCGGTGTGCCATCACCGGCACGGCCAGCTCCTGCACCTGGTCCGGGGTGACGAAATCCAGACCGTCGAACAGGGCCAACGCCTGTGCCGCCTTCATCAGCGCAATGGAGGCCCGCGGACTGGCTCCCAACTGCACGCCCTCCGCACTGCGCGTGGCCCGCACCAGCTCCACAATGTAGCGTTTCAATTCGTCACTGATCCGGACCCGTTCCACTGCCGCCCGAAGCGCCCGCACCTCCTCCAGCGTGGCACAGGGACGCAACTCGTCCAAAGGGTGATTGTGTTGTTGCGCGGTCAGAATGGCCACCTCCTCCTCCGGTTGGACATAACCCAGCGTGAACTGCATGGCAAACCGGTCCATTTGCGCCTCCGGCAGAGGATAGGTGCCCCGAAACTCCACCGGATTCTGCGTGGCAATCACAAAAAACACGTCCGGCAAATGCCGGCGCTCCCCCTCCACACTCACCTGGCCCTCGCCCATGGCCTCCAGAAGGGCCGACTGCGTCCGGGGTGAGGCGCGGTTGATCTCGTCCGCCAACAGGATGTGCGTGAAGATGGGGCCTTCGTGGAAATGGAATCGCTGATCCAACTGGCTGAAGACCGACACGCCCAGAATGTCGGACGGCAGAAGATCGGGCGTGAACTGAATCCGTTTGAATGTGGCGTCGATGGATCGCGCCAGGGCTTTGGCCAGCGTGGTTTTGCCCGTGCCCGGGAAATCCTCGAGCAACACGTGCCCTCCACTGGCAAACGCGGCCAGGAGCTTCCGCGTGGCTGCGGCTTGTCCCTGCATCACCCGGGCAATGTTGGCCGAAATCCGTTCCACCACCTCTCGGGCCGCGGCCAGCTCTCCCGGGGTCAGCGGCGGGATCTCGCGCGCTCGGGATCCGGATGAAATGGAAGCTTCGAGTGCCATGGTCGCGGCCACTCTAATCACCCGTCCCGCCCTCGGCGAATCAAAAGCTTTCCGCGGCGTGGCGCGGGCAGTCGCTGGCCCAGCCGTGCTGGGGTCCCCGGGCCGGCGGGAGCGGGCGCCTGCTCTGGTAAACCTGGAGCGTCCCGAGAGCCCGGGGAAGCGACCCAGATCCGCAACCGTGGGCCCGGTCCCACGAGGCGACGCGCGGGGACGCGTTCCAGGGCTTGCCACCGCACACTCGTGCATTCCACGATGCCCACATGTTTACGGGCATTGTGGAGGAGGCGGGGCAGGTTGTGAGGATTCAACCCACGCCCGAGGCAATTCAGCTTACCATACGGGCGCAGAAAACCGGGCGGGGCCTCAAGGTGGGAGGGAGCCTGGCCGTGAACGGGTGTTGCCTGACTGCCGTTCGCGTGCGCCGTACCGGCCGCAGCACGCTCATCCAATTCGACCTGTTGCAGGAAACGTGGCAACGCACCAACCTTCAGTTCGCCCGGCCCGGCACGCTGGTCAATCTGGAGCGGCCTCTCCGTGCAGGCGGCGAGTTCGGAGGACACTTTGTCACCGGTCATATCGACGGCCTTGGCCGCATCACCCGGTGGGAACGGGCCGGCCACGATCACGTCCTCGACATCGCAGCGCCCCCGGAAGTGATGCGTTACATCGTCTTCAAAGGCTCGGTCGCCGTGGACGGCATCAGTTTGACGGTGGCAGGCGTGGAACGGGACGGTTTCCGGATCTGGATCATCCCGCACACTTACGAAGTGACCAATCTGCGCCAGCGCCGCGTGGGCGATGCCGTCAATCTGGAAGCCGACCTGCTCGGGAAGTACGTGGAGAAATTCCTCGAAGCTCGACAACCCCGCCGGAGCCGTTGAATCGGCCGGGCGGGAAGTCCCGCACCCGAGCCGCGCGGAACGCGCTTTCCCACCTACCGACGTGATGATCCCGGCGCAACGCCCTGTCGCATGGTCGTTCACCCCGACGAAGCAACTCAGCTGGAGCCGACCCGAGGGAAGAGACCCGTATTCACCAGTACCGGCCCACCCTTCACGGGCCACCATGGGCCGGGCCAGCGGATCCTGCGAGCGCCTCCGCGCGGCTTTGTCTCGGTGGAAGCGAGGAGGAATCGACTGGACCTCGAAGGATGACCGCTCGCTCCCGCACCCGGGCCGGGCTGTGATGCGCAGCCGCTCGGCGGTCGATTCCATGGACGAAGTCTCGCTTTGCGCAGCAGCGCCATCGCCGGAGGCTGCCTTTCGGAAACGTTCCCGTTGGAGGCGTCCCCGCTCCGGTCGGGCCCGCCTCCGAAGGACGGGGCAAGGGTGAGCTGCACATCTCACGTCGCCTGTGCCGTTGCGGGCCGCGGTTTCCGAGTGCGCGAACTGTCAACAGTGGATGCAAGAGCTCCGAGCGCATGGGCCCCATCCATGCGCGAGTCATCCTCTCGAGCCACCTTGAAAGAACGAATCGCCCCGGGGCTCTCGGGTCGGCTCCCCTCGACGGACAAGCGGTCTCGACTTGCAAGACGACCCCGGATCGGCTTGGGAAGGCACCTTCGAGGGCTTGGGCCGGGCTCGGGAAGGCGCCGGCCAGGGGCGAAGCCGCGGAAGCGGAGCAGAGCCCCGGCTCCGGAAAGCACGGCCGAGATATCCCGTTCATTATCCCCGGTGGCGACCACCCGGGCTCGGAACTCGCGCGCGCTCCTCTACCGCGCCGGGGCACGGGTCCCGCTGCCGCGAAGGGTCTTGCGCTTTCGCGGACCCGCGCCTTCGCCTTGACAATCTGGGGGCTTTGGGCGTAGTTGGACCCGGTTTGTTCGACAACCCGAGACACATCCCGACGACCTATGAAAATCCCGATTCGGCACCTTGCCTGGCTGGTGGCCTGCCCTGCGCTGACCCTCTCCGCGGCCAACATTGCTTTCGTGAGTTTCCACCCCGCTGACGATCAACCAGATGGCAGTGCCGCGAACGCAGGTTTCACCAACGCCCCGGATGCCGGCTACACCCGGTTGCTCCGGGCCAACGGACATAATGTCACCCGCTTGGTTACCATCGACAGTGCGGATGCGAATCCGGATTTCATCGCGGCCCTCGAGACGAACGATTTAATCATCATCAGCCGCTCCGTTCCCAGTGGCCACTACCAGCAGGCCAACGAAACGGCCTTTTGGAACGGTCTGACCAAGCCGGTGATGATCCTCGGCGGTTACATCATCCGCGGCGGCACCGGCGGAGGGTCGCGACTGGGCCTGACCACGGGCGAGACCATGGTGGATACCACCAGTTCCAACGTCTATTTGCGCGCCGTGATTCCTTCCCACCCGATCTTCCAGGGGATCGCGTTGGATCCCAACGGTGTCATGGTGAACCCCTATGCCCGTCGAATGACGCACACGAACGCCACCTCCGGTGCCACCGCCCTTCAGAACGGCATTTCCGTGAACAACAACCCTCTCATTGCCGGGGGCGCCCAAATCGCCGTGGTCGGGACCACGGGCGACCCTGCCAACAATGGCACGATCATCGCGGAATTTGCCCAGGGTCTGACCTCGGGGAACGGCCGGTCCGAGGTTCTGGGAGCCAAACGGTTGGTGTTCCTGACCGGCAGCCGCGAAGCCGGCGGAGTGCCGGCGAATGGTGCGGGCATCTATGACCTGCTGCCCGAGGGAGAACGCCTCTTTCTCAATGCCGTCAATTATCTACTGGCAGGTGCGCCCCCTATCGTGAGCGTCAACCCGCCCTTCGGAACCAACCTTTACGTGGGAGAGCCCTGGACGTTCACCGCGCAAGCAACAGGCAGCGATCCCATCACCTTTCAGTGGTACAAGAACGGTCAACTGTTGCAGGGACAGAACCAGCCGGCCCTGGTGTTCGCCGCCCTCACTGCAGAGGACGCCGGTGACTACCAGGTCGTGGCCTCCAACCCGGCCGGCAGCGCCACCAGTGCCGTGGCCCGATTGGAACTGGCGGTTCTGCCCCCGCCGAACATCACCAACTCCCTCATTGCCTACTGGCCGCTCGATACGTTGTTGGGCACCAAGACTCCCGACCTGGTCAGCGGCTACGACATGACGGCCGTGAACATGGTCGCCACCAACGTGGTGGGCGGTCGTTGGGGCAACGCCTTCTTGTTCAACGGCACATCGACGGGCTTGGAACGCATCCACAACCCGGGCGACGACCTGCCGATCTACAACCATCCCAATTTCACGGTGTCCCTTTGGGTGAGTGGGCTTCCTCAGACGGATCGGCGTGTGTTCTCCGAGGGCTCGCTCACCAACAACAACCCGCTCTTCAACATCGGCACGCACAACGCCGGCGCGGATGGCACGGTGGACATCTACATCCGCAGCGACGGAGGCGGCACCGTCGGCGATCACCGGCACTCGGTGGCCTGGGCTTTCGACGGGAACTGGCACCACATCGCCTACGTCCAGCGGCAGGTCGCCCCCGGGATCATGCGAGCCCAACTGTACGTGGACGGCGTGTTGGATCCGGTCGAGATCACACCGGTGCGGCCCCTGACCGCGATGGCCACTTCCATCGGCATGATCCGCCGCGCTTCGGCGTCTGCATTCTTCGCCGGCATGATCGACGAGGTGGCCGTATGGAATCGGGCCCTGACCCCGGAGGAGATTCAGATTCTGCAACAAACCTACATCACGAATCCACCAACCCGCCTGTTGCCGCTGGTCATTACGCGGTTCCGCACCGATTTGCCCGCCGTGGTTCGCGGGGGCACGACCACCCTGCGCTGGGAAGTCAGCAAGGATGCCACGCAAATCGAGATCGCGCCCTTGGGGGACGTCACTGCCGAGACGACCGCCGGCTCGGGCACTCGATCACTGACCTTGACCGAACCGATGACCCTTGTGCTGACCGTCCGCCGGGGCAACGACAGCCTCTCCGCCACGACCTCGGTCGCCGTGGTTGAGAACGTCGCCAGTGGCTGGGACGTTTTGGATACGTTCGATCAGTATGCGCCCGGCCCGCTGGGACCGCAGGGCTACTGGAACGATGCCACCGGCAACTCCGGCCAGGTCATTGCCACCAACGGTCACATGGCCCTGCGGACCCCGAGTGGCAACAGCGTCGGTTTCCTGAATCTGCGGAACCTTTCGGTTCAGCCGGGGCAGGCCCGGACGCTCTTCTTCCGCGTCATTGCCGGTGAGCCCAATGCGACCGGGATCACCAATGTGGTGGCGCTGACCGACAAGAGCATGCGCAATTACGGCGACGCCTTCTTTAATCTCGGGCCCGCGGTCTATCTGACGGCCTTCACCAATGACGTCATGGGGTTCTTCACCAATGCCTGGTACATTGGCGCCCGCAACGGATGGATCGGCGGGAACGCCAGTCCGCCCCCCGATTTTGCCCAGCAACCGTTGGAGCCGGGCGTGGTGTACAACGTGTGGATCAACGTCACCAACGCCGTGGAGGCCGATGGTTACTTCGACACCTTCAGCGTGTACATCCAGAAGGAAGGTGCCTCGGAGCGAACGCTTCTGTTCCAGGATTACATGAGCGATCGGGATCCCTACTACGTGGATCCGGTGCTCGGCGGCATGCTGCCGGTGATGGACAAGCTGGTGGTGTTGGGCAACAGCGCCAGCTTCAGCGCCATCTTCGACGACTTCTACCTGAGCCGCGATGGCTACAATGCGACGGTTCCCAAACCCTATCAGTTTGCCCCGGCCGAACCGGCCATCCTGTCGGTCCAGAAGGTTGGCAATCAAATCGAGCTCCGCTGGACGCGCGGCACTCTGCAACACGCGCCGGCAGTGACCGGTCCGTGGACCGACGTGCCGGGCAACCCCACCTCGCCGTGGCTGGTCACCCCCGCCGAGAGCAGCCGGTTCTACCGGACGCGCCAATAGGGTGGGAGCGACGCGGCGCCTTGAGACCCTCCACGCGGGCCGGAGCGCCCGCCCGAAGCTCCGGCCCGCTTTTTGAGGATTGCGAAAACCGCAATTTCGATCGAAGCTGAGGCATGGCGAAGCCGAAAAAGCCACACAAGGCACTCCTGTTAGGGGTGGGCCTGGATGACGACGGTCACCGCCGCCTGACGACCGGTCCCAACTTTGTGCTGGCGGGCGGTTCGCAGGAAACCCACGAGGCGATGACCGAGAAGGTCATCAAGATCAACGAGAAACTGGCCGCGAAGGGCAAAACCCTCGACACCGTCAGTCGCGAAGAGTTCGAGGACATCGCGCACGAAGTGGGGTTGAAGCGGATTGCCCCCGAGTCCAATTGAACGGGCCGCGGGTGGGGAGAGGATGGATTGCGGCAGACCCTCGCGGTACGGGTGCGCCGACTGATTCCGGGAACGCCACCTGAGCTTGCGGATCGGGTGCGGTCGTTGCCTTCCCATCCTGCTCTACCTCCTTAGCCGGTGGCTCACGCCGACAGGCCGGACCGCACAACGCATGCAGCGCACTTCTTGAGCGCTGGTGCTGCGCGGATCGTTTAAGCAGCCAGGAGGCGGCCAACCGTGCGACGGGTGCCACGGCTCAAGCGGTCACCCGCACTCGGACGTTTGCCCCGGCCACTGACGCAGCCGGCAACACTGGAACATCGACAGACGCCCGGAAAGCCCCCGCACTCGGGAGAATCGGGGAACTGTTCTCCGCCGCGCTTGGGCCCGAGAAGGACAAACCCGGCCCCTCGGCCGCACAGCGAATCGCCGGTCAGAGTCGAAAACTCGATGGTTTTGGGTCGGGATCCCCGGACCAGATGGCACCGTATCCACTTGGCTGCACGGCCCGGCGCCTGCTTCGGCGGACGGGGCGCGCCTCAGGGTTGGGTGACGTTGGTCCCTGTGGTGCTCGGCGATGGGGCAGTGGAGGCGCCGGACGTTACGGGCGCTCCGGGAGACCCGCCGGGGACCGTTGCGCTGGGAACCCCGGCCGGCGTTCCAGCGGGCGGCAGGCTGGGCGTACCCGGGAGAGCCTGTTGCGATTGGGTCTGGAGCTGCCGCTCGAACTCGCGGGTCGTCCGACGATGATGGGCGCTCTGCAACAGGCCCAACACAATCGCCAGCCCGAAAAACGTGGCGGCGGCATACTTGGTGATGCGGGTCAACACGGTGCCGGTGCCCGCGCCGAACAAGGCATCCGTGGCGGCACCGCCAAAGGCCACGCCGGCTCCCGCCTCTTTCTTGGGCAGCTGGATGAGCACCAACAGGATCAGGAACAGGCAGTCGAGCACCAGAATGAAGGTCAGCAAGCCAATCAAGAAGCCCATAACAATCCGTCAGATGGAGTTTTTGACAATGTCGGAGAAACTGCGCACTTCCAGCGATGCACCTCCCACCAGTGCGCCGTCCACATCCGGCAAACTCATCAGCTCGCGTGCATTGGACGGTTTCACGCTTCCACCATACTGGATGCGCACCCGGCGCGCCACCCCTTCGTCGTAGAGCTCTGCCAGCAGCCGTCGGATGAATGCGTGAGCCTCCTGGGCTTGTTCCGGGGTGGCATTGCGGCCGGTGCCGATGGCCCAGACCGGTTCGTACGCGATGATGGTTTCCAGCATTTGCTCCTTCGTCAGGCCCGCCAGGCTGCCGCGCACCTGGCGTTCCAACACCGCCTCGGTTCGCCCTTGTTCGCGTTCCTCCAGGGTTTCGCCGACGCAGATGATGGGTTTGATGGCCGCGGCATGGGCGGCCTGGGCCTTGCGCGCCACCAGGGCGTCGGTTTCGCCGTAGTAGGTGCGCCGCTCGGAGTGTCCCAGAATCACGTAACGCACGGAAAACTCCTTGAGCATGAACGCAGCAATTTCCCCGGTGTAGGCGCCGCCGGGATGCTCGTTCATGTTTTGGGCACCGAGCCGGAGGTTGGAATCCAGAATCACCTTGGAAACCTCGCACAGGGCGGTGAACGGTGGGCAGACCACGAGGTCCACCTCCTTCACATTCGCCAGTTCGAGCTTCAGGCCGCGGACGAGGTCCAGGGCCTCGGCCACGGTCTTGTTCATCTTCCAGTTGCCGGCGATGATGAGCTTGCGTTCCTTTTCCATGACGGTTTGCCCCTGCCTGTCCCTCTCGTGGCGTTTCAGGATGCCGCTCGATGCGGGTGAACCTGCGTTGCCGCTGCGGATTACGAGCCCGAGCCGCCGCTGGAGGGCTTGTCGCTCAGGGCGGCCACGCCGGGCAGTTCACGGCCTTCGAGGAACTCCAGGCTGGCGCCGCCGCCCGTGCTCATGAAGGTGACCTGGGAGGCCAGACCGGCCTTGTTGACGGCTTTGACGCTGTCGCCCCCGCCAATGATGCTGAGCGCACCCCGGGTTTGCGTGGCCTGGGCCACGGCGTGGGCGATGGCGTTGGTGCCGGCGGCAAACTGCGGATTCTCGAACAAGCCCATGGGCCCGTTCCAAAGAATGGTGCGGGCCCGGGCGATGACGTCGCTGTAAGCCTTGACAGTGGCGGGCCCGATGTCGAGTCCGGCGGCGTCCGGCGGACAGTTGGGGTCGGTGTTCACCCTCGGGTTTTGGTAGGCAATGACCGGCCGACCCTTCTTGTCCACCTGACCGGTTTCGACGGGCGTGGCCACCACATCATCCACCGGGAGCAGGAACTGGACCTTCCGCGCCGCAGCCTTGTCCAGGGCGGCCCGCGCCACGTCCACCTTGTCCGGTTCCACCAGCGATTTGCCGGTTTGGTAGCCCTGCGCCAACCGGAAGGTGTACGCCATCGCACCGCCGATGAGGAGGGTATCGGCCTTCTCCAGCAAGCGGTCGATCACCTTGATTTTGTCGGACACTTTGGCGCCCCCGAGGATCACCACGAAGGGGCGGGCCGGGTTCTCGAGTTCCTCGCCCAAAAACTTGAGCTCGCGTTCCATGAGCAAACCCGCGGCGCAAGGGCCGCCGCGCCGAGCGATGACCCGGGCCACCCCTTCGGTGGAGGCGTGAGCGCGATGGGCCGATCCGAAAGCGTCGTTGACGTACACCTCGGCCAGAGCCGCCAGCTTTTCGGCAAACGCGGGGTCGTTCTGCTCCTCCTCTGGATAGAATCGGACGTTCTCGAGCAGCAGGATGTCCCCATCCTTCAGAGCTGCCGCGGTTTGTTCCACCTTGGGCCCGATGCAATCATCCACAAAAGCCACCGGCCGACCGAGCAAATCGGCCAACCGCGCCGCCACCGGCCGCAGCGACATCGACGGTTCGCGTTTGCCCTTGGGTCGACCCAGATGCGAGGCCAGGATCAAACGCCCCCCCTGCTCCACCAGCAAGCGCAATGTCGGCAGCGTCTCACGGATGCGCGTGTCGTCCGTAATGACCATTTGCCCGTCCCGCTCCTCCAGCGGGACATTGTAATCCACCCGGACAAACACGCGTTTGCCGCGGACATTCAGATCGCGAACCGTCAGTTTGGCCATAAGACTTCCCTCGCTTCTAAATCCAGAGCGGCCAGCATAACTGACAACCAACCGGAGTCAAAAGGTTTTCCGTCGCTCCAAGGCAGCCCCGGGAGCAACGTTGGCCCTGCTGCCATGGCGGGGACCGGCGGCCTCCCGGCAGGTGGCAAGAGCCGGGCTCCGGGCCGACCACAACCGGGGGCCGCTGGCTTCCAAGGTGCGGTAGTTGAGCCTCCCGCGTTCGGGCAAAGTGCGACCGAGCCTCACACGGGGGTTCGATGCCCGGAACCGGTGGAGCATCGCTTGCGCACCATCCAACGCCGCATGGACCGCACTCGGAGAGGGTATCGGCCCGCGCTGCGGAGGAACAGCCCTCGGAGCACTCAAAAGACCCAGAGCCCCAGGCTCGCGGACCAGGAAGAGAACTCCAAGCCGGCCGGCGAAAAGCAAGCCGCGGACGCAAATCGAATCGCGGCGCGACGTGCGGGGCGCGGACGGCGCGGTCTCGGGCCGCAGATTCCAATCTGGTGGATCGCGGGCCTCCGAGCCCGCAGAACCGTCACAGGAAAAAGCCCACAGAACACGAAGAACACCCGGTAAGAAGACGCCGCACACGCGGAGCCCGAGGAGCCGGCGGATCCCGAGATCGATAGGGCAGGAGTTGCGTTCCGATCTGGGAGCGGGGCCAATGCGCGTCCCACAGTGCCTCGGGGGCATGCGGACCCCGCAGTATGATTTGTGCGGATTTTGGGGATTCTGTGGCACGTGAGGAAAGTCCTCTCAGGAGGCCGCTGGTCCTGAAGTCGAACCCCAGTCCAGGGACCCGGCGCTGAGGCACCGGGAGGCGCTGCTCGACATGGCAGGCGCGGTCCACAGCGTCCTCGCAACTTGAGTCCACAGACCCTCTTTCGCGGCAGCTCATAAAACACACAGGTTACTCAGAAAACCCATGATGAGCCGGAAGCCGGGCGCTCCGGCTTCGGGACGCTTTACAGGATGAGTTGGGGATTTGCTGGCTTTCGTGTGACTTGGCGAGGACCGCTTCACTGTGTTCTGTGTGCTCCGTGGGCTTGAAAAACCTGCATACTCTCGCCGGCCCAAACCGGGATTTGCGTGTTCTGCGGTCTGGAGCCTGGTCGAGGCCCGGAAACCCGCGCCTCGCCGGGGCGCGGCTGGGCAGCCACCGGCAAAGCTTGGGAGCGAGCCGACAAGGTGTGGGTGGGGCTGAGGTGGGGGGGGCGATGCGGGGCAATCCGGACCGGGTACAATCGAAGGTGCGGTCGGACTTCATGGCGCAGAGTCCTGGACCCGTGAGCTGGCCGCGTTTCAATCGAACCCGGGATCCGTGTGCCGGAGGAAACGCCGCTTTCCCTCAGCCTTCCCGTGCCGATGACGCCCGGCATTCCGCCGCGCTTTCCGGAGGTTCCAAAAACCTGAAATGGGCCGCCTTTGCTCCACGGCGGGGACGGGAAAACTTGTTCGGGTGGGGCGGTGGACGCACCGTGGGACGCGGACAACCGGCTGGTGCGGGGGATGAGCTACGGGACGAGCGACCGGACCGGTTGGCGTCGGGTGGACTGGGCGTACGATGCGTTGGGGCGGCGCATCCGGCAGACGAGCTACGTGATGAGGAACGGGGTCTGGGTGGTGAGGGAAGACCTGAAATCCGTCAGCGATCCGGTGCTTTTCGGCCGCCACGTGGTCGAGCTGAACGCGACGAACCACGGGCTGCTGCGCAGCTACGTGTGGGGCCTTGGCCTCAGCGAGACGCTGGATGGTGCCGGTGAGGTGGGTGGCCTGCTCTGGGTGCGGCTGGCCAGCAGTCCGGCCTCGGAAACGCATTTTGCGACCTACGACGGCAACGGCAATGTCTGGCAGTTGATCTCTGCTTCCAGCGGCACGGAGACGGCGCGGTACGATACGGCCCCTTCGCCGAGCCTCTCCGCCCGACCGGCCCGACGGCCAAGGAGAACCCGTTCCGGTTTTCGACCAAGCGGACGGACAACCCAACGGCCTCGGCGCTTTGCGACTACCGCCTCTATGACCCCGTCACCGGCCGATGGCTCAGCAGGGATCCCATCCACGAGATGGGTGGAAGCAACCTGTACCTCTTCGTATGCAACGGTTGCTTGGACAGGGTGGAGGTGGACGATCGGAGGCCGGGAGCTGCAATTGCCATTCCCGCAGGCTTATGAAGTGAAGCGCTCGTGGCTACCGCAACCTGCGTGCTTGCGTGGGAGCGCTTGCAATCCCCCAGGGTCAGCGGACGATCCACGAGATTGCGATGAGTGCGGACTCTGTGGCTGACGCTATTGCAAAAGGAATCGCCGAAGCCGCCAAGAGATGCGAACGGTGTATGCGTAGAAATAGGCGCGGTTTGCCTTGCCAGCCGCCCGCTGGCCCGATCGCCTGTCGTGTCGATCGTCCGCCATCGCGTCCGCCTCGAGGAATTCCGACGCCTCACGTGCACGTGCATGTAATGTTGCAGCGCTCGGCATATGCGAAGGGGGAACCTTGCAAGTCCTGCTCGTATGAGCTGGACATGGATCCTCCGGCTTGGGATTTACGGTCCGGAGCGTGTAACCCTGAAGGTTAGGGATTGGCTCCTTGACGACGACGGTATCGATGGCCATGGATAGGATCCCAGACGATTGTCGTGTTACTTCACATTATGCGGACACAGGTAGGCAAGTCCGGGAGGGCGACGAATGCTACCTTGACGGACACCCTGCGCGGGTCAAAAAAGTAATATTACCAGGATCTGCAGAGGCGATGGAGACGTATTGTGAAGAGACCGGGGGTTTGATGCTCGAATCTGCGGCCTGGGGGCTGGCCCTGATCCCATTTGGAGTGCTGGGCGTATTAACAGAAGCTCCTTTGGACGAGCCGAACCAAGAATAGCTCCTGGTCTTGGGTGGGATGTCAATGACGGTCACGATTGGTAGCGTGGGTCACAGCGCCACAGGGTGTGGTCAGATTGCACGGCGCCTTGGAAAGAGGCCGAATGGACAGTTGCTCTACAGAGGAATGGTTCCGGGGTTCCCTTTGTCCCAACAGACAGGTCAGAGTGCTCTCTGCTGGCTACTGCATCTGCCGCCGGTGGCACGTGGACGCGCAGCCCGAGGGGCTTTGCGCGCGAAGTTGCACTGCCAGTCTTCTGGAATTGAGATATGTCTGGTAAGACCCGAAAACCCACGTTGCAGGAAATCGACCTTGCATTGACCCAGGGCGATGAAGCGAGCGTTTGGAAGGCAGCGGAAGCGCTGGGAGAATCGCTGGGAGAATTATGCGGAGGCAAACCCCGAAATGATCTGGCCTTTGGTGGTTAAACATGGGTCAAGCGACAATGCAGAGGTTCGCGCTGCTATCGCCACATGTGTTTTGGAGCACATCCTCGAGTATCACTTCGAGCACTACTTTCCGATGGTCGAAGCCCATAGTGCGGAATGGCAACCGATGCTTTGCGGAGACGTTCCTGACGTGTTGGAAGTTCGGGCAAAGCGAAGAGCTTGGACGCTCGAAGCGTTGGGACGCGCTTGATGCTTACATACGCGAGCACCTGTGCTGACATCGAACGCCGGTAGGGAGCGGTGGTCGGGGGGAGGGTGTGAAGGAATTTGCGGGCGCTGACCGCGTTTTGCGGGTGGTTCCCAGGGAGCGGAGTGAGCTGTCTGGGTGCGAGCGGGCACAGGCAGATGGTGCGGCAAGCGGGAGCGCCGCGGCCTTGGATACAACTTGGCAGCGCGGAGACCTGTCGCCGGCAGTCGCTGCTTTGCCCCGACGCTTCACGGTCGTGGCGCGGCGCGGCTCGCAAGGTCCCGCCTACGGTGAGCGGTAGCGTTGGGTGCACCCGGGCCCAGTCCTTCGCGTGCGCCTCCAACGCCGTCAGCCAGCGCGTGGGCGGCAGGCTTGGCGACGGCAGCGTCTGGCTGTATGAACGTGGCCGACTGGACCAGGTCATTTCGGGCAAGAAATCCTGGGCCGACGGACCCCGGTGGCGGGGCCGCGGTTTAAGTATCGGCAGAAGGCGACGGGAACCGGCCAGGTGGCGAGGCTCCACCGCAGGGCGTGGGCCCTCGGAGCTCGCTGACAAGTTGCTCCGGCCAACGACCGAGCTGTTTATTTCTTGGCAGCGTCTGAGGGCGCCCGGCGAAACGTTGTATTTCATCTTGCTGAGAATTCTTCTTCAGAGAGGCGGGATCCAGTGTCCCCCGCTTGTGATGCGACAGGGCGTGTGCGCGCAGCTCAGGACGTGGCTCTTGTCCATGCTGCAGGCTGGGGGCTTGAAAGGCAGGAGGAGAGGCTCGGAGCACACCATTGCCCGGTGATTTCGAGGCGACCAACGGTATGGCTCGTCGGCTCCTGCGCTTCAGGATTGCCCGAATCCTTCACGTCCCCGGCTGTGCCGGACGATGGGCAACGCGGCGGTAGCAGAACCGGAGATCTGGATCGGCGTGGCTCCGAAGGCAGCGGAACGCCGGCGTCAGGGCAGGAGGCGGGCCCGGTAGAAACGGGCGGGGGCGTTGGAAGCCGTGGTGTCCACCCAATCGAACAGTCCGTCGGGCGAGCTGTTCGTGCGCAGGGGCGTCCAAGTGGCTGCCGGCAGCGCAGGGGCGGCTTCGATCACGTAGCGGGCCGAGGGCTGGCCCTGCACCCGGAGCCAGACGTGACCCCGTGGTGTGCGTTCCAGGAGCAGCAGGCGTGGCGCCACGGCCGGTGGGGCGGCCGCCACACGATAGTTGTCGAAGAGCATGTAATTGTCGCCGGGCTTGGCCGGGTCGTAATAAACCCAGACGGCGTCGATTTCGCCCAGGGTCAGCTCGGCGCCGGTGGTGGTGAGGGGCTGGTTGGTGGCGATCAGGCGACCTCCGAAGGTGGCGCTCCACCGGTTGGCGGCGAAGTCCATGTTCAGCACCAAGAGTTCCGGCACCCCATTCGTGAACTTTACGGAGGTGGTGACCCAGGCGCTGGTCCCGTCCAAACGGTAGGAAATGTCCTGGAAGTAATTGTCGAAGTCGATGGTCAACAGCCGGTTGGTTCGCAAATTGTAAACCTGCCACTGGAAATTGTCGTACTGGGCATTCGTGGCCGACGAGTCTTCGATGCTCATGAGCACCGAAAACTGCACGAGCGGCAATCCGCTCCGGACGGGGTCGAAACGCAGCGGCTGCCAGACGGCCGTCTGGCTTTCGTTGGTCTCCAGGGGTGGCCAGTAGCCGAGGTAGGCTTGCTGGCCCTCCCCCGGGAAGAAGCCGTTGACCAGGCCGTTCCCGCCGGTGCCTTCGCCCAGCCATCCGGCCTGACCGACCAGCGTGTAGGCGGTGTCGTAACCCTCGCTGGCTTCGAACCGTGTGAAATAAAGATTCGTGAATGCGCCAGCGGTTGCGGGCTCGAGGAGGGTTCCCAGGGCGGCCAGGATGAGCCAGTGCCTGGCGAAGATTCGGCGGAGGCGCCCGGAAGCTCGATTTGTTGGCAGGGGAGAGCCTCTCCCGGTCCGAGGCTCCCACGTCTCGGCTTTACAGCAAAGCGGGCAACGCATGCGTGTGGATGCAGACGAAGCGAGCGACAGGGCTCAGTTTGCAGTACGAGCTCGACCCGGCGCTTGGGCTGCCCGAGGGGACGCAGCCGGAGGCGGGCTCGGGGCGGGTACCGGTGCCGCGGGCGCTCGCAAGCTTGGGGCCGGGGCGGCCGCCGGGGGTGTCGGCCCGGGCCTGCTCATGGAAGGTGCTGCCGGCGCCGGGGCGGGTATGGGAGCTGGCGAGGGGCGGAACGCCGGCGTGGTCGGTGCGGGCCCGGGCGCCAAGGGGCTCGGCCGCGAGGGGACAGGGGTGATTTGCGGGTCCGACATGATCCGCGGAGAAGGATGCGGTGCCGGGGCTCGGAACCCCGGGGGCGCGGTGGGACGAAGGACCACAACGTTGGGAGATGAGTTCCGGGACGGTGCCGCCGCGGCGGGAGCCGGCGGAAGTCGCTGTGGCTGTGGAGACGGCCGGATGATGGGCGAACGCTCCAGTGCTGAACCTTCGGGTGCGCCGGCGGGTGGCTGTGTGGGACGTGTCCAGGTCGCGGTCGGCCCTGGGCGCGGGGCTGACTGAGCAGCGGGGCCGGGGCTCCTTCCGGGGCTCGTTGCTCCGTCCGCCGTCCGCGGATTGGCCCTTCCGATGACGGTTACGGTACTCCGTGGGCTGTCCGAAGCGCGCGGGAGCGGGCTGGGCGGGGCGATGGTGGCGGGCGCGGGTACCGAAGGAGCCTGCACCGTGGCCGGTGCCCGGGGTGCGGCGGAGGGTCGAGCCGGTGCGGGAGCCGAGGCGATGGGGCGGCCCGCGTCGGGCGCTGACTCCGGGGCGCGGAGCACGGGCCGCTGCTCCGGGTTCCGGGCCGCGTCTGCCGGGGCGCGCAGCGGGGAAGTGGCCGACCGCCCGCCAGCTCCGCGAAGTTCGGAGTCCCCGACCCGATTCGGTCGGTCCACGAGTCTGCCCGGCGTTGGAACTGCCAAGGCGTCCGGAGTGGGTGTGGCGGCTGCGGCCAGCTCCGGGGGACTGCTCGGGGACGGCGCCGGGCCGGGTCGCGAACCGGGCGCCCGGTCTGGCGGGATTTGGGGCCGCTCTGGGCCGGGAGCCAAGGGCGCCTCCAACGGAAGGCGGCGGGCGATCAACTCGCCCCGCACCGGGTCCAACCGCTCTCGAAGGTTTTCCAGGGTCCGCCCACTGGAGCGGCCCACCACCTCGGGACGGACCCGGATCGGTCGGACCTCCTGACCCGTGTGCTCGCGTACACGGTCGGGGCTGATCCCGGCATTGATGATGGTGTTGTTGTCGCCCACGATGATGTTGTTGACCTCGGTGGATTCCCGGGCCAATCGGCGACAATCCGTGTCACGCACACGGTGACGATGTGGGTGCCGGTCATGGAAATGGGTCCACGAAACAAACGTGAACCAACTCCAACTCACGCCGTAGCCGTAGGAGGTGTACGCGAATCCGACTCCGCTGATGCGTGCGTAAGGGGGCAGCGGTGCCCAGCCGCAGTAGGCCGGATGGTATCGCCAAGTGACCCAAGCCGGGCCCCAAACCGTGTCCGGCCACCAGAGCCAACCCCAACGCGGGTGAGCGAACCAGCGACCGTAGTGGAAAGCAGCCCACCCCCAGGTGTAGTCGGAGTGCCAATACCAACCCAGGTCTGTGTAAACCCAGCGGCCCCCGTGACAATAAGGTCTCCAGCCGGGTTGCAAAACCACGATGCTGGGTTGCCAGCAGTACCCGTAGCCGTCCACGTAAACCCATGTGCCGTAGGGCGCGAGCGAATCGTAAAAGTATTGGTAGGTGATGTTTGTGGTGGGAGCCTGCCCGGACGCGGCCGCCTCCGGCACTTGTGCCGAGGGGGCGTTGGTCGGTTCGGGTAGGGGTTGCGGTGCAGCCGCGGCAGGGACGATCGGGCCCTGGGCGGAGTCACCCAGGGGGGCAGCTGAGGTGTTTTGACCGTGCAGAGGCGGGAGTTGTCCCGCCAATTCCCGCAGACGCCGATCCTGCTCGATCATGGCGCGAATGACCTCGCTGGAAACCCCTAGGTCGTTGAGGAAGACAATCTGGTCGGCACCGAGGTTGAATGTGCTGGTGCTGTTGGTGACGAACGCGAGCATGACAGACTCGGAAACCCCGGCTTGAGCCAGTTTCACCAGCTCACGGGTGGCGGGGGAGAACTTGAGATCCGGCGGGACGGGCTTTACGGCACTGGCCGGTGCGGGCTCGGGCTTTTCCGGGGGATGCACGGCCGCACCTTCCTCCTCCCTGGCCATGGCTGCGTCTTCGGCCTGGGCGGGCCCTGCTTGGACGGGTTGGTTCGTGGCCGAGGCAGACGCAGGGGACGGCTCAGACTTTGCTCCGCTTTCAGAGGCGTGGGTGCACCCCGGAGCCATGGAGACGAGCAGCAGGCCGACAGCCCAAAGGCCTGCTGTTTGGATACGGATTCTCATAAGCCATCCCTAATCTAGTCCTGGTTCAACCGCTTTCCAGCGTTTGTGCGCTCCATCAGGTTTGACCCTCGGGTGCTGCACGGTATTCACGGGCCCCCTCGGGCCGGCGTCTCCCGGGGCGCCGTGGACAATGGAATCGAGAACCGACACGAATCCCGACCAAAAGGGACGGCCCGTGAGTTCCTGCATGGGCCAAAATGGCGCTTGTGGATGCGGCTCGTGGGCCTGGCTGGTCAGGTGATCTTGTAAACGGCTTCGATCTGGTGTGAGGTGTGATTTGCCCTTGGAGACTCTTTTCGTGGGGCAGGGCAGGCGGCAGGGGGCATGCTGCGCCAAGCGGGACAGCGCAGGGCACAGGGTCGTCCGCGTGGAAATACCCGGGTTGCGAGGTTTAGAGGAAAAAATCTCCTTTATTTTCCTGCTTGACGATCTCCAGTTGGCGTTTAGAGTCACAGCGCGATGCAGACCTGCGCCAGTCGTTGGCTACCTGCAAGGTTGACCCCGCCGGCTGCGGGCCGCATTCGAAACGGCTCGGACGAACTGGTAATCTCCCGTGGCACTGCACGGACAGAGTAGAGAGTTCGAACTGGAAGCCCTGGAGCCAAGGCTGCTGCTCTCTGCGGACTTGCTGGAGGCGGCGGGCTTCGGATGGGTTGCAGGGGGCCGCCCACACGATCCCTTGTCGTCAGCCGGGGATCCGTCCGGAGTGACTGCCGCGGTTGATTCGGTGGCGGTTGCCGGTCCGGCGGAGGAATGGAGTGGGCAGGTCGAGCGCCAAGTTCAGTCTTTTTCTGCGTCGATTCCGGACTCTTCTGGGGCTACTGCCGACGGCGCGGGTGACGAGGTCGGTTTGGCAAAGGCTGATACTTTGCCCGTGGACCTCGAGCCTTCAGATGGTTTTGGGGCCCCGGGGGAGTTGTTGATGGTGGCTGTGGCCGGAGGGAGTGGAACGCTCCCGGACCAACCGTCCGGCACTTCGGACACTTCGGCAGTCGAGGCTTCTCGGACGACTGTGGCGGAGACCGACGCCACTCCGGAGTCGTCGGCCGAACTTGCTTCCCGGGATGTGGTTTCGCAGGAGCCTTCCAGTCAGCCAGATTTGAGCCCCCGAGTGGCCGAGCTGGTGGCGACCTTACGGGCTGCCAACGGGCCACCGGACTTTGACGCGGGCGAGATCCGTCTCACTCCCGATGTTCCGTTGGACTTGGGCGGTGGGGTGCTGTGGTTGTGCGATGGGCAGGTGCTCACGGGGAGTGGCACCGTTCTCGGGGGCATCGCAGGCGGTGGTGTGGTTCGTCCCGGCAACTCGCCGGGGCACTTGGTGGTGGGGACTTTCAATCCCGGCCCGGAGAGCGTAACGGAGATCGAGATCGAAGGGCTGGCCCAAGGTGTCAGCTACGATTGGATCGAGGTTACCGGGTCGGCGATCCTCGACGGCACGCTTCGAATCATTTTCAATCCCCAAGGCGGATACGTCCCGGCCCTGGGTGACACATTTACAGTGATCACCTGGCCGAGTGGCGGGCGAACTGGAGAGTTTGCCAACTGGTTGGGCACCGCCTCCATCCCCGGTCAGCCAAACTGGGCGCTGAAACCCGTTTACACCGCTACAGGTCTCCAGCTTCAAATCGTCCAAACTCCCTCCCTCGCTCCAGGAGCGGACACTGTTATTGCAAACGCCCTGGATCAGCTGGGGGCCGTGGGCAACTTTTTGGACAGTTTTGGCAGCTTTGCGCAGAGCCTGCCGTTTATAGGGTCGAGTCTGGGTAGTCTGGCCGACGCGGGCACTGCGATTGTCAACGGGCTGAAGCAGCGGCTGCAGGGTGTTCTGAGCAGCCTGCCCAGTGCCGCCACGGTTACGCGGACCATCGAAAGCTGGAACAACACCACCTTTAACGGGTTCACCTTCCGGGTGCGGGGCGTTTTGGCACAGTTCGGTGCCACCAGTTCCGATCCGATGTGGTGGGAGATGAGCCTGGAGTTGGAACCCACCGCCATCAACCAGGCCCTGCAAAACGTGTTGGGAGGGGTGTTCGGGGCGGTGTTCAGCGGGGCAGCCCCCACGGTGACGGTGCAGAGTGCAGCGGTCCTCGACCTTCGCATCGGGCGCCAGACGAGCGGCGCCTTGGTGGGGCTGGATGGAGTGGGAGCCAGGGCCCGGGTCAACGCCTCCGGGTTGGGCGGTTATGCGTTTAACTTCAGCCTCCCCACAGGTTCCGTCACTCTCAACGGCGGTGGAGGCACGGTGACGTTGACCGCTGGTGTAACGGCGGTTCCGGATGCGAGCATCGTTTCCGGCGGTTGGATAGCGTCCGGCACGCTCACCCAGTTGGCCAATGGCTCGATGCCGGTGGGCAACGCCTTCAATCTCACCAAGGCCGGCACCCTGGACGCTGCCTTCCCGCTGACGGGCAGCCTGACCTTCCTGGGGTTCACCCTGACCGGAAGCTACGTGGTGCGTGTGCAGTCGCCGGACCTGTTTGCGCAAGCGCCGAAGCTGAGTCTGGAGGTGAACAGCACCCTGACGGTGATGGGGCAGACGCTGACGGGGAGCTTCACGTTCGAGAACACGGGCACGGAAACCGTCCTGCGCGCGTCAAACGTCCTGTTCCAGTTGGGGGCGGCCGGCAACCGGGTGCTGAGCGTGCAGAACGGAACTGGAACTTTTGTCCTGTTGGGCGACGGGTTGGCAGGGACGCTGACGTTGGACTTTGCCCTGGGCCCGGCGATTCCCGGTCTCAGTTTGTCCGCCAGCGGCTTGACCCTCGCATTGAACACCTCCGCGGGGGCGGTGCCCACGATCGACGGAGTGGCGGTGAACCTGCCGGCCGGCCCTTACTTCCGAGTGGCCGGGACAGCCACGCTGGGGCTGACCAATCCCCAGGCCAGCTTGAACGGCAGTTTCGTGTTCGAACCGCGCGATGCGGATGGGAATCCGGGCAACGGTTATGAAGAAGTGGCGGTGGGCGTGGCCGGACTGGGCTTCAGTTTCACGGACGGTTCGCAACCGCTGTTGAATGTCAGCGATGGTACGGGCGCGCTGGTCTTCCGGAGCAGCGGCGTGGTGGGGAGTGTTTCGGCGAACGCCACCATCGCCGTGACCGGCGTCTCTCTGAGCGGCGGCTTCGCCGTGGCCCTGAACAACACGGCCACGGCTTACAATCAGACGATCAACGTCAACGGGATGTCGGTCACGGTCAACGTCCCGGCCGGCCCATTCCTGCGGGTCAGTGGTACCGGGGTTACGCTGACCGTGCAGGGCATTGGGCTGACGGGGAACTTCGAGTTCGAGCGGCGCCAGACCCTTACGGGGGGCGAGTGGGTGGTGACGGTGGCCGCCAGTGGCGTGTCGTTCAACTTTGGGGCGACGACCGCGAATGTCCTGACGGTCACCAATGGAAGCGGGTTGTTCCTCCTGACCTCGGGAGGAGTGGCGGGCACGGCCACGGCCACGGTGGGCCTGAATGCGACCGGGCTGACCGTCTCGGGCAGTTTCACGGTGCGAATCAACGACACGGCCGCGGCGGTCAACGAAACGGTGACCGTCGGCGGCTCGCCCGTCACGATCAATCTGCCGGCCGGGCCTTACCTGCAGGTGACCGGCAGCGGGGTGACCTTGAGCTTCCTGGGGGCCGGCCTGACGGGGGATTTTGCCTTCGAGCAGAAGACGACGCAGGCGGGGCGCAGGGTCATCAAGGTCAGTGCGGCCAACGTGGGCTTCTCTTTTGGCACCAGCCTGTTATCTGCCAGCAACGGGTCCGGCGTGTTTGTGATCACGGACGCCGGGATTGCCGGGGAGGGGCAGATCACCGTGGCTGTGAACGCTTTCGGCACGGGGTTCTCGCACACCTTCCAGTGGAGCTTCAACACCATGCCCGCGGCGTTCCAGGAAGTCGTGGGCAATCCCACTTCCTTGAACCTTCCGGCCGGGCCGTTCCACAAACTGGACTCCGGGCCGGTGCCGGTGACGATCCAGATCCCGGTGGGCTCGTACACGCAGAGCCTGGAGGGCCGGTTCATCATCGCTCTGGTGCCGGGTACGCCCCCCTATTTGACCGTGGCCGCTTCGGACGTGAATGCCACGATCGGAGCGGGTCCGGTGGGATTGAGCGTGGCCGGGGGGTCGGGCGCATTTGTGATCTACAGCACGGGCATTGCCGGCCAGCTCCGCGTCAGTAGTGCCAACCTGAGCGGCGCCGGTGTGCTCGGGATCACGGCCCAAAACCTGGAACTGCGGATCAACAACACCGGAGGGGACGTCGGCGTGCCCGACCCGGTGGTGGTGCCCATCAACGACAACCCGGCGGACGATGTCAGTATCCAGTTCAGCGGTTTGTATTATCACCAGTTCCTGGCGGTTACGGGGACGGCTCAGATCACGGGTCTGGCCAATGCCGTGGTGCTGGGCGGCAGCTTTGTGATCGAGCGGGCCGTGCTGGCGGGCCAGCCGGTTTTCAAACTGGGCGCGACCCATCTGCACTTCGCGTTGAAAGCCGGCAGTTTCACGGTGGTCTCCTTTGACCGCGGCAGCGGCGCCTTTGTGTTGAGCGGGGCCGGGTTGGCGGGCGAGGCGGATCTGCAGTTCGAGGCGGGTGTGGTGGGGTTGAGCGGATCGTTGGTCCTGAAACTGAACACCACGGGTGCTTTGCTCAACGCCACCCTGACGCTGCCGACGGGTTCGCGCACGTTGAACCTGCCGGCGGGCAATTACCTCGAGGTACATGTCGACGGGCATCTGCACCTGGGATCCCTGGCCCTGCCGTTCCAGTTGCTTGTGCGGGTCAGTGGCGGGACGGTGGAGTTTCGTCGGCTCAGTGACAGCGAGCTGCTGGTTTCCATCGACGCAGCGGGGAACCTCACCCTGGGACCGCCCCTGCAATCCCTGGTGAATTTCGACTTCGCCAAAGCGAGTCCCTTTGAGTGGGTGCAGTTCCTGCGCCAGCTGGGGGACTGGTTCGATGCCTTCGCACAATCCAGCCTGTTCGACGTGGAGATTCCCTTCACGGGGGGTGTGACCCTCGGCGACGCGTTCGACTGGTCCCAGCTTTTCGTGGACACGATTTACAAGTACATGGTCAGCGTGGAGCTCCAGTCGCGCGCGGTGTTCGAAACCACGGTGCACACCGGACCGCTGGCGGGGGCACAGCTCAAGATCCGGCTCGGCGAGGGTCCCGTGCAGACGCTGACGGTGACCGACACGATCGGCAATCCCAACAGCCGCAGTGGCACGGAGCTGGTGCAATTGCTGAACAACGCCATCAACGCGGCGGGTCTGGCCGCGCAACTGGTGGCGCGCATCAACAAGGACAAGCAGGTGGTCATCGCCCTGCGGGAAGACGAGATTGCCAAGGGCACGACCTTGAACCTGGTGGATGCGGACGGCGCCGCCTCCGGGCTCGGGTTCGGGCCGGGCGACGGGGATCCCACCACCAACGATCAAATCGGCGTCCTGACCGAGCGGTTTACCACGGAGGAGTTCTTCCCGGCGCTGGCGGATTTCTTGAACGACGGGCTGTTGGACGGGGATGGCGGGGTCACTTACGACCCGGCACGCCGCGTGTACACCTACCCGGTCAACAAGTCGTGGACCTACAACACCCAGCAGCTGTTCGGCTCCCCCACGTTGCCGTTCAACTTCAACCTGGCGCTCGGACCCATCGCAGGGGCGAGCCTCCAGGGCGCCCTGCAATTCAGTGCGACCGTCGGGTTCCAGTTCACCCTCGGGTTCGACCTCGGCGCGGCGGACGTGCCGCGGGTGTTCACCACCGGCACCGTGCCGGTGCCGGCCAACGGCCGGATCAGCGCCGACGCGCACTTCGGCATCTACCTCAACGAGGCCGAGCCGAACCCGCTGGGTACCTTCAGCCAGTTGTTCCCGCTGACGCTGACGGCCGCCAGTACGGCCACCAACAACAGCATACAGGACCTGGCAGCGGACCTGAACGCCCTGTTCGCCGCCACGCCGCATGGCTCCGGGACACTGGGTGACGTCCTGGTGGCCCAGGCCGCGGGTGGCAACCTGGTGGTCTCGGCGAAGCCCTCCCAGTTGGGGATCATCAACCGCATCGTGATCATCGCGCCGCCGCAGGATCCATTCGTCACCGAACTGGGCTTCGGCCATCAGCGTCTGGACCTGGACAACAATCCCGCCACGACCACCGACCAGGTGGCCCTCAGCATGGCCACCAGCCCCATGAAAGGGCTGTTCATCGAAAACGCCCAGCTCAGCGGCAGTCTCAGTGTGGTGACCGCTCCGCCGGGGATCAGCGGGACGCTCCGGTTCGGATTCGTGGAGGTGAACACAAGCGGCGGGGTCTTCGGGACCCTGGCGTACGACGGGGTCACCCCGGCGCCCATTGCCGCCACGGTCGCCCTGGAGAATCAAAGCACGGGCGAGCGCCGGTTTTACATCACCGAGTTGTTCAACAACACCTCCTCCAACCACATCGCCAACCTGGCGCCTGCATTCAGTTTCACGGGCAGCCTTCTGGCCCGGCTGGACAACATCACCGTGGGTGGGCTGGGCTTCTCTCTCCCGCTGACCAATCCGCAAGTGTCCGTGTGGATCCCGGACCTCACCCAGCTGCACTACAATCCGAATCCCTACGATCCGGCGACCAACAACAAGGGGATTTTCCTGAGCTATCCGAGCCTGGGCAGCCTGGAAAACTTTTCGAGTCTGAACTTTGTGCAGATCGTGCGGGCGCTGCGCACTCTCGCGGACAGCCTCAGCCGGCTCAGCGCGTTCTCGTTCCTGGATGAACCGCTGCCGTTCGTGAACCTCAGCGTCCACGACATGCTCGATTATGCCGGCCGGTTTGCGGAGTGGCTCGACGGCCTGAGCGGCGCGGGATCGCAGCAGACCCTGCAGAACACGCTGGCCGAAATGAAGCGCCAGATCGACCAACTGTTCCACTTGGATCCGAACGTTCTGACCATTTCGCTGGATGAGAACGGAGTCTCGGCCGCAAGCCTCGTCACCTCCGGGGGAAGCGCTTCCACGCCCAGCACCCTGCTGATCAACTTCAACGGCGACAACAACGCCTTCCGCATCACGGCCAACGCCAACGGCGCGCATCTGAACGGCTCCGTGGTGCGGATTGTGGGCGACAGCAGCATCACGGACACCTCCGCCCGCGCCACTTGGGATCCTGCGGTCAAACTGCTGACGATCCGCATTAACCCGGGCCGCACCACCGCCTCGGCCATCGTGTCGGCCATCAACGCCCTGAGCTCGCCGTGGAACGCCGCGCTGGCGCCTCCGGACAATCCTGCCTCCGGCAACACCGGGGCCGGCACCATCACCACGACCGCGCTCAAGTTCTCGCTCAATTTCACGACCGCTTACGCGAACGTCCTGCCCTTCCAACTGGACCTGCAGCAACTCCTCGGCCGGGTCGCCGGCGACAATCCCACCCTTCGGTCGTTCCTTCAGTTCGCCACCACGCTGGTGCAAATCCGCGGCGACGGCCGGCTCACCGTCAGTGCCAGTGCCAGTTTGCGACTCGACTTTGGCCTGGATGTTACCAACCCGACCAACCTCCGCGCCTTCTTCTATGACACGACGGGTGTCACGCTGCTGGCCCGCGTCGCGGGCACCGATCTCAACCTGGAAGCCTCGCTGGGTGCGGTCTTCGGGATCTTCGTCAGGAACGGCACGGTAACCCTGGATCAGGACGGCGATCCGGACACGGGTCCGACGCAAAGCGACCGCGGCGCGATCTTCCGGCTTGGGCTTCGGGACACGAACGGGGATGGACGGCTGTATTTCGACGAGAACTGGCTGAGCTCGGACAGCATCGATCTGCGGCTGGAGGGCGGGGTGAGTGCCCGGCTGCCGGTGTTTGCGCCGCTGGAAAGCACCCCCCTGGGCGGTTCGGCCGATCAAAACGGCGACGGCTACCCGGACCACCATCTGGTGGTGGAGATCCCCGACCTGGTGCGGCTGTTCCTCGACGAGGCCGTGTCCACCGTGGCCACGGGCACGTCCCGCGTCATCCGCTTCGCCGGCCTGCACAACGACCTGAACATTCAATCCAGCGGCTCCATCACGAATTATCGCATCGTTTTCCTGGACACCCTGAGCGGGAACACGGCAAGTGCCGCCTACAACCCCACCACAAATACGCTCACGGTCCAGGTGGATCTGGGGACCACGACCGCCAACGTGGCCCTGACGGCCATCCGAAACGCCACCGGTGCCGGCGGCGCCTTCAGTCCGAGCGCATTGACCGGCGACGACGACGGCGATCCCGTCACGGCGTCCAACAACGGCAACGGCAGGCTCGAAAATGTTCTGCTCATCGCGCCGGACTTCAGCCGGCTGTTCCAGGGTCTGGAGCTGTGCGATGTCATCGCCAACAGCATCGACGACATCCTGGCCGGTCTGGATCGCTTCCTGGGCTGGGTGGAGGATGGCCTCAACAGCATCGTGTACAACACGCAGTTGCCGCTCGTGGGCAACGGCCTCCGGGGCGCGGCCAATTTCATCGCGGACTTCCGGAACGGGCTGTTGCGCGAGCTGCGGGAGGAGGTGGAAGCCGCCGGGGGCAACGGTCTGACGGCGGTCGAAAACGCCATCAAAAAGGCCCTCTGGAACTCGCTGGGCCCCGGCGGCCTGGACCTGCTGGTGGATTACGAAACCGGCGAACCCTTGGACCCCGCGGCCGGATTCAGCCAGCTCGATGTGGTGTTGGATTGCGAAACGGGCCTGACGGTGAACCTCCGCCTGGCCCGCACGCTGGCTCTGCTCGACACCA
Source organism: Limisphaera sp. VF-2 (assembly GCF_049537125.1). NCBI lineage: Bacteria > Pseudomonadati > Verrucomicrobiota > Verrucomicrobiia > Limisphaerales > Limisphaeraceae > Limisphaera > Limisphaera sp. VF-2. The sequence goes on from NZ_JBMVQY010000003.1 coordinate 301,233, forward strand.
CGCAAAACCCAATCGATTTCCAGATCGGCGTTCCCGGCTTCGGTCTGCAGGTCGATGGCAATGTCGTCCTGTCGCTGGGCTTCGACTGGAAATTCGGCTTTGGCGTGGACCTGACCCACGGGTTCTACTTCAACACCGCCGCACCCGCATCGGCGCCCGAGCTCACCATCTTCTTCCGAGCGGAAATCCCGGGGCTGCATGCGTCCGGGCAACTGTTCTTCCTGCAACTGGACGTGATGGACGATCCGGAGGCACCCAGCTTCTTCGAGGGCGCCTTCCGCGTGGATCTGAAGGATCCAAACCACGACGGCAAGTTGACCGTGGCCGAGCTGTTCTCCAGCGGGACGCAGTTCGACGATATTTTGCATGCCGTTCTGGGGGCCGAGGCCAACGTCAACCTGAAGCTCATCGCCAGCTTCGGCGGTAACACCGCCTTCCCGCGCGTCCTGGCCGACTTCAAATTGCGCTGGGTGGCGAACACCGACCAAGGGGTCACCCCTCCGCAGATCGACTTCACCAACATCCAGCTCGATCTGGGCACGTTCATCAGCGACTTCCTCGGCCCGATCCTGAAGGAAATCCGCAAGGTCACCGAACCGATCCAGCCCCTGCTGGACATCGTGACCATGCGCCTGCCGGTCTTGTCGGATCTGGCCGGAGAGACGATCACCCTGTTGGACCTGGCCGCCACCTTCGGTCTGCTCGAGCCCTCCACGGTGGACTTCATCGAGGGTGTCATTCAGGTGGTCAACTTGATCAGCGACCTGGAGGGGTTGGGCGAGGGGACCATCCTGATTCCGTTCGGGTCGTTCCGCTTGCTGGAAGGTCCGGACGGACGTCGGAGCAGCATCCAGGCCTTGGAGGCGGTCGCCAGCCGGACCATGGCCGACATCGCCGCGGCGGCGCAGGCGGCCACCGGCCCCGGCGCCAGCAGTTCCTACAAAGCCGCCGTGGCCGGCTTTGCCAGCGACGTCGGAAGTCTCAGCAACTTCAAGATTCCTGTCTTCGAGAACCCGAGCGAGCTGTTCAATCTCTTCATCGGCGAGCCGGTCCGACTGGTCGAGTGGCGCATGCCCACTTTCCGGTTCCGGTTCACCTATACCCAGTCCATCCCCATCTGGGGCCCGTTGTTCGCGAAGTTCGGCGGGACCATCGGCGCCGACATCAACATCGGCTTCGGGTACGACACTTACGGGATTCAGAAGTTCATCAGTTCCGCCGACAAGAATGCGCTGGACATCCTCGACGGCTTCTATGTGCTGGACTTTGACGCCAGCGGCAACGAACAGCCCGAGGTGCGGCTGTATGGCGAACTGTTCGCCGGGGCCGAGGTCAACCTGGTTATTGTCAAGGCCGGCGTCCAGGGCGGCCTTGGGTTCGAGGTCACGTTCGACCTCAACGACATCAACGACGACGGCCGGGTGCGCGTCAGCGAAATCATCGCCAACGCCCAGCAGGATCCGCGCTGTATCTTCGACATCGAGGGTCGGATTTACCTGTTCCTGGAAGCGTTCCTGAAGATCGACCTGTTCTTCTTCAGCATCGACAAGACGTGGCGCTTTGCCGAGATCACGCTCTTCAGCTTCGAGATCACCTGTCCCGAGCCCGTGCTGGCGGAGTTCTCCGGCTCCGATCTGCTTTTGAACGTGGGGTCGCGGGCGGCGAACCGCCTGGAGATCGACACCACCGACGGCAGCGAAACCTTCATCGTCCGCCACGTCAGCGGCACGGCCGGGAGCGAGACCGTCGAAGTGCAGTGGGGCAACTGGAAGCAGACCTTCGAAAACGTCGGACGTGTGATCGTGCAGGACGCAGGGCAGGGAGACGACTACCTCGACTTCCGGGGCGTGCTCTCCACCGTGGAGGTTCGCGGCGGCGCGGGCAACGACACCATTTATTTGGGCGACGGTCCCAACTCCAAGGCCTGGGGCGACGACGGGAAGGACGCAATCTACGCCAGCACCAACGGTGGAGTCGCCGGTGTCGTCCTGTATGGCGGGTCGGGCAACGACACCCTCACTGCCGGCGCCAGTGCCCTGAGAATCTACGGCGGGCCCGGCCACGACACCATCTTCGGCAGTTCGGAGGCCGACGAGCTATACGGGGACGACGGGTCCGGCAACGCGGCCGATGGGAACGACACGATTTACGGCCGGGCGGGTGATGATCTGATTCGTGCCGGCGCGGGCAATGACATCGTGTATGGCGAAGAGGGGCACGATTGGATCCGCGGCGACGGTGGCAACGACGTCCTGTACGGTGGCCCGGGGGACGATGTCCTCGCAGGCGATGCCGGCGACGATAAACTCTATGGCAGTGCCGGAAACGACTTGCTGGTGGCCGGTGCGGGCAGTGACTGGGCCAACGGCCACGGTGGTATCGACCTGCTGATCGGCGACGAGGACCCGGACCTGCCAATCACCATCAACGGCCTGGCCATCCATCAGGCCAACCTGGCCGCGATCCGTGCCGCCCTTGCCGCCATTCCCGGCGCCGGGATCACCGTCCGGAACATTCCGGGCGGGGCCAGCACCTTCACGGGCAACGACCTCCTGATCGGTGGCGGCAATGTGGATGTCCTCTTCGGCGGCCCGGGCAGCGATCTGTTGTATGGCGGCAATTTCATGAACCACGGCGACTCTTCCGTGGTGGAGGAGGATCACAACGACTTCTTCGACGGAGGGCCGGGGGATGACACGATCTTTGGCGACGACGCCATGGGCCGCACCGGCGAACGGGACACCGGCATCGCGATCGAATCCGCGATCTTCTTCGATCTGAACAAGAACGGGGTGCGCGATGCCGATGAAACCGGGTTCGGCGGAGTGACCGTCACCCTGTATCGGAACGACGGGTTGCTGATCGGTTCCACCCGGACCGAGGTGGACGGCTCCTTCAAATTCACCGGCCTGGATCCGGATCGGTATTACCTGACCTTCAGCTTGCCGGCGGGTTTGACCTTCATCCCGCAGTTCGGCGGCGGCGCCTCGCAGGCCGAGGAAGCGGCCAATGACAGCGATGTCCACCCCAGCGGGCCTCTGCAGGGCCGCACGCCCGACTTCCAGCTCACCTTCGACGAGACCGAACGCAACATCGCCGCGGGTTATGAGGGAGATCCGGTGGTGTCGGTCCACTCCGTCTCCGTGCTCGAAGGCAACGCCGGTGAGACCCGCGTGACCCTGACCGTCACCCTCTCCGGCCCGCAACGGACGCCGGTGACCCTCGATTACACCACCGCGGACGGCAACGACGGCAACCCGATGCGCAACGCCACCGCGGCTTCGGGCGATTACCTGCCGGCTTCAGGTACGCTCACCTTCGGCCCCGGCGAGACTTCCAAGACCATCAGCCTGGTGGTGCTGGGCGACCTCACCTATGAAGAGCATCAGCAGTTCCGGGTCCTTTTCTCCAACCCCAGCGCCGGCATCCAGCTGCCCGCCTCCTCCGCGCAGGTGCTGGTCACCATCCTGAACGAGGATCCCGTTCCGGTGATCAGCATCGGTGACTACGTGCCGCCCTCGACCCTGCAACCCGACGGCACCCGCATCTACACCGTGCCGGAGAACACCACGGCGGAGTTCGTGATCTCGCTGTCCAATCCCAGCGAGTATGCGATCACGGTACAGTATCTCGTGGATTCCGCGTATGATTGCGGGTGCGATCCGAACCCGGCGAAACCGTATCCGCTGTATGCGGACGGCGACTATGTGCAACCGGCCCCGGGCACGTTGACCTTCAATCCGGGAGAAACCGCCAAGAAGATCACCGTGTCGTTCCGTCAGGACAGTTTGGATGAGCCCGATGAAAGCCTTTACGTGGAGTTGTTCAACCCCGCGTACGCGCGCATCGGCGACCATCGCGGCTACGGGATTATCCCGGATGACGACGGTCCGGTCAGCGTCTCCATCCACGCCCTCGGGGTTCCCGGCACGTTCTTCACCAGCCTGTTCGAGCCCGATGCCGGTTTCGCCCTGGTGCCCGTGCAGATCAGCCTTTCGGCTGTCAGTGGCCAGAAAGTGACCGTGACCTATGCCACGAGTCCCGGTACGGCGGTCGAGGCTGTTTACTCCGGCGACCTCCACAACGGGCCGGATTACGAGGCCAATCCAAACGACAACATGCCCGTCGCCGATCAGGTCCTGGTTTTCCAGCCCGGGGAAACGACCAAAACGATCTACGTCAAGGTGTTCGGTGATCTGCGGGATGAGCCTGACGAGGTCTTCTTCGTCAACCTGCTGAGCGCTGAACACGCGGTGATCGCCGCCGATCCGCTCACCCAAAGCAATCATTTCACTGTGATGATCCGGGACAATGACGGGCCGGTGGCCGTGGATGCCGGTCCCTGGAATGTGTACTTCGGGAGCACCACGTTCACGGTCCAGGAGCCCGCCTCGGGCACGACGTACGCCCTCATCACGCTGCATCGCGCGCCGGGGAGCTCGCAGCCCGTGGCCGTGTTCTTCACCGCCAACGGCACCGCCGCGGCGGGCAGCGATTACGGGGCCATCTTCCGACAGGTGGTGTACTTCCAGGGGAACGAGACCACCAAGACCATCCGCGTGCCCATCTTCGCCGACGGGCTCTCGGAAGGCGACGAAACCGTGTTGTTGTTCCTGCGCAATCCCACGGGCGGCCCCGTCAAGGGCAGTCCCGACGCTGCCACGTTGATCATCCGCGATGCGGATCTGCCGGTGGCCTCCGTCCATCCCGCATTCGTGACGGAAGGCACCGGGGCCGGCACGACCACGGCCAGCTTCACCATCCAGCTCAGCAAGCCGGCTCCGCCCGGCGGCGTGTTTGTGGACTGGACCACCGTCAACGGCACCGCACGGGCCGGACTGGACTTCGTGGCCGCCTCGGGCACCGCATTCATCCCGGCCAGTGCCACGTCCACGGTCGTGTCCGTGCAGATCGTCCGGGATGGTCAACCCGAGCTGACCGAGCGGTTCGGGGTGCGGCTCAGCAACCCGATTCGGGCCACGCTCGCTTCCCAGGGCGCCGTGGGCACCGGCACGATTTACGATGATGATCTGGTCCCCGTGGAGGGCCTGGTCTTCCACGATGTCAACGGGAACGGATTCCTCGACCTCGGCGAGGCCGGCATTGCCCATGTGAAGGTGACGGTCACCTGGATGCAAAACGGCGCGCCGCAAACCGCCGACGTGTGGACCGACGCCTCCGGCAAATACACCCGGCCGGTGACTCTCGGCCCGGTCTCCATCACCGTGGACGGCACCACGGTCAAGTCGGCCTGGCAACAGGGCTTTGGCCCCTACCTGTTGATGAAATGGTCCGGGAGCTGGACCAACACCACCCAGAACGAGACGCAGGCGGAAACCTTCGACGGCGTGGTCGGGATCTCGCCGTTCACGCCCGTGGGTTACAAGAACAGCTTCAGTCTCCATGTGCCCGCTGACACGACCAGAGAAGCGGGCCGTGGCGGGACCGATGACACGATCTTTGGCGGTCCGGGCAATGACCGCCTCGACGCAGGCGGAGGCGACGATCACGTGGTGGGCGGCCACTGGCAGACGGCCACCGACGCCAACATGCCGGTGAACAAACTGGTTTACGACGCGGTGGTCGTCGTGGTCACGTCCAGCACCGACCTGAGCGCCGTCTATGGACTGCCTCCCGGAAGCACGCTGCATCCCATTTACGATGACGGCCCGGTCTTTGCCGTCACACCGCCCTCTTTCCCGGGTCAGATCCGCGGGGAAATCTGGCGAGACCTGAACTTGAATCATGTTCAGAACGGCACCGACCCGCTCTTTACGGAGGGCGTTTTGGTGACCCTGCTGGATGCAGCGGGCAACCCGGTCAACGCGGTGTTCACCACCACCGGCACCTATGCCTTTACCAATCTCTACATTGATCCGGCCCAGCCCAGCCAGTACGTGGTCCAGTTCGAGTTACCGGATGGATTCACCTTTGTGGATCCCAACGTGGGGGATGGCAATCCGGCCGCCGACGGCTCGACCACGGACAGCGACGCGGAGTTCGTCAACCGCACGCGCGTCATCACCCTCACGGCCGCGGCGCCGACGAAGACCACCGTGCACGCGGGCGTGGTGCCTGCCGGACAATACGCCAATCCCGGCAACTTCCAGTTCAGCCGCGGCACCTACAGCGTCTCCGAGGTCCAGCCGGGCTACGTGGAGGTGGTGATCCTTCGGGGTGTGGCCACGTACCCCGCGGTGGTCGTGGTGAAGACGTTCGACGGTACCGGGCCCAATGGAGCCGTCTCCGCCCCGCCGGCCACCCGCAATTACACCGCCACCACCGCCGTGCTCACCTTCGAGATCGGTGAGACCGTCAAGGTCGTCCGCATCCCGGTGCACAACCGGAACCTGGGCTTTACCGAATTTCGGTACTTCACCGTGACGCTGCACGATGCCACCGGCCGTCCCTACGACACCGCCACCGTGTACATCGTGGGTCAGGGCAATCCCACCATCACCGACGACGACTCCATCCTGGGTGGAGTCGATTGGGACATCATCCTGGGCGACTCCGGTCACATCCCCGGCTATGCGGTCACGGCCACTTGGGCCGACATGAACCTGCCGCAAAAACTGGGCAATCTCCTGCGCTTTGGTGGGCCTGGTCGGGATGCCGTGGATGCCGGCCTGGGCGCCGATTTCATCGATGGCCAGCTCGGCGATGACCTCCTGGCCGGAGGCGACGGCGTGGACATCGTGCTGGGCAGCTTGGGTGACGACCAGATTACCGTGGGGCAGGGCGATGATGACGTCCGCGGCGACCACGGTCAGGATACGATCATTTCCGTCCGACCGGTGCCAGGTATCGTGCTGATGCCGAACCGACTCATCCATCAGCAGCTTCAGCTCGGCACCTACGTGACGCTGAACGAGCACAAGCTGCAGGATCAGTTCGAAACGGCCCGGCTCACCGGCGATGCGCAGGCCAACCGTTTCGACCTCAACGGCTGGACGCGAACAGCATTTGTCGATGGCGCCGGCGGGCAGGATACCCTGCTTGTGACCAACGACACCGACATGGTGCTCAAGGATGCCACCTGGATGGAGCGACTGTTCTGGTTGCTGTGGGCAGGATTCCCGAAAGACGCCGCCCTCAGCCTGCCCAACGGGGCCACCTATCACCTCGCTTCTCTGGAAAGCGTGACCCTGCGGGGTGGTCCCGGGGCCAACGTGATCAACGCTTCGGCCTACTCGCGGCCTGTCACCATCGTGGCCACGCCGGGCAACGATACTTACCTGGGCGGCAGTGGCGACGACACCTTCTCCTTCGACGCCGACGCGCCCCTGGGCACCGTTACCGTGACGGGCCATGGCGGACATGACACGTTGAGCTTTGCGGATACCGCCCTCGCGGTCACCGTGGATCTGGCGATTCTGAACACAGCCCAGGCCATCAATGCCAACCTCATGGTGGTGCTGAAAGACGAACTGGAAGGCGCCATCGGCGGCAGCGGCAACGACTTCCTCTACGGCAATGCACTGGACAACCTGTTGTTGGGCGGCCCGGGCGACGACCGGCTGGAGGGCCGCGCCGGCAGCGAGACCTACGCTTTCGACACCGACGATCCCTGGGGCAACGAGACCATCGTGGAGTCGATCAGCGATCCCGGCCACGACCTCCTCGACTTCTCGGGGACCTCCACGCTGCCGATTCATGTGAACCTCGGGATCCTGGGCACGTTCCAGGCCGTGAACACGCATCTCACCCTCCGCATCGTTGGTGAGGGGATCGAAGAGGTCCGGGGCGGTGCGTTGGATGATGTCCTCCGCGGTAACGGCAATCATAATGTCCTCCGCGGTGGGCCGGGCGACGACCTGCTGGACGGCAAGGGAGGCAATGATCAGCTCGACGGTGGGCCCGGCAACGACGTTTTGTTGGGCGGGGAGGGCCTGGACCGGATCGACGAAACCGGCGATACCGACTTTACCCTGACCAACACCCGGCTCATGCGCGGCACCGGCGAAGAGGATCGCCTTGACAGCATTGAAATCGCACACCTCACCGGCGGCTCCTCGAACAACCTCTTCACCCTGACCGGATGGACCGGCCAGGGCAGTCTCCACGGAGAGGGCGGGATCGACACCCTGGTGTGGGCGGCCGATGCGGACTTCCTGCTCAGCGATACGAGCATCAGCATGTCCCTGGCCTCGGGACCCATGATGCTCGGCTCCATCGAACAGGCCCGGCTCACCGGCGGCGAAGGGCCCAATTTGCTCGATGCTTCCGCCTTCTCGGGCCGCGCCATCCTGAGCGGCGGCCTGGGCAGCGACATCCTCCGCGGCGGCGCAGGTGCTGATCTCCTCTACGGCGGGCCGGGCCATGACATCTTGAGCGGCGGCCGCGGGAACGATTTGCTCGACGGCGGTACCGGCAACAATCAGGTTCTTGAAGATCTTTCCGCGGCCACCTGGCCCGTGGAGTTCGTCGCACAGAATCACCTGCTCTTCATCACGCAACGGGATCCCGTGGCGGCCCCGCCCGACGAATCCATCTTCGAAGTGGACCGCTTGCTGGGCATCCAGAGCCTGGTTCTGATCGGCAGTCCGCAAGACGACGGGTTCGATGTCAGCGGCTGGACGGCCGGTGCGTTGCAGATCCAGGGAGGTGGCGGCAATGACACCGTCCGCCTCCAGGTTCCCGAGCCGCCCCTGCCGGCGCCCGCTGGCGCGACCGTGACCCTCACCGCCACGGGCGTGACCTTCTCCGGGGGCCTGGGCACGATTGCCCTGAACTCCATCGAGCAGGCCATCCTCACCGGCACGGATCGCGACGAGGTCTTCGACGTGTCGGCCTTCCCGGGCACTGCCTGGATTTATGCCCGAGGGGGGGATGATGTGCTGCGGGATGGACCCGGACCGAATTGGCTCGAAGGCGGCGCCGGCAACGACCGGTTCCTGTTCGTGCCGAACGGACAGGTCGGGACCGACTTCAACGTGGTCATCGGCGGCGACGGAACGGACACGCTCGACTTCTCCGCCTTCACCGTGGGCGTCACCGTCAACCTCGGTTCGCTGAATGTGGCTCAAACCGTCGTGTCCGGGGAGCTCCAACTCTACTTCCTCAGCGAAGACCTGGAGAACGTGGTCGGCGGCAGTGGGCCCGACACCCTGACGGGCAACAGCCTGGACAACCTGCTGACCGGTGGCCCCGGGAACGATTCCCTCGATGGCGCTGGTGGCACGGACACGGTGGCGGAGACGGCGGATGCCAACTTCGTTCTCACCAATGCGTCCCTGTCGGTGGGAGGGCACACCGACATGCTCCTTTCCATCGAGAAAGCCCTGCTCACGGGTGGCCCGGGCAACAACACACTCAATGCCTCGGCCTTCACAGGTTCTGCGACCCTGTTGGGCGGCGACGGGGACGACACCCTGATCGGCGGTGCGGGTGCGGACATCCTCGTGGGCGGCCGTGGCAATGACCTGCTGCGGGGCGGCGCCGGCGATGACACTTACCGCTTTGACGTGGACGGGGCTCTGGGCAGCGATACTGTCGACGAACTGCCCGGCGGCGGCACCGACATGCTCGACTTTGCGGAGACCACCACCGTGGGAATCACCGTCAACCTGTCGCTGACCTCCCTGCAGGTGGTCCACGCCACCCATCTCAGCCTGACTCTGATGCATGGCGCGGCCATCGAGTACCTTTGGGGAACCGCGCGGGCGGACGTGCTGATCGGCAACAGCCTGGACAACATTTTTGTGGGCGGACCGGGCAACGACCTGATCCAGGGCGGTGGCGGTGCCAATGATGCCATTTATGAAGTCCGCGACGCCGACATGGTCTTGACCGATACAACGCTGACGATCGGGTCGGAGACCGACACGCTGAGCGGCATCCTTTGGGCCATCTTGGTGGGTGGCGACAGCGCCAACGTGCTCGACGTCACCGCCTTCACTGGTCGGGCCTGGCTGTTGGGTCAGGGTGGCAACGACACTCTCTACGGCGGCAGCGGCAACGACATGCTCAGCGGCGGGGACGGTGACGACACCTTGCGCGGCAACGGCGGCAACGACGAACTGCACGGCGGCCGCGACAACGATGTTTACATCTTCGATCTGAGCTTCAACCAGGGCACCGACACCGTCTACGAAGCCCCTGGCGAGGGTTATGCCGACACCCTCCTCGGCATCGGGCTGAGCGGTTTGGTGGTGAACCTCCACACCACCAGCCCGCAAAGCTTCCTGAACCTGGTTTTGATCCTGAACACGGCCTCCACGGTCGAATACTCCTTCTGAAGCGACCCATGACCGACAGTTTTCCCAACCGGAAGAGACAGGTGGCCACCCCGGCGGGGGACACCACCTGAACCTGACCACGCCGCCTATGAAACCGACGCTGCTTTTTACAGGATCTCGAGGGCGCACCTTGGGGCCATGGTTGGCCTTGGTCACGGTGCTCTCGACTCCGGGTTTCTTCCCAAGCCGGGCGCAGGACTTCGGAGACGCACCAAGTCCTTACCCGACTTTCCTTCAGCAGAACGGCCCCTGGCATCCGATCGGCGGGCCTTACTTTGGCATCACGGTGGACGAGGAAGGGGACGGCCAGCCCGACCCCAACGCTCTGGGAGACGATTCGCAACCTGCCGGAAAACTGGACGACGAAGACGGCATCACGTTCCTGACACCGTTGGTGCCCGGCCAGGTTGCCACCGTTCAAATCGTCATCGGAGGCTCTGGATTCAGCACTGCGGTGGTGGACGCATGGATCGATTTTCAACTCGATGGCAGTTGGGCCGAGCCGATCGATCGCATCTTTTCGGGGCTCAGTTTGCCCGTCGGCACCCACGTTCGGGAATTCATCGTACCCCGCGAAGCCAAGGAAGGCCCCTCGTTCGCACGCTTCCGCGTCAGTACCCGGGGCTCCAGCGTGCCCACGGGCCAGGCGCCCAACGGCGAAGTGGAAGACCACCAGGTGTATTTGGGTGCCACGACAGATTTCGGCGACGCACCCGGCAAATATCCGACCCTCCTGGCCAGCAATGGGGCCCGGCACCAGGTCAGTCCCGGCTTCTTCCTGGGCACCCGCGTGGATGCGGAGTCGGATGGGCAACCCACGGCCGATGCGCTCGGTGACGACCTCAATCCTACCGCTGCGCCTGACGACGAAGACGGGGTGATCTTTCTCACGCCGGTGGTGCCGGGCCAGACCGCGCGAGTGCGCGTAATCTTGACGGCGCCGCAGAACCCCAATGGAGGTCCCGGCACCGGCCGACTGAATGCCTGGGTGGATTTCAACGGAAACGAGAGCTGGGCCGATCCGGGGGAGCAAATCTTCACCAATGTGGTGCTGACGGCGGGCATTGGCGTCCCGGGCACCAACGACCTGAGCTTCGTGGTGCCTGCGTCGGCCGTGCCCGGCGTTGGCTTCGCGCGGTTTCGACTGAACCGGGAGGGTGGCCTGGGCGTGGGCGGTCCGGCGGCTGATGGGGAAGTCGAGGACTACAACATCACCGTCGAGGCACAATTGGATTTCGGCGACGCACCCGGGAAGTATCCGACCCTCCTGGCGAGCAATGGGGCCCGGCACCAGGTCAGCCCCGGCTTCTTCTTGGGCACCCGCGTGGATGCGGAGTCGGATGGGCAACCCACGGCCGATGCGCTGGGTGACGACCTCAATCCTACCACCGCGCCTGACGACGAAGACGGGGTGATCTTTCTCACGCCGGTGGTGCCGGGCCAGACCGCGCGGGTGCGCGTAATTCTGACGGCTCCCCAGAGCATCACCGGGGGTCCCGGCACCGGCCGACTGAATGCCTGGGTGGATTTCAACGGAAACGAGAGCTGGGCCGATCCGGGGGAGCAAATCTTCACCAATGTGGTGCTGACGGCGGGCATTGGCGTCCCGGGCACCAACGACCTGAGCTTCGCGGTGCCTGCGTCGGCCGTGCCCGGCGTTACCTTCGCGCGGTTTCGACTGAACCGGGAGGGTGGCCTGGGCGTGGGCGGTCCGGCGGCTGATGGGGAAGTCGAGGACTACAAAATCTCCATCGAATCGCAGCTGGACTTCGGTGATGCGCCCGAGCCGTATCCCACGCGATTGGCGCAAAACGGGGCCCGTCACAGCACGTTCCGCGACACGTTTCTGGGAGCACGGGTCGATGTCGAGTCCGACGGCCAGCCCAGCGGTGGCTCGGACGGAGACGACCTGAATCCTCTCCAGGGGCCGAATGATGAGGACGGCGTCACCATGTTGAGCCCCCTGGTCCCGGGCCGAACGGCCTCGGTGCAGGTGACCGCCTCCCGGCCGGGGCGGCTGTATGCTTGGATCGACTTTAACCGGAACGGGTCGTGGGCTGATCCGGAGGACCGCGTGTTCAATGGGGTGTCCCTCACGACGGGTGCCAACACGCTCACATTCCCGGTGCCCGCCCAGGCGCTGACCGGACGCACCTACTCCCGTTGGCGGTTCACCGTGCAGGGACCGGATTTGAGCTTCACCGGAGCCGCGCCCGACGGCGAGGTGGAGGATCATCTCCTGTCCATCATCCCCGATCGCGAACGCTGCGACCTGGGCTGCGAAGGACGCGAATTCTGGTTGACCTTCCCGGGAAATTACGCGCCGGATCCGACCAACCCGCCGCAGCCCATGCTGTGCATCCAGGGCCCCGCGGGCACCGTCGGCACGGTGTCCATTGCCGCCCTCGGATACGTGACGAACTTCGTCATTCCCACGAACTTTACCGCCTGGGTTTTGCTGCCGCGGCACGCGGACCTGGGCGATCTTAATGACACCGTGGCCCCGGGCCGTGCCGTGCGCGTCGTGGCCTCCGCCGACGTTCGCGTCACCGCCTTCAACCATGCCCGCCAGACCACGGACAGTTACCAGGCTTTGCACACCAGCACCCTGGGCACGGGGTATGTGGTCCTGGCGTGGCCCAATCTGCAGACCGGCGTGCCGCCGCTTAACGGCTCTCAGTTCGCCATCGTGGGCACCGAATCCAATACCGTGGTCTTGATTACTCCGTCGGCCACCTCGGCCATACGGCCTCCGGGCGTGACTTATGCCGTGGTGCTTCAGCCGGGCGATGTGTACCAGTTGCGCGACACCAACGACGCACCGGCGGATCTCACCGGCACCATCATCCGCTCCGACAAGCCCGTCGCGGTTTTCGCCGGCCATGCCTGTGCCACGATCCCGACCTCGAATCAGTGGTTCTGCGACACGGTCGTCGAACAACTCCTTCCCGTGAACACTTGGGGCAGTGAATTCTACGTGGCCCCGCTCGCGACTCGTTCGGGCGGCGACGTGATTCGTGTCCTGGCCGCTCATGACAATACCACGGTCTCCGTCAACGGCGTCGCCGTCACGAATCTGAACCGGGGCCAGGTATTGCAGGGGTTCGTAACGACCCGCTTCGGGTTGAGCGCGAGTCGGCCGGTGCTGGTGGCCCAGTATGCAACCAGCTCGGATCGGGACGGCAACATAAACGCCGATCCCTTCATGCTGCTGCTCCAGGCGACGCGTCATTTCTCGCGCGCCTACATCCTTTGCACACCAACGAACGATTTCCCGACCAACTATGTTCAGATCGTCGCCCCCACGTCGGTTACGAACAACCTCCTTTTGGATGGTGTTGCAGTGAATCCGGCCCTTTTCCAGACCGTGCCCGGCAGCGGCTATGCCGTGGCCAACGTGCCGATCGGTGTGGGACATCACATCCTCGTGGCTGCGGCGCCCTTCGGCATCGCGACGTACGGGTGGGCATTGTACGACTCGTACGGACATCCGGGCTGCTTTTACTTTGGCGACGTCGCACCGCCCCGCGTCACGCCCCCCGTGACGCGTCTCACAGCCAATGTGAATGACTATCCCAACACGCCGGGACTGGTCCCGGCGCCCAACCTGGCTGCGGCCACGCAAGCGTCTGATAACTGCCAGCCGGAACTTCCGTCTCCGTCACAAGATCCCAAGCCCGCGAGTCTGCTGCCCGTCGGACAACATACACTGAGAATCTCCACCACGGACAATAACGGCAACACGGGGGAGGCCGAGGTCCTGTTCACCGTGGTGGATCCCTCTCCGGTGACCATCGTCTGTCCCCGGGACATCGTGGTCCCGTGTACCACGACCAATGGTGCGGTGGTAGAGTTCACGGTCAGGGCATTCACCACTTACGAGACGAACGTCGCCGTGGTTTCCACTCCGCCTTCCGGCAGTTTGTTCCCGGTGGGCACCACCATCGTTACGAATGTCGCCACGAGCCTGGCCGGCAACACGGCCACGTGCACCTTTAAAGTCACGGTGGTGTGTGAGCGTCGGGTGACCGTCCAGCGCACGCAGGAGGGCCTGGTGCTGAGCTGGCCGGCCGGGGGCGTTCTCGAACAGGCTCCCTCGGTCACGGGCCCCTGGCAACCGGTTCCGAACGCCACCAGCCCCTACACGGTGCGCATCACGCATCAACGCCTTTTCTACCGGGTGCGCTACTAACCTGCGACGGGACAGAGGCGCGTGAGTGGGGAACCCTCCTGCGCCGCTGTGCAATGCCAGCTCGCCGGAATCGGGAGATGGAAAGGAGCCGCCGATGTCCGTCGGCGGATCCACCCGCGATTTACCTCGAGGCTGCGGTGGCTGTGCAACAGGGCCAGGGTTTGCTTTCCGAGGCCTTGCGGCGGCGGCTTCTCATCCCCAATCCATGGCTGCCAACCGCAGTCGGCGGGCCGATGCAGCCTATGCTGCGTGATTGTCGTGGGCCGTCTTCCATGACGCGGCTTTCGATCTGGACTCCAGGTCGGCCGCCATACGGCGGCTACGAGTCTTCAAATCCGCAGCCGCCCACGATCGTCGGTGGACGGATCGGCCGACCCCCCTGTGCCCCTAGTGGCCACCGCCTGGAGCTTGGATCTGCGTTCGGATTCCGGGGCCGCCGCCTTTCCGCGGCTACCAGCTTGAGACACCGGGCTCGCACTGTCGATGCCAGCGGGGCGGCACAGAAGGCGCAGGCCGGACAGATTGCTCAGTCGCCCGAAACGCTTTTTCACGCCAGACAGGGAACCGCTCCTCTGGCGCGATTTGTTCCGGATGCATCGTTGCGCCTTCAGCGGGGCATATGAGTACCCCGTCGGAGCAAGGATTTGGCAACCCCGCTCAATGGCTTGGGCCGGCAACCAACCGAGATTCGCCCCGGCCAGAAAGAGCGGAGTTCGGTGGGGCTTGCCCGGCACTCGGAATTGGGGGGCCTCGGGTTGCGCCCTTTCAAGCTCGGTGAGTTTTTCCGGGCCGAACCGCCGGGGCGCTGCCCCGGGCTGATGAGTCGGGATGCGCTCTCGGCGCTTTGGCTCGCCCGGGCGATCCGTGGACGACGGAGGGGGCATTTCCGTGATCGAGTTCCGGATTCAGGAATCCGAAGGAAATGCCCGTTTTCTCGCGGTTTACCCATGCCGAGGATGCGCGACCTTCCCCTCTGCCTTGGGTGGGCCATAATGCGAAGTGAGCCGTCAGTGGGAGTCCCTGTGGTTTTTCGCATTCTCAGCGTTGACAGGCTGGGGTATGGTTGTCGTGTGGCTCTGGTCCGCATTTTGATCGACGGCTACAGCCTGCTGCACCAGTGGCCCGAACTGGCAGCAGGGCAGCCCCGGCATTCGGTCCAGGCCCGCGAAGCACTGATCCAGATCCTCACCCATTACCAAGACCTCACCGGCGTGCCCGTGACGGTATTCTTCGATGCCCGGTATCGGCGGGGACCGGCAGCTCCGCCCGAGACCCAATCGGCCATCGAGGTGCTCTACTCGCGACCCGGTCAGACGGCCGATGCACTGATCGAACGCGCTGCTGCGCGGTTCGCGGCCTGGGGCGAGGTGCTGGTCGTGACCGAAGACCGCGCAGAGCGCGAGACGGTGCAGGCCCTCGGGGCCTGGACCTGGTCGTGCCGCGAGTTCATCCAACAGGTCCAAAGCACGCTGCGTGAACAACGCAGCGAACTGGATCGTCGCAACCGTCAAGACCACCTTCGCTTTCGCAACCGCCGCTGATCGATCGCATGCGCCCCGACTCCGTTCCCGGTCCCGAGCATCCGGCCGCTCCTCCGGATCACCGAGCGGCTCAGGCCCCGTTTCAACGACGCGGACGCGTTCCGCAATGGGTCGTTCTTGTCGTCTGTGTCGCATGGTTGCGATCCATCTGCCCGGAGGGATGGGCCCAGGCCTCTCCACCCCAGGAACGACGCTGGTTGCTGGCCATCGAAACCTCCAGAAGCATGGCGGCCCGCAAAGCCGGCCTGTACGAGGCCCTTCGGCAGCTCTTTCAATCCGGATTCGACGGCCGACTGCGACCCGGCGACAGCATCGGGGTGTGGACGTTCGATCGTGAGGTGTACACCGGACAGTTCCCGCTCCAGACCTGGGCCCCGGAGCGGGGGGAGGCCATCGTCCGCCAGCTGCACTCGTTTCTCGACACCCGCACGTTTCAAAATGTCGGTCAGGTCGCCACGCTGCTTTCCATGGCGGAACAAATCGCCAACCGGTCGGCAAGCTTCACCCTGATCCTCTTCTGCACCGGCGGGGAAAGCATCGCCGGTACGCCGTTCGACCGCCCGATTTACGAAGCGGTGCGGGACATGCGCAGCGCCCAGCGCCGAATCCGTCAGCCCGTCATCATCGTGCTGCGCGCCGAACAGGGTCGGTGGGTGGATTACGCCGTGGGCCAACCACCCTGGCCGGTGCGTATCCCGGCGACTTCCATCGAACGCCAGCAAGAATTGGAAACCACGTTCGGCCCCGGCCCCATGCCGGTACCCGCACCTCCGTCCCATGCCGGTCCCGCTCCGGCTCCCGTCCTCTCCGCAAACGCAGCCACGCCTCCTCCGGCGGAAACCCAATCCCACTTGTTCAGCGCGGCCGAAACTGGTCCCACGCCGACCCGGGACCGCCCTGCACAGCTCGAACCAAACACCCGGGGCCCCGAACAACCGGTCGAAACCTTGTTGCCGGGCCCGACCTCGTCCGGTTCACCCGGCCAGTCTGATGTGCCACTGCAGAGCGCCCCGTCGGAGGCTGCCGCGGGCAGGCCGCAGAAAACTTCGGCTGACGCAACCCCAGATACAAATCGCTCCGACCCGAGCACGGCCGGACAACCCATGCCAGCACTGGCGAGCACCACGCCCGCCCCACCGACGGCTGCGTCTCAACAGTCCCGCCCTCCCACCGCCGAACAATCTCCCATTGTCAGAGCTCCAGAACCAGGCCGGGCCGAGGGGATCGCGGCATCCGCAGATCTCCGGCCAGACGCCTTGCCGAGCCCGCGTCCGACGCGAGGAACCGCTTCTCCCGGCTCGCCGGAGACCGCGATTTCGCCCTCCCCGGACACTGCAGTCGTACGGCAGCACATTGGCACACTTCCGGTGGGCGAGGCGACATCGGGCGTCGCCCCTGCGGACCGGCCCGCCGCAAGAATCGAGCCTGCTGAGACGAAGACACCGACCCGGCCGCTTTCCTCGACGGACACCCCCGGCCAAACGCCGGCCACGAACAAGGCCGCCGGGACCTTGGGCACGGCGACGCCCCCGCCTGTACCCCGCCGCACTGCATTGCTGGCTGCGGGGCTGGCGTGTTTGCTGGGGGCCATGCTGGGGACGCTCTGGCTCGTCCAGCGGAGCCGCACCGCTTCCGGCCACGGTAGCCTCATCACGCACTCCTTGGACCGTCAACCGCCTCCGTCCAGCCCGAACGCCTGATCCGGGTCACCCCACACGCCTGCAGGGCTTCTGAAGCTCCGTGACGCCGGAACCCTCGGCACCTTGCCAGGGCTGACCCAGGAAGCTCGTCCGCGAGCCGAGGCCACTGTCCTTCCGGACATCTGCCCATGCCTGTCCATGCCCGGCGGAGATCCTCTCCGTGTGGATGAAGCCGGATCGGCGGGTCAGAACTGCGATTCGAATTCGTAGGTGCCCGACTCCACCGAAAACACGGCGCATCCGGATTCCGTTCGGAGGAAACGGACGCCGGGGCTTGACCGAGCCGGCCTGTCGCCCTCTCGCACGGCGTCCGAAGCCAGTGCCGGGACGTACACCGTGGCGGTCGTGTTCGGCGGGATTCTGACCTTCAGGCGGAACCGGTCCGCATCCCGATGCCATTCGGTGGTGATCTGTCCACGGATCGAGTCGTAGCTCGCGCGCACCCAGGTGAGGTCTCCGACCGGTGTGGGGCGGATCACGACCCTTTTGAAGCCCGGCGCTTCCGGATCACAATCGATCCCGGCGAGATCCTTGTAAAACCACTCCAGGATGTGCCCGAGCATGAAATGGTTGTGGGATCCGGTGCGGCGGGCATCCCAGAATTCGGTCAACGCGGTGGCGCCCTGCTCGATTTGGTATCCGTACCCGGGCGGGTCGCGCCGGTTGATCATTCGGTACACCACGTCTGAGTGACCCGCTCGAGCCAGCGCCTGCACCAGATACCGAAATCCCACGTCGCCGGCGGTCATGGCATAACCGCGCACCGCGACGTCCCGGACCAATTCGGCCAAGACCCGTGGGCGGGCCCGCTCCTCCACCAAGTCCATCTCCAGGGCCAGGCCGTGCGACGCCTGCGACCCCGTGCCCCAAATGCCCCGCTCCGGATCCCAGAACCGCTGCTGAAGCCCTTGGCGGATCCTTGCGGCTTGCTGATCGAACTGCGTTGCGTCGTCCGGCCGTCCCACCAACCGCGCCATCCGCGCCAGCGTGATTGCATTCCAGTAGTAAAACGCGCTGGCCGTGACCTCCGGGGGCGTCAACTCGGCTCGATTCGAGCGCTGCGGCCCCCAATCGCACCAGTCACCCAGGCCGTCGGCCAGTACGCCGTCCCGGGCCCGGCTCTCCAAGTGGGCAAAGTAACGCTTCATCCGGTCGTAAAAACGCTCGATCAAATCCAGATCGGCATAAAACAGGTACTGTTGCCAGGGTACCTGGACGAAGGCGCTGCCCCATTCTGCCGCGGCTCGAAAGGGTCCCTCGAAAACGGTGTATTCCGGTGCGATGTTGGGCACCAGGCCCTCCGGCAACTGGGCATCCGCCATGTCGTGCATGGCCTTGGTGAAATGGCGCCCCAGGTCGAACTCGTATCGCAGGGACGGTCCGTTCAGGTGGTACTGTTCCAACCAGCCCAGTTTCTCCCGATGCGGACAATCGGTCAGCACCGAGACCAGATTCGCCCGTTGCGCCCAGCGGATCAGGTCCCGGATCCGATTCAGGAGGGGATTGGAACACTCGAATTCTCCCACCGGTTGCACGGCCGCATGCACCAACACACCTTCCAGGGATTCGATCCGGGGCAACGGCCCCCCGGGTTCGGCGGGGAGTAACCGCGCCTCAAGATACCGGCACCCCACGTAGTAAAACTGGGGAAACCAGCTCTCCGGTCCGGACGAGTCCCCCTTCAGCGTGTACTGCCACCAGGAAATGCCCCGGTTCGTGCTGCCCATGGTGCGGCGGTCGATCGTGCCATCCTCGAACAGAACCTCGGCGGGCGTCAGCCGTACCGAACTTCCCCGCGGTCCTTGCACGCGCAGCCGCGGCATCCACGAGGCATTCTGTCCCAGGTCGTACACCCACAAATCCGGCGCCAACTGGCGCACGGCCACCGGCGCACGGGTTTCCATGGCGCGAATCGGAAGCGCCGCTGCGTGGTGCCCGCGCAGGGTCGGAGCCGGACGGACCACCGGCACGGCGGTTTCCCAGTCGCGATCGTCGAACCCGGGCAGTTTCCATCCCACCGGCTCGCGTCGGGCATCGAAATCCTCACCGCCGTAGATGCTGTTGTAAGTGATCGCTCCCGGGTGAACCTTCCAGGACGGGTCGGTCCCGAGGAACTCGGTGGTTCCATCCGCGTACTCGAGTCGCAAATGCAGGATCGCGCGCAGCGGACCGAACGAACCGGTGAATTTGGCGAACCGGTGCCGGCGCACCACGTGGTACATCCCGTTACCCAGCGTCAGACCCAGGGCGTTTCGGCCGGCACGCAAATGCGACGTCACATCGTAGGTGTCGTACAACGTCGTCTTGCGGTAGTCGGTCCAACCGGGCGTGAACAAATCCTCTCCCACGCGCGCTCCGTTCAAGAACATCTCGTAATGTCCCAGGCCGCACACGTGCGCCACGGCACGGACCAGGCCCGGACGCACGTCGAACTCCTTGCGCAAGAGCAACGCTTCCGTCTCCGCGGGTGCGCAAATCCATTGCCCCCGCCATTCTTCGGGTCGGAGAATCCCCATGATCCATGTGCCATTGGTGCTCCAGGCCGAGACGCGTCCGGCCTCGTCCCACACGCGCACCTTCCAATACGCCTGCTGCGAGGACGCCAACGGCCGGCCGCCGTAACGAACATGGATCGTCTCGTCCGAGGCCACGCGTCCACTGTCCCAGAGATCCCCCTCGTCTCGCGCCAGGTGTGCCTCGGAGGAGGCCACCAGAATCTGATACCCCGTTTGCCGCCGGCCTCGACCGTCCCCGACCAGCTTCCAGAAAAGCCGTGGATTCGTCACTTCGACACTTCGCGCCCACGCGTCGTATTCGCACCGCAAATCCACTGGCACCAGCGGCGCAAGAGGCTCCCCTGATGCTCCCCCCAGGTCCGATGCGGCCAGGCCCAAACCCGCCAGCAGGCACGCTGGCCCGAGGCAACCTCCCGCCCAACGTCTCATCGCCACCTTCACGTGGCCCATGGTACGACAGGCCGTCGCCGGCGCCAGTGCGAGCGGAAGCTCTGTGGGGCAGCCAAACCACAGCCGACAACTCCGGGCCCGCCCCTCCTGAAGTCGAAGGGCCCGATCCCCGGCTGCGCGGGGTTTTCCTTCCGGCCTCGGCACCGGAACCGTCCGGGACCTCCGGGTCAAAAGTCGCGCCCAGGGAGCCGGAACGGATCTCCTCGCAACCGCTCGCGTGCACTCAGGGCTTCTGACGGGACAAATTGAGGACAGGCCCAAACAGGACAAGCTTTCCCGCCTCGCACAACCGCGAGAACACCCGCAGCGACCACGTCTTTCCGAGCCGGAGTGTACCGAAGCACCCCGCGTGACGCCCGGCAGTGCGACTGGAACCGCAGGGGACCAGGCCGCCGCAGCCATACCGGGGGACTCAGAATCTTTATGCGTCCTGTTCCGCGGCGTTAGGGCCCTGCCGTGGCACAGCGGCGAATTGTTCCGCCCGAGTGCTCCCAAGCCGGGCAGTCTGCGGATGAAGGGTATCCCCCTCGACTCCGAACTCTTGGGAAGCCTGCCTTTGGGTGCGCGCACGGGAGGCACTGCGGAACCCGGCGGTGCGAATTATACAAACACGCTCTTCATGTCACGGAGAGGGCTGCAGAGGTGGTCCAAGGGCGTTGGTTTCTGCAGTGGTGCACAGTCGGGACAAGCTACTTGCGCCGCAAGATGCCGTCGCTGCCGAACAAGGGCAACCGTTGCTCGACCGCGCAGTTGCCGTGGTGCGCGTTTCAGCACCGCACCAGCGGGCCGTCCAGCAGGCTTCCGGCGATCACGGAGCCCGGTGCGGAGGTCCACACGCTCGGACACTTCCGGTACCCGAAGAACACGAGTTTTCCCAACCTTTCCGCCGGAGGTCGGTGGCCCTTGATCCATCCCCTGTGAAAGCGGCCTTTCGGCGAGCTCCGCGGAACTTTCGTCCGGGATTCAGCGGTTGAAAGAACCGGTCCTGCCGCGTGACGAACTCGCGGGCGGGTTCATTCCTCTTCGGACCGGGGACGCGGGGATCGCGGCCTTCGGTGTGGCGGCCGTTGCCAGTGTCGGAGCCGATGCAGGTACTCCAGTTCCTGGCGGAGCTTTTTGTAACTGGCCAGTCGGTCCGGATCAATCTGGCCGGCCGCCACGGCCTCGCGCACGGCACAGCCCGGCTCGCTTTCGTGGCGACAGTCTCGGAACCGGCATCGCAAGGCCACCAGTTCGATGTCCGGGAAGGCTTCGTGAAGTCCTTCGCCCGCCATCCAGAGATGAAACTCGCGCATGCCGGGCGTGTCGATCACGAGCCCTCCGCCCGGCAGCACGATCAGCTCGCGCCACGTGGTGGTATGACGGCCCTTGTGGTCGCGTTCCCGCACCTCGGCCGTGGGTTGGATTTCTTCACCGTAGAGCTGGTTGATCAGGCTCGATTTTCCGACGCCCGACGGGCCCATGAACACGCCGGTTTTCCCGGGAGTCACCCAGGGTCGCAGCTGATCGATTCCCTCCCCGGACCGGGCACTGGTGAGGATGACCGCCGCTTCCCCGGCGCGCCGACGTGCTTCCGCGACCGCGGCAGCCGGGTCGGTGCAAAGGTCGGCCTTGTTGAGCACCACGACCGGTTGGACACCCCCTTCCAGACACATGAGCAGCATGCGCTCCAACAGACGGGGATTGAAGGTCTGGTCCAGCGCCTGCACCACAAACGCCGTGTCCACGTTCGTCACCAGCACCTGCTCTTCGGTCTCGCGTCCGGGCACTTTGCGGGCCAGACGGGTGCGGCGCGGCAAAACGGCCTCGATGATGGCGGGCTGACCCGCCCCCCCGGGCACTCGACACGCCACCCAGTCACCCACCTTGGGCAGCTCGGCGTCGCTCTGTGCCCGGCGCAGCCACCGGCCGAGCACCTGGGCCTCCTGCACGCCCGTGTCTGCGCACACGAGGTAACGGTGCTTTTCCTGCGTGACCACGCGCGCGGGCACCAGCCCGGCCGCCCGATGCGGCGCAAACGATTGTTCCCACTCCGGGTCCCACCCCAGAGTGGCCAACGAGATCTCCCGGTCAGCCATGCGAGGAACCCAGCTAATCACAACCGCACGGCCTTGGCAACGGGCCGAAGCGTTCCGCTGCTTGTGCCGGCGCATTTCCGGCTTTGGAACCTCCGGAAACCCCGGCGGAATTTCGGACGTGCCCGCGGGGGGAATCCGGAGGGCAAACGCCGGCTCAGCGGGATTCTTGAACCCGGGGCTCGCCAACGGAAATGCGCCGTTGCCTGTCCACGGATCCCACGGGCCTATTCACGCGCCAAAGACGCATTCAACTCAACTGCTTGGGGCAACGCCCCGGGGATTCGGCACCCCCGAAATCTGCCGCGCCCTGAAAGGGCACAAGTCCATCATCCCAACCGTGAGAGGGGGCATGCTCACACCGCGTTTCGGCCTTTCAGGGCAGGGGTGCCTTCCGGGACCCGGTTCGGGGCGTTGCCCCGGGCTGGTGCGTTCTTGTGCCGATGGGGCAGCCCTGAAGCGCGCTGGAAGTGCAACTATTCTTCCGGGGTCCAGGCCACCTTGGACCTGGGCGCTGCCCTGGGCTGGGGCGTCTGCACTCCCGTGGACCCACGGCGTGCCAAAGGCGCGAGATCTTTCCGATCCTCGATGGGGCTCGGTGGGACTGAACTCGGAGGGGCTGCCGGGGCGGATTCTCGCCTGTAGCGTCGGGGCAGGCGAGCGTCCGCCGCCAAAGATTCGCTTTCCGGCGCATTTCGGGTTTGGGATACCGGTGAATCCTCGACACAATTCTCGGATGTCCCCGGCACGCAAAAGCCACAGCGTTTCCGCAAGGATTTCCGGGCGCGGGTGCGCGGAATAAGTCTCCATTGGGATTTCCTTGGGGAGGCACGGTGACCCGGGAGGCTGCGGCAAAAGACGGCTCCGGCAGCGAGGTCGACCCGGATTCAAGGAGGCAAGGATGCCGCGCCAGGGCGTTGGGTCGGCGATTGCACAGGGGGACCGGCGCGAGGGCGCGGGAGTCGCCGCGCTCGGGAAAACCCACAAGCCGCGAAGGGAGGGCGCGGGCTTTGCCCGGGCTCCTTTGCGGACATTCGCAATCGGTTCGAAGGTTGATGGAGCGGCAGATCCCGCAGGCCGTGGAAGTTGAAAAGGCCGGTACACCCGCGGCCCGTGGGCTCAAGAAACCCCGGGAACCACCGCGTTGCGGAGAAAGTGGCGCGAAAAGGCCCCGCCGGGGTCAGGTGAGAACGATCTTGTCGCCCTCCTTGAGGGTGACGATCGCCTTTTTCCAGTCCGGGGACTTGCCGGCCTGATGGGTGCGCTGGCGACGGAGTTTGCCGCGCACGTTCATGGTATTCACGCGCAGGACCTTGACTTTGAAGAGCTCCTGCACGGCCTGTTTGATCTGATGCTTGTTGGCGCGCCGGTCCACCACGAGGGTGTACTGGTTGTATTTCTCGCTCTGGCGCGTGCCTTTCTCCGTCAGACGGACCGTTTTGATGATTTCAAAGCTGTTCATGGGCTGGGCCAGTGGGTGGCCGGTCGGGTTTCCGGCCGGGTTATTCCTCGCGCAAGCGGTTTTCGACAACCTGAAAGGCAGCCCGGGTGAACACGAGCGTGTCGGGCCGCAACACGTCGTAGGCGTGCAGATTCTCGCCTGTCGTGACCTCCACGTGGGGCACGTTCCGCGAGGCCAGCAGGAGGTTGCGATCCGGCGGGCTGGCCACCACGAGCACGGTACCCTTGACCTCGAGGGCCTGGAGCACGTTCAGGAACGTGCGGGTCTTGTGGTTGGGCAGCGAAAGTTCATCCACGACGATGACATCGCCGGCCTTGAGGCGTTCTGTGAGCGCCTTGCGCAGAGCCAGGCGTTTGGTTTGGGCGTTGACCTTGAGGGAAAAGTCCCGGGGTTTGGGCCCGAACACCACACCGCCGCCGCGCCACAGGGGCGATTGGAAGGAGCCGGCCCGCGCCCGTCCGGTGCCTTTCTGGCGCCACGGCTTCTTGCCGGTGCCGGCAACTTCGCCCTTCGTTTTGGTGCAGGCGGTGCCGCGCCGGCAGTTGGCCAGGTGGGCCACCACGACTTCGTGCACGGCGTGGGCGCCGCGCTCTCCTTCCACGAGGGGGAAACCGACTTCCAGTTCGCCCTGCGGTTTGCCGAGGGTGTCCTTGACGACGAGTTTCATGGTGCAGCGTTACTTTTTGGCGGTTTTGGCCGCGGTCTTGGGCTTGGCCTCTGCTTTGGCCTTGGCCACCTGGGCGGCCGTCTTGGTCCGGGTACTGCCCTTGGGCCGCTTCTTGGCCTCGCGAATGATGACGTAGTCCCCATTGGCCCCCGGGATGGAGCCTTTGATGAGCAGGAGGTTCTCCTGTTCACGGACCTGCAGGATTTCGAGGTTCTGCACCGTGCGTCGCACCTGGCCCATGTGGCCGGGCATGCGCATGCCGCGCCGAACGGTGCCCGGGAAGAGGCGCTGTCCGATGGCGCCGGGACGGCGGTGCCAACCTTTGGCCCCGTGCGACGCATCCCCGCCGCGGAAGCCATGCCGTTTCACCACGCCCTCGAAGCCGCGTCCCTTGGTGATGCCGATGGCGTCCACGAAATCGCCCGGGGCGAAAATGCCCGGCCCGATCAGGTCGCCGGGCTTGACCGGCAAGGAAAAGTTGCGGAACTCGCGGATGCGCCGGACGGCGGTCAACAGGACCGGAGTCTTCTCATCCGTGCGTTTGATCTCCACCCCCCACTTCTGCAAATGCCCCAGAATGGGTTTGGTGAGGCGATGATCTTTTTGATCGCCGAAGGCCAGTTGGACGGCATCGTAGCCGTCGGTTTCCTTCGTCTTGCACTGAAGCACGCGGTTGGGGCCGGCCAGAACGATGGTCACCTGTTGGGCGACACCGTTGGCATCGTAGATTCGGGTCTGGCCGAGTTTTTTGCCGATGAGACCGATCATAACAAAGCCGGAAACTGCGGAGGGTTGGGCTGCAGGATCAGATCTTGATGGTGATGTCCACGCCGGCCGGCAGGTTCAGCTTCTTGAGCTCGTCCACGGTGCGGGCGGTGGGTTCGATGATGTCGATGAGCCGCTTGTGGGTGCGCTGCTCGAAGGTTTCCATGGACTTCTTGTCCGCGTGAGGAGAGCGATGGACGGTCCAGCGCTCAATCTTGGTGGGCAGCGGAATGGGCCCTGCCACGCGGGCGCCGGTCCGTTTTACCGTCTCGGCAATCTCCCGCGCCGAATGGTCTATGACCCGGTGGTCATAGGCCTTCAACCGAATCCGAATCCGTTGTGCAGCCATAAAGAACAGTGTCGTGCAAATTCGCCCAAGTTGTACTCCCGCTCCGTTCCGAAAGCGGACGGACAATTTAGCAGGTGCGCGCGGCTGCGCAATACCTTTTTGAGGGGAATCTTCCCCGACCTCTCGGGCCTGGTCCGGGCACCCACGGGGCCGGGCTCTCCGGCGGGGAAATGTGGAAATGGCAGGTTGGGCCAATGGGATTTGGCGGCCCCGCATGCGGCATGGCCGCGTTTTCACCACCACCAGCGGAATCCTCACGTCCGGGCAAGCACATGCTGCACCGAAGGCGCACCGAGTCGCCAGCCCCGGGCAAGCGGCCCAGAAACCCGCTCTCCCCCACTCTCGTGCCCGGAAAGGGCACAACCTCATGACGCCATTGCGACGGGCGGGCATGCCCACACCGAGTCCCGCCCCTTCAGGGCGGGGGAACCATCTTTGCATGTCTACCCAGGGCGTTGCCCTGGGCTGGTGAATCTCCGCCCCGTTGGGGCGGACACGCGACGCGCCGAAGGCGCCTCCATGGTCCGCCCGGGGCAACGGCCCGGGATTTCGGCCCGCAAAGCTCGACATGCGCTGAAAGG
Source organism: Limisphaera sp. VF-2 (assembly GCF_049537125.1). Lineage (NCBI taxonomy): Bacteria > Pseudomonadati > Verrucomicrobiota > Verrucomicrobiia > Limisphaerales > Limisphaeraceae > Limisphaera > Limisphaera sp. VF-2. The sequence goes on from NZ_JBMVQY010000003.1 coordinate 327,772, forward strand.
ACGTAACCCGATGATTCCCCCGCGCGGTGGCCGGGTGGGTCCGCACCGCATGCGGCCCGTTCAAGCCGGGCTAGATTGAGGCCTGTCGGTGGCCCGGGGTGGCCCCACACCCCATTCGGCCCGTCTAGGACAGCAGGCTCAGGGGCGTTCCGGTGGCCCGGGGCGTTGCCCTGGGCGGTGAATGTCCACCCCGATGCGGCGGACCCACGGCTGCCTGGCCGGCCCTCACGGGCGCGCGCGAAACAGGAAAAAGGTGTAGGCGTTCGGATTATGTGTCCAGGCACACCCGGTCCGGTGCTGAAGAAACGTGCCGATGTGGACTGCCTGCCCGTCAAACCCTTCCCGAGCGAAGAGAGACCAGGTCTGCTCGAGGCTCAGCAGGTTCCAGTGATAGTGCCCGACGGGGCGGACGACGGTTGCCGGGATCTCGTCCATCTGGAAGAAATGCACGCAGAGGCCGCGGGCCGTGACCCGGCAGAGTTCTCGCACCGCGACGGGGAGGGCTGCGGGAGAGAGGTGTTCGAACAGATCGTGCACGAACGCCCACTCGAAGGCGCGATCCGGAGCGGGGATTTGGAAAATGTTGGCCACACGGAAGTCGGCCGAGGGAAACATCTGGCGGGCATTGTGAACGTTGGTCTCGCACAGGTCGAACCCGGTGTAAACCAGGTGCCGCGCCAGCCCGTATTGCACGAGGAAGCGATAGTCGTTGGCCGAACCACAGGCGGGTTCGAGGACGGTCGGGCGTGGGAGGGCCAGATCGGACAGCACCGCGGCCCAAAGGCGCTGGAACGTGTCGAGCACCGCCCGGCCTTCAGGCCCCTCCGGCAGGAGGGGATCGGGCAGATCGAGGAACGCCTCCACGTAGTTGGGGATGATCTGACTGTCGCAAGCCCGGGGTAGTTGCCGGTGGATCCGGTGCAAAAAGGGCGGGACCTCAATGCCCTCGACGTTGGAAGCGCCGGTCTGGAGGGCATACCGGACGGCGGCGCGGTCCTCCGCGCAGCGGACGCCGTGACGGGGTTCCAGCAGCCAGTTCAATGCCGCGGCAAACTCCAGCTCGGCTTGGAACAGACCCTGCCAACGGTCGCCGCCCAGCGCGGTCAGCAGAAAATGGCGGGTGAGGATGCTCTGCACGTTGCGCCGTGGATCTTCGACGTCGGCCACCAGGTAGTCGCGAAGCCAGGCGGCCTCGTGTCGCATCCAGGCCGCACGCAGCGCCTCGGTTTCAGCCTGCAGGGACGGATCCATCGTGGATGCGGACGGGCGCTCGTGCGGAGGGAGATTGGGCTCAGGATGGACCGGTGGCCAACTCCGCGGCGGCCTGTCGCACAGCCTGCACAAACGCGCGCATGCGTTCCGGCGACTTCCGCCCCGGCGCGATTTCGACGCCGCTCGAGACGTCTACGGCGAAGGGTTGCACCTCCCGGATCGCCTGACCCACATTTTCCGGGGTCAGACCGCCGGCCAGAATGATGGGGCGCCCCAACCCACGGGCCTGCCGGGCCAACGCCCAGTTGAACGAGTGTCCCGTCCCCCCGTGTTTGTCCGGGACCCACGCGTCCAGCAGCCAGGCGTCCGTGTCATACGCGGTGAGACCGGCCAACGACGACTCATCGCGAATGCGGAAGGCCTTCACGGTCATCAGGCCGAACTGGCGGCAAAACGCCGGGGGTTCTTCGCCGTGGAATTGCAGCATGCCCAGACCGCAGGCAGCGATCGCTTCCCAGACGGTCCCCTCGTCCGGGTTCACGAACACACCAACCCGCAGGACGTAGGGCGGCAACACACGCGCCACGGCCGCGGCCGCCGGCAGCGGCAGGTACCGCGGGCTGGCCTGGCAAAACATCAACCCCACCATGTCGGCGCCGGCCTCCGCAGCGGCCAGTGCGTCCTCGGGCGTGGTGATCCCGCAGATTTTGACTCGGACACTCATGACTCTCGATATGACGTTTCGGACCGGACCCACCATAGCACAAGAGCCGGTCCGAGGTGGGCCATTTTCCGCGGCAAGGCGGATGCGTTTCCCCGGCTTTGCGGCCAGCCTCGGAATGCAGCGGATTCCATCAACGGGCTTGCACTCTGTCACGCGGCCCGAACTCCTCGAAAAAAAAATGCGGGATTCGGCGGGCGGGTTGACGCCCTTAGCCGGCCCCGGCAAAAGGGGCAATCCACCCCCCGCTGGCTGAAAGGCGTTGAACCCCGGGCCCTTGACCCGCGGAAAGCAGCGATGCTTCTCCTCGCTCCCGGGTCCCGCTTGCCTTCCCATTTGGGGGGATCGGCATTTGGGTAACCGGCATGGGTTCCGTCGGAGACCTCCATCGCAGCCATGCGAAGCGGTTCGGCCCGGGACGGGCCGGAGTCGCCTTCGCGGCTGCCGTGGTCTGGAGATCTGCTGTGCAAAACGGCACGCGTCCCGATGGCGCCCTCCGGAGTTCGGAACGCTCCGGCCTCAGCGCCCGGACGACCAGGGAGCCGGTTCGCGCCACCGCACGCACAGCAGACGCCACGGCAGGTCGCGATCCCATGCCAGATACTCGCGTGGCACCGTGGCGAGGAAGACCGGCTGAATGCCCCGTTGATAACGTGCCTGCCCGGGACCGGCGAAGCGCACTCGCCAACCTTCGGAAATGGGGCGGACTTCCTCGAGTTCCAGGAACTCAAGTCCCACCTTGGCGCGAATCTGGCGGGGATCGGCCGGAGCAACCGTTCCTGCGACTTCAGCGAGGTCGAGCTCCAGAAACTGCGGTGAATCCACGAACAGGATCACGGACGGCATCACCGTCCCGTCGAGGGGATTCCAGCCGGCCCCGTTCAGAGGCAGCCCGGTTTGACCCGGGGCCTTGCAGGACCGATAAAGCCCCTCGGCAGGCAGCGACACCCCGCGACTGCGGCGCTGCGCGGAGGCGTGCTGGCACTCCGACCAGGTCAGCACTTGCGGGTCACCGTAAGAGTGCCCGGAGCAATGAAAGTCCCATGCCAACCAGAGGAGCACCGCTGCGCCGGATACCGCCAGCCAACGGGCCCTCCAGCCCTGCTGCTGATGCAGGGTGCCCCAGCCGAGCCAGGCAGCCAGGATCCCGGCTGCGAACGCCGGCATGTAATCCAGCATGTAGCGCGTGGCGATCACGCAGTTCTTCAAATAAAAGGCGGTGTGGGCCACAAAGGTTGTTACGGAGAAAACCATCAGCAGCGAAAGCACGACACCCCTGCGGGCCTGGAGTATCCCTGGCACTTCGGTGTCCGTTGCATTCGACGGATCGGTTGGTGTCCCTGTGGCCGGATATGAGGATTTCCCGGGGGATGCCTCTTTTCTCCATCGGCGCAGAACGGAGCGAAAGGCCAGCGCACCAGCGGTCCAGCCGAGCAGCAACAGGACCAGGTAAGCGAAATCGTACGTTGTACTGGCGACTTCCCGCCACCGGGGGGTCGCCGACTGACCGGCGAACAGGTTCGTCGCATACCACGACCAGCCGTTGAAGGTCTTGTGGCGAAACAGCAGCCCGAACAGTTCGGCGGCCGCCTCGGAAGCCGGCACGGAGCTGTAGGGGTGATCGAAACGCGTGGCGTACACCGAGCCCATCATCACCTGCAGATTCAATTTGTGCCCGAATTCGAACCCGTGGCCGAATCGCAGCTGGTTGGTCCAATACAACAGGGCCCCGCCGAGTACGAAAATGCTCAGGCCTCCCAGCACTTGCAGAAACCAATGCCGTTTCGCTCCTCCGCCCGGCGGTCTCTCGTCCGACTGCTGCCGCGCCGCTGGCATCGGTGCGATCCAGAGCGCAAAGGCCCCTGCCAGGACAGCCGCCGCTCCGTGAAAGACCAGGGTCGGGCGCACGAACATGCCGAAGCCCGCGAGAGCGCAGAGCGCGCCATAGCGTCTCATGGTGGGACGAACAGCCACTCGGATCAGACCGGCGATGAGCCCGGCCCCCACGAGATACTCATAGGTTACGGCTTCTTCCCAGACCAGGAAACGGGTGGTCAACTGGTTCAAGAACGGCGGGAAGAAAAGGAGAAGGATGGCTGCGATGCCACCGAGGAACAGGCACGCAGACCCGGAACGGTTGGCTCGTGTCCGATCTTGCGACGTCCGGTTCGCGCTTGCTGCAGCAACGGCCCGACTGGGTGCCTGCGAGGCATGAGGCTCGTGCAGCGCTGTCCCGGGTGGGACAACTCTGCCGGCGTTCTGTTCCCAAAGCTGTACGAACTCCCACAGAGCCGATAACACCGCCCACGCGGTTAGAGCCAGCGCCGCCGCCAGGGCCAGCATGTCGGGAAAAGGCGGGAGCCCGAACGCCCGGGCCAGCAGTTCGAACGGCAACCGCCACAACGCCACGCCCAAGCCCCAGACCTGATGGACCCCGCCCTCTGACCAACAAAGATCGTGAGAGAGATCTGCCGGATCCCGACTCAAGGCCAGATCCCCGCGCAACATCGCCGCCACCTGCTGTCGATAGTAAGGACTCGCCGAATACCACCGGCCCCACTCCGGCACCAGCCCCGTCGCCCAGACCAATCCCCACCCATACACCAGGGCCGGCAACACCCACACCCAGCCGGGCAGCCGCCTCGGTTCTGCCGCAGAGACGGTTTCCTCGGCCGGGGCATGCGGCAGCGATGGTGGCGTCTGCGACGATCCTGGCAACCGGGGCGGACGACTGTAGCGCCACAGACAACGCACCGCCTCCAGCCCATCGCGCCAGCGGATCTTTTTGCCCTCCGCCCGGCTGCGGCCCTGGTAGTGGATGGGCACCTCCACCACCCGGGCCCCCAGGCGGGCCAGTTTGGCCGTCACCTCCGGGCAGAAACCGAAACCGCGCTCCTGCAGAGTCAGGCTCTGGAGCAGCTCGCGTCGGAACACCTTGTAGCCGGTGGCCTCGTCGGTCAAAGGAAGGCCGGTCAACCCGCGGGCAATGCGCGTCAGCAGCCAGTTGCCCCCGCGATGCCAGAGCGGGGTGCGGGCCCGGGCGCCGGGGCCGAAGCGGGTGCCGTACACGGCGTCGGCGCGGCCCTCCAGCAGGGGCTGCAACAGCCGGGGGTAGTCGGCCGGATCGTACTCCAGGTCGGCGTCCTGGATGAGGACGAAGGGGGCCCGGAGGTGGGGCAGGGCGGTTTGGATGGCGGCGCCCTTGCCGCGGTTGTGCGGGTGCCGCAGCAGGCGCAGGCGGGGATCGCGTCCGGACCAGGTCTGGAGGCGCTGCCAGGAATCGTCGGTGGAGCCGTCATCCACCACGACGACCTCGGCCACCTCGGGTCGTGCCAGGATGCGTCGCAAAATCTCCTCGATGGTGCCCGCCTCGTTGTAACACGGCACAATTACGGCCAGGCAGGCATGGCTACCCGGGTTCATCTCCGCCCCACCAGGCCAGACATGCGCCATCATTCTTGAGTGCGACGTTTCCTTTCGCTCGTGTGGAGGTGAGCCGTCCCGGGGCCCGCGCCCTGACACGGGTAGCCCTGCACTGGCTTTCGCGCGTCGGACCTGTTTTTCGTCATCCTTGCCCGGAGTCGGTGTGAGAAACAGAGCCGGAGGGTGCGGAAGGGACTTCGGCTGCCGAACGCATGGCCCGTAACCGCCATGCACTGCCCACCAGCATGAGCACCAGCGCCGTGACCAGAGCGTAGTCCAGCAGGTGCGGCGGTATCAACAGGAGGTCGCCGACCCAGCCCAGGCAAAGGCAACGGCTGCCGGGCGAGGTTACCCACAACGCCAGGCGATAGACCAGGAACGTCGAGGCCAGCCATACCACGCAGCCATGTTTCAAGCGCATATCCCGCCCCCAGGTCAGATACGCGGCCACCCCCAGCTCCATCAGTGCGGCAATGAGCAACACGGCCCGGTTGGTTAGATACAACACAGGATCTTGCACGGCCAGGAACCGTTGCTCCCCTGCCACACTGACCAGCTTCGCCGTGCTGGTGAGGATCAGAAGGAGCCGTACCAGCGTCAGGTGTACCCGGGCCCACTTCGGACCGGCTGTGGAGGCTGTGGCTTCCGTTTCGCCCGGTCCAGTGCTGTTTTGCTCTGCTCGAACTTTCATGCCTTGTACCTGTCTCGAAACTCGGACGGGCCCGGCCCGCCCTCCGACCTTTCACAAGGGGTCGCCTCTGTGTCGAGTCTCCCGGACTTGCAGCATTTTCCTGCAGCGGGGCGCAGGCCAGGTCGGCCGAGCTCTCATTCCCCGCGGGACATCTCCCCAATGGGGCCTCTTCATGACCTGCGCGTTGTCCTTAAGCTTCCATGCCCCGGTGGAGGTTGCCCTGGTGGCCCGAAGTATCATGGGTTCGGGTGCGCACACGGGCGCCGCTGCCATCGAAGCTCCGGCGCAAAGTGTTCGCCCGGCTGACCCTGAAGGCATCCGGTCCGCGAAGGTGGGCACGCCTCCTTCGAAATCGTTCTGGATGCGGGAGACCCCGCTGCTCATGTGCGTCGGGTGATGCGGCGGTACAACAGGACCGCCGGCAGAGACAGCGCCACGGCCACCAACAGGAGCCGGCCCAATAGCGCGGTGCGCGATTGCTGCGGCGGCAGTTGGCCCTGCGCACTGGCCATTGCCCGCGCTAGGGATTGCACCTTGGGATGATCGCGCGGAAGCCACTGGTTGGTGACCTGGTAAATGAAGGCCTCCTTGGTGATATCCTCGTACCGGTAGTCCAAGACCTGAACGACTCCGGGGAGCCCGGGCGGGACGATCCGCGCCTCGAGTGACGGATCCGCCTTGCGTTCCAGAACCAGTTGCAACGTGGTTCGGGTGAGCGCGGCCACGTCGTCGCGGTGGGCAATTTTCCGCGTTTCAATATAGGTTTCGAAGTCCCATCTCTGCGTAATGACCCCATCGGGGGATCCCTGTTGGTCTCGCAGGAACAGGCCCGCGGTGAGGACGCCCTTGGCGTACGTGGGTCCCTGATCGTGGCGCCGGCCCCGGGCGTCGATCAGATACCCGGGGCGATACCACCGAATGTTGGCGGCCTGCGTGGCGTTGGGCGCAGGCGCCCATTCGAACCATGTGTTGGTGGAAAAGTCCGGTTCGATGTGAGTGGAGAGGGCCCGATGGACGCTCAGAAGCTTCGGCAGCTCGGAAAGCGGACGGGTCTGATGGGTGCAGATCAGCCAGACCAGTCCGACCCAGTCCGCAACGCGCGAGGGATACGGCCCCGCATATGCCAGGACCTGGGTATGGACGGGCTCTCCGGTCATGGTCAACCCCTCCTCGACCACAAAGGTGTTGGTTGGATCGCCGTAAATGTCTTGCACGGAGACGGTTCCGAGTTTGATCCCAGGGGGTAGATGAGCTAGTCGGGGGACGGAGGGGTCGGTTTGTGTCCGTGCCCAAAGCACGTAACGGTCTCCCTGAAACACTCCCTCACATGCCAGATGAAACTCCGGTTCCATCGACAGCTCGCCCTTTTCGTTGGGGACAACCGGCGCCCGCGGGCCGTATTCCACCCCGGTACCTCGGACGACCAGAAAGGGGCCGGAAGAAGCGGCGAAGCAACACGGGCTCCCCAGGAGGAGGATCATCCACAATGCCCTGATCACGCCCGGGAAGCTGGAGCCCCGTCTCCGGGCTGTTAAGAAAAAGGAAGCTTTGCGGCCAGCGGAATCGGGCCGCCCTGCTCTCGCCCTGGCGGCACTCCAAGGCGGGAGCTCGACATCCGGGGTCGGACCGCCCCGTTTTGACTCAGCAGGCGTGCAGTTCCATGGGCATCGGTACAGCATGGGGTCACCTCCCTTGATTCAGGGGATGGAACGCGGACAGCCTCGGCCCGGCGCTTCGCAGCCCGCTCGGGTCATCACGGCGCACCATCCCTGTCCATTTACAACACACCGTGGCTGGGAACACTGGCTCGGTCCGCGGCGTCAAGTCGCGGGAAACGACGCCACTGCTGCTCTCCTGGAGCGGTCAAAAAGCTCGCGACTTGGCGTGGGTGTTGGGGTGTACAAGTGGCTGCTTCGAATCCACGGGCCCGTGCCGCCCACGTAAGCCCTAGTATCTTTGTCATCATTGAGCTGCAGGCTGCAGTGTAATCCTTTGCTGGTGACCAGTCGCGCGAACACTGGGGACCCGCCTCACCGAGACCCAAAACCTGCAGGAACCGGCGGCAGTCCTTGCTCCAGTGCCCTCCTTGCGCCTTCAGATTTCACTCTCGAAGATCAGCAACGGGTTGAGCAGCCGTATCCATAACCGCTGAAATAGGAGGAATGTTTCTCCGGATAAGTGCAAAAAAGGCAGCCAAGGTCGATTTGAAAGCTGCAGATTCCCAAGTTAATGTCAAACCGGACAGTGACTCGCTCGCCTTCGTAAACGTCTGTCCTCACGCCGTAACGTACGATTCGATCGCAATGCGCGTTGGGATCCGGGACGTGCGGGGGTGCCGGCAGTCCTGATCGTGCCGGACGTAGCGCGTGCAGGTTTGCCTATTCTCCCAAACAGTGGGACTGTGGCCGCAAACCTTTCCATTGCATTCGGCCCACGCCACATAACTGGCCACGGCCACGCCGTACAGGACAAGCACGGCCAGGGCAGCCGCGCGCCTTCCTGAGCTCTGGGTTTGGGTTCGAGTTTTCATGGGTGCATCATGGTTTCGTGTTTGGTTCAGGGTTGCTCTCCCCGTCAGCGGCCCGAGGACGCCTTCGGAGGAGACAAAGCCGGTGTCATTAGAAACCTTGGATCTACCGCAACTGCCCGCTGAGTTTGCAGGCACCGGTCCGGGCATGGTGCCTCGGGGGCGAACCTCGAGACGCGTGGGCGGGGAATCCAGAAGCGAGTCCCACACCTCGGGTCATGTGTACCGTCGGCAACGCGAAGTGAGCTCGGGCGGCCGGGCGATGTCGTTCCCGGACCTGGAGCGTAGTGGGGAACGCGGGCTCCGTTCGGCGCCAATCGATGAAGTGGCTGGCGCCCGGCGTCGCCACGCAGTCGAGTCGAAGAAAACGCAAATGCCCACCCCTCGCCGGGACTGTGGCGCGCATCAGGCAATGCAATACAGGGATTCATTTTTTCTCAAGCCCGACTCTCTCTCTCTGCTTTGTCAAGTACTTTTTTTTGGTGGACTGGCTGGATGAGGTAGTGTTCGTCAATTGTCAGTTGGGGGGATTTAAGGCGGTTTGGATTTGGGGGTGAATTGGGGTGGGGATTGCCACCAGCGGCTGCACTACAGCGGTTGGGCCAGCAGTTGTTTGAGCTGCAAGAGGAGATCGGCCCGATTGGGTGCCAATACTCGACAGGTGGGCATTGGGACGGTCGCGTCGGTAGCACATCATGTCGCTGCTCCTGATTGGTGCAGTGATCAAGTCCGCCACCTTCGCCTTGGCCCCCGTGAATGCGTGCACCCACGAAATGGAAGCCTGGCGTTTCCGTCGCGGCATCCGGCCAGTCATCCGTGCGCCGATCGGGGTTGGTTGCGTTCCAAGGTCTGCTCGCTTGCCGATGATGGCTGAGTGGCCGCAATACCCGGTGCTGAAGGGATCGGTCGCAGCCGCGGCCTGTGAGAGGCGTCGGAGGCCGAGAAGAAAAGCCACATCCGCAGGCCGGCCATACCGCGGGCGAGCACTCAGAGGCCGCATTTCTGTTGCTGCAAAAACCGTTCCGCCAGGGCCACCGTTCCCCGGAGTCCCACCGGTCATCGAGCACAGTCGGCCGCGCCATGCTTGGATTTTGCCGGCCAGCGAACCGAAGCAGGACGTCCATGGAGACCTTGAGAACTCTGGGAGCTTTTGCCCATCATCGCCCTCGCTGAAGCTGGTCGGAGCCGGGGCACCACGGTGCCACTTGCCGGCGTCATCCCTGCCACTTGATCCCGCGGCGAAGAGGCTGGATTCGGTTGGGCAGCAGGCGCGGTCGCGATGGTGGGTCAACGGGTTTTACCTTCTGGCGCTGCGGTGGACCTCAGGGGTCGAATGCCCGAGGTGTTGCCCGGGCTGACGCATTGAAGCGCCTTCGCCCGGGCCGTGGCGCCCGCGCCAGCCTCGCCTGCTGATTTGTTGCCATCCTTGGACGGTGGATCTGCGCCGGGACCGGGGCGGTGCGCCAACAACCCCTTGGGTGGCAACACGATGGCCGGGGATTTCGGTGCTCGGCCTCAGCCCCACCCGTCGCTTCTACGGCCTCCAGGCTGCATGGCCCCAAGAGTCGGGGGCGCTTTGGCTTTTGATTTGTCATCGGGGCGGCGAGGGCTTAGTGTGCTGTGTCGCGTGGTTCGCTTCGCTTTATGGCCGACGACGTCAAACAGTTGGACGGGGAGCATTTGCTCAGGAATTCGTCGCTTTACCGCGAATTCCAGGCTGAGCGGGAGGAGATTCTCAAGCACAAGTGGATCGAATCGGAGAAGGCCGGCTACGACATCGGGTTCGAACGGGCCCTGACCGATTGGATCCTGAAGCACCGGTCAAAGTGGCGGGCGTATCGCCAATCGTTGGCCCGTGCGGCCCAGGGGCAGGGGGCGGGCGCCGAGTCCCCGGCCGGGGCGCCCGGCTCCCAGGGATCTCCAGGCCCGGGGGCGTCGGAGTCCGAGGCGCAGCCGTCTCCGTAAGTGGCGGCCATGACCACCCGTCAGACCGGCCTGCAACCGGTGCGGCCAGCGGCGGCGGGCAAGCCGCCGGACCGTGAGGGGTGGGGGACTGGTGGTCCCGGCCCGGCGGTGCGGGGTTCTTGAACTGCGTGGAGGGAACGGCGATGGCGGAGCGGATCTTGATCCTGAGCGGGCCGGTGTTGCAGCGGACGCTGGCGCGGATGGCCCACGAAATCGCCGAGGCGAATGAGGACTCCGGTCGGGTCGCATTGGTGGGCATTCAGCGCGGAGGGGTGCAACTGGCCCACCGACTGGCCCGCTTGTTGGAACAGCTTTGGAAACATCCGGTCCCCGTGGGCGCCCTGGATGTGACCATGCACCGCGACGATCTGGACCAGCGCATGGCGCCGGACATGCAACCCACCCTGATTCCCTTCGATGTGACGGACCGGACGGTGGTGCTGGTGGACGATGTGTTGTTCAGCGGGCGCACGATTCGAGCGGCCATGGATGCCCTCAACGATTTCGGCCGACCCCGCCGCATTCAACTGGCCACCCTGATCGACCGCGGCCACCGGGAGTTGCCCATCAAGGCGGACTTCGTGGGCAAAAACGTGCCCACGGCCTTGAACGAGCGGATCGAGGTGGTTCTGTCCGAGACGGGAAACGAGGACGCCGTCTATTTGGAACGGCCATGAGTTGGACGCGCCGCCACCTGCTGGACATCGAATCGCTGACGGCCGAGGAAATCCTCACCGTGCTGGACACGGCGCGCGCCTTCAAGGCCGTGGGCGAACGCACGATCAAGAAAGTGCCCGCCCTGCGCGGCAAGACGGTGATCAATCTGTTCGTGGAACCTTCTACCCGCACCCGGACGAGCTTCGAGATTTCAGAACAGCGTCTTTCGGCCGACATCATCAACTTCACCGCGGAGGCTTCCTCGTTGCGCAAGGGCGAGACCCTCAAGGACACCGCCCGCAATCTGGAGGCCCTCAACGTCGATTTCATCGTGATTCGGCACACGGCGGCGGGCGCGCCCCATTTTCTGGCGCGGGTGTTGCAGGCGCATGTCATCAACGCCGGCGACGGTGCGCATGAGCATCCGACCCAGGCGTTGCTGGACCTTTTCACCATTCGCGAAAAAAAGGGGCGCATCGAAGGGCTGAACGTCACCATCATCGGGGACATCCTGTACAGTCGCGTGGCCCGCTCGGACATCTGGGGCCTGACCAAACTGGGGGCGCGGGTGACGTTGTGCGGACCCACCACGCTAGTGCCGCGGGAGTTCGAGCAACTCGGCTGCCGGATCACCCACAACCTCGAGGAGGCGATTCGAGACGCCGATGTGATCAATCTGTTGCGCATCCAGCACGAACGGCAACGGCGGACCATGTTTCCCGGGATCCACGAGTACACCCAGTTGTTCGGGCTGACTCCGGCCCGGATGGCCCACACCAAACCGGATGTGTTGATCATGCACCCCGGGCCGATCAACCGGGGCGTGGAGATTGACAGTGAAACCGCCGATGGCGAGCGTTCGGTGATCCTGGAGCAGGTGACCAACGGCCTGGCGGTGCGCATGGCCGTGCTTTTTCTGGTCAACGGCGGTCGTGGGCCCCAGGAAGTCGCGGCTGCATGAACCGGTCCCGATCGATTCCCCCGGAATCTTCCGGCAATTCCTGGCAGGGCCGGCCGACCCCGGTCCTGCGCCCGGCCGGTCCGGCACCGGCTCCTGACGAGGGCGAGCGTCCCGGGCGGGTGTTGCGGGGGCTGCTGCGCAAAATTTCGGACACCCCGTTGATCCTGTGGCATTACGTGTCGAATCCCCGCCGCATCGGCGCGGTGGCCCCCAGTTCCGGGTGGCTGGCCCGGGCCATGGCGCGCTGGGTGGAGATTCCCCCGAAAGGCTGGGTGATCGAGTTGGGTGCCGGCACGGGCGCGGTCACCGAAGCGTTGCTGGCCCGCGGCGTCCCGCCGCAGCAGCTGGTGGCGATCGAGACGGTGCCCCGGCTGGTGGAAGTGTTGCGTCGGAGGTTTCCGGAAGTACGGCTGTTGCAGGGCGACGCGCGAAAGTTGACCGAGCTGATCCATGGAGCCCTCGGGCCCAACGCTCCCGTGGCGGCCGTCGTGTCCAGTCTCCCCCTCCGCGCGTTTACGCCGGAAGATCGGGCCCGGGTGGTGCAGGGCATCCGCGCGCTGCTCCCGCCGGGCGGGCGCTGGATCCAGTTTCGATACCGGCTTCGCCACGAGCCCGCGTTGCATTGGGAAGGCTTTCATCTCCGACAGTCCGTGGTCGTCTGGCGCAATATCCCGCCGGCCCGCGTGGTGCTTTACGAGAGGGCCGGAGAGAACGCACACGCTCGGCCTCGGAGTTGAAAGCCCGCCGTGGCGCTCCGGCAGGTTGCGGGTCCCGCCGTGGGTTCCACCGGCGCCCGGCGTTGCGCAGTTCGGGCCCCCAGGGTTCCCGACGCGTGATTCCTGCCCGAGCGGGTGCGGCAAGCAACGAGCTCGCCCGTCGAGCCCTTTCGTGCTTCCGGGACTTTGCGGGCCAACAGACGGGCTTCGTTTTTTGCGCCGGGCACGAATCCTCGCCACCGACGCACGAATCACGGGCCGTGGGTCGCGGTCGCAAAGCACCGCACGTCCCACAGGCATCGGCGGACCGCGAACCGGGCTTGTCAGAGGTGCCCGGCCGAGGGGAGTTTGATGGCCATGAAATCGACCGGTGTGGCGGCGACGGGCTGTCCCTTGCTGACGGACTTGTATCAGTTGACGATGGCCCAGGGGTTTTGGAAGTCGGGCCGGGCCTCGCTCGAGGCGGTGTTCCACCTCTTTTTCCGCGAGAACCCGTTCGGAGGTGGATTTGCGCTGGCCTGTGGGCTGGAGGACGCGGTGCGATACCTGGAAGCCTGGCGGTTTCAGGAGGAGGACCTGGCCTGGCTTGCAAGTCTGGCCGGCCCGGATGGTCGGGCGCTGTTCGATCCGGCCTTTCTCGAGTTCCTCCGCAATCTGCGATTTGAATGCGACGTGGATGCCATCCCCGAGGGCACGGTGGTGTTTCCCCACGAGCCGTTGGTGCGGGTGCAGGGACCGATTCTGCAGGCGCAGTTGATCGAAACCGCCCTGCTTTACTGGATCAATTTCCAAACCTTGATTGCCACCAAGGCCGCTCGAGTATGCCTGGCGGCCGAGGGGACACCGGTGTTCGAGTTTGGTTTGCGTCGGGCGCAGGGCGGAGAGGGGGCGCTGGCGGCGGCGCGGGCCGCGTATGTGGGCGGCTGTGCTGGGACTTCCAACGTGTACGCCGGTCGGCACTGGGGGTTGCCCGTGCGCGGCACGCATGCGCACAGCTGGGTCATGGCCTTCGAGTCGGAGTTGGACGCGTTCCTCGCCTACGCCGAGGCCATGCCGCATAACTGCGTTCTCCTCGTGGACACCTACGACACGCTGACCGGCGTTCAGCATGCCATCGAGGTGGGGCGACGACTGCGGGAACGCGGTTTCGAGTTGTTGGGCATTCGTTTGGACTCCGGCGATTTGACCTGGCTGAGCCGTCAGGCGCGCCGGCTGCTGGATGAAGCGGGATTCTCGCAGACCCGCATCATCGCGAGCAATGACCTGGACGAATACCAAATTGCCCGACTCCGGCACGAGGGGGCGTGCATCGATGCCTGGGGAGTGGGCACCCGACTGGTCACCGGCTGGGAACAGCCGGCCCTGGGCGGGGTGTACAAACTGGCGGCGGTGCGCAAGGCCGATGGTTCATGGCAGCCGCGCATCAAGGTGTCCGAGTCCGCCGCCAAAACCACGACCCCCGGCCGGTTGCAGGTCCGCCGGTTCCAGCAGGGCGAACAGTTCGTGGCCGACGCCATCTACGACCTGGATCAGCCGGAGCCCGAGCATTGGACGATCGTGGATCCAGCGGATGCGACGCGGCGGAAGCGCATCCCTGACGGGTTGCCGGGGACGGATCTCCTGGTGCCGGTGTTCCGCCGCGGGCGGCGCGTCATGGAGCTGCCGGAGTTGGAGGCCATCCGGCTGCGGGCGCAGGACCAGTTGCGGCGGCTGGATCGCGGTGTGCTCCGGCTGACCGAGCCGTACTCCTATCCTGCGGGACTGGAGCTGGGCCTGCACGAGCGAAAGCTTCAGTTGATTCTGGCCGCCCGCGGCCTGACCGGGTGAGGGAGACCATGCCCGGCGCGGTAGAGTTGGTTCGGGGTGGGACTGGCTCGTGTTTGATGGTTTTGTCGGTGTGAAAGTTGCCCATGGTGCGTTCCATGGCTTGCTGAATCCGCGTCACGTGGGGCGGCTCGATGCGGTGCGGGCCGAAGGCGCCTCTATTCGTCAGCCCGGCGTAACGCCCCGGGGACTCGGCCCGCGAAATCCGCCGTGCCGTGAAAGGGCGCAACTTCATGTTCCCCTCACGAGGGGCGGGCAGGTGTTCAGACCGAGTTCCGCTCCTTCAGGGCCCGATTGCACTGGACGTTCCGGCGGCCTAGGGCGTTGCTTTGGGCTGAAGAATCCCCGCCCCGTTGGGGCGGACATGCGACACGCGGAAGGTGCAAAACATATCCGGATCTGGCGCGGTCAGCGGGAATCAGATTTGGATGGCGTTGGTTTCGAGGATTGCCACTTGCTGGGGAGGAAGCAGGCATCGCCCCGCCCTCCGGTGCGTTTCCAAAGGTGGCCAAGATTGTGATGCGCCTCGCGTCGATCGCGCGAGGCGAATCCACACATCGAAGGCAGATCCATTGGTCAGCCCGGTTTTTCGAGGCCGGGGACCGAGGGGTTGCACCCCCGAGGGCCCGCTTCGGGCCTTGGAATGATTGGCCGGGGTCAAGCCGACCCCCAGGTGGTCGTTCCGCCGCCGTGGCGGGCATGCCCCGACTTGTGTGTCCCACCCGGGCCTTTTTTCACGGCGGGGCGCAGTCCGGGTTGCGGCCGGCCGCAAACGGGCTCAAGTTGAGCGCGTATGCGCTGCCTGTTGTTGGTGGATCTGCAAAACGACTTCCTGCCCGGGGGCGCCCTGCCGGTTCCGGAGGGCGATGCGGTTTTGCCGGTGATCAACCGGATACAGCCTCAATTCGATTTGATCGTCGCCACGCAGGATTGGCATCCGCCCGATCACCTGAGTTTTGCAGCCAATCATCCCGGTCGGCGCGTCGGTGAGGTGATCGAGCTGGACGGACTGCCCCAGGTGCTCTGGCCGGTGCACTGTGTGCAATTCACCCCCGGGGCCGAACTGGCGCCCGGTCTGGACACGCGGCGCATCGTCCACGTGGTGCGCAAAGGGACGGATCCGCGAATCGACAGTTACAGCGGCTTTTTCGACAATGGCCATCGCCGTTCCACGGGCCTGGCGGATTTCCTGCGCCAGCAACAGGTCCGGGAACTTTACGTGGCGGGCCTGGCCACCGACTACTGCGTGCGGGCCACGGCGCTGGACGCGGTGCAGCTGGGGTTTCCCACCTATCTGATCACCGATGCCTGTCGCGGCGTGAATCTGAAGCCGGGCGACGTGGACCGTGCCCTGGAAGAGATGGCCCGAGCGGGTGTGCGCCTTTTGCGCAGCAGCGAGCTGGTCGGGCCCTGAGGCGGGGGCACGGTTGTCCGGGCCTTCTCCTGCGCCGCATCGGGTGGGCCGCACAAAAGTCCGGCGCGCACAACAGCATTGCGTTCGGATGCGCGCTTCGCTCTTTTGGCCGGGTGCAACTGAGCTGGCATCGCGTGAATCTCAAGCTGGTGCATGCCTGGCAGATCGCCAGTGCACCGCCCACCCGCCATCAACCGGTGGTGATCGTGCAACTGCGCGATGCGACCGGGCTCGTGGGCTGGGGCGAGGCGGCCCCCTCGCTGCGGTACGGCGAGGATGTGGCCGCCGTGGAGCGGTTCCTCGCCCGCGTCGACCCGCAGCGGCTCCGTTTCGAGGATTTGGTGGGCAGCCGACGGTATCTGGAGAGTTTGGAACCCGGGCCGGCTGCCGCGCGCTGTGCCCTCGACGTTGCGTTGTGGGACGGAGCGGCCCGCAGGGCCTGCCAGCCTTTGCATGACTTTCTGGGCCTGGGCTTCGAGGAGGGTCGGCACGTGAGTTCCTTTACCATCGGTCTGGACACGCCGGAAATGGTGCAGGCAAAGGTGCGGGCAGCCACCGGATACCCCGTCCTGAAGATCAAACTGGGTACGCCGCGCGACGCGGAGATCCTGCGTGCGGTGCGCGCAGCGGCTCCGGCCGTGCGATTGCGGGTGGACGCCAACGAGGGCTGGCCGACCCGGGAGGAGGCGCTGCGTCGGTTGGAATGGTTGGCGCAGGATCCTGCGATCGAGTTCGTGGAACAGCCGATGCCGGCCGATCGGCCGCTCGAGGACTGGATCTGGTTGAAAGAGCGGTCTCCGTTGCCCCTGATCGCGGATGAGTCCTGTCGCACAGAGGCGGATGTGCCGCGCTGTGCCGAAGGGTTTCACGGGGTGAATGTGAAGCTGGTCAAAACGGGCGGTCTGACGGGCGCGCGGGCCGCGCTGGAGCG
Source organism: Limisphaera sp. VF-2 (assembly GCF_049537125.1). Classification (NCBI taxonomy): domain Bacteria; kingdom Pseudomonadati; phylum Verrucomicrobiota; class Verrucomicrobiia; order Limisphaerales; family Limisphaeraceae; genus Limisphaera; species Limisphaera sp. VF-2. The sequence continues at coordinate 344,814 of NZ_JBMVQY010000003.1, forward strand.
GGCGCGTTCGTGCGGGTTGCGGACCATGCTCGGCTGCATGATCGAGAGCAGCGTGGGCATCAGCGCCGCCGCGCATCTGGCGGCTCTGTGCGACTTTTTGGATCTGGACGGCAATGTCTTGATCGGCAACGACCCGTTTCTCGGGGTGGGCAACGAACAGGGGCACCTCACCTTTGCCCATGCCCCGGAGCCATGGGGCTTGCGGGTGGCGTTGCGTCCCGGGGTGGCATGGCCGCCCGAATCCGCCTGAGCCGGCGCAGTGAAGACGTGGCGGCGTCCGGGGGCGGAAGACACGCGATTGGGAAATCAACGCGGCCCCGCGCTTGAGTTGTGGAGGAAACGTCCGATGGATAGCATCGGATCCGAACAAAACCGTGAAACACCTGTTGAGCATTGAATCGCTGAACGCTTCGGACATTGAGCAGTTGCTGGCCGAGGCGAAGGTCATGAAGCGCGAGCGGGGCCGCCACGCTGCAGAACCACTGCGGGGCCAGACGTGGGCGATGATCTTCTCCAAATCCTCCACGCGCACGCGCGTGTCGTTCGAGGTGGGCATTCGGGAACTGGGCGGGCAGGTCATTTTCCTCAATGCCAGCGACATTCAGTTGGGGCGGGGCGAGCCGATTTGCGACACGGCGCGCGTCCTGGGCCGCATGGTGCACGGGACCGTGTTTCGGACCTTTGCCCAGGCGGATGTCGAGGAATTCGCCCGCTACGCCGGCATCCCCACCATCAACGCGCTGACCGACGAGGAACATCCCTGCCAGATTCTGGCGGACCTCTTTACGATTCAGGAGAAACAGCCCGGCCCATGGTCGCAGAAAGTGATCACCTTCGTGGGCGACGGGCAGTGCAACGTGGCCAACTCGTGGATTTTCGCCGCGGGCCGATTGGGTTTTGAACTGCGAGTGGCCGCGCCGCCCGCGTTTCAACCCACCCCGGCACTGCTGCAACGGGCCGGCGGGCGGGTCCGATGCGTCGAGGACCCCCGGGCAGCGGCCACCGGCGCGGACGTGTTGTACACCGACGTGTGGGTTTCCATGGGCAAAGAGGCCGAGGCCGCCGAGCGATTGCGACAGTTGGCCGGTTACCAGATCAACGACGCCCTGGTGGCCAGGGCCAAACCCGGTGCCCTCGTGATGCACTGCCTGCCGGCTTACCGGGGCAAGGAAATCGACGCCGGCACCTTCGAGGCCCACGCGCAGACCATTTTCGATCAAGCGGAGAACCGTCTCCACGTGCAAAAGGCCATCCTGGCCTGGGTGGTGCGCTAGTCCGCGCGCGTGGGCTGCCTGTCCTGCGAATCGAGGTGCGGGACCGGCCGCTTGCTGGTCCGGATGCCGTGGGGTGTCCTTGCCATCGACCGCGAGGTCTTGGAGATTGAGTTTGCCATGGGCAGTCCCAACCCGATCTCCAAAGGCTGGCGTGCGGAAGCAGGGATGCCGGGGAAGCGCATATTCGGTTCGCGGTGGATCGAGCCCGGCTCGTGGGTCGATGGCATGGGTTCGAAAACCCCCACCTTGCGCGGCTGCCTTGCCGGATCGGTCCGGCGTGCCGTGACCCGGATGGTGTACCTGTTGTGGGCCCTGAGCCTGATCACGCTCACGGCCCAAACCGTTCCGCTCATCCCCCCGGCCAGCGTCTGGCGCTGGCTTCCCGGCACCAACGAAGCGTCACGACCCGATCCCGCCGCCTGGCGTCTGCCCGAGTTCAACGACTCCGCATGGCCCGAAGCGCCCATGCCCTTTTGGTATGGGGACCGCCAACCGGACCCGGGCACGGAGTTAACCACCATGCGGTACAACTACACCTGCATCTTCCTCCGACGAAGTTTCGTTGTGGCAAATCCCTCGGCGGTGGTGGGGCTCCGCCTGTACGCATTGAGCGACGACGGGTTCATCGCCTGGCTCAACGGGGTCGAGGTGGCCCGGTTCAACATGCCCGACGGCTTTGTGCCCTACAACGGCACCTCGTTGCCGGCGTTGCCGGAGCCGTTGATCGGTGAGAGTTACGAACTGGGACCTCCGAACGTGCTGTTGCGCCCCGGGACGAACGTCCTGGCCGTGCAAGCGTTCAATTCCAGCCTCGGGAACTCCTCGGACTTTGTCATCCACGTGGATTTGGAGGCCGAATTCGACGATAGCCCGCCGTTGCTCACCCTGATCTGGCCGCCCCCCGACAGCCGACTGCAAGAGCTCCGTCGCATCGAAGTGGGGTTTTCCGAACCGGTGACCGGAGTGGATGCGGCGGACCTGCGGGTCAACGGCGTTCCGGCCACGAACCTCGTGCTCGTCGGCCCGGACCAGTACGTGTTCGAGTTTCCGCCGCCGCCTCCCGGGCCCGTGGCAGTGGAATGGTCCACGGGCCATGGGATCACCGATCCGGTGGGTTGGCCGCTGGACGCTCGCGGGTGGTCCTACACGATCGATCCTTCCGCCGCGGTCCGCAGCGTCTGGATCAACGAGTTCCTCGCCTCCAACAGCGGCCGGTTGCCCGATGCGGTGCGCGACGAACTCGGCAACAGCCCGGACTGGATCGAACTCTTCAACGCCGGCGACTCGTGGTTGGATCTGGGCGGATGGTCCCTGACCGACAACGCCGCGCAGCCGGCCAAGTGGCGCTTCCCCGCCGGCACGCTGGTCGGGCCGCGCAGCTACATGCTCGTCCTGGCCTCGGGACGCGACACCAATGTGCAGGGCCGTCTGCACACCAATTTTCGTCTCTCAGCCAGCCCGGGTTATTTGGGGCTGTTCACGCCCAATGGCGAGCCGGTCTCCGTGTTCAGTCCAAGTTACCCCCAGCAATACACCGACGTTTCCTACGGTCGCGACCGACTGGAGCCCCAGTTGTTGGGCTATTTCACCCAGCCCACGCCCGGCGCGCCCAACGCCACTCGAGGTGCCGGATTCGGCCCCGAGGTCCGGGCCTCGCGCGTTTCGGGGACCTTTCTCGATCCCTTCACCCTGAGCCTGACCGTGCCCGACCCCAATGCGTGGGAAATCCGCTATCTGCTGATCACCACCAACGTGCCCGCCTCCAGCCCGGCGCCCACCAACGTGCCCACCACCACGTCCCCCCTCTACACCGGGCCCATCAGCATCACCAACACGGTGATCGTGCGCGCCCGCGCCTTTCCCAAACAGCCCGGATTCTTTCCCGGACCGCCCGCGAGTTTCCTGTATGTGCGGCTCGGTGCGGCGGCGGCAGCGTTTACCTCCCCCCTGCCCATTCTGCTCATTCATAACCTGGGCGGCGGGGCCTTCCCCAGCACCCAGCCCCGACTGGACCGGGAAAGCATTCTCATGGTGTTCCATCCCATCGGCGGGATTGCCTCCCTGACCAACCCGCCCGCCTTGGTGACGCGGGCCGGGGTCAATGTCCGCGGCAGCAGCACTGCAGGCCTGCCTCAGAAAAGTTACGCAGTGGAAACCTGGGACGAGTTCAACGACGACCGCGATGTGGAGCTTCTGGAGATGCCGGCGGAATCGGACTGGGTGTTGTACGGCCAAAACCTCTTCGACCCCTCCTTTCTGCACAATCCGCTGGCTCACGCGTGGAGTCGGGCCATCGGCCGATACTCGCCGCGGACGCGCTTTGCCGAGGTGTTCGTGAACACCACGGGCGGTCAGGTGCAGTTCAATGCCCCCGCCGGAGGCGACTACCACGGCCTCTACACCGTGCTGGAAAAGATCAAGCGCAACGATCAGCGGGTCAACATCGCCCGGCTGGAGGCGGGGGTGACGAACCTTCCGGCATTGACCGGGGGTTACCTGCTCAAGGTCGATCGCGCCGATGCCGATGAACGCACGTTTTACGATCCTTACCTGGAAACCAGCATCGTGTATGTGGATCCCCCCGGGCCGGACATGATGACGCCGGCGCGCTCCGCCCAGGCCCAGTACATCCAGAACTATCTCCTGAACTTTGGGGCCGCCCTCACCAGCGCGGAGTGGACCAATCCCGTCACCGGCTACCATGCGTGGATCGACGTGCCTTCCTGGATCGATCACCACCTGCTGAATGTGTTGGCGCTGAACGTCGATGCCCTGCGGTTGAGTGCCTACTTTTTCAAGGAGCGAGAACGCAAACTCGAGATGGGACCGTTGTGGGATTTCGACCGGGCCATGGGGACCTCGGGGGGCGGCGACCTGCGGGCGTTCAATCCGCGCTCCTGGATGGGCTCGGTGGGCCTGGGCGGCGGCAGTGATTACGGCACGGACTTTTTCAATGCGGCGAATGTCTTTCCCAACGGCTGGTATCGGCGCCTGTTCCGCGATCCCGATTTCTGGCAGGCATGGATCGATCGGTGGCAGGAACTGCGGCCGGGCCCGCTCCACACCAATGCGCTGTTTGCGCTGGTCGATGAGATGACCAATCAGATCGCGGCCGTGCACACCCGGCAGACCCAGCGATGGTCCGGGTCCGCTCCGCGCTCCGGCACCGTCAGTTCCGCGGGGTACTCGCACTGGTTCCCCGGCACTTATGCGGGCGAGATCGCGTTTTTGAAACGCTGGCTGGCCGACCGCGTGCATTTCATCGACACCAACTTCCTGGCTCCTCCGCAGCTGGATTGGCCGGCCGGCGCGGTGGCCACGGGAACTGTGGTGCGGCTGTACTCGGGCCCCGTGCCACCTGGCACGGTTACGTATTACACCCTGGACGGCTCCGACCCGCGGGCGCCGGGCGGGGCCATTGCATCTGGCGCCCGGAGCGGAGCGGGGGAGATCTCCCTGACGATCACGTCGAATGTTCGCGTGGTGGCCCGGAATTACAACCCCCAGCATCGCAACCTCACCGGGCTGCGCAACCCTCCGATCTCCAGCCCCTGGTCCGGCCCCGTGACCGCCACGTATGTCGTGGAAACGCCGCCGTTGCTGTTAACCGAGCTCATGTATCATCCCGCCGAGGGAGGCAGCTACGATGCTGAAGAGTACGAGTTCCTGGAGCTGAAGAATCAGGGAACCCGTCCCCTGAGTTTGGCGGGCTTTCAGTTTACGGCGGGTATCGGCTTTGTCTTCGATCCCACCAACAGTCCGCCGGTCCTGGCGCCCGGTGAGTATCTCGTGCTGGTGCGGAATCGCGCTGCATTTCAGGCGCGGTATCCGGGCATCACCAACCTGGCAGGCCCTTACACCGGGGCCTTGGCGAATGAGGGCGAGCGGATTCGGCTGGAGGGCCCCCTGGGGGAAGCCGTTTGGGAGTTCACTTACTCCGACGCGTGGCACCGGACGAGCGACGGTGCAGGGTTCTCGCTGGTGCCCCGGGCGGAGGGGACGGTGATCAGCAGCGCTGCAGCCTGGCGGCCGAGCGCGTCGCCGGGCGGCTCGCCGGGCCGACCGGATCCCGATCCGCCGGACATTCCGCCGGTGCGAATCCACGAGGTGTTGACCCACACCGATCCTCCCCTGGTGGATGCCATCGAGCTCTACAATCCCACGGCGGCCACGGTGGACGTCGGCGGCTGGTTTTTGACGGATGACCGGTCGGTTCCGCGAAAGTACGTGTTCCCGCCACGCAGTCTCCTCCCGCCCTTCGGCTTCCTGGTGGTGGATGCCTCGCAGTTTGGCGCGGGCGCCAGCGGGTTCGAACTCAGCTCGTTGGGCGACGAGGTTTGGCTTTTCTCCGGGGACGGCACCCACCTGACCGGCCATGCCCACGGCTTCCGATTTGGCGCCGCGGCCAATGGGATCAGCTTCGGTCGGCACCTGGACAGTCTGGGCCGCGAGCATTTCGTGGCTCAGGCGGCCAACAGCCTGGGAGCGCCCAACGCGGGACCCCGGGTGGGGCCGGTGGTAATCCACGAGATCATGTTCGAACCACCGCCGTCTCTCGGTTACGCCGACACGCTGCATGAGTATGTGGAGCTGCGCAATCTGACGGATCAGCCGATCCCCTTGTACGATCCCGTGTACCCGACCAACACCTGGCGGTTGGAGGGGGTGGGATACGTGTTCCCGACCGGTGTGGTCCTGGCGCCCCAGGGCTATTTGTTGGTGGTGAGCTTCGATCCCCAGCGCGATCCGGGCGCACGGGCTATGTTTCGTCAACGCTACAACCTGGCCGATTCCGTGATGCTGGTCGGCCCCATGCCCGGCAAACTCGCCAATGAGGGCGAGCGCCTCCAGCTACTCCGTCCGGATCCACCCCAGACCCTGCCCAACCCGTTCATCGGTTACGTGCCCTACGTGTTGGTGGACGAGGTGGAGTATCTGCCGGGCCCGCCCTGGCCGTCGGGCGCCGCCGGGACGGGCCTGTCATTGCAACGCCGGGTCGGGCACGCGTTCGGGAATGATCCGGCTCATTGGGAAACGGCTCCTCCGACGCCCGGGGCTCCGAATTACTCCGCGGCGCAGAACGACGCAGACGAAGACGGGTTGCCTGATGCCTGGGAAACGGCGCATGGGCTCGATCCGGGCCGGGCCGTTGGCGAGGATGGAGCCGCGGGAGACCCGGATGGCGATGGCATGACCAACGCGCAAGAGTATGTGGCGGGGACGCATCCGCGGGATTCGACATCGCTCCTGCGTCTGGAAGGCCTGGGACGATCGGGTGACTTCATCCTGCTTGAGTTCGAAGCCCAGCCCGGCCGTGTGTATGAGTTGTGGGGGGCGGATCGGATCGAAGGTCCCTGGCAGGTTCTCCGCGTACTGGGGCCGCAACCGGACCGGCAGACTTTGCGCATTGAAGACGAGGCCGGCGAGGCGTCGCAGCGGTACTACCGACTGAGAGTGCGCTTCGGACCTTGAAAAACAACCGCACCAGGACCTTCGCCTCCCACCGACGGGCAAAGATCCGGCACAGCATGAGACAGACTCGGGGGCGCGAACCGTTGCCCACAGGTTCGGCGCCATCGAGCCCGGAGGTCGAGCCCACGCGAGCTTGCCGGGTCTCGAGATCTCGAAGGGGGCGAACTCGAACGCCATGTCCCGCGTGCGTGGAGGCCGCGGGCAGGGATCTCGGCCCTGCGGCGAGCCGCGGTTTCATGGGTTTGTTTCCACGTCACGGGGCTGTCCGATGGCGCGTTCGAACCGGGCCTGGGCCACCACGAAGTCGCGAAGGGCCTGGGCGTGAATGGATCGGGCTTCGGTCAGGGCGGTCTGTGCACTCAGCACATCGAGTTGGGTGCCCGTTCCCGCAGAGGCCCGTGCTTGGGCCAGGCGCAGGGCTTCCTCGGCTTGTTCCTGGACCTTGAGGGTGGACTGCAGGACTTCGCGAGCCTCCACCAGCCGCGAATAGGCGGTGCGAACCTCCAGTTCGATGCGACGCTGCGCGTCTTCGATCTCGACTTGCGCGCGCGCCTGGCGGGCGCGGGCCTCGACAAGTTTGCCGCGGGAAAGCCCCCCGTCGAACAGGTTCCATCGCATTTGCGCCCCCACGACCCATCCATCGATGACCCGATCGAGCTCGTCCCGGAAGTTGGGGCTGTGGGCATCATAGCCGGCGAACAGTTCCAGCGCGGGCTTGAAGGCGGCCCGGGCCTGGCGGACCGATTCGGCCTGCAGTGCCTCGGCATGACGCAACACGGCCAGCTCGCTGCGATGTTCCAGGGCCTGTCGGAGGGCTGCGTTCAGCTCCGGCAGGCCGGGGGGAGGCTCCAGGCGATCCGCCAGTTCCAACGGCAGATCTTCGGAGAATCCGGCGGGGACGTCGAAGCCCAGCAGGTGCGCCAGGTTTTGTTTGGCAATGCGCAGGCTGTTTCGGGCCCGGCTCAGTCGGGGCCGGGCATTCGCGAGTTCCACTTCCGCCCGCAGCACATTGAACCGCGGCACGGTGCCGGCCTCGAATCGTTGCCGGGTCTGTCGCAGTTCCTCCTCCAGCAACTCCACGGAGGCTTGATGGACCCGGACCATCTCCGCTGCCAGCAACACATCAGCGTACGCGGTGCGCACCGCCAGTACCGTGTCGGCCACTGCGGTATCATAGGCGGCCCGGGCTTGTTGCTCGGTGAGCCGGGCAGAGCGCCACGCCGAGCGGAGTCGACCGCCCTCATAAACGCTCTGCACCAGGCGCACACCGGCCGACCAGGCCTCGTTGGGGATTTGAATGGGCAGGCCGACCACGGGAAACTGTTCCACACCCCCGGCGTCGCGTGCCGTGTATTGGGCCGTGGCCTGAAGCTTGGGGATGACCACGGCCCGTGTTTGGATGGCCACCCCGGTGGCCGCTTCCAGGTCCTGGCGCGCCTTGCGCACCTCGGCATTTTGCTCCAAGGCAAGATTCAACGCATCCGCCAGGGTCAACGGTTGTGTGGGCCATTGCCCCGGATCTCCCGGCGCGGTGTATCCGGCAACCGTCACAAGCCACCCGACCGCACCCAACAACCTGCAAAGTGCTTTCATACGAGTCCCTGTTTTCTGACAGCTACGCTGAGCCGCGACGCGGCAAGCGGTTACGTTTTGCGAGGCAGGTTGGGCCCGGGTGCTCCTCCGGGGCAAGGTCCAATGCCGGACTGTGTGGTGATGCACCGCCCGGCCGGGATCAGCCGCGGCGAACGCGCGGAGGGCAAAACGCGGGGAGCAGCCCCCGGACGACGCGGACGCCAGGTCCATGAGGCGGGTTTGGAGGAAACGGCGAAGTCGGGCCCAGACGGGCCGGCGCCGATGGGCGCGGCCAGTGGGACCTGCGCCGCACGGGCCGATCGAGTTCCGTTCGTTGCGGCCGGTGCGCCGGGCTGGTCAACCCGACTGAGCCACGCCCTTGGGGGCTCGCTGCGAAGGCCGCAAGAGGTTCCGCCCAGGCGCGCTTTGGTTCTGGGCAGCCTGAATGCCGGGCGAAATGTCGGGCGTCCCCGAGACGGGAAAGCCGGGAGAAGAGGGACATTTTCATTGGGATCCCTGAATCCGGAGCTGTCGAAAGGGAATGCCCCATTCTTCATGGCCAGGCCCTTTCGCACTTGCCAGAGTGAAGGGGTCGGCGTTAACTGCCCCTTGAACTGCGGAGCACAGCCGATCGTATGGACACATGGATCTACGGCGCCTGCCTGGTCCTGGGGCTGATGTTCTCGATCCTCAGCGCGATCTTCGGTCACATCTTCGGCGGGGACGGGGAAGTGGGCACGGGCGGGCATGCCGAGGCGGGGTTTTCCGACAGTGGCCTGCCCGGGGTGTCCTTTTTCAGCCCGACCGTGCTGGCGAGTTTTGTGACGGCCTTTGGCGCGGCGGGACTGATCTTTTCGCGGATTGACGCCACCAGCAGCGTGTGGGTGAGCGCGCCGCTGGCGGCCGCCTCGGGCGGGGTGATTGCCGGGTTAACCTTCTGGTTTTTCAATGCGATGTTCCGCAGGACGCAGGCCTCCAGCGAGGCGCGCGTCGCGCAGGTCATCGGTTCGACCGCTTCGGTGATCACCCCCATTCCGGCGGATGGCGTGGGCGAGATTGCCTATGTCATCGCCAACACGCGCTATTCTGCCCCGGCTCGATCCGAGGGCGGTGTGCCCATCCCCGCCGGTCGGCCGGTGCGGATCACCCGCATGGTCGGTACCCTGTTTTACGTCGAGCCCATCTCCTGAGGAATCCTCGCATGGAATCGTTGCCCCTGCCCGGACTGTGGATGGCTGTGGACGCTCGATGGTCCACCGTGATCATCGGCGTGGGCGCCGTCCTGGTGGTCTTCTTCCTGTTCCTGGCCATTTGGGCCCGCCGTTACACCAAGGTGGGACCCAACGAAGTGCTGATCATATCCGGCCGCAAACGCAAGGTGGTGGATCCGGACGGCACGGTGCGCGAAGTGGGCTATCGCATCGTCAAGGGCGGCGGCGTCTTCGTGTGGCCCGTGCTGGAAAAAGTCGATGTTCTGAAGCTCGAACTCATGACCATCGACGTGGTCACGCCGGAGGTTTACACGGTCAAGGGCGTCCCCGTCAAAGTGGACGGCGTGGCCCAAATCAAGGTCAAGGGCGACGACATCTCCATCGCCACGGCTGCCGAACAGTTCCTCAGCAAGGGCGTCGACGAGATCAAGAACATCGCCACCCAAACGCTCGAAGGACATCTGCGTGCCATCCTGGGCACGATGACGGTGGAAGACATCTACCAGAACCGCGACGCCTTTGCGGCCAAGGTGCAGGAAGTGGCCGCCGGCGACATGGCCAACATGGGCCTGGGCATCGTCAGCTTCACCATCCGCGACATTCGCGACAACCAGGGCTATCTGGACGCTCTGGGCAAACCGCGCATTGCCCAGGTCAAACGCGACGCCGTCATTGCCCAGGCCGAGGCGGATCGCGACGCCATGATCCGCAGTGCGCAGGCCCAGCAGGCCGGCCAGGAGGCCAAGTTCGCCGCCGAAACCAAAATCGCCGAGGCCCAGCGCGATTATCAGATGCGCGTGGCCGAGTTCCAGGCGGACGTCAACCGCAAGCGGGCGGAGGCGGACCTGGCCTACGACCTGCAGAAGTTCAAAACCGGTCAGTTGGTCAAGGCCGAGGAGGTTCAGGTCCAGATCGTCGAGAAACAAAAGCAGATCGAGCTGCAAGAACAGGAGATCAAACGCAAACAACGCGAACTGGAAGCCACGGTGCAGCGGCCGGCCGACGCGGAACGGTACCGTGTCGAAACCCTGGCCAATGCGCGCAAGTATCAGTTGGAAACCGAGGCTGCGGGTCAGGCCGCCGCCACCAAGGCCACGGGTCTGGCCCAGGCCGAGGTCATTCAGGCCACTGGTCGAGCGGAGGCCGAGGCCAACAAGGCCCGCGGTCTGGCCGAAGCCGAGGTCATCGAGGCCCAGGGCCGCGCCCAGGCCGAGGCCATGCGTCTGAAGGCCGAAGCCTTCCGCCAATACAACCAGGCCGCCGTGATCGACCTGATCATGAAAGGCCTGCCCGAGCTGGCGGCGAAGATCAGCGAGCCGCTCAGCAAGACCGAGAAAATCGTGATCATCAATGCCGGGCCCGGCCCCGGCGGCGGCGCCAGCAAGCTGACCAGCGACGTCACCCAGATCCTCAGCCAGCTGCCGCCCGTCGTCGAAAGCCTCACCGGCATCAAGCTGGAGAAACTGCTCCAACAGGTCCCGGTCCTGCGGGAAGCCTCCGCGCCGTCCCCGGCCGGGCCGACCACCGGATCGACGTCAACCAATCAACCGCAGGCCACCCCTGCACAACCTGGCTCGTAACCTATGAATCCCATGTTCCTCGCCCAAATCGCGCTCGGAGCAGCCGAGCTTGTCCTGTTCCTGGCGTGGGGTTTCTTCCTGCTGCTGGGAGTGTTGTTGTTCGCCTTTTGGCTGTGGATGTTGATCCACGCCCTGCGAAACAAGGGACTGACCGATGGCGAACGCATCGCCTGGGTGGTGGTGGTTTGTCTCACCCACGCCCTGGGAGCGCTGCTGTATTTCTTCCTGGGCCGGCCCAAGGCCAAAGCTGTCCCGCCAGCCGGAAGTCCGCCTCCAACTGTGCCTGCACCGCCTCCGGGAGCATCCCCGCCCTCGTCGGCTTCGGTCCCGCCGGCCGTGACCGGGTCAGCCTCCGCTTGAACACGGCCGCCCGGCAGACTCGCCGTTCCGGTGCGTCGGGAGCCGGACAGCCCGGCGGACGAGCATGCTGAGGGGGGCGTGGCCGGCACGTTCCAAGCCTCCCGCTGCACGCGGCGATGGAGTACCCGACCGCCTGAGGTGAAGGCACGGAGCGCAGAAGGGCTTTTTGAGGTCAGTGCCGCAGCAAGGTTCCGCGAGTCACACCGAGCTGATGGACCAGCCGCAGTTCCCGCCAGAGCTCTTCTCCGCGAATCTCCCCGCGCAATAGTTGCTGGTATCGCGTGAGGGTGCGGTGCACCTCCTCCGGTCCCTCATCGAGGAACTCCACCCGGAAATGGCGCACGCCGACCTCCTTCAACAGATCGACGAATTCGGCACCGGTTTGGGCGCGCGCGTTGAACACCGTGTTGCGACATCCCGCATCGGCCTTCACCGGATGCGCCATGCCCACTCGGTCCCGCAATCGGACCTCATGACGCTCGCACGGCCGTCCGCAATCCCGGTAATCCCGGCCGGTGGAGAGGAACGCGCAGAACACGCAGTGCTCCATGTGAAACATGGGCATGTGTTGGTGAATCGTGACTTCCAGGCGTCCGGGGGGCAACACGCGGGCCAGGGCCGCCAACTGGCGGGCGTCCAGGTCGTAGCTGGCCGTCAGCCGTTCCAATCCGAATTTTTCAAGGAAATATTCCGCGGCCAGGTGGTTGGCCACGTTGAGCGTGTAATCTCCCACGCAGCATTGTCCGGCGAACCACGCCAATTGATCCGGGTTGCGCACCAGAAAACCGTCGGCCCCGCAGGAGGCCACCTGACGCAGAATCCATTCCTCTCCCGGCTTCGTGATTCGTGGCCCGGCCACCCAGAGGGTTGCGGAACAAGCGTGCGAGGCGTTGTGGTTTCGCACTGCTTCGACGGCGATCCGATACTGTTTGGGGTTCTCCAGCTCGCAGTAGATCGTGCCAACGCCCCGGGCCAGGGCGGCCTCGAGCTGGGCCAGCGACCGCACCAAAACGAGCAACGTCGCCGCGTCCTCCGGCGGCCGGTTGACCGATCGGGCACGATCAACCTCCGGAGCCGGCCGTTGACTGGCCGGGGCCACCACGGGTTCGGCTCGCACGGTCCACCGGGGCGGCTGACGACGGCGCCGTTCCAGCTCCTCGACGGCCTGCCGCCGCAACCGGTTCAGCTCGCTCCAGGGCAGCAAAAGATCCCCCTCCAGCGTGCTTTCCAACTCTGCCAGGTAAAACGGCGTACCGCCCAGGCGACCCAATTGTTCCTGAAGCCGCTCCACGGTCAGGGGATGCTGCCGGGCCAGCACGAGCGGGATCGCCGACGCCAATTCAACGCGATGTCCGAGTTCGTCTTCGACGCGCAGGCGCAGCGGCTCGCCTGCCCGGCCCGCCACCTGCATGCGCAAGGGTCGGAGGTATCGGGGCGCGGGCCCTGCGTAGGTCTCGCGCCAGAACCGGTCCAGGGCCGGATCGTCGGTCTTCCAAACCTTTTGCCCCGCGCGCACCCGTTGCCAGCGAATGGTTCCCGGCCCGAACCGAAGCCGGATCAGACCGAGCTGCGGGTCTGCTGCCTTGACCGGCTCGATGGCATACACGCGGCCCCCCTCTTCGCGCAGCTCGGGTTGCCCGGCGTCGAAGACCACGCCGTCGCCCGGTCGAATCGGGCCCGATTGGCGGAGGATGACCGCCTCCCGTTCCACACGCACGACCTCACCCAGGTACACCCCGCGTTTTTTTCCGAACCGCCCATGGACGAGCGCCTGGTTGTCGATGCCGCGCAGCCAGCCCGTGTAGAGCCCTCGCGAGAAGGCCATCTCGAGCTGATAGCGTGTCTCGGGCGAAACGGGCCACGTGTCGGGCAACGCCTCCGGCTGCTCCGCCAGTTCGGCCAGTCGATCCAGAGCCTCGCGATAGGCGCCCGTGACATTGGCCACGTATTCTGCCGACTTCAGGCGCCCTTCGATTTTCAATGACGCCACGCCGGCCCGCACCAGTTGGGGGAGCAGCTCCAGCCCCATGAGATCCTGCGGGCTCAAGAGATACTGCCGATCCCCCAGGTCCACCGGCTGACCGTCGGCCAGCAGTTGGTAGGGCAACCGACAGGCCTGGGCGCACTCGCCCCGGTTGGCCGAGCGTTGGCCGAGCGACTCGCTGGTCAAACATTGCCCCGAATAGGCCACACACAACGCCCCGTGCACAAACACCTCCAGCGGCACCCCGCCGGCGCCTCCGTGGGCCCGTAACTCCGCCTGGATCCGCTCGATGTCCGCCACCGAACACTCCCGCGCCAGCACCACCAGTTGACAGCCCAGCTCGCGAGCCAGTCGCACCCCGGCCGCACTCGTCACCGTCATTTGCGTGGACGCGTGCATCGGAAAATCCGTTGAAAGCATGCGCACCAGCCGGGCCACGCCCACGTCCTGCACAATTACCGCGTCCACCCCGGCGGCCATCATCGCCCGCAGCTGCACCTCCGCTTCGGGCAGTTCCTCCTCGAACACGAGGGTGTTGAAGGTGACGTAGCCCCGAACCCCGCGCAGGTGCAACCACTCCATCAGTGCCGGCAGTTCCTCGACCCGGAAGTTTCGCGCCCGCATCCGCGCGTTGAAACGTTGCAGGCCGAAATAGACGGCGTCCGCGCCGTTCTCCACCGCGGCGCGCACGCAATCCCAATCGCCCGCCGGCGCCAGCAACTCGGGCAGCCACGGCGGACGCCGCCCGGGGTGTCGCCCGGACCCTGCGGCTTTCATGACCGGGGACAATGCGGACATCATGGTCGCGACCATCGAAAAAGACTGCGCCGGGCCGCTGTCAGTGGCAAGTCGCCCGGTCACCGCTGCTGGAGTCGGCGGTCGCCCCGGAGCCCGTTTCCAGTCGGGCCGGCTCCGTGCTCGAGCCCGGCCATCCCGGGGGCGCCCCCCGCACCGGGCCCCGCAACAAACCGCTCCAGACGCCCAGCCCCCAACAGGCATGAACCAGCAACAGCACCACCGGCAACACCGCCACACTGCGAAGGTCCCAGTCCGCCGGCTTTCGGCCGCACGTCAGCCGAACCGAGGCGGCTGCCACGTAGGCGCCGTAGAGCGCCGCCCACCCCGCCGCCATCGGACGGCCACCAGGCCCGGCCGCGGCGGCCCCGGCCAGAACCAGGCTAATCGCCACCCATAGTGGCGGGATGACATGGCGCGGCTGCACCGACCCCGGTGCCGTGGCCAGAAACCGCCCCTTCCAATGGCCGTAGCGGAGGTATTGCCGCGCCAGCCGGCCCAGCGTGGGCCGGACCCGGTAACGGGCACGCACCCAGGGCAAAAGCCATACCTGTCCCCCGGCCCGTCGCAGTCGGTAGTTGAATTCGTAGTCCTCGTGGCACGGGAAATCTTCGCGGAACAGACCGACGTGCTCGAAGACCTCGCGGCGCGCCACCCAAAACGGGACACTGTCCACGGCCCGGGCCGGTTCCTGGGAGGGCACGGTGCGGTACCGGGCATTGCCGATGCCCAGCGGTGAACTGACGACACGCGCAATCGCCGAGCCCAGCCAGCCATGGCCGACGCAATCCCAGGCCCCGCCCGCCACCGCCAGGCCGGATGTTCGCTCCAACCAGCCCGTGCATTCGCGCAAATAATTCGGGGGCCACGAACCGTGTCCGTCCAGCCGTGCGATCCAGGGCCCCCGGGCCGCGCGCAGGCCCAGATTCAACGCCGCGGGAATGATGCAGCGGGGATTGTCCAGCAGTCGGACCCGGGCGTCGCGGCGCGCCAGGGCCATGATTTTTTCCCGCGTGCCGTCCGTGGACCTTCCATCCACCACGCAAATCTCCAGCGCCTCGGGCGGCCAGTCCTGCTGTAAAACCGATGTCACGGCCGACTCGATCGAGGCGGCCTCGTTCCGCACCGGCATGATCACGGACACCCGCTCCACAACGGTCGACCTTCTCCCGGACTGTCCCGATGGACGGCTGCCTTACTGTGCCTCCCGGCCCGCCCGAGCGCGATTCCTTTTCTCAAAACTCCGTGAGCCCTGGCCCCGTGCCGCCGCCACCGGTCGCCTGCTATGGCCGGTCCCGTGCCGCGGCGCAGGGGACCGACCGACCCGGGTCATCGGAATGCGAACATCGGTTCTTTCCGAAGCCAAACAAGGGACTCAAGGTCAAAAAGTCGGAACGCGTGTGTAGAACGCGACCGCCCGGTGCTTCCGGATCGCCACCGCAGGCCCGAATCAGGTACCGTCGGCAGCCGGCGCCGGCAGTTGCGGATCCCCCTCGGAAACCCCTTCCCTCCGCCCGTTCCGCAGGGCTCCCGTGCCGCGGCGGTCGGGTCACTCCGGTGTCAGTTGCCAGCGCTCCACTTCCCGTCGCACGGTTTTCAGATCCGCTTCCACCCGCGCCAGAATCGCCTTGATCTCCTCCGTGGGCTGGGACGGATCCGGCAGCGTGGCCAGCTCCTGCATGGTCGAGACGATGATCCCGATGAACAGGTTCAGGATGGTAAAGGTGGCCACCACGATGAACGGCACAAAAAACGCCCAGGCCCAGGGGTGGCTCTCCATGACGGGCCGCACGATCCCCATGGACCAGCTCTCCAGCGTCATGATCTGGAACAACGTGTAGAGGCTCTTGCCCAGCGTGCCGAACCATTGGGGATGCGTGCCGCCGAAGAGCGTGGTGGCCAGCACGCCGGCGGTATAGAAGAAAATCGCCATGACGGCGATCACCCCCAACAGCCCCGGAATGGCATGCAGGAAGGCCGCCACCACCTTTCGCAACTGCGGTACCACGGTCAACAGCCGCAGCACCCGCAGGACACGGAGCGACCGGAGCACCGACCAGGCCCCGGCCTGGGGAACCAGAGCAATGCCCACAACGAGTGCGTCGAACCAGTTCCACGGATTGCGCCAGAAAAGCCCGCGATACACCGCCAATTTGAGCGTCAACTCGATCACAAACGCCGTCAGGCAGGCGCGGTCCACCGCGACCAGCCACGGTCCCCAAAGTTCACGCACGCGGGCGCTGGTTTCCAAACCCAGCACCACGGCATTGATCACGATCAGCGCCGTGATCGTCCACTGGGCCGGAGCCGATTCCACTTTCTGCGCCAGCGCAAGGCGCCAGGGCGCCACGCCGGGACGCCGCTCGAGTCGTTGCAAATCCAGGTCGCTCATGTCTTCACCACCTTTCCCCTCCGGTTTTCCTCCGCGTTCCGGGGCTTTTGCCCGGTCATGCCTGCCCTGCTGCGAAACTGTCTGCATCGGCCGTTTCTCCGAACCGCAGCAAGGGTTGCCCGCGGTTTGGCCGGAGCGCGGCGCTAACATGGGGCCCTTGCCACGGTACGCAAGTATTTCCGTGCCATTGCCCGGGGTTTCTCCCGCGGTGGGAGCCGCCGACCCTGAAGACCCTGACAGGAGATCCATTGGTTTGGACGGGGCTTTCGCTGTTTCTCGGGAGAAGGGCGTCGTTTGGTGGTGGCGTTGGGAGGTTCTTGGTGTCGTCCTCGATGTGCCTGCTTCACAGGGAGGGATCGGTCTCGGCATAACAACGCGAAACGTTTGCCTGCGGCCCGTTGGGGACGGTTCTTCGAGCGCCCTGCAACTCGGGTCGACCTCGTTCCGTTCTGCCCTGCCGCAGGCCGAAGGGGCGCCGGCACCTTCATGGGCTCTTGACAACTTTTTTTTTTTTTTTTGGCTTTAGTAGGGGCATGAAAACGCCCATGAGAGTTCGCACAAGCCCATGGAGCCTGGCTCGATTCATTCACACCCCGGCGGCTGTACTTGCCGCCTGGGTGTTCGGCGCAGCTACAGCGGTCGCTTGCTACATGCCGTACTTGAGAGACTGCCCACCCACGGCCATTTTCGGAGGTGAGACATGCACCCTGGCCGAACACACGCCTAACTACCCGTTCGTCCGCACCGCGCCACCAGGAAGTTGGGGGTGGACATCCTTTTTCACCACGGGGGCGCTGGGCTGCGCGTACTGGTGCCCGAGCGTGCAGGACTATCGCGGTGCGTACACAGTGGCATACGTGACCGGTGACAGATGCCAGAATCCATAACAGGAGCCACTTGACAACGATTCGCTGGCGGAGCGGCGCCTTGCAGCACTGCCCAGGTCGGGAACGCCCGGCCGGCAGGGCGGCGGGCGGAATGGCAGCCGCCCAAGGGCTGATGAGGGCGGGTCGGCCAGGGGTTGGGTATTGCCGCCCCGACGGGCAGGGTGGCGGGCGTTTGCTGTACCGGTCCAGAGAGTGCGAGCTGGGGGAGGGACGCCAGGGGTCCACGCGGTCAAGCAGGTATTCGGGCAGAGAGGGTTGCCGGGAGTGGAGCTAAAGAGCTCCGGGGCCTGGCCGGTGGGGTCGCGCGGAGCCGGCCTCACCAAATGACCGCCCGAGGGTTGCGCGAGCGGCAGCGGATGGCGGGGTGGTCTGGCTCGACCCGCAGCGCCGAGCCGCTCTATGCTTTTTAGGGGCGGGTGACAGGACGTCGGACCAAAACGGAGGCATGGCGGCCATGAAACGGACGCAGGGAGTTTGCTGGATGTTGGTCGCGGTGACCGGACTCGAGGCGTGCTGGCTGTTTGCTGCAGAGACGGACGGGCACCCTTTTTCGGAAACGGATCCCGGGACCGCCTTCCGGAACTATTTGGCCCAGACCCCATGGGTGAAGTACGTGAGCTACCGGCGATCCCGGTCGTGGATTCGGCACGCGGTTTCTGACACGCTGGACAAGCCGGCCATCTACCTGCCCCGAATTTTCTTGTTGGAACGCTTCGAGGCCGCCTGGCAACCGGAGGGTTGGTACTGCCGGTGGTTCGGGACCGAGAAGGGGCACATCGTGCTCCTCCGGGGTGGCAAGGTGGGGTTCAAGCCCGTGCTCCCCGGACTGGAACTGATCGAAGGCCGCAATCGTGACTATTACTGGGCCTTGTTCGAGGATCACAAAGCCCTGCACGTGTCATTCCGCACGAACACGGCTGGGGGGCAGGGAGAATATCACGTAATGAGAGCTTTCATGGACGCCAAGTTGCTGGGTGACTTGCGGTTGGGGTTGGATCCGCTGGGCTGGGGACCGCTGCGATGGCGGAACGAAGTCGAATTCGAGGTGGAACCCGTGGAGGGGGTTCTCGCGCATCCCGGGGGCAAGGGACGAATCACTCGCTGGGATGAGCGAGGGCGGCCACTGGAACTGGTCTGCGAGGCCGTGCGATGGCGGGAGGGATCCTCGAACGTGTTTCGCGTCACGTATACGTATCTTTCGGAGCGATCGTTTCTCCCATGGCAGTACGTGGTGGAAGAGGTGGACTTCCGAGAAGGGCTCCTGCGACATACGAACTATCTGGACAAGATTGAATTCGGGTTGGATCCGTCGGCGCCGGATGGGTATTTCCCGGAGATGTTTCGAAAACGGACCGAGCCCTTGGATCGGTTCTCGATTACTTCCAACGGAGTCACGCATCAAATCATCGCTCGCGGCTTTGGGCCGGGCGGGGACTTCGGGCCCGAGGAGCCCCTGCCGGACCTGATGCCATGGCAGAATTGGCGGCGTTGGATCCTGGTGGGAGTCTTGGGAGTGGGGGTGGCCATGGTGTTCTGGGGCACCGGAAAACGTTGGTGGGCCCGGAAGCACGGCACCTGAGGCGGCGGGAATCGCCAGGGGACCGCGCAGGCAAAAGAGGGCGGCCCCTTCGGCGCAAGCCTGACGACAAGTTGGTTTCATGGACGAAGCGGCAAAAGTTGCGCAATCGGGTGGCAGGGCGGTGCGACCGGTGCTCGTACTGGCTGCGCTGGTTTTGCTGTTGTTGGGCGCCGCCAAACTGGTGGGGGTGGGACGGGGTGAGGGGGAGCAATTGCAGCTGTCGTCGGATTCCGTGGCCCAGTGGGAGCGCTGGGCGCGGTGGCAGGGGGCGGGGGAACTCGTCGCGGGCGCTCTGGTGCTGGTCCTGCCGAACCCGGCCGGAAGCCTGGTGCTGAGCGCCGTGGGCGCAGGCTTTCTGGCCTGGCAGTTCCTGGAAACACCCGGCGGCGTTCCCTGTCCGTGCCTGGCCGGCCTGCGCTCGTGGATCAGTTGGTTGCGGGAGCAGGAGGAGGAGTGGCGGACGGCTTTGGCGACGTGGTTTTTCCTGGTGGGGGTGTTGAGCTGGCGTTCGGCTCGGACGGGTGAATGAGCGGGAACGGACAGGGCGCCGTAAGAGGGGGGCCCTTGGTAATCCTTGCGGTCCTCGGGGCCGCGTACGCGGCCTGCTGGAACTCTTGGAGGGTTGTGGTTGACGACGGGTGGGAGCTGGGGAAGATCCACTACGCCCTGCAGCACCCGGATTTGCTCCATCGCGTTTGGAACGATCAACCCTGGTTGCACACTCTCCTCAACGCGGCGTTGTGTCGGTGGTTCGGGGAAGGACCGTGGATCCCTCGGTTGTTTACGGTGTTGTCAGTAGGGGCCATGTGGGCGGCGGTGGCCTGGATGGGGAGAAGTCACCTGGGCTTTGCGGGTTTGGCGTTCGGGGCGCTGCTCTGGGCAGGCAGTTATTGGACCTTGCCCATGAGCGTGAGCGCCGTGTTGGAGCCGCCCGCATTGGCGTGGGCGGTGGTCTCCGCAGGATTGCTGGCCCGTGCGAACGGTCCCCCGGGTTGGGGCCGGGCGGTGATCTCGGGCGCCGTCATGGCAGCAGCCCTGCACATCAAATTCACCGCGGCGGTGGTGGCGCCGGGTTTGGCCCTGCTGGTTCTGCGGCTTTACGGGTGGCGGAAGTCGCTGCAGTTGTTGGGGCCCTGGCTCCTCGGCTGGGGCGCAGCCTTCGCGGCGCTGGCGTGGATTTCGCCGTCCTTTCGTTGGGAGTGGTTGCTGGGATCGCACTGGGCGGCGCGGGCCGGTGCCATGACCGATCCAACCTTCGAAAGGTATCCGGTCCCGCTCTTGGGAACTTCGCATCCGGTCATGTTGGCCTCGGGGGTTTTTGGATTGTGGACGGTAATGCGCCTGGGCTGGCCGCCGGTGGGCATGTTTGCAGTGGGCGCGTGGCTTGGCGCGTTCGTGTTCAAGGCGGTGGCGTATCCCTGGTGGCCGTATTACGAACACCACTTCGCGGTCCCCTTGACCGTGCTGGGGGCATTGGCGGCCGCCCAGGCCGCCCGCGTTCTGCGGGATTGGTGGACTGAACCGCCCCAACCCGCCGGAAGCGCGTCGCCGGGCATGGGTTTGGGTCGACTGCGCAGCTTCGGGGTCGGTTGGTCGATCCTGGTCCTTTCGTCATTGGGGGCCCTTTGGGTTGGTTTCGGCGCCGCGGTGCCGTACACCCTGTGGGGCTCGAGGGGCTTGCCGGAAAGTCGCCTGGATCCAGTGCTTTTGCGGCACTTGCAGGAGGCTCCGCAGAAAGGCCGTTGGTGTTATGCTGCGCCCCATCATTATCCGGAGCTGGCGCACTGCCGGATGCTGCCGCCGCCGGAGCTTTTGATCGTGCCACGCAAGCGGTTCTGGAGCGGACAGATCACCTGGTCGCAAATCACAGAGTACCTGGACGCTTACGAGGTCGAATGGCTGATCCTGGAAGAGAATGTGGAGCTGGTGGAACCGGTGTTCGTGAGCTGGTTGACGAACCGCTACGAGATGGTGACTCGGCGAGGTGTCTCGCAGCTGTGGCGGCGGCTTCAGCCTGGCCCTGGGAATCGCGGAGGTGCCCTCCCGCCGGCCACCTGAATTCTTTCTCTCCTTTGGACGACCTGCCCGGGAGTGTGGGGCGCCGTGCCAAGCGACTTGCCCGGGGCGGGAGCATGGACGCACTCCCTTGAGGCGCGGCTGAATCGACCGCCCTTTGCAGGGGAATGAAGCGGGGCCGGCGCTGCGGGGGTGGGGGAATGGCGTGCAAGCCGTCGGAAAAATTGCCGTACCGGTCAACTGATTGCATCAGTGTGGTCAATTGCCCAGAGGTTGCAGGTAGGCACGAAGCCGGGCTCGCTTTGCCGGGAAAAGGTTGTCTTGGAGTGCGGGCGCATAAAGGCGTTGGTTGCCAGAAAGGCGCCGTAAAAAGGGATGCGAGGCCGCGCAGGCGCCGCGAGGGTTCGCCAGATCTTGGGAAGCGGTGGATCCGGGCAAGGCACCACGGACCACGGTACGGGGACGCTGGAGACGGGATTGCTTGTGGCTTGGACCGCCCGCTGGAAGTTCGAAACGAGACCTCGATCTTGGGAGCGGGCGGCGGGGCGTGTTCGGCCGCCTTGTGGGAGGCGCGCGGCTTGACCGGAGGGGGCTTGCATTCTCGACGGCCGCCAATATACTCGAAGCGCAATACTCAAGGTGCATTTTGGGTTGTTCCCGCTGCGGTGCTTCAGCGGGAAAGCCCTGCAAAAAGCCAGTTGACATGGGGGCGGGGTCTTTGTAGTTTCCCGCCTTGGTCAAAGGGCCGCAAAAGACTGAAGCTGCTTGCCAGCCCCTTTGGGCCCGTGCAGGGACGGGTCGGGGGCGGCGGGTTATTGTCGTTTTTTGCAGCCCGGACCGGCATCGGCGAAGACCTTGGGTCGGAAGCCCATGTAGCTCAGTCGGTAGAGCGCGTCCTTGGTAAGGACGAGGTCACCAGTTCAATCCTGGTCATGGGCTCCAGCTTTCGTCGAAACAACGGCAACGACTCAAATCAACGGAACAAGCGCAATGGCTAAAGAGCAATTTCAGCGAACCAAGCCGCACGTGAACGTCGGCACGATCGGTCACATTGACCATGGCAAGTCCACTCTGACGGCTGCGATCGTGGCCGTGCAGGCGCGCAAGGGCCTGGCCCAGGTGAAGACCTATGCGGAAATCACCAAGGGCGGCACCGTGCGTGACGAGACCAAGACGGTGACGATCGCGGTTTCGCACGTGGAATACGAGAGCGACAAGCGGCACTACGCGCACGTGGACTGCCCGGGGCATGCCGACTACATCAAGAACATGATCACCGGTGCGGCGCAGATGGACGGGGCGATTCTGGTGGTGGACGCGGCCGAGGGTCCGATGCCGCAGACCCGGGAGCACATTCTGCTGGCCCGTCAGGTCGGTGTGCCGTCCATCGTGGTGTACCTGAACAAGGTGGATTTGGTGGACGACCCCGAGCTGCTCGATCTGGTGGAGATGGAGCTGCGGGATCTGCTGACCAAGTACGGCTTCCCGGGCGACAAGACCCCGATCATCCGCGGCAGTGCGAAGAAGGCCCTGGCCGGGGATCCGGAGGGCGAGAAGTCCATTCAGGAACTGCTCAACGCCATTGACGAGTTCATCCCGCTGCCGACCCGCGAGGTGGACAAGCCGTTCCTGATGAGCATTGAGGACGTGTTCAACATCGAAGGTCGCGGGACCGTGGTGACCGGCCGTGTGGAGCGCGGGGTGTTGGAGCGCATGAACGAGGTGGAGATCGTCGGCTTGCGCGAGACCCGCAAGACGGTGGCCACCGACATCGAGATGTTCCGGAAGATTCTGGACCGCGCCCAGGCCGGCGACAACGTCGGCGTGCTGCTGCGGGGCATCAAGAAGGACGAGGTCGAGCGCGGCATGGTCCTGGCCAAGCCCGGTTCCATCACGCCCCACACGCACTTCCGGGCCGAGGTCTACGTCTTGTCGAAGGAGGAGGGCGGTCGGCACACGCCGTTCTTCGTGAACTATCGGCCGCAGTTTTACTTCCGGACGACCGACGTGACCGGCGACGTGCGGGACATCCGTTCGCTGACGGGCGAGAAGGTTGAAATGGTGATGCCCGGCGATAATGTGAATTTGGAGGTCAAGGTCATTGCGCCGATTGCCATGGAGCGCGGCCAGCGCTTTGCCATTCGGGAAGGGGGCCGCACCATCGGCGCCGGCCGCGTGACCGAGATCATCGAATGAAGCGGTCGGGTCACGGGCGTCCCCCGGCCGGTTCCCGGTGGGGAACGCTTCCGGTGGGCCGTCACCGCGCCGGAGTGCAGGGCGGTAGCTCAATTGGTAGAGTAGCGGTCTCCAAAACCGTTGGTTGGGGGTTCGAGTCCCTCCCGCCCTGCCAACCGATTTCCCGGAGAGGTGGCAGAGTGGTTGAATGCGGCGGTCTTGAAAACCGCTTCGGGCCGCAAGCCCGACGGGGGTTCGAATCCCTCCCTCTCCGCCAGGGCTGAGACGTGAGTGAATTGACCAAAACCTTGATCTGGTTGGCCGTCCTGGGGGCGGTGTTCGGGGTGCTGTGGTACCTCGGCTACATCGCCCGACTGGCCACGTACATTCGCGAGACGCGGGAAGAGCTGCGCAAGTGCACCTGGCCCACGTGGGACGAGCTGAAGGGCTCGACCTTGGTGGTGGCCGTGGCCACGTTGTTGCTGGGGCTGTTTACCGCGGCCGTGGATTTTGTGTTTGCGTTGTTCGCCCGTCACATCATGGGCTGAGCCCGAGGACTCCATGCGACCCCGGTGGTACATCCTGCACACGCTGGCCGGCCAGGAACAGAAGGTCAAGGAAAGCATCGAAAAGCGGGCCAAGACCGAGGAATTGACCGACTACATCCATGAGGTGCTGGTCCCCATGGAACGGGTGGTCGAGGTCCGCAACCAGAAGAAAACCGTTTCGATGCGCAAACTCTGGCCCGGCTACGTCTTCGTCCGGATGGTCCTGTTCGATGATCAGGACCAGCTGTTGCCGCGGCCCTACTACTTCATCAAAGAGACCCAGGGAGTCCTGGGATTCGCCAGCGAAAGCGGGGACCGGCCCGAGGCCACCCCGGACGAAGAGGTCGAGCAGATCAAGGCCCAGATTTCCGCCTCGGAAGAAACCGAGCGTCCCAAGGTCAACTTCGAGGTGGGCGAAACCGTCAAGATCAACAACGGTCCGTTCCTGAACTTTAGCGGCGTCATCCAGGAGATCGAGCCGGAGCGCGGCAAGCTGAAGGTGGTGGTCAACATCTTCGGCCGCAATACGCCGGTGGAACTGGAGTACTGGCAGGTCGAGAAGGCCTGAGAATCGGGCCGACCCCGGGGCGGATGCGCCCGAGCAGGTCCATCCGGACAGAGGTCGGCGCAAGATTGGGAGCACACGCATGGCAAAGAAGGTCACCGCAGTCATCAAATTGCAGATTCCGGCCGGGCAGGCCAATCCCGCCCCGCCGGTCGGACCGGCCCTGGGTCAGCACGGCGTGAACATCATGGCCTTTTGCAAGGAGTTCAACGCCGCCACCAAGGACCAGGCCGGCATGATCATCCCGGTCATCATCACGGTCTTCCAGGACAAATCGTTCAAGTTCATCACCAAATCGCCCCCGGCCTCGGCCCTGTTGAAGAAGGCGGCCGGCATTGCCGTCGGCTCCAAGGCCCCGAACAAGGAAAACGTGGGCAAGGTGACCCGGCAACAGATCATGGAAATCGTCAAACTCAAGGCCAAGGATTTGAACGCCAACTCGGAAGAGGCGGCGTTCCGGATGATTGCCGGCACGGCCCGCAGCATGGGCATCGAAATTGTCGGCTGAACCCTGAACTGTGCGGCAGGACGCTCTGCGTCCGTCATGACCGCATCCCATGACCATGGCACGGAAACCGAGCAAACGTTATCTGAAGGCGCTGGAACTGGTGGATCCGAAGAAGACCTACCCGCTGAAGGCGGCCATTGACCTGTTGAAACGCTTTCCGCGGGCACGGTTCGATGAGACCGTGGAGATGGCTTTCCGCCTGGGCGTGGATCCCAAGCAATCGGACCAGATGGTGCGCGGTACCGTCCCACTGCCGCACGGCACGGGCAAGAAGATCCGCGTGCTGGTCTTTGCCAAGCCGGGTCCGGCGGCCGATGCCGCCCGGGCGGCCGGCGCCGACTACGTGGGGTTCGAGGACCTGATCAAGAAGTGTCAGGAGGGCTGGACGGAGTTCGACGTTGCCATTGCCACTCCGGAGGCGATGACCGAGGTCCGCAAACTGGGCAAGGTGCTGGGCCCGCGCGGTTTGATGCCCAATCCCAAAACCGGCACCGTCACCGATGACACCGCCCGGGCGGTGCGCGAGGTCAAAGCCGGCCGCGTGGAGTTCAAGGTGGACAAGACGGGCAACCTGCATGTGGCCATCGGCAAAATCAGTTTCACGCCGGAACAGATCGAGGAGAACGCCAGGGCCGTCATCGACGCGGTGGTCAAGGCGCGGCCGGCCAGTCTGCGCGGCCGGTACCTCCACAGTTGCGCGCTGAGCACGACCATGAGCCCCTCCGTGCGGCTGGATCTCAAGGAACTGGGCATCGCTGTCTAGGAGGAAACGCCAGGCCCAAAACTCCCAACGCACCTCATCCCTATGCGCCCGGAAAAACAAGCTCTCACCCAGGAATACCTGCAGCGGTTGCAGGGTTCCCCGTACTTCATCGTGGTCAATTACACCGGCCTGAATGTGGCGGCGATGACCGAATTGCGCCGGAGGCTGGCGAAGGCCCAGGCCGAGCTGCACGTCGTCAAAAACACCATCTTCCGCATTGCCGCCCGCGAGGCCGGTTTGGGCGATTTGGGGCCGCGACTCACGGGGCAATTGGCGGTGGTGACCGGTCGCCAGGACATTTGCGCCGCGGCCAAGGTGCTGAAGACCTTCGCCGCCGAGTTCGACAAACCGAAGCTTCGCTTCGGATATCTGGGCAATCAAGCGCTGGAGGCCGCTCAAATCGAGCAGCTGGCCGAGTTGCCTCCGCTGGAGGTCCTGCGGGCCCAATTGCTGGGCGTGTTACAGGCTCCCGCGGCCCGTTTGGCGCGCCTGCTCCAGACGCCGGCCGCCCAGCTGGCGCGGGTCCTGCAAGCCCGCATCGACAAGGAAGGCGGCGCCTCCGCTTCATGAGGATGAGCGGATTTCCCGGGCGGGAACAACCGCCCGGGCTCGAAACAAAACGCAAGTATGAACCATCATCGCTCGTCGGTTCACAGGCCGTGAACTGAAATCACCTGTGGCCACGGGTGGCGACGAGGAGAGAGGAACCATGGCTGACATCGCAAACCTGGTTGAAGAACTGAGCAAACTGACGGTCCTTGAGGCCGCCGAGCTGGTCAAAAAACTGGAGGAGAAGTGGGGGGTGAGCGCAGCGGCGCCGGTGGCGGTGGCCGCAGCGCCGGCCGCGGCGGCCGCGGGTGCTGCAGCGGCCCCGGCGGCGGAAGCCAAAACCACCTTCGACGTGGTCCTGGTCTCCCTGCCGGCGGACAAGAAAATCCCGGTCATCAAGGCCGTCCGGGAGATCAAGGCCGGACTGGGCCTGGCCGACGCCAAGGCCCTGGTGGAAGGTGCCCCGAAGCCCGTGCTGGAGGGCGTCTCCAAGGAAGAGGCCGAGGCGGCCAAAAAGAAACTGGAAGAAGCGGGTGCCAAGGTCGAACTCAAGTAACCTTTCGGCATTCCAAGGGCGGGCGGTGGCCCGCGGGGCCGCCGCCCTGGCCCGGCAACGGTTGCCGGGCCCGACGCCCCGTCCCCTGCCCTCGAGCAGGGGCGCGGGAGGAGCGGTTTTGCCGCGGGCGGTCAGGGTCCCGCGGTCGGAATCGACTTGTAGTGCGGGTGTGGGACCCCGGTCTCCAGGGTGCCGGACCGGGAGCATGCGGAAGATCGATCATGCCATCACGAGCGACTGAACGTATTTACTGCGGCAAGATCCGGGAAGTGATCGCGCCGCCCAATCTCATTGAACTGCAGATCACCTCCTACGAGGAGTTCCTGCAGAAGGACGTGCCGCCCCACAAGCGCAAGCCGGTGGGATTGCAGGCCGTGTTCAAGGAGATCTTCCCCATCGAAAGCTACGACGGCAAGTTCGTCCTGGACTTTGAATCGTACGAGATCGGCGAACCCAAGATGGACTGGCTGGAGGCCCTGCGGGAGGGCCTCACCTACGGGGCTCCGCTCTACGTGACCTTCCGCCTGCGCGAGGAGAACAAGAGCGTCAAGGAAGAAAAGGTCTTCATGGGCGAAATCCCGCTCATGACGCCCCAGGGCTCCTTTGTCATCAATGGCGCCGAACGGGTCGTGGTCAGCCAGTTGCACCGGTCCCCGGGGCTGGCTTTCGAGGCCACGCAACATCCCAACGGCAAGACCCTGCACTCCTACCGCATCATTCCGGACCGCGGCTCCTGGTACGAGGCCCAGTTCGACACCAACGATCTGCTCTACGTGTACCTCGACCGCAAGAAGCGGCGTCGCAAGTTCCTCATCACCACCTTCTTCCGTGCCATCAGCTTTCTGGATGCCGAGCCCGCCAAGGGCAGGGACGGGGCCGAGAAAACGCGGGGCACCGACGAGGAGATCCTGCGCCTGTTTTACACCATCCAGGAACTGAGCGTCAAAGAGGCCGAGAAACGCGACGACCTGGCCAACCTGGTCCTGGTCAACGACGTGGTCGATCCGGCCAACAATCTCATCGTGGCCCGCGCCTTCGAACCGCTGTCCAAGGCCGTCCTGAAGCAAATTGCCGAGCTGGGAGTCCAGCGCATCCGGGTGGTCGACACCTCCGTGGACGACGCCATTATCATCAAATGCCTCAAGAAGGACCCGGCACGAAACGAGGAGGAGGCGCTCAAGGATATCTACCGGCGGCTGCGGCCCGGGGACCCGCCCACTCCGGCGAACGCCCGCGCCCTGATCAAGCGCCTGTTCTTCGATCCCAAGCGCTACGATCTGGGCCGCGTGGGTCGCTACAAGATCAACCAGAAGCTCGGCCTCAAGACCGGCGACGTGCGCATCCTCACCAAGGAAGACCTGGTGGCTGCCACCAAGTACCTGCTCCGGCTGCGCAAGGGCGACGGCACCCTGGACGACATTGATCACCTGGGGAGTCGCCGGGTGCGCACGGTGGGCGAGTTGCTGGCCAACCAGTGCCGGGTGGGGCTCTCGCGGACCGAGCGGCTGGTCAAGGAGCGCATGACCTTGTTCGACCAGACGGTCGAACCCATGACGCCCCAGAAGCTGATCAACCCCAAGGCGCTCTCGGCGGTGATCCGCGATTTCTTCGGCCGCAGCCAGCTCAGTCAGTTCATGGACCAGATCAATCCGCTGGCCGAGCTGACGCACAAGCGGCGTCTTTCGGCGCTGGGCCCGGGCGGACTGTCCCGGGATCGCGCCGGCTTCGAGGTGCGGGACGTGCACCCGTCGCACTACGGCCGGATTTGCCCCATCGAAACGCCGGAAGGCCCCAACATCGGGCTCATCGCCTCGCTGGCCACCTTTGCCCGCGTCAACGAGTTCGGCTTCCTCGAAACCCCCTATCGGAAGGTCGAGAAGGGCCGCGTCACCGACAAGATCGAGTATCTCACGGCCGATCGTGAGGAGCAGTTCCTCATTGCGCAGGCCAACACGCCGATCGACGAGAAGGGCCGCTTCCTGCAGGAACGCGTCCTGTGCCGCGCCCGCGGCGAGTTCGTGGACGTGGAGCCCGAGCGGGTCGATTACATGGACGTGTCGCCCAAGCAGCTGGTCTCGGTGGCGGCCAGTCTGATTCCGTTCCTGGAGCACGACGACGCCAACCGCGCCCTGATGGGCTCGAACATGCAGCGCCAGGCGGTGCCGCTGATCGTGACCGAGGCCCCGCTGGTGGCCACCGGCATGGAGGAGCGCGTTGCCCGCGACTCCCATGCCGTGGTCGTCGCCCAGGAATCCGGCCGGGTTGCCGCCGTTTCCGGCAATCAGATCATCGTCACCCGGGACGGCACCCTGCCGGAGGGCAAGCGCAAACTCCGTCACGATCCCGAGAAGGGCATCTGGATCTATCCCATCCGCAAGTTCATGCGGTCCAATGCCGCCACCTGCATCAACCAGAAGATCCTGGTTCGGGTGGGCGACCCGGTGAAGAAGGGGCAGGTGCTGGCCGACGGTCCGTGCACGTGCAACGGCGAACTGGCGCTGGGGCGCAACGTGCTGGTTGCCTTCATGCCCTGGAACGGCTACAACTTTGAGGACGCCATCCTCATCAGCTCCCGGATTGTGAAGGAGGACATCTTCACCTCCATTCACATCGAGGAATTCGAGGTGAGCGCCCGCGACACCAAGCTGGGTCCGGAAGAGATCACGCGCGACATTCCCAACGTCGGCGAGGACGCCCTCAAGAACCTGGGGCCGGATGGCGTGATCCGCATCGGCGCCGAAGTGCGGCCGGGTGACATCCTGGTGGGCAAGATCACGCCCAAATCCGAGACGGAACTGGCGCCGGAGGAGCGTCTGCTCCGGGCCATCTTTGGGGAAAAGGCGGCCGACGTCAAAGACACCTCGCTGCGGGTTCCCTCCGGGACCTACGGGATTGTGATGGACGTGAAGGTCTCCTCCAAGAAGGATCCGGAGAAGGAGACCCCCGTGGAGGACAGCCGCAAACAGGCCAAGCAGATCGAGGAGGAGTACAAGCAAAAGCACGAGGAGCTGAAAGAGCAGCTTACCGAGGCGCTGAGCAACATCCTCCTGGGCGAGAAAATCCCCTTGGATGTCGTCAACAGCGAGACCGGCGAAATCATCATCCCGGCCAACCGCAAGATCACCAAGACCCTGTTGCGGAAACTGGCGCAGGTGTATGATCGCATCGAGATCGATCCCTCGCCCATCCGCAACAAGATCAACGAGATCATCGGCGCCTACAAAAAGAAGTTCGACGACCTGCAGATGCAGTACGACGAGGAACTCGAGCGGCTCGAGTCCGGCGAGGGCCTCGACACCGGCATCATCAAGTCCGTCAAAGTGTACATCGCCTCCAAGCGGAAGCTCTCCGTGGGCGACAAAATGGCCGGCCGTCACGGCAACAAGGGCGTGGTGGCCAAGATCGTTCCCGAGGAAGACATGCCCTTCCTGGCCGACGGCACCCCGGTGGACATCGTGCTGAATCCCCTGGGCGTCCCGTCGCGCATGAACGTGGGGCAGCTCCTGGAGACCCACCTCGGCTGGGCCGCAAAGGTACTCGGCCTCAAATTCGCCACCCCGGTCTTCGACGGCATCAAGGAAAAGGAAATCCGCGAATACCTCCGCCAGGCCGGCGAAAAACAAAAGGCCGCGGGCGAACCGGTTCTGGTCAACGAGGCCGGCAAGGCCATCCTGTACGACGGCCGCACGGGCGAGCCGTTCGACCAGGAGGTCGTCGTCGGCTACATCTACATGATGAAGCTCGGCCACTTGGTGGCGGACAAGATCCATGCCCGGGCCGTGGGGCCGTACTCCCTGGTCACCCAGCAACCGCTGGGGGGCAAGGCCCAGTACGGCGGCCAGCGGTTCGGCGAAATGGAAGTCTGGGCCATGGAAGCCTACGGGGCGGCCTACTCGCTGCAGGAACTGCTCACCGTCAAGTCTGACGACGTGCAGGGGCGTACCCGCGTTTACGAAAGCATTGTCAAGGGCGACAACGTACTGGAGGCCGGCATCCCCGAATCCTTCAACGTGCTGGTGAAGGAGATGCAGGCCCTGGGTCTCGACGTCCGGGTGGGCATCGCCCGACCGATCGAGGCCCCGCCCGAACCGGCCCGGCTTCTGAGCACCCTGTAGAAGTCCGGTTTCGCGAACCCTTTTGCCGCATGCCTGCGATTCGACGCTGCAACCTATGATCAGCTCCAAAGAAAGCGCCCGTGAACTCCTCGGCCTGGACAAGGTCAACCAGGTCGAATACGTGGCCATCTCCATCGCTTCGCCCGAGACCATTCGTTCGTGGTCCAAGGGCGAGGTGAAAAACCCGGAGACCATCAACTACCGCACCTTCAAACCCGAAAAGGGCGGCCTGTTCTGCGAACGCATTTTCGGTCCGGTCAAGGACTGGGAATGCTCGTGCGGCAAGTACAAGCGCATCAAACACCGCGGCGTCGTTTGCGACCGCTGCGGGGTGGAGGTGACGCTGGCGCGCGTCCGGCGCGAACGCATGGGGCACATCGAACTGGCCGTGCCCGTCTGCCACATCTGGTTCTTCAAGTGCATGCCCTCGCGCATCGGGCTGGTCCTCGACATGACCGCCCGGGACCTGGAACGGGTCATCTACTACGAGGACTACCTGGTGGTGGACCCCGGCCAGACGCCCCTCAAACCCAACCAGTTGCTTACCGAACAGGAACTGCGCGAAGCGCGCGAGACCTACGGGGCCGACGCCTTCGTGGCCAAGATGGGTGCCGAGGCCATTCGCGATGCGCTGGCCCGGGTGGACCTGCCCAAGCTCATCGAGGAGCTGCAGCAGAACATGAACGAAACCCGCAGCAAGCAGATCCGCAAGAAACTCGCCAAACGGATCAAGCTCCTGCAGGCCTTCGTTCAGGCCAAGGTCAAGCCGGAGTGGATGGTCCTGACCGTGCTGCCGGTGTTGCCGCCGGATCTGCGGCCGTTGGTGCCCCTGGAGGGTGGCCGGTTCGCCACCTCCGACCTCAACGATCTGTATCGGCGGGTCATCAACCGCAACAACCGCCTCAAGAACCTGCTGCAGCTCAAGACGCCCGAGGTCATCATTCGCAACGAAAAGCGGATGCTGCAGGAGGCGGTGGACGCCCTGTTCGACAACGGCCGACACGGCCGTCCGGTCACGGGCGCCGGCAACCGGCCCCTCAAATCCCTCTCCGACATGCTCAAGGGCAAGAGCGGCCGGTTCCGTCAGAACCTCCTGGGCAAGCGCGTGGACTATTCGGGCCGCTCGGTCATCGTCATCGGGCCCGAGTTGAAACTGCACCAGTGCGGTCTGCCCAAGAAGATGGCCCTGGTCCTCTTCGAGCCGTTCATCATCCGCCGGCTCAAGGAACTGGGCTATGTGCACACGGTTCGCTCCGCCAAGAAGCTCATCGAGCGCCAGACCAAGGAGGTCTGGGACATCCTGGAGGAGGTCACCAAGGGGCATCCGGTCCTGTTGAACCGGGCGCCCACCCTGCACCGCCTTTCGATCCAGGCGTTCGAACCGGTTCTCATCGAGGGCGAGGCCATCCGCATCCATCCGCTGGTCTGCACCGCCTACAACGCCGACTTCGACGGGGACCAGATGGCGGTGCACGTGCCGCTGTCCATTGAGGCCCAGCTGGAGGCCCGGCTCCTGATGATGTCGCCGCTGAACATCTTCGGGCCCTCCAGCGGCAAACCGATCATCACCCCCACCCAGGACATCACCCTGGGCTGCTACTACCTGACGGCCGAACCGCGCACGCCGCGCAAGCCCAACGAACGGCTGCTGCTGTTCGGGTCCAAGGAAGAGGTCCTGTTCGCCCATGCCGAGGGCGACGTGCGCACGCACGACCGCATCCGCCTGGCCAACCCGGACTACGGCCGCCAGACGGTGTACGGCGTGCCCGACAAGAAGATCATCGAGACCACCGTGGGCCGCGTCATTTTCAGCGAGGTCTGGCCGGAGGAGCTCGGCTTCTTCAACAAGGTCGCCGGCAAGAACGAACTCGGGGACCTCATCTGGAACTGCTACAAGGTCTGCGGCCACGAGAAGACGATCCTTGCCCTCGACAAGCTCAAGGAGCTGGGCTTCCGCGAGGCCACCAAGGCCGGCGTCTCCATCGGCATCGACGACATGATCGTGCCGAAGGAGAAGCACCAGCAGATCGAGGAGGCGCTGCGCCAGATCCGCGAGGTGGAAAAACAACACCGTCGCGGCATCATCACCTCGGGCGAGCGTTACAACAAGATCGTGGACATCTGGACCCATGCCACGGACCAGATTTCCGCGGCCCTGATGAAGACGCTCGAGGCCAACCAGGGCAAGCGCGAGTACAACCCGATCTGGCTGATGATGGACTCCGGGGCCCGTGGCAACCGTCAGCAGGTCCGTCAGCTGGCCGGCCTCCGCGGCCTCATGGCCAAGCCGAGCGGCGACATCATCGAAAAGCCCATTCTCTCCAACTTCCGCGAGGGTCTCACCGTGCTGGAGTACTTCATCTCCACCCACGGGGCCCGCAAGGGGTTGGCCGACACCGCGCTCAAGACCGCCGACTCCGGCTATCTGACCCGCAAGCTGGTGGATGTGGCCCAGGACGTGATCATCCGCGAACACGACTGCGGCACCACCAACGGCATCTGGGTGCAGGCCATTTACGAGGGCGAGGACGAGGTCGTGCGGTTGACGGAGCGCATCGTGGGCCGGGTGGCCTGCGAGGACATCCCCAACCCGTCGAATCCCAAGGAGTTCCTGGTCCGGGCCAACGAGGAGATCGACGAGGACAAGGCCCTGGCCATCGAACAGGCCGGCATTGAACGGGTGAAGATTCGCTCGCCCCTGACCTGCGAGACCAAGCGCGGGCTTTGCCAGCTCTGCTACGGCCGGAATCTGGCCACGGGCAAAATGGTGGGCCTGGGCGAGGCCGTCGGCATCATCGCCGCCCAGTCCATCGGCGAGCCGGGTACGCAGCTGACCATGCGCACCTTCCACATCGGGGGTGTGGCCGCCGGCACCTTCAAACAGCCGATCATCAAGGCCAAGTCCGACGGCATCGTGCAGTACCAGGACATCCGGTACGTGACGCTGCAGGACGGCAACAACATCGTCCTGAACAAGAACGGCTCCCTGGTGGTGGTGGACGAGACGGGTCGGGAACTCGAGACCCATTCCATCGTCATTGGCGCCGTCATCATGGTCCCGCCCGGCGGACGCGTCCGCAAGGGCCAGACCCTCGCCCAGTGGGACCCGCACAACGTGCCCATCCTCTCGGAGAAGGCCGGGCGCGTGAAGTTCCACGACATCATCGAGGGCGTGACCATGAAGTACGAGGTGGACGAAACCACCGGTCAGGAGGCCATGGTCATCATCGAGCACAAGGAGGACCTGCATCCCCAGATCCTCGTGCTCGACGAGCGCGGGGAACCGGTGGCCAGTTACGGGATTCCCGCCGACGCCCACATCGTGGTGGAGGAGGGCGACGAAATCGTGGCCGGGTCGCTGCTGGCCAAGACGCCCCGGAAACAGGCCAAGACCAAGGACATCACCGGCGGTCTGCCGCGGGTGGCCGAGCTGTTCGAGGCTCGTCGGCCCAAGGACGCCGCCGAGATCTCCAAGATTGACGGGATCGTGGAGTTCGGTCCCAGCGTCCGGGGCAAACGTTCCATCATCATCCGGGATCCCAAGACCGGGTTGACCGAGGAACACCTGATTCCCATTGGCAAGCACATCATCGTTTTCAAGGGCGACATGGTGAAGAAGGGCCAGCAGCTGACCGAGGGTCCGCTGGACCCGCACGAGATTCTCGAGGTGTGCGGGCCCCAGGAGCTGCAGGAGCACCTCGTCAACGAGGTCCAGGAGGTCTACCGGCTCCAGGGCGTGACCATCAACGACAAGCACATCGAGATCATCGTGCGGCAGATGCTCCGCAAGGTGCGCATCACCGAACCGGGCGACACCCAGTTCCTCTGGGGCGAACAGGTGGACAAGATCGAGTTCGAAGAGGAGAACGCCCGGGTCGAGAAGATGGGCGGCAAACCGGCGGAGGCGCAACCGGTGCTGCTGGGCATCACCAAGGCGTCGCTGGAGACGGAGAGCTTCCTCAGTGCGGCCTCGTTCCAGGACACCACCCGGGTCCTGACCGATGCCGCCACCCGCTCCAAGGTCGATTACCTGCGCGGGTTCAAGGAAAACGTCATCATGGGCCACATCATCCCGGCCGGCACCGGCTTCGAGCGCTACCGCAAGGTCCGGGTCAAGCCGCTGGTGGAGGTGGCCGAGGAGCCGGCGCCCGCGGCGCCCAACGCACTGGAGGAGGCGCTGCTGTCCGACGAGAATGCCAATTCGACGGCCACGCCCGAGACGGCGGGCGAGACCGCCTCGGCCCCGGCCGGCAGCAGCAGCACTTAGGAGTTGTCAAACCGGGGCGCGCTGCCCTATCTTGCGCGCTCCTTCGGGCCGCCGGCTTCGCCGGTCGGGTCCATCCGATTGGGAACGCAAACATGCCGACGATCAATCAGCTGGTCCGCAAGGGCCGCAGAAAACTGAAGGCCAAGAGCAAGGCCCCGGCCTTGCAGGGAGCGCCCTTTCGTCGCGGCGTCTGCATTCAGGTCATGACCCGCACCCCCAAGAAGCCCAATTCGGCCATGCGCAAGGTGGCCAAGGTGCGGCTGACCAACGGGTACGAGGTCATCGCCTACATTCCGGACGAGGGCCACAATCTGCAGGAACACTCGATCGTTTTGGTGCGCGGGGGCCGCGTCAAGGACCTGCCCGGCGTGCGTTATCACATCGTTCGGGGCGTCTTGGACGCCGCCGGTGTGGAGAAACGTCGTGTCAGCCGCTCCAAATACGGGGTCAAACGCCCGAAAGCGGGCGCCAAACCCGCCGCGGCAGCCTCTTGATCCTGCGGCCGTGTCGCACGTTTAACCTGTCGTTTCACTCATGTCCCGACGTCGACGAGCCATCAAACGTCCGATCCCTCCGGATCCCCGGTACAACAGCACGCTGGTCATGCGCCTGGTCAACACGGTGATGCGCCGGGGCAAGAAGAGCCTCGCCATGCGCATCGTGTACAGCGCGCTGGAAAAAATCGCCGAGAAAACCGGCAACACCAATCCCCTGGACGTGCTGCAGCGGGCGGTGGAAAACGCCAAACCTCGCATTGAAACCAAGGCCCGTCGGGTGGGCGGCGCCACCTATCAGGTGCCCATGGAAGTGCCGCCGGACCGTCAGCTTTCCCTGGCGCTGCGCTGGATCGTGGGCTTCGCCGATGCCCGAAAGGGCATCCCCATGAAGGACGCCCTGGCGGCCGAAATCCTGGACGCCTACCAGGGCCAGGGCAGCGCCATCCGCAAACGTGACGAGGTCCACAAGATGGCTCAGGCCAACCGGGCCTTCGCACACTTCCGCTGGTAAGAAACCGGAATTCCACGCCCCGACGGCTGCCCGGCTGACCGGGGCGTTTTTATTGTCCCTTTGTGCCCATGCAACCGACTGTCGCCATGGAGAAGCCTGATCAATCCAGACTGCCCGTCAATTCGCCGGACCGTCCGTATCCCATGGAACGGACGCGCAACATCGGCATTGCCGCGCACATTGACGCCGGCAAAACCACCACCACCGAACGGATCCTGTTTTACACCGGGCTCATCCACCGGATGGGT
Source organism: Limisphaera sp. VF-2 (assembly GCF_049537125.1). Lineage (NCBI taxonomy): Bacteria > Pseudomonadati > Verrucomicrobiota > Verrucomicrobiia > Limisphaerales > Limisphaeraceae > Limisphaera > Limisphaera sp. VF-2. The sequence goes on from NZ_JBMVQY010000003.1 coordinate 381,238, forward strand.
GACGTGGACGACGGCAACACCGTCACCGACTGGATGGAGCAGGAACGCGAGCGCGGCATCACCATCACCTCCGCCGCCACCACCTGTTACTGGACGCCCAAGCAGGACGGACTGGTCAAGCTCTTTACCGGCATCCCCCACCGCATCAACATCATCGACACTCCCGGTCACGTGGACTTCACCGCCGAGGTGGAGCGGTCCATGCGCGTGCTTGACGGCGCCATCGCCGTCTTCTGCGGGGTGGCCGGAGTCCAGCCCCAGTCCGAAACCGTCTGGCGCCAGGCCACCAAGTACCGTGTGCCGCGCATCGCCTTCGTCAACAAAATGGACCGGGTGGGGGCCAACTTCGAAAAGGCCGTGGATGAAATGCGCCGCAAACTGGGGGCCTACGCCTGGCCGGTGGTGCTGCCCCTGGGCCGCGAAGATCAGTTGCGCGGCGTCATCGACGTCATCAATCAAAAGGCCCTGATCTACGACCCGGAAGACGAGAACGGCCTGCGTTTCGAGATCACTGACATTCCCCCGGAGGAACGGGATCGTGCCCGGCAGGCGCTGGCGGAACTGATCGACGCCGTGGCCAACAAGGACGACCGGATCGCCGAGCTGGTCATCGAAGACAAACCGGTCCCTCCCGACGTGCTGAAGGCGGCCATCCGTCGCCTGACCTGCGCACTGGAGATGGTCCCGGTGCTGGCCGGTTCGGCCTTCCGCAAACGCGGCGTTCAGCCACTGATCGAAGCGGTGGTGGATTACCTGCCGTCGCCTCTGGACATTCCGCCTGCGGTGGGCTGGAAACCCGGCACGGAAGAACGCGTCGAAGTGCCGGCGTCCGATTTCGGCCCGTTCTGTTCCCTGGCCTTCAAGCTCTGGAGCGACCCCTATGTGGGCAAACTGGTGTTCTTCCGCGTCTACAGCGGCCAGCTCAAGAAGGGCGACATCATCTACAACCCGCGCACCGGCAAGCGCGAGCGCGTCAGCCGCGTCATGATGGTCCAGGCGGACAAACGCATCGACGTTGAGCGCGTGTTTGCCGGGGACATTGCCGCCCTGGTGGGCCTGCGCAACATCACCACCGGCGATACCCTTTGCGATGAGAAGTTCGAGGTGATCCTGGAGCCGCCCACCTTCCCTGAACCCGTCATCAGCATGGCCATCGAGCCCAAAACCAAGGGCGATCGCGACCGCCTCAGCGAAGGTCTGCAACGTCTGGCCGAAGAAGACCCCACCTTCCGCGTCTTCACCAACGAGGAAACCGGCCAGCTCATCATCGCCGGCATGGGCGAGTTGCACCTGGAGATCATTCGCGACCGGTTGTTCCGCGAGTTCAAGGTCGAGGCCACGGCAGGTGCGCCCCAGATTGCCTACCGGGAGACCATTACCACGCCGGCCAGTGGCGAGGGCAAATTCATCCGGCAAACCGGCGGCCGCGGCCAGTACGGTCACGTCATCATCGAAATCGCGCCCAACGAGCGCGGCAAGGGCATCGAAATCGAGAACAAAATCGTGGGCGGTGTCATTCCCAAGGAGTACATCCCCGCGGTCATTGACGGTTTGCATGAAGGCATCCAGGGCGGTGTGCTGGCCGGCTATCCGCTGGTGGACCTGAAGATTGCCATCGTGGATGGCTCCTTCCACGAAGTGGACTCCAGCGAGCTGGCCTTCAAGATGGCCGGCATCTTTGCCCTGAAAGACGCCTGCAAAAAGGCCAATGTCATCATCCTCGAACCTGTCATGAAGGTGGAGGTCACCACCCCCGACGAGTATCAGGGCGACATCATGGGCGACCTCAACCGCCGTCGTGGTCGCATTACGGGCATCGAAGCCAAGGACACCGCCATGGTGATCTCCGCGGAGGTTCCGCTGGCCGAGATGTTTGGCTACGCCACGGCGATCCGTTCGCTGTCGAAGGGCCGGGCTTCCTACTCCATGGAGCCGCTCCGGTTCGAACCGGTTCCGAGCAGCATCTTGGAGAAGATCCTGGACATGACCAAGGACCGCCCGGCGGCCCGCACCTGAGCCTGCGAGCGCGCCCGGCACCTGGTTTTCGGGGGGCCTGCTCTCCAGACATCCTCGACCGGTGGCTTTACCGGGCCGCCGCGGCTTGCTGCTGCGCGTGGTTCGGGCTGCTTTGTGGCACGCTGGGGCCTTCCCGGCGATCTGGAGAGCACGCCCGGACCGCGGGCTGAGGCGTGGCACAAATCTCCCCGGCTGCCCCTTTGCGGGCTTCCAGCCCGAAGTAGCTGCAGGGAAAAAGCCCGCAGATCACACAAAACACTCAGAACCTGTCCAGTAGCCGCCGACAGAGATGGGCGAAACCCGAGTTGGTATTTACCGACGAAAGTCGAGGGCACCAGCCCACAAATCGCCGCCGGGCTGCGGTTCCCGGATTCGGGGACGCAGGTGCGGGTTCGGAATCTCCGGTTCGCCGTCTGTCGGCGGCGGCTGCCAAACGTGCCGGGGCGCAGCTTTCCCAAACCGCCATGGCGCGGGCTTCCAGCCTGCGGCCATCACGGGTCCCTGGTCGGATCCTCGATCTCGAACGGCGGCCAGATTCAGGGTCCCCGCGGCGTCCGTAACCTCTGCACCGTGGTGGTTCCACATGCTTTCCCGGGCGCTCCCAGACCGGGAGGTGTCGCGCACCGGCAGAGCAGAGACCTGCGCGGCAACGAAAGCGCACGAAACCCGGGATCCAAGAAACGCGCAACCGGCTCCCTGCTTTTCCGGGCACTGGACCTCCACGCCAGGCGCGAACGTTCCACGCCGCGACGAGTCTTTCTGAACCAAGCCGCAGGACGACGTGCCGTCTGTACTGTTCAGCGTGTATGGAAGGCCCGGCAAGTCCAACGAACGGAAGGCTCTCCGGACCGTTCCTGCCGGGGCGGGTGTCCATTTTTCGATTCACAGTGGGCCGGTCGGCCGGCTACAGTGACGGTGCCGTCGCGGGACGCGGTGGGTTCGCCGCCGCTGCGGCTGCGTGTCTATGAATTGGCTGGAGTCGGCACTGGAACTGGCCGGTCCATGGTGGTGGGGGCTCTGTGTTGCCCTGGGCGCCTATGCCCTCGGCTGTGTGGCCGGCGGGTATTACTTGGTTCGGTGGACGACCGGTCTGGACATGCGCCGGGTGGGGAGCGGCAGCGTGGGCGCCCGCAATGTCAGTACTGTGTTGGGCGCCAAGGGGTTCGTGGCCACCTTGGTGTGGGACGTGGCGAAGGGCGCCCTGGCGGTGTGGGCGGCCGGGCGGCTGACCGGCGATTCCAGAATGGAGGCGCTGGCCTGGGTGGCCGTGGTGGCCGGACACCTGTGGCCCGCACAGCTCGGCTTCCGCGGCGGCAAGGGCGTGGCCACATCGCTGGGCGGACTGTTGTTTTACGATGCGCAATTGTTGTTGGCGTTGGGGTTGCTCTTTTTGCCCCCTTGGGCCCTGTTGCGGCGGACGATTCTGCCCGGCATGATTGCGTACGCGTTGCTGCCGGGGGCCGGTTGGTTTTTGGATCACGGTCCCGTCAAGGTGGCCGTGGTCGCGGTGGTGTCGGCCCTGGTCTTGTTTGCCCATCGCCGGAACCTGGTCGAGGAATGGACCGCGCTGGGGTGGCGACCCCGTCCGGCTCCGGAACCCGACAAATCGTGAGGCGTACCTATGACCGAGCATCAACCCCTGGTCTTTAAATTCGCTTCCGAGGATTGGGAATTTGAGGCCATCCACCGGCTGAACTATCAGACGTTCGTGGAGGAGATCCCGCAGCACGAACGCTCCCCATCCCAGCGGCTGGTGGACAAGTTCCATCACGAAAACACCTATCTGATTTGCTTGTGCGGACGGCAGTTGGCCGGGATGCTGGCTGTGCGGGGGAACCGCCCGTTCTCCCTGGATCAGAAGCTGCCCAACTTGGACAGCTACCTGCCGCCCGGCCGCCGGATCTGCGAGGTGCGTTTGCTGGCCATCGACAAAAAGTTCCGGGGCACTCGGGGCGGTCAGATCCTGGCGGGTATGCTGGCGTTGCTCTGGCAGCACGGGATCGAAAAGGGTTACGACCTGGCCATCATTTCCGGCACCACCCGGCAGCGGAAACTCTATCAACACCTGGGCTTTGTGCCCTTCGGACCCCTGGTGGGCTCTGGCGAGGCCCAGTTCCAGCCCATGTACATCACGCTGGAGACCTTCGAAGTGCGCGCCCGGGAGTTTTTGCGGAACGCACCTGCGCGGTCGTTCCATCCCTCGGCCGCCAACTTCCTGCCCGGCCCGGTGGCGGTCCGACGCGAGGTCCGGCGGGCGTTTGAACAGGCACCGGAATCGCATCGCAGTCCGGTGTTCATGATGGATTTTCAGGCAGCGCGCCGGTGTCTGTGCGAGCTGACCGGGGCGGCCCACTGCCAGTTGATGGTCGGGTCGGGGACCCTGGCCAATGACGCAGTTGCCGCGCAATTGAGCCTGGAGGGCGGCCGGGGGCTGGTGCTCAGCAATGGCGAATTCGGGACGCGTCTCGTGGATCACGCGCGTCGTTGGGGGCTGGCCTTTGAATCCTGCGAGTTTGAATGGGGTGCGGCCCTGGATCTGGCGGAGGTTCGTCGGCGACTCGAACGGGCGCCGGGCTTCCAGTGGCTCTGGGCGGTGCATTGCGAGACCTCCACGGGCGTGCTGAACGATCTGGAAGCGCTGAAAGCCCTGGCGGCGGAGTTCGGTCTCAAGCTGTGCCTGGACTGCATCAGCTCGTTGGGCACCGTGCCGGTGAACCTTCAGGGGGTTTACCTGGCCACGGGCGCCAGCGGCAAGGGACTGCGCGGTTATCCGGGCCTCTGCATGGTGTTCCATCATCACGAACTGGCGCCGGCCCCGGACCGATTGCCGCGCTACCTCGACCTCGGCTACTACGCGAGTCAGCACGGCGTGCCGTTTACCTTCTCTTCCAACCTGTTGCATGCCCTGCACGCGGCCATCCGGCACGTGGATTGGGATCGACGGTTTGCCACTGTGGCCGAGTTGGGCGCCGAATTGCGCCAGCGGTTGCGCGAAGCCGGGTTCCGCGTCCTGGCTGCGGAAAACGTCGCCGCGCCCGCGGTGGTGACGGTGGTGCTGCCGCCCGAACAGTCCTCCGTGGAACTGGGGCAGCGCATGGAGGAAAACGGATTCCTCCTCAGCTACAACAGCGAGTACCTGCGCAAACGAAACTGGATCCAGATCGCTCTGATGGGCGAGTGCACGCGGGAGAAGATGCTTGCTCTCGTCAACGTGTTGAAGCGGGTCGCCGGCCGCCAACCGGTCCGGGCCGAGGCCACGGCCGCGACGGTTTAGCCCCCGGCAGCGCGGGGCCCGCGCAGCGTTCGCCTGCGGAACAAACAGCTGCTGGTTTCCACCGCGCCCCTGGAAACTGTCGGCTCGGCGGTTCCGACGGTTGGTGCAGCGGCGCCTTGTCGCAGGGTTTCAGGTTGTGTCGAGCGACGGCGCCCGGGGTTGGGATCGGCTGCGGCAAGATGCCTTCCCGACCCTGGCAGTTTGGACCGCTGGCCCAATGGTCCGGGCGGTGCGCGCCTTTTGCCCTGCCGTGGGTTTTGCCTCCACGGGGCGCGGAAGGTACCAGCGGGGCAGCGTCTCGGGCAACCGGACGGTCTCGCTGCTGGATGAATGGTGGCGTTTCCGGCGCGCCCCATGTTGCCACGTCGGGGCGAGACCTCGCCAGCCCAGGACAACGTCCCAAGCAGCGGAAAACCCCGATCCATCCCGCCCGGAGGGGCGGAACTCGGTGGGAGGACGTCCGGCCCCCGGATGAGGGGCCTTGGGTTGCGCCTTCTCAGGGCGCGGTGGGGTCTGGGGGACCAAGTTCCCGCGGCGTTGCTCCGGGCTGACGGACGGGACGCGCCGTCGGCGTGGACGGTCCCGTGCGATTCGTGGACAGCAGAAGACGTTCGGAGCCCGCTCCTGCCCCCGCGGTGGCCTGCAGGGTTTGATGATCGATCCCGGGACTCTCGCGCGACCGGTGCTCCGGTACCATCGAGAGAGCCGGAGACTTCGAGATCTCGCAGCTCCGATGAGGCCCCGAGATCAAAGCTTCTGTTTCGCAGCGGAGCCTTCGAACGGCCCCGCATTCACGCGGACCGGGTCAGCAGCTCGCTGACCATGGCCCGCTCTTCCTTCAGTTCATTCACGCTGGCCTCGATCTTGGCGCGGCTGAAATCGTTGAGCTTGAGGTCGGGCACGATGTGCCAGGACCGGCCATCCGAACGGACGGGGAAGGAACAGATCAGACCGGGCTCGATTCCGTAGCTGCCATCGCTGCAAACGGCCACGCTGTGCCAGTCATCGCCCGGGGTGGGACGGATGAGGGATCGCACCGTGTCCAGCACCGCGTTGGCGGCGCTGGCAGCGCTGGAGGCCCCGCGGGCCTTGATGACGGCAGCCCCGCGTTGCTGGACCGTGGTCAGAAAGTCCTTTTCCAACCATTCCCGATGACTGATGACCTCGGGCACGGGCCGCCCGTGAATCCGGGCATTGAAAAAGTCCGGGAACATGGTGGGGCTGTGGTTGCCCCAGACGGCCATGTGCGTCACGGCGCTGACCTCCTCACCCGCCTTGCGCGCCAGTTGGGCCTTGGCGCGGTTTTCATCCAGGCGTGTCATCGCAAAGAAACGGTCCCGCGGCACCCCTGCGGCATGATGCATGCAGATCAGGCAGTTGGTGTTGCAGGGGTTGCCGACCACCAGCACGCGGACGTCGGCCGCCGCTCGACGTGCGATGGCCTGGCCCTGGCCCACGAAGATCTTGCCGTTGATGCCCAGCAAATCCTTGCGTTCCATGCCGGCCTTGCGGGGCACACTGCCCACCAGGAGGGCCCAGTTCACATCGCGGAAACCCTCGTCCAGGCTGGCCGTGGGCACCACCCCTTTCAAGAGTGGGAAGGCGCAGTCCTCCAACTCCATGACCACACCCTGAAGGGCGGGCAACGCCGGCTCGATCTCGATGAGATGCAAAATGACCGGTTGGTCCGGCCCGAACATTTCTCCAGCGGCGATGCGGAAGACCAGGGCATACCCGATTTGGCCGGCCGCGCCGGTGACGGCAACACGCAAGGGCGATTTCATCATAGGCATCAGTTCCCGGGGCGGCAGTATAGGGGGGCGATCCGTTCGGGCAAGCGCTTCTCCCGGAAACATCGGCATGCCCGGGGTTCCTCCGGCTCCCGACCGTGCCGAGGTCGCCCGTGTCGAAATGAAGCCGACCCGCGCAGGACTTTGGGAATCGACGCGAGCAGAGCCCGGGCGGGTCAAAGATCTTGTGCGCGTGAGGCACAGCAACCAACGGGAAGCCTCGCCCCGGACAGTTGCTTCATGGGAGAAGCCAGGAGCATGCGAGACGAAACCGCTCCGGTGCCGGAGCCGCAACCAAACCCTGCGGGGGAATGGCGGGGGACGTTCTTTCCCTTCCCGAAGGCGCCGTGCCCCTGGCACCGTCTGCAAAGTTGAGCGGCCGGGATCGCCCTGTCCGATACGAGCTGCTGCGTGTGCGATTCGAGCCCGCGCGCGCGTGGGGGTCCGCGGGAAGACGTTTCGCCTCGAGGTTCCCGTTTGGCGAAATCCGCTGGTTGTTCTGCGTACCCAGTGCGACATCGCCGGCGATGTTCCTGCTGCGGCAAAGCGCGTTGTCTTGAAGCTTTGCTCGAAGAACCTGCGCGGCCCATTTGCAGGGTCCGCGCGGTCCCTGGGACCGTTCTGACAGCGGAGGTTCGCTGTCTTGTCGGTTGCCTGCGTGCCGCCTGCCCGGCATTTTGCTCCCTGCCCATGAACCTGCGCGCGATTTCATCCCTGTTCGCGCTGCCCGCTGTGGTGCTGATGATCCCGGCTGCATGGATCAACGCGTACGCGCAGGCCGGCGATGTTCGCTCGTCTTTTGGCCCGCGGCCGTTGGCGGATCTCTCGAGCTGGCGTTTGGAAGGCGGGTCGGGCGCACACGTCGAGGATCCCGTGGTTGGCCGACCGGTCCTCATGGTGGAAGGAAAAGGAGAGGGGGGCGGGTTCGTGATATGGACGCGTGCGCTCGAGGGGCTTCAGCCCGGTGGCCTCTACCAGTTTCAATTCCGCGCGCGTCGCGATGCCGGCACTCATGGAGGGTGCGTGGTAGCCGGTCCCCGGAGCGTAAACCGCGATTTCCAGGTTTCTCCGGAATGGGAATCGTACCGGTTCCGTTTCCGGGTTCCGGATGGGCCCGCGGCCGGACCGCTTCGCCTGGGCGTGTGGGAAACCACGGGCCGCGTGTTTTTCGAGCAGCCGCAGCTGCGCCGATTGCAAGTGCTCCACGAGCCGACCTGGTTGGGACAGGGGGAATGGGTGGACGCGACCGGCTACCATTTCGAACCGGCCTATGACCAGGTGGGGGCCAATTACCACCGGCCCCTGGAATTCTGCAGTGCCGCATTCAACACCGATCGCTGGGTGTTTTCGGGCCCCGGCGAAGTGGTCTATCGGTTCGACGCACCGCCGGGTCAGCGCCAGACGGCAGGTCGGGTTTCGGTCGAAATCAACTATCATCAGGAGGGCCGGCTGGTGATCGAGGCGGCGACAGAAGTCCAGACGTGGACCCCCGTTGGCCATCTGGATCGTGACCGGCGCAGCGACACGTTCGCCCTGCCCACTGCGATGTTTCCCGCTACCACTGTGCGCATTCGGTTGCGCACGCTGGCTTCGGATGCCTTTCTCCAGGTCCACCGATTCGGGTACCAAGCGGCGTTGGATCCGCCCGTGGGGAAGCCCCGCACAGGCCGGACGCATTGGATCCTGCTGGACGAGGCGGCCTGGCCCGTCCATGTGTCCCTGGTTTCGTTGGGTGCGGGGACCTCGGCCGGGGAAATCCGCGCAAGTGTCGCCGTGCAGAATCCCGGGCCGGCCGCGGGGTCCGTCCGCGCGCGATTCGGGTCCGGCTCGGCCGTCACCGGGACGGATTGGATGACGATCCCTCCGGGCCACACCGTGACTTGCACGGTTGCGACAGTGGTCATGGAACCGGGTCAACATTTGCTGCCGTTGCAGGTGGAAGATCCGCAGGGGGAGTTGCAGGCTCGGGCGGATGTGGAATGGACGTTGGGGTGGCTGGAGGATCCCCGGCCGGGTGTCCCTCTGGCCGCCACAGGGCCCTTGGATCTCTGGTGGTGCGAAAGCGGCTGGAAGATCGGTCGGGACCGGCTCCCGCCCACGGGGCCGGTGCGACCCGTGCAGGTTGCTCTGGCGCGCGGGGAGTATGAGCCGGTGCAACTGGTGCTGCGGCCCCGGCAGTCCATGGTGTTGCAACGCGTCCTCGTTGCACCCATGCGCTCATCTGAAAGCGGTGCGCTGGAGCAATTGCTTCACCGGATTCACGAGGTCGCGTATGTGAAGGTTCACCGGCCCACCGACGCCGCCAGTCAGGCGGGCGAGTATCCGGATCCGTTGCCGCCCCTGAGCCTGCCGCTGGCTCTGGAGGCGGGTCGGAACCAGCCGCTCTGGCTCACGTTTTACGCCCCGGCAGGCACCCCGGCCGGCTTGTGGCGCGGTGCGCTTTCCCTGGTCTTCGACCATGGCGCCGTGGAGGTGCCCTTGGAGGTTCGTGTGTACGACTTCGCCCTGCCGCGGCCCGCCAGGTTGCGCAGCGCTTTTGGACTCAACCCGCACCGCATTGCACGGTACCACGGTTTGACCAACGCAGCCGACCGGGCGCAGGTGTACGAGCTGTACCTGCAGGACTTTGCCGAACACCGCGTCAGTCCCTATTCCTTCTTTCACGGCTCGGAAATCGCCCTGCGATTCGAGGGGCCACCGGCAGACCGGCGGCCCGTGCTCGACTTCCAGGCCTTCGATCGAGCGGCGCAGCGCTGGCTGGATTCGGGCGCATTCAACTCCTTTTTGCTGCCGCTGGAGGGCATGGGCGGCGGGACCTTCCACAGCCGTCATCCGGGTCGACTGGACGGGCACCTCGAAGGCACCCCCGAGCATGAACGGCTGTTCCGGGATTACGTGGCACAGGTCGAGCGGCACCTGCGCGAGCGCGGCTGGCTGGATCGTGCCTACACCTACTGGTTCGACGAACCGGAGCCCAAGGACTATGAGTTTGTCGTGCAGGGCATGCGACGCATCCGGGCGGCCGCCCCGGGCCTGCGGCGCATGCTGACCGAACCGCCGGAGCCCGAACTGCTCGGTCACGTGGACATCTGGTGCGCCCTGACACCCGAGTGGACGCCCGCCAGAGTGGCCGAGCGGCGCGCCGCCGGGGAGGAGGTGTGGTGGTATCTCTGCACGGCACCCCGCGCGCCCTACTTGGGGTTGTTCATCGATCATCCCGGCACGGCTCTTCGACTGTGGGCCTGGCAAAGCTGGCAATTCGGCGTGCAGGGCATCCTCGTCTGGGAGACCACCTACTGGACCAGCCCCACGGCGTTCCCGGACCGCCTTCAGAACCCTTGGGATGACCCCATGAGCTACCTCAGCGGGTACGGGCATCCTCCCGGAACGCGCATCCCTTGGGGCAACGGGGATGGGCGGTTCCTTTACCCGCCGCGGCGCGACCCCAATCAACCCGGCCCACCGGTCATCCAGGGCCCCATCCCTTCCCTGCGATGGGAGAACCTGCGGGATGGCATCGAGGATTATGATTATTTCTGGCTGCTGCAGCAGGAAATCCAGCGGGTGGAACAACTGGGGGATGCCCGTGCTCGTGCGGCAGCACGCACCGCGCGCCGGCTGCTGGAAATCCCGGAAAGCATTTCGCGCGACCAAACCCGCTTCACCACGGATCCCCGTTTGCTGCTGCAACACCGCGGCGCGGTGGCACGCGCCATCGAACGGCTGCAGCGGCGGCGGTGAACCCTTGGCCCGAAGGCGCGCCGACAGGGGACTCTGGTGCCCTGATCCTTAACACGGTTGCAGCCCCAGCGCCCGGGCCACGGTCTCGTCCACCACCGGCCGCCCGTTGACCCATTGTCGCGCCAGTCCAAAGCCCTCGTCCCACCCCCACACCGCCCAACCCACCTTGTGCCGGGCCAGGATCTGGCCGACATCCCGGAACCACTGGGCCCGGTGTTCCGGCCGGGCATGCCGCGGGAACACCCCAAACTCTCCGCAATACAGGGGCACTCCATGCGATTGTCCCCAGCTCACGGCCTGCTGAAACTCCGCGGCGAGGCGCTCGGCGTTCCATCGTTGCTCCCCGTACCGCTCGAGCATGGCTCGTGCCCCGGGATGATCCTTCAGCCCCTCCAGCAGGGGCGCCACTGCCTCCGGACTCGATGGGTAGGGCACCTGCCGCAACGGTTTGACCTCTTCGCTCGACCACGTCGCCCCTTGATGCGTGAACGGAAACGGTTCGTAAAAGTGGAACGAGTACACCACGTTCCGGTCCTCCAGCAGCTTGAGGCGGCGCAGACCGCGGATGCCGCCCCAGTTGGGGCCGGAAGTGATGAACGTATGCCCCGGGGCATTCCGGCGAATGGCAGTGGCCAGGCGCGCATTGAGCTGATTCCACTCCTCCTCTCGGCCCTGGAAGACCGGTTCGTTGATGAATTCGAGGAACGTCAGGTCCGGATCGAATGCGTTCAGGCGCCGGGCCAGTTCCCCCCAAAAGCGCACGAAGGCGTCCTGCCAGGCCGGATCCAGTTCGGCCTGTCGATCCTCGTTGTGCAGATCCACCACCACCGCCAGACCGACTCGATGAAACCGGCGAATCGCCTGTTCCAAGTGAGGCAGGATTTCAGGCCGTGGCCGACCCTCGCGCACGTCCAGAATCACCGCCGGCGCCACACACAGGCGAACATGGCGCAGTCCCACCCGGGCCATGCACTCCGCCTCGGATTCACGGATGTAATCGGCAAAGTGCTCTGCGGTCGTTTGCCGGGGAAACCGAAACCACCGACAGACATTGGCCCCGGGCGCCAGGCGTTCCAGCCGACGCGGCGGCACGCCCTTGTCCCCGGTCTGGGCCGAAGAACGCAGGCTCATCAAGCTGGCCGCCGCGACCGCCCAGCCCAGAAACCTCCGCCGCGAAACTCCGCCCCGTGACCGTTCGTGATCCATGCCCGCTTCGACGCTCAACCCCTCCTCCTCATTCATCTGCCCGCGCAGATCGCGCAACCTCGGGCAATCGAACATTCCCGGCCTCAAGCGAGACAAGCTTAACCCGGGCCGGTGCGGTTGGCCCCACGACGCAAAAAGGGGCCATGTTCAGACGGGTGTTTAGGCCGAGTTTCCAAGGTGTTGCCCCGGGGCTATGGAATTGTATGCGCCTACGGCGCGGACGTAAGTGAACCCCAAGGAGGTTGAGCATGCCCCACTGAGGGCCTGCCCGGAGCAACCGAATTGCCCCGAAAACGGATGAACGGTTGCGCCCTCGGCGCGTCGGGTGTTTGCCCCGATCGGGGCGGCAAGTCACCAGCCCCGGGCAACGCGCCGGGCAGCGAAACGCTTCAAATCGATCGCGCCCTGAAGGGGCGGCAATCGATCCGGATCCACTCGACCATTACCATGCGAACCCCATTTCCCGGGGCCGTGCGTGCCGCCGCGCGGATTCGGTTTGGGCCTGCCCGGCCCTCGCAGTGGGGGCTTCGGGTTGCGTCCTTTCGGGGCACGATGGGCATGGGGCAATCGAGTTCGCAGGGCGGTGCCCCGGGCTCATCGAAGTGCACCTGCGGCGCGAGAATGGGCCCATGCGAGCCGGGGACAGCGGAGGGCGCGTTTCCCTTCTTGAGCTCCAGATTCATGAGGCCCGACGAAATGTTTGCTTTCCTTCGGCTTTCCCGTGCCGGGGGAAGCCCGAAATGCTCCCGACTTTCCCCGGGGGTCGAAAAACCCGAAATGCAACGGCCCAGGGCGCCTGCCGGGGTTTCCGCGTTGACAGGTCCGGGGGCCGGGCCCAGTTTGCCGATCGATGCGAGGGTGTCATGCGATTCTCATCGGTGCCTGCCTGATCCCGATCTGCAGCCGGGCGGATTATCCGGTCCAGCCGGTGGCCTTTCCCCAGGTCGAACTGACGGGTGGATTGTTGGCGGCCCGACAGGCCACCAACCGGCTGGTCACGTTGCCCTTTGCCCTGGAGCAGTTGGAGACCTCCGGACGACTGAAGAACTTCGATTTGGCGGCGGAAGTGATGCGACGACGAGCGGCCGGGGAAACCAACTTCCAGATCCGGCCGCCCACCGAGTTTCCGTTTGACGACTCGGACGTGTACAAGGCGATCGAAGGGGCGTCGTACTGTTTGACGCTGCATCCGGACCCGGCTCTGGCGGAACGATTGGAGGGGATGATTCGACGCATCGCGGCCGCTCAGGAACCTGACGGGTATCTCTACACGTGGCGGACGATGCACCCGGATCAACCGGCGCACCAGTGGATCGGCCGGGAGCGCTGGGTCAAGGACCCGGAGTTGAGCCACGAACTTTACAATCTGGGACATCTGTTCGAGGCGGGCGTGGCGCATTACCAGGCCACCGGATCGCGCTCGCTGCTCGACGTGTGTCTCAAGAGTGCCGAGCTCTTGTGGCGGGACTTTGGCGATGGCGAGCCCCGGATTGCGCCGGGGCACCAAGTGATCGAAATGGGGCTGGCCAAGCTCTACCGTGTCACCGGCGATCGCCGGTGGCTGACGCTGGCGCGGTTCTTCCTCGACTGCCGGGGCCGGGGAGGAAGCACTTACAGTCAGGACCACGAACCGGTGATCCGACAGACCCGCGCCGTGGGCCATGCCGTGCGTGCCAATTACCTGTACAGCGGCATGGCCGACGTGGCGGCCCTGGGCTCGGAACCTGCCTACTGGCAGGCCGTCACGCGCATTTGGGACGATGTGGTGGGGACCAAGTTGCACGTGACCGGCGGGTGCGGAGCCCGGGCCTCCGGCGAGGCCTACGGGGACCCCTACGAACTGCCGCATCGGTGTTACAACGAGACCTGCGCTGCCGTGGCGTTCCTGTTCTGGAGTCACCGGATGTTCCTGATGACCGGCGAAGGCCGTTACATGGATGCCTTCGAGCGCACGCTCTACAATGGCGCGCTCAGCGGCGTCTCCCTGTCCGGCAACCGTTTCTTCTATCCCAACCCGTTGGAATCCGACGGGACCTACGGCCGGTCGCCATGGTTTGGTTGCGCGTGTTGTCCGCCCAACATCTTTCGGCTTCTGGCCTCGCTGGGCGGGTATTTCTATGCGGTGCGCGGGGACGAACTTTTCGTGAACCTCTACGGGGCCGGTCGCATGCAGACGACACTGGCCGGCACCCCGCTCAAGCTCGAGCAGAGCACGGACTATCCGTGGGAGGGCACGGTGCGGATTCGCTTGCAGCCGGAGCGCGAGACGACCTTCACGTTGTGCCTGCGCATTCCCGGCTGGGTGCGCGGACAGCCACTCCCTTCGGACCTTTACCGCTACGACGATCCCACGCCGGCGCCCTGGCGGGTCCGCGTCAACGGAGGGGTTCAATCGGCGCCCTTGGAACAGGGGTATGTTCGGTTGCGCCGGACATGGCGACCCGGTGATGAGGTGGTTCTGGAGCTCCCCATGGTGGTGCGGCGATTGGCGGGGCACCCGAACATCGCCGCCACGCGGGGCCAGGTGGCCCTGGAACGCGGGCCCATCGTCTACGCGTTCGAAGGTTTGGACAACGAGGGCCGGGTCTTCGACATCGTGCTGCCGCAGACGGCCCGCATCGAGGCCCGGTTTCGTCCGGATTTGTTGGGCGGTGTGACCGTACTGGAGATCCGGGATGCCCAACGGGCAGTGCGGAGTGCGTCGGGCCAACGGACCTCGGTGCCGGCGCGATTGACGGCGATTCCGTACGCGACCTGGGCCAATCGCGAGCTCAGTCCCATGACCGTTTGGGTGGCGCGGGAAGTCAGCCTGGCCCGTCCGGCGCCCCGGCCCACGCCGGCCCGGCAGGCGCGGTTGACCGCCTCGTTTGCGCGGTCGGGCATGTCCCTCGAACCGATCCGGGACCAACTGTATCCGGCCGATTATCCCGATGGTCGGGCGCCTCAATTCGATTTCTGGCCGCACAAGGGCACGCAGGAATGGGTGCAGTACGAGTTTCCGGAGCCCGCGCAGTTCCAAAGCGTCATCGTCTGTTGGTTTGACGACACGGGCACGGGCGAGTGCCGTCTGCCGGAATCGTGGCGGCTGCTGTACCGGGATGAGCGGGGAGAGTGGCAGCCTGTGCGGGCCCGGGACGAGTACGCCGTGCGCAAGGGGGAGCCGGTGCGGGTCCGATTCGACCCCGTGCGCACCGCCGCCCTGCGGCTGGAAGTCCGGTTGCCCAAGGGCTTCAGCGCCGGTCTCTACGAGTGGGAGGTCGAGTGAGACCCGTCGAGATGCGGGAGTCCGACTCGTACGCCCCTGCTGGCCCGGCCAAGGCCCGACGGTCTCTCCCGCCGTGCCCCTGCTGCCCGGGAAGCAGACCCTTTTGCCAGAGGGAACGCCAAAACCGGAGACCTGACAAAGGTTGGAAGATTTGGTTTCCATGACGGCCCGGGGGATTTTCCAGGCGGATTCAACAAGCGCGTCCCGGCGCGTCCGTGTGGCGGCTCACGTTCAGCCGGGCTCGAGACCCGGAGCTGCTCCAAGGGCTTCGCACGCAATTCGCTCCCTGGCCCCGGGGATGACGCGCGTGCTCCGACTTTGCCTGCTTCTCCTGATTGGGTGGCCCGCGCAGGGTGGCGAGGTCCAAACCATGCTGCTGCCCATGCGGGATGGGACGCGGCTGGCGACCGATGTTTATTTGCCGGACGGCACCGGGCCCTGGCCGGCGATCCTCGTTCGGACTCCGTACAACAAGGCGACCCTGGCCAATGTGGGCACCGAAGGAATGCAGCGCGGTTACGCGATGGTCATCCAGGATTGCCGCGGCCGATTTGCCTCCGAGGGCGACAACCTGCCGTTTGAACACGACGCGGTGGACGGTCCCGACACCCTGGAGTGGTTGCTGCGTCAGCCGTGGTGCAACGGTCGGGTCGGAACCTGGGGTGGCTCCGCACTGGCCATCACCCAGTTTCAGCTCGCCGGGCACGACGCACCGCAACCGCGCGCCCAGTACCTGGTCGTGGGCGAGCCGAATCTTTACGCCGGCATCTATCCGGGCGGAGTGTTCAAGAAGGCCATGGTGGAGGACTGGTTGCGCATGTCGAGGTTCGCGGACACGGCCCTGGCCCATTGGGTAACGCGGCCGCGCTACGATGCCTACTGGGCGGCACGGGATGCCACGCGGCGTTTCGCGCGCGTCACAGCCGCGGCGGTCCATGTGGGAGGCTGGTACGACATCTTCGCCCGCGGCACGGTGCGCGCCTTCCTGGGTTATCAGAACGAGGGTGGACCCGGGGCGCGGGGACGACAAAAACTCGTCATGGGCCCGTGGGCGCATGCGGTGGGACAGACCCGGGTCGGGGACTGGACCCTGCCGGATGGGGCCCGGCGGCCGCCCTCGGACCTGCTGGACCCGTGGGCATGGTTCGACGAACAGCTTCAGGGACGAGAACCGCGCCTTACGCGTTTGCCCCCGGTCACTTACTACGTGCTGGGTGACGTGGCTGAGCCGGGTGCTCCCGGGCTGGAGTGGCGGACGACCCGGGAATGGCCCCCGCCCGAAAGCCGTCTGATGCCGTGGTACCTGCATGCGAATGCCACCTTTGCTCCGGATCGGCCCATGTCGGCTCACGGCGAACGGGAGTACATCTATGATCCGGACGCGCCGGTGCCCACGCGGGGCGGTCCGCAATTGACCCTGCCAGCGGGACCGGTCGAGCAGCGCCCTGTCGAAGAGCGCTCGGATGTGTTGGTCTTCACCAGTGCCCCGCTGGCGCGGCCGTTGGAGCTGACGGGAGATGTCCGGGCCCGTCTCTGGATCCGCAGCGACGCGCCCGATACGGACGTTTTTGTGCGCTTGTGTGATGTTTATCCCGACGGCCGGTCGTTCAACCTGGTGGAAGGGGCGCTGCGTGCGCGGTTCCGCCACGGGTTCGATCGCGAAGTCTTTTTGGTCCCCAACCAGGTGGAACCCGTGTCGGTCGAGCTGGGCCCGATCAGCGTGGTGATCAACCGCGGCCATCGGTTGCGGGTACACGTGACGTCCAGCAGTGGACCCGGCTACGATCCGAATCCCAATCACGGCGGTCCGTTCCGATCCGCCATCCCGGCCCGGAAGGCGCGCAACGCAGTTTTGCTCAACCGGGAGTGTCCCTCCCATCTTTTGCTTCCGGTATGTGGGGACCGCTTTTGAGGGTCGGGTGGGATGCCCCTCGAGCCCGGCCTGCTGAGGTGCACCTGCAGCGGTTCAGGAAGCCCCCGGCGCGCCGCCCGAGCGAACGTTCAGTGTCGTAACGGCTCGGTCCCCAGCCGCACGTATCGAGTTTCGCGATCCACGCGCAGTTCCACGAGGGTGGTGGTGTTGGGATAGAAGAACGTCAAGCCATCCGGTCGCGGGTCCAGAGGATCGTACAGGACCAGGTTTTGGAGCGAGTCCAGGCGATAGGCGATGCCGCGGTCCACGCGGGGCACGTGCACGCGCGCACTGAGCACGGGTGGCTCGCCCCAGTCCCGGGCGATTTGATCCAGTTCCCTCAGCACCGCGTCAACGTCCACCAGCATGCGCCGATAACTCGGATCGACGCTGTGCGTGTGGAACTCGGCGGTGAGGAGTCGGCTCAGGCGGAGGCTCGCGTCCAGTTCGGCCGGGCGCAGCGTCTCCCGCCGGATCACCCGGGGCGCCGCGCCGCGGGGCCGCCGGAAGACGAAGAATTCCACGGTAAAATCGCGGACGGGTGTGTCCTGGTCGTCCACCGCGTGCAACAGGAACTGCTGATGGCGGGGCTTCCCGGTGGTTCGATAGGTCTGTTGGGTGCGCTCTGCCACTTCTTGTTGAAAGTCTCGGAACTCCTGCGCATCCCGGATGCCCAGGGCCCTGAGGAGCAGACGCGTCACGACGTTGTCCCGGCCGGGCGCGACCGCATCCACGAGGGTGCCGTGGTCCACGCCCTCCAGCACGCCCCAGGCAAAGTCATCGGGCGGATCCGTACGGGCCCAACGGACGGGGGCTTCGGGTGCCTCCGACGGAGCGGCGGGTGCGGAACAATCCAGCTCCAACTTGGCGCAGTTGAGGTTGGTGCCGGCGATGACCACGGTGCCGTCCGTGCCGGGCTTGTTGACCCAGCCCCGAAGGCCGGTGTAGTCCTGAATTCCCACCAGCACGGTGGTCTGGATGGCGTCGGCGCGATAGGGCGGATCCGGTCGCAGCAGGTCCCGATGCGCCAGTTCCCATTGGTAGGGGCTGGCCAGCTCGAGTCCCTCCAGCAATTGCCGGCCCACCTCGAGGAAGTCCCCGATCTTCCATCGGCCCTTGAACAGGGCGCCCAGAAAGGATTTGCCCCGGTGCGCCAGCGGCGAGCCGAAATGTGCCGGTGCGAGCATGATGAGGCGCCGGACGGGGCAGTCGCTCAACGGCCGACGGTCCTTCAAGTAATAACGCCAGATCCAGTGCCGGATCACCAGCCCGCCGGTGGAATGCACGATCAGGTTCAGCAGACACTGCTTCCGTCCGTGGGCATCCACAAAGCCCTCCTCGCGAAACCGGTCGTTCAACCCGTCCGCCACGTCGGCGAACGTGAGGTTGTCTTCGCGCGACTCGTAATCGGCGTAGTAAATCGTTTTGACGGTTCCCACGCCGGAGGCGACGAGAAACTGTTTCATTTTGCGGAACGAGACGGAGCAGTCGCTCCAGCCATGGAGCAGGACGGTGATTTCTTTCATGGTCGGCTCGGAACGGACCGGCTCCCGGGCGCGCGCACGGAAACCGCGCTGAAAACCGCACGTCGCACACGGAAGGAGACGGTGCTTGTGGACATGGCCGCAGCTTGGATGGGCAACCCCATGGCGTCAACCGTCGAAGGTCGGACAAAAGGCCGGTGGCGCCTCTTGCGTGACGTTGACCAACCGCCGTCGAGGTGGAGTTTCCCTGTCGCGGGCTGCGAATTCATTTCCGCCGCACCCACCAGGATTGGGAAAGTTTCGCGCCGTCGGCCTGCCGTGTGTTTGCCCCACCGGGGCACGGAGGCAACAGCCCGGCGCGGCGTGCGGGGCGGGCAGCCAACCGAGATTCACCCCGATCTAAAGGAGCGGGATCCAGTGGGGCTCGCCCGGCCCTCGCGATGGGATCAACGGGTTGCGCCCTTTCAGGGCGCGCGCGGGTGGGGGGACCGGGCTCCCGGGGCGTTGTCCCGGGCTGTTGGATCGAATGCGCTTTCGGCGCGCACGTACGTGCACTCCACGAAAGCTCGAAATCCGCCACTCGAAGGCCCACCCGGACCAACGGGATTGCTCCGAGAACGGATGAACGGTTACGCCTCCGGCGCGTGGCGTGTCCGCCCCGACCGGGGCGGCAGGTCACCAGCCCCGGGGCAACGCCCTGGGTAGCGGAACGCCCCAAATCGATCGCGCCCTGAAGGGGCGGCATTCGTTCCGGATCCACTCGACTATTGCCTTGCGAACCCCGTTTTCGGGGCGCTGCGTGCCGCCCCGTGGATTCGGTATGGACCTGACCGGCCCTCGCATCGGGGGCCCAAGTTGCGCCCTTTCGGGGCGCGACGGGCTCGGGGGATCGACTTCCCGGGCCACGGCCCCGGGCTCGTTGAATTGCACTTGCGTCGCGAGGATGGGCTTGTGCGAGCCATGGACGGCGGAGGGCGCGTTTCTGTTGTTGAACTCCAGATGCGACAATCCCGACCAAAGGTTTGCTGTTCGTCGTCTTTCCCCCACCGGGCAGGCCCGGAATGCCCCCGGGCCTTCGGGATGTTCAAAGGCGGAAACGCGCCGTCCATCCATCCCTTCCCGCGCATAACGCTTGCCAAAAGGCGCAGCGGGGTTACCTTGGCCGGCACTTGTGGAAGCGATCATGATCCAGAACACTCTCGGGCTCGTCGCCTTGTTCGCCCAGGCGCAGCAAGGTCCAACACCGCCGCTGTGGACGACCCTGGTGCCCATCCTGCTGTTTGCGGTGATTTTCTACGTCCTTCTCATCCGCCCGCAACGCCGCCGGGAGAAGGAACATGCCGAATTGCTCAAGCGGCTCAAACCCGGCGACGAGGTCGTCACCAGCAGCGGCATCATCGGCAGGGTCACTTCCGTCAAGGAGGACCGGGTCATCCTCCGCTCCGAAGATGCCAAGCTGGAGATGCTCAAGTCCGCCGTCGTGCAAATCCGGCAGTCATCCGGTTCCTCCTGAGCTTTCGGCGATCCTGAACCCGCAAACGTTCGCGTCCAGCCAGCCATGCGTCGGAACACTTGGAAATGGGGGGTGGTCGTCCTGGCCATTGCCTGGTCCCTTTACAACCTGTATCCGCCCACCGGCCGCGACCTGGTGCAGGTGTTCCGGGAACGGGCCGTCAACAAGGACACCACGTTTTCCAACATCTGGTACCAGGTGGTGCAGTTGCAGCAGCAGCGGCCCGACCGGGCTTACGGCAATTTGCTCGACGCCATCGGCACCAACGACATCCGCCGCTATTTCCCCTTCTACAAGGGCCTGGAAAACGAGCCCAATCCCACCCTCGCCATCCTGAACCGCCTGCAGCGGGAGGCGGCGGGCAAAATCCGGCTCGGCCTGGACCTGCGCGGCGGCACGTCCTTCCTCCTGGAGATGGACACCAACCGGTTGGCCAGCGTGGAGGTAATCACCAACCAGGCCGGCCAAATCATCACCCGCACCAACTCTGTGGACCCGGAGGAATTGGAAAGCGCCCTGTCTCAGGCCGTCGAGGTGTTGCGCCGGCGCGTGGACAAGTTCGGCGTGGCCGAGCCCATCATTGCGCCGGCCGGCCGGAACCGCATCCTGGTCCAACTGCCGGGACTGTCCGAAGCGGACCGCGAAAGCGCCCAGCGCCAGTTGCAGCGCGCAGCGTTCCTGGAGTTTCGCCTCGTGCACGAACGCAGCGAGGAGCTCCTGCGCGAGGGCCTCATCGAGCCCGGCTACGAAGTGCTCACCGAGGAACGCCGCAACCCCGACGGCACCAAGACGCTCCAACGGTACCTGGTCAAAAAGCGGCCCGAGCGCGGCATGACCGGCGCCTATGTCAGAAGCGCCATGGTCGTTCGCGGCAACCTCGGAGAACCCCGCATTGTTTTCCAACTGACTCCGGAAGGGGCGGAACTCTTCGGTCAAATCACGCGCGAAAACATCGGGCGCCAACTCGCCATCGTGTTGGACGGCGTCCTGTATTCGGCGCCCCGCATCAAGGAACCGATCCTCACGGGCAGCGGCGAGATCACCGGGAATTTCGACCTCCGCGAGGCCATCGAACTGGCCAATGTGCTGGAGAACCCGTTGCGCGCCCCGTTGCGGGTGATCGAGTCGCGCGACGTCGACCCCACGCTCGGCGCCGACTCCATCCGCAGCGGCATGCGGGCCGCCGTGGCCGGTGCCGCGGCCGTCTGTGTGTTCATGCTGGTTTACTACCTGTTCGCGGGCGCGGTCGCCAACGTGGCCCTGCTGCTCAATGTCCTCATGCTCCTGGGCGTGATGTGCTCGATCGGCACCACGTTGACCCTCCCCGGCATTGCGGGCATTGTCCTGACCATCGGCATGGCCGTGGACGCCAACGTGCTCATCTTTGAGCGCATCCGGGAGGAACTGGCCGCGGGCAAATCCCTCCGGGGCGCCGTCGCCGCCGGCTACGAGAAAGCCTTCGGCACCATCCTGGACGCCAATCTCACGACGCTGATCGCCTCCGTGATCCTGATCTACATGGGCACCGGCCCCGTGAAGGGATTCGGCGTGACCCTCACCATCGGTCTGTGCGTCAGCATGTTCACCGCGCTGTTCGTAACCCGGTTGATCTTCGACTGGCTTCTCGACCGCGGTTGGCTGCGATCGCTCAAGATGCTGCATTTGATTCGCAGCCCCAACGTCGACTTTCTCCGGTGGGCGAAACCCGCGTTCATTGCCTCCTGGCTGCTCATTCTGGTGGGCAACGGCTACGGGATCTTCGTGCGCGGCCAGGACGTGCTGGGAGTCGAGTTCACCGGGGGTGCCGACCTCACGCTCGCGTTCGATCCGGCCCACCGCGTGGAGGTGGATCAACTCCGTGCCGCGGCCACCCGGGCCAGCGGGAGCGATGTACTCATCGGCTACCAGCGGGACGTGGCCACCGGAACGGACAACCTGCGCATCACCGTGCGCGTGCCGCGGAACGCGCCTGAAGACGCCGCCCAGGGACTGGCCAACCGCGTGGTGGAGGAACTGCGCCAACGCTTCCCGGAGGCCAAGTTCAGGGTCCTGGGCGTGGACACCATCGGGCCCGTCATCGGGCGGGAAATCCAGCGCAGCGCCGTCGTGGCGGCGGTCCTGGCCATGTTCGGGATCCTGATCTACCTGGCCTTCCGTTACGAATTCTCCTTTGCCGTGGGCGCGGTCGTGGCCGTCGTGCACGACCTCCTCATGACCCTCGGCTGGTATTTCCTGGCCCAACATCAGCTCAACGCCACCACGGTCGCCGCCCTGCTGACCATCATCGGCTTCTCCATCAATGACACCGTGGTGATTTTCGATCGCGTGCGCGAGGACCTGAAGCTGGGCATTCGAGGGACCTTCCGCGAGATCATGAACCACGCGCTGAACCAGACCTTGAGCCGCACCATCATCACCTCCGGCACCACGTTCCTGGCCACCCTGGCCCTCTACCTCCTGGGCGGCCCGGTGATCAACGACTTCGCCTTCGCCTTCCTCATCGGGATTCTGACCGGCACCTACTCCAGCATCTACATCGCCGGTGCCCTGGTCCTGTGGTGGCACAAGGGACAACGGCCGGCCATTGGCGAGCCGCTGCCCAGCCAACCTGCCGCCACCGCCGTGGGGCCTGCCAGGGCCTAGGAGGACAGCCGCCATGTTCGCGTGGGTCGGAGTTCCGCCCTGGCAGTGGGCCGTCTTCATCGGCTGCATCCTGTTCTTTCTGGCCCTGGACCTGGGCGTGTTCCATCGCCGCGCGCACGTCGTGGGGTTCCGGGAAGCCCTGGCCTGGACCAGCGTGTGGGTCACGCTGTCGCTGGCGTTCGGTTTCTTCATCGCCCCGCGCATGGTGGAGGGATGGACGCACAAGGAAACCATCGAGTATCTGACCGGTTATCTGGTGGAGTTGTCCCTCTCCATGGACAACGTCTTCGTCATCGCCATGATCTTCGCCTATTTCCGGGTGCCGCCCCAGTACCAGCACCGGGTGTTGTTCTGGGGGATTCTGGGGGCGCTGATCATGCGCGGCCTCATGATCGCCGCCGGCACTGCACTGGTGCAGCGGTTTCTCTGGACGCTCTACGTCTTTGGGGCGTTCCTCGTGGTCACCGGGATCAAGATGCTGTTTTCCCGCGAGGAAGGCGTGCATCCGGAACGCAATCCCGTGATTCGGGCGGCGCAACGCCTCTTTCCCGTGGCGCCCTATTTTGATGGCCAGCGCTTCTTCACGCACCACCAGGGACGTCGCGCCATCACGCCGCTGATGCTGGTCCTGCTCATGGTCGAGACCACCGACCTCATCTTCGCGGTGGATTCCATCCCCGCCATCTTCGGCATCACCACCAAACCGTTCATCGTGTTCACGTCGAACGTGTTTGCCATCCTCGGGTTGCGATCGCTCTACTTCGTGTTGGCCAACCTGATTGCATGTTTCCGGTACCTGAAAACGGGATTGTCGGTCGTGCTGGTGTTCATCGGGGTGAAGATGTTGCTGGATCCTCATGGTCATCCGCGCCACTGGTGGCAGTTCGAAATGCCCACCACCGTGGCGCTGTGTGTGGTCGCCGGGATTATCACCCTGTCGATTACCGCGTCCCTGCTCCACACCTGGTGGGAACGCCGCCGCGGGGGCAAGATGCCCGAGCCTGCCGGGTCCGCCTCGGAGCCCCCCGCTTTCCCGTCGGGTTAGCGCGCCGGCCGGCGGGACTCCGCGCCGGCCCTCCTCAAGCTGCTCACCGGCCATGACTGCGCCCCCTTCCCAACTGCCGCACGAGCCGTTGTCCAAGCAGTTGGAACGGCTGCTGAACCAGGGTGGGGCCGCCGCTCCGTTCACGGTCAACCAGCTGCTGGCCGCCACCGGCGGACGCAGCGCATGTTTGGTCATGGTGTTGTTGGCTCTGCCGTTTGTGGCCTGGGTTTCCGTGCCCGGATTGAGCACGCTGGCCGGGCCGATGATCGCCTTTCTGGCCTGGCGCATGGGCCAGGGCCGCGTGCCGCGCCTGCCGGCCCGGTGGGGCGACCGCCCTCTCACGGCAAAAACGAGACAGGCGATTCTCACCGGAGGGCTTAAGGTTTGTCGGTGGATTGAAAAGGTGGTGCGGCCGCGACGCACCCGCTGGTTGCGGTGGCCGCTGGTCCGTCGCTTTCACGCGGCGTTGATCGTCCTTTTGGCGGTGTTGATGGCACTGCCGCTGCCGTCGCCCCCCTTCTTCGGGTCCAACACCCTGCCCAGTTACGCCATCATCCTGCTGGCCTTCAGCATCATGGAGGAGGACGGTGTGATGATTTGGGCCGGTTACCTCATGAGCCTGATTGCCGTGGGTTATTTCCTCGTTTTGGGCGGCCTGGTCTTGTGGCACCTGGCCGAGTGGACCCAACAGTTGTTGCGGCTCTTGCAATGGGCCGGATGAACTTCCGCTGGCAACTGACCCCGCCCCAACCCCTGCTGGCCGACAGCCTCGCCCGGGCCCTGCGCATCTCGCCGTTGCTGGCCCAATGCCTGATTAACCGCGGGCTGACCGAAACCGGCTGCTGCCGCGCGTACCTGGAGCCGAAACTGGCCCGACTCCAGGATCCCTTCGCCCTGCCGGGCATGGTCGAGGCCGTGGACCGCCTCGAACAGGCACGCCTTCGTGGCGAGCGGGTCGTCCTCTTCGGCGATTACGACGTGGACGGCGTGACCGCCACGGCCCTTCTGCAGGAAGTGCTGGAAGGCCTGGGCTGGTCCACCGCGGTGTATCTGCCCCACCGCCTCGAGGAAGGGTACGGACTGAGTCCGGAAGCCGTGGCCAACTGCCTTGCCCGCTTCCCCACCCGACTCCTTCTGGCCGTCGATTGCGGTTCCACCTCCTTTGAGGTGATACGGCAACTCCAGGACCGCGGCGTGGATGTCCTCGTCGTGGACCATCATCAGGTCAGCCAACCCGCCCCGCCCGCTTGCGCTCTGGTCAACCCGCGCGTGCGAACCGGCCCTGACGCCCAACCAGTGCCGTTTGGCGAACTTTGCTCCGTGGGCCTCGCCTTCAAACTCGCTCACGCCCTCGTCAAACGCGGCCGACAACAAGGTCGCCCCGAGGCCGCCGCCTTCGACCTCCGTCCCCTGCTCGATCTCGTCGCCCTCGGAACCATTGCCGACGTCGTTCCCCTCAGCGGGGAAAACCGCATCCTCGTCAAAGCCGGGCTGGCACGACTCAATGCCACCCGACGCCCCGGCCTTCAAGCCCTTTGCCAGGTTGCCCGTTGCCCGGAACCCCTCGACACCTACGAGGTGGGCTTTCAACTCGCCCCGCGCCTCAACGCCGCCGGACGCCTCGAAACGGCCGAGGCCGCCTTTCATCTCCTTCGAGCTCGTTCCCCGATGGAAGCCGGGCCTCTGGCCGACCAACTGAACCGTTGGAACCGCGACCGCCAGGCCCTCGAACGCCGCATCCTCGAGCAGGTCCTCCAACGACTGCGGGACCGCTTCAACCCCGAGACCGATTACGTGATCGTGGAAGGACACCCCGACTGGCACCTGGGCGTCGTCGGCATCGTCGCCGCTCGCATCGTCCAGGAATTCTATCGTCCCACCCTCATCCTGGGCGGAGACGGGGAGACCTGGCGGGGATCCGGCCGCAGCATTCCGGGGTTCGACCTGGCCGCAGCCCTGCGCCGATGCAGCGATCTCCTCCTCCGCCACGGCGGCCACGCCATGGCCGCCGGCGTCAGCGTCCTCCCCCGGCATCTCGATGCGTTACGCGTCCGGCTGAACGAGCTGGCCCGGCAGGCCCTCGCCCCCGAGGCACTGCAACCGGTCCTGCGCATCGACGCGGAAGTCGCCCTCCACCAGCTCACCACATCCCTCTTGTGCGAGTTGGACCGGCTTCGACCCTTCGGTCTGGGCAATCCCACCGTCCAACTGGCCGCCCGCGCGCTCACGCATCACCGGCCCCTGCAACGGTTCGGGCCGGACCGTCAGCACGTCCGCCTCTGGGTCACCGACGGCACCGCCGTCCTCGAGACGGTCTGGTGGAACGGCGGCGATCAACCCCTGCCCGTGGGCCGGTTCGACCTGGCCTTTGTCCCCCAATGGCGCAGCCGCGACGGCCAGCGTACCGTGCAACTCCGCCTGTTGGACTGGCGCCCCGCCGCCTGAGGTGCCCCAAACCACATACCGTCGGACCCGTTTCGCATTCACCCGGGGACGCCTCGATCTTCTCCGCCAGCCCGTCCAGCCGTGTCGGCTTCTTCCGAACGGCTCAAGGAGGCGGTAAACCGCTTGATCTGTTCATGCGTCCCCAGCACCAACAGTTCGTCCCCCGACTCGATGCGGTCCCAACCCGTCGGTGCCACTTTTTGCATCCCGGCCCTCCCAATCGCCGCCACCTGAATCCCAAACCGCCGAATCCAATCCAGCTCCCGCAACGTCCGTCCCGCCGCCGGACTTCCCTCCGGGACCACCACTGTTTCCAATGCGAGGTCGGGGAACGCGGCCGGACCCGCACCCGCACCAGCCAGCCGCAAATAATTGATGGCCCCCTCCAGCGCTTGCGGCGCCCCCAGGACCAGCAGTTTGTCGTGTGGATACAGGCAGGCCTCTCCCCCCGGATTCGTGATGGGCCATCCCTGCCTCTCGATGCCCACGATGGTACATCCGAAACGTTCCCGCAGCTTCAGCTCGGCCAAACTCCGACCCGCGTGCGCACTGTCACCCGGCAGTTCCACCTCCACCACATCCAAATCCCATTCGTCCGTGCCTGACAACCCGAGCGCCGAGCCCGCCGTGGTGCCGGTGCGCCCGCCGGGCCATTGCTGCCGCAGTTCCCATTCCAGACGCGATTGCCATCGAATCAGGCGCTTCCGAAGCACCACCGCCGCCACCAACAGGCCCGTCACCAGCACGCCCGCACTACCCGCCAGCGAGACTCCGGGCGGCAACAACAACGCCAGCCACTCCAGACCCGCCGCCGTGGCCACCACTCGCAGCGCACCCTCCAGCAACGGTTGCAATCGCTTCTGTCGCGGTGAGCCTCGCGTGGCCGCTTCCGCCAATACCATCACCACCACCCCCAAACTCCGCCACCACGCCAGCGCCAGCGGCAGGGCCAGGAGGCCCACCCCCAGACCGAATCCCCACAACCACACGCCCCCTTCTCCACCGGCAATCCCCTCCGCTCGCAACCAGCGCCACACGCGCGGCGCTGTCACCACCAGGGCCGACAACACCACCGTCCACAATCCCACTTGTCCCAACGGACGCCGCACCAGGCCCCACAGCAACCGCCCCTGTGGGGAACTCCGCAATCGGTCCAGCCAGCCCGCATAAAACAACAACCACTCCCGTGCCGGCTCCGGTGACCGCTCCGCCCCGAGTCGACTCCACCGCTCCGCCCTCCGTCCCAACCACGGCGCCGCCAGGCTCGTCAACAACGCCGCCCCCACCACCGCTGCGTAGAACTCCGACGGCATGATCCCGGCCGTCACCCCCACCTGCGCCAACACAAACGAGAACTCGCCCAGGGGTGTCAAAGTCAGTCCCGCCTGCAGTGCTTCGCGCACCCGAACCCCCGTGACCATCAACGCCACGGCACACGCCGCCGGTCGCAACACCCACGCCAGGCACGCCAGCCCCAACGTCCATGGCCACACCGCCCCCGCTTCGCGCACGTTCACCTGCATCCCGATCGCCACGAAAAACACCGCCCCGAAAATCTGCTGCAAGCCCGCAAACACCCGCTCCAAATCCCCCCGATACCTTGTTCCACCCACAATCATCCCGAACACAAACGCCCCCAGGGCCAGCGAGTAGCCCGCCCGTACCGCCGCCCAGGCCAGGCCCAGCAACAACCCGCCCACCACCAGCGTCCGCACTTCCGGCAACGTCTCCCGCGTCAACCACCCCAGCAGCCGCGGCACCACCAGCAACGTCAACAACACCACCAACACCACAAACGCCACCAACCCGCCCACAATCTCTCCCACCACCGGCGCCGGCCCGCCCAGATGCACCATCGAAGTCAGCACCGTCAGCATCACCACGGCGATCAGGTCCTCCAGCAACGTCATCCCCAATGCCAGCTGTCCGGGCCGCTCGTGCGTCTGTTGCGTCTCCTCCAGTACTCGGCTGATGATCGCCGAGCTCGAGACCATCAACGTCCCCGCCAGAAACAACGACTGCACCGGCGACCATCCCAACGCCCAGCCCAACAGCCGGCACACCTGCAACACCAGCAGTGCCGCCCCTGCCGCGGCCACCGCCACCGAAAGGCCCAACGCTTGGAAGCGACGCAAACTCAGGTTCAGTCCGATGGAAAACACCAGGAACACCAGCCCCAACTCGGCCAGCAGCTCCACCCGTGCCTGATCCCGCACCAGCGCAAACGGCGGCGTGTGCGGCCCGATCACCATGCCCGCCACCAAATATCCCACCACCGCCGAGAGCCGCAGCCGCACGCACACCCAGGCCGCCGCCCCGGCTACCAGCCACACCACCGCCAGGTCGCGAATCAATTCCACACCCGTCACGCCGCCATTCTGCCCGTTCCCGCGTCTCCGACGCACGGCCAATCCATGCCCGCCGCGCCAAGGTGCGCATACACCGGCCCACACCTTGGGAGCGCCATCCCGGGCGCTTTGCCCCTTGGCCAACCCGGACCACCTCTTACACTGCCCCCATGAACAGCGTCATTTTGGTGGCCGCCGGACGGAGCACCCGCATGGGGGGGCAGGGGGACAAGCTCTGGCTGTCCCTGGCCGGGCGCCCGGTCATCGCCCACGTCTGGGAACGCTTCGACCGCTGTCCCCTCGTGGACGAAATCGTCCTGGTCACACGCCCGGAAACCCAACCCCGATTCCTCCAACTGGCTCAAGAAATCCGCACCACCAAGCCTTTCCGATTCGCCCCGGGGGGCCCGCGCCGACAGGACTCCGTGTGGAACGGGCTCCAAGCCGTGGCCCCCGAGGCGGACCTTGTGGCCGTCCAGGACGCCGCCCGCCCGTGCACCCCTCCCGATCTCATCCGCGCCTGCTACGAAGCCGCCCGCCGCACCGGCGCCGCCGTCGCCGCCCAGCCCGTCACCGATACCATCAAAGAATCCCTCGACGGACGCTTCGTCACCCGCACCCTCGACCGCGCCCGACTCTGGGCCGTCCAAACCCCGCAGGCCTTCCAAACCTCCATCCTCCGCCGCGCCCTGCACGAGGCGCAGCGCCGTGGACTGGAAATCACCGACGACACCGCCGCCTGCGAGCTCATCGGTCAACCCGTGGAACTCGTCGTCCACCCCGCTCCCAACCCCAAACTGACCCGACCGGAAGATCTCCCCTTCCTGGAATGGCTCCTGCGTCAGACTGGTGTGGCCCCCAATCCCTGACGCTTCGCGCAAAAAGCCACCCCGGCAGAGCGTCTCGAACTTCCGGACATCCGATTCTGCATGGTCCGCGGGTTGTTCCCTCCGGATTCGCAGGGCTCCATGGCCCTCTCTGCTGCATGCTCTGCAGCGGGTCAGGTGACCCGGCGCTTCCGTCCCGGCCACCTCGACCGAACCAGCTCCCACAACTCCGTGGCCACCGGAATCCGCAGCAGCCACGCCAGCAGAGCGTACACCAACGTCCCGGCCGCGCCCGGTACAAACACCGCCGCCATTCGCAACCCCACGGTGTCGTGGCCCCATTTCACCCGCCATGCATGCCCCGCAGCCGCCGTCACGACGATGGTGATCGCCGCCATCAGCAACAGCCGCCCACCCAGCGGGCGCAACGATGCCCACTCGAGCCGACGCAGTTTCCTTCGCAACGCATACGCCAGCAGGGCACAGTTCAGGGCGGAGGTGATGGTGTTGGCCAGGCCGAACCCCGCCTGGCGCAGCGGATGCACCAGCCAGGCCGACAACGCCAGGTTGATCCCCAGACAGACCACGCTGATCCACATGGGCGTGCGTGTGTCGTCCAGCGCGTAGAACGCGCGCGCCAGGACGTTCACCAGCGAATAGGCCACCAAACTGGGCGCCAGAAACTGCAGCGCCCAGGCCGTGCGCAGGGTGGCGTCCGGACCGAACCGCCGTCCCTCGAACAACAAACGCACAATCGGCTCGGCCAGCACCACCAGCATCACGGCCGCCCACAAATTCACGGTCAACAGGTGTCCCACGCCGTGCCGCAGCGTTTGGCGAAACTCGCCGTAGTCCCTGGAGGCGGCCAATCCGGACAACGTGGGCAACAGATAGGTGGCTACCGAGATTCCAAACACGCCCTGCGGCAGTTCCATCAGCCGCACTGCGTAGTTATAGGGTGCAATCACGGGCGCCTGCGGGCTGTCCACCCACAAACCCAGCAACTGCACCATCACCACGTTCAGGTGAAAGGCCGCCACGCCGATGGTCCCCGGGATCATCCGCCGCACCACTTCGCGCACGGTTTCATCCCGCCACGGCGCCACCCATTCATACCGAAAACCCTCCCGGCGCAGGGAGGGCCATTGGAACGCGGCCTGGGCCAGTCCGGCCGCCAGGACCCCGTAAGCCAGTGCGTAGATCTGCTCGTGCAACTCGCGCCCCCAGAACGGGGCCACGGCCAGCACCGAGACGATCATCACCACGTTCAACATGGCGGCACCCATGGCCGGAATGAAGAAATAGCCGCGTGCATTGAGCATGCCCATGAACACCGCCGTCAGGCAGACCGGCAGCATGTAGGGAAACATGATTCGCAGCAGCGACAGCATGAGGCGAACGCGGCCCTCCCAGGGGCCCCATTCGAGCACGGCGGTCACACCCAGTACCACCAGGCCGATGATCACCGCGGCGGCCACGATCAGGCCGGAAATCACGGCGTTGGCGGCCCGCCACATGCCCGCCGTGTCCCCCCGTCGTTCCTTCTGCTTGAAAATGGGGATGAACGCCGCTGTCAGGGCGCCCTCGCCGAGGAGCCTTCGGAACAGGTTCGGCATGGTGAAGGCCACTTGAAAGGCGCCCGCCACCCATCCGTCGCCCATGAACCGGGCATAGACCATCTCGCGAACCATGCCGAGGATCCGGCTGGTCAGCGTGGCCAATGCCATGGCCCCGGAGGATTTCAGCAGTTGCGACATTGGCCGAGCAGTCTAGGCAGGCAAACCCCGGGGGCCAAAGTGGAAACTCGTCGGATGCCCCAAGAGCCGCGCATTTCAGGTCCCTGACAGCCCCGAACGCTCGGCGCAGTTCCGGGCATCCCCGGCACGAGAACAGTGGGAGAGCGACAATTCCCCGGGCTTCGGGAATCCGGGGCTCAGAAACTGACGTCCGCCGGTGCACAAAACATCCGCACGCGGCGGGCGGTCTTCGGATGCTCCAGAGGCGCGGGCCGGGTTGGTTGGCAGCATGGCCTCACTTGGGATACCCCTTCGGAGGGAGCGGCGACCGCCCCGCGTTCGCGAACGGCCACGACCTTCGCGGGCCCCCCGGCCAGGGCGACCGGCCTCCCCGCGGCGGCTGGTGGGTGGACATCTCTTGGTCCCCGCGAGTTGTGCCAGGACTTCCCGGGAAATTCAGGCGGACGAGGCGCTCAAATCGAGAAACTGCAGTCCCGCTTTGCGCAGCGCGTACCCGGATTCCCGCAGGAAATCGCCATAGCAAAGCATCCAGTGAAATCCCCGCATCTCTTCCAGCAACTTCCGCCAGTCGCCCTGGATGCGGACGTCGATCTGGGTGCGACAGATCTCGAAGAAGGGATTGGCCAGGATCGTACCGCGGAAGCCCAGCCAGCGTCGGGCATTGAAGTCCGGGCCGAGATGGGTGGTGGTCTGGCCCCGTTTCATCTCCACCTTGGGGGCCGCGCCGTAATCGGACTCGAAATGCGTCAGGATCCGAGCGGGCTCGAGGCGTTTGCCGTCCATGCGACGTGGCGCGGTGCAGTGCGCCAACGTAAGGAGGCCGTCGTGGGGCGTGGTGGGGTTGTGAAGAAAGGCGGGTTTGCCCGAGAGGTAATGCAGCAAAATCCCGGCGGGAATGACGACGAAGTCGGACTCGCAAAAGAGCAGGTAGCCCTCATCGTTGAGCAGCGTGAGCGTCAGGCAGGCCGTGGTTTGGGCGATACCCATGATGGGTCCCATGCAGTGATGGACGGTGAGGGCATCGGTCTCATGCTCGGCCATCAGGTCGAGAAACACCTCCTTCAGGACGAACGCCCGGGAAACAAACGCGGGGTCGGTTTCCAGTTTCACGCCGGCGCCGCTCAGATAGGTGCGCGCGGCCCGCTCGCAGGCGCTCATTCGCGCCGCGTCACGGAACGAGGACTTCAAGCGGGCTTCCAGGTCCGGATAGGAACAGTCGATGAGCTCCAGCTTCCACACTTCGCGAGCCAGGCGGGGGGCCTGGCGCCCGCCCTCGCCCCAGCCCCCGGGCCCCCCGATGCAGACCACCTTCTTGCGATACGTGTTGCGCAGGCCGTACAGCGCGCGCAGTCGCCACAGGAGCTCGTCATAGCGGTCCACGACCAAATCGTGAACGTCCATGCCCGGCTGACCGAACTCGTCCACGGTCTTTCGAAGGAATCGGGAGTGGACAATCTCGTACCACAGATAGGCAGGGCCGGGGTCGTGCCGCAGGAACATGAGATTGAACCGGTCCGGTCGCACGAGGGCTTCCAAAATATTCAGCCAGCCTCCGGCCCCGTAGATCAGCATGACGTCGGAATCGGCCCGGGCCACTTGGGCAGCGGCCTCGGCGGTTTTCACGGCCTGAACGGGCAGGAGGTGCAGAGGAAACTCCGCCCGGGCGGCCATGCGTTGCAATTCGCGGCTGATTCGGGCCTGTTCCTGTTGCGCAGCCTCGTCTGTGTGAATGCCTCCCCAGTTGCGCCAACTGGTGGCTTCCCGCCGCTGGGGAGTCTCGTACGTCAGCACAGGTTGGACGCGGAGAGGTTTGCGTTGGAGAGGCACACGGGAGCCGGAGAGCGGGGCGGGTGGTGCCGCGGCGGAGGGCAGTCCGCGGAGCACGAGGCCGGAGGCTGCGGCCAACCCCAGACCGCGCACGAACTGCCTCCGCGTCAGCGGCCAGGAAGCCGGCGCCAGAGAATCCCCCGCATCCTCAACAGACCCGCCCGGGCGAGCCGTTTCCCGAACTTTGGGGACCGAAACGCAGCAGGGACAGCCACCAAGGGAGGAGTTTTGGGCGTTCATGATTTGGCCAGAGATTGCGACTTCAGGGATCGAGCCGTCGCACCGAGGGCGGAACAACCCTTCGCGACGCGACATCCTCGTTCATCACATCGTCTTTTTCGTTCGGTCTCGATGGAAAGTCAACCGAATCGTTCCGGGCGCGGCCGCATGCGAGCAATCCCGCAGCCGGCTGGCTGCGGATCGGGGAGGCCGGTTCGTTTGGGGGAGCAGCGCGCAGCCTTCAACGCATGACCCGCCAAATGGTGGAAGCGGCCGGTCCTGGTCCGCGGGGTTGTTCTCAAAACCGGAAATGCCGCGGGACGTCCCCGGGACGCTGACCCGCCCCGAGCCGGAACCGGGCCGTCAGAATCCGTCGGCTCGGCCCTTCGAGCAGGATCCTCCCGCAGCACCAGCTGCCGCAGTGGATCCCTCCACGGGGATGCTTGAAGGACGGGACCCGAGCGGTGGGCCCAATCGCAGTTGCCCGCCCCTGCGGAGGCTGTGCCCACCCTCACTCGTCCCGTTTCATGAGGGATGAAGGGCCCCGCGGTCTCGGCCCCAAGGTGCGCCGGCGTACAGGCGAAACGGTGCCCCCAGCCGGGGCGAGCCCTCGGAGCTCATGGGCGAGCGCTTTAACCGGCTTCGATCCGATGCCCGCGGGAGAGGCGGGACGGAGTCAAAGCTGCAGAACGGCTCCCTGACTGGCGTTGGTGACGAATCGCTGGTAACGGGCCAGCCAGCCGGTCAGCGGGCGTTGCAGCGGGGTCCAGACCTTGCGTCGCTCGGCCAGTTCCGTTTCGGGCACGAGGATGTCCATCCGCCGGTTGCGGAAATCGATGCGGACCCGATCGCCGTTGCGCAAGAGGGCAATGGGACCGCCTTCGGCGGCCTCGGGGGAAACGTGACCGATGCAGGCGCCGGACGTGCCGCCACTGAAGCGGCCGTCGGTGATGAGGGCCACGGAATCGCCCAGGCCCATCCCCATGATGTAACTGGTGGGGGCGAGCATCTCCTGCATACCCGGACCGCCGCGGGGCCCCTCGTTGCGAATGATGACCACGTCCCCGGGCCGGACTTTGCCGCCGAGGATGCCCTCGCAAGCCTCTTCCTGGCTTTCGAAGATGACGCAAGGGCCTTCGAAGACGAAGTCCGGGCCGCATCGGGCTTTGAAGGCATCGCTGATGCCCGCGGTTTTGACGACACTGCCTTCCGGGGCCAATTGGCCGTAGAGGATGGCCAGGCCGCCGTCGGGCGAATAGGCGGTGGCCGGGGTACGAATGCAGTCGGCAGGGTCGAAGCGGAGGACCGGGTCGTGGGGCATCAAACCGGTGGGCCGCACCCTGGCGAGGATCGCGGCATCCGTGCTGAACTCGGCGCGCACCACGGTCCAGTTGCGGAAGCGGCGGAGGCGCAGGAGCGTGGATCGGACCCGTTCGCCGTTTTTCTCGTAGCGCCAAAAGAGGAGAACGGGTTGATGGCGCAGACTGGCCAGTTCCGCGCGCACCCAGCCGCGGGCCTCGCGGAGTTGTTGTTCCAGTCGGGGCCGGAGTTCGGCGGAGCCGTGGAGGGTCTGGCCATCGGGCCACAGCACCGTGGCCTTCGCGTCGAACAGGAGCAGCAGCGTTTCCACGTCGCCCGCGTTCCAGGCGGCGGCCCACCGCCACAACGTGATGGCCCGCGGGTCGGCTGGAAACGACAGCAAGGGTTTGGGAGCGAGGTTTCCGGAAGGAGTGCGCGCCGCGTGGCCGAGTTTGTCGCGGGGATCCACCACCGGGACGGCGGCACCGGAGACCCGGGCGGCCCTGGCCCATGGGCTGCACGTGGGCGCGCGCACGTCCCATTCGTCGATGTTTTCGCCCAGGGTCTTGCCGGTGACGGTCTTGCAGTGGAGGTGCAGCAGGCCGGCCCGTTTGAGTTCCCCGAGAATGGTGTGGATGCCCCCGGCCCGGTGGACATCCTGGATGTGGTAATCGGAGGAGGGCGAGACCTTGCACAGGCAGGGCACGCGCCGCGAGATGTCGTCGATGCGCCGCAGGTCGTAAGCGATGCCGGCTTCGCGGGCGATGGCCAGGGTGTGGAGGATGGTGTTGGTGGAGCCGCCCATGGCCACGTCGAGCGTGATGGCGTTGTCGAAGGCTTCGAGGGTCGCAATGTCCCGCGGTTTGAGGTCCCACTCGATGAGTTTGAGGATCTGGCGGGCGGCGCGTTCGTAGAGGGCCTCGCGTTCCTTGGAGACGGCGAGAATGGTCCCGTTGCCGGGAAGAGCCATGCCCAGGGCCTCGCACAGGCAGTTCATCGAGTTGGCGGTGAACATCCCGGAGCAGGATCCGCAGGTGGGGCAGGCGCTCTGTTCCAGTTGTCGCAGTTGCTCTTCCGAGAGTTGGCCGGTTTGAAACTGCCCGACCCCCTTGAAGACCGAGATCAGATCGGCCTTGGCAGCGGCCGGGCGGAGGTGGGCGGGCAATTCGCTGTCGGAAACGGGCTGTGCAATGCCCGCGGCCATGGGACCTCCACTGACGAAAATCGTGGGGATGTTGAGGCGCATGGCCGCCATGAGCATGCCGGGCACGATCTTGTCGCAGTTCGGAATGCAGATCATCCCGTCAAAGCAATGGGCCCGGACCATGGACTCCACGCAATCGGCGATCAGTTCGCGAGAGGGCAGGGAGTATTTCATCCCGCCGTGCCCCATGGCGATTCCGTCATCCACGCCGATGGTGTTGAAAACGAAGGGGACGCCCCCGGCAGCCCGGACCAGTCGTTTCATGAGTTGACCGATCTCGTTCAGATGGGCGTGCCCGGGGATGCAGTCGGTGTAGGAATTGCAGATCGCGATGAAGGGCTTGTCGAAGTCCTCCTCCGATTCGATGGTCCCGGTGGCGCGCAACAGCGCGCGGTGCGGGGCCCGTTCCAGTCCGCGTTTGATGATGTCCGATCGCATGGTCCGGTGGATTGCGGCGCTTCCGTCTGTGCTTTTCGAAACGCAACCTGTGCGGTCCAAGCTACGGGGATTCGATCGGGTTGTCACGCGTGGGGCGAACCTGCCTCGCGCGTTTCGGGCAGCCGGCGCTCCGTGAAGTGCACGGGGTCAGACAGCGCATGACTTTGCCGGAAGCAATCCGGCATGGAGACCAGGGCGGGATCGGCCAACGGGGCAAACGCGCGGGGTGGGGGATACACCTTGCCCGAGATGAAACGGGGCGGACGCCGGGCAGAGCAATCCGGCCGGTTGCACCGCCGATGCGTTCAGTTTCCTGCCTCAGCTGCGGGGGCGGGGTCCGGGAGCGGGTCCGGCCCGGCGGGTCTCTGTTCGGCGGGGGCAGCTTGGGCGCGGTGTCGAGCCTGGCGACGCAGGAGCGCCGAGGCGGAAGCAGCGCCGGGGTGGGTCGGGTGCGTGGAGGGAAGCAGGCGTCGAATGTGTCCGGGCAGGTCCCGGTGTCCGGCGCGTGCATAGTCCCGCGCCAGGCAGGCGGCGACCTCTTCGGGCGGCTGGCCGAGCACGGTCGTGAGGTATTCGAACAACCAACTGGTCAGCCGGGGCAGAGCGATGGCGTCGGTACGGCCGGCCCTTTGATAGAGCCAGTCGCTCCAGGCCAGGAAACTGTAGAACGGGGATCTGCCCGGGTGCCAGAGACGGGGCGCGGTTTCGGTGAAATGACCGCTGTTGGCCACCAGATCCCAGTAGCGCGCAAAACGGCGCAGCCGTTGCATCGTGGCGAAGTCGATGAGGCGGTTCTCCAGGATTTCGTAGGGCGGATGGGGATTGTACACCATGCCCCACTCGGCGTCGTGCCGGCTGATGGGCGTGCCGCGTAGGCGCTTGAGGATGCCGAACTGGATTTCATGGGGCTGCAGGGCCACCAGACGATCGAACCCGGCCGCAAAACTTTCGAGGGATTCGCCGGGTAGACCGGCAATGAGATCGGCGTGGATGTGCACGCCGGTCTGCTGGCGCAGCCAGGCGAGGTTCTCTTCCAACCGCGCGTAATTCTGCCGGCGCGAGATGCGGGCCGCCACTTCGGGGTTGAAGGTCTGGATCCCGACTTCGAATTGGAGGCTGCCGGGGGGAAACTGCTGGATGACCTCGCGCAGTTCCCGCGGCAGCCGGTCGGGGACCATCTCAAAATGATAAAACTGGCCCTCGCGATGGCGGCGCAAAAGGAATTCGAGAATGGCCCGGGCGGTGGCGATGTGGAGATTGAACGTCCGGTCCACGAATTTGAAATGGCGCGCGCCGCGATCCAGCAGGCGTTGCAGAGCGGCCAGAAACGGTTCGAGGGGGAAAGTGCGGACCGGGATGTCGAGCGACGAAAGGCAGAACTCGCACGAGAACGGACAGCCGCGGGAGGCCTCCACATACAGCACCCGGTGGGCGATGTCCTCATCCGTGTACCAGTCGTAAGGGAGGTCCACTTGACGGAGGTCCGGCAGCGGCGCTTGGACGATGCGGTGGACCGGCATGCGCCCCTGGAGCAGTTGACGCGCAATCTGGGGAAACGCCAGGTCGGCTTCGCCGCAAATGACGCAGTCGGCCAGGTGGGCGATCGGCTGTTGCTCGGTTTCGTAACTGACCTCGGGCCCGCCCAGCACCACTTTGATCTCCGGGCGCAGGCACTTCAACAGCCGTACCACTTCGGCCGTGGGACCCGCGTTCCAAATATACACACCCAGGCCCACCACGCGCGGGCCGGCTTGCAAAATGGCCTCCACCACGTCCACGGGGCGACGGTTCAGGTCGAACTCCATGAGCCGGGCGTGCGGCTGCAGGTCGCCCAGGTTGGCCATCAGATAGCGCAAACCGAACGCGCTATGGATGTACTTGGCATTGAGCGTGGCCAGAACGATGTCTGCCATGGGGTGCCAACTTAGCCCAACGTGGCGGGGCTTGTTCCTTGAAGAAATGACTTTTTCAACCGCCTGCTCCAGGGAACCGTCCAGGATCTGACTGTACGGCGCTTCACCGCACCGGCCACCCGTCCGCATCCGCAACAAAGAACCAAACGCCAGAATGGAGCGCCGAGACGCCGTCGCACCCCGGGCCACCGATCTTTGCTGCATTGTTTCCAGCGAGGTTGCATCGTCGGCGACGAAGGCGTTCCGAAACGACACGGCTCTCGAGGTCTTAACCGCAACGCCACAAGGTCATGCTGCTCATCTTTAAACCCGACAGCTCCGAATCGCAAGCTGCTTCCCCTCGGACTCCAGACCCCCCCGAATCCGTCGCGAGCCGGGGAAACGGCGGACAGATGGGTGAAGTTTTTGGCGCGGGTTCTTTTGCGGGACCAGGGGCAGGGCGGGGCAGGCCGGTGACCAGCAAGCGCCCCCCGAATCGAGGGACGACCGCGTCCGTGACACCCACCGCGCCCTCAACGGCCTCATCCTCCCCAAAACCGACCCCTTCTGGCGCGACCATTACCCCCCTTGGGAATGGGGCTGCCGCTGCCGCGTCCGCCCCGTTACCGACACCGAAGCCGAAATCATCCGCGTCCGCGAAGCCAACCTGCCCCCCGAGAACCAAAGCACCATCGAAGGCCCACGCCTCCAGCGCCTCCGCACCGGTCACCTCGAACGCGATGGACGCACTTGGACCATCGCCAAAGCCCCCGGCCGCCCCATCGATGACTTCGCCTGGTCCCCGGCAGACCTGCGCATCACCGCCCAGGACATCGAAGCCCGCATCCCGCCGGAAGACCTGCCCGCCTGGCGCAACTTCACCCGCTCCATCGCGGTTGGAGCCAAAACCCTCGAGAAATGGCTCGAAGAGCCTGTTCTCCCCTGGCACACCCGCCGCGCTGGCGCCGCCATCGACACAGTCGCCGCCTCCATGCGCCGCCTCGGCTTCGCTGACAAACGCATCACCAATTACGCCGAAACTGCCGCCACCCTCGGCGTCGCCCCCATGGTCCGCACATCCAAAAACCGGGCCTTCTACCAATCAGCCACGAAGTCCGTCCACATCGCGAAGAATCCGAACGACTGGTACGGGGCCCGACAAACCATCGCCCACGAACTCGGCCATGCCTGGCTCGACCAATACGCCTCCCCAAACCCCGATGCCTGGCGCGAAATTCGTGAAGCGATGAAGCAGGACTGGGCCCGCTGGCAATCGTGGCTCGATCGCCTCATCCCGGGATGGCGCAATATTGGGCGATCCAATCTCCATGAGGCCTTCGCACAGCACATCTACCAAACCAGCTTCCACGCGCTCCCCATGCCCGCCAGAAAACGCGTCAGCCGCATCCTCGACTACATCGCCGCCATAACCCGCGGCCGCTATGGCGCGGGTCATCCCAAATCCTATTGGGCCAACCCGACTTTCCCCGAGCACGAAGCGATCGCCCACGCCACTGAAGCCTATGTGTCAGGCGACACCTGGTGGTTGCAGATCAGCAGCGCTGTGGCAGAATGGTTTTATCAACGCACCGGCCTCACGCCATGAACCAGGAAACCTGGGACTACATCCTAAAAATCGACCAAAAAGCCTGGAATGCAGGCATCGACCTGGACGTCGCCGTCAACCCTCCTAACCTGACAAACGAGAAACTCCTGCCGTTCTGGCAGGAGCTCGACCGCCTCCTCGATGCCGGCGCCAAACCTACTCCCGAGCAAATCCGCCAAATGGTCCAAAAAACGCTCGGCGACGACTTCTACGATTGGGAAGGCGTGATCCCCTGACATGGAACTGCAACTCGCCGTCAGCCACGCCCTCCTCCGCACCTTGTCCGGCCAGAACCTCACGCTGGCCGCCAACGCCGCAGCCCACGCCGCCGCCAACGCCATTCTCAGCCTCACCCAGGCCACCCACAACCCCTCCATCGGCGCACGGTTCCGCCCTAGACCCTGGCCCCCCAAACGCGACGGCTCCCCCTCTCTCCTCATCCGCACCGGCCGCATGGCTCATAGCTACCGCGTCGATGCCTGGATGGGCGGCGCAGCCATCACCACCGATGCCCCCTACGCCGCCATCCACCAAACCGGAGGCACCGTCCCACCCCACACCGTTCCCGCTACCACCTACCTCACCCGCCGCGGCACCACCGTCCACCGCCGCTCCTACCACCACCCCGGCGCAACCATCCCCGCGCGCCCATTCCTCCCCATCCAGCCCTCCGGCACCGGATGGACCCTGACCCCGGTCGCCCGCCCCATCGTCCTCCAACACATCGAAACCGCCCTCCGCACACTGCTGGGCACTTGAGTGAAGCCCAACCCCGCCCCCGGACTCGGGTTCGACCGAACCGCCGCCCCGCCGCCAATGCGCCGCCACTGCACCGCCGCTGCTCCACCACAACACCCCCACACCGCTCCACCATCAAACCGAACCCGCCAAAGTGTCGGCGGCCTTTGCACATCCAGCCCACTTACACCGAGTGGCTAGCAGACATCATGTCACATGCCACACACGCCTTCATCCAGGGCACCAAACCCCAACCGCCCATCCCGCATTCTACCAGGCCAAAGGCTATTAGCCGGCCTGAATCAGCCGCAGGTGATCAGAGAATCAACGACAAGTGTTTAGTTGTTTTTGATTCTCTGAACACCCTTCAGTCCTTGATGTTCAACATCTTCACCCCTCCTCCAGCCTCTTCCAAAATCTAAAACAGCTCACCGAGGCCGGAGCTTGTCGCCAACGGCTCTCACGGCACCCATCGCTG
This sequence comes from Limisphaera sp. VF-2, assembly GCF_049537125.1. Taxonomy (NCBI): domain Bacteria; kingdom Pseudomonadati; phylum Verrucomicrobiota; class Verrucomicrobiia; order Limisphaerales; family Limisphaeraceae; genus Limisphaera; species Limisphaera sp. VF-2. The sequence goes on from NZ_JBMVQY010000003.1 coordinate 422,205, forward strand.
TGAGCCCGTAGTGGAGACGCTGTGTCAGCCGTTTGGGTTGTGGGAGAGAACGATCGGCAGATTCCCGGGCTGGCTCCATGCCGACGCATGATGCCGCACCGCCGCGTTGCCGATGGCGCAACGGCTTTCCCAGGGTGCGGCAGAATTCCGTTTGCCCACAAAAAACCACGCGAAGTTCCGCGAACAATGGAGGGCCATTCTCCTGGAACACTGCTTTCTCAACACCCTGTCGGAGTTTCAGTTCGGGCGGCGCTTCGCCGCCTGATGCCCCACGGCTCCATGAAGAGCCGCGGGCCGGGAAACCGGCGCGCGCGCGTGTCCGCGTTCGGCGGTCCGATCCCGGTGGGCAAAGGGTCGCGCGATCGGACCTGCATCATCCCTCTTTCCGCCGGCCCGCGTGCCCGGGGGTTCGATGCAGTCGCGGCGGCGGCGTCCTGTGTGTTGGTTGTGCCGAGGGTATACCTCCTGCCCGAGGACGGTCCGGGCTGGCAGCTCAAGTCCCGGTTGCGGCCGGTGCTGGGAAGGTCGAGTAGCTGCGGATCGGGCGGGGGCTGACCGGCTGCGGAACGGTCTGGAAGCTCGGGCCTGGTGTCCGAGTCTCGGGATGGCGTGGTTGTGTATGGCGAAAGTCTGGCCGGAGAGTTTTCCGCGCTCGGTTTTTGAGCCTGATCCGCTCTCGAACCGCGGCCTTGGGGGCCCTTTTACGAGAGGCACTTCGTTGGGCCGCCTTTCCAAACCGCCATCAGGAACCGTGCCGGCTCGCTCGCCAACGCTTCGAGTGACGACGGCGCGTGCTACGAGTTTGCATTCCGCCTCGAACCTGAACCGCAATAACTCGCGCATGAAAACACCCATCGATCACCCTTTGCGGCCGTTCGTGCGCGGGTACGCGGCTGCGCTGGCGGTGTTGGGGCGTTCGGCATCCGCCGCCTTCGGCCCAAGGGTCGCTCTCTCTGCTGGGGCCCCGGACTCGGAATGGAAGCTTCGAAGATGGAAGCCTATCACCCTGGGCGAGCGAGGCTGACCACCATGAGCCTTTCAGGACGGGTCTTCCTGGCCACGAGGGATGGTTTGTCGCACCTGGCAGCATGGCAGGCACCGGCCCGGTTCTCCGGTCGGACATGTTTCCGGACATTCCCGCAGCGCCTGCCAACGGGCTGACGTGCATTGTAACGTTCGATGCAAGAAACGGGTCTCCGGGCTTTGAAGGGGTGAGCCTTGGCTTTGACGCGGAGAACAGCGATGGATCACTTGCGTTCTTTGCCGACCAGGTGTTCCAACCGTTGGCCCTTGCATGGCGATCGTTCCGGATGGCGTTTCACACGCTGCCGGGTTGGAACGGAGGAGATGGAATTCGGTTGTCGCTTAATTTGGTAGGCCGGGGCGCGGCCATTGGGAAGACGCACACCGGGTTTCTGGATCACGTCGTGCTTGGGCAAATCTCAAAGCCATCGGCACTGGGCATGGGCTGGGGCGGCGGGACGCTGTGGCGGGAGGCGGGGGCTGGCGGTGCAATGGGTTGGTGCGGTCCAACGCGCAGTGCGCAGGGCCGAATCGCGAGGTTCAACTGGGAGGCAATAAATCGGGCAGCCTGCGGCGCCGGGGGCGTCGGTGTCCGTAGGCCCCGGGTCGCTTGCCGTGGCGGGGTGCATTTCCGTTTTGAGGCCCCCGGATTCAAGAGTCCCAGGGCAAAGCTGCGTTCCCTCGGCTTCCCCGGGGGCGAGGACACCCGAAATGGCGCCGGGCTCTCGAAGTGTCCAAACCCTGAAAGGCGCCCGGGCGGCGCGGGAAGCCATTTCAAATTTGTCCCGGGCCGCAGTTGGGCCTAGGCTGAGGGCCCATGAAAGCGACGGTCTGGTGGACCGGAGTTTGGGTGTGGGGTATCGCAATGGTCGGACACGGGATGGCGGAAGAGAGCCCGGCGGCACGAGCGCAGTCGTTCCTGGCGTTCTACAACGCGACCTATCAGCGTTTGTACCAGGTGGCTCAAGAGGCGCAATGGCTGGCCGCCACCGATGTGCGGCCCGAGCATACGGGGCGGCGCATCGGAGCCGATGCAGCCCTGGCGGCCTTTGTAGGCAGTCCCTGGGTGATCGAGCAATGCCGCGCGCTCGAGTCGGCATCGGGTGCGCAGGATGAACTGACCCGGCGGCAACTCCGGGTGATCGCCTTGATGGCGGCCGAGGTTCCCGGCACGCAGCCCGACCTTGTGCGGGAACGCGTGGCGGCCGAAGCCCGCCAGAGCGCCATCCTGGACGGGTTCGAGTTTCGCTGGACTCCGCCCGGGAGCACGTCCCCGCAACGATTGACAGCCAATCAGATCGACGACCTTCTGTTGACGAGTACCAACCTGGCCGAGCGCCGGGCGGTCTGGGAAGCGTCCAAGCAGTCCGGCGTGGCTTTGAAAGAGGGCCTGTTGCAGTTGCGGGACCTGCGCAACCGGCTGGCCCGCGAGATGGGATACAGTTCGTACTATGCCCTGCGGGCGGCCCATTTTGGACTGACAGTTCCGGAATTACGCGCCCTCCTCGAACGGTTGGTGGCGGAGACCCGGCCCCTGTACGAGCAGTTGCACGCCTGGGCGCGGCGTCGACTGGCGCAGCGCTACGGCCAGCCGGTCCCCCGGTTGATCCCCGCGCACTGGCTGCCCAACCGGTGGGGTCAGGAATGGCCCGGATTGGTGGAAGGTCTCGATCTGGACCCGATGTTTCGGGATCGATCCGCCGAGTGGATCGTGCGGCAGGCGGTGGCCTACGGAGAATCCCTGGGCCTCCCACGGGTGCCGGACACGTTTTGGACGCGATCGGATCTGTACGATCTGCCCCCGGAAAGCCCGCGCAAGAAGAACACCCACGCGTCCGCATGGGACATGGATTTGAACGGCGACGTCCGGTCGCTCATGAACGTGAAACCGAGTTTCGGGTGGTTTGCCACGGCCCATCATGAGATGGGGCATGTGTTCTATTTCCTGGCTTATCACCGACCGGAGGTGCCGTATGTGCTGCGACGGGGCGCCAGTCCCGCCATGCACGAGGCCATGGCCGAGACGCTGGCCACGCCCACGGTGCAGCCGCCCTACCTGAAGCGTTTGGGCCTCTGGCCGGACGGGGTCGCGGCCGACGACCTGCGCTGGTTGCTGAACGCGGCGCTGGACCAAGTGGTGTTCATTCCGTGGGCTGCAGGGGTTATGGCCTCGTGGGAACACGATTTTTACGAGGAGAATCTTCCCGCCGACGAACTGAATCGGCGCTGGTGGATGTACGTGGAGCGTTATCAGGGCATCGCCCCGCCGGAACCCCGCGGGGAGGAATTCTGCGACCCGGCCACCAAGACGCACATCAACGATGACCCGGCCGAGTATTACAAATACGCCCTGGCCTTTTTGACGAAGTACCAGTTTCACCTGTACCTGGCCCGGCAGCTGGGACAGGACCCTCGACAGAGCGACTTTTACGGCAGACGCGAGGTCGGCGCCTTTCTGATGCGCATCATGCAGGCGGGGGCGACACGGGACTGGCGGTCATTAATCCGCGACGCCACGGGCGAGGATCTGAGCGCGCGGCCCATGCTCGAATATTACGCCCCGCTGTTCGAGTACTTGCGGCGGGAAAACGAGGGGCAGCCGGTGGGCTGGTGAGCCCCGGCCATCATGCTTCCTCGAAGGACGCTCCGGCTGCGGCATGCCGGCCCCGGGGCTGCCGACCCTCGAAGGCGCCGACCGAAGTCGGTGCTGGTCCCGGTGGGGCCGATCGCTGCCCCGGTTCGGCGCTTACAGCCGTTTGAGCAGCTCGGCCCGGCTCCGCTCGAAGATCTCCTCGTGCAGTGACTTGCCATGGGCGTCCATGGTCACCACCGCAGGGAAATCTTCGACCTCCAGCTCCCAGATGGCTTCCGGGGCACCGAACTCTTCGAGGAAATAGACGTTGCGCACCCGTTTGACGCGTTCCGCCAGCACTTGCGCGGCCCCGCCCACCGCATGGAGATACACCGCGCCGCATTCCTTGCAGGCGGCCAGCGTGCGGGCGCCCATGCCGCCCTTGCCGATGACGGCACGGATTCCGTACTTGCGGATGATCTCCGCCTGGTAGGGCTCTTCCCGGGCCGAGGTGGTGGGTCCGGCCGCGGCACACCGCCAGGACCCGTCCGGTTCCCGCAGCATCACCGGGCCGCAATGGTAAAGAACGCCATCCCGCAGTTGGACGCCCGGCGGCAGGGCGCCCCCTTCATGGAGGTATTTGTGGACGGCGTCGCGTCCGGTAAACACGATGCCACTGAGGCTCACTTCGTCGCCCACGTGCAGGCTCCGAATTTGTGCCTCGGTCAACGGTGTGTGCAGTGCGATCATCGCTGGTTTGCCTTTTTTGCACGGCTGGTGTCGGCAACGTTTCGCCCGGGTTTCCGATTCGCGCAAGCCCCCGCACCCGACACTTGCGGAGCGTCGTCTCTCCGCCGGGGCATACCGGTCGAGGTCCATGGTTACGACCCCTGCGGCTCCGCGTAAAGGCTGGAAACGTACCGGGCCCTTGCGGGGATCCGCCCGCGCACGTGGGCCTGCTCCCAGCGCGACGGTCCTGATACAGCCTCGCCCCTGGGGTCAGAGGGAAAGGATCCAACGCAGCCAACCCGGCGCTGGTGGGGAGCCCGAGGGACGAATCTCGAATGGCTTCGGAGGCGATCTGCCGGTTCGCCGAGCGGCCCCGGGGGGGCCGCGTTGACCCGGCCAAGTCCGGTAACCATCGCGTTCCCACCCGGGGATTCTGGTTTCCGCGATACCGGGTGGGCCGTTATTCCTGGCGTGAAGCTCCCGAGGCGGAGCAAGCCAGGCTCGGCCGATCCTGCCTACACAAAAACGGGTTGCCCTCGGACGAACCCGGCCCCTACCGTCGAAGGCGTGGCTGTACAGCTGACGATTCTGGGGAGTGGTTCGGGTGGCAACTGCGCCTACGTGGAGACAGACCAAACGCGGCTGTTGATCGATGCGGGATTCAGCCCGCGCCAGATCCGGCTGCGACTGGCGCGGATTGGGCGCGTGCCGGAAAACGTGCATGGGATCCTGCTGACCCACGAACACACCGATCATATCGCCGGTTTGGCCGGACTGGCCGGAAAGTTGGGTCTGCCGGTCTACTGCAACCGGGCCACGGCGGAGGAGGTGCAGCGGTATCACCAGATGGCGTTCGACTGCCGATTGTTCACCACAGGGGCAACCTTCGAGATCGGAGACGTGGTGGTGGAGACGTTCAGTCTTCCCCACGACGCGCAGGATCCGGTGGGGTTCGTGCTGCACACGCCCGCCGGGCGGATTGCGTTTGCGACGGACCTGGGCCATTTCACGCGTCTGGTGGCGGAGCGGGTGCGGCGGTCGCGGGTGCTGGTGCTGGAGACCAATCACGACGTGCGACTGTTGCAGGAATGCCCGCACCGGCCCTGGAGCTTGAAACAACGGATCCTGAGTCGGCACGGACATCTGTCGAATGAAGCGGCGGCGGAGGGTTTCGAACAGGTGGTGACCGAGGACTTGCAGCATTTGTATCTGGCGCACCTGAGCCGGGACTGCAACCGACCCGAACTGGCGCTGGCCGCGCTGCAGGAACGCATTGACCGCGTGGGGGCAAGGCATGTGCAGGTGGTGGTCACCTCGCAGGATGAACCCTCGCCTCCCTTGAGGTTGTGAACCGGCTGAGGGACCCCTGCAGTTTCCGGGCCGACATGCCGCGATTCGAGTTCGATCTGGAGCTGACGCCGGAACAGTTCCTGGAATATTACCGGGGTCATGTCCGAACGGTTCGGGCGCGGGCCACCAACGGATTGGTGGTGGAGTTCCCCGCCGCCCTGTTGCAGCGCTTCCTGACCCCGGAGGGCATCCGCGGCCGCTTCGTCCTCACCTGCGACGAACAATTCCGGCATCCCCGAATGGAGCGGGTACCGCCGGGGCCGGAGGCGCGCGCGCCCGGACCCTCTGGTTGAAGCAAACCCATGTACACCGTGGAACCCATCACGGACTTCGAACGGCCCGAGCTGCGACCGTATCGGACGCTGCGCTGGGACGCCACGCACCGGGCACTCAACCTTTTCGTGGCCGAGGGAGAGAAGGTCGTACGCCGTCTCCTGGAGACCGACTTCGAGATCCTTTCCATGCTCATGCCGCCGAAATGGCTCAAGGTGCTTGCACCCAAACTTGAAGCCCGCCCGGAAACGATTCGCGTGTTTGTCGCGGAAAAGCCGCTCCTGGAGACCCTCACCGGATTCACCATGTATCAGGGATTGCTGGCGGTGGCACGCATCCCGCCCCCCAAACCGCTGGAGGAACTGGTGGCGGCCAGCGCCCGGCCGCGCTTGTGGGTGGCCCTGGAGGGATTGTCCAATGCGGAGAATGTGGGGGTGGCGGTCCGCAACAGTGCGGCGTTCGGCGTGCAGGCAATCGTGGTGGGCGAAACCTGCAGCAGCCCTTGGTTGCGACGCGCGGTGCGAACCTCCATGGGCACGATCTTTCGCATGCCCGTGGTGGAGTCGGTACGCCTGACGCACACCCTCCGGGAACTGCAGGCCCACGGGATCCGCTGCGTGGCGGCGCATCCGCGCCCGGAAGCCAGGCGACTTTCGCAGGCGGACTTGCGCGGCGACTGTTGTCTGGTCTTCGGGAGCGAGGGCAGCGGATTGTCCGAGGCGGTCGTGGCGGTGTGCGACGAGGCGGTGGCGATCCCGATGGCCGGCGATGTCGATTCCCTCAACGTGGGCAGCGCCACGGCCGTGTTCCTCTACGAGGCCTGCCGTCAGCGGGGCCGGGTCTGAAACCGGGTCGGCGTGCCGGTCGGCGCCGGGGCTGGTGACCCGGGCGGGCAAGCCGGCAATTCCGGGGCACCGGGGTGACCGCGTGGTCCCCTGCGCGGCGTCGAACGCCCGAGGCGCGGCCCTATTTTTTGGATCCCGCGGTTTCGTTCTTCGGCGGAGACGCTTTCGGGGTGCTGCATGGATGGGCCGCGTTTCTGCGGTCAGGGGTGGCGAAGCGGCGATGTCGATCGGGGCGACGCATCCGCCGGCCGGGCTGCCTCCGCGCTGGGCCTCGACCGGGCGCGAGCGCAGGAAACCTGGCAAAAGGCACCCGGATCATTGATGAACAAACCTGTTTGACATATATACAATGTTGAGCTAGTCGAATGATAGATATGTGCCTGGAATTCGCTGTGGCCAAGTATCCCGTGACGCTGCGTCTCCGCGACGGCAAGGAATGCACGGTTCGTTTGTTGGAGCCCGGGGATGCCGCGCGTCTTCACGAGTTCCTCCTGGCGGTGCCGGAAGAGGAACGGCTGTTCATCAAACCGCGGGTCACCAGTCGGCTTGTCCGACAGTGGTGTCGGCAGTCCAGACCGGAGGAGAATCTCACCCTGGTCATGGTGCATGAGGACCGCATCATCGGGGAGGCCACGCTGCACCAGCGGCCGGGCGGGTGGAAACGGCACATCGGAAAGGTGACCGTTCTCACCCATCCGCAGTATCGCGGGCTGGACGTGGCCAAATTGCTGGTCAAGGAGCTGCTGGAGATCGCTCCGCACTGCGGTCTGGAGCGACTGGAAGCGGAGCTGAACGGGGAGCGGACGGTGGCCATTCGGGCGTTGATGCAGCTGGGCTTCGAGCAACTGGCGCGCATACCGGGCTATCTGCGCGACATGCGGTTCCGGCCGCATGACTATGTGCTGTTGGGCGTCCGGCTGGTCACCGACGAGGAATATGCCGCGGCCCTGGGCTGAGCGCCGCGCCTTTTATTCGCCGGCGGTTGGAAGCGAGTCGGGCGGCGAAGCGGGGGCCGCCGGTGTCTCGGGCATGGGCACGGCGACGCGCTGGATGGCCAGGGCCCGGCCCGAGGCCGGATCGATGTCGATCCAGACGCCCAGGAGCATGATGCGATCACGGGCCACTTCGAAGCGCTGCGGGCACTGGGTCAAGAAACGGCGGATGACCGGGGCGATCTCGCGGCCCAGCACGCTGGCCTGCGGTCCGGTGAATCCGGCATCGGTCAAATAGGCGGTGCCCCCGGGGAAGATCTGCTCGTCGGCGGTGGGCACGTGGGTGTGGGTCCCGATGACGGCGCTGACGCGGCCGTCCAGCATTCGGGCGAAGGCGATTTTCTCCGAGGTGGCCTCTGCGTGGAAGTCCACGAGGATCACGGGGGTTTCCCGACGAAGCCGGTCCACCTCCGGGGGCACCACGAGGAAGGGGTTTTCCAGGGCGGGCATGAAGGTGCGACCCTGGGCATTGACCACGGCCAACGGGGCGCAACCCTCTTTGTGGACGAGGCAGCTGCCCCGGCCCGGCACGCCGGGGGGATAGTTGAGGGGACGCAGCACTCGCGGGTTCTCCTCGAGCAGTTTGTCGGTTTCCTTTTGATCCCAGACGTGGTCCCCGGTGGTGATGACGTCCACACCGGCCTCGAAGAGTTCGGCTGCGGTTTTGGCGGTGATCCCGGCGCCGCCGGCACTGTTTTCCCCGTTGGCGACCACGTAGGCCAGCGCCAGTTCAGCCCGCAGGCGGGGAAGCACGGCCTGCACGACCTGGCGACCCGGCCGGCCCACAACATCTCCGATGAACAGAACTCGCACGCGTCCAGCCTAGCGGCAGGACGAACGGCGGCAAAGCCCGGGATGACGGTTGCATCGGCCCTTGGAGCGCACCCGGGGAGGCGGTGGGTCCGGGCTTCCGGGCCGGCGTCCCGGGCCCCGGGTGGGCCGCTCCGGCGCCACGGGCACTCCACTTCGTCGGGCGGTTTTGGGGGCGTGGAGACGACCAGCGACCGTGGCGTCCGGGACCCCATCACCTTCGGGGCCCGGGGGGCGGCATTCATCCCGTCACTCGCGCCTCATGGTGCTCCGATGCTGTGCAGTCTGCGTGAGACCACTCGGCGGCGGGGGACCGGCTGCTGGGCGGATACCGGCCGTCGCTGTTGGCCCGCTTCCGTGGAGGTCGATCGAAAGGGGCCGCTTTGGGACGGTGGCGGCCTCCTGGTTTCCCCACTGGTCAGGCTCCCGGGGGCTGCAGTATGGTGAATGCATGGAACTGTTTCACAAGATCCTGAAAGCCGCGGTGGAGGCGGGCGCCTCGGATGTGCACATCAAGATCGATGCGCCCGTGGTGTTTCGCATCAACCGTCAATTGATCACGGTGGATGCGCCGGTGCCGGATCAGGCGTGGATGGAAGAGGTGGTGCGCAACATCACGCCGCCGCATCTGAAGCAGCGCCTGGAACACGAGCGGGAGATCGATTTTTCGTACTTCGTCCCGGGCATCGGCCGGTTTCGGACGAATCTGTTCCAGCAGCGGGGCCAGTGGTGTCTGGCGATGCGGTATGTGAAAACGCAGGTGCCGAGCTTCGAGGAGCTCGGGCTGCTGCCGCAGATCAAGCGCATCGCGGAGTCCCCGCGCGGCATTGTGCTGGTGGCCGGATCGACCGGATGCGGCAAGTCCACGACGCTGGCGGCGATGATCGAACATATCAACGCCAACTTTCGCAAGCACATCATCACGCTGGAGGACCCGATCGAGTACGTCTTCGAGGACAATCAGTGCGTGATCGAACAGCGGGAGGTGGGCCTCGACACGCTGTCGTTCCATCATGCCCTCAAGCACGTGCTGCGACAGGACCCCGACATCATCATGATCGGGGAGATGCGGGATGCGGTCAGTTTCACGGCGGCCATGAGCGCGGCCGATACGGGGCACCTGGTGTTGTCCACACTGCACACCACCAATGCGGCGCAGTCGATCAACCGGATTCTGGACTTTTTCAAGGCTGACGAGCGGGAGCAGATCCGGCGGCAACTGGCGGGAACGCTTCAGGCCGTGATCTGCCAGCGGATGTGCAACACGATCCAGGGCGGGTTGGTACCGGCCTTCGAAATCCTGATCAATACACCCACGGTGCGGAAGCTGATCGAGGAAAACCGGCTGGACAAGCTGCCGGCGGCCATCGAAACCGGCACCGACGACGGGATGCTGAACTTCAATCAGTCGCTGTTCCAGCTGGTGCGCAACGGCATCATTACCGAAAAGGAGGCGCTGTCCAAAGCCAGCAACCCGCAGGCCCTGGAGATGAATTTCAAGGGCATTTTCTTGGACGAAGGTCGGCGGATCCTGGGTTGAGGATCGGCGGGGCGGGAACCCGCCCGCACCGTCTGTCTGTCGCAACAGAGGCGGGCCACGATCCCCGGGGTCGAAGACGCCGCCGAACGGGCCGAGGCGTGACGCTGTGCCGTGCTTCCACGGTCTCCCCCCGCCGTGGGGCGCGGCCCTGGCGGACAGGCTGCAGACTCGGGAAGTCGGGTCGGCTGCCTCCGGGCTCGTGGGCGGACTGCCCGAGGGCCGGCTTCTCGGGCTTCACGGACAAAAAGCCCGGGCGAGGTGTTCCTCGCCCGGGCGTGGGTAGATGGACGCGGGGGCCAGCCCGCAGGATTCCGATCAATCGAACGCGTGCCCGGCGCAGCAGAGCACGTTCCGGACCTTGTGTCGGACGAGCTCCTTGACCATGGCGCGGGCCGGGCCCAGGTACTTGCGCGGATCGATTTCCGAGGGTTTTTCCCACAACACCTTGCGGATGCCCGCGGTCAGTGCCAGACGCAGGTCGGTGTCGATGTTGACCTTGGTGCAGCCGAGGCGACGGGCCACCTCGATGTCGGCCTCGGGTACGCCGCGGGCGTCCACGATTTTGCCGCCGTACTTGTTGATTTCGTCCACGAGGTATTGCGGGACGCTGGAGGCGCCGTGGAGGACGAGCGGGTAATCGCCCAGGCCGGCGTCCATGAGGGCCTTCTTGATGGCCTTGAGCCGTTCGAGGTCCAGGCGCTGATCGCCCTTGAACTTGTAGGCCCCGTGACTGTTGCCGATGGCCACCGCCAGCGAATCGCAACCGGTCAGCTTGACAAATTTGACGGCCTCGTCCGGGTCGGTGTAGTGCCCGCTCTTGGAGAAGCCGCCGCCTTCCTCGCCCTCATCGAACTGCACCCCCACCAGGTGGCCCAGCTCGGCCTCGACGACACAATTGTGTTTGTGCGCGTATTCGACCACGCGACGCGTGATCTCCACGTTTTTGTCGAACGGCTCGTAGGAGGCGTCGATCATCACGCTGGTGAATCCTTCGTCGATGCATTGCTTGCACAGCTCGAAGGAGTCGCCGTGATCGAGGTGAACGGCGATGGGGATGTTGGAAAGGCTGACCGCGGCCTCGATCAGCTTCTTCAGGTACACCGGGTTGGCGTACTGACGGGCGCCCTTGGAGATCTGGAGGATCAACGGCGCCTTTTCCTCCTCGCAGGCCTCCACGATGGCCTGCACCAGCTCCATGTTGTTGACGTTGAAAGCGCCAATGGCGTACTTGCCCTTCAAAGCCTTGGCAAACAGTTCTCGTGTTGTTGTCAGTGGCATAATTTCCCTTCTCTTCTCATCTCGGGCCCGGCCCTGAAAAAGCCACTCCGGGACCGAATTCCGGCCCAGCATATGTCAGAAGCGCGCGGTTTGGGAATAAAAAACAGGCCCCGGGTTGGGCGGCGTGGTTTTGCCTTTCCGGCCGCTGAACCCCCGGCCCGGCCGTGGTCGGGCCCCCCTAACCGATTCCTGCGCAACATGTTCAGGGTCAGGGGTCGAGGTCACGGTCGATGCCGCGCCAGTCTTGACCGCGCGCGAACGCAGCTCCAGCGCCAGGCGTCGTGACCCGGGGGAGGTGGTGATGGGCCCAAACCGCAAGCGTTTGGACCGGCGTGGGTCTGGCGCGGGCTGCTGGCCGAAATGACCGGCGCGGCGGTGCGTCATGTACGAGAGCGCAAAAGCTCTTCGGCTGTTGAATTCGGGCTCCGGGGTTGGGTTACTTGCCGGGGCCGGTCAACAAAGGTTGGCCATACTCCAGGTGCATCTCGTCCAAGCTGCGGATTCGCTCAGAACACTTCCTGGCCGGCGACAGCCGGGCGGAAGCGGGGGTTTACCTGCCTGTGCGCAAGGGCGATCCCTTGGCGAGCGTGCGCAAGAACTGCGCAGTTCGGCGGGGGAGACTGCGCAAGCTTTGCGCGTGAACTGGTTGAAACATGCTGATCTGCAGGCACATGCATGGCTGGCATGGAATCGGCTATTTGCAACGATCTGGCGGGTCAGGCCGCGGCCCGGGCGGGCATGGCGGCGTGCGCCTGCCGGTCAAGAACCAGACGCAACGGCAGTGAACCACAGCGAGAAAGGTGAGAGGACCATGAAGAGAGTGACGCGACTGATGGCAGTGACCGGCCTGGTGGCCGGGTTGTTGGCGGGTGCGTGCGGGGCGGTGGCGCAGGACCGCGGCCCACGCAACTTCGATCCGGAGCAGATGCGGCAACGGATGTTGGAAAGGGCCCGGGAACAGCTTGAGATCACCGATGACAGCGAATGGAAGGCGATCGAGCCGCTGTTGACCAGGGTGATGGAGGCGCGTCGGGACGCGATGATGGGCCGTGGCTTCTTTGGTCGGGGCCGGGGCGGTCCCGGTGGCCCGGGCGGCGGTCCCGGCGGTCCGGCTTTTGGGCAGCCCATGCCGGAACTGGAGGCGTTGAACAAGGCGATCGAATCGAAAGCCCCGGCCTCCGAGCTGAAGGCCGCGCTGGCCAAGTATCGGGAGGCCCGCAAGGCCCGCGAACAGGCCCTGCAGAAGGCGCAGGAGGATCTGCGCAAAGTCTTGACGGCGCGGCAGGAGGCCATTGCCGTGGCCAACGGCTGGCTGGACTGATCGTTCGAGTCGGCAGGAAAGGACACTTCGGACCGAATCGGCAGGAACCATGGAGAAGCTGACGGGAGAAACTCCGGCTCCGACGGTGACCGGCCACGAATTGCTGGACCGGATGGTGGCGCGACGCCAGCTTGCGCCGGCGGAGGCCCGGAAACTGGCCCGGCAAATCGCCTCCGGACAGGTTCCGCCGATTCGGTCTGAGGAGGAGGTGTTGCAGTGGTTGGCGCGGGAATACGGGCTGACCTACACCACACTGGAGGAGGTGGAGCCGGACAAGCAGGTGCTGTCGCTGTTCCCGGCCCGGGTGTTGTTACGAGAGGAGCTGTTGCCCCTGCGCCGCGTGGACGGGTGGGTGGAGGTGGCCACCAGCCGGCTTTTTGCCACCCAGGCCTTCGACACGTTGCGGGTGATGACGGGATTGCGGCTGCGCCCGGTGCTGGCGCCCACGGAGGCGATCCAGCGGGAGATGAAAAAGCGGCTGGGCGTGGGCGCGGACACCATCGACACGCTCGAGGAGGAAACGCCCTTCCAAGTGGTGGATGAAGAGGGGGAGGAGGAAACCAACCTGGATGTGGCGGCCGAAGATGCCTCCATCATTCGGTTCGTCAATCAGGTGTTGCGTGACGCGATCGAACTGCGGGCCTCGGATGTGCATCTGGAGCCGTTCGAGGACGAGCTGCGCATCCGGTATCGGATTGACGGGGTCCTGCAGGAAATCCCGGTTCCGGCGCAGGTGAAGCGGTTCCAGCCCGCGATTGTGTCGCGGGTCAAGATCCTCAGTCATTTGAACATTGCGGAGAAACGTCTGCCGCAGGATGGCCGCATCAAGATCCGCGTGGACAATGGCGAGGTGGACATCCGCGTGTCGGTGATCCCCATGTTGCACGGGGAGGCCGTGGTGATGCGCTTGTTGCGGCAGAACGCCACGTTGCGCGGCATGGAAGAGCTCGGGATGGCCGAGCGCGAACTGCGTTGTTTCCGTCGGGTGCTGGGATTGCCGCACGGGATCATCCTGGTGACGGGCCCGACGGGCAGTGGCAAGACGACCACGTTGTACACCGCGCTGCAGGAGATCAACGATACCTCGCGCAAGATCATCACCATCGAGGATCCGGTGGAGTATCAGCTCAAGGGCGTCAACCAGATCCAGGTTTCGGAGAAGGCCGGTCTGACCTTCGCCCGCGGGCTCCGCTCCATTCTGCGGCACGACCCCGATGTGATTCTGGTGGGGGAGATCCGGGACACGGAGACGGCCCAGATTGCCGTGCAGGCGTCGCTGACCGGACACCTGGTTTTTTCGACGCTTCATACCAACGACGCTCCGGGGGCCGTGACCCGGCTGGTGGACATGGGGGTGGAACCCTACCTTGTGGCTTCCTCGTTGGAAGCGGTGCTGGCGCAGCGGCTGGTGCGCGTGCTTTGCCGACACTGCAAGCAGGTGGACGACTCGGCCCCGGCGCGGGCCTTCAAGGCGCAGCTCGGATGGCCGGAGGACCAGCCCATTTACCGTGCCGTGGGTTGCCGCGAGTGCCGCCAGACCGGGTATTTCGGTCGGCACGCCATCTTCGAGTGGATGGACGTGACCCCGGAAATCCGCTCGATGGTGCTGAAACGGTGCTCGGCTGACGAGATTCGGGGGGCGGCGCGCAAGGCCGGCATGCGGACGCTGGCCGAGGACGGCTGGCGGCTGGTTCGCCTGGGCATCACAACTCCGGAAGAGGTACTGCGGGTGACCAAGGACCAGTCCCTGAGCGGCCTGGAAGAGACCGTGGCCGACAGCCTGGCCGCCGCCCCCTTGTGAGGGTTGAGATCGGATGGCGACGTTTCAGTACAAGGCGCTGCAACCGGACGGCCGGGTGGTCGAGGGAGAGCTGGAAGCCGGCGGTCGGCAGGAGGCGTTCCGGCAGATGGAGAGCCGCGGGCTGCGTCCGATCCGGCTGGTGGAACGGTCGCACCCGGTCAACGGGCGGGCGCGGGCGCGGGTGCAGGGCAACGGACACGGTTCGGGAGCGCCCGCGGTCGCGGGGGCGCCATCGGCCCCGGGGTCCGGGTGGTGGCCCCGGGGGCGGTCCCGCAAGGTCCCCGGGCGGGCGCTGGAAAACTTCACGCGCCTGTTGGCCAGCTTGCTGTCGGCGGGCGTTCCCCTGAGTCGGGCCCTGGTCATTCTGCAGAAGGAGACGGCCCATCCCGCGGCCCGGGAGAAATGGAAGGAAATCCACGATCTGGTCGTGGACGGCATGTCGCTGGCCGATGCGATGGCCCGTTCCCCGGAAGTGTTCCCGCGCGTGTACGTGGCCATGGTGGAGGCGGGCGAAACGGGCGGGTTCCTGGACCTGGTGCTGGCGCAGATTGCGGATTTTCAGGCCCGGGAGAAAGAGATGCGGGCGAAATTGCTGGCGGCGCTGTTGTATCCGGGCATTTTGATGACGTTGGCGCTGGGCGTGCTGGCGTTCCTGTTGGTGTTTTTCATCCCGAGGTTCGAGGCGTTGTTTGCCGGGTTTGGCGCGCGGTTGCCGTGGTTGACGCAGATGATCGTCTCGACCAGCGAAGTCATCCGGTCGTATGGACTGTTGGTGTTGGTGGTCGGGCTGACGTTGGGGGTGATGTTTCGGCAGTGGCTGGTGTCACCGGCCGGCCGGCGCACCTGGGAGGGATTCATCCTGCAGGTGCCGGTGTTGGGCGGTTTGATTGCGCAGTACGGAATGGCCCGGTTCTGTCGCATGCTCGGGACGCTGCTGGCGGCCGGAGTACCCCTGATTCAGGGCCTGCAGGTCGCGCGCCGCTCGTTGGGCAATCAGATCCTCGTGGATGCCGTTGCGGGCACGATTGACAAGGTCAAAGAGGGTCAGGGGCTCGGAGCCAGCCTGCGGGACTGCCCCCGGTTGTTTCCCGGTTCGGTGCTGGAAATGATCTCGGTGGCGGAGGAAAGCGGGAAACTGGATCAGGAGCTGATCCGGATTGCCGACACCACCGAAGCGGATTTGGACCGGCGACTGAAGACGGCGGTGGCCCTGGCCGAACCGTTGATGTTGTTTTTCATCGCCGCCTTCATCGGCACGATTTTCATCGGCATGGTGATCCCGATTTTCAGCCTGCAAGACTACATCCGGTAACGTCGGACAACGAAGACCCCTATGGAATGGAACAGCACAAGCGCAGATCGGCGGCGCCGCGGACGCGCCGGCTTCACCCTGGTGGAACTGCTGCTGGTACTGGTGATTCTGGGCGTTCTGGCGGCGATCGTCGTGCCCAAATTCGCCGGGCGCACCCAGCAGGCGCGCATCACGGCCGCGCGGACGCAGCTGGCGACGTTTGCCACGGCGCTGGACGCATTCGAGGTGGACAACGGGTACTACCCCAGGGGCAGCGAGGGACTCAAAGACCTCATCATCCAGCCCCGCGACGCGCCCAATTGGAAAGGCCCCTATCTGCGGGCGACGGAGATCCCGCTGGACCCGTGGGGGAACCCGTACGTTTACGAATGCCCCGGCCGGAACAACCCCAATGGATACGATCTGATGTCGATGGGACCGGACGGGCGCCCGAATACGGATGATGACATCACCAACTGGCAAACCAGCAGCGGCGGTCGCTGAGGCGCGGTCCTGCTTGGGAACGTCCCGGGGTTCGCGAAGGCCCCTCAAGGCGTTCCCCCTCCGGGGACTCGGGGCCCGGCCCGCAGCGGGGTTCACGTTGATCGAGTTGATCCTCGTGCTGGCGGTGCTGGCGATTGTGCTCGGGGTGGCGGCCCCGTCGCTGGCGCGGTTCTTCCACGGTCGCAAAGTGGAGGAAGAGGCCCGTCGGTTTCTGGCGTTGACCCGTTACGGACAGAGCCGGGCGGTGGCGGAGGGCATGCCGATGATCCTGTGGATGGATCCGGAGAATCGACGATATGGCCTGGAGGCGGAGGTGACCTTCGGTGAGCCGGACCCGCAGGCGCGCGTTTACGAGATGGACCAAAGCCTTCGGTTGGAAGTGGACCTGCCGCAGACCACGGGTCTCGGGCTGGACGGCATCCTCACCGCTCGGCGCCCGGACCGGCGTCTGGTGATCCGATTCACACCGGAGGGCTTCCCGGGGCTGGAAAGTCCGGAGCGCATTCGGTTCGTGCAGGAGACCGACACGGATGAAACGGTGGCGGTGGTGCGGCTCACACGCAACCGGCTGGCCTATGAGATGGAGACGTATGAAGTGCCGGCATCCGCACGGTAGAAGTTGCGCCGGGTTCACCCTGGCCGAGGTTTTGGCCGCCCTGGTGTTCATGGCGATCGTGATTCCGGTGGCGGTGGAAGGGGTGCGCATTGCCAGTCTGGCCGGGCAGTGGGGGATGCGTCGCGCGGCCGCGGCGCGCGTGGCCGAGCGCGTGCTGAATGAATTGATGGTGACGGGCGAATGGCGCCGGGGTGTGCAAAGCGGCCAGGCGGTGGAGGGCTGGCAGGTGTTCGAGTGGGAAAGCCGCCTGGATTCCTGGTGGGAGGGCAACCTGCGCGTCCTGACCGTCCGCGTGCGTTTCCCGGTGCAGGAGCAGGAGTCGGACGTGGTGCTGAGCACGCTGGTGGACGTGAGCCAATGAACCGCTGGACCATCCAACTGCGCGCCCGGGGGGCCGGGGGGCCGCGTCCTGACGAGGGCGGGGAACGGGTCGGGTCGGCGGCATTCACGCTGATGGAATTGTTGATTGCCGTGGCGATCTTTGCGGTGGTCCTGCTGGCCATGCACAGCGTGTTCTTTGGGGCGGTGCAATTGCGGAATCGCACGAGCCGGGCCGTGGACGAAGCCGTGCCCCTGGAGCAGACGGTGGCGCTGCTGCGGCGCGACCTGCAGAACCTGGTGCCGCCCGGCGGGACATTCTTCGGCCCTCTCCAAAGCGTGCCGCAGACGACCAACGCGGCCACGGATCCCCTGGTGGCCCTGGGAGTGCGGCGGGTGAGTCCGGATTTCTATTCCGCCAGCGCCGTCGTGGATGAGTTTCGTCCGTGGGCCGAGGTGCAAAAGGTGGCGTACGGGCTGGTGCCGCCCACCAATCAGAGCGAGGGGTTGGAACTGGTGCGTGCGGTGACGCGGAACCTCCTGGCCCCCTATCCCGAGCCGCCGGAACTGCAATACCTGCTGAGCGGTGTGGAGGACGTCCAGTTCGAGTTTTTTGACGGGGCCCAGTGGCTGACCGTGTGGGACTCGACGGTGCAGCCGTTGGGATTGCCCCTGGCCATTCGGGTGCGGATTGCACGGGTGCCGGAACGCGATCGGTCCGTGGCCCCCGCACCGATCGAACTGGTCATCCCCGTGTGGGTGCGGCCGCAGACGAACCGGGCCGACGTACTGACGGGAGGGGCCGTATGATGACGAAGCGGTCAGGCTGCCGCGGCTGGCCGCGCCGGCACGGCTCGGTGCTGATCATCGTGCTGTGGATTGCCTTTGGGTTGGTGGCCCTGGCGTTGTATTTCGCGGCATCCATGGGGCTGGAGCTGCGGGCGTCGGAACATCGCGTGGCCGGCCTGCAGGCCGAACTGGCCATCCAGGGGGCCCTCCTGCATGTGAGCAACCTGTTGGCCACGGTGGAAGAACCGGGTCTGGCCCCGGACCTGTTGCCGCAACAGTGCGAGGATGTGCCCGTGGGAGAGGCCAAATTCTGGCTGCTCGGCCGCAGTGACAGCGTGTTTCTCGGGGATTTGCCGGCCTTCGGGCTGGTGGATGAAGCCTCCCGGCTGAATCTGAACACCGCCACGCGCGAGATGCTGGAGCGCCTGACCAACATGACCCCGGAGCTGGCGGCGGCCATCGTAGATTGGCGGGACGCCGATCGCGAGCCGGAACCCAACGGGGCCGAGGACGAGATCTACCTGCGTTTGAACCCGCCCTATCGTTGTAAGAACGCGCCGTTCGAGTCCGTGGAGGAGCTGCGGCTGGTTCATGGAATGACGCCGGCACTGCTGTATGGGGAGGACGCGAATCTCAACGGGATCCTGGACCCGAACGAGAACGACGGCGACGCAAGCCTGCCGTGGGACAATCGGGACGGTCGGCTCCAGCCCGGGCTTTTGGAGTACGTGACGGTCTGGAGTCGCGAATCCGGCGTGGGCCGCACGAACGTCAACGAGCGGGAGTCGCTGGCGGCACTGTTGCAGTCCCAATTCGGTGTCGAGCGGGCCAATCAGATTCTGTTGCGCATCAGCGTGGGAGGCGGGCCGGGGAGCGGAGGAGGACCCGGCGGCCCGGGCGGCGGCGCGGGAGCGCCGGTCTTTACGAATTTGATGGAGTTTTATGTCCGCAGCGGGATGACCCCGGAGGAGTTCGATCTGGTGTATCCGTGGCTGACGACGACCAACGGGGTGGTGGAGGGGTTGATCAATGTAAACACGGCCAGCGAGGTGGTGCTGGCCTGCGTGCCGGGGATCGAAGCGGATGGAGCCGCGGCGCTGGTGGCGTATCGCATGGCCAATCCAAATCCACGGGCCTCGTTCGCCTGGGTGGTGGACGTGTTGGGTCGGGAGCGCGCCCTGCAGGCGGGCCCATGGCTGACGGCGCGCAGTTCGGTGTACAGCGCTGACGTGGTCGCGCTGGGCCGGCGGGATCGGGGGTATCGGCGGGTCCGCATGGTATTCGACGCCACGGAAGGCCTGCCGGTCCTGCGGTATCGGCGGGATCTCACGCACCTGGGCTGGGCCCTGGGCGCCCGGATCTGGCGGGATTTGGAATCGATGCGCGAGGCCCGTGCGCGGGTGGAGAGTGGGAATTTGCCCTGGAGACACCAATGAATGCTCCTCGCCCTGAGTGGCTGAATCGTGTGCGGCAGTGGCCTGCCGAATGGCAGGGCTGGTGGGAAACGCGTCGGGGCACGCCCCGCCGGCTGTTGGGGTTGTCGCTGGAGGCCGGACAGTTGGAGGGGGCCGTGGTCGAACGCGTCCACGATCGCCTGGAAATCCGGCAGACGGTCCAGGCGTCTCTGGCGCTGGATCCGTTGACGGCGGAGCCCGAGTTGGTGGGGCGGGAGCTTCGCCAGCACCTGGAGGCAGCCGGAGTGCGAACGCGCATCTGTGTGGTGGACCTGCCGTTGGAGCACGTCCTGACCATGGGTATGCCGCTGCCGGAGGTGCCCCCGGAGGATCAGGACAGCTTTCTGCTGTTGGAAGCGGAGCGCACGTTGCCCTTGCCGCTGGAGGAATTGCAGGTGGCGACGACACGGGGATCCCTGCCGAGCGGCGGCGTCTTCGGGATGGTTTTGGCGGTGAGCCGCGAATATGTGGCGCGTTGGGAGGCGACGTTGCAGGCGGCACAGCTGCGGCCGCTGAGTTTGTCCCCGGGTCTCTGCGCGTTGGCGGCGCTGGAGCCGGGCGACGCGCCGGGGGTGATTGCTCTTTGGCCGGCGGGGGAGCGGTTGCATGTCCAGGTGAGCGTGGGGAACGCCCTGGTCGCCCTTCGCACCATCGAGGGTGCCTTTGTGCAGGAAGGAGCCGCTCGGCAGTTCGCCCAGGAGGACGTCATGCGGGAACTCCGGATCACGATCGGGCAGTTGCCGACGGAGATTCAGGAGCAGCTGCAAAAGGTGCGGGTTTGGGGGCGGTCGGAGGCGGCCCAGGAAGTGGCGGAAGCGCTGGTCGAGCCGCTGGCGGGGATGGGGTTGCGGGTGGAACAAACGCGTTCGCTGCCCGAGGAGTTGTGGGGATGCCGGATTCCTGCGGGTCTGGCGCCCTCGGTGGTGGTGGCGCTGGCCGGTCGGGCGCTGGCCGGTCGGGCGCCGCTGGCCGAGTTCCTGCCGCCTCGAGTGAGTGTCTGGCAACAGTTGCGCTCCCGATATGCCTCGCGTCGGCTCGCCACGGCGGGACTGGTGGCCGGATGTGTGAACGGCCTGGTGGCAGGTGCGTTTTTAGTGCAGCAGATCCAGTTGTGGTATTGGGAGCATCAATGGCGGCGGATTCAACAGCCGGTGGCCGAGTTGGAATGGGTCCAGGCAAGGATCCGCGAGTATCGCCCGTGGTTCGATGACTCGTTTCGGAGCCTGACGGTTTTGAAACGGCTCACCGAGGCGTTTCCGGAGGACGGAACCGTCTCGGCCAGGACGGTGGAATTGCGAGACAACGGACGCGTTCTGTGCACGGGCACGGCGCGGGATCAGGCCGCGCTGCTGCGGACGCTGGATCGGCTGCGGGCATTTCCCGAGGTGGGGCAGGTGCAGGTGGAGCAGATGCGGGGGAACGCGCCGATTCAGTTTACGTTCAATCTGCAGTGGAGGGAGCGGGCCGGATCATGAACGGACTCCGACGACAGCAATGGCTTGCGCTTGGGGCGGCGGCCGCGGTGGGGTTGCTGGTGCTGGACTGGTTTGTGGTGACGCCGCTGACGCGCGCGTGGAAGGTCCGATCGGAGCGCATCGCCCGGTTGCGAAGCGACGTGCAGCAGGGACGCTTGTTGCTGCAGCGGGAAGCGGCCCTGCGGTCGCGCTGGCAATCGATGGTGACCAATCTGCTGGCGGCCGAGCCCTCGACCGCGGAGAGCCAGGTGCTGCGCGCGTTCGAACGATGGGCTGGGGCCGCTCAGGTGACCATTACGTCGGTTCGCCCGCAATGGCGGCCGGGAGCGGGCAACGTGCAGACCCTGGAATGCCGGGTCGAGGCAGCGGGCAGTCTCGCCGCGCTTGCGCGCTTTCTTTACGAGTTGGAGCGTGACCCGCTGGCGGTCAAAGTGGATGCCCTGGAGTTGAGCACGCGGGACGACACGGGCAGCCAGCTTTCGCTGGGACTGCAGGTAAGCGGGTTGGTTTCCAACGCAGTGACACGCACAAACCGACGATGAGTTTCCGGTTGCCAGTCTTGCCGGGTGCGGGGCCCGACATGCGCGGTTCGGCGCGGCGGCGCCAGCGGAGCATCCCGCACTGGGTGGCTTCGCTGGGTGTGAGCCTCGGCCTGTTACTGGTTGCTCCCGGGTTCGGTGGCGAGGCGGGATCGACGGCCCGCTCCGCCGACGGGTCGACCGGCGAAGGGCACCCCGCGGAGAGGGAGGGCGGGGGAAGCCGAAGCGGCGGTGTGCCGGATCTGAGCGCCTTTCGCATCATCGCGGAGCGAAACATTTTCAATGCCTCGCGTTCCGGGGGCCGGGTCAATCCCGCCCGCGCAACCCGCCGGCCGGCGCGGGTCGAGACGCTTGCCCTGGTGGGCACCCTGGAGGCGGGGACCAATCGCATCGCCTTCTTCGACGGATCGGACCGGCAGTTCCGGCAGGCGGTGCGGCCGGGGGGCCGCGTGGCGGGGCTGACGGTGGAGGAAATCCGTTTCGACAAGGTGTATGTTGTGCAGGACACACAGCGCTGGGAACTGCCCGTGGGCCGGGCCCTGCGCCGGGAAGACGAGGGCGAATGGCGCCTGGCCGAGGCGGTGGGCTTGCCGGCCGCCGAGCCATCCGGCCCGGTCGAGCCGGGCAGCGGACGCGAGTCCGCCGCCGCCAGCGCACCGGCGGTCAGCGCGGAAGCCGCGGAAGTTTTGCGCAGATTGATGGAACGTCGAGCCCGAGAGGAACAATGAAAACGCTCATCCCCATCCTTGTGACGGTCGTCGCGCTCCTCGCAGGGGCGCTGCGGGCCCAAGAGGCGACCAACACCGCTACGGGCGGAAACTCCTCCGCCGCACCCCCGACGGCGGCGCCGGCTCCGCCGGAGCCGCAAGCTGCTCCGGCACCGGAAACTCAGCCTGCCCCGCCGACGGCCCGGGAAAGCCAGCCGCCGCCGATGGAGGTCTCCCCACCGCCGACCCATGTGGTGGCGGATGGCGAGCGCGGCCTGCGCTTGAACTTCCGCAATGCGCCACTGGAGCTGGTGCTGAATTACCTCAGCGAAGCCGCCGGGTTCATCATCGTGCCGGAAGTGGACGTCCGCGGTCGGGTGGACGTTTGGAGCAATCAGCCCCTGACCAAGGATGAGGCCATCGAGGTGCTCAACCAGGCGCTGGCACGCAACGGGTATGCCGTGTTGCGGGAGGGACGCACCCTGACCGTGGTCAGCCGGGAGGAGGCGCGCAAACGGGACATTCCCGTGCGCCGGGGCGCCGATCCAGAATCCATCCCGAAGAACGACCAGATCGTGACCCAGATCATTCCGGTCCGGTTCATCAATGCGGTGCAACTGAGCCGCGACCTTGCCCCGTTGATCCCCAGCACGGCGACCCTGGCTGCCAATGAAGGGGGCAACGCCCTGATCATCACTGATACCCAGGCCAATGTTCGGCGGCTGGCCGAGATCATCAAGGCCCTCGACACCAGCGTATCGGCTCTCTCGGCGGTGCGAGTGTTTGCCCTGCGTTATGCGGACGCCAAAACCGTGGCCAACGTGTTGCGGGAGGTGTTTGCCAATGACACCTCCACAATGCGCGGTCTGGATCCGCGGGCGCGGTTTTTCGCCTTCATGCGGGGCGGCGGTCCGGGCGGTGGAGGCGGCGGGGAGGGACAGGCTGCCACCGAAGGGCGACCCGGGGCCAGTCGCGTGGTGGCCACGGCCGATGAGCGCAGCAACTCCCTGGTGGTCAGTGCACCCGAGGATCTGATGCCGACCATCGAGGAGCTGGTGGCCGCCGTGGACGTGGACGTCGAGGACCTCACCGAGATCCGGGTCTTCACGCTGCGACACTCGGACCCTCAGGAAATGGCCGATTTGATTACCAGTCTGTTCCCGGACGAGACCACCCAGAACACCGCGGGCGGCGGGCGCCGGTTCGGCTTCTTTGGCCCGCCCGGCTTCCCCGGCAATCAGGCGGCCAATGCGAACACGCCCAGCGAACGGGTCCGCAAACAAAGCCGCGTGATCGCCGTGGCCGACCTGCGCACCAGCTCCGTGGTGGTCACGGCCTCGCGACAGCTGATGCCGCAGATCGCCAACATGATCGAGCAACTCGACAGCAACCCGGCCCGCAAGCAGAAGGTCTTCGTGTACGACCTCCGCAACGCCGAGCCGGGCCGCGCGGAGGAAATTGTGCGCGGACTCTTCGAAGGTCAGAACACCCGCCGGACCTCCACCACGCAGAATCGCAGTGCCCTGGAGGCCCGTGAAGAGCAGATGCTGAATCAGCAGACGTTCAACCAGGGATTCGGCACCACCACCGGCGGCGGCGTGCGGGGCCAGGGGCTCCGATGACACGGGCCGGACTCGAACCGCACAGTTGGGATGGGAAAGGGACGATTGGCCATGCGCACCTCCACGCTTCTTCGTTTGTGCAGCGGTTTCCTCCTTTTGGCCTGCGCGGCGGACCTCTGGGGCCAAGCCCAGCAGCGCGCGACGACCACAACCCGGACCACTGCGGCTCGGGCCGCCACCGGGGGTGCCCGACTGGGCACGGGCGGATACCCCAGTCCCACCGCCGTGGGGGAGGCGATCGTCACCAGCGACCCGGAGACACGACGGCTGATCGTCATCACGGATGAGGAAACCGCCGAGGCCGTCAGCCAGGTCATCTCCAATCTCGATCGACCCAAACCGCAGGTCCTCATCAAGGTGACCTTCCTGGAGGCGACCTACCGGGATGGCTTCGATTTCGGCATTCAGGGCAGCCGCACCAAGAACATCGGAGGCAACACCACCATGACCGTCGACCAGGCATTCCGGGCGTTGACCGGTGGGCCCACCAGTGGCGCCCTGAACTTCGGCTTCCTCGGGGCCGATTGGGAAGTCACCCTGCGCGCCATCGCCGAGGGCGGGAAACTGGAAGTGTTGTCACGCCCGACCATCCTGGCGCGGAACAATCAGCAAGCGGTGATCGTCGTGGGCCAACAAGTGCCCCTCATCACCGCGACGCGCTACGACAACTTCGGCAACCAGATCAACTCCATCACTTATGAGAACGTGGGCATCATCCTGCGCGTCACGCCCTTCATCACTTCGGAGGATCTGGTGGAGATGATCATCTCCCCGGAGATCTCGGCCCTGTCCGAGCAAAGCGTGGCCATTGCCTCCGGCACCAACGCCGCCGCAGCGGCACCGGTCATCAACATCCGCTCCGCGGACACGGTGGTCGTCACGCCCAACGGCCAGACGGTGGTCATTGGCGGGCTCATGCAGAAAAGCAAGATGGCCACGGAAAGCAAGGTGCCCATCCTGGGCGACATTCCGCTGTTGGGCCATGCCTTCAAACGCAAGGTGCAGAACGACGCCAAGACCGAGCTTCTGATCTTCCTGACCCCTTACATCATCAAGGATCCGACCGAGCTGATCATGGTCTCCGATCGGGAGCGCACCGGCTCCGAGACCCTCCCCAGGGCCTTCAACGAACCGGAGTTGAACCGGTTCCTGGACAGTCTGCCGGTGAAGTCTTCCGGATCCGGCGTTCGTTGAAGTCGCGGCCTGCGCATGGATCCCACCCGGCAAAGCCGATGGGTGTACGGATTGCTCCTGCTGGCCTGGCTGGGCCTGCTGGCCTGGCAGGCGGCCGAGCATCAACGGGTCCGGCACAACGCGCGGCAGGCGCTCATTCGGCGGGCTCAGGACATTTCCACCACGCTGGGCGTGGTGCTCCGGTCCCAGCGCCGGTTCGGAATCATCCCCAAGGATCGGCTCGAGTCGACTCTCCAGGAGCTGGTCAAACCGGATGAGTTGATGGGAGTGGCGATGCTGAACGCCGCGGGCGAGGTCGTCGCCTCTGCCGGCACTCCCATCGATTTCGAGCTCCGCGGACTGGTCCCCACCGGCCAGCACTGGGGTCCAAACTTCGTGGCCCTCATGAACCTGGTGGACCTGGGGACCAATCTCACGGCCGAGCCCGAGCCGCCTCACCCCACCCTGGTGCTGCCCCGGGATGAACTGCCTCCCTTCGGCCGGGATCGCCCGGGCCCCCCGTCGTCCGAGGCCGAGGGCAGACCCCAGCCGCGTCCGGGCCCGCCCCCGCCGTCGGTGGTCCCGACTCCCCCGCCGCCGCGCGACGGAACCGGCCCCGCCGACCGCGATGAGGATCGCTCCCGCAACCGCCGGTCCCGGGGGGATCGCCGGCCGCCCTTCGGCCGCCCCTTCTGGATGAGCGAGGAGGAGTACCAGGAGGCCATCCGTCGCCAGGGGCTGCACAGCTTTGTGTTAATGTTGTCCACCGCCAACATGGTGCAGCATTGTCGCCAGGACCTCTGGCAGCGAAGTGTCATCGCCTTCTTTGCCACCCTGGCATGCCTGGCCTTCGGGTTGGCCTGGCGAAACCTGCTGCGAACGGCCGATCTGGAAGTGCGTCTGGCCCGTGCAGCCGCCATCAACCGACAGTTACAGGAAATGAACCTCGTGGCCGCCGGCCTGGCCCACGAAACCAAAAACCCCCTCAACATCATCCGCACGACCGCTCAACTGCTCTCCCAGGAACATGACCTGCCGGAATCCTTCCGCGCAAAAGCACGACAAATCATCGAAGAGGCCGACCGCGTGACCGCACAACTCAACGAATTCATCAATTACTCCCGGCCGCGGGAGGTGCGGCGATCCACCGTGGCGCTGTCACGCGTGTTGGAAGAACTGCGGCGCACGCTCGGTCACGATTTGGAAGACAAACAGGTGCAACTGCATTACGACAGTCTTCCGGCCGTGGAAGCGGACGAACAGCTCCTCCGTCAGGCGTTGTTCAATCTGTTGTTGAACGCCATCCAGGCCGTGCCGGTCGGCGGACGCATCGAAGTCGCCGCGGTGCGAATCGGCCCTTCGCAAATTGCCCTGGAGGTTCGCGACAACGGCCCCGGCGTGCCGCCCGAGCATCGCACCGAGATTTTCAAACCTTACTTCACCACCCATCCCAAGGGGACCGGCCTGGGCCTGGCGGTGGTTCGGCAGATTGTCCTGGCCCATGGATGGGACATTGAATACGTACCCAACCAGCCGCAGGGTGCGATCTTCCGAATCGCGCCGGTGCGGACAGTGGGCGGTGCTTGACCGGGCACTGAGAACTCGTCGCCGGCCGCGCAATGCGTCGCAGGGCTGGCGGCATTTCCCCGGGAAACGGTCCTGCACCGACAGGATCTGCCGGCGGGCCGATTTCAAGGAATCGCGCCGGGGGCACCCCTGGCCCATCCTCGTGGAGACCGAAAGCACGACGAGACAGTCGGGTCTCGAGCCATGACCATCCAGGCAAGACCTGCCGCGGTCACATCCCACGCGGATGGAGGTGGGTTTTTGCTTGGAAGGACCGTCCTTCCCAATCAACGACTTGTGCCGGTGCTTTGAGAGCCCGTGGCTCTTTTTCCCGCAAGGAACCCCCGGCTCCTTGGGCATGATCCAGGGAGCTGCGACTCTAGCTGTTGGTCGGGCAAGCTCAGCAGCCAGCACGACGAATCCTCCCTTCGTTGGCCCTTCGAATCTGAAGGGCCAACCGCACCCACTGTGCCATAATGGCGCTTCGCGTTCTCTTCAGGGATAGGATGAAGCGACGAAATAGCACAGGACGTCGCACGGGTTTCGTTGTGAAATAACTCGTATCATGTTGATTATCAAGATGTTGGTCGGTGGCGTGTCCTGTGGCATCGAACCGGCTATGGAGCGAAATGGCGTGTGACGAACCATTGCATTGACCAGCCTATGAACCTGCAGATGAAGCGAATGGAACGGCGGACGATGCCGTTGTGGGAGCAACTGCAAAGTCTGCAAGAGGAAATGGACCGACTCTTGGACGCGGCCTTTGCCGCTGTGGGGAACACCTCCAGTCTGTTGGGCGACTTTGCACCGCCCGTGGATGTCATAGAGGAGACGGACCGGCTCCTGGTCCGGGTGGACCTGCCCGGAATGCGCAAAGAGGACATCAACGTCACCCTCCACGACGGATGCCTGACGGTCTCCGGGGAGGTCCGACCCGACGAGAAGCTGAATCAGGCGCAAATGCATCGGGCCGAGCGAGTGTTCGGGCGCTTTCAGCGAACGGTCGCGCTGCCCGTCCCGGTGGCTGCCGACCAGATCACGGCTCGCTATCGAGACGGGGTGCTGGAGGTTGTGTTGCCGAAGGCCGAAGAGGCCCGGCCAAAGCAGATCCAGGTGCAAACGGACTGAGGCATGGGAGGCTCTATGGAACTGAATCCAACGGCTCAGAGCGGAGGGGATGCCATGAAAGGGACGGTGATTTCGGAGGGGCGTGTGAGTCGGACCGGCGCGCGTCGGAAATGGGCAATGCCGGCCGTCAACATTTACGAAACACCCACGGAGTTTGTCATCGAGGCCGAAATGCCCGGGGTGAATCGCGATGGGCTCGAAGTCACCCTGGAAGGGCACGAACTGACCATTCATGGTCGGCGCGTGCCGGAGACGGTGGACGGCCGGTTTGTCCTGCGAGAGCGGGATGCCGGGCTGGAATACCGCCGGGTGTTCGAGCTGGATCCCATGCTGGACACCAGTCGGGTGACCGCCCGGATCGAGCAGGGTCTGCTCCGACTCACTTTGCCCAAGGCCCAGGAGTTGCAGCCGCGCAGGATCCCCGTGACGGATTGACCGAGGCGGGGTCGGCTCCCTGCGCCGGGGGCCTCGCCACCTCGCGCAGGCCAACCCGGCCACTCACGGAGTGGCGGGGAAGGCGCGGGTGCGGACGTGGAATCGCATGGGGGTGTTGCTCCGGAGCACATCCACCACCACGGTCTCGCCCGGAGTGCGGGTCAGCATTTCGGCTTGCAACACCCCGGCGTTGGGAATGGGCCGGCCGTCCAGCGCGTAAATCAGGTCCCCCGGCTGCAGGCCGGAGGTGGCGGCGGGCGACTGCGGATCGAAGCCGGCCACGAGCACGCCACTTTGTCCGGCCGGCGCGGGTTGAATCAGCACGCCGAGGATCGCCCCCTGTTTGCGGGCCGCGACCACGTGAGCCATCTGGGTGGGCGACAGCTGCGGCGTGCTCTGGAGGGCCTGCAGCAGCCGCGCATTGGCGGCGCGCAAGGTTTCGAGCTCGGCCAGTTGCTTTCGCATCTGGGTGACCTCGCTCCGGAGACGCAGCAATTCACGGGTCGTTTCCGCGGATGACTCATTCGTGGCGGCCGCGGTGGCCGCACGAAGCCTCTCGTTTTCGAGTCGCAGTGTTTCCAGCTCGACGAGCAGCTGGTGTTGCTCCCGGAGTTGAGCCCTCCAGCTGCGGGCCAAAGCGACCTGGTGCAGGTGCCATGCCCCGAGGGCGCACAACGCCACGGCCAGGATGCCGCTGAGCACCCAGGGCAATCGGCTTGTTGAACCGGTCTGCATCTCTTGGTCGGACGAAGGCACCTCTTTCTGCCTTCATCGGACCAGTCTAGGCCAGCGGGGCCACCCGGCAAGCCGGCAGACGTCCCGCCTCAAAACGAAGGGCGCATTACAGGCTTCGGACATCCCCGAAAGCTCGGTGAGACCTCGGACCTCCCCGGTTTCGAAGGCTCAGCGAAGCCGTAGTTGCGGCTGCCTGCATCCAGGGCTCAAAAACGGAAATTCGCCTCTGTCGTTCGCGACGGGGGTGGCAACCTTGAAGGCGAGGGGCGGTGGATCCAGCGTTGGGACGAGGACAACCGGCGGGCGCGGGTGATGAGCTCCCGAGCGGCGGACCGGGCCAGTTGGCGTCGGGTGGACGGAGCGTACGATGCGCTCCGCGGGCGCATCCGGCAGAGGAGCTGTGCGTTGAGCAACAGGGTCTGGGTGGTGACGGAGGACCTGAGATTCGGTAGCGATCCGGCGTGGTTCGGCCGGCACACGGCGGAGCTGAACGCGACGAACCACGCGCTGTGGCGGAGCTGCGTCTGGGGGCGGAACTTGAGCGGGATGATGGACGGCGCCGGTGGCGTGGGCAGCTTGTTGTGGGTGAAGCAGCACACGGGCGATGCTCTTGGCGCGCATTTCCGCGGTGAGGATGGCAATGGCAACGTCGTAGCGCTGATATCGGCTCCTGAGGGCGGTGAGACTGCCCGTTACGAATACGGTCCGTTTGGCGAACCGATGCGTGTAACGGGTGCAGTGGCCAAAGAAAACCTCTTCCGGTTCTCGACCAAGCGGTTGGACCACGCGACGGGTCTGGTCCGGTACGAATACCGCGTTTACTTGCCCACCCGGGGCGCTGGCTCAGCCGCGATCCCCTCGAGGCGGAGGGCTTTGCAATTATGGGGCGGCGATCTGGTGGTGTGCAGAGCGCGGGCAAGAATCGCTGCCGGGACGTGCGCAACCATCCCCTGAGCGCCCTGGATCCGCTCGGGCAGTACGAATCCGAGTGGGAAGGCAGTTTCACTCACGCAGAGAAGCGGGCCATCTTGCACTCCGTCGTGCGCGTCAAGCAGAGGGCTTGGGCGTGGATCAAGCAGACGGACGACAACATTCGCAAGCCGTCAGCGCTGCGTTCCAGCTCCGCGTACGGGCGGGGCATCAAGAATCTCGAACACGTCGAGCGCATCCTGGAGGACATGGTCCGGGAGACCGAAGACCCGGGCTGGAATCTGGAAGTCGACCGCGGGGATTTGGGAGAGAAGTGCGCAAAGTCCTGGAACTCGCCGGTCCCGGGGTACGACGATACACTCACTTTGGGCAATAGGTGGTTCCACCAGAGCGCCGATGAACAAGACTCCACGATGTTGCATGAACTCACGAATCGGCAGGGGGCAGAGGACAAGAATGTACCGAGTCGATATAACAACGCGTGGGACCTTGAACCGTTGATGCACCTCGACACGGAGAACTGGAGCCCTTTCAAACGCGACAAGAGAATGGCTGACAAGCTACGCAGTCGAACCGACTCACGAGCAGGCTCGTATGGAGGATGGTCGCGATTGCTCCGGGTATCGTGTGCCCGGCACTCATCGTAAGCGCGGTTGCGTTCCTTCCGGTGGTGACCCCCGAGTTGACGTATTCTTAGAGCTCCAACGCCTGCATCAAGCGTGAGTGGAAAAGTTTCGGTTGGACGTACAAAACGACCATTGAGGAGACAGACTACTCGCGACTGCTCAAGAAGTACGGTGTGGAGGAGTTACCGGCGGAGGGGAAGAAGGCGGCTGAGAAGCAATTGGGGATTTGTCGATTGTCTACTCGCTACCTCTGTTACAGGTACGGCGGGGTGGCTTCAGATGCGAACCACTTCGCGCGGGCTTTGGAACTCGCCGATGTGAGCGAGACGGAAGCACGGGAGTGGATTTCGCAGTTTCGGGCACTGTTGCGGACGGGGACGCCCACCCAGGTGCGCCAGTACGTAAACGAGTTGGAAGGAGGGCTGTGGGATGGCCGGGGGTGAGTTGTTGTGGCGGTGCCGTTGCAAGGGTGGGAAGGAGTCCCGGGCGACGCAAAGCGCTGGCATGGTCGGCAGCCCTGCGTCGGTGGGGTGTTGGAAACACGGAAGCCCCGGAGCTCTTGGCATCGCAGGCCCGGGTCTTACCGAAAAAAAGCAGTCGGGCCCTGGTGTCGTTCGTTCCCTGACGGGGCCGGGACGGATGATGTCTTCCGGTGCGAGTGTACTGCCGCGCGGCGCATCGTTGGTCGTGAGGGGTAAACGACGCAAACGGTGTGCCGGAGAGCAGCTGCCGGCCTCCAATGGCCAGCAGGCGCAGCCGATTATCGCCAGGGGCTGGCGCGGGGCGAGCGCTCCGAGTGGCGGAGGCAGTGGAAGGAACCGGCTTGGATGTGAGCGGAACAGGTCGCCTGCCTCGAGGTGTTTTGTCAGACGACCTTGCAATCGTATTGTACCGGCCTTCGTAATCCTGGCGGGCGAGGCGGCGAACCCGGCCAGCGTGTCGCTTAATGCGATCCGGGGCCATCGCCAGGGGCGCTGCTTCCGGGCGGAAGTGGCGGTGAACAATTCGGCCAATCCGGTCTGGCCGGGCGTCACGGACGTGGTGGTGCCGCCGGTCGGTTCGGGTCAATCCGTGCTCAGCAACCTCAGGGGCCAGGTGTTTGCGTCCAGGACGCCTGAAACGTTCACCCACGCTGCGGATTGGCAACGTCTCGAGCGACGGGCGGTGGAACTCCACTTGGGGCGCTGAGAGTCGGTTGGCGAAGGCCGAGAGCCGATGGGACACACCGGCAGCATCCTGGCGGCGGGTGGACTGGCAGTATGACGGCCCGGGTCGTCGGATTCGGCAGACCACCCGCCTTTGGAAAAGCGACGTCTGGCGGGCTATGGAGGACCGGAAGTTGGTGAGCAACCCGATGCTGTTTGGCCGGACCATCGCGGATCTGAATGGAACGAATAATGCGCTTCGTCGCCCCTGCGTTTGAGGATTGGACTTGAGCAAAACACTGGATGGTGCGGGTGGCGTGGATGGTCTGCTCTGGGTGCGGCTGGCGAGCGCTCCGGCTTCAGGAACGCATTTTGTGACCTGCGACCGCAACGGGAAGATTGGGCGGCCGATCTCTGCGTCCACCGGCACGGAGACCGCTGGCTACGAGTGCGGCCCCTTCGGCGAACCCCTGCGCGCCACTGCCCCCGCCGTCCCCTTCAAGCCCGTCCGCTTCACTGCCAAGAAGGGCATCGACACGGTCCTTCGACAGGATCGTCATGAGTAGCGTGCGCATAGCCCAGCCATGATTGCTGGCCTGACCCGTCGCCGAACCGGGCGCTTTCGGCCGTTTGAGGGATGCACTCCGTTGGGCCGCCTTCCCAATCCCACTTCAGAAACCGTGCGGACTCCTCGCGAAAGATTCGGGCGGCATTTCGGGGGAGGGGATTGGCTTTGACAGCCCGGGGCCTGCCCCGTAGGCTCCGGCCTTGCAAGATCCAATCGAACCAGTGCAACCGACCGGCGCCATGCGATACGGCATTAACACGTTCCTTCTGACCTCCCCGTTCACCAACCGCAGCGTACGACACTTTCGTACGGTCAAGAAGTGGGGCTTCGACACGGTTGAAATCCCCGTGGAAGATCCGGCCCATATCGATCCGGCGTATGTCCGACGTCATTTGGACGAGGAGGGGTTGGTCTGCGGGTCCGTTTGTGTTTGTCTGGGGTTGGATCGGGACCTGCGGGGCAGTCCGAAGGCGCAGAAGACGGCCCTGACGTACCTGATGAAGCTGGTGGATCAGGCCGTCACGTTGGGGGCGCGTTCGGTGATCGGTCCGGTCTATTCGGCGGTGGGGCGGGCCGAGGCCACGCCCCGGTCGGTGTACCGACAGCAGTGGCGCACGGTGGTGAAGCACCTGCGCACGTTGTGCCGCCACGCCGAGCAGGCGGGCGTGCAGATCTGTCTGGAGCCGTTGAACCGATTCGAGACGGACTTCATCAACACGTGCGATCAGGCGCTGGCCATGGTCCGCGACGTCGGCAGCCCCGCGCTGAAGGTGATGCTCGACACGTTTCACATGAACATCGAAGAGAAGAATCAGGCGGCGGCCATTCGGAAGGCGGGGTCTTTGCTGGGCCATCTGCACGCCTGCGGATGTGACCGCGGCACGCCGGGCAAGGACCACATTGACTGGGTGGGGATTGCGCAGGCCCTGCGCGACATCGGTTACGACGGCGACGTGGTGATCGAATCCTTCACGCAACAGGTGGAAGTGGTGGCGCGGGCGGCGGCGATCTGGCGTCAGATCGAGCCCACCCGCGACGAGATTGCGGTGGAGGGCCTGGCCTTTTTGCGGCGTGTGCTGGGGAACGGGAAGGCTTCGGCGTGAGAAGATGCGGCTTTTTTGATTCGGCTCGGTGCGGAGCGTCATGAGAGTCCTGGAACTTGCGATGGCACGTTGTTGGTGGAGATGCCTGGGATTGTGGATGATCGGCGTTGGGTGGGCCGCGGTCAGCGGAGCGGAACCCGAGTCGGGCTTCCGCTCCCTGTTCAACGGGCGGGACCTGAGCGGCTGGCACGGCCTGCCGGGTTTTTGGAGCGTGGAAGAGGGGGCCATCACGGGTCGGACCACGCGGGAGCGACCGGCCCCGGGCAACACGTTTCTGATGTGGACCGGCGGAAGAGTGCGTGATTTCGAGTTGCGCCTGCGTTATCGCATCGTGCCGAACAACCCCCAGGGCTTCGCCAACTCGGGCATTCAGTATCGAAGCCGGCTGGTGGACCGCACGAACGTGGCGCTGGCGGGATATCAGGCCGACATTGACGCGGGCCCGAACTACTCCGGCATTCTGTACGAGGAACGCGGGCGCGGCATCATGGCCCTGCGGGGCGAGCAGGTACGGTTCACTCCGGAGAACCGCAAGGAGGTCACCGGGCGCATCGGAGACGCGGCGGCGATTCAGGCGGCCATTCGCAGCAACGACTGGAACGAGTACGTGATCATTGCCGAGGGCAACCGGCTTCGCCATTACATCAACGGGCATCTCACCGTGGACGTGACCGATGAGTCGCCGCGGGGGGCGCGCGAAGGGTTGCTCGGATTCCAGTTGCACGTGGGCGAGCCGATGACGGTACAGTTCCGGGACATTCGTCTGAAGGTCCTGCCGGCGGAGAAGCGTTGAAGCGGCGGGCCCGGTGCGGGGCCTCGAGGGAGGGGACCCCGCGCGGGGCCGGCCCGCTTGTCAAGGCGGCGGCGGGGGATATGATGACGGCCGGGATGCGCAAGTTGGGTTGGCCTTTGGTGTTTGCGGCGGTCCTGGCGCTGACGCGGGTTCCGGGACTGCTCCCGCCGAATTTCAGCGCGGTGTACGCCTTTGTGTTTTGTGCCGGCGTCTTTTTCCCCGGTGCCATGGCGTGGTGGCTCCCGTTGGGCACATTGGCGGTGACGGACCTGGCCCTGACGGCATACTACCATTTCGGATTGGGTTACGAGGTGCTGTCGGGCCCGTCCTTCGCGGCGCTGGGGTTGAATTACCTTGCCTATGCCGCCCTGATTTTGTTGGGGCGCTGCTTCCAGCCGCAGGGTTCGCTGGTGTGGCTTCTGGGGGGCGGGCTCCTGGGGGCCGTGTTGTTTTACCTCATCACCAACACGGCCTCGTGGTGGTTCAATCCCTTCGGGAATCCGGAGTATACGCGGACGCTCGAGGGCTGGCTGCGCGCACTGACCCTGGGCGTCAATGGCTATCCGCCGACGTGGGAGTTTTTCCGGAACACGCTCCTGAGCAGCGGATTGTTCACGGCGTTGTTTGCGGTGGCGGCCAGGCTGACGGCACCGGCGGAATCGCCTGCGGAAAAGGAACCGGTGCCGTCGCCGGCCGAGTCGGAGTCCCCGGCCGAGCTGGAGCCCAAAGAGTCTGCCTGAGGTAACTCCGTTGAAGTGCGGCGCACCGGTACCGAAGCGCCGGGTCGCCTCCGGGGTGTGTTTCATGCGCATCGGGATCCTGTCAGACACCCACGGGTTTTTGGATCCGCGCGTGTTGGAGTGGTTCGCGGGAGTGGATGCGATCTGGCATGCGGGCGATGTGGGCCGGTTGAGTGTTTTGGCAGAACTGGAGCGGCTGGCGCCGGTTACGGCCGTGTTGGGTAACAACGATTGGGGGATGCCGTTGCGGGAGACCGAACGAGTGGCGGCGGGGGAGATGAAGTTTTTGCTGCGGCACATCGTGGATCCGCAACGGCCCGGGGATGCGCTCCTGGAGGAGATCGCGCGGGGAGA
The DNA here is from genome assembly GCF_049537125.1 of Limisphaera sp. VF-2. Classification (NCBI taxonomy): domain Bacteria; kingdom Pseudomonadati; phylum Verrucomicrobiota; class Verrucomicrobiia; order Limisphaerales; family Limisphaeraceae; genus Limisphaera; species Limisphaera sp. VF-2. The sequence goes on from NZ_JBMVQY010000003.1 coordinate 457,350, forward strand.
GATTCAAGGCGTGGTCTTTGGGCACACGCACCGGCCGTATTGGAACTGGCATCACGGGGCGTTGTTTCTGAATCCGGGCTATTGTGGCCGGCCTCGGGCCGGGCAGCCGCGCACGGTGGCCTTGCTGACGGTGGGCCCGGAGGGCTGTCGGGTGGAACACGTCGGTCTGGGGGATCCGTGGTGACGGTTGCCGCAGAAGGATCCAGGAGCGAGCTGGCGGAGGCTCAAAGCCGGCCTTCGCACCAGGCCTGATACCGTTCTGCGACGCGCCCGCGGGTCACATCGCCGCGGTGAACGAGCACGCCGACGCGCGTCTGCAACGTGGCCCCCTGGGGCAGGGTAAAGCGTTTGCCGTGTCGAGCGGCTTCGCGGCGGGGACCAAAGGTGCCGTAGTCGCGCGTCAGCCAGGTGTGGGGCTGCGGATTCGAGGGATGACTGAAGAGCGCCAGGCCCTCTGCGTCCGGCACGCCGGTGCGGGAGAAGTCCACCCACCGGGCCGGGCGCTCGTGGGTCCCGGCCTGTCCGATGCCTCCCTCGGAATTGACCAGCCGGCCCATGCCGTTGGTGTTGAACCGGTCGTTCATGCGCACATAGGGCCAGGCGTAGTGAGCGGCGTCGCTGAGAAAGGTCACCGCTCCGTAGCGCGCCGTGACGGCGAAGGCAAGGTCGAGGAAGTATTCTCCGGCTCCCAGGGCAACCACACGCATCTGGCGCGATTCGTCCAGCACAGGGGTTTGGCCATGGTCCATTTCCCAGACCAGCTCCCAGTGCAATCGGCCCTGGCCGCGGCCCGGCTGCTGGAGTTGGATGGATTTGTGGCGGATGCGATCCCGGAACGGTGGTTGCGGATTTTTGGGGTCGCCCTGGCCGGAGTAGAGGGCGTTGTAAAAAGAGGCGCTCCGGTGGCCGGCCAGTTGAACCGTGTCCGCGAACCAGAAGGAGCGATGATGCGGGTAGGGCTCGGTTTTCTGAACGGTCATGGAATGACCGGCCGGGCTGTAGATGGGGTAGAAATGCGGCAGATCCCATTCCGGTCCGTAAACGTAGGTGAGGGCGGGTTGGCCGGCGATCCACACGTGCAAAAGGCCGCGCGCCGGCTCTTCGTGGAAACGGACCTCCGGTGGCGCCGCGTCGGTGGGGGCGGTTTGCCGGCAGGCCGCCAGGAGCAGAAATGCGCCGAGAGCCGCCGCGCCCGTCCAGGCGGAGATCCACACGCTTCGAGTGCGCGACCCGAAGCGATCCGGCGGGGGCTTCTCCATGGGGTTCAAACCTTTTCCGGATGGACCCACGGCTTGCGGCGCTCGCGCTCGAGATACTGGTTGGCTTCCGGATCGTCGGGGAAGATTTCCCGGACCGGGTCCCAGCGCAGGCGGCGACCGACCCAGCGGGCGATGTTGCCCAGGTGACAGACGGTGGCGGAGCGATGTCCGATCTCGACGTCCGCGTTGGGACGCTGCCGGGTCTTGATGCAGTCGAGCCAGTTCTTCAGGTGATCGTCATTGAAGCCCCGCGGCCGACGACGCATCAGCTCGATGGCCAGCTCTTCCGGTTCGGATTCGACCCGGCCGCGATCCACGCGGAACTGACCGCGGTCGGTGATGAAAATGGCGCCGAAGCCGGGCGGCTTGGGGTTGTCGCTGGGTTCCAGCACCACGCCGTTGGCGTACTTGAAGAACACGCGCGCCGCACTGCAGATGCGGTCGCCCCGGTCCTTTGGTTCCGGCTGGGTGTACACGGGCGGCTGCAGTTTTTCGCCCTCGATCCACACCTCCACCGGCCCGCTTTCGTCCATCCCCAGCGCCATTTGGATCATGTCGAAGCCATGCGAACCCCAGCCGGTCATCTCGCCGCCCGAGTAGGGGCGGAACGACAACCAACCCGGATTGGCCCGGGGCAGGTAGAGATCCTGGTGGTAGGGTACCACCGGCGTGGGGCCGCACCACATGTCCCAGTCGAGTCCGTCCGGGATTTTTTGGGCCGGCAACGCGCATTCCCAGGGAGTCGGGTAGTTCATGTACAAGACCTTCTGGATTTTGCCCCAGTCGCCGCGGCGCAGGGCCAGACAGGCCTCGATGTCCACCCACATGGAGCGTTGCTGACTGCCCACTTGGAAGACGCGATTGTATTTGCGCGCGGCCTGGACGATGAGGCGGCCGTCCCGAATGGTCAACGACACCGGCTTTTCGGCGTATACGTCCTTGCCGGCCTGACAGGCACTGATGCAGATGTAGGCGCGCCAGTGCTCCGGCGTGGCGGTGATGATCGCATCCACGTCGGACCGGTCCAGGACCCGGCGAAAGTCCTGATAGGCCTCGCCGCCGTGCTTCTGGGTGACGGCCTGGGCACGCGGCAGGTTCACGTCGGCCACGGCCACCAGCTGCGCTTCCGGCAGCCGGAGCAGACCCTGGAGCAGGTTGCCCGCCTGGCGGCCCATGCCGATGAAGGCGACGCCGATGCGTTCATTGGCACCCGGCCGGCCGGGTGCGCCCAGGACGCTGCGCGGCAGGATCTGCGGTGCTGCACAGGCGGCGGCCAACGCCACGCTGCGCCGTAAGAAGCTGCGGCGCGAGAGAGTTCGGGGCGGGGAATCCGGTGTGACGGGCGATGCACTGTTCGGTTCTTTCATGACCTTCCTCTTGCACACCTTTGGTGCTTCCGGGCGGGGGACAACATCCAACACTCGCTCGCACCGCGACCTGGAAACGTCCCGGGCGCGCGGGCCGATCAGCGTCCCACCAGCTCGGTCTCGATAGTGTCAAAATGCGGCAAGGCTCCATGCCTTGCCAATACAAACTTTGCCGGAACCTCGCCGCTTTCACGGGCGACGGCGTTGGGGACGGCGGGTTCAGCGGGTCGGGGGCCCGGGCGCCGCCGGATCCGCCGCTGGCCGGAGGGGATCGTGGGCTTCGAGGACGGCCTGGACCAGTTCCTCCGCCGTCCATTCGTTTCCTGGAAAAATGCGTCGAATGCGGCCTTCTGGATCCACCACGGCGGTCCGCAGGTTGTGTGCCCAGCCACCGTCTTCGCGCCAGAAGGTCAGCCCGAACTGCTCCGCCAGAGCGGTCACCTCGATCAGCGCGCCGGTGGCCAACGTGCAGTGGTTGGTGTCCGCCCCATGGGTCTGGCCGTAGGCCCGCAGCACCTCGGGAGTGTCGAACTCCGGGTCAAAGCTCACCACCAGGAAGTGCCAGCGTAACGAGGGATCCGCCAGGCTCCGCAGGCGGCGTTGGGCCTGCACCAGCAACTGCATGGTGCGCGGGCAGAACGTGGGAAAGGGACAACGCGTGTACAAGAAAGAGAGGACCAGGACCCGGCCTTGGAAATTGGTGGTGGAGATGGCCTGTCCCCATTGATTGGTGAGCGGATAGGGAGGCAAAAGGTCTCCGGGCTGCAGGGGGTCCACGTCGCGTACGACGCGAAACGGCCCGGTCAGGGGCAGTCGGTTGGTCGTGGCGGGAGCAACCTTCTCCAGCGACGTGATCCAGCCGTCGTCGTCGGTGACGCGGAGCCGAAACCGGATGGTGTCGCCGACGGACAAGCCCGTCAGCAGGTTCGTGTCGCGAACTGCAAATGGCATGGTCATGGCCCGCATGTAACCGGGGATCTCTTCGTGGCGGACGAGCAGGTTGCTGCGGGCCGGGTTCAGTTCCAGCACCACGCCCCGCACCTCGTATTCCCGGGACGGTCCGCCGGTGCGGTCGACAGACGAGGAGGTGGGACGCGAACATCCGGTCCAGAGCAGGAGCGGGAGCACGGTGACCACCCTGAGGAGAAAACCCTTCACGCTTTTAGCATGGGCCGGGAATCCACCGCGCACAAGCTCCGGTTGAGGCTCTGCCGGAGGGGGTCGTCCGTTGCCGGCTGCCTTTGGGGGCTGCGAAGGGGCAACGTTCCGGCTTCTGCTCCCTTCGAGGGGACGCGGATTCGAGATCGCCACCGGCTCGGGAATGCGCGGGTGCGCGGCTGCGGCGCAGCACAGGCGGAGGATCGGCCCCACTTTTCCTCGGCGGGCCGCTGCCGACGCAGACAGGCGGTTGGATTTCCGAAAAGCGCTGCGGATCGGCTCAAGGTTGTTGCGGCACCAGTTTCAGGTAGTCGAGGCCGAACATTCCCTTGGGCTCGGCTTTCGGGTGGTGGCCCACGAGGGTGATCGTCAGTGTCTGGGATCCGGCGGCCAGCTCGTGGATGCCGAGCGACAGGAGGTCGTGCGCCACGCCGGGATGGTAGCGATCAAACTCTCCGGCCGGCTTGCCGGCGATCTCGAGTCGCACCCGGGCGTAATCCGGAGCTTTGGTGAGGCCGGCGAGGACTTCGTGACGACCCGCCGAGGCCACGGGAAACTCCAGCACCAGTTGGTCGCCGGGTTTGCCGAACTTCCACCACAATTGGGCATCGTTGCTCCAGCCGATGCCGTCGATGATCTGGACCTCCGTTTCTCCGCCGGTTTTTCCCAACAGGCGCAGTTCTTCGCCCTCGAGCGCTCCGGGGACACGCACGATCTCCACCACGTCGGTTCGTTGGCGGGCCACCGGCAGGGCCGCCGTGGTCGGGTCCGGCTCGATGTTCCAACGGGCACCGGGACGGGCATACCAAAAGGTGGTGGGGGCATAGTTGAGCCGGGTTTTGCGCCAGTGCCACAGCTCCATGTCGAATCGCAACGAGCGCTGGAACGGGATGGCGTCGAGGCTGCGGTATCGGCTGTTGACGGTCAGGCCGGGATGAAAGTTCCCCTCGCCGATCGGCTGGGCGTGGAACGGCGCCTCAAAGAACTCCGGGCGGCACCAGGCGTACCCGTAGTAGTCTTCGGTGCCGGTTCCGATGTGCGAAGGAAACGTCTCGCCGTCCACGTAGATCTTTTCGTCGCCTTCACCCCACCAGGCGTCAGTGCCGTTGAACACGGTGAGCGTGTCTCCCGCGTATACGCCCCGACCCTGGATGGTGACGAAATTGACGTCGTAAGCCCCTTCTCCGGGCTGGGTGGCACCGGCGCGGAAGGACGGGGCCTTCGTCAACTGATGCCAGGTGGCATGGAAGTACATCGAGCGATCGTCCCAGGACCAGGGACTGGTGACGACGCGGAACTGACGGACCTGGATGTTCTGGCGCCGGAGGTTGCGGAGGCGGAGGACGGCGCTTTGTTGGCAGGGCATGACCCAGAAACAGCTCATCTCGCCGGCGGGCGTGACCTCGGTGTACCACGTCCGGTGTGGGGCGGAACGATAGCCGCGGCCGAAGAACTCGCCCACGGGACACCACACGGTCCGTCGGCCGTCGAACTCGATTTCGAGAATGGTGGAACGCAGTGCCTGCTCCGGGTCCTCGGCTTCCAGTTGAAGGGTGAGCTGGCGGATGGCCCCCGGCTGTTTGAGTTCCAGAACCCGCGTTTCCCCGGGCAACAGCGGTCCGCTGGCCTGGTGAACCTGCCAGTCCGGCTGAGGTTGCACGCCAGAGGCCAACAGACGGCGCTGCACGCTGTCGAGTTTGGCGCGGAGCGCTTCCAGCTGGCCGCGATCGAAGGTTCGCACGGGCGTGCCCGGCGGGTAGCTGCGGTAATTGATCTGATAATAGAGGGCCTCCCCTTTGTGGGCGCCGGGATCGATGGGTGCGTCGGTGGTGTACGTGATTTTGCATCGCTTGGCGTAGGGGATGGGCAGGTAGAGATTGTGGCCGCGCTGCTCGTACGGGGTCCGGGGTGAGACGCCCTGGGACAGGGGACCTTCCACCAGCCCTCCGCCGTCCAGGATCTCCGAAATCGCGCCTTCGATGGCCGGGGATGGGGCGCCGTCGAGATAGAATCGGAGTTTGCCATTGGAAAAGTTCTTGCCGCCGGGGCCGTGCCACGTTGCCCAGAACCGGACGACGGCTCCCGGGCCCTCGACGTCCATCAGAACGTACTCGGTTTGTCCGTCCCGCGGCTCCTGCCGGATAAAGAAGCTGCGGTCCATGTTGGCGAACCATCCCGGCCGGTCGGGGGCCACCGTGGCGCGGTCATAGCTGCTGGCCTGCCGGCAGGTGTAGGGCGGATCGGGCCAACGGGCCAGGGCAGCGCGATCCACCATTTCGTCGAGCAGCGTTTCCAAAGAGACCACGGAGGCGGATCCGGCGAGCCGGCACGAGAGATACAAACTCCATGCCAGCCCTGCCCAAAGGGCCGCGCGTGGCACGGGCAAAGATGGGTTGGTGCGCATGGTTCGACGGGTCGAAACCCTGCCATGCACTCGCGCGACCGGGCAACAGCAAAAGTGGGATTCCGTGGCCCGGACCGGAGGGTCGTGGTGCCCGAGGGTTTGCAGAAGGGCGCGTGCACTGCGGGCTCCCGAAGAAAGGACCGGCAGCCGGGGGCTGGCACCACAGAACTGCCATGCGCCCATTGTGTCTGCGCCGAAGCTTTTGGCCCGGTGTGTGGATCTCTTCCGGATGTGGCCGCGGTTCACGGAAAACCACGACATGCCTCAGGGCGCCTTGGACGGATCGGCAAAGCCCGCGGCTCCCGGTCCGATGCGCCACTTGGATTCTCGCGCCAGGGGCACCGCGCGGGCTTTTGTGTTTGACCGGCGGGGTTGGCGGTCGCGCCGTGCGGATTCGAGGCGGGGTTATTGGTGCCCGATGAACCACGTCGAATTCCGTCGGAGGGTTCCGTTGTCGGGAACTGCGCGCGGGATGGACAAGGCTGCGGCGGCTTTGTTAAGAGTCGGACATGCCGCTGCGGCGTGATCAAGCCAGCAATCTGACCTTTGCGGAGCCGTCCCGGGTGGCGCGCCGTTTGTTGTGGCACATGTATTCCATCGGATCGCGGCGGATCGAGCAGCCGGATCATCACGAGCCCTACGAGAAGCCGGGGGCTCATTTGTTTTGGGTGCAGTCGGGAGCGGGTTGGGTGGAGTACGCGGGGCGGCGCTGGACGTTGGAGCGGGGGTCGAAGGTGTGGCTTTTGGACATGAGTCGGCCCCGGACCTACGGCCCCCAGGAGGGGAGCCACCTGACAATCACCGGCGTGCGGTTCGGGGGACCGGGCCTGGAGTTCTGGCACGAAACCCTGGACTCCTCGGCCCAACCGGAGTTCGAGCTGAAGGAGCCGCAGCGGGCCCGCACCATCTATCAGAATCTGTGGCGGTTGGCGCGGCGCCGTCCGGTGGGTTGGGAGTGGCAGGTCCATGTCTGCATTAACGACCTGATGGGCCAGTTGCTGATGTCGCGCGGGCTCCTGGTCTCGCCGCAGAGCGAGCTGCCGGCGCCGGTGACCCGGGTGCTCAATGCCCTGGCCGCGAACCCCCTCAAGGACTGGAAGGCCCGCGAACTGGCCGCGGTGGCGCGGGTGAGTTATTCCGGGTTGCGGGCCCTGTTTCGCAAGAGCGGCCAGGGGACCATCCATCAAAATATTCAGCGGGTGCGCCTGGATCAGGCGCGATTGTTGCTGGCCGATCCGCGGCTGTCGATCAAGGACGTGGCGGCTCAACTGAATTTCTCCAGTGAGTTTTACTTCAGCCACTTCTTTCGCAAGCACACGGGCATGACCCCCAGCGAGTTTCGGCGGCGCTTGCAGCTGCCCGCGAACGCAGGGGTGGCCGGGCTGCCGGCGGCGAAAGCGGGGGCAATGTCCCGTTTGGACCTGCCCGATGGCTCTGCCGCCTCGGACGGGCACGTGTGGCGTTGAGACGCCGGGAACAGCCCGCGGGTGGGGTGCACCTTGGTGTGACCGAGTTGCGAAGGAGGGCTCGCGGGCGCCCATGGCACCGCGCTGGTTCTGCACCTTGCAGATTCCCGAGGTGGCGGTTCTCGCAAATGGACCGCACAAACGGATCGCCGTGCAACCGGAGCTCAGGAGGGTTCCTCGGAGGGGCCCAAGGGAACGGCTCGTTTGCGCCACACCTGCCAGCGTTCGCGCCCGGCAAAGACCGGCACGGAATCGAGTGCCGGTTCCTCTTCGATCCGCTCGAAGCGAGGTTCCACCAGCTGTCGGGCATCGGCCTCCGTCATCGGCCAGGGCGGGGGCTCGTCCTCGTGGCCGTACAGAAAGAACCCAAGCCACAGTCCGCCGGGCCTCAGACATTCCCAGACGCGCCGGATGCACTCGGGCCACCGATGCGGCGGCAGTGAGCACAAGAACGCCCGCTCATAGATCACGTCGAACGCTCTCTCGAACGGGCAGGTGAAAAAATCGGCCAGCACCACGCGCGAACCCAGATCACCCAGGACGGCGCGGGCCCGTTCCACGGAGGCTGGTGCGAAGTCCACCGCCAGGACATCCCAACCGTACTCATGGAATGTGCGAACCTCATAGCCGGAACCGCAGCCGGGGATAAGGACTCGGGCGGGTTGCGGATTCCGTTGGAGCCATTGCACGAGTTGTTGCGGCGTCCGCCCGGCGTCCCAGGGGATGCGACCCTGCCGATATCGCCCGTTCCAAAACTCGATGTCCTCCGCATTCATGGGACCGAGATCAAAAATGGACTGCACGCTCCGACCAGCGCCCCGCCGATCATAGAGCGGGATTGATCAACAAGACAGTCCCGACTGCCGGCGATGGCGGCAGAGAGCGGGTCCAGCAGGGCGGCGTGACCCAATTGCCAGGTCACCACGCCCAGCAGTGCGAGCGCGGCTGTGTTCAAACCGTCCGGGAACTTGCCCAACAGCGGCCAGCTTCGCAGCCGTGCTACCAGCGGCGCTTCCATGGGCCAGTGCCATCGCCCCGCCAGGTCTGGCCGGAGGAACGCGAGCAACACGTAATCACGACCAAACAGCATTGCGTCCACCTTGAAGAAAGAAAGGAACATTGGTACCCAGCGCGGGCGTGGACGGCCCGGGAACTGCGGGTGCGGCCACGGCCCGAAAAGGCAGGAATCTTCACCGCCGTCGGCCGTCGGAACGTCCCGTTCGCGAAAGCAACGGCAGCAGCGCGCCCGTGCTGAAGAGGACGATGAGCTTGTGCACGCCGGCCGGGGCCAGCGCCGCAGGCAGGGCAGCCACCCGCGCTCAGCGGGGGCGACTTCGAGGCATGCCGCGCCAGCCCTCCCAGGGCACGAGCCACGACGGCCACCATGCCCGGTCGCACTCCTCGCAGCAGGGCTTCCACGCAGGGCGACTTACCAGAGCAAAGATGGGCCCGGGCCGGGAGGGTGACCAAGGAAGCCGCCGGCACGACGAAGCAGAGGCCGGCCACCAGAAGTCCGGGGAAGCCGGCCCGACGCCAACCGGGAAGGCTGCTGAGGAACCAATGGTTCAAAACCGGATTCCACGGTTCCGCCTGGTCGCCTCGGACTGGGATCGAAGAAGCCTAGCGGGAAGACACTCCCGAGGATGTACGACCGGTGAAGACCAGCAAGGAGACGCCCTGGCGCGGGAGTGCAAAATGCACGGAAGCGCGGCCCTGGTGAACGGGCAGGGCACGGGCCGGCTCGTATTCGGCCAGGGCCGCGGCGGCTTCCAACCGGGCTCGGTCCGCGGCGCTGAGCGGAACAGGCCTGCCCAGGCGCAGCCATTCCGCATAGGCGTTGCTGTGGCTGTCGTCGATGCGGAAATGCCGAAACTCGAGCTGATGCCAATCGCCCGGCAGATCTTGCAGGACGACCTCCACCTGTGCGGTTGGGCCCGGCCGGTCGTCGTCGTGGTAATGCCACACGAGCACATGGATGTGGGATTCGGCGCGGGTGGCCACGGCGCCCACGTCCGGCGTTTCGCGCACGCCGCGGTCCAGGACGGTGTCCAGCGGGAGCTGGCCGGAGCTGGTCGTGCGGAGTTCGTCGCCGTCCATCCGACTGAACATGCGGAAGACGTTGAGCACCGGCAGGTCGATGCCATCGCTGGCGAGTTGACGAAACCCGGCGAAGGGAGGTTGGTCTTCGAAGGTAAAGGCCCAGGTCAACACGCCCTCAAGCCGGATTCGATGGATCCGCGCCAGGTCCAGGATGCGGGGGAAGCTGGCCGCGGTGTAACTGGCGTAAAGCGTGCCGTTGCGGTAGCCGAGCTGAGGTCCCTGGCAGGCGGCGCAGCCCTCGGGATCGGATTCCCCGAGGATCACCGGGGTGTTTTGCAGTTCGGGAAACCGGTTCAGGAGGCGGAACCCGTCGCGGGTGGTGCGCAGGTGCACGTGGAGCCCCATGCGAACATGCCCGTTGGTGTAGATCGGTGCACCCTTGGCATGGAAGGAAACAAAGTCGAGGGGGGTGCCGCGCTGGCCGGTGGCGTAGTTGGTGCCGCGCAGGCAATGTTCCAGGAACGCTTCCATGAACCGGCCGCCGCTGCCAGCCACATCGGGTCCGCCGACGCGGGCCGTGGGAAGGGCCCGTCGCACGGCGGCAATGGCGAAGTCGTGGAGTTTGAAGAATTCCTCGCGACTACCCTGCCAGTAACCGATGTTCGGCTCGTTCCAAACCTGCCAGTACCACTGTTCGACCTCGGCCGGGCCGTATCGTTCCACGCAATGGCGGGCCCACTGATACACCAGTTCGGCCCATTTTTGGTAATCCTTGGGCGGCCAGGCCCATCCCGTATAAATGGCCTCGTAGGGAGCCCCCGGCTTCCAAGAATGCTGGTAGGGGTCGGGTCGGACGGAAAGATCCCGGGGCATGAATCCGATCTCGACATACGGCCGCACGCGGCAGTCGCGGTAGGTATCGAAGATGCGGTCCAGGATGGTCCAGTCGTAGATGGGCCGGCCCTGGGCGTCTTCCCGGTACACGCCGGTGGAACCCCATTTGAGTGCCGGGGTGCCGTCGCCACTGTTCAGGAGATTGTGGGTGCGGAAGTACACCTGGTCGGGCCGCAACTGGCCGAGTTGCTGCATGAGTTTGCGGCCGTGCGGCATGTAGGCGTAGTTGGGCTCGTCGCAACCGAAGAAACGCCACACGGGCGGCCAGGGACCGAGGGTTCGGACGGTGTCCACCTGGATGGTGACCGGGAAGAACTGGCCGGCCGGGGTGGCCGGAGGCAGCAACTCGATGTAGGTCGGGGCGTCGCGGTCGCAGGTGAGCCAGCCGTTGGTGAACTGGAGTTCGACGACCTGAATGGAACTGCGGCGTTGTTCGAATCCGTCCTTCCGGGCGTCGGGTCCCCGGCGGCCGGGGTGAGTGAAGTAGAAGAGGAACGCGCGGTGGCCTGACACGACCACGTCCGCGTGCTGGCCGTTCACACCGTCGTCCGGACCCTGGCCGGGTCGGCTGAGGAGGTTTTCGGGCTGCCGGATCCAGTGCAGGGCATTGGAAGAACGGTACACGGCCAGCCCCTGCCAGACGTCGGTGATCATCCAGTACCAGCCATGCCAGGCAAAGACCTTCGGACCCTCGCCCGGCTGATCGCCCACGGCTTTGCCGCGATCCGTCCAGTGCCGGAGATCCGGGCTATCGGCGTAGTAGATCGATTTACGGTCGCGTTCGTTGTTGTACCAGAGCCGCCAGGTGCCATCGGGCAGCCGCAGGACGCAGGCGTCGATGACCCGGTCGGAGGCGAGGGCCAGACGCTGTACGAACTGCCAGGAACGGAGGTTCGTACTGGTCAGATGGACGATGTCGCGCGGGTGATTCCAGTCGGTGAAGATGCCGGGCACGACCGTCAGGAACATGTGATGGAGCCCGTCCGGGTCGGTGATGACTTCGGGGGCCCAGTGCGTGGCCTGGTCACCGCCATATTCCGGGGGCAATGAAATATCGGCAGTGCCGAGGTAGTGCCAGGAAACGCCGCGGTCCGGAGACTCGGCAATGCCGATGCGGGTGCCGTGGACCCAGGCCACGCCGGGTGCGTTGGTCGCATTGGCGCGGCGGTTCGTATAGAACATCCACCACCGCTGGCGATGGGGATTCCAGAGGACGACGGGATCGGCGGCGCCATCGTGGACCGGATCCCGGTACAGGGGCTTGGGAGCGGGGGACCGCGCAGCGGCCAACGCCGGCAACGAGTCCGGTGTTTCCGCTGCGTGCGCGGTTCCCTCCGACGCTGCCCACAGGGCAAGGAGGGCCCAAAGCAGGAGACGTGGCGGCCTCATGGTGTCCGAGCGGTGGTTGAACGCCGCCGCGATTCAAACCAGTGCCGGACCTCGGCGTCGAGTACTTTCAGATCGGGCCGACGCGCAGCGATCCGGCGCGCATCTTCCCATTCGCGATTCAGATCCCCGAGTTCCAGGCCGGAACCCTCTCGCACAAAGATGGGGATTTGATGAACTTCGGCCGGCACGGTGACCGTTTGCCCGCCCTCGTGGACGCGGTCGGGCCGCCAGGCCTCGCGCCACCGTTGGCCGGCGGGCAGGTAAACCTGCTGTTCGCGTTGGCCTTTTTGCCAGACCGGCGAAACAATCAGGTCGGGTCCGTAGGCAAAGGTCCACCAGTTGGCCCAGGCCTCGGGCGCTTTTGGATCCAACAGGAACAGCGGACGGACCAGCGGCATTCCGGTGCGGTGGGCTTCCAGCGCCAGGGCCCATCCGTAGTCTGCCAGGCGGTCGTGCAGCCGGGCGTAGAGGCGCCAGGCCGCGATCAGCAGTTCGTCATATTCCGGCGGCCGCGGGAGGTTCCAGAACCCGACGTTGCGCGTGGGGCCCACTTCGAAGATCGGAGTGAAACAACTGAAGGCCAACCATCGGGCGCAGACCTCTTGTTCGAGCAATTGTTGGTTGTACCCGCAGGTGTCGGACCCCCAGAAGGGATAGCCCATGACGGCGGAGCGCTGCGCCGCGATGATGGAGGCGCGCAGGCCCTCCTGGGTTCCGCCGATGTCGCCGCCCCAGAACACACCATACCGGCTGCTGCCGGTGTAGGCGGCGCGGGGCATGAGGACGAAGTCATCGCCGCGATATTTGCGGGCGACTTCATACGCGGCCTGCAGGTAGAGCACGGGATAGATGTTTCGGTTTTGCCGGAGGGAGCGGCCGTCGTGCACGCGCCAGGGACCGTGTTCCGGGATGTCCTCTTCGGCGCGGTCGAGCTTGAATCCGGCCACACCGAGTCGGAGGAGCTTCGCCACGCCCTCCTGCCAGTAGGCGCGGGCCGCCGGATGGGTAAAATCCACCAGCGGCCAGTTGTTGGGCCAGGGGGGTTGTCCGGGGAGGTTCCAGCCGCGCTCCAGGGCGTTGGTGGCCATGTGGCCCTGGTAGAAGGGACCGATCCAGAGCACCATGCGAATGTCCTGCTCGGCCAGCCACTGCACGGACTCGGCAAAGTGCGGCAGGCGCTTGGGATCGATTTCGAAGTCATCGTAGCCGAGTCGGCCCGGGCCCCAGGGCCGGTCGATCCAATAGACACCGCAGGGAATGCCGAAGGCGCGCATCATCAGGACATCCTCCATCATTTCCGAATTGAACGGGCCCGTGACCGGGGTTCCGTCATAGTAGCTGGCACGGTGCCGGTGCTCGTCGCGCCAGCGCCAGGGTCGAAACATCCAGCGCGGCGGCAGGACCGGCGGGCCGACCTCCAGGGCGTGGGCGCGGACCAGCTCGGCGGGGTGGTCGGCTGTGTAAATGCGCACGGTCAGGTCCGGGCCCTCGAACCCGATGTGCACCCGATCCGGGTCCGTGGCGCAGAAATCGTAACGGCCGGGCCATTCGGACTGGATCAGCATCGCGTAGCCTCGCGAAGAAAGATGGAAGGGCGCATAGACCGAGGTGGTGGGCTTGAGGATCATCTCGACCGCCTGGCCGCGCAGGTTCATGGCAGCCTGAATGCCGGGCGCCCAGGACGCCTGTTGCGGACCGTCCACGACCCGCTCCATCAGCCCGGTGAAATACTCGTTCGCCTCCGCCTCCGTGCTGAAGCCCCAGCCCAGAATGTCCTCGGCCGGCTCGGCCTGCAGACGAACGCGAAAGTGCGGGCCGTCGATGCGTACCTGAATGCGGACGTTCCGGCCATCCGGCGCGGACCAGGTTTGCTCGACAGCGTTGGTCGGGCCGGCGTGGACCTCGAGCGAAGCCGGAGGCGGCAGGTAGAAACGGCCCCGGGACGTCACGAAAAAGATCCGGTCCAACTGCAGGGTGCGTTGATCGCGCAGCGGCTGCAGTGCCGGGGCATGCAACCGGAGCACGGCTGTGGGCCCTTCGGGCGGCGGGGTGGGCGGCGGACCCGGCGGTGGCCCCGGCTCCAAACGCAGTGCGGCGAACGCCGCAGAGGTGAGCAGACTCAGCACCATGACACCTGCGCGGCGACGCATGTTCCTCCACAGTGGCAACGGCTTTTTCATGGCAAACACAATGATCGGCTGTTCAGCGGGGTACGCTCATGGTTCGCTGGACCCGGTCGGCAGCCGGACCCAGCGGGCCAGCGGCAGATCGGATTGCCGGGACAGGGCTTCGGCCAGGAGGCGTGCCGTGGCCTCGGCCCCTTCGGGCGTGGTGTGCGTGTGATCCTCCGCACGGAAGTACCGTGCCCGGACAGTGTCCGGCCCGAGCTCCTCGTAGTGACGGGCGACCAGCTCGTTCAAATCGATGAACAGCGCGTTCTCTTCGCGGGCCACGGCGGCGGCCCAGCCGCCGTAATCCTCCCGGTTGCGGAGAACGCGACCGGCCTCCCATCGGTTGCGGGGCACCGGGGACAACACCACGGGGGTGGCGCCGTGGGCACGGGTGTCCCGAATGTAGCGACGCAGATACGCGCCATACGTGTGCACGGTTTCCTGCATGCCCGTGGTTCGGTTCGTGATGACCACGGTTTCCGGCCCGATGCCCTTGAGGCTGGCGCGGGCCCGACCCTCGTCGAGCGGGCCTCCGTCGTTGTGCCCGAATTGCATGAGGACAAAGTCGCCCGGGCGCAGCTCGGCACGCACCTTGTCCCAGAGACCTTCGGTGAGAAAGGTGCGACTGCTGCGGCCGCCGCGGGCGCGGTTGACGATGCGCACGGCGTTGGTGTCGAAGAAGCGTGGCAGGGGCGTGCCCCACCCCATCTGACCGGCCGTGGTGGTTTGGACGGTGGAGTCGCCGATGAGCCAGAGCGTGGGGCGAGGATCGGTCCGGGCCGCGGGCGGTCGGGCGCGCAAATCGCGCGAGGTGGCCAGGGCGATGACGCGGCCCTGGTCTCCCACGGCACAGTAGAAATGGTAAACCACGTCCTGATGCTTGAGCACCCACGGCTTGTGGGCAAACTCGCGGTCCCAGGGCTCGGAGGGCGCGACCAGGTCCGGTCCGGTCCAGGGGGTCCAATGCTGCAGATCCCGTGACACGGCGAAGGTGTCGAACGCGCCGGGTTTCCAGAAGGCACCGAAGTAGAACATGACCCAGTGTCCGTGGATGCGGACGACCTGGGGGTCGCCACAGATGACCCCGTGTTTGAGTCCCTCGGGTCGCACGGCGGCGATGACCGGTTCGGATCCGTGTCGGCGCCAGTGTTGCAAATCCGAAGAGACGGCGATGCCGATGCGTTCGTCGCCCCGGGGCGGGCGCGCGTTGTAGAACATCACAAACGGGGCGCCCAGGCTCAGCGTCTCGTCGCGCAGGATGTGGCTTTTGAACAGCACCTCGCTTTCAAAGTCACGTCGGTCGGGATCGTCCGGACGCAGGACCGGTTGCGGTAACTTGTTCCAGGGCCGCGGTCGGGCGGGGTGATCGGTCCAGGCCAAACCGATCATCAGGGGCGGCTTCTCATAGCCGGGATTGGGGCCGCCCAGATAAGACATCCAGTAGCGTCCCTCGTAGGACAGCAGGGCATGGCTGCCGCCCCATTCGGGATCGAACAACGCCAGGCCGCCGGCGGCATTGGCGGCGTCCCAGGCACCGGCCCCGCCCCGCTCCAGAATCGTCCCCAGCGGCTCCCAGTGGAGAAGATCGTCGCTGACGGCCAACTGGGTCGTGTACCCCTCGGGGTCGTTCTCGAACTGGACATACACCATGTACCAGCGGCCGCCGAAGCGGAACACGTTGGGGCAATCGACTTTTCGCCCCGGCGGGGCGCGCAAGACGATGCCGTACTTGTAGGGTGTTTTGACCTCCTCGTAGATGCGCTGCAGGACGGCCGGGTCCACCGGATCGGGCTCCGGCCCGGCTGCGACAGCGAACGCCGACCCCGCGAGGGTGAAGACGGCCAGGGCCAGCAGCCCACGGGCACAGGGAATGCGCAGCATCAGGCTCATGGAAGGCTATTCTCTGAGGGCGATCGGTTCCAACGGCGTCAGCGTGACCGGTCCGAGCAGGCCGCACTCCCGCACGGGCCAATCCGCGGCGTTGAACGGCCGGTAGTTGATGTTCACAAAGTTGATGTCGTGAAAAGTCTTCCAGGCCACGCCACGCCGATCCAGGTCGCGGATGCGATTGGCCGCGGTGCTGGTGACTTCGATTTCAAGGATGTTGTTGCGGGGTTGCAAGTCGCGGACCTCCAGACGCCAGGGCGGCATGAGGCAGGTGCCCACGTCCCGGCCATTCAGACGCACGCGGGCGCTCTGGGCCACGCGGCCCAGGTCGAGCCTCCAAACCGTGGCGACAGCCGGGGGTGCATCGAAGCGAAGGGTGTACCGCGCAGTGCCGGCAAACCGTTCCCGTTCGGGATCGCCGCCCTCGGTCCATGAACCCGCGCGCTCGGCCGTGTAACGAGCGGGCAGGGTGGGACCGCCGGCGATGAACTCCACTTCCCACGGGCCCTCCAAGGGAAAGGACGGGCCGGCCGCGGTCCACCATGTCCACGGCGGATCTTCGAAGGGCTGGTTGCCGGTTTGGAGAATCAGTGAAGCGCCGGGCCAAAGCTGAAGGTACACCGCCGCACCGCCCTCCGCGGTCACGCGCGTGGGCGGTCGGCCGTACCGGCCGGTCATGGGGTCCAGAATGCGCACTGCCCGGGCCGGCCGGGCCAGGGTCACCCAGCCCTCGAACGCCTCCGTGGCGGCACGGTTGGCCACGAAGTAGTAATACCCGCCATTGGGCAGGGCGCGGCGGATGCACATCAGCCCGTCGAAATCAAACATCGGTTCCCGTTCGATGCCTGCGATCGAGAGGGCACGCAACAAGTCGCCGACGTAGAGTCGGACGCCGGCCCGGGTCCGCAGGGCCTGCGCGCGCTCGAGCAACGCGGCCAGTTCCTTGCGCCGCGCCTCCAGTTGGTGCCAGCCGGGGACATCTTCCGGCAGCCCGCGCGCGAAAAACACCGGTGCGCCGGCTTCGGCCAGCTCGAGCAACTTGCGCAACGTGGGGACTGGCATCCGCTGACAGGCCGGCACCACCACCCCGCGGTAGGCGCCTCCGGGCAGATGAACCCGGCCCTGTTCCGCGTGGGCCCGGGCCAGGAAGCGATCGGAGACGTAGTCGAATGCGTAGCCCCACGCCCACAGCTCCGCGGCCACTTCGCCGACCGGCTGGGATTCGAACCAGTCGCGGGCGTGAATGGTGAGATTGCGGGCGGTGCCGGTGGGATTGTGCCAGAGATCGTGGATGGGCCAGTACAGGAGCAGATCGTTGTCGGGACGTCCTGATTGCAACACCGCCTGGCACCGCGCCACGTAGCGGTTGAGGATGGGCGCGTCGCGCCAAACGGGGTTTCGAGGGTTCATCTGGAAACTGGCGTAAAAGAGCCAGCCGGGCCAGGGCACTTCGTCCGGAGAATAGCAGGTGCCGTGATAGAACACGTGGTTGACGCCGCTGAGGAAGAAGTCATCCAGCAGGCCTTTGAGATCGGCCAGCGTTTCGGTGAAATGCTCGGCCAGCCAGGTGCCGGTTTCGCTGCTGACCAGGGGCCGGCCGGTCAGGTGCGCGGCGGAGGAGGCAAACTTGCAAAGGAGACGATTGCGATCGCGATGGAACATCTCGGTTTCCGGAATGTCGGCGGCCGCGTACAGATCCAGCCAGTTGCCGGGAGAGCCATGAGCCTCGTTGCGCGTCAGCCATCCGTGACGATGGGCCCAGGCCGTCCAGAGGGGCAGCGTGACCTCGGCCATCAAGTCCGAGAGGGTTTCGCGGTAGTCGCATTTGATGCGTGCGGCGCGGTCGGTGGGTTCGCGGCCGAAGAAGGCGTCGAGATGATCTTGTAACCGGTAACCCCGCCGGCGCTCGAATTCGACGAACAGACTGGGCGACCAGTCGCAGCGATACTCGTACGAGTCATGGTACTGGGCCCGGGGACGCGCCCCGGAATATCCGGAGAAGGCTTCGTCGAACCAGCGCAGGTAGTTGGTCATGGCCAGGGGCTCGAACAAGTTCAGCATGTGCCCTTCGCCACCGGGCGCGGCCCGTTTGACGCGCTGCCCGGAGGGGCGCTGAGAAACGCCGATCACGCGCCACGGACCGTCCCGGGGCTGCCATGTGACCGAACCGTCCTCGCGCAGGTGGGGAAGCAGATCCATTCGTTGGTCTGCGGGGCCGAAGGCCATCAGGGCCTGCAGAGAGCCCACTTCGAAGGTTGCAGACCAGGTCTCGCCGGCCGCCACTGTGAACTCGCGCGCCTCCACCAGCGCGTTTGCCTCCCGATCGGTCACGCGGGGGCCGCCGAAGCACCATCCGGTGCCCGTGGTCATGTCCACGCCCAGGTCCAGCCGCTCGGCTTCGCGAACCGTGGTGTCGAGCAAGTCAAGCCAGGCGGGGCTCAAGTACGGGACGTAGCGGTCCTCCCACCCCTTCGCGCCGTAGATGGGGATGATATGAACGCCGCCCAGGCCTGCCTCGCGGTAGCGGGTGAGTTCACGCACCAGGTTGGTGCGGTCCACCGCGCTGCCCATCCACCACCAGTACGTCCAGGGGCGGGCCTGCCGGGTGATCGGAGGCCAGACATTGGTTTGCGCATGGGCCCACGGCAGCAGCAGAAGAGAGAGCCACAGGAGCGGGCGCCAGCTCCCGGCGGGGGGACATGTGCGTGGGGCGATCTTTCTCGGTTTCATGTTGGACGTCCGTTTGCTTGCGTTGCGGTCTCCCTAAGAACGGCGCAACTGCCGCGTGGCCCTTCGCGCCAGCGCGAGCTCCAGATTGCCCCTCCGCCCGTCCCCGGCCAATGCCCAATTCTGGTCAGTCTCCGTCTGTGTCGCTGCCGGGATGGTTTTCCTTTGCTGTGTCCCGGGGGCGAATGCAGGATCCGATCGTTCATTGCGCCGCGCCGGGATTGCTCTTGCGCTGTGTTCGACCCCTTGGGCTGGTTCAGAAGCCGGGGGTCCGAGCCCGACGACCGTGCGATTCGATGTTTGGGTGTCGGCGGGTTTGCCCGGGGCCGAACTCTTGCCGCGGCGGCTGGTTTTGCCCGGGCGCGTCCCTTCGCCAGACAGGGAGAGGGACCTTTTCGGACTCTCGGCCCCGGGGATCCGGACTTGAAGAATGGATGCATGCGCGGCATGTTGGACGCGATCGTCGGATCAGGCCCTGGGTCCCGCACGCGGTGGCACGCGCCGACAGCGATCCATGGTGCGGCCGGGGATCCGAAGTGGCTGTTGTTGGGAGAGCAGGGGGATGCGGGGTGAGCGCTCTTCCGACCGTGCGCCAGGGTTTGGACGCACCGTGATCTGGCTCGGCCGTGGCAGGGGCGGCCACAGCTGCAGCTTCAGGGTTGGCGCGAATCGGCCGAAAAAGGAAGCGGTGCGGTGCAGACCGTCCCCTGCGTCGGGTCGGGCCGACGGCGGCGGCACTGGACAAAGCGGGCCGCATGGCGCAATTTGAGGGTGGCTATGAGCGAAGAGTCCATGAGCAATTTCACTCCGCGAGCGCAGCAGGTGCTGGCGCTGGCGCGGAAGGAAGCCGACCGATTCAACCACAATTTTGTGGGCACGGAGCATTTGCTCCTCGGTCTGCTCAAGCTGGGCCAGGGCGTGGCCGTCAACGTCCTCCAGCGCATGGGCCTCGACCTGGAATCCGTCCGGCTTGAGGTGGAGAAACTCGTGGGCACCGGCCCGGACCAGAAGATCATGGGCACCATCCCGTTCACGCCCCGCGTCAAAAAGGTCCTGGCCCTGGCGCAGAAAGAAGCCAAAGCGCTCAATCACACCTACGTGGGCACGGAACACATTCTGTTGGGCCTGCTCCGCGAGGGCGACGGCGTGGCCGCCCGCGTGTTGAAGAGCTTTGACGTGGATTTGGAGCAGACCCGGCAGGAGATCCTGCGCGAACTGGACCCCAACTTTGCCGCCCAGGAGGAACCTTCGCCCGGCGAACCGCAGGAGAAGCCGACGCCGGGGCGCAAGGCCGGCGAGGTCAAGACACCTGCGTTGAAGGCGTTCGGGCGCGATCTGACCGAGATCGCCCGGCGCGGGGAGCTCGATCCGGTCATCGGCCGACGCAACGAAATCGAGCGGGTCATTCAGATCCTCTGCCGGCGCACCAAGAACAATCCCGTTTTGCTGGGCGAGGCCGGCGTGGGCAAGACGGCCATTGTCGAGGGCCTGGCCCAGGAGATTGCGGCCGGCAACGTGCCCGAAATCCTGCGGGACAAGCGGCTCATCACGCTGGACCTGGCGCTCATGGTGGCCGGCACCAAGTACCGCGGCCAGTTCGAGGAGCGGATCAAGGCCGTGATGGACGAGATTCGGCGCTCGCGCAACGTCATCCTGTTCATTGACGAATTGCACACCATCGTGGGCGCCGGCTCTGCCGAGGGCACCATGGACGCCTCGAACATCATCAAGCCGGCGCTCAGTCGGGGCGAGCTGCAGTGCATCGGCGCCACCACGCTCAACGAGTACCGGAAGTATATCGAGAAGGACGCCGCCCTGGAGCGCCGGTTCCAGGCGGTGCGCGTGGATGAGCCGTCGCCCGAGGAGACCATCCTCATCCTCAAGGGGCTTCGCCCCAAGTACGAGGAGCATCACAAGGTCGAGTACACCGACAAGGCCCTGGAGGCGGCGGTGCGCTACTCGGTCCGGTACATCACCGACCGGTACCTGCCGGACAAGGCCATCGACCTGATGGACGAGGCCGGTTCGCGGGCACGCATCAGCACCATGATTCGTCCGCCCGAAATCAAGGCCCTGGAGGCCAAGATCGAAGAGATCAAGGCCGCCAAGGAACAGGCCATCAAGAATCAGGATTTCGAAGGCGCCGCCGCCATGCGCGACAAGGAGAAGCAGGCCAAGGAAAAACTGGAGGCCCTGCTGCGCGAGTGGCGGACCACCCGGGAGGAGAAGCGGGTCAAGGTGGACGAGGAAGACATCCTGCAGGTGGTGTCGAAATGGACCGGGATTCCCCTGCAGCGCATGGAGCAGGGCGAGATGCAGCGGCTCCTGGCCACCGAGGCCGAAATGGAGAAGGTCATCGTGGGCCAGCACGAGGCGGTGACGGCCATTTGCAAGGCGCTGCGGCGCTCGCGGGCCGATCTGAAGGATCCGCGTCGGCCCATCGGATCCTTCCTGCTCCTGGGCCCCACCGGGGTGGGCAAAACCCTGCTGGCCAAGACGCTGGCCGAGCAGTTGTTCGGCGACAGCAAGTCGCTGATCCAGCTCGACATGAGCGAGTACATGGAGAAGTTCAACGTCTCGCGCCTCATCGGGTCGCCGCCCGGGTATGTGGGCTACGAGGAAGGGGGCCAGCTGACCGAACAGGTCCGCCGCAAGCCCTATTCGGTGGTGCTGTTCGACGAGATCGAGAAGGCCCACCCGGACGTCTGGAACATGCTGCTCCAGATCCTCGAAGAGGGCAAACTCACCGACAACGTCGGCCGGGTGGTCAACTTCCGCAACACGATCATCCTGATGACCTCGAACGTCGGTTCGGAGATCATCCGGCGGCAGGGGACCATCGGCTTCGGGCCTACGAGCGAGGAACTGACCTACGAGCGAATCCGGGAAAAGATCCTCGACGAGGCCAAGCGCGTCTTCCGGCCGGAGTTCCTGAACCGGCTTGACGACGTGATCGTGTTCCGGCCGCTGAACAAGGCCGACCTCATCGCCATCCTGGATCTGGAGATCGGCAAGGTGCTCAGCCGACTGCAGCAACGGAACATCCGCCTGGAGCTGGACGCGGCTGCCAAGGAGTTCCTCGTGCAGAAAGGGTACGATCCGCAGTACGGCGCCCGGCCGATGCGGCGGGCCGTGGAGCGGTACCTGGAGGATCCGCTGGCCGAGGAGATCCTCCGCGGCACGATCCACGAGGGCGAGCCCGTGCAGGTGACCGTCGAGGGCGACAAGCTGGTCTTCAAGCAGAACGCGCCGGCGGCGGGTGCACTTTCGAGCTAGGGGCGCGCCCTCTGCTCGCGAACTGGCGGTCTCCTGCGGACTCCGCAGAGGACCGGCCCGCTGCAATGTCGCCCTGCAACCCCTTGGGCGCGTGCGTGAGGCCTCCTCGCTGCGCGCGTCCGGCAGCCCGTGCCGGCCCCAGGGCCGGTGAATCAAACCCGTGTCGCCCGGAGGTAGCGGCGTGGCCGCCGGGCCCGGACGATCCACTCACGGTTCGACCCACTCACGGTTGTTTGAGCGGAGCAGACCGCGGCCTTCGTGGGCAAATGGGTCGGGCCGGCCTGCCGGGTCGATCGGCAGGGTGCGCGGCCGGGGGACGAGCTCCGGGCGTAGCGGCCGGCTTTTCCCATCGGCGCGTTCCAAGCGAGGAAGTTCGGGGAGCCCGTCCCCGTGGCGTGACTCGGCCGCCGAGAATTCCGCGATTGCAGGCTGCGTGCTCGCGTTCAGTCCGGCACCCGGCTCGGCTTCCTGCGCTTCAGAACCGGCTCCCGAGTGAATTGCCCCACAAAGGAGGGGGCAACCAGGGCGCGGGCGCAGCCGTGGGCGTTTTCTGAACACCGGCAGCGAGAGGAGTACAGCCATGGACGAGCTCTAGGGCCCGGGAACCGGCCTTTGCCACGACGGGCCCGGTGAGCTGTCGTGGGCGGATGCGAACTGTGGGTCGGACAACCCTTGCGCCTCGAACCACGGGCTCGTGGTGCAATCCTTGTGGGGCTCGAAATCTCTCCGCAAGGGCCGCGTGGACTCTGCGGGAGGAGCCCCGCAAAGGATTTCCCCCATGGCAACAGGGCTGCTTTTGGGATTCCCTGCCCGCGCAGGTGCCCCTGGCGGGTCCGCAACTGTTTCGGCAGGCGCCTCAGGCCCGATCGGCGCGGGTTCCCCGGCTCCCGTGCGACCGGCGAGGGTGGCCGGGAGGCAGGCGGCGTCTTTTGCTTTCGGGGATGCGGGCGGTTTGCTAGAAGTGCGCCCATGCGCGTGGGCTGTGCTTGGTGGTCGGACTGGCTTTGCGGGCTGGGCCGGGTGGCTTTGCTGGCGCGCGAGGCGTTCGGCTCCCTGTTCCGCGGCCGGGCCAGTTGGCGGGACGTGTTGTATCAAGTTCATTTCATGGGCGTCAAATCGCAGTCGGTGATCCTCATCACCGGCGCGTTCACCGGCATGGTGCTGGCGGCGCAGACATTCTTTCAGTTTCACAAGGTCAAGATGGACACGGCGACCCTGGCGGTGGTGAGTGTGTCCATGTGCAGCGAGCTGGGGCCCGTGCTCACCGGGCTGATGGTGGCGGGCCGGGTGGGGGCGGCCATTGCCGCCGAGTTGGGCACGATGCGGGTGACGGAACAGATCGATGCCCTGCGGACCCTGGCCACGCATCCGGTGGATTACCTGGTCGTGCCGCGGTTACTGGCGGCGCACGTGGCGCTGCCGTTGCTGACTGCGGAAGCGATTGCGGTGGGCATCGGGGCGGGCTACCTGGTGGGGGTGGGTCTGTTGGGGATCGACCCGGCGTATGCCTGGCACAACATGCTGCGGTACACCGGTGCGGTGGACGTGGTGATCGGGCTGATCAAGGCGGTGATCTATGGCGGCATTGTGGCATTGGTGGGCTGCTACAAGGGTTTGAACTGCGGGCTGGGGGCCGAAGGAGTGGGGCGGGCCACCACGGAAGCGGTGGTCGTGGCGTCGATTTCGATTCTGGTGGCGAATTTCTTCCTGACACTCGGCTTGACGCCGCTGCTGACCGCCCTGGGGTTATGATCGAGGTGCGTCAGTTGACCAAGCGCTTTGGTCCGCAGACCGTACTGGAGGGGGTGGACCTTCGGATCGAGCGGGGGGAGTCGGTGGTCATCATCGGACGCAGCGGCTGCGGCAAGAGTGTGCTGCTCAAACACCTGATCGGCTTGTTGCAGCCGGATGCGGGATCGGTGTACGTGGACGGGCAGGACATCACGCGCATGGACGAGCGCAGCCTGCTGCAGGTGCGCCGCAAGTTCGGCATGTTGTTCCAGAACGCCGCCCTGTTTGATTCCCTCAGCGTGGCCGAGAATGTGGCGTTTGCCTTCCGGAATCAGCGCAACCTCACCCGCGCCGAAATCGCGCGGCGCGTGGCGGAGGCGTTGGAGCTGGTGGACCTGCCCGGCATCGAGCACAAACGCCCGGCCGAGCTCTCCGGCGGCATGCGCAAGCGGGTGGGCCTGGCCCGCGCCATTGTGTACCGTCCCGAAATCCTGCTGTATGACGAGCCGACCAGCGGCCTCGATCCCATCGTGGCCGATTCGATCGACCAGCTCATCATCCGCATCCGCGATCAGTTGCGGGTGACCAGCGTGGTGGTCACGCACGACATGCGCAGTGCCCGTCGGGTGGGGCATCGCGTGGCCATGCTCCACGACAAACGCATCTATGCCGCCGGGCCGACCGAGGAGATCTTTGCCTCGACCGACCCGGTCCTGCGGCGTTTCATTGATGGCGTGTCGGACCCGAAGCATCCGGACTTTTGAGCCATGGAGAACCGCTCGCTCGAATGGAAGGTGGGCCTGTTTGTAGCGGTGGGGCTGGTGTTGCTGGCCGGCCTGCTGGTCAGCTTCAGCAAGGGCGTCACGCGCTTCGCCCGCACCTACACGCTGCATCTGCGCACAACCGACATCGGCGGGATCAAACGCGGCGCCGCGGTTCTGATGGCCGGCTATCCCATCGGCAACGTCACGGACCTGCAGCTGGATCCGGAGGCCGGGATTGCCCGGCTGACGCTCCGGATCCTGCAGGAGTACCGCATCCGCACCAACGCCCTCTTTGTGATCGAGCAAAGCGGGTTTTTGGGCGACCAGTACGTGGCCATCTACCCGGGCACCAACGGCGCGGCCCGGTATTTCGAACCGGGCGAGGAGGCGGAATGCCCGCCCCCGTTCAACCTGCAACAGACCGCACGCGACGCCAGCGGGTTCATCCGTCGCATTGACCAGACGGCGCGGCGGCTGGATGCCACGATCGCGGACATTCGTCGGGTGGTGCTCAACGAACCCAATCTGGTGCAGGTGTCGAACACGCTCGATCAGTTGGGTCAGTTCTCCGGGCGCGCCGCACGGGCCATGGAACGCGTCGAGCATCTGCTGGATGCGCAGGCGCCCAATGTCGAGCTGGCGGTCAGCAATCTGAACTTCGCCACGGCCGAGTTCAGCCGGTTCACCCATCAGCTCAACCGGGTGTTGGAAAGCCACACGAACGAGCTCGCACAGAGCCTGGAGCGTCTGGACTCCATTACGGCCAACCTGGAGCAGATTCTGCAGGACCTGCGCGCCGGCCGGGGTGTGGCGGGCCGGTTGTTGACGGACGAGGAGCTGGCCGCACAACTGCAAAGCATTGCGCAGAATCTTTCGGTGACCACCAGCAACTTGAACCGACTCGGTCTCTGGCGGCTGCTGTGGAAGCCGCGACCGCCGCCGGAGCCCCGGCCCGCCTCGACGAAGCCCTTGCGGGCACCGCATCATCCCCATCCCTGAACCTCGTCATGACCCTCTGGATCATCCGCATTTTCTTCCTGGGGCTCTGTACCACGGCCGGTTACGCCATCAGTCAGTTGCGACCCGAGTACGCGGGACATCCGTGGCTGGGCCTGTTGCTGGGCTTCGGATTCGGCGGGCTGTTGATTGCGGTGGACGAGATGCTGAAGGGCTTTTCGTTGCGGGCGTTTTCCGCGGTGACCTTCGGGCTGATCCTGGGCATGGTGGTGGCCCAGCTCATCGATCATTCGGGACTGTTCGACAACGCCGATCCCACCACCCGCTGGCAGGTGCGGTTGGGGTTGTTCCTGGCCTTTGGATACATCGGCATGGTGCTGGCCATGCGCAGCAACAAGGAGGATTTCTCGCTGATCATTCCCTACGTGCGGTTCACGCCCCGCCAGGCGCCCGACAGTTTGATCCTGCTCGACACCAGTGTGATCATCGACGGCCGGATTGCCGAGTTGCTGGAGGCCAACTTTCTCCAGGGCACCGTGGTGGTCCCCCGGTTCGTGCTGCGCGAACTGCATCAGTTGGCCGACTCGGCCGACCCCGTCAAACGGGCGCGCGGCCGCCGCGGCCTGGAGATTCTCAATCGCATCCAACGCTCCAAACGGGCCGAGGTCCGCATCCATGACGCGGATTTTCCCGACGAGACGGGCGTGGACAACAAACTCATCCGGCTGGCGCGCAACCTCAACGCCCGTCTGTTCACCAACGACGCCAACCTGGTTCGCGTCGCCGAACTGCAAAACGTGCCCTGCGTGAACCTCCACGAGCTGGCCCGGTGTCTGCGCACGGTGCTCCTGCCCGGCGAAACCATCCGGTTGCGCATCGTGCGGGAGGGCAAGGAAAAACATCAGGGCATCGGTTACCTGCCCGACGGCACCATGGTCGTGGTCAACCACGCGCAACACCTGGTGGGCCAGGAGGTCATGGTGCAGGTGCAAAGCTCCCTCCAGACCGGGGCCGGCGTGCTGATTTTTGCCGAGGTGTTCTCCGAATCCCCCGCGCCGGGGAATTCCCGCGCATGAGACTGGTCACCATCGCCACCCTGTTGAACCCGGCCGAGGCCCACCTGCTGCGGTCGCGGCTGGAGACTGCGGGGTTTCACCCGCAGGTCGTGCACGAGGACGCGGCGCTGAGCCTGGGTGGATACGCGTTGGCCGCCGGAGGCATCCTGGTGCAAGTTCCCGAATCCGAAGCCCATGAAGTCCGCCAATTCCTTCGAACCGCCACGCCGGGCCCGGACGAACCCGGGTCCGCCTGAGTGGGTGTCGCAGCTGGTCCAATTACTCCCGCGCGGCGAGGTGCGGGTGGATCCGGCCACACTCGAGGCTCATGCCGGCGACAAATGGTTTGCGGCGCACCGACCGGACGCGGTGGTGCTGGCCCGCAGCACGGCCACGGTGGCGCGCACGCTTCGCTTTGCCAGCGAGCACGGGATCCCGGTGACCGCCCGGGGCGCGGGTCACGGCTACGTGGGCGGGTGCGTGCCGGTCCGCGGCGGCATTGTGTTGTCGCTGGTGCGCATGAATCGCATCCGGGAGATCCATCCCCGGGATTTCGTGGCCGTGGTTCAGGCCGGAGTGATCACCGCGCATCTGCAGGCCGAGGTGGAGAAACGGGGTCTGTTTTATCCCCCGGACCCGGCCAGCCGTGCCGACAACACCATCGGCGGCAACATCATCACCAACGCCGGCGGACCGCGCTGCCTCAAATACGGCGTCACCCGGGATTACGTCCTGGGGTTGGAAGTGGTTCTGGCCGACGGCACCGTGGTGCGACTGGGCGGCCGGACGCACAAGAACAAGACCGGGTTCGATCTGCATCGGCTCTTTGTCGGGTCCGAGGGCTTGTTGGGCATCGTGACCGAGGCCACGTTGAAGCTCCTCCCGCTGCCGCCGTTCCGGGCCAATCTGGCGGTCGGGTTTTCGGAGATGCGGGATGCAGTCCGCGCCCTGCATGCCATCTTGGAGGCGGGGTTCCTGCCCTCGGCCCTCGAGCTGGCCGATGCCTTTACGTTGGAAGCGGCCTGGCGCCGGACCCGCAGTGAACGACTCCGGGGCTGTCGCGCCCATCTCATCGTGGAGCTGGACGGCCAGGAACGGTCCGTCCGCGGCGAGGTGCGGCAGGTCCGACAGATCGTGCGCGCGCACCGGCCGCGGTTCATTCAGGTTGGCCTGGGGGCCGAGGCCTGTGAAGAGGTCTGGCAGATCCGACGCGAGTTCTCCTATGCCCTGCGGGATACCGGCCTGACCAAGCTCAACGAAGATATCGTGGTGCCGCGCAGTCGGTTGGAGGATTTGTTCGACTTCGCCGCCCGGCTGCAAAAGAAATACTGCATCCCGGTGGCCTGCTTCGGACACGCCGGGGACGGCAACATCCACACCAATCTCATGGTGGACTTCAACCAACCCGGGGCGCGGGAACGCGCCGATGCGGCGCTGGACGAATTGTTCCGCCAGGTGCTGGCCTGGGGTGGTGCCATCACCGGCGAACACGGCATCGGCCTGGCCAAGCAACGATGGTGGCCGCTGGCCGCCCCCCCCGAGGTGGTCGAACTGCACCGGCGAATCAAACGGGCGTTGGACCCGAAAGGGATTCTGAACCCGGGCAAGTTTTTGGAGATTTGAGGAGGCCGCCGGGCCGGCCTCAGGCTGCGATCCCCGGTGGCAGGGATGGGCGGCCGGACCGGGCCGCGGGCGTCCCAATGTCTTCCGCGGGCCGCCGCTGCGCGCGCAGTCGGCGATCGTGAAACAGATACTGCTGCGCATAGCCCGCGTACGGGCCGAAGTGGCGCCGACCGAACTCGGCCAGTCGTTCCGGCGAAACGCGTCGGCCGCGGAAGTAGCGCTCCCGGAGCGCACGCGCCACCCATGTGTCCACGGGAAAGGCCTCCAGGAAGCCCAAGCCGAACAAACAAACGCAGTCGGCCACCTTGGGGCCCACGCCCGGCAGCGCCATCAGGGCCGCGCGAGCCCCGGCGTAGGAACCCCGCCTCAGCGCGTCCAAATCCAATCGTCCTTCGACCACCGCCCGGGCCGCGGCGATCAGGTAGGGCGCGCGGAAACCCATGCCACACCGGCGCAGCTCGTTTTCACCCGCGCCAGCCAGTCGGTCCGGTCCCGGAAAGCTCCAGGCCGGCGGGTGATCCGGCGGCACCGACACCGGGTCTCCCCACCTCTGACACAGCCGCTCGATCACCTGTTGGATCTGCGCAATGCGTTTGCTGGTGGAGAGGAGAAACGAGGCCAGACATTCCCAGGCGGGTTGTCGGAGCACACGCAGTCCGCGCCAACGGCGGATCGCCGCTTGCAACTCGGGCTCCGTGGGAAAGGTCGCCAACACCGATTCCAGCGGCACCTTCAGTCGGAGATAGTCGACCAGCCAGTCCCAGTCGGCCACAGGCGCCGCGACGCGCGCGTGCACCCCTCCGGGAACCTGTCGTAATTCGACCCATCGGCCCGCGACCACGCCTTCCCAGCTCGAACCGCGACGGCGCCAGCGGAAGGCCTGGCCACAGCCGAGCGTGCTGTCCAGGTCGTAATCGGCCACGGCCCAAAAGCGCTCGGCCACCCCGGCGTCGGCCGGCGCAGTATCAACGCAGGGACCGACACGCATACAACTGGACCCATTGCTGGGGTTGGCCGCGCCACACCGCCGGGAACACGCCCAGACTCTCAACCTCCTCGAATTGGGCGAGCAGGGTGTCCGGAGGAGGTTGCGGCTGCGGGGCTTCCCAGCGCAGGGACGGATCGAACGGCCGGCGAATCCACTCCTTGAATCGCACCGGAGACTTCAGGCGCCGCACAAAGACGGCGTGGACCCCTTTCCGATTGCTGTAGCCGGGCCAGAAATAAAACTGGTTTTTCGGCCGGGGCGACGGCAGGCAGAACACCAGGGGATCCTCCGGCAACCCGGCGCGGGCCTCGGGCAGGTAAAACGTCATCAGGCTGGTGATGCCGTAGTGGTCGCCGATGATCAGGACCGGCCGACCCTCGGCCAACAACTTGCGTCGGGCCTCCGCAGCCAGCGCGGCGGTTTCCTTCCAACCGCGCACGCGATGCAGCGGGTCGAGGTTTTGGGGCAGGACCACCCCCGTGGCGCGCTGGAGCAGGCGGCTGTCGTGCATGGGCACCAGCATCAGAAGGCCGAGGGCCAATCCCACCGCGTAAGCGCGCCGATGCCAGGGCCGCCATTGGTTCCGCCGTTCCTGCCAGTACACCGCCGTCAGACACAGCAGCGGGAGGATGGACGGGGCAATCCAGTTCAGCATGACGCGCGAATGCAGCGTCCACAGCAGGTACACCAGAAACACCGGCAGGCCCATGCTGAGGGTGTACAGGAGCCGCGAATCCGTGCGCAGGTGGCGCAGTGTACCGATCACGGCCGTCACCATGGCGCCAAACCAAACCGGGTTCCACAAGGCCGCTTCTCCGGCCAGAAACTCCCCGAGGTAACGCAGGGTCGGGCGCCAGGGCTGTCCCAGGTTGGCGTCCTGGGCCACGTGTTGGGCCGTGACCCAGCCGTGCTGCCAGTTCCAGAGCAGGGGCGGCAGCAGACAGATCAGATTGATCAGCAGCGCAAGATACGGTCCGGGCCGGCGCAGATGCTGCCGGGCCGCGGGCCACAACGCGAACCACACTGCCCAGCACAGCCACTGCAACAGGGCGGTGTACTTGCTCAGGCTCCCCAGGCCCATCCAGAACCCGACCCAGAGCCAGTCGCGGGTGCGGCCCTCCGGCCCGGTCGCGCGCCAGCCGGCCACCATGGCCAGGGTCCAAAACAGCACGTTCCACGGATCCACGGTCATCAGGGTGCTTCCCACGGCCAACAGGGGCGTGGTGGCCACCATGAGCAGGAACAGAACCGCGCCGCGGGCCCCGATCCAGCCCGACAAAAACCGGAGCAACGTCCACCCCAGCACCGCTCCAATCAGGGGGGCGAAAAACCGAACCCCGAACTGCGTGTCTCCCCAGAGGGCCGTGCTGGCCCAGTGGCTCCAGGCGATCCAGGGCGGTTTGCTGTAGTACCCCAGCGCGGGTCGTTTCGACCAGAGCCACTGATACGCCTCGTCTTCGGAAAGCTGGATCAGGTCGCTGGCGACATACGCCCAGCGCCCCAGCAGGAGTGCGGCGATCAACAGGTAGCCGGCGCGCCGCCACTGGAGTTCTTCGGTCGTCGCACGGGTCGCGTCCGTCTCCGCCGTCGCCGCGGAATCCGGTGGACCGGTCTCGGGCCAGGGCGGAATCAGACGCGGACATCGCGCGTACCAGAGCGGAAACCAGCGCCGACCGATGCGGTCCCATACTTCACCGGCCGCCCACAGGCCGGCCAGCGCATACCCGCTGCCCAGGATCGCGCCGGCCAACACGTCGGAGGGATAATGCACGCCGTTGTACACCCGGGAAAACGCCACCGCCGACGCCAGGGGCACCATGAACCGCCAACTGCGGCGATAGTACAGTGCCAGGATCGTTGCTGCCGCGAACCAGTTGAACGCGTGGCCGGACGGCATGCTCTTGCCGCGGTTTTGTCCACTGCCCACGCGGGATTCAACGCCTTCGAGCGCTGCGAACGGACGAGGGCGGCCGACGGCCTTTTTGATCGTGTTGCAGACCAAACCGTCTCCGGCGGGCAGCAACAGCAACAGCATCAGAAGACAAAGACGCGCCCGGCGACCGCCTCTCCAAAGCATGCACGCCGCCAGGAGGATGACGGCCGGATAAAACAGCGGGTGCCCGCTCAGGATCGGCATGAGCCAGTCGAAGAACGGGTTCCGCAGATGTTCATACACCAGCCGGAACAGCGCCGTATCCAGTGCCACCAACGCGTCCATGCGGCGCCAATCTAGCGCGACCCCACGCGCTCAACAGCCGAAAAGCATCTTCGCGGCTGTGCCGGTGAGGTCTCCGACGGGGTCCGTGGAGAGCGCGGTGGCCGCGCCCGGCTCCGCGGGGTCCGGGAACGTGCCGGCATCGGCTGAACGAAAGGTTCGTGGCGAAGGTCCGGCGCGCCCAGCCCGGCGGCTGATGTCGGCCAATGCGGCCGGAGGATGTTTAGAAAACCTCTGCCTTCAAACCGGCCACGACGCGAACGGTCTGGGCGATCCGGGACAGCGAGCGCAGCGGCAGGTGTCCGTAATCCGATTTGGGCGAAGGTCGCGTTGCCGAATAAATCTGCACCAACTCGATTTGAGCGCCCGCCTGTTTCAGTTCCCGCAGGCGGTGGGCAAAGGCCAGGATTTCCTCCTCGGGCGGCTCCTCTCCGCGAATGGAGGGGAACAGGCTCTGGATGATGATGGGCCGTTGTCGTCCGAGGGTCAGGATGTTGTGCAGGATCTTCTCCAGGGGGACATGCACGTTGCTGACCTTGTCCAGATAGGCCTGCGTGCCCCCGTCCAGCTTGGCCCAGATTTCGTCACTGCGGGTGAAGTGGCGCAGCCCGGCCTGGACCTCGGGTCGGTCCAGCTCGGTGGCGTTGGTGATCAGCACCAATTTGAAGAACTCGCGCAGGGCCCGGATGTGAACGACCTCCTCGACCGCCTCGGCGAAGTTGGGACAAAGGGTGGGTTCGCCATCCCCGCTGAGGGCCACGTGCTTGAGCTCCAGCAGTTCGGGGGGCAAGCCCCGGTACAGGGGCCGATCGCGCAACTGGCCGCTGCGGACCCGGTCCAGCGTACGCTGCAGCTCCGCCGCCATCACGCGCACGTCCAGATGCGTCTCCCGCGGCGGAACGTTCCGCTGCACCTCGCAATACAGGCAGTCGAAGTTGCACCGTTTGTCGGGATTCATGTTGATCCCGACCGACAATCCCCGGGCCCGCGGGGAAATCACAACGTACACGAACCGGTTGTCCAAAAAATCCCGGGGCGCGCCAAAGGCCGTCTCGGGCGACAGGGTCGTGCCCCGCGAAGCCGAGGGAGCCGCCGCGGGTGCGGGTTCCGGTGCGCCTGTGGATTTTTCCGTGTCGGTTCGCACGTTTGACACGGCCAACTTATTGGCACTGTTAGTGCGCTCCTACACCGGCTTTGGCAAAAAGCGTGCATTTTTTGACCAGTGGGACTTGTTTTGAAGAGCGCGACAGCCCTGAGAAGGCCGCAGCCATGCGACTCAGGGCTCGAGCGGTCCCTCCGCCCGGCTCGCCCTCAACCACAGGCCCGGGGGAACAGCCG
This sequence comes from Limisphaera sp. VF-2, assembly GCF_049537125.1. Lineage (NCBI taxonomy): Bacteria > Pseudomonadati > Verrucomicrobiota > Verrucomicrobiia > Limisphaerales > Limisphaeraceae > Limisphaera > Limisphaera sp. VF-2. Next base: position 490,059 of record NZ_JBMVQY010000003.1, read on the forward strand.
GGCCCAACGCTCCGGCCATGGATAGAGCAGCAGCGTACGAGCAATCCACGCCCGGACCTCCCTCCGCGGCACTTTCACCCGCTGGGCGGGATCCAGGGGATTGACCTGCTGCAGTCCGACCAGGGTCCGCGCGCCAATCAGAAGCGGCCAGGCACAGGCCAGGCGCAGTCGCACCTGCCGTCGCGGCAGATGAAGGGTGTAGTCCCAGCCCAGGGTGAGCGCACGCAACGCCCGTTGCCGCCACTGTTCGTAGCGCGGCTGCAACCTTGGCCACACAGCCGGTTGCCTCAGATCGGTCGGTTGCAGACCGAGGCGATGCAGTTCCTCCAATGGCAGGTAACAGCGGCCCTGGCGCAGGTCGCCCGCGAGGTCGCGGAGGATGTTCACCAGTTGCAGGCCCTTGCCGAACTCCACCGCCTGCTCCAGGACCGCCGATTCGTCCCACGGCATCTCCGGAAACAGGTGCCGACGACACACGCGGGTCCAGAACTCTCCCACGCAGCCGGCCACGCAAAACGTGTAGTGCTCGAGCTCGGCTGCGGTTTCCAGGGCCGTCACGGTCCCCTCGGCCGGGATGCGGCCGAATCGCACCAGATCCGAACGTTGGCCTGCGAGGATCCAGTCGAGCACCTTCCGGACATCGGCGCGGTCCTCGGGAGGGAGCGTTCCCAGCAGGGCGACAGTCCGGGGCCAGTGACGCAGGAGCTCGCATTCCGGCGAGCGGGGTTGACCCGCCAGCCATGTCTCCAGAACCGGCGCTGGCGGTTGATCCGGGTCGAGGATCTGCGCCCGCATGCGATCGAGCACCGCCAGGCGCTCCTCCACCGGCAGGGCGGTCGCATCCGCCACGGTGTCGGTGCTGCGCGCCAGCAGGTAGGCCAGCCCAATGGAGCGGCGCACCCGGCGCGGCAGGGCGCGGAGGCTGAGCCAGAACGAGCGCGACGTGTCACGCAGCAAACGCCAGGCCTGCGGCGTCATGACTCCGGAGTTCCCCGACTGACGGACGATGACCGAGAACGGGCGTGAAACGGACGTTGAGGTCCGGCGAAATCGGAACCCCGGGCAGCAAGAGCCCGCGGGGCTGACGGAATGGGCCGTTGCCCGCGGCCCGCCCAGCCGCGCGTGCGACCGGATGTCATTGCAGCCGTTGCTTCCATCGTTTCAGTTGTCGGGCCACTTCCCGGGGCCCGGGCCCGCCCGGGAGCTCGCGGCGTTGCAGGGCGGCTTTGACCTCGAAGACCCTGAGCATCGAGGGATCGAACAGGGGCGAGAGTGCCTGCCATTCCGACAGCGGCATTTGATCCAGGGGACAGCCCAGCTGCTCGGCGCGTGCCACGGCCGCACCCACCAGGTGATGCGCCTGACGAAACGGGACGCCCCGCCGCACCAGCGCCTCGGCCAGGTCGGTCGCCAACAGCATCGGGTCGGCCACCGCTGCCGCACAGCGCTCCGGTTGGAACTCGACCTGCTCGAGCATCCCCGCCATGAGCCGCGCGCAGGCCCGGACCGTGTCCGCCGTGTCGAACAACCGTTCCTTGTCTTCCTGCAGGTCCCGATTGTACGTGAGCGGAAGGCCCTTGAGCACGACCAGCAATGCCGTGAGGTTGCCGATGACTCGACCGGACTTGCCCCGGATCAGTTCGGCCACGTCCGGGTTCTTCTTCTGCGGCATCAGCGAGGATCCGGTGGTGTAGGCATCCCCGATGCGGATGAACCCGAACTCGGCGCTGTTCCAGAGGATCAGGTCCTCGGCCAGCCGCGAGAGATGCACCGCCAACAGGGCCGCATGCGCACAGAACTCGACCACGAAATCACGATCGCTGACGGCGTCCATCGAATTGGTCGTCAGCCGCGGCCGGCCGCGTCGATCCACAAAACCCAGCTCCCGCGCCACGAAGGCGCGATCCAAAGGCAGGGTGGAACCGGCCAGCGCGCCCGCGCCCAGGGGACAGACGTTCAGCCGCTCGGCGCACTGGGCCAGTCGCTCCCGGTCGCGGTCCAGCATTTCCACGTACGCCAGCAAATGATGGGCCACCGAGACAGGTTGGGCGCGCTGCAAATGGGTGTAGCCGGGGATGAGCACTGCGGCATTTCGCTCTGCCAGTCGCACCAGGGCGCCCATGAGGGCCCGGAGATCGTCGAGCAGCCCGGCAATTTCTTCGCGCAACCAGAGGCGCAGATCGAGCGCGATCTGATCGTTCCGCGATCGGCCCGTGTGCAGTCTGGCCCCCGCCGGTACGCGACGGGTCAGCTCGGCCTCGATGTTCATGTGCACGTCTTCCAGCTCGGGCCTCCAAACAAAGCGACCGGCGGCGATTTCCTGCGCGATGCTTTGAAGCCCGCGCCGGATCGCCCGGTACTCCCGGGTACTCAGCAGGCCGACCTTGTGCAGCATGGCTGCATGGGCCAGGGAACCGGCGATGTCCTGCGCCCAGAGCCGCTGGTCGAAACTGATGGACTGGGTAAACCGGGCCACTTCCTCACTGGGCCCGGTTTGAAACCGGCCGCTCCGGGATATGGGTGATACCAACCGTTTCTTCATGCTCGCAATTGCCGGCACCATGCCGCAGCCGGTCACCAAAGTCACTTTCAAACCGGCTGGCCAGCGCGGCCCAGGCCCGAGCCGGCAATGTCTCCCCGTTCCATCGGCCGACGCCAACGCCCGGCAGGGGATGCCTCGCAGACCCGGCAGAACCACGCGGGAGCGTGAACACTCTCGGTAGGGCCCACGACCCCGGCTCCCGCGGTTCACGCGCAATTCCTCACCTTGACTGTGCGACGGTCCCGGGCCTGGCACGGCTGTCCGTGTCCCGGATGGCATGGGCGGCGCTGCTCGGGGCACGCAAAAAGGCCCGCCGATCGTGCCATTCACCCCGGAGTCGTCCTCGCCGAGTCGATCCCGGCCGCAATTTCAGCGGCACGCTTCGCGCCGCCCGAATGGGGTGGGCCACTCCGACTCCATGGGAGAACCCCGGTTTGTGACAGGCCCCGGCCGGTCGCCTGCTCGGGCCCGGAATTGCCGGGGGAAGCGGAAACCCGGCTGCTCAACGCAAGCCGGCCGCCGGCGCCCACACGAGTTCCCGGCCTTCGCGCGCGGCCGCCACGTGCAGTCGCCCGCCCTGAGCCTTCACCAGGGCCCGTGCATGGGCGGTCAGTGCGTCGATCTGCGCATCGTCGTGGTCCGGGTCGTGATGGAACAGAAAGAGGCGTCGAACCCCGGCGGCCAGGGCGAGACCGACGGCGTCGTCGACGCAGCCGTGCCCCCAGCCGACGCGCTGCTGGTATTCCTGACAGTCGTACTGGGCGTCCAGGATCAGCACTTCGGCTCCTCGACAAAACTCGGTGAGCTGGGCGTCGGCTTGTTCCACGAAAGCAGTGTCATGAGAAGGGGGCGCGCCGGAATGCCGCTGCAACCGGTGCTTGCGCCCGTGCGGTTCGTTGTCCGGCAAATACACCAGCGAACGATTCCCGACGGTCAACCGGTAACCCACGCAAAGGCCGGGGTGATTGGCGCGAGTGACGGTGACACGGACCGGCCCGAGCGTGAAGGTCGAACCCGGAAACTCTTCGATGGTCACATTGGCCGGCAGGTCGGGGAGTCCCACGGGGAAGAACGGGCTTTCCATTTGGTGGTTGAGGACGGTGCGCAGTCCGCGGCGGGCCCCCTTGCAGCCCAGAATCCGCACGCGATGCCGCGGCTCATACAGGGGGGCAAAAAAGGGCAATCCCTGAATGTGATCCCAATGCGTGTGCGTCAGAAGGATCGTCAGCGACAAGGGCCGGTCGCCGAACTCTTCCCGCAGGTGCCGCCCCAGCATGCGCAAGCCCGTGCCGGCGTCCAGAATGAGAATCTCCGGGCCGGCGCGGACCTCGACGCAACTGGTGTTGCCGCCGTACCGCACCGTGCTCCGACCCGGCGTGGGGATAGACCCGCGCACGCCCCAGAAACGCAATCGCGCGGGCAATCCGGATTCGCCAGCCGTCACCGGCGGCAGCGCTGCGAGCAGCTTCTCCCGCGTCAGCGGTTCCCGCAGGACATCGTCGGCACCGGCAGGCGGGGCCGCTGCCGCGGCAGCCCGGGAAGGCGCCGGCAGCAGCAGCAACACCCGCCCATGGGAACCGAGCAATTGTCGCAATCGTCGAAGGACCGGGAACTTCTCGGCGCGGGCCAGGTCTGCGTAACAGAGGACCACCCCCGGCACATGGCGACGCGCCTCCTCCACGGCGCGATCGAGGGACGGTACCAGCACCACTCGATATCCGCAGCTTTCCAGCAATCGGCCGGTGAAGCGGGCGGCGACGGGTCTGTGGTCGACAAGGAGCGCCAGATTCATGCAAACCGCTGACGATCTCTGCGAGGTTCAGCCTATGAGACCGCCCGAAAAAGAAAAGCGGTTAAAATCCGCGAACGAGGGTTTGCCCTGCGCCGGAAACGCCCGCCGCAAAGGGCAAGCGGCTTTTTCCACGCGACGCCGGCAACGTTTCGCCCGGCGGCGTCGATACCCTCGGAGTCCCGGTGGACGCGCGCCTTCAAGTTTGCCCGGATTCCAAGGATGCCAGCGGGGGCGTGGCGCTTTTGTGTGATTCGCCCTGTTTTCTTTTGCACAAACCGCGCAGAATGCGCCACCGACCGGAACGCCGCTGCAGCCGGAAGCCGACATGACATGTTGCGGCAGAGGCACTTCCACCGTGGAGCCCACCCGCGGCACGCCTCCTGCTCCTGAGGCTCGTGCAGTGCCTGGCGCGCGGTGGTTCGGCAGGGAAGCAAGATGCCGCCGGTGCTGGACCGGAGGTCTGCGTTGTTCCTCCGACCTGCCGGACCCGCGCGCCCGGCCCATGGAAACCAAACTCGAGCATCGGAGAACGAACAACATGAAGCTGAAGACGTACACGCGAACGTTGGTGGCCCTGTGCGTGGTGAGTGCTGCGGCCGCACCACGGGCCGAGGAGCAGGCCACTCCGTTGTTGACGGCGCTACCGGCCACCACCCTCAGTGGGTATGTGGACACCTCGGCCGTCTGGTTGCCGGGACCCGGCTCGACCAATGCGCTGCCGGGGCGCTCCTTCGACGGCGCGGACAAGCAGAACGGATTCAACTTGAACGTTGTGTCGCTGGTGTTGGAGAAGCCTCTGGATGAAAGCGATTGGGCCGCGGGGTATCGTGTTCAACTGCTGTTCGGCCCCGACGCCAATACCCTGAGATCATTGTCGACCCTCGGCACGGCCTCCGGAGACTTTGCGATCAAAAACGCCTACGTGAGTTTGCGAGCCCCCGTGGGCCGCGGCCTGACCCTCAAAATGGGCGTGTGGGATACCATCATGGGCCACGAAGTCTTCGAATCCGGCAACAACCCCAATTACAGCCGGTCCTACGGCTATTTTATCGAGCCGATCATTCACACGGGCGTGCTGGCGTCGTACGAGTTGATGGACGGTGTGACGTTGTCGGCAGGGGTTGCGGACGGAGGAGGTAGCAATTCGATCAACGCCCGCTCGGGCATCGACTCGGTGATGAGCTACGTCGGGTCCATCGCGCTGTCGGCACCGGAAAGTTGGGGGGCGTTGTCCGGGACGACGCTGTATTTGGGGGCGATGGATTCCGGACGGCAGGGGGCCAAGGACATGATCAACTGGTTCGCCGGACTCACGGTGCCCCTGCCCTGGGAGGGTTGGTCGGTGGGGGCGGCGTACGATTACCGGGCGCACGGTCTCTTCGACGGTTCGTACGAGAATGCCACCGGCCTGTATGTGATGTGGCAGGCCAGCGAGAAACTCAAGCTGAGCACACGGGCCGAGTACGCCACCGGTTCGGCCGGTGCGTACGGATATGCGGGATCGAACCCGGTCCAGTTGTTCGGCCTGACCGGCACCTTGGCGTACGCCCTGTGGCCGAACACGCTGAGTCGATTGGAACTGCGGTGGGACCACGACCTGAACAGCCGGGGGGAATTCCTGAACGGTCTCGCCAACAATGCCGTGTCGCTGGCGTTGAACGTCATTTATCAGTTCTGAGCAATGAGTGGCAGTGCCGCGCCCGGACCGGGCCCGGGTGAATGGCGTGCCCGACCCGGTCCGGGCCCTTCGCGTTTGCCGGAGACTGAACTGGTTGTAGAGTTTCACTTAAGATGGCTCGTAAACGTCCTGAGACAGGTGGAAAACGAGAGAAGGCGGAACCGGGAACTTCGGCACCGGCGGCCCAAACCGGGGCCGGGATTCCACAAACCTTTCGGTTCACCGCCCCGGATGCCCTGAGTGTTTTGCTGGTGGGCGATTTCACCCATTGGCAAAAGTCGCCCATTCCCATGCACAAGGGTCCGGGGGGTGTCTGGGAGGTGACGGTGCCCCTGGCCCCGGGCATCTACCATTACCGTTTCCTGGTGGATGGCGAATGGCGCGATGATCCGGAATGTACGTTGCGCGTGCCGAATCCTTACGGCTCGCAGAACAACGTTCGGTTTGTGAGTTGATCCCGGAACGCAGGGCTCGTCCGTCAGACCGCGGGCACGGGCGGTCGCGCTCCGGGATTGCGACCGCGTGGGGAAGGGGAAGGCACGAGCAACGCTGGCCCGGATCGGAACGTTGGGGCTCTGCGTTCTGACGTTATTCCGCATCGAAACAGCACCGTGTTGCCTGCGCAATGGCCCGGCTCTCTCGGCGGGCCAACCGTTCCCGAGAAAGTGGTGTTTTCCCCGGGGTAGTGCCGGCGGAGAACCATCGTGCGGGCGTCAGTGCGGGTGCGGGACTTGATCAGGTGCTGAGTCCCTGGCGCATTGCAGGTTTGGATAGGCCCCCCAAGCGCGGCCGGATTCGAGCGTCCTCGATGCGGCAATGCCGATGGGGAGACGGCATTGCCCTGGAATTCTTGAAACACAGGTTCCATGGCTGAAATGGGCCCTCCGACGGTCTCCGGCGAACCCCATTGCGCGTTGAAGGCGCGAGACCTTTATGACACTTGGTGGGTTTGGTGGGAATGAATCTGAGGGGCCGGTGTTGGAACCTTGTTGCTTGCAGGCGTGCCACCGGCAAAGCCGTCGGCGCCGGAGATCCGCTGTCCGGAGCATTTCAGGATTTGGACACCGCGGGCAGCTCGGCGGAATGTAGGACGTCCCCGACGCGCCAAGCTTGGGGCCACGGGCATTGGATGCGTGAATCCGGGGTCAGTCCCCGAATGCGCCCTCCGGTCACCCCAACGGAGTCGACCTTTGACCTTCAGGAGAGCTCGGTGGTAGCTTGCCGCGCATGGAACCGACGGTGCCTTCGCTGAGTCTCCCCGGGTGGTTGGCGTTTGCCGTGGTCGTGGTGGTCGGCTTCTCCGTGGACGGGCAGTCCAGTCTGGCCGAGCGGCTGGGATACAAGGCCACGGACCGGCTCTTGATTGTGAACGGGGACGATCTGGGGATGTGTCACGCGGCCAACGCCGGCACATTTGCGTGTTTGGAACGGGGCCTGATGCGATCGGCTTCCGTGATGGTTCCGTGCCCGTGGTTTCCCGAAGTGGTGGCGTGGGCCCGGAATCGCCCGGGAACCGATGTGGGCGTGCATCTGACGCACACCTCCGAGTGGTCGGTGTACCGTTGGGGACCCGTTTTGCCCCGGGATCAGGTCCCCGGGTTGGTGGACCCGACGGGTTATTTCTGGCGGAGCGTGGCCGAGGTGTATGCGCATGCCACGCCGGAACAGGCGTTGTTGGAGGCCCGGGCGCAGATTCGCCGAGCGTTGGAGGCCGGCCTGGATGTGACGCATTTGGACTCGCACATGGGAACGCTGCAGCTGAATCCGGCGTACATGGAGGTTTACCTGACCCTGGCGGCAGAATTCGATCTGCCCGTGCGCATGGCTTCGGCGGAGACTCTGGCCAGGTTCGGTCAGGCACAGTGGCGACAGCGCTTTGCCGAGCGGGGCATTCTTTTCCCGGACGATTTTGTGTATGAGGACCTGCCCCGGGAACCTGCCGAGGCGAAGCGGTTTTGGATGGACCGGTTGCGTCGGCTCAAGCCGGGCGTCACAGAACTCTACATTCATGCTGCGTTGCCGACCGAGGAGCTCAAGGCCGTTACGGGCAGCTGGGCCATGCGCGCTGCAGAATACGAACTGTTCACGAACGATCCCGATCTGAAGGAGCTGATCCGGCAGGAGGGCATCGTTCTGATCGGGTACCGGCCCTTGCGCGACCTGCAGAGGAAACTGCGCGCGCAGGCTGCGGCGGGGGGATCGCCCGGGCCATAGACGCATCGGGCGTTTCTCAGCCGGACGTGCCGTTGCGCGGCAGGGGGGCGCGGCCGTTGGCTTCGCGGCGCGGGAACCGGGCAGGGCGCTCGGGCGGGGTGAGGTCCACTTTCACGTAGTATCCATTGTTGCCCAGGAGCTGCTCGACGGCGCGCTGGAAGGCCAGGGAGGGTTTGACACGGAAGCGCTCGTGGGCTTCGAGCACGACGGTTTCGCCCCCGGGTCGGATGAAGCAAAGATAGAGCGGGCAGCGGCCCGGGTGGGCTTCCACCAGTTGGCGGATTTCGTCGAGCAGCTCGGGCCGGCTGGTGGCCGGATAAATGCGCAAATGGACCTGTTTGGTGAACCGGGCCGGGGCCTCGTCCAGGGGGATGGCGTCCCAGATGAAGAGCTTAACACTGCCCTCTTCGTTGCTGGTTTCGCCGAGGACCAGCACGGCCGCGTTGGGCTGGAGAACGGCCCGACAGCGCTCGCCGGCCTCGTCGAAGGCCAGCACCTGGACCGTGCCGGTCAGGTCCTCGAGCGTGGCGATCAGATAGGGCCGATTCGTTTTGCGACTGAACCCCTCTTGCACGGAGACGACCAGGCCGCCGAGACGCGTTGCGGTGCGCGGGGGCAACTGCGGAAGATCGGCGGCCGTGGTGAGGCTGTACTGCTCGAGGAGGGGCGCATAGGGCGCCAGAGGGTGGCCGGTGAGGTAAAGGCCCAGCAGTTCCTTCTCGTACGCCAGTAACTGGTGCAGGGGCCACTCCGGCAGTTGCAGGGCGGCTTCCGGGGGTGCAGTGGCTTCCTCCCCCAGCAGACTGAACAGGGAACTTTGACCCCGCTGGCGGTCCGCGTGGACATGGGAAGCCCGGGTAAGAGCGGCATCGATTTGCGCCATGAGGGTGGCGCGGTTGGGGCCCAGACCGTCGCAGGCTCCGGCCTTGATGAGCGCCTCCAGGATGCGGCGGTTCACGGTGCGGGTGTCGGCCCGTTCACAAAGATCGAAGAGCGTGCGGAAAGGTCCCCCGGCCCGGCGGGCTTGCAACAGACTTTGCACGGCCGCCTCGCCGACGCCCTTGATGGCGGCCAGGCCGAAGCGGATGGCCCGGGGCGGCTCCGAAGCCGGCCCGGAGCGCACCGGCGTGAAGTGCACGTCGCTTTCGTTGACGTGCGGGGGCAGGACCTCGATCCCCAGGGACCGGGCTTCGGCGATGTATTCGGCCAGTTTCTCCGTGTCGGCCATGTCGTTGGTCATCATGGCGCAGAGGAACTCGACCGTGTAATTGGCCTTGAGATAGGCCGTTTGGTAGGCGGTGATGGCGTAGGCGGCCGCGTGAGACTTGTTGAACCCGTACCCGGCGAACTTCTCGAGCAGGTCGAAGATCTGGTGGGCCTTGGCGGCCGGGATGTTGTTCTTTTCCATGCAGCCGCGCACGAACGTGTCGCGCTGCTTCGCCATCTCCTCGGGCTTCTTCTTGCCCATGGCCCGGCGCAACAAATCGGCGGCGCCCAGGGAATAGCCGGCCAGCACCTGGGCGGCCTGCATGACTTGTTCCTGGTAGATCAGGATGCCGTAGGTCTCGCGGGCGATGGGTTCCAGCAGGGGATGCTCGTACTCGATGCGCACCTCACCGTGCCGGCGGCGGAGGAATTCCGGGATCAGATCCATCGGGCCGGGCCGGTACAGGGCAATCAACGCGGTGATATGCTCGATGGAGCTGAGCTGGAACTTGCGGCACAGCTCGCGCATGCCGGCCGATTCCAACTGGAACACGCCGAGGGTCTGGGCCTTGTTGAGCAGTTCGTAGGTCTTGGGATCGTCGAGGGGCAGTTGATCGATCGGGATTTCAATGCCGCGGGTTTGGCGAACCAGTTCGCAGGTGTTGCGGATGACGCTGAGGGTCTTGAGCCCCAGGAAGTCCATTTTCAACAGGCCGAGGTCGCCCACCGGTCCCATGGCGTACTGGGTGACGAGGGCTCCGTTTTCATCCTGTTTGAGCGGCAACAGATTCACCAGGGGCTCGGGTCCGATGACCACGCCGGCGGCATGGACGGAGGCGTTGCGGGCAAGGTCTTCGAGGATCTGGGCGGTGTCGATGAGTTCGCGGGTGACCTCCTCGGTTTCGTAGGCCTGGCGCAGCTCCGGGGACAACTCCAGGGCACGGGCCAGGGTGATTTTGGGGTCGTTGGGGATGAGCTTGGCCAGTCGATCGCATTCCGAGTAGCTCAGCCCCATCACGCGGCCCACGTCGCGCACCACACTTTTGGCGCCGAGCGTGCCAAAGGTGATGATCTGGGCGACGCAGTCGCGGCCGTACTTTTGACGCACGTACTCGATGACCTCGGCCCGGCGATCATCCGCAAAGTCGATGTCAATGTCGGGCGGGCTGACCCGTTCGGGATTCAGGAAGCGCTCGAACAACAACCCGTAACGCAGCGGGTCCACGTTCGAGATGCCCAGCAGATAAGTGACCAGCGAACCTGCCGCCGACCCGCGCGCCGCGCACGCGATGCCCCGTTCGCGACTGTGCCGGACAAAGTCCCCCACAATGAGGAAGTAACTCACAAACCCCGTCTTTTGAATGACCGCCAGTTCCGTCTCGATGCGGTCCAGCACCTGTTGAATGGCGGCGCGGACCTCCGGCGCGTCCGGGGGCGGGACCGCCTCCGCGGGCAATTGCGCCAGAGCCGGCAGGGCACGGGGATCCTCGATCCCCTCCACGTGAAACCGTTCCCCCTCCAGGCGCACCCGCATCCCGTAACGCCGGCGCAGCCCTTCGCAGATCCACACCCGAAGGAACTGCTCCCGTGTATAGGGGGGCGGGGGATGAAACACAGGGTAGTGGAGACGGCCGAACTCGATCTCGACATTGCACCTCTCGGCGATCTCGAGCGTGTTGCGGATGGCCTCGGGCACCTCGGCAAACCGGGCCTTCATTTCCTCGGCCGACCGGAGGTGGAATTGCTCGGGTGCATAGCGAAGCCGTTTGGGATCGTTGAGGGTGGTCTGGGTACCGATGCAAATGAGACAGTCGTGCGCGCGCCAGTGATGTTTCTCGAGGTAGTGCACGTCGTTGGTGGCCACGACGGACAATCCAAATTCCCGTGCCCAGGCCAGGAGCTGTCGGTTGACCCGGGCCTGCTCGGGCAGGCCATGATCCTGCAGTTCGAGATAGAAATGCTCGGGCCCAAAGACCTGTCGGTACCAGTCCAGGACCTCCCGGGCGCGGTCGAGCTGGTCGCGCACGATCAACTCGGGGATTTCCGCGGCCAGGCAGCCGGACAGGACGATCAGTCCCTGCCGGTGAGCGGCCAGCAGTTCCTTGTCGATGCGCGGCTTGTAGTAATAGCCCTCCAGGTGCGCGGCCGTGCTGAGGCGAATCAGGTTTTTGTAGCCGGTCTCGTCGCACGCCAGCACCGTCAGGTGATGGTACACGTCGCGTCCGCCGGTGGTGGTGCGTTTCTCGAACCGGCTGCCCGGCGCCACATACATTTCGCAGCCAAGAATGGGTTTGATGCCCCTGGCCCGGGCGGCCTGATAGAAGTCGATGACCCCGTACATCACCCCGTGGTCGGTGATGGCCAGCGCGGGGAATTTCAGGGCATGGGCACGCTCCACCAGCCGGTCCAACCGGCAGGCGCCGTCGAGCAGCGAGTATTCCGTGTGAACATGCAGGTGGACGAAATCCGCGTGCACCATGGCGGGCAGGGTAACGGCGGAAGATTCCCACGGGCAAGCCGGCGCCGGGGCGGGCAGCCCCGCACCGCGCGCGCCGCGGGTACGGAAGCGGGCGGCAACCCTTCCCAAAGATCGACGCGACCGCGCGCCGAAACGGCGACACAGCCCGGAGGAACAGAGCCGGGCAGCGGGTGGGCGCCGTTGACAGGTGGCGAATCCGGGTTTAAGCGATGAGCGACATGAGAGGGGTCGCTTCGTCGGGGCAACCACCGCCGCACGCGGTCCTGGTGGTGGATGGCGAACCGTTGTTGCGGGAGGCGGTGGGGCACTGGTTGAAACAATCGGGGGACTTCACGTTGTGCGGGGAGGCGGAAGAAGCGGCCCAGGCCCTCGAATGCGTGGAACGGCGTCGGCCCGCCCTTGTCGTCACGGAACTGGCGCTGCCCGGCCGGAGTGGTTTGGAACTGATCAAGGATCTGCGCGCCCATCACCCGGAGGTGCGCGTCCTTGTGTTTACGCGATGTGACGAGCGTCTCTATGCCGGACGGGCCCTGCGCGCGGGGGCGCGCGGTTTTCTTTCCAAGCGGGCGCGGGGCGAGGAGTTGCTGGCGGCGCTGCGGCAGGTGATGGCGGGCCGGATTGCGCTTGCCGCGGATCTGGCGCTGCGCCTGCTGGAAGAGTTCACGGGAGTGAACGACGCCGGCGTGGGCGGGCTGGGGCGGCTGACGGATCGGGAGCTGGAGGTGCTGCGCTGGTTGGGACAGGCGCGTACGGTGCGGGAAATCGCCACTCTGCTGCATCTCAGCCCCAAAACGGTCGAGACCCACCGCGTCAACATCATGCGCAAGCTGCGGATTCCGTCCTCGCCCGAACTGCTGCGATTTGCCCTGCAACTGACCGAAGGCGAACTGGGCGCCGGCCTGGCGGCGGCGGTTTCGGGACCCGACGCGGCCGTTCCGCGCCCGGGACGCGGGGCACAGCCCCAGGGAAGCTGAGGGGAGACGCGAAGATGAGCCCGAAAGACCGCCACGGGACCGGCCCGGCTCCGGCAAACCCGGCTGGAGCGGCGGGGCTGCGGCTGCGTCGGGCGTCCGGCCCGGGCGATGGAGGGAAGTCGGCACTCAAACCGGTACGCCATGGCGAGGGGGGCTCGACCGCACGGGCGTTCAGTCTGGTGGAGCTGTTGGTGGTCCTCGTGATCCTCTGCGTGTTGATCGGGCTGAGCTGGGCGCCCGCGCAGCGGGCGGCCGCCCGGCGCGCACGAGAGCACTGCGCCCTGCAACTGAGACAGATGCACGTGGCGTTGGAGCTTTACGCGCGGGACCATGGCGGCGGCTATCCGGCCCTGCCTTCGGTGCGCACTGCGGAACCGGTCCTGAGCCTGTTGGTGCCTCGGTATACGGTGGCCACCGCCACCTTCGTCTGCCCGGCCAGTGGGGATCATCCACCGCCAGAGGCCGTGCCTTTTGCGGCCGGGCGGATCAGCTATGCGTATTACCAGGGGCGGCGTGCGACAGAAGCGGCGCGGGATCCGCTCGTGAGCGATGAGCAAATCAATTCCACGGCGAAAACCCCGGGAGACCCGGTTTTTTCCCCGGACGGCCGGCCGCCGGGGAACAATCACGGTCGGCTGGGGGGCAACGTGTTGTTCGGGGATGGCTCCGTTCGCTTCACTCCACCGGTCGCGGCGTTTCCGCTTCCCTTGGGACCCGGGGTCGCGTTGTTGAATCCCAGGCGATGACCGAATGAGCGTTACGGTCAAAGTTCAGTGTCCGTGTGGAGCGCGGTTCGCTTTTGAGGTCGAGCCGGTCGAAGGGCGCTTGCCGGTGCCTGTACACTGCCCGGAGTGCGGGGCGGATGCCACCGGGCTGGCCAACGCGGCGCTGGCGGGATGGACAGCCGGCGAAGGCGTGACCGCGTCCGAGAGCGGCCGCCCCCGCGTACGCTTGCGCTCGGAGCGTTCGGTGGACATCGCAGCGGCGTCGCCCCGGCCGGGAGAATCTCCCCAAGGACCGGCACGCTGTCCACAGCACCCGGATGAGCCGGCGGTGGAACGTTGCCGAGTTTGCGGGCGACCGATCTGCCGGCGGTGCATGGAGCTGCATGGCTACGTGTGCTCGGTGCTCTGCGCGGGTCGGGCCGAGCGCGAGGGGATCGAAGTGCCCGAGTACGCCGGCCGGAGGGACCGGGTGATCCGGCGCCGTCAGCGCTGGGTTAGGACGGCGGCCGTGGCAGTGGCAGTGTTGGGGCTGGGGACCGTCGGCGGGTGGGTTTGGTCCAAATGGTGGGGAAGCCGACCCCGCACGGTCTTTGTCGCGTCTGTCCAAGCGGATGAATTGAGCTCTTGGGAGCTGTTGCGCCCGGAGGTTCTGTTGTCCTGGAACGCCCGTGAGGCAGTGCTGCGCGTCTTGCCGGAAGGGCGGGTTCTGTGGCGGGTCCCTTGGGAGGACGGGGAGCGCGACGAGTTGCCCCGATTGCTGGCGGATCACCCGTATTTGTGCTGGTTGCGAGGGGCGCGGTTGTTTGCCATCGATTCGCGGACGGGACAACGCCGGTGGCAGGTGGAACTGCCTTCACCCGTGCTCGGGGTGCGGTGGGACGATCAGGCGGCGGTGGCGGTCAGTGGGCAGGGCCGCGGTCCTCGCACGGTCACGCGTGTGGAGCTGGCGACCGGAGCCGCGAAACGCGAGGTGGTGATTCCGACACCGGTGCCGCGGCCGTTGGGAGTTGCTCTGGGTTCGGAGACCCGCCCAGCCCGGGTGCCCACCGCGGCGGATGCCGCCGCCTTCCTCGAAGAGGACCCACAGGAGACAGACACCGCCCCGCCCCGCCACGAGTTCTATCCCGCCGGCGCGGAGGTCGTGGAGTTCCAGACCTGGTTGATCCAGCGCAACATCTCGATTCGGGAGGGGCTCAAGCCAAAGGAAGCCCCCTCGGTGCTCGAAAGCGACCGGCTCACGGCCGGCCGGAGCTGGGAAGCCGTGCGAGAAGCCCTGGATGACCTCCGGCGGGCGCGCACCGGGAGCGTCGTGAAAGAAGACCGAAGCCGTTATGGGGTGCGGCTGCGGCGCTGGATGGGAACCGGGCCCACGGAGTGGACCGGAGAAATCGTGGGGCCGCCGTGGTGGGTGCCGTTGCGGAGTGTGGATGTGTTGCTCGGGGCCACCCAACTCCTGGTGTTCGAAAAAAGCGGTCGGCTCCGCTGGACGGCCGCCCTCGCGTTTCCGGTTTCGCCGGAGATTCTCCAGCAGGCGGAGACGGCGGGTCACGGGTGGCCCTGCCTCGAGGTGGGACCGCATCTTTGCGTGTTCGATCAGGGCATGCTGACCTGCTTCGAGCTGACCACGGGTCGTGTGCGCTGGCGCCTGCCCAGCGTGGGCATCGCTCGGGTGCACGAGCATGAGGGTCGGGTGCTGTACGTTTGCACCACGACCGCCACAGTGGACGACCTGGCCCACCCGTTGCAGGTCAAGCTGTTGGACAAACCGCAGCCGCTGCTGCTCAAGGTGGAGGCTGACACCGGACGGGTGCTGTGGCGACAAGCGCGATTGGCGGATCGGTGTTTTCCCACCGGCTCGTACCTGTACGCATGGTGGTTTTCACGGGGGATGAGCGGGGAGGGGACATTCTTCAACTTGTATCGGTTGGACCCGCGGACCGGCGTCCCGCTGTGGCATGAATATACCGAGCGCTGGCCCCGTCGGCTGGCCTTCCATGCCCACCGGTTTCTGGTGCAGTGGGAAGACCGCATCGAGGTCCGGGAATTT
Organism: Limisphaera sp. VF-2; assembly: GCF_049537125.1. NCBI lineage: Bacteria > Pseudomonadati > Verrucomicrobiota > Verrucomicrobiia > Limisphaerales > Limisphaeraceae > Limisphaera > Limisphaera sp. VF-2. Next base: position 505,716 of record NZ_JBMVQY010000003.1, read on the forward strand.
CGTTCCCATTGAGCCGCAGGGCGTTGGATTGAAACAGCACCGGGATCGGGTCACAACCTCGGGCCTGCACGGGCGTCCAGAATCCCGGCCGGGACGGCTCGCGCGCGGCGGGTCTGCGCGCCGTTTGGCAAATTTCACATTGCAAGAACGCCCCGGCGTCTGCTATATTGTGTGCCGCCCGCGGGGGCGAGAAAGGGTCCCCGAGGGGGAAAATCCCAGCCCACGATTGCAGAGGAGCGCCCGGATGGGTGATCGGCGCGGTTCTCGGAGTTCTGCACTTTCCGGCGCGGAACGAGGTTCGATGCGACGGACAGACCGAGAGCTTTTGTATTTTTGCCTGCGCTCCGGGCTGGGCAGGGGAACCGGGCCGGACCACCAACCCCGGGCGGCTGAAGAGCCGTCAAGTGGGAACGTCTGATCAGATATGGCGAGTAAAAAAGCGGTAGCGAAAAAGAAAACTGAAACCGTGCGGCGCGGAAAGACGGCCAGGTCCAAAAAGGCCGAGCCGTCCAAGAAGGCTGCCGAGAGCAACGCTCCGGCAGCCCCCACCAAGGTGCGTCGCCGCTTTGTTTTGGGCAGTCTGAAGCGCAGGGAAAGGACCGAAACCTCCACCGCTCCCGCATCGAGGGCCCCTCGCCCGGCGGGCGATTCCGGCGTCACGCCGCCCTCCGGTTCCGGTACCCCCGCCCCTGCATCCGGCACCGCACCGGCCACGGGAGCCGCGGCCGGCTCCAACCCTCCGGCCGGAGAGGTGGTCCGTCGGCAGGCGGCCGACCTGAACGAGGCCATCAAGATCCTTGTCCATCTCGCCCACGAGAACGGGCACATCACCTACGATGACATCAACGACATCCTGCCGGACGGCCTGACCCCGGACGAATTGGACGAGCTCTACACCAAGCTCCGGGCGATGGACATCGAGATCGTGGAAAATCCGGAGGTGGATCTGGGGCGGCCGGTGGACGGCGAGGAAGACGAGGAGGATCGGCTCGATGCGCTCGACGATCCCGTGCGCATGTACATGAACCAGATGGGCAAGGTGCCCCTGCTGACCCGGGAACAGGAAATCGAGATCTGCAAGCGCATCGAGGAGGCCGAACTGGAGATGAAACGGATCATCTACAGCTTCGGCTTTGCCGCCAAGGAACACATCGCCATCGCCGAAAAGCTCCTCAGCGAGCCGCCCAAGGAACGCTTCGACCGCGTGGTGGTGGACAAGAAGGTCGCCAACCGCGAAGGCCACCTGCGGGATCTGCGCAAACTGGTGAAAACCGTGCAGGCCCTGGACCAGCAGGTGGACGCGCAATACGCCCTGGTCCAAAAGGCCGCCACCCCCGCCGAACGCGCCGCCGCGCAAGCGGCCTTTGAAAAACTCGACAAAAAGCTCCAGTCCTACTTCCCGAAGTTCTACTACAAGCAAAAGGTGCTGGAGGAGATGGTCGTGGTGGCCGGCAACATCCACGAAAAGTTCCAGCAAAGCGTCCGGGCCATCGAGCAATTGGAAAAGCAGCCCCCCTCGCCCGAACGCGATGCGGCCCTGCAGGCCGAGCGGGACAAGATTGCCGCGCTGGAACTGTTCGTGCGCATGCCCCGCGAGGAGTTCTACAAGGCCTTCGACGCCCTCAAGGCGGCCGCCGACCGCGCGCATCAGGCCAAGACCCACATGGCCGAGGCCAACCTCCGCCTGGTGGTCTCCGTGGCCAAGAAGTACACCAACCGCGGCCAGTCGTTCCTGGACCTCATCCAGGAGGGCAACATCGGCCTCATGAAGGGCGTGGAAAAGTTCGAGTACCGGCGGGGCTACAAGTTCTCCACCTACGCCATTTGGTGGATCCGGCAGGCCATCACCCGCAGCATCGCGGATCAGGCCCGCACCATTCGCATCCCGGTCCACATGATCGAGACCATGAACAAACTGTGGCGGGTGCAAAAACAACTGACCCAGGAACTGGGCCGGGAACCCACTCCGGAGGAGATCGCCGACGAAATGCACCTGCCGGTCAGCCGGGTGAACTCGCTCCTCAAGATGGCCCAGCAACCCATCTCGCTGCACGCGCCGGTCGGCGACGACGGCGACGTGAGCGTGGGCGATTTCATCGAGGACAAAACGGCCGAGAATCCGCTGGAGGTCACCAGTTACAGCCTCTTGCGGGAGAAACTGTCGGAAGTGCTGGCCACACTGACCGAACGCGAGCGGAAGATTTTGGAAATGCGGTTCGGCCTGGTGGACGGGTACGAGCGGACGTTGGAAGAAATCGGCAAGATGTACAACGTGACGCGCGAGCGGATCCGCCAGATCGAAGCCAAGGCCCTGCGCAAGCTGCGGCATCCGACGCGCCTGCGGCATTTGCAGGGCTTCCTCGAAGGAGCCGAGGAAGAGGCGGCTGCCTGAACCCGCGCCCGTGCCGGCTGCAGACCGGCCGGAGCACCGCTTCGCCCGGGCCGACCGCGCCCAACCAGGGAGACGACGGCCATGAAAGTCACGTATTACGGTCACTCCTGTTTCGCCGTGGAAACCGGCGGGCGCACGCTGTTGTTCGATCCCTTCATCACGCCCAACGAGTTGGCCAGGAGCATCGACCTCAACCGTGTGCCGGCCGATTACATTTTGATTTCACACGGCCACTTCGATCACATTGCGGATGCGGTGGCGCTGGCCACCCGAACCGGAGCCACGGTGATATCGAACTATGAAATCACCGTCTGGCTGGGTCGCCAGGGCGTCCAGCGGACCCACCCGCTGAACCACGGGGGCTCGGCCCGCTTCGATTTTGGCCGCGTCAAGTACACCCCGGCTGTTCACTCCAGCAGCCTGCCCGATGGCAGTTACGGAGGGAACCCCGGCGGCTTTCTTGTCGAAACGCCGCACGGCGCCTTCTACTACGCCGGGGACACCGCCCTTACCTACGACCTGAAACTCATCGGCGAGAGCACACGCCTGCGCTTTGCCGCTCTGCCCATTGGCGACACCTTCACCATGGGCGTGGACGACGCCATCAAAGCCGCCGAGTTCCTCCGCTGCGACGAAATCCTGGGCGTCCATTACAACACTTTCCCGCCGATCCGCATCGACACAGCCGACGCCGTGCGCCGGTTCAAAGCCGCCCACAAGAACCTCTACCTGCTGCTGCCCGGCGAAAGCCACAACTTCTGAAACCGCCACGGATAGGCCTCGCAAGCGGGCCCGGAATGCGGGCTCCGGATGGGTAGCGCGCCGGCGCGAAAGCGGCAAAACGCAAGGACGGGACCGCCCGTGGGAGCGCCAGGGGCAATCGACCGGCTCCGCAGGCCGCTGGCGCGATGGGTCCGTGCTGGTTCCGAAAGGAGCGGATCCTTGGCTGGAGCCTTTCAGGTCAACGGGGTGCGACGTGAGCGCATGCTCCAGGAACGGCAAGGACTCAGCTTGATTGGATCGTAAACGGCAGGGGCCTGCACAACACCCCGTCCGGGGACGCACTTCCGATTTCAGGACACCCCGAAAACTCGGCAGAGCTTCTCGGGCCTTCTCGGCACGAAACTGCCCACGGAAAAGACCCTTGATCGGCATTCTTGAGCCCGGGGCTTGGACGCAGAAACACGACCTCCAATGTCCACGGATCGCACCGGCTGACCCACGCGTCGAAGGCGCACCCTGTCCGCCCGCCCGGGCCACGCCCCGGGAGTCCTGTCCCCCGGTACTGAACGCGTCCCGGAGCAGCGCGACCCGATAACGCCCAGCGCGTTGGCCGGGGAAGCTACACCCAGTGTCGCTCCTTCGGGGTCAGGTGAATCCTCGTTGCCTGCCCACCCGCGGCGTTGTCCCGGCCTGGTGAATCGAAGCGATGTTGCGACACACGATCGGACGCCCGAAGGCGGTAAAACCCTTCCGGGCTTTAACGTGCTCATGAACACCTTGATGAAACAGTCCTTTTCACCGAGGAATCAGCATTCCGAATCCACAGGTTACGCGGGGGCTTTGAGGAAATGTTGCCTCTTTCGACCTCTTTTAAAGCCCACAGAGGACACGGATTGCGCAGAAAATGGATGAGGAGTCGGACCCGGCGCGTGCCGGTGCCGGGATGCTTTTCGGGAAGAATGGCGGATTGGGTGGCTATCGTGTAACCCGGGGGCGCGACCGTTTTTGTGGCTTGTGCGTGGTCTGTGGGCTTGAAGAATTCAGCGCCCTCCGCGCTTTCCAACGGGGCCTCAGCCCGAACTCGGCGGTGCCCGGATTGGCCTCTTTCAGCTGGAGAGCGGCTCGTGCTGCGGCTTTGCCGGAGTACAAACCGAGTACCCGGTGGAGGGCAGGCCCGAGCGGCGAGGGGTCCGTGGTGGCGACGAACCTCGGGCTGGTGCGGGGCAGTCCGGAGCGGAAGCAGTCGGAGCTGCCCTCCGACTTTGTGGCGCAAAGCCCAAGGCTTTTGGTTTGGGGGGCATTCCACCGTTTGTGCCCCGGATTCCAGAATCCGAGCAAAATGGCGGTTTCGTTTCGTTTTCCCTTGTCGGGGACGGTCCAGCATCGTTCACGGCTTCCGGAGTCGTTGAAAACCCGAACTGCGCCACCTCGACCGCCAGGCTGACTCAACCTTGTGCGGGACCGGCGGTGGAGGTAGCGTCGGGACGTGGAGAACCGTCGGGTGCCGGGGATGAGCTACAGGGCGGGCGATCGGCCAGTTGGCGTCGGGTCGACGGGGCATACGATGCGCTGGACCGGCGCATCCGGCAGACCGGCAACGTGATGAGCAACGGGATCTGGGTGTTGACGGAGGACCTGAAATTCGCGAGCGATCCGGGGTGGTTCGGCCGGCCCGTCGCAGTGTTGAACGCGACGAACAACGCACTGGTGCGCAGCTGTGTTCGGGGCGTCGATCTCACCGGCACGGAAGCTGGCGCTGGCGGGGTGGGTGGTCTGCTCTGGGTGGGGGTGAACAGTGGTCCGGCCTCGGGCACGCATTTTGTGGCGTACGACGGCTATGGGAACGTATGCCAGTTGCTCTCTGCTTTCACCGGCACGGAGACGGCGCCCTACAAATACGGTCCCTTCGGCGAACCTCTCCGCACCACCGGCCCTGCCGCGCCCTTCAACCCCTTCCACTTCAGCATAAAGCAAACCGACACTGCAACGGGGCTGGCGCTGTGTGAATACCGGACTTACAGCACGGGCTCAAGGAGGTGGTTGAGCCGGGATCCAGAGGAAGAGGGCGTTGCTTGGAACTCGCACGGCTTCCTCCGGATTGCAACGCTCAGTGACTACGACCCATTAGGATTAACCAGTTGCGCGATTCATTGTTGCTGCGGCGCCACGGCGTCTATCCCGCATGAAGGTGGATGGTGTGGCGCTTTGAAGCGATTGAAAGACAGGTACCCTGGCAGGTTAGCGTCAAAGGAAGTATTCGGGCCCGCGTCGCCGCATACCCAAAATGTCGCCGAATCCGAAGTCGCCGCCAGGCTGAGAAGAACGTTCTTGGGCAAGAACAGAGGCAAGCCATGTCCTGACCGGCGGCCTCTTACGGGCGCGGGTCCTGTTGGTCGCCTGAAGGAGTTTTTCTGTGAGCGTGGCAACGGAAGCGCCCGCTTTGTTGGCGGGGCCGATGGTGATGTCTACATCATGGGCTACGGATGCTCGGGTGCGGTCGGAAACATTGGGCTGGAGTATCGCAACCGGAACCCCACATCCCCAGAAGCTCCATTATACCAGTCCATTCGCGAATCTTGCGATCCAACGGCGCCCGGCCTCCAGTGCTCGAACCATATGAATGAGGAGTTCTGGTGCGAAATGCACGAGTGCATTTTCTGCTTTGGACCATGAGATGTGTTGTCGTCGCATGCGTTGCGCTGATGCTTTGGGTGCCTGGTTGCGGATCCAACAGGATTCCGATTGCAGGTTCGTACTATCTTGAGAAATTCCCTGAAAACGGCCTGTTTTACCTGCGGAAGCGCGGTGATGACTCAGTAGGCGGAGTATTTGATGGCCATGTACTGCAGATTGGGGCAAATGAATGCGTGGTGGTCGCATATGTGAGGCGCCTTTACCGTGGGGATCCCGATGGCTGGTACGTGCTGCAGGTCCCAAGGGCTAAAGTATTCGGGCCGTTGAGCGCATCCGAGCTCCAAACTATTTGCAGGGCACATGACATAACCTGTGAGCCGGTGGAGAGGTTTTACAAGGAAAAGAAATCGTTGAGGTGAACGTCATGTCCGTCGGATTCGCGTGTGCTGCTCGCGAAGGCCAGAGGGCTCCGGCGACCAGCCGCTGGCTGGGTGCCGGCGTCAGCGCGGAGGGGGGCCGGAGTGCCGTGCGATCCTGAGTAGTAGTGTGCCCTTTGTGGGAGGAATATGGTGACCGCAGGCCGGAGCGCTGCGCGATCCAATGAACCGAAAGGCGGTGAGGAAGCACGGGACCCAGCAGGGTTGGTAACAAGCGGGACGCCTCCAGTTGAAGCTCGGCCGCGCTCCTGAGTTGGGGGACCACAAGTAGGCGATTCGCGTGGCCGCCGGACCTGGCAGGGCATGGGTGGGGTGGCGAACGCCGGGGTCGTGCGGGAGGGTGCGGAGCGTGTGCAGTCGGAGGTGCGGGAGGACTTTGTGGCGCAGAGTCCGGACACGCTGATTTGATCTCTGGCGGGGGATGGCAACGTTGTGCGGAACGGGCGGTGGATGTACTGTCGGGACGCGGCAAACCGTCGGGTGCCGGGGATGAGCTACAGGGCGGGCGATCGGCCAGTTGGCGTCGGGTGGACGGGGCATACGATGCACTGGGCCGGGGCATCCGGCAGACCGGCAATGTGATGAGCAACGGGATCTGGGTATTGACGGAGGACCTAAAATTCGCCAGCGATCCGGGGTGGTTCGGCCGGCGCGTCGCAGTGTTGAACGCGACGAACAACGCACTGGTGCGCAGCTGTGTTCAGGGCGTCGATCTCACCGGCACGGAAGCTGGCGCCGGCGGGGTGGGTGGTCTGCTCTGGGTGGGGCTGAACAGTGGTCCGGCCCCGGGCACGCATTTTGTGGCGTACGACGGCTATGGGAACGTATGCCGGTTGCTCTCTGCTTTCACCGGCACGGAGACGGCGCCCTGCACATACGGTCCCTTCGGCGAACCTCTCCGCACCACCGGCCCTGCCGCTCCCTTCAACCCCTGCCGTCTTGGCACCAAACGGAACGACACGGCCACTGGGTTGGTTCTGTAGGCATATCGTCCCTACAGCCCACGATTGGGGAGATGGCCAGCCAGAGATCCGATGGGGGATAAAGCCTTCTTCACGCATGACGTCGCGCGGAAGCCCCTGCAGGAGGTGTTGATCCTCAGCCAGCAAAGATTGTGGACGGAATACGGAATCCTCCGCAATGCCCCCCAACGGTGCAATTGACAAAGATGATTTGGCTTGCCGACCTGACACCTGTGACGATCGGAAGCTGACGTTACTGACAGTCACATCAGTTGGGGCCCCGTGAGCGGCACTCGGTGCCAACGAAGACTTGGAGGCTTTACGCGAAAGATGTTGCAGGGACGACTACGCCAGCAACCATATGTTTGTTCGTGTTCGAATTGGGGTGGGGTGAAAATCCGCATTCACGGTTAGCGGTGGTGGGGTTTGGTTTGCAACGCAGTGTGTCCCGTGAAAGGCGCATACCGGATTCGGTCGCATAACCTCCGCAGGCATCGGTATCTGGGGGACTCTCGGAACAGTCTGGGCGCATACGCCTCACACCTGCCAGAATGTGAGCGGCCTGGGCACGGGCATGACGCTTCGATTGGGACGCCTGTTGGCTACTGGAATCCGCAACCTGCGCTCTCCATGCCGTAGCCAGGTGTCCTCAGGTGGCTTATGACATGCGAACGCGCGCAGTTGAATCGACGTCGTGACGTGTTTGTGATGACTGATATCTTGTTGATTCTCCTTTGTGGTACGACCCTAACCGTGCTTTCCGTGTGCCAAGGATGAGAGAGGACTCCACACGCCGGCTTTGGGAAACCGGGACCGCCAAGGTGGCGGTCCTCTCGATCGTCGCCGTGCTTACCTGTTTCCTGCCGGCGGCGTGGGTATTCGTAGGGAACGGCTCAGAATCCAGACGTTGGAGGCGGCTACTACCGTTCTGTATCTTCCGAAGTTGTGGCGGGCTGGGGCGGGCCAGGCTGGTGTCGTTGCTGGCCTTTGGCACATTGGTGGGACTGTGTGGGGAGTTCTGCATCCCTATTCCGCCCATGTGACCTCAATCCGAAGCGGCTGCCGCGCCATGAAGTGTGAAGGAACGTTGCGCCGCTCAGGCCGGGCGATGCGGGTTGGCCACTGGCGCTTGCCGTACGGCCCGGGATGCTCCGTCTTCGCCGCGGAGTGCGGGACGTCCAGGGCCAGAGCTTGGGCCGCATCCTGCCCTGGCAACCGCCGGCTCTGCCCGCTCCTTGGGTAAGAGACTCCAGCCGGGAGAGGTGGCAGGCTTTCGGGAGCAGCGCCATTTGTGGCACGGGCGGTGTCTGCGGACAATAAAGTCGGGTGCTTAGCGCTCTGGAGGCCCGTGGCCTTCGACGGATTCTGGCCCTGTGCACGGCCCTGACGGCTGGCGGCTGGCAGGGCTTTGCCGCCGCCGCGGCTGCGCCCCGCGGCCTCGGGGCATGCTGCTATGCGCTCCTCAAACTCAAGCATACCATCTGCAGCAGATGGCAGGCTGCCAGCCCTAAGCAATCCGCGCCAGCGTCCGGTCCCAACCCGGGTGGCGAATCCGGCGCAAGCCATTGACCGTCTGAATTCCTCCAAAGTCCTCTACGCGCTTCCGAATGCCCTGACGGAGCCGGTCGCCCGGCCGGTTCGTCGTGCGCCCGTCCAACCCCGGCACCTGCAAGCTCTGCTTCCAGGCCGCGTGCACCGCAATGCGCCGCGGCGGACTTTCAAGCACAGAATCCGTCCGGGGCGGGGCGTTGTCCGGCGCCACTGTCTTGACCCCACGGCGGCACGCAAGGCTGCACGGGTCTGCCGCTGCCGTAGGGCCCCCCCGGCTCCGGTTCGGTTAATGAGGTCATGGATCACGAAGTCGGCGCACGGGCTGTTGCGGCTCTCCATCCGCATGGGAGCGCCGAAGCACAGTGTGGCCTCTTGGCTTTTGGCGTTCCGAGAAAGCACGGTCTCTGGATCGGTCCGGCTCGGATGCGTGCCGTTGCGGCGCGGTTCCCCGCGAAAATGGATCGTCGAATCGCCCGGGTCTTCGTCCCCGGCAGCTTGCAACTCCGCGCGGTCCGCGCCGTCTTTGCACACGAAGCTCTCAAGGCGGGCCGGGAATGGGAGGAGCACCCCGTCGGCAGGGGAGGGTTCGTCGCGGTCCAGCCCTCCTGACGCGACAGACCCGAGCAAAGACCTGGTTGGCCACCTCGGCCGAGAGCACTCGGTCGTCGTTCTTGGCAAAGACGCTGGGGTCGAAACTCCTTTCGCTGAATTCGCGGTCCCGGAACCAGAATTGCTGGATGGGCTGCTCGAGGATCGTCGTCCCTGCAGTCTTGACGCACGCCGGGGTTCCGATGTGCCAGATGCGGTGTCCGGCGCACTTCAGTTTCTCGGACATTCCCGGAAGCCCGGCGAAATTTCGAGCGTCTTGGGCACGCGAGGGCCGAGGGGAAAGAACCTCTTCTCGGGATTTTCGAATCCGGGGCTCAAAGACTGAAATGTGTCCCACCCCGGTGGGGCGTTCGGCTTGTGTTTACAGGGGGCGTCGGGCCTGCTACAACGCCAAGCCATCATGACGCAGACGCAATTGTGGAAGAGTTTGTCGAACCGGCGCCGATTGTTCCTCATCGCCGGTCCGTGTGTGATCGAGAGTGAAGAGCTTTGTCTGGAGGTCGCCCGCACGTTGCGGCGGACCTGCCGGCAGCTCGGCATCCCCTACGTGTTCAAGGCGAGTTTCGACAAGGCCAACCGGACGAGCGCGGATTCGTTTCGGGGGCCCGGTCTCAAAGCCGGGCTGGCCATCCTGGATCGGGTGCGCCGGCACGTGGACGTGCCCGTGCTGACGGATGTTCACAACGAACTGCAAGTGGGTGCGGCGGCCGAGGTGGTGGACATCCTCCAGATTCCGGCATTTCTATGTCGGCAGACCGACCTGGTCCAAACCGCGGCGGCCAGCGGGCGCATTGTGAACCTGAAAAAGGGGCAGTTTTTGTCCCCGATGGAGATGGAACAGGTGGTGGCCAAGGCCCGCAAAGCCGGCGGGGAACGGCTCTTGTTGACAGAACGCGGCAGTTGTTTCGGTTATCAAAACCTGGTGGCGGACATGCGCAGCATTCCAATCCTGCAGCGGCTGGGGTTGCCCGTGGTGTTCGATGCCACGCACTCGGTGCAACTGCCCGGGGCCGGTGGTGTGGCCTCTGGCGGCCAGCGGGAGTTTGCTCCGGTACTGGCGCGCGCGGCGGTCGCGGCCGGTGCGGACGGGTTGTTCGTGGAAACGCATCCGGATCCCGATCGCGCCCTGAGCGACGGGCCCAACATGATTCCACTGGCGGAGATGCCCCGGCTGTTGCGGCAGTGGACGGCCCTGTTCGAGGCGGTCCGCTCCTGATCTCCGGGCCCGGCTTTCGCCAGGGACGGGTTGAGAGATCCGTCATGCAACCCTCCGGTAGATCTTGCTGGAAGCCCGGGCATCCAAGTTGGAAGCTGGGGAGGTGACCCTGCGCCGGGCGGCGTCGGGCCGGAGGCAGCCCGGCCATGCAGGCATGGAGAGGTTCGATTTGAACGTGCCGAGGTGCGAACGTCGGGCCGTGGCCGGGGCGGATGATATGCCGGTGGCACCGGCGGGTGGCTCATCGCGTCGCAAGTCCGCCACGGCAGCCGCGCCGTGGGGCCGACACCGCCGAGGCGCTGTTCCGTGCGCAGGGGCCTGGAAAGGGGCTGCCAGTCATCTTTTGGATTCCATGAAGCTTTGGCATCCAGCCCACGGGAGAAGGCTGACCCGGGCGGCCTGTGCGGGGTTGTTGAGCCTGTGGGCGTGCGGGCTCGCCCCGGCTGCCGAACCGCTGGTGCTTCCCGGCGTGGTGCTGAAGGATTTCGTTTGGCCGGACTACTACCCGCCACCCCGGGAGAAACAGCTTCGATTTCGTTTGCAGGCTGCCGAAGCCACGCCGGGGGAGGGTGCCTGGGTCCAGGTGCGCCAGGTGACCCTGGAGCGTTTCAGTCCGCAGGGACAAAGCGAGCTGAGGGTCCGGGCCGAGGGCTGCCGGTTCCATACCGGCACCCAGGAAGCGCAATCGGCGGGTCCGTTGGAACTGGAACTGCAATCGGGTCGTTTGCGACTCGAGGGGGTGGGTTTCCTGTGGCGGCAGAGCAACACGTGGTTGGTGGTGTCCAACCGGGTCAAGACGGGGTTGCGGGGCGGCTGGCTGCCGCGACCGGGCACGGCGGCCGCTGCGACGGGCGGGGGCGAGACGGCGGCACTGGAACAGGTTCAAATCGGAGCGGACCAGTTTTTTTATGACGGTCAGCGCGGCCAGGCGGAGTTCCGGGGGCGGGTGCGGGTCGCCGGATCCAATCTGGTGTTGCGATGCGAGCGATTGTATTTCGACGTGGCCGGTGGGCCGGAGGGCCAGATTCGCCAGGTGCGGGCCCAAGGGTCTGTAGAGTTGGAGGCGGAGGGGTGGAAAGCGCGCGCGGCAAGCGCCACGCTGCACCCGGTTCAGCAGCAGGTCCATCTGGAAGGCGGCGCGCAATGGGAGCGAGAGGACGGCACGGGTGCGGCCGATGAAATGGAGGTGACGCTCGGCGCGAATGTTCTGGAAGCGCGGGGCAATGCCCGGCTGACGCTCGCGCGTGCGGCCGGGGGCGTTCTTCCCCGACCCGCGCTTCTCAGCACGGGCGCGGCTACCAGTCCGACCCGGCTGGAGGTTCAGTGTGCGCGCTATCGATTGACGCCCGAGGGCGCGCATTTTGAAGGGGCCGTGGTGGTTCAGGAGATGCGGCCGCAGGGGGCGCCGGCCCGGCTTGAATGCGCGGAACTGGAGGTGACCGCGTCGGCGGAAGGTCAGTTGGCCGCCATGGATGCTCGGGGTGCGGTGAACTTCCAAGACGGCCCGCTGCGTTTGACCGGACGGCGTGTCACGTACGAGGCTGCGCGAGGTTGGGTGGAAGTGACCGGGCCGGCCACCTGGCAGGATGGCCCGCGCTCAGGCTCGGGGGACCGCTTGTGGATGGATGCGACCCGCCAGACCTTTGGCGTCGAGGGTCGAGCCCGGGTGCTCTGGCCCCGACCGGCCACCGGGGCATTGTTGGGTCTGGCGGGACCTCCGCCGGGCCGGGCCGGGGAAGACGGTGCGGTTCCGCTCCGATCCGAATCCACGGATGAGGCCTCCGTGGTGCACGTGCAATGTGCCGCTTACGCATGGTCGCCGGAGCGGCTGCAATTCACTGGCGGGGTTCTGGTGGAAGACCCCCAGGTGACGCTCACGTGTGGGCGTTTGACGGTGGAACGGCTCCAAGAAGAGGGGAGCGGCCCGGACCTTACTGCCGAGGAACAGGTGGTCATCACCCTGCACAGCCCGGGCCAACCGCGCGTGACGGCCACTTGTGAGCAGGCCGTTTACTTGGCGCAGACGGAACAGTTGCGGCTGACGGGCCAGCCGGTGATCGAACGGGAGGACGGCAGCCGGTTTACCGCCGAGGCGATCGAGTACCACCGTTTGACGGGAGTCATCTCCACTGTCGGCACCGTGCGGGCGCGGGTCGAGTCGGCCGACGGCCCCTTGACCAACGCGTTGCCGGGGGTTCCCTGGCCGCGGTGAGTGCACTGGCGTCGCGGAGCCCGGCCTGCTAGTGTGGCGCTGCCGTGAGCCAAACGCAGAGCCTGCCCCAATTGCAGAAGGCGGAGTCCACCCCCGCGGCGCTGGGAAGCGCACCGGAGCTGTTGGCGACCGATCGATTGGTGAAGGTGTATCGTCGGCGTCAGGTGGTGGCCGGCGTGTCCCTCCGGGTGGCCGCCGGCGAAATCGTCGGCCTGCTCGGCCCCAACGGGGCGGGCAAAACCACCACCTTCAACATGGTGGTGGGGTTGATACGACCCGACCGCGGTCGGGTGTTTTTTTGCGGACGGGACATTACGCGGCTGCCGATGCATCGGCGGGCGCGGGCGGGCATCGGTTATCTGACCCAGGAGCCGTCCGTGTTCCGCAAGCTGACGGTGGAACAGAACATTCTGGCGATCTTGGAAATCTGCGGTCTGAGTCGGGCCGAACGCCGGCTGCGCCTTCAATATTTGTTGGAGGAGCTGGATCTGACGCGCCTGGCGAAACAGCGGGCCTACCAGCTCAGCGGCGGCGAGAAACGGCGCCTCGAAATCACCCGCGCGCTGGTGACCAGTCCCAGGTTGTTGTTGTTGGACGAGCCCTTCAGCGGCATCGATCCCATTGCCGTCTATGAGGTCCAAAAAATCCTGCGTCGCCTCCGGGAGCAGGGTTTGGGGATTCTGATCACCGACCACAACGTGCGGGAGACCTTGAAGCTGGTGGATCGGGCCTATCTGATCCACCGTGGAGAGGTGGTTTACGAGGGCGTGGGGGTCCAGATGCTGGAGGATCCGCGGGCTCGTGAGATTTACCTCGGCCCGGAGTTTAACCTGTGAGACAAGGCGGGGCTTGACCCGGTGGAGGGTCGGGCCGCCTCTGGTCATCCAGGGTGCCGCTGTATGGCTGCTGCAAAAACCGAACCTGTCACGGTGGAACGGTTTTACACCGAGTTTTCCGGGGAGCTGGGGCTGCGCCTGGTGGCCGGCGCGGCCGGACTGAAACGAGCCATCCTGGAGCCCACCATCAACCGACCCGGGCTGGTCCTGACCGGGTTCACGCGGTACTTCGCGTGGAAACGGGTGCAGGTCATCGGGAATGCCGAATCGTTTTATTTGCGGTCGTTGGACCCGGCCGAACGGGCGCGGCGATACGAGCTGCTGTTGAGCAAGCCCATTCCGTGCGTGGTCTACAGTCGCAATTTGCGGCCGGATGCACGGTTCCTGGCGATGGCGGAGGAGCGGGACGTGCCGGTGTTCCAGTGTCCGTTGATCACCATGCAGTTCATCAACCGCGCCACGCTGGCGCTGGAGGGTCTGTTTGCGCCCCGCTGCACGGAAATGGGCAGCATGGTGGACATTCTGGGGGTCGGGGTGCTCATTCGCGGCGAAAGCGGCATCGGCAAGAGCGAAAGCGTGCTGGCCCTGATCGAGCGCGGTTACAGTTTGGTCTCCGATGACGCCACCCGCTTTACGCTGGTGGACGGACATCACGTCGTTGGGACCAGTCCGGAGCTCACGCGCGGGTACATGGAGGTGCGCGGGATCGGGATCATCGATGTGGCGGCCATGTTCGGCGTGCGCAGTGTCCGGCACAGCAAGGAGCTCGACCTGGTGGTGACTCTCAAGCCGTGGGAGGAGGTTTCGAACGTGGATCGACTGGGGATGGAACAGGAGTTTGTGGAGATACTGGGGCAGCGGATTCCCCACATCACCTTGCCGGTGCGGCCCGGGCGTGATTTGGCGCGGCTTATCGAGGTGGCCGCGTTCCATATCAAGTTGATTCAGGCGGGGCACAACCCGGCCAAGGAAATGAACGATCGTTTGCTGCGCCAGATGGCGCCCAAACAGCGGTTGTAGGGTCATGCGCTCCGGACCGCATGAAGTTCTCCTGCTGTGAGGGAAGGGGAGCGCGGTTGCCCGGACTCGACGCGGCCGTTGTGCGACCGAGTTTGTTGACAAACGGGACGGTTCGGGGATTGCAAATGGGGTAACGATGAACGGGGAGCCGTGGTTCCAGTTGCGGAGCGAACCGGTCGAAGGCGGGATGCGGTTCATTCTGCCGCCGCGGCCGGGTGGACCTTACCGCACGGCGGGAGCCGTCTTCATCCTTGCGGGTGTCGCCTTTGCCTTCGTGACGTTGGCGGTTTTGGGCGGCCTGCTGGCTCCGTCGGGCTCGCGGGCGTTCTCGCCGGCGGCGAAACTCGGGTTGTTGGTCAGCTTGCTGCCGGAATGTGCCCTCGTGGTCCTGGGCGGGGTATGGCGGTGGGGGCATGTGGAGGTGGAATGTCGGGAGGGCCGACTTCGTGCGTGGGACGTTTGGGGTGGTTTCCGGTGGTCCCGGGGTCTGCCGTCTTCTTCGGTCATGGGTTTGGAGGTGCGCGCCCTGCCTTCGGGGTGGACTCGCGGAGGGGCCGATCCGGCGAGGACGGTGTTCTCTCTGCATGCGCTGTACGCCCGGGGGCCGGCCAGGGCCGTCGCGGCGGGCTATCCGAAAGAGTGGATGGCAACCCTGGCGCGGGAGCTGGGCCCGTGGCTGGGCCTGCCCGCGGGTCCGGCGCCCATTTGGATCGAGGGGGACGTGTCGGCAACCGAGACCGCAGATGCCCTGCTTCTGGCTGGAGGCCCGCCTTCTCAATGGGTGCACGTGCAGGAGGAAGGCGGGTTATTGCGTCTGAGGGCGGGGCCCCTGGGCTTGCGTGGAGGTCCGGCGGTGTTTTTGGCCTTCGGCCTCATCTGGCTCCTCTTCGTCGCCTTTATCGCCACCATGTTTCTGTTGGATCGCGGGCGCAAAGGCTGGAATCGGTCGGATTACGGAGCGGTGGCGGTATTGCTCGGTTTTGCGGGTGTCGGCGCCGGGTTCATTGTGGCCAGTATCCACATGGCCCTTCGTCAGGTGATCTTCGAAGTGGACAACCTCGGCTTGCGTATAGAGAGCACCGGCCTGTGGCGGGCGCGACCCCGGCAGTGGCGTCGGGACGAACTGCTGGCGGTGGGGGTGGGCGACAGTCAGGTTGAGGTCAACAACCGCAAGCTGCCGGAGCTGCAGTTCCACTTGCGCACCGGCACCCGGCGGGGCGTCTTGGTCGGGTTCAATGAAGCGGACTTGCGCTGGATCGCGGCGCGGCTGCGGCAGAAGCTGCAGTTGCCCGCGCGGCCGGTGGAGCCCGGTGCAGCGGCCGAAGGCCCCACCACGAGCACATGACCTTTGACCGGGATCGCGTGCGTGAGCAGCTGGGGTCTCTGGCCGGCGCGGGGATCTACATCGGCACTTCCTCCTGGAAATATCCCGGGTGGCTGGACCAGGTCTATTGCCGGGACCGCTACATCTGGCGGGGGCGGTTTGCCGAGAGCCGGTTTCAGCGCTACTGCCTGGCGGAATATGCCGAGGTGTTTCCGACGGTGTGCGTGGACGCGGCCTATTACACCTTTCCCAGCGCAGCGTCGCTCCGGGCCATGGCCGCGCAGGTGCCACCACGATTCCGGTTCGCCTTCAAGGTGACCGACACCATCACGGTCAAACGTTTTCCCAACCTGGACCGGTTTGGTATGCGGGCCGGGCAGTCGAACCCGGACTTTCTGAATGCGACGCTGTTTCAGGAGGCGTTTCTGGGGCCGTTGGCGGCGATTCGTGACCAGGTGGGTCTGGTGATTTTCGAGTTCTCCCGGTTCTCGTCGGCCGATTTTGCGCGGGGGCGCGATTTTGTGGAGGCGTTGGACCGGTTTTTCTCCGCGCTGCCGCGGGACTGGCCGTTCGGTGTGGAGATCCGCAATCGCAGTTTCCTGGAGCCGGAGTATTTCGAGGTTCTCACCCGTCACGGCGTCGCGCCCGTGTTCAACAGTTGGGAAGCGATGCCTCCGGTGAGCGAGCAAATCGCCCGGGCCGGACCGGCCGCGCTTGCCGGTGCGGTGGGCGTGCGATTGTTGTTGCGGCCGGGCCGGCGGTACGAAGACGCGGTGAAACGTTTTGCTCCCTATGACCGTTTACAGGATCCGCAACCGGAGACCCGCACGGCCGTGGTGCGGTTGATTCAACAGGCGCGGCAGACCGGGCGTCCGCGGCCGTTGTGGCTTTACGTGAACAACCGATTCGAGGGCAATGCCCCCGGCACCATCGCGGCCATTTTGGAACAACTGGGGCGCGATCCTGCCTGAGGGGGATTTTAAGCTCGGCACCGCCGCGAAACCCGCCCACGGACGCGGCAAGGAGCGCATTTCCGTATTGGAGCCCGGACTGCAAGGGGCCTGAGAAACGCGGTTTTCTTTCGGCTTTCCCCGGCCGAGGAGGCCTGAAACTCCCCCGGGCGTCCCGGGAGAGGCCAAAACCCAGAAAAGCACCGCGCGGCCATGTCGCTCCGGGAATGCCGTTGCGGAGAGCCTCTTTTCTGGCTTAGAGTCGCATCGACAGCACCGGAGGCGGATCCGCGCGTTGAAGACGGGGCATGAAACCGAAAAAGAAAGCAACCAAACGGGTGGCCGGGAAAGCGTCGGCTTCTGCGGCCGAGCGGAAGCAGGAAGCCGTTCCCGCCAAGAAGGCGAAAGCGTCTCGTGGAGTTGCTTCTGCGGAGGCGACTCCCCCGGAGGCCACGGCCAAACCGAAGCGGGTACGAGCGGCGGTGAAAGCGGCGCGCAAGCGGGTTGCCCGAAAGGCCGCCGGATTGGAACAGGCTCCGCCGTCCGAGGCGACGGCTGCGACCGGGGCGCCGGTCATTCCGCCGATCCTGCTGGAGGGCGATCGTCCTTCGGTTCCCGTGCCCAGCGGGCCGGGTCAGCGCTACGCGCTGGGGCCGCAACCACCGGCCGAAGCCGCGGGCCCGGAGGAGGCCGAGCTGCCGGAGGCGTATGGCACCAAGCAGATCTTCCTGACCGCTTGTGACCCGCACTGGCTGTACGTGTACTGGGACTTCACGCGGGCCCAGTTGCGCTACTACAACCAACGGGCCCGGGAGGGCCATTTGACCTTGCGGATTCATCTCGGAACCATGGGAACCGCGCCGCACATCGAAATCCCCGTCCACCCGGAATCTCGGCATTGGTTTGCCCGCGTGGAGCGGGGCGGCGCGCGGTACATTGCCGAACTGGGCTACTACCGCAAACAGGATCGCGCGTGGATGACCCTGGGATGCAGCCAGCCCACGTTGACGCCTCCGGAGGTCTTCGAGGCGACCGGGCCCGTACAGTTCATGAGCGTTCCGCCGGAGGTGCCGTTGTCGCAGTTGCAGCGCGTGGTGGAGACGTTGGCGGCCCGGGAGCCGGCGGTGGCTGCCGCGCTGGCGGAGGCCCGGCGGGAAGGCCAACCCGAATTGCCGGTTGCTCTGGGTGCGCCGGCCCCGGCCTGGTCGGCGCAGCAGGAGGAGGCCATTCGTCCGTGGGTGCGGCTGGATGCCTTGCGCCGCGTTTGGGTGGGGTCCCTGGAGGTGACAGAGCTGGTTCGACGGGCCCTGGAAAGCTGGCCCACCTCGCCCGGGCCGGGCGCCTTCGGCCCGGAACAGCAACCACGAGCCGTGTCCAGTCCGTTGGGCGGGCCGGGGGGTGCGGTCGCGCCGCGGGGCTTTTGGTTCAACATCCATGCCGAGCTGATCATCTATGGGGCCACGGAACCGGACGCCAAAGTGACCTTGCACGGCCAGCCGGTGACTTTGCGGCCGGACGGCTCGTTTAGTTGTCGGTTTGTGTTGCCGGACGGGCACTTCGAATTGGAGGCCGTCGCTGTGAATGCGGAGGGGTCCGAGTCGCGCCGGGCGGTCCTGCGATTTCACCGGCACACGACTTATCAAGGGAGCGTCACCCAGGCCCCGGCGGATCCGAACCTCACCCCCCCGCCGCGGGCCGGCTCGTGATCGGGCCGTGTCCGCGGGCCTTGCGCCTTCTTGCGGTCCGTGAATCCGTACGCACGAGCCCTGGCCCTGGTGTTGCGTCTTGTGGCGCTCGGAATCATCGCGCTGGCCGGGCTGCGACTTTTGTTGGAATATGCCCGCCAACGAATGGGCCACGGGGAGGGAGGTTTCAAGGGCTGGCTGCTGGCCGCAGGGGGAATCCTGCTCGGGCTCGTCCTGCTGTTTGGCAGCGGCCGCTGGGCCCGTCGTTGGACCCGACACTGGGATGAGTAAGCAACATCTGCAGCGCGCGGCGCCCCGGGGCGTCGCGGAAGGAAACCGGTCCGGGACCGGTGCACGCCCTTTTTGAGGTTCCATGCAAGGGTATCTGGCCATCGTACTGCACGCACACCTGCCGTTTGTGCGGCACCCGGAACACGAAAAGTTCCTGGAGGAGACCTGGCTGTTCGAAGCCACCACGGAATGCTACCTGCCGCTGTTGCAGCTGCTCGAGAATTGGCGTCAGGAGAACCTGCCGGTCCGGCTGACCCTTTCCCTGTCGCCCACCCTGGTGAGCATGTGGCAGGATTCCCTGTTGCAGACGCGTTACAGCCGGCATCTGGAGGGGTTGATCGAACTGGCGGAAAAGGAACTTCAGCGGACGTGGTGGGACCGCGAGCTGCATGAACTGGCGCGCTTTTATCACCAGCGCTTCCTGGGGCTGCGGGAGCTCTACCAGGGGGTCCAACGGGATCTGGTGCGGGCTTTCGCCCAGTACCAGGAGACCGGCCAGCTGGAAATCATCACCTGCGCGGCCACGCACGCGGTATTGCCGTTGCTCCAGCACCCGCCGTCCGTTCGGGCGCAGGTGCTGATCGCCCGCGACCATCACCAGCGCGTCTTCGGGCGCAGTGCCCGGGGGTTTTGGCTGCCGGAGTGCGCTTACGGCGAGGGCGTGGACGCCGCCCTGTTGGAGGGTGACTTCCGGTGGTTCATCGTGGACACGCACGGGCTGCTGGGGGCCCAGCCTGCCCCGCGATACGGGGTGTTCGCCCCGATCTACACACCGGACGGCATTGCCGTGTTCGGCCGCGATCCCGACGCGTCCCGACAGGTCTGGAGCAAGGAGGAGGGCTATCCCGGAGATCCGGTGTACCGGGACTTCTATCGCGACATCGGGTTCGATCTGGACCTGGACTACGTCCGACCCTACCTGCCATCGCCCGATCAGCGCGGCTTTACCGGCATCAAGTATTACAGCATCACCGGGGCCGGCTCGGACAAACGCCGGTACGACCGCGCCCTGGCCGTGCGTCGGGCCGGCGAGCATGCCGCTCATTTCCTGCAGGCCCGCCTCGAACAGGTGCGCCGCCTCGAAGGCCTGACTCAGCACCCGCCCGTTCTGGTGGCCCCGTACGATGCGGAGCTCTTCGGACACTGGTGGTACGAGGGACCGGAATTCCTCGATGCGCTGGTGCGACAGCTGGCACAGCAACGCACGCTGAGCATGATCACGCCCTGGGATTACCTCAGCCGGTACACCACCCACCAGGTGGCCACCCCCATGCCTTCGAGTTGGGGCGAAGCCGGGTACTGGCAGGTCTGGGTGAACGAGACCAATGCATGGATTCTACCGCACCTGCGCGTGGCCCAGGAACGAATGTCCCAACTGGTGCGTCGGCACGGCCGGAGCCGCGGCCTGACCCGCCGCGCTCTCCAGCAGGCCGCGCGCGAACTGTTACTGGCGCAGGCCAGCGACTGGCCGTTCATCCTGCGCACCGGGACCAGCCCCGGCTACGCGCGCCAGCGCATCAGGGATCATCTCCTGCGGTTTCACGCCCTGTACGACCAGCTCACGCACGCGCGCGTGGACGAGTTGTGGCTGACCCAACTGGAACAGCGCGACAACCTGTTCCCGCATGTGGATCCCGGTTACTGGGCCTGAGAATTCGCAGCCGGCGATGTGAGGCACGTTGCCTCACTTGCCACGGGCCATGCTCGGGTGCGCGGTTTTCAAACCCGCCGCTGCGCAGGGGCCCTGTGGCCAAAGTGCTCGCCCCGGCCGGTCGGTTCCAAGAGGTCCCCGCCTTCTGCTGCGAGCCGGATCATTCGCCAGCCCCGCGCGTGGGTGTGCTTTTCCGACGCCAGGGAGCTTCAAGGGCCCAACCCAGGGCCAGGCAGAGAACCAGTTCCCCTGCCGCCACTGTCCCCGTGATCGGGGTTCCTGTTGCAGCGTGCCCCGCCCCCAGCCGCAGCCATAAAAACACCGCCCGGACCCAGGGCCGCCACCCTGCCCCCGGTCGGGGGCGCCACGCCCACGCCCACGCAAGGCCAAGATACAGGCCCGCCAGGGCGACGACCCCGAGACCTCCCATGGCGGCCCCCAGAAGTCCGACGGCGGCCAGGGTCGGCACCAGTGCAGCCGCCCACGACAATGGCAAGCGCCCGGAGGCCACCGCTTGGGATTTGTGGACGGGATCGGCTCGATCCGCATCCAGGTCCATCAGATCGTCCCACAAATAGCCGGCCGCTGCGCACATGTTGAATCCGAGTGCCGTCATCAGCGCGTTTCCCCAGCCGGCCGTGACAGCGTGGTCCGAGCCGACCAGTAGCGGTGCGAACACCAGAAGACTCTTCCACCAGGCCCGGGGCCGAATCGCGCGCACCAGGGCCGCCCCCCGCCGCGGCGGGCAGGCGAACGTGCCGCCGGGCTCCGCCACGGAAAACGCGCGGCGGATCAACCACCCAGGGGCGTTCACCACCAGCGCACGCCGGGCGTGCCGCCACACGGCCACGTCGGCCAGCGAGTTCCCGGCATAATCGAATCCGCGTTCGCCGAAGCGTTGCACGAGGTAGGCGCCCTTGGCCCTGCTGCGCAGGTTGACGTGACCGTCGCTGGCCAGCACGCCGGCAAAGAGTCCCAGGCGTTCGGCCACCGGCTGCGCCGCCTGTCGATCTGAAGCGGTCACCAGATAGAGAGTCCGGCCGTTTGCGTGCTCGCGGCGCAAGTGCTCCACAAACTCCGTCACCAGGGGCAGGGCGGCCACCGGAACTTTCACTCGCCGCGCCACTTCCGCCTTGAGACGCGCGCGTCCGCGACTCCACCAGAGGGCGGTGCGCAGGAGATGGAAGGGATGCTGGCGCCAGAAGCGCACCAAGCCCTCCCACAACAGGTCCGACCGGATGACCGTGCCATCCAGATCCACACACAGCGGCACGGGATCCGGCTCGCGGACGCCGGGCGCTTGACCGTCCGGTTTCACGTGGCCGCGACGGTAGCGGGCCGGGCCGGGGATTGACAAGGCAAGGGGAACCCGCCGTGGCAGAGAACCCCGGGGCTCCAGTCAAGAGGGCCGGCCCCGGGCCTTATGGGAGGCCCGTTCACCGATGTGCACTCGGACTCCTGCATGGTGGAGAAACCTGCGACACGGCTTCCACGGGAGAACACACGCCCGTTGTGCGGTTGCAGGTGGGGTTCCGCCCTGCCTGCCCGGCGTGGAGGCTGAATGGCAAGGCCACTTGCTTGTCCTGCCGGTTGCCCCCTTGAAGCGCGAGGTCGGAAGCATCGGCCCCGTGCGGAAACAGGCTCCCGGGCCCGGCGGGAGGTTCAAACAGTGCCCGGCGGGCGAACCGCGCCTGCGCAAGGGGTCGATTCGGGCGGGATGCTTTTTCCAGGAAAAGCGCTTTGTATGACCTGCCAGTGGGCCCACAGACGCCCTGCCTTTTTGCGATGCGAGCGGCCTGCTCCGCCGGGCGATCCGCGGGAGTCAGACCGCCAATGATTTCCGCACCGAACCGTCTTGTCCATGGGTTGGGTTGGCAGGCTTGACCGGCTGGCGTCGGCTCCCGTAGCCTCGCGAGGATTGGCCTGCTTCAGACACGCGGCGCCACGAGGGCGGTCCTCGACCGGAGGAGCAATGGGATGAACACGGGGAATGTCTTGCTGTCTTCGGAGGATCAGGAGCTGGTCACCTACATGGCCGAGCATCCGGATCCGATGTGGGTTTACGATGTCCAGACCTGTCGATTTCTCGAGGTCAATCCGGCCGCCGTGCGGCACTACGGGTACAGCCGCGACGAATTCCTGCAGATGTCCCTTTTCGACATTCGGCCCGAGGAAGATTGGCCCGGGCTGGCGGAGGATCTGCGCAAACCCCGACCCCGATTTCAGTTCTCTGGCGGCTGGCGGCACCGCCTCAAGAACGGGGAGATTCACGAAGTGGAGATTCGGTCGCAACTGCTCCGGTTCCAGGGGCGACCGGCTGCCTGGGTGGAAGTGCGCGACCTGACCGTGGAGCGCCGCAATCAGCGGCGCAAGGAGATACTGGAGCGGATGCTCCGATTTACCACCGCCATCAATCAGGCCCTGGTCGAAACCAGGAACGCAGAGGCGTGGCTGGAGCAAGCCATCAAGGGAGTGCGGGAAGCGGGTGGTTTTGCCTGGGCGGTGGCGGCGATGACACGACCCGGTGGCGAGCCGGCGGGCAAGGTGTATGCCGCAGGACTGGGTTTGCGGGAGTCCCACCGGAAACATCTCGAAGAGGGACCGTGGCCTGCTTGTTTTCAACGGGCGCTGGTGTCACCCGAAGTTCACGTGACCAAAGCGGGCGAGCTCTGCGAGACCTGCTCTTTGCGGGACATTTGTCCGCGGTTTGATACGTGGCATGTGCGACTGGAATGGCGCCAGGCGGTCCGGGGGGTCCTGATGGTTGCCCTGCCGACGGGCCAGGTGGAACTCGATGCGGAGGTGCAAGCGATCTTTCTCGAGCTGGCTTCCGACCTGGCCCGGGGCATGGTGTTGCTGGAGCAAGAGGCCGAACGTGAGCTGCTCGCCGACGCGTTGGAGGAAAGCGAGGCGCGGTTTCGGGGGATTTTCGACAATGCCGCCGTGGCGCTGTACCGATCCACGCCCGAAGGCCGCATCGTCCTGGCCAATCCGGCGCTGTTGCGGCTCCTGGGCTACGAACGCCCCGAAGAGCTGGCGGCCGTGGACCTCAACGAGCAAGGGTATGCACCGGGCTATTCACGCCGGGCCTTCCTGGAATGCATCGAGCGAGACGGCCGAGTGTATGCCTTCGAGACGGCGTGGCGGCGTCGGGATGGCTCGCCCGTGCACGTCCTCGAAAGCGCCGTGGCCGTACGAGACGCCGAAGGCCGCACGCTCTACTACGACGGTTCCGCGGTGGACATCACCCCTTTGAAGAAGGCCGAGGCTCGCGCCGAATGGCTGGCGAGTTTTCCCGAACTCAATCCCAATCCGGTGCTCGCCTTCGACCGCTCCGCCCGGCTCACCTACGCGAATCCCGCGGCTTCCCGCCTGGCTCAGAGTCTTGGGGTGCCCGGCATCGAGAACCTGTTCCCGGCCGACCTGCCGCAAATCGTCGCCGAATGCCTGGCCGAAAACAAACCTCGCTTGCGGTTGGAGACCCGGCACGGCCGCCGCATCTTGTCCTGGTCTTTTTATCCCATTGCTTCCCACGAGCTGGTGCATTGCTACGTGGGAGAAGTCACCCAACAGATCGAACTGGAAGATCAATTGCGTCAGGCGCAAAAGCTGGAGGCCCTGGGGCGGTTGGCCGGTGGCGTTGCCCATGATTTCAACAACATTCTCACCGTGATCATGATGAATGTCGCATTGCTGCAGGAGGAGGACGGCCTTCCAGCCGAGGTCCAAGAAGCCGTGCATCAGATCGCCCAAGCGGCCGAACGCGCCTCCAATTTGACCCGGCAGTTGCTGGCCTTTAGCCGCCGGCAAAAACCGCAACTTCGTTTCCTGGACCTGAACGACGTCGTGAGCGGCCTCGGGAAGATGCTGCAGCGCATCATTGGGGAGGACATCACCCTGCAGTTGCGCCTGCAACCCGGCGGCGCGCCGCTGCGGGCGGATCCGGGCATGCTGGAACAGGTGCTGATGAATCTGGCGGTCAACGCCCGCGATGCCATGCCCAAGGGCGGGCTGCTGGAGATCGTGGTCCAGACCGTTGCGCTCGGGACCTCGGACCTGACCGGCAATCCCGACCGGCGGGAGGGAGAGTTTGTGCGTCTTACCGTGCGCGATACCGGCTGTGGCATCCCCGCTCATCTGTTGCCCAAGATCTTCGAGCCGTTCTTCACGACCAAGGAAGTGGGCAAAGGGACGGGCCTGGGCCTGGCCACGGTTCACGGCATCGTGCAACAGCATGAGGGTTGGATCGAGGTGGAATCCCAAGAGGGGATGGGCACTGCCTTTCTCATCTACCTTCCCCGCGCGCACGCGACTGCAAACCCGAACGCCGGAGCTGTTTCTTCGGCCCCGGTGCCGGGAGGGCACGAGACCATTCTGCTGGTCGAGGACGAAGACAAGGTACGCGCGATGGCCCGGACCGTCCTGCAGGCGCGTGGTTACACGGTCTTGGAGGCCACGGATGCCCGGGCAGCCCTGGTCTTGTGGGAGAGTCTCGGGAACAAGGTGGATCTGGTTCTCTCGGACATGATCATGCCCGGCGGCCTCACCGGGGCCGAACTGGTGGAGCGGCTGCGTCGGGAGCGTCCCGGTCTGAAGGCACTGCTGATGAGTGGATACCCCGGCGAAGTGGCCACCTACGAGAAGCATTTGCGCCCCGGGGACCGCATCCTGCCCAAGCCGTTCGGTCCGATGACGTTGGCCCGGGCGGTTCGAGACTGTCTGGACGGGCGCGCGGCCGATCCGACACATTGAACTATCCCCGTCCACCGGCCCTAGGTGTCCGAAGCGCGTCGGGCTTCGCTCGGCGTCTTCAGCGGCCTGCCTTTTGCGTGCCTTCCCGGTGCGACGCCCGCGAAGGCGACGGTCGAACCCGGAGCAGCGCCGATCGCAACCGGTCCAGATCTGCGGGCGTGTGCGACGGAGCCACCACCAGCCGGAGGTAGCCGCCAGCCGGCCGACCAGGGTACTGCGTCCAAGTGGGGTGAATGCCCGCCTGTTCCAGCGATTCGCGGAGGCGGCGCCCTTCCCGGGCGGTGCGGGGGAAGAGGGCAATTACCGGCGCGGGCGTTTCCAGCACCTCCCAGCCGGCCCGGCGGAGCACGTCTCGTAACCGCACGGTTTCCTCCAGCACGCGGCGTCGAGCCGACAGCACTCGCTTGAGTTCCCGCAGGGCGGTTTCCAGCGCAGCGGCAAAGGGCGGGGGCAGCGGCGTGCCGCCGCCAAAACAGTTGGCCCGGGTCACGATCCACCGTCGGATTTGTCGGGAGCACAACACCACGCCCCCGTACAACCCAAACGCCTTGCTCAGGGTGAACGTTTGCACCACCCGCGTCCGGGAAAGTCCGGCATGTTCCAGACTGCCGCGGCCCCGTCGGCCCAGGACGCCCACGGCGTGGGCATCATCCACCAGCATCCAGGCGGTGGGCGGCAGGACCCGCCTGTACTCGCCCAGGGGGGCCACGGCGCCGTTCCAGCCGAACAGCCCGTCCGTGAGCACGATCACCCGGGCTTGTGGCCCGGCGCGCCGCACCAGACGGGCCAGGGAATGGGGGTCGCGGTGGCGGAACGGCCAGACCGGGCAACCCAAAAAGAGGGCCGCATCCTGCAAACACACGTGTGCCTCCTCGTCCACCAGCGCATGGGTAAAGCGACCGGCCAGCGCCTGGGCCACAGCCAGAGGTGCGACGTAGCCGGTGGGCAACAGCAACGCGGCTTCTGCGCCGAAGAACCGGGCCAACTTGCGTTCCACCCGGGCGTAGATCGGATGATTGCCGGTGGTCAGACGGGAGGCGGCCACGTTCCAGCCATGCCGCTTCACCGCTGCCAACAGGGCGCGTTCGATCGCCGGGGAGTGAGCCAGACGAAGGTAATCGCAGCCGCCAAAATCCAACCAGCGACGGTGCCGACATCGGAGGTGGGTGGGATCGATCCGCTCCAGGGGCATGCCCTCGTCCATGGCCCGGCAGGGTAGTCGAACCGCCGTGGCGGCTCAGCAAAGAAATGTGATGCCGGGGGCGTCGGGATGGCGCCCTCGGCAGCCCCGGCCGCCGACCACCACGAATTGGACCTCCGGGACCCGCCTGCGGGGCGGCGTGCTCTCGAATCCCGGCAGACCTCCCGGCCGAGAGGGCAGCGGGAAGCCTTTCGCCTTGAGAGCCGCCGGCAATGACCTAGACTGCGCGCATGGGCGAGATCGCTGCCTTCGTCAATCGAGGAGCCAGCACCATCACCCCTGCGGTGGTCGAAAAGGTGCTGCGGCACCTGCCTCAATGGAAACTGGAGTTCACCCAGATCCAGGAGCCGCAGTTTCCTCATCTGGTGGACCAGTTGGAGTTTCTGGCCGACGTGGTGGAAGACGTGGCCGAGGGCGCCTACAAGGACCTGCCCTATTATGCATTGGCACAGGCGACCTTTGCCCTGATCTACGCCCACAAACGGGTTGGGATCATCCCGGACAGCTTTCTGAACCTGGGTCGGGCCGACGATTCGGCGGTGGTCCGGGCGGTCCTCATCCAAAACGAGAAGGCCTTTCAGCTCTATGCCCTGGCGCAGAACGTGGACTGGTCCCGCATCACCAGCGAGCCCTGAGGTGCATGCGATCGGTGCCCGAGACGGTCCCCCGCGTACGGCCGACCGGAGCTTGTGGCCCGGGGGTTGACCAGCGGCCGTTCCTTCCCTGCACGCCCGCTCTCTCGTGAGCTCCAAAAAACCCGCGATAAAGGAACTGACCTCGGCATGGGCCGGCCGCTCGTGGGACGCGCGGTACCTCGCGTATTTCGACTGCTTCAATCGGCAGCAGTATTACGAAGCCCATGACGTGTTGGAGGACCTTTGGTTGGAGAGGCGCGGGTCAACCGAGGCCAATTTCTACAAGGCCCTGATCCAACTGGCAGGGGCGTTTGTTCATCTGCAGAAAGGGCGGTCGGGCCCTGCGGCGGCCCTCCTGCGGTTGGCGGCCGGATACCTCCGGACCTATCCCAACGACATGCGCGGACTGCACCTGCCCGCGGTGCTGCGCCTCATGGAGCAGTGGCGGGCGTTTGCCGAACAAGCCGCTGACCCGCAAAGTCCGATGCCGCCGCCCCCGCAGCTTCCCTGGCCGGAGGGCTCCCCGGAAAGCTGAAGCAGGCCAGGACCTTCTTCAGACCCCGCCCGCCGGCGCGACGGCGCGGGCAGGGCTCGGACGACCGGGGTGTTTCCACCGATCGTGCACCCAGAACCAGTTGGCCGGGTCCCGACGGATGGCCGCTTCGAACTGGGCATGAACATCGCGCAGGATGTCTGGAACGGGCCGGGGTCGCCCATGGAGCCGGGTCGGGATCTCCGGACCCAGCTCGATGCTCCACCGGGCGAGTCCGGTGCGGTAGCAGATTGCCACGTGCAGCGGCAGACGATAGCGCAGGGCAAACAGCGCCACGGCGGGCGAGGTGGAACACGGATGTCCGAAAAAGGGCACGGCCAGGCCGCGTCCACCCGTGCGCTGGTCCGCCAGCAGGCCCACCAGCACCCCCGTGGGCCGGATGGCGGCGCGCAACGCGGCTGCATCGCTGCGCCGCTCGAAAAAGCGGCAGCCGGATCGTTCCCGGAGCTGCAACAGCAACCGGTTCAGCGAAGGTTGTCGCAACGCCCGGTACGTGGTCAGACACTGGAACTCGGGCGCGAACTGGCCGAACCGGGCGTAGAGTTCGAAATTTCCGAAGTGGCCCAGGGCAATGACGCGGCTGCGGGGCGGTTGGTCGCTGCGCCCCTCGCGAAGGATCTCGGTCCCGACGAATTGCAGGTGCGGGCGCAGCGCCTCCGGGGACATGGCCGCGGTTTTGATGGCGCAGCAGTAGTTCTCGCCGAGTCGGCGAAAATGTTCGCGCGCCAGGGCACGGATGGCCCGCGGCGAGAGTTCCCCTCCGAACACCCGTTGGAGATTCCGCAGTGCCACGCGGCGGTGGCGCCCGTCCAGCCACCAGGCCAGGCCGCCACCCCACCGCCCCAACCGGGCGACCAGTCCCAGGGGCAACGCCTGCAGCCCTGCCACCAGAGCGCGCGCCACCAGGTACAAAAGCGCCTCGCCCATTATTGAAAGCAGATCCGTCGGACGCAGTCGCGGAAGCTTTCCGCCCCGTCGATGATCTCGATTTCCACCCGCATGAAGTAGATGGGCAGATCGCGGCGGTCCAGCTTGGGAAAGCGGACGGCATCTTTTTGCGTGGTGATAATGGCCTCGGCGCCGCGGCGTTTGCCGCGGTTGATCACGTTGAGCACCTCCTGGAGGGTGAATCGGTGGTGATCCGCAAACCGCTTCGAGTACACCAGGCGCGCACCCAGCGTTACCAGGCTCTGCTCGAAACTCTCCGGTTGGGCAATGCCGCTCAGCGCGGCAATCGGACGATCTTTCAGGTACGGGAGTTCCAGCCGTTGCCCGGTGAAGACGTCCTCCAGGTAGAGGGGACGATGCACGCATTCGATGATCGGGGCGCGCGGATTCAGTTTCCGGATCAGCTGGCGCAGTTCCTGGGTTTTGCCGTTGCTCTTGGTGATGAAGACGGTGCTGGCCCGGGCGAGGTGCGAGGGCGGCTCCCGCAGCGTGCCGCGCGGCAACAAATGTCCGTTGCCAAAGGGCTGTTGTCCGTCCACCAACACCACGTCGTGGCGCCGACCCTGCAGGTCCCAGTACTGAAATCCGTCATCCAACAGGAGGGTGTCGCATCCGAACCGTTCCACCGCGTACCGGCCGGCCTTGACGCGGTTCTTGTCCACCAACACCACCACGTCGCGGAGATTGGACGCCAGCATGTAGGGCTCGTCTCCGGCCATTTCGCTGTCCAGCAACAGCGACCTGCCATCGGACACGACCCGGGGCGGGGTGGTGTCCTCGCGGAACAGCAGTTTGTCCAGGAGCCATTCATGGAACGGGCGCGGCTTGGCGCGGTACCCCCGCGACAGGATGGCCACGTTCCGACCGGCATCCCGCAGTTCCCGGGCAAACTTTTCCACCACCGGCGTCTTGCCCGTGCCCCCCACGGTCAGGTTGCCGATGGCAATGACCTGCACTCCGACGGTCGTGTCCCGCAAAATGCGCACATTGTAAAGAAAGCGCCGCAGTTTGACGGCCAGACCGAACAATTTCGAGCACGCCAGCAGGAACCCGCGGGTGAGCCGGGCGCGCCAGTCGTGGCGCTGCTCGAAGATGACTTCGAGCACGAACGTTTCCAAAGCCTCGGCCCAGATCCGCAACCGCTGTCGCATGGACCGCCAATCTGCCAGTCTGCCGCCCGTGTCGCAAGCAGCCCACGGTGCTTGACCCGGTGGGGCCTGACCGTACCATCCGGCGCAGCGCGATGAAGAGCAGAGCAATGGTGGGAGGGTGGTTGGCGGCCTGCCTGGTGGCCATCAGCGCGGGCGGGGCAGAGCTGGTCAACGGCATTCGTGCCGTGGTGCACGACTCGGTCATCACGCTGGAGGAGGTGAACCGATCCGTCATTCCTGCGCTGGGCCTGTTGCAGCGCCAGTACCGGAACGACCCGGAAACCTTTCGCCAGAAGCTCAATCAGGTGGTCGAGGAGAACGTCGAGCAACTGGTGCAACGCCAGCTCATTCTGCAGGACTGGCAGCAGTCCGGATACCAGCTCCCCGAGGCCATCGTGGAAGAGGCCGTCAATGAACGGTTGCGCGAGCAATTCGGGGGCGACCGCGTCCGCATGGTCAAAACCCTTCAGGCCGAGGGGTTGACCCTCGAACGGTTCCGGCGGCAGGTCCGCGAGCAAATCATCGTCGAGATCCTGCGCAACCGGAACATTTCCCGCGAGGTCATCATCTCGCCGCACAAGATCGAGCAGTATTACCGGGCCAATCAGGACAAGTTTCGTGCCGAGCCGGAGGTGAAACTGCGCATGATTGTGCTCAACAAGCGCAGCCCGGAGGATGCGGCCCGGGTTCGCCAACTGGCCGCGGAAATTCGCTCCCGCATTCTGGAGGGGGCCGATTTTGCGGAAATGGCGACCGTGTACTCCGAGGGGGCGCAACGCGCCCAGGGCGGCGACTGGGGCTGGGTCGAGCGCTCCGTTCTGCGGAAGGAGCTGGCCGACGTCGCGTTCGCCCTGCCGCCGCGCACCTGCAGTGAGGTGGTAGACCTGCCCGAGGCCTGTTATCTGCTTTGGGTGGACGAGGCCCGGCCGGAACGCATCCGGCCGCTGAGCGAATTGCGCGAGGAAATCGAGCGCACGCTGGTGGTCGAGGAGCGGGCCCGGCTGCAAAAGCGGTACGTGGACAAGCTCCGCGCCAAGACCTTCGTGCGTTACTTCTGATTCGCGCGGGACCGGCGGGAGTCGCCGGTTTCTCCCATGCCCTTGCGGATTGGTATCACTCTCGGCGACGTTACCGGCATTGGGCCGGAGGTCACGGCCAAGGCGTTGGCCCGTCTCCTTCAGCATCCTTCCGAATTGCCCGCTCCGGTGGAGTTTGTGGTCTTCGGCGATCCGGGGCATTGGGTTCCCTGGGCGCGGCATGTCGGGCTCACCACGGATCGAGTCCATGCCAGAGCCGGGAGTCCCGCCGAGCCGGCGATTCGTGTGCTGAACCCGCTGTCGGAACCGTTGCCCGACCGGTTGTCGTCCGGAGACGCGCAGGCTGCCCGGGCTGCCGTGGCTTGGCTCGAAGCCGCCGGCTTGGCGTGTCTGCGCGGAGAACTCGATGCGATCGTCACGGCCCCGGTCAACAAAGAGGCCATCCAACGCGCCGGCATTCCGTTCGTGGGACAGACAGAATTTCTGGCCGCGCTGGCGCAGGAACCGGAGCCGGTGATGATGTTGTTGGGCCCGGACGCCCGGGGGCGCTGGCTGCGGGTGGCCCTGGCCACCGTGCACATCGCATTGAAGGAGGTTCCCCAACGACTGACCGGGGCCCGGGTCCTGCGCACCATCGCCTGCGCGGTCGAGGCCTGTCGGATGCTCCGGTTGCCGCGCGCCCGGGTGGCCGTCTGCGGGCTCAACCCGCACTGCGGCGAGGGCGGCGCCTTCGGCGACGAGGAACAGCGGATCATCGCGCCGGCCGTCGCGCGGGCGCACGCCCGGGGCTGGGACGTCGTCGGACCTTTGAGCGGGGACACTGTGTTCTACCACGCCTTACAAGGTCGCTTTGACGCCGTCGTGGCCATGTACCATGACCAGGGGCTGGCCCCCCTGAAGGCCGTGGCGTTCGAGACCGGTGTGAATTGGTCGCTGGGCCTGCCCTTCATCCGCACCTCTCCGGATCATGGCACGGCCTACGACATTGCAGGGCAAGGCAAGGCCGATCCCACCAGCATGGAGGCGGCGCTCCGGTTGGCGCTGCAACTGGCTGCGCATCGGGCGGAGGCCGCCGGGTGAGTGCCCGGCTCCCTCGGACGGGTCGAGATCCTAACTGCCGTTGGAGCCCGGGGGCTCGGGAGGCTCCGGGTCGGCCCCGTTCAAGGGCGGTTCTTGAGGCGGCGCCGATGCGCGGCTTTCCCGCCGTTTTTGGCGAAAGAATTCCTGCAACAGCGCCCGGCATTCTTCCGCGCGCACGCCGCCGGTGACTTCGCAGCGGTGGTTGAACGTGGGAAACTGCAGCAGATTCAGCACCGTGCCGGCGGCGCCGGCCTTTACGTCCGCCGCACCAAACACCACCCGCGCCAGGCGGGCATGCACAATGGCTCCGGCACACATCGGACAGGGCTCCTTGGTCACGTAGAGGGTGCAGTCGGTCAGACGCCAGTCGCCCACCGCGGCTGCCGCCTGCGTCAGGGCCAGCATCTCCGCATGCGCGGTGGCATCTCGCAGCAGTTCCACCTGGTTGTAGGCGCGCGCGATGATCCGGCCGGCACGCACCACGACCGCCCCCACCGGCACCTCGTCGGCCGCCAGGGCTCGTCGCGCCATGCGCAACGCCTCGCCCATGAAAAAGGCGTCGCTCTGCAGATCCAGGACGGGCTCGTTCATCCCCGGGAAGAAACGGCGATGGCTGCACCGATCCCGCAGGCGGGGCGCGATTCTTCCAGAATCCACTCGTGCCGCCCATCCGGGTGGCAATGGCAATGAGCCGCGAAAAACCCGCCGCGGTGTTGCCGGAACCAGGGCCAGATGCTTTGGCGGTCCGTTTCGGGCAGCGGCAGTTGCATCAGCTCTTCCCAGCGGAAGAAAGCAAACCGGCCCTCTTCGTGCGGGGGCGGCAGTGTCCGCAGCCGCGGTTTCACCTCGAAGAGGAACATCAGCCAGTGGGCTTGTCCCTGGTATCCGTGCTCGCTGACCAGGCCCGTCAGGTGCAGATCCGACGGCGACAGACGCAGCCCCAGTTCCTCGAGTGCCTCGCGACAAGCGCAGGCGTAGGGCGATTCCCCCTGGTCGGTCCGCAACTTCCCGCCACAGGGACTCCACAGTCCGCGGTTCGGTTCGCGTCGTCGCTCCATCAGCAACAGCTCGTCCTGCTCGTTAAAGCAGTAGAGCAGCGTTGAAATCCGATAGGGCATTCCCATGCCACCTCAACTGGCCCGAAGCCGGGCCGCCGGGTCAACCGTAAAATCGCACCTCCGATCTCCAGCGGCGCATTTTCATATTTGAGGCCCGGATTTGACGGATTCGAGGAGGTGCCCTTGTCTGTCGGCTTCGCCGTGAGGGGCGGGCCCGAAAGGCCCCGAGCCATCGCGGGCGAAAACTTCAGGCGCGATGGCGATCGCATTTGCGGCGCCGGGGCTCCCGCCTGCGCCAACGCTGCAGGCGACGATCCTCCAGGGCGGCCCCATGCCGATTCATTCCAACCCTGCCCCTCGAGGGTTGGAAAGGCCACGCGACGGCAGCGCAGCTTGTGCCTGCCCCATTGGGGCGGGGATTCACCTGCCCAGAGCAGCGTCCCAGGTGACCGCGTTTCCGCAATTCGTCCCACCTTGCAGGAGGAGAATTCCGGGTGGACAGGCCCGGCCCCCCGCGATGGGCCTGCTCGGGTGGCGCCCTTTCCGGGCCTGGCGAGCCCGGGGGACGAAGCTCCCGAGAGGGTCGCCGCCGGGTCGAGGGACTCGCGGTCGTCCGCGTTATGGCCGGAGAAATCCGGATCGGACTTGCGGTCTTCGCAGTGGGATTGATCCGCGGCAGCGCTTCCTTGCTGCCCTTTTCCGGCTCTGCTATTCCCGGCAGGAGTTTTGACAACGGGACGGCTCGGGTGCGTCCAACCAGTGTCGATGACAAGCGCAGAAACTCGGACGGGTCGGGTGCGCCTGGATGGAAAGTTCTTCCGACTGGGCTCCGACAAGTTTTTCGTCAAAGGCGTGGCGTACGCTCCCATGGCTCCGGACGCCGAGGGCCGGCCTTTTCCTCCGTCCTCCACGGCAGCCCGGGATCTGGACCTGGTCCGGGCCCTGGGCGCCAACGTGGTCCGCGTGTACACCCCGCCGCCCCGGTGGTTCCTCGACCTGGCCGCCGAGCGAGGGGTGTACGTATGGATCGATCTTCTGTGGCCGCATCATCTCTGCTTCTTGGACACTCCCGAGCTGCAACAACGGGCCCGGGACGAGGTCCGGCGTGCCGTCGAACAGTGTGCCGGTCATCCGGCCGTCTTCGCCTACTGCGTCGGCAACGAGATCCCTCCTGACATCGTGCGATGGTCCGGCCCGGAGCGGGTGAGTCGGTTTCTCGACGGGCTGGTGGCCATCGTCAGGGCCCTCGATCCGGAGGTTTTGTGTACTTACGCGAATTATCCCCCGACGGAATACCTGCAGGTGACCGGCGCCGATTTTGTCGCCTTCAACGTTTACCTTCATCACCGGCCGGCCTACCGGAATTATTTGGCGCGCCTGCAAATGCTGGCCGGAGACCGACCCGTGGTGATCAGTGAATGCGGCGTGGACGCCCTGCGCGAAGGATTGGACCGGCAGGCCGAGTTGTTGGAGTGGCAGATCGAGGAGGCTTTCCGCTGCGGCCTGGCCGGCATCGTTGTGTTCAGCCTCACGGATGAATGGCACCGGGGCGGTCATCCGATTCTGGACTGGGCCATGGGATTGACCACGCGGGATCGGCAGCCGAAACCCGCGTTTGCCACGGTCCAACGCCAGTTTCATCGCGCGCCTCTGTTCCCCTTGCCGCGCGCGCCCCGCGTATCAGTCGTGGTGGCCAGCTACAACGGCGCCCGGACCCTGCCGCAATGTCTGGCGTCGCTGCAGTGCCTGCAGTACCCGGATTACGAGGTCATCCTGGTGGACGACGGGTCGACGGACGAAACCCCGGCCGTGGCCGCCCGGTTTCCCGGCGTGCGCGTGATCCGGCACGAACAGAATCTCGGACTTTCCGCCGCTCGAAACACCGGAATCGCTGCTGCCACCGGCGAGATCATCGCCTTTACGGATGCGGATTGTCGCGCCGACGAATTGTGGCTTCACTTCCTGGTGCAGGATCTCGTGCAGAGCCGCGCCGTGGGCATCGGTGGGCCGAATTTGTTGCCCCCGGACGATTCGCCCGTGGCCGCGGCTGTGATGGTTTCGCCCGGCGGCCCTGCGCCCGTGCTGCTGACCGACCGGCAGGCGGAGCACCTGCCCGGCTGCAACATGGCCTTTTACAAGTGGGCCCTCGAAGCCGTGGGGGGATTCGACCCCGTTTTCCGAAAAGCAGGCGACGACGTGGACGTTTGCTGGCGACTGTTACAGGCCGGTTATTCCCTGGCGTACTCGCCCTCGGCACTCGTCTGGCATTATCGACGGTCCACCGTGCGCGCCTACCTGCGCCAGCAGGCCGGCTACGGAGAGGCCGAGGCGCTGCTCATGCGTAAGCATCCCGAGTACTTCAACCCGTGGGGTGGGGGCCGGTGGCGCGGACGCATCTACGGGGCCGGCGCCGTGGGCGTGTGGCTTGGCCGACCTGTGATCTATCATGGCATCTTTGGCACCGGCTGGTTTCAAACCCTTTACGCCGCCGAGCCGGCCGGCTGGTTAATGCTCCTGACGACTCTGGAGTTTCACCTTCTGGTCACTCTGCCACTGGGCCTTCTTGGTTTTACTGTGCCGCTGCTGGGTTGGTTGGCCTTGACGAGCCTGACGCTGTCGGTGGCGGTCTGCGTGCTGGCGGCCGCACAGGCCCCGCTGTCCCCGGCAAAGAGACGCTGGTGGTCCCGCCCGCTGGTGGCCCTGTTGTTTGCGCTCCAACCGGTGGTCCGGGGATGGGCGCGATATCGCGAACGGATGCCCTGGCGCCTGCGTGCCCACCGGCCCGTCGATTCTCTCGAAGCCGTGGCCCTGCGCCGGGGGCGGTTCCGGTTGGACCGCGTGGACCTCTGGAGTGAACGAGAGGTGGACCGCGTGGCCGTGCTGCATGCCATCATGGGTGAGTTGGAACAGGCCGGATGGTCGGTGCGACCCGACACGGGCTGGAGTCCCTACGATTTCGAAGCCGCTGCAGGTCCGTGGGCCGCGGTGCGCGTCGTCAGTGCCATCGAACTCTATCCGGGGGGCAGACGCCGACTTTGCTTCCGACTGCGCCCGGTGTGGTCGTTGGGCGCGCGGGCCGCGTTCATGCTGGCCCTGCTGGGCGGGCTTACGCTGGCAAACGCCTCGGGACCGGCACGACCACTGTCCTGGGTGTGGCTGGTGGGCCTCCCCGGAGTCGCGGCCGTTTTGCTGCATCGACAGTGCCGGCGACTCCAGAGCATGCTGGCCGTGTTTCTCGACGAGTTTGCCCGGCGCCGCGATCTTGTCCGCCTGCCGTGGCGATCCGTCCCTCGGCGCTTTCGGTGGTTTCAACCTCGGAAATCAGCTCCGGGACCCTTGCCTGCGCCGTCCCCCCCGGATTCTCCGTTTGCGATACCCGGGCCGGGCGCTTCCTCGTCGTCAAAAGCTTCGTAAGCCCGGGCGCCGAAAAAGTGGCCGCGTGGCTTTGCCCGGCCACCCGCTATCATGGCTTGGGCCGGCATTGGCCCAGCGGGTTGTTAGCGGCGCAGCCCACGGATCACATTCGGGTCTCCTGCTTTGCAGAGAGGGGCCCGATTGGACCGACGCGGCTTGTTCCCAACGCTCCTGAAACAGTTTGGAGACGGCCACACGCGAAGGCATGGTCGTCCCCGGCCGCAATGCCGCGGCGAATCCACGCCCTGGGCTTCCGGCAGGGAAACAAGCCATAAAGCGCAGACTCTTCTGTCCCGGGCTGTAAGGCGCACGCGCGGATCAGTGCGCGCTGAAATGCAGAGGTGCTTCGCGGCTGCCCCGGAGTCGTCGCCCGCTGCCGGGTTCTACCTGTGGTTTTTTGCTGACATTCGGGCTGCCGTCATTAGGCTGCGATCGCATATGAGACACTTGATTGGGGGTCCGACTGAAGTCGCCAGCGGCAGCCGATGTCCCTCCCCAGGTGCCCGAATTGGCCGGGGCCGGCGTTTGTTGTTCGTCCCCCGGGCGCTCCTGCTCCTGGCCCTGGGAACCCTGCTTTCGACCGCACAAGTCCCGTTCGTTTACGAGAGCCCGCTGGAGTTCTTTGCCTCGGGCGATTTCGACGGGGACGGCCGGATGGACCTCGTCATCGTGGACAAGTCGAGCGGTAAATGTCGTTTCGCCTACCAGCTCCAGCCCGGCCAATACACGTGGGCCGAGGACAACCGGGCCAGTGGCGTGCGCGGCGTCACCGGCATCAGCGTGGGCCGACTTCTCCACCCGCAGCGCGATGCCCTGGCCATCACCTCCGCGGATGCCAACCTCCTGGTTTTGCTCGAAGCGCCCTCGCCAACCATGGCCTCCCAGCCGCGCGAGGTTCCCCTGGAGGTCATGGGGCCCAACGTGGTGCTGGCTTGCGAGATCGGTGGAGAGGGAAACACCCCGCTGGCTGACCTGATCCTCGGCAGCATTTACAACAGCCCGGATCCCAATTTGATCACGTTGCTGCGCAACACGGGCACGCAGCTCCGCAGCCTGTCCCAGTTCCCCATCGAACACCCGGTGGCCCGACCCAATCGCCTCAGCCTGGGGACCAATCTGGCCGAAGTTGCCCTCGGCCTCGTGGGCGATCCGCCTTCCGAACTGGTGTTGAGCCGGTTTGACACCGGACAACCGGAGGTGCTTGGCAATGTGCCTGATCTGCCCCCGGGCACCGCCTATGCCATCGCCCACCTGCGCGCGACCGGGCTGCCTGACTTCATCTTTTACCAGCCGGGGCAACCGGGGCTGCGACTTCGTCCGGTCACGCACGCCGACCGTTACAGTGTCGCTTTTGGGGCGGAAACCCGCCTCGAGTGGTCCAGGCCCGTGGACAACGTTTTTGTCCTTCCCGGACCCCCTCCGCAGAGACTCTTGATCCTTTCCGAGGAAGGTCAGCAGGCCGCCCTCGTACAGTTCGAGGCGCCGGACCGGCTTCGCACGCTCAAAGAACTCGGCTCGGGCCTCGAACGATTTACCGGTGCACTGCCCGTGCCTGAAGGGGTGTTCTTGTTGTTTGCCCCCACCAACCACCGCCCGAGCTGGCGCTACCAGTTCTGCACCGCCACCGGCGAGACCGAGGGCCAGCCGGCCGGACTCCTTCCCTCCCTGGCGGATAGCGACGTCAACACCATCCCGGCCATCTATCAGGCCATCATGGCCAAGTTGGACGTCCGCACCGAAGCCGAGATGAAGCCCTACACCAACACCATCCCCGGCACCCAGGTCCGTTATGTCATGATCCCTGTGCCCGGCGGCGAGTTCATCATGGGCAGTCGCGACGACGACCCGGAAGGCCGCCCGGACGAACGACCCGCGCACAGGGTCCGAATCGCGCCCTTCTGGATCGGGATGTGCGAGGTGACCTGGAACGAGTTTGAGCTGTTCATGTACCCGGACGACGAAAAGCGCATCCGACAGGAACTGGGGGTCGAAAACCCCACCGACCCACTGGCCGATGCCGTCGCCCGTCCCTCCAAGCCCTACACGGAGATGAGCTTCGGCATGGGGAAGGACGGCTACCCGGCGATCAGCATGACCCACCACGCGGCCAACAAGTATTGCCAGTGGCTCAGCGCCAAAACGGGGCATTTTTACCGGCTGCCCACCGAGGCCGAGTGGGAATACGCCTGCCGCGCCGGCACCACGACGGCCTATTCGTTTGGCGACGATGTAACCCTGCTCGATCAGTACGCGTGGTACGAGGACAACAGCGACTTCAAGTATCAAAAGGTCGGCCGCAAAAAGCCCAACCCGTGGGGCTTGTACGACATGCACGGCAATGTCGCCGAATGGTGCCTCGACCAGTACGAACCCTACGAGAAACTCCTGGCCCCGGGCACGGAAGTGCTGGTCAACCCGTGGAATCGCGCCACCCGGCCCTATCCCCACGTCACCCGCGGCGGTTCGTACGACGATCCTCCCTGGCGATTGCGCAGCGCGGCCCGCCGGCCGTCCGACCGCTCCTGGAAAATGCGCGATCCCCAGTTGCCCAAGAGCATCTGGTGGTTGACCGATGCGCCTTTCGTGGGCTTCCGCATCGTTCGGCCCCTCGAAGTCCCACCGCCTGAGGAAATGAAGAAATACTGGATCAGCGGCACCGAGCGGGATTGAACCGGAACTTCGCGTGAAGTTTTCCCTTCCGTCCAACGTCCGAAGCTGTAAAACCGATTCGGAAGAAAACAGGAACCAAACCAAGCACTATGAAGGACCAGCAAGCCACAACCACCACCCCGGCGGTCAGCCGCCGGCAGTTCCTCAA
Source organism: Limisphaera sp. VF-2 (assembly GCF_049537125.1). Taxonomy (NCBI): domain Bacteria; kingdom Pseudomonadati; phylum Verrucomicrobiota; class Verrucomicrobiia; order Limisphaerales; family Limisphaeraceae; genus Limisphaera; species Limisphaera sp. VF-2. The sequence goes on from NZ_JBMVQY010000003.1 coordinate 544,856, forward strand.
AACCTCCTCCCTTGCCGCCGCCACGGCGGCCGCCGCGGTGAGTTTTCCCGCCGTGGTTCGTGCCCAGGCCAGACCCACGTTGAACGCGGTGATCATCGGCATCGGCGGCCGCGGCGGCGGCGCCGGAAATGACTTCCTCGAAGCGGCCAAGATTGTGGGAGTCGAAGCCAGGATCGTTGCCGTGGCCGACATTTTTCCGGACCAAGCGCGCCGCGGTCACCAACATTTCGGGCTGCCCGAGGACAAATGTTTCAGCGGATTCGACGCCTATCTCAAGGCGCTCGAGCAGCCCGGCGTGAACTATGCCATCCTGGCCGCGCCCCCCGGATTCCGTCCGGCTCACTTCAAGGCCTGCGTGGAACGCGGCGTGCATGTGTTCATGGAAAAACCGGTGGCGGTGGACGGTCCGGGCTGCCGCATCATGTACGCCGCCGGCGAAGAGGCTCAACGCAAGGGCCTCAAAGTCGCCGCCGGCACCCAACGCCGTCACCAGGCCAGCTACATCGAAACCATCAAGCGAATCTGGGACGGCGCCATCGGCGACATCACCGCCCTGCGCGCTTACTGGGTGAACGGCGGACCCATCTGGCATCGCGGGGATCGCGGCAATACCGACCTCGAAAAACAGATCCACAACTGGTATCACTACATCTGGCTTTGCGGGGATCACATCGTCGAACAGCACGTCCACAACATCGACGTCTGCAACTGGATCATGAAAGATCACCCCATCCGCGCCTGGGGCATGGGCGCGCGCCAGCAGTTGGGGGACAAATCCGGCGAGATTTGGGACAACTTCGCGGTGGAATTCGAGTACCGCAACGGCGTGCGCATGCACAGTTATTGCGGCCAGATCAAGCGTTCCTGGGCCTCCGTGAGTGAAGCCGTCGTCGGCACGCGGGGCACTGCAGACCCCGCGGGCCTGATCCGACCCGCCGGCGACAAACCCATCCGCGTTCGGCCCGAAGGCCGCAACCCCTACGTTCAGGAGCACGTGGACCTCATCGAGGCCATCGTCAAGGGCACCGAGCTCAACGAAACCAAGAACGTCACCGACAGCACCTTGACCGCCATCATGGGCCGCGAAGCCGCCTACAGCGGGGCAGCCGTCCAGTGGGACGACATCTTGAATTCCAACTTCAAGTACGGGCCGGAGCTGGTTTACACCGACTGCTCCAAGATGACGTGGGGACCGTTCCGCACGCTCAAACCGCCCATGCCCGGCATCCACGACATCTTCAAGAATCCGCCTTCGGTGCCCACGGTCTAGGACACCCGGCGATAGTTGCTTCAGCCTGCCCACGACGGCCCACCGACTCCGGGTGGGCCGTCGGCCTTTCGAAAGCCATGGCGGTTTGCCTGCAACGGGCTCGCCCCAGCTTCCATCGTCTCGTTTCAGGACAGCATCCGTCGAACTTCAGCCACGCGACGCCCGATTTCGTCGAGTCTCTGGCCTGGATTCGGCTTTGAAGTGCAGATCCCTCGACTCGGCACGGAGGATGCTCTGAGTGCAAGCATGAAAACGACATTGCAGTGCAGCGAACCCATTGCGATGTCGCACGCCGTTTCGGACCTTCCATGTCCGAAACACAACGTCCCGCCTTCAAATCCCTCTGCGTGAGGGTTTTGCCCTCCCGCGCGCTTCTGAACTTGGGTTTGGTTCTGGCGGCCGGCGCAAGCCGGCCGCCGGTTCTTTCTCGCCACTGACCCGCCCGGCAATTCTTGCTCAGTTTGGGCAATTTGGTTCAGCCCGGGTTGAGCCCGCCTCCATCGGCCCGGTGCGATGCCTGCCGTCCTAGCGCCCCTCCATGGGTACAAACACCGCACATACCGGGCGCGGCACCCGGATCACATGACCCGTGAACACGAGCCGTCCCGAGCCAGCTTCCACCCGGAAAACCGCCACCTGGTCACTGTCCTGGTTCTCCACCAAACACCAGCGACCTGACGGATCGATGGCGAAATGCCGCGGCGTCCGACCCTCCGTGGGCACGTGCCCCAGCAGTCGCACGCCTTCGCTTTGCTCGTCCACGGCAAACATGGCCAGGGAATCGTGCCCGCGGTTTGACGCATACACAAACCGCCCCGACGGATGCACGGCCACTTCTGCCGTTGTGTTGTTGGCGGCATCGAAACCCTCGGGCAGTGTGGAGACCGTGGCCAACGCCTCCAGGGTCCCGCCACGGCGGTTCCAACGGCACACGGTGAGGGTGCTGTTGAGTTCATTGAGCACGTACGCCCATCGGCCGTTGGGATGAAACGCCAAATGCCGCGGACCGGACCCGGCGGGCAGGGCCATGAAAGGTGGATCGTGGGGCGCCAGTTCGCCGGTCCGCGCCTGCCACCGGTACACCCGGACCTGATCGATCCCCAGGTCACAAACCAGCACATGGGCCCCGTCCGGGCTGGGGATGGCTTGATGCGCATGCGGCCCCCGTTGCCGCTGCGGATGCGCCCCAGAGCCAGTGTGCGCGATCACCGTTTTCGCCACGCCCACGTGCCCTTCCCGGTCCAGCGGGAGCACCGCAACACTGCCGCTGCTGTAGTTGGCCACAAAGACCGACCGTCCGCGCGGTTCCAGCGCCAGATGACAGGGACCGTCCCCGCCGGAGGACTGCTCGTTCAGTTGCCGCAGCTTGCCCGTCCGTCGGTCCGTCGCGTAAGCCACCACGCGTCCGGCCCGACCTTTGCCATCCCCCAGCTCGCTGACGGAGTAAAGAAACCTCTCCTTCGGGTGGACGGCCAGGAAACTGGGATGGGGAACCTCTGCAGCCAGTTGGGGCGGCGTCAGGCGGCCTCGAATGGGATCGAAGCGGGAAACATAAATGCCCCGGCTGCCCGAGCCCGTGTACGTTCCGAAATACACCCACCAGTCTTGCGCCGCGGAAGGGGAAGGGAATTGCGTCAGGCAGGCCAGGCCCAGGCAGAACAACATCCGTTGCATGCACCGGAGAAAGCACGGACGGGTCGGCCGGGCAAGCCTCGATTCACGAACACTTCGAAGACGTACCGATCCCGTTCATTCATCCGCCGCATCGCCGGCGCAGCGCAACCGCAGGGCAGGCTCGCCAAAGAATTCCCGCTTTTTTCCAAAAAACGGCGCGAGGGCGACCCTCTCATCCCCGCCTCCACAAGCGCACTTGGGCAGCCCTTGGTGGGCCTTTCTGCTGTCGCCCAAAGGCTGCAAGTCGTCGAGGTCGTGACTTGGCACCACCGGGGGTGAAAGCTTTGCTCCCACGTTCGAGTGCGCTCGGGAGCTGCCAAAGAACCGGGAATCCGAAGCTTCGGGCTGGATCCTGGCTATGATTCCTCCGGGCCCCGCACGAGCTCTGTCGACCCTCCTGTGATGCGGTGGCTTTTCGGGCCGTGCCAAATTCGCGGCTGCCCTCCCGACCGAGGGTGAGCCGGGCTCTGGTACCTCGTCGCGCGCCGCGCCGCGCAGCCGGTCCGTCCAGGGTCTTCGACCCGGCGCCTTTCAGGTTTCGAGCATCGGGTGCTTGCGTTCTCGATGTATCGGTCCGGAGGTGACGCAAGCCACCCGCACATTTCTTGGGCGTCCCGGTGTCTTTCGTTATCGCGAGCCGGGGCCGGCTGGTCATGGTTCGCTCCGGAGGAGGGCGCAGTGCGGACCAATCCCTGGGGGGCCGGCGACTCGTTCGGGGTCGTGCTGCACCGTGGCACCGGCCCTGTTGCAGAAGGGCCTTCCGTTCGGTAATCGGAAGTGGGGACTGCCGGATGAAACACGCGGGCGCGGCCTGATGGCACCAGACGACCAGGGGAGGCTCGCTTCGGCGGTCCGGCAGTGTGGGGACAGCGATCGAGCCCCGGCTGATGAGGTGCGCCCCGGCCGACCCTGTGGATTCGCCCGGCGGGCACCACCGATTCCAGAGGCGGGCCGGTGCGTCCCGGCTGCAACTGCGAATCGGCGTTTTGCGGGCAGAGGTTGTGCTCGATCACCCGCTCGTTCTCCTTTGAAATGGTTTCACACTATCGGACATCGCGGGTCGATGGCTCATGGCGGTCCAACACCCGGGGGGCGGGGGGCTGAGGGTAGGATTTTTTGTCGCTGGTCAAGCGGGAGGGGTGGGGTACTTTGGGGGTGGGTATGCAGGGTGGTTTTGACACGATTGAGTCG